>NZ_JBIRUB010000012.1:0-240634 GCF_044334985.1 Embleya sp. NPDC020630
GTTTGCTCCGTCCTTATAAAACATTCACTTTTTTTTTGTTGGTTGCGGGCCCCCCCCCCCGTTAAAAACGGGGGGGGGGGGCCCCGGGGGGGGGGGGGGGGGGGCCCGGCCCCGCGCCCCCCCCCCCCCCGCCCGCAGGCCCACCCACATACCCACCCGCACAAGCGCGGCACACTCACCCCGAACCGCGCCCGCGCCCGCCTCGCGCGCCCTCGCGTTCGGCGGCGTCGAAGCGGGCAAGCGCGCGGGCCCCCGACTCCAAGGCCCGGGCCAGGCTCCGCAGTTGCGCGTCCGACAGGCCGCCCACCTCGTCGGCGATCTCCTCCGCCGCGTCGTGGGAGATCTCCTCGGCCACCGCGTCGAGGGCCGCCCGGGGCCCGAGTTTGCTCACCGCCGCCGCCGCGCGGGTCGGCGTGAGCAGCGTCGCGGCTCGCACCAGCAACCACGCCGGCACCCCGGCCGCGCCCTCCGGCGGGGCCAGGTACGGCCGGGAGCCCGCGAAGCGGCGGTCCTCGGCGAAGCCGTCCTGCTTCACCTTGATCACCGGGCGGGCCCCATCGTGCTCCCACCACTCCCCGGCCGGCTTGAGCACATACCCCTCGGCGAGGTTGTCCTCGATGCGCGGCAGCCCGAGCAGGCCCGGGACCAGGCTCGCGAACACACACGACAGGTCCCCGAGCGAGTGCGCCGAGCCGTGCCCGAGCGCCGGCACGCAGCGCAGCCCCGCGTCGGCCGCGCCCGACCGCAACGCGCGGTCCGCGATCCAGCACCGCCCGTCCGCCGTCTCCACCGCCGCGTCGAACACCAACCAGTGCAGGTCGGGCGCGTACCAGACGCCGGTCTGCACCGGCTCGCAGGTGGGATCGGCCGGGACGTCCGGATGCGGGTAGCACCCACCGGCCAACTCGCCGTACACGGTCACCGAGGCCGCCTCACCCCACACCGCCCGCAACGAGGCGGCGAAGCGCGCCGCGCCCACGGCCAACCCCGGCCAGATCCTGGCGACCCCGAAGAAGTCGTCCAGCAGCTCGTCGGACAGCAGTTCGCGCCGTTTGGCCGGCCGCACCCCGGAGCCGTCGCACACCACCGCGAAATGCGCCCCGTGCACCTTCTCCGCCGCCACCCACTCGCGCCCGCCGCCCGCCCCGGGTCGCGCCTTCGCGGACATCTTCGGGTACGGCCACGCGAAATCCCCGGACCTGGCTTGTGACATGGCGAAATCCTCCGCCGTCCGCATCGCGCCCGGCAACCGGGTTTCCGGGTGGCGCCAAGCCCGACGCCGCCGCCCTCGTCAGAGTCGCGCCCGCAACGTGCCCCGTTCCAGGCCGAGTTCGCGTTCCGCCGTGGTGATCGCCATATCGTCGAGCACCGGGTGGTCGAGCCGGCCGTGGGCGTCGGCATCGGCGTTGGCGTTGGCGTAGGAGCCGAGGCCGTCGACGGTGACCAGGATGTGCAGGGCCGCGCCGAGGGCGTCGTCGGTGTCGAACTCCCCGGCCACGACGCCTGCTTCGATCAGGGCGGTGAGCGCGGTACGGGTCACCGTCTCCTGCGCGCCGACCGCATCGCGCAGGCCCTCCTTGAATCGGCTGAGGTGACGGGCGTTCAGCCACAGCCGGCTCAGGTCGAGATACGTCCCGTCGGCCAGCCTGACCAGGAACCGGGCCAGCCGGTCGATCGGCGCCAGCCCCTCCTCGTCCGCCGGCAACAACGTGTCGCGCTCCTTCGTCGCCGCGTCCGTGAACGCCTCGGCGACCAGGGTGTCCGCGGCCGGGAAGTAGTGGCCGATCAGCCCCGGCCGCACCCCCAACTCGTCGGCGACCCGGCGCAGCGTGATGCGTTCCAGGCCCTCTTCGAGGGCGATCCGCGCGGCGCTGCGCAGGATCTCCGCGCGGCGCTCGTCGGGCAGCTTGCGAACGCGGGTGGGTTGGGGTCTTGACGCCATGGCCCACAGCTTATTGGATGTGCGACCATTAGCCAGTTGGCCATGCGACCAATAACCGGCTCGGCCGGCCGACCCCGAGAGGCCCCGATGACCACCACCAAGCCCACTCCCGACGCGAGATCGCAGGACATACCCGGTTCCGGATCCGCCGGGCACCGGGAAACGCGCGGCATCGACCAGGTCCCCGCCGACGAGCGCGGCGGCGATCCCCGCCGGCTGTTCGCGGTCTGGGCCGCCCCGAACGTGAGCTATCTGAGCTTTGTCGTCGGCGCCACGCTGATCATCATGGGCCTGTCCCTCGTCCAGGCGATCGGGCTCATCCTCGCCGGCAACCTGCTGTGGATCTGTACCGGCGTGATCGCCGCCTCCGGCCCCGTCGCCGGCACCAGCGGGTCGGTGATCTCCCGCGCGATGTACGGCGTCCTGGGCAACAAGGTGGTCCTGGTCCTGACCGGATGGCTGATCGCCGCGGCCTACCTCGCGCTGAACTGGTCGGCCGCCTCGGTCGCCGGCATCGGCCTGGCCGCACGCTACGGCCTGCCCGACGATTCGGCCGTCGACGCCGCGGTGATCTGCGCCATCGCGGCCGGCACGATCCTGATCGCGATCTACGGATACGCCACGATCGTGCGCCTGTACTCCGGGCTCAGCGTGTTCCTGACCGTGGTGTTCGTCGTGGTGACGGGCTACGTGCTCGCCGAGACCGACTGGTCGTACACGCCGGCCGAACCGCTGCACGGCGCCGCCCTCGCCGCCGCGCTCGGCGCGGGGTTCACCATCATCGCCTCCACCCCGCTGTCCTACGCCAACAGCCCCGACCTGGCCCGCTACCTGCCGCGCGACAGCAACCCGTACGCCATCGCCGGCTGGACCGCCGTCGGCGCGTACCTGCCCAGTGTCGTCTTCACCACCGTGGGCGCCCTCGCCGCCACCGGCCTGGACATGAGCGACCCCGAGGCCGCGCTGGAAAGCATCCTGCCGGGCTGGTTCATCCCCGTCTTCGTGATCGCGGTCGTGGTCAACACGATGACCAACAACGGCATGACCGCCTACAGCGCGAGCCTGTCCATCCAGTCCGTCGGCGTCCGGCTCGCCCGCATCCCCGCCGTACTGATCATCGGCGTGCTCGGCACCGCCATGACGCTGTACGCGATCCTGGTCGTCGACTTCCTCGACAGCGTGCAGACGATGTTGCAACTCGTGGTCGTGGCGACCGGTCCGGCGATGGCGGTCGCGGTGACCGACCTGATCCTGCGGCGCAATCGATACCACGGGGCCGACCTGCTCGAACAACGCCGCGGCGGGCCGTTCTGGTACCACCGCGGCGTGCACCCTGCGGGCGTTCTCGCGCTGGTCGGCGGCGGCCTCGTCTCCGCGATGTGGGTGAACACCAGCTTCTGGACCGGGCCGATCGCCGCCGCGATGGCGGACGTGGACCTGGCCATCCCGTCCGGGATGATCACGGCCGCGGCGATCTACTGGGGCGTCTCCCGCGGGACCGGCACGATCCCGCGGACGTGACCCCACCCGGACGACACCAGGCACCCCACGCCATCCGAGCTACCCGAGCTACCCGAGCACCCCACGCAACCGAACGCCCCAAGCACTCCGAGAACCCCGAGCACCCCGAGCACCCCGAGCACCCGGCAAGACCGAAGGAAACCGCGTGTACGCCGACGTCATCCTGTTCGCCCGGCACCTCGAACAGCCCACCGCCGCTCCCGAAGCGCCCGCAGCCCCCGCGAGCCCAGACCCGCTCGACCGCGCCGACGCCGTCGCCATCACCGGCGACCGCATCGTCGCCGTCGGCCCCGCCGCCGACGTCGCCGCGCTACGCGGCCCCAACACCGTCGTCCACGACTTCCCGGGCGCGACCATCCTGCCCGGCCTCGTCGACGTGCACGCCCATCCGGTCTGGGGCTCGATCTCCATCGGCAGCGGCGTGGACCTGCTCGGCGCCGGCACCCTCGACCAAGTCTGCGATCGGCTGGCCCGCGCCGTGCGGGAGCGGCCCGCCGACGCCTGGATCACCGGCTACGACCTCGACGTGAACGTCTTCGCCGGCGACCCGACCGGACTCGTCCTCGGCGAACGATTCCCCGGCGTGCCGATCTCCCTGATGACCCGCGACGCACACGCCCTGGTGGTCAGCCCGCACGTGGTCGAGCTGATCGGCCTGACCGGCCGCGAGACGTTCACCGACGCCTCGTCCGTCGAGGTCGGCCCGGACGGCCGCCCGACCGGCTACATCGTCGAACTCCAGGCCATGGACCTGGTGTTCGCGCACTACCCCGAGGTCCCCCTCGACACCGCAGCGGAGTTCGTCCGGGACCGGCTCGAACGGCTCGCCGCCGGTGGGCTGACCGGGCTGCACGCGCTCGACTTCGCCGACCCGTCCGAGGCGGTGTACCGGCACATCGAGGCCCACGGCGACCTGCCGCTGCGCATCCGCTGCTCCCCCCTCGTGCCGGCCGACTCCGGCCCGGACGTCTGGCAACACGTGGCCGACCTCCAGGGCCGCCGCGGTCGGCGCTGGCACGTGGCGGGCGCCAAGTTCATGCTCGACGGCACCGCCGACAACGGCACCGCGTGGTTCGACCACCCCGACACCCACGGCGAGAACCGCGAGCCGCTGTGGCGCGACGTACACGCCTACCGCGCCGCGATGCGGTTCTTCACCGAACACGGCATACCGACCGCGACCCACGCGATCGGCGACCGGGCGGTGCGCTTCGCCCTCGACGTGATCGAGGAGGTCGGCCCGGTCGACCAGGCCCCGCACCGCATCGAGCACATCGAGTCCATCCCCGACGACCTCCTCGGCCGCTTCGCCGAACTCGACGTGGTGGCAAGCCTCCAGCCCGCGCACGCCACCCGGCACACCCGCGCCGACGGCACCGACAACTGGTCGCGCCGGATCGGGCCGGACCGGGTCGCGCACGGGTGGCGTACCCGCGACCTGCTCGACCACGGCGCCGTGGTGGCACTCGGCTCGGACTGGCCGATCGGCCCCGGCGACCCGCGCGTCGGCCTCGCCGACTGCCAACTGCGCCGCCCCGTCGAGGAGCCGAACTCGGCGCCCGTTCAGCCCGATCAGGCGCTCACCGCCCGCGAGTCCTACGCCGGGATGACCGTCGCCGCCGCGCACGCCGCCGGCGCCGGCGCCGAACTCGGCCGCATAGCCCCGGACTTCCTCGCCGACCTCACCGTCTTCGCGGCCGATCCGCTCACCCTCGCACCCGAGGCGCAGCCCGGAAACGCCGTACTGGCCACCGTCGTCGGCGGCGAGGTCCGCCTCCACCCGCGCTCCCCGGAAGGACGCCCGTGACCACGCTCGAAGTCCCGCCCTCCCCCCGACCCCGTCGCCACGTGGCGGTCGCGGCCGCGGACCCGCACACGCGCGGCGTCGCGCGCGGCGAACAACTGCGCGACGGCATCCCGGCCGCACTCGACGCATACGACCGCCTGTTCGCGCTGGGCGGCATCACGCCGGACCTGGTGCGTGCCGACGCCGAACGTGCCCTCGACACGATCGGGCGCTTCCACGCCGGGGCCCGGGCCGAGATCGAGGGCATCGCGCACGGCGCCGGCCTCGACCCGTGGCGGGTGGCCGCGCTCAACGCGCGCACCGAGATCCTGGCCCGCAGCGCGGCCGTACCCCCGGGCGAGTGCACCACGATCGTGCGCCGCGTCGCGGGCGAGCCGGGCCGCACGGCGCGGACGTTCGGCGTGCAGACCTGGGACTGGCACGTCGAACTGCGCGACCTGTGGCACACGGTGGAGTCGCGCGGCGGCCGGTACGACTTCGTCGGCATCACCGAACACGGCATCCTCGGCAAGATCGGGGTCAACAGTGCCGGGCTCGCCCTGCACTTCAACATCCTCGGCCACGAGCGCGACGGCATCGGCGGCGTGCCGATGCACGTCCTCGCCGCGATCGTGCTCGGCGAGGCGGGCGGCGTCGCCGAGGCCGTCGAGATCATTCGCGGCGCGCCCCTCGCCTCGTCCGGGTCGTTCGCGCTCTTCGACGAGGGCGATGCCGTGCTGCTCGACCTGAGCCCGGTCGGGGTGTTCGAGGTCCGGCCGGAGCCGGCCGAGGGATACCTGCTGCGCACCAACCACTTCCTGACGCCGGTGCCCGCCGAGGCGGAGAAGTCCTGGCTGTACCAGCCCGATTCGGGGCAGCGCTACGACTTCGTCCGGGCCCGGCTCGCCCGCACCGAGCCGCCCGCCGCTCCGGCCGGGCTGGCCCGGCTCCTGGTGACCGGGCCGGGCGAGCCGCCGGTGACGTGCGTCCCGGATCCCGCGCAGCCCCTCGGCGCGCGCTGGGCCGGCCTGGCCACCGTCACCCTGGAGCCGGCCGGCCGCACCGCCCATGTCCTCGACGGCACCCCGGCCGACGCGGGCTCCCGTCCCTGGCGCCGCCTCACGGCGGCCTGACCGGGTGGGTCGGGGCCGACACGGGACGGCCCCGACCCCCGAGGGGCGATCGGCTACTCGGTCGTGTCCCGAACCGGGTCGGGCATGGTCCAGCGGTGCTCGCGCCTGGGGTACAGGTAGGCGTAGTAGTAGAGGTATCCCGCCGCGACCATGGCCACGGCGATGCCGGCCGGGCGCCAGTCGGCGTCGATCGACTCGTACAGGACGTACGCCATCACGCCGATCGCGGCCACCGGGACCCACGGCCAGGCGGGCATCCGGTACGTCGCGTGGGCGGTCGCCCCGGAGATCCGGCCGTACAGCGCGGCGACGGCGACGAAGATGTACAACAGCACCAGATTGGCGCCGGTGGCCAGGATCAGTTTGTCCAGCGGAACGAGCCAGGCGACGACGATCGCGGCGGCGCCCATGAGCAGGGTGGCCAGGACCGGGGTGCGCAGGCGCGGGTGCACCGCGGCCAGCGGCCGGCCCACCATGTCGGGCCAGGCCCGGTCGCGGGCGGAGGAGTACACCAGTCGGCCGATCTGCAGCATGATCGCGATCACCGCGTTGACGATGGCGATCGCGATGCCCAGGCTGACCACGGTGTTGACCGTGTCGCCGCCGCGTTCGAGCAGGAAGTAGTTCATCGGGGACGGGGCCGCCATGAGTGCGCTCGTACTCGGCGTGCCCAGGAGCACCGCCACCAGCGGCAGGCACTCCGCGACCACGGTGATCCCGAGCGACCACATCACGATCCTGCCGATCGAGGAGACCTGTCGGGTCTCCTCGGCGTAGTACACCGACGTGCCGTAGCCGTTGTAGGCGAACAGCGCGCCGGCGGCGAAGGACGAGACGAGCCCGGCCGAGGCGCCGACGAGCACGCCGTTCTCGCCGAGCGCGTGCGGCGTCCACAGCGTGGATATCGGTTGCTCGACGTTGACCAGACCCAGCCAGGCCAGTACGGCGATCGCGGCGAGTTCGACGGCCAGGAACACCCCGGTGACCCAGGCGTTGGTGCGGATGCCGAGCACCGAGACGAGCGAGGCCACCGTGATCACGGCCAGTCCGGTCTTCTTGCCGCCGAGCGAGTCCCAGACCACGCCCAGGTAGTCGCCGGTGCCGAGGGCGATCACCGCCACCGTCAGGACCCCGGCGAGCAGCGCCAGCGCGAACAGCGCGAAGCCCGTGGCGCGGCCCAGGGTGCGTGCCGCGAAGGCGTATTCGCCGCCGGTGATCGGGAAGGCGCTGGACAACTCGGCGTAGCAGAAGGCCATCAGCATCCCGGCGACGGCCGCGAGCGCGAAGGCCAGTGCCGCCGCGCCGCCGAGCCCGCTGATCACCGACGGCATGATGATGAAGACGCTCGACGCGGGCGTGACCGCGGACAGCGTGATGAACATGTTCTCGCGCAGGCCCAGCGAACGGGACAGGTCCTGGGCGTAGGCCGGCGACTGCGGCGGCGGGGTGCCGGCGGGCGGCCGGCTGCCCTGGGTTTCGGCCATGTGGCTCCCTTGTCAGTTCTTTGACGCCGGAGTCAACGATATGGAAGAGTCCCACGTCAATGGGTTGACAATAATTTGGCAATGAAGACAAGGAATGGTGCATGGCACGTCCGAGGAATCAGACGGCGCGGCGCGAGCAGCTGGTCCACGCGGCCACCGAGGCGGTCGGCCGACGCGGGCTGGCCCAACTGCGGGTGGCCGATATCGCCGAGGTGGCGGGCGTCGCGCGAGGCTCGGTCAACTACTACTTCAGCGATCTCGGCGACCTGCTGCGGCAGGTCTACCAACAGGCGGCGGACCGCTTCTACACCTCCCGCACGGACACCGCCTCCCGGCTGCCCGACGCCCGGGACAAGCTGGTGGCCTGCGCCCGGCTCGGGCTGCCGGCCGGTCCGGAGGACGAACTCGCCGTGGTTCTGTACGAGTTCAGCGCCGCCGCCCGGGACGAGAGCGAATACGCCACGCTGGCGCAGAGCCTGTACGACCGTCAGGTCGCCATGTACGGCTCGATCCTGGAAATCGGGCGCGCCCAGGGCCACTTCCGGTTCACCGAGCCGATCCCGGACGTGGCCGCGAACCTGGTCACCCTGGAGGACGGCTACGGCCTGCACATCGTCGGCCGCAACTCCTCGCTGCCGCACGAGCGGGCCCTGGCCCTGATCCTGGCCCACGCCCGGCAGGCCACCAACTGCCCGGACCTGCGGCCGGACCGGGTCGTCCCGGATCCCGAGGCGACCGGTCCCGACACCTCTCCTCGGCATACCCCGGCTTCCCAGCACACCCCGGAAGGCACCACGTGAACGTCCACGCCGCATCCCCCCTCACCGCCACCCCGTCGGGACGGCCCCGCGCCCGCGCCCTGGGCATCCGCCTCGACGGCACACCCGGGCCGGCCAACGCGCTCACCGACGTCCCCGGCGTCGAGATCGGCTACACCACCCTCGTCGAGGGCACGTCGGTACGCACCGGCGTCACCGCCCTGCTGCCGCGCGGGCGGGCCGACGTGGGCCTGCCGTGTGCCGCCGGACGGTATGCGCTCAACGGCAACGGCGAGATGACCGGGGGCAGTTGGCTCGACGAGACGGGCAGCCTGGCGGGCCCGGTTCTGATCACCAACACGCACGCGGTGGGGCCCGTACACCGCGGCGTGATCGACTGGACCGTGGCCAACCGGCCCGACCTCGCCCGGCAGTGGCTGCTGCCCGTGGTCGCCGAGACCTGGGACGGCTACCTCAACGACATCAACGGCTCGCACGTCCGCCCCGAACACGCGGTCGCCGCGATCGACGCGGCTGCCCCGGGCCCGGTCGAGGAGGGCTGCGTCGGTGGCGGCACCGGTATGAACTGCTATGGCTTCAAAGGCGGTTCGGGCACGGCCAGCCGGCTCGTCGAGTACGGCACGGCCCGCTATACGGTCGGGGCCTTCGTCCAGGCCAACTTCGGCGCGCGCCGCGAACTCGTCGTCGCGGGCGTACCGGTCGGCCGCCGGATGACCGAGGACAACCCGATGGAGGACACCGACTGGTTCGCCCCCGGCGGGGCGGGCTCGGTCATCGTGGTGGTCGGCACGGACGCGCCTCTGCTCCCCGGCCAGTGCACGGCGCTGGCCCGCCGGGTCCCGATGGGCCTGGCCCGCACCGGCACCACCGGAAGCCACTTCTCCGGCGACATCTTCCTGGCCTTCTCCACCGCCAACCGGGGCGCCCTGGCCAGTGGCTTCCCCCAGTCCCCGGCCACGGACGAGGACTACGACACGCTGCGCCACATCCCGTGGGGTCGCATCGACCCGTTCTACACGGCCACCGTCCAGGCGGTCGAGGAGGCGGTCCTCAACGCCCTGACCACCGCCGAGGAAACCGTAGGCCGCGACGGCCACCGCACCCCGGGCCTCCCCCACGCCCGGCTGCGCACACTGCTCGAGGAGCAGAGCCACCCCACCGGCGACTGATCCGGCCACCGCGCGGGTGACGGATGACGCCGCCCGCGAAACGCCGCGCGGCGCCGACCCCGAGTGGGGTGGCGCCGCGCGGCGGGGGTGGGTGCTCAGTGGACGGGGGCGTGCGCGGCGACCTCGCGGGCGGCCGGCCTGCGCAGGGCCAGCGCGGCCAGGGCCGTCAGCACGATGCCGGCGGCGGCCAGGTACACCGCGGTGCGCAGGCCGTCGGCGGTGGCGACGCGCAGCGCCTCGCCGGTGTGCTCGCCCAAGCCGGCGTTGGCGATGGCGACCAGGAGGGCCAGGCCGACGGCGCCGCCGATCTGCTGGCTGGTGGAGGCGATACCGGACGCGATGCCCTGGTCGGTGGGGTTCACCCCGGTCGAGGCGGCGCCGAACATCAGGGTGTAGCCCGCGCCCTGGCCGATGCCGAGGATGACCAGCCCGGGAATCAGGGCGGCGTAGGAGGCGTCGGCGGACATGGTCGGCGCGATGATCGCGGCGCCGGCGGCGCCGGTCAGCAGCGAGGCGATCAGGATCGGGCGGATGCCGTACCGGGTGGCCAGCCGCCCCGCGGTCTGCGAGCCGACCGCGATGGCGGCCATCGGCACCAGGAAGGCCAGCCCGGTGCGCAGCGCGCTGTAGCCGTGCACGCCCTGGAAGTAGACGGTCAGGAAGTAGAGCAGGGTGCCGAAGGTGGCCATGTAGAGGAAGGTGACGCCGGTGCCGACGGTGAGGTTGCGGTTGGCGAACAGGCGCAGCGGCAACAGCGGGTCGGCGCTGCGGCGTTCGACGGCGACGAAGGCGGCGAGCAGGGCGAGGCCGGCGAGCGCGGCGCCGAGCACGGGGGCGGCGGTCCAGCCGGATTCGGGTCCCTGGACGAGGGCGTAGACCACGGCGGTGATTCCGACGGTGGAGGTGAGCGCGCCGGTCAGGTCGAACGAACGGCCCCTGGTCCGCGCCGCGTCGGGGGCGATCAGCGGGAACGCGAGGGCGGCGGCGAGGGCGGCGAGCGGGACGTTGACGAAGAAGACCGATTCCCAGCCGAGGGACTGGGTCAGCACGCCGCCCAGGAGCGAGCCCAGGATCATCCCGCTGCCGCCGGCAGTGCCCCACACCGCGAACGCCCGGTTGCGTTCCCGCCCTTCGGCGAAGCTCGTGGACACGAGGGTGAGCGTGGCGGGGAAGAGGAAGGCGCCGCCGATGCCCTGGATCGCCCGGGCGGCGATCAACAGCGCGGGCGATCCGGCGAGTCCGCCGAGCAGGGACGAGACGGCGTAGAGCGACAGTCCGAGCGTGAACATCCGACGCGGCCCGAACAGGTCGCTCGCCCGGCCGCCGAGGAGCAGGAAGCCGCCGAAGGCCACGGCGTAGGCGCTGATCACCCACTGGAGGTTCTGCGCGGAGAAGCCGAGCCCGGTGCCGATCTCGGGGAGCGCGACGTAGACGATGTTGTAGTCGATCGAGATGATCAGTTGGGCGAAGGCCAACAGCGCGAGCACGAGCGCCGGCCGACGGCGGGAGGGTGTCTCGGCGAGGGTGGTACCGCCGCCGGGGGCTTCGGCGGCGGCGGTCCTGCGGTGTGGCGTGGCGACTCGGGACGACATGGCGTGGCCTGTTCTGTGGAAGTGCGGTGCGGTGTGGTTCGCCTGGTGGCAAACACAAACCTAGGCGCGCGATCGACCAGCCACAGGGTGCATTCCGAGCCCGGATTCATGGGTCAATTTCCCCCGTGCCGCCGGTGGATCTCCACCGCGACGGCCAGGTCCTCCCAGGCCATCCCGACGCTCTTGAAAAACCGCGGCCGGTCCTCGGGGACCGTCCTCTCCCCCCGGACCAACTCCGCGAGGTTCACCCCGGCGTCACGGCCCGCGTCCCACCCGGCGAGGAGCAGATCGCCGGCCTCCTCGGCGGCGGCGCAGCGCGCCTCGACGTACACGGCCGAGCGCCGGACCAGCGCGGTGTCCACCTCTCGCGCCGTCGGCTCGTGTGAGCCCACCGCCACCACGACCGCGTGGGCGGGCACCAGCGTGCCGTCGAACAGCGGCTCACGGGCCGTGGTCGCGCACACCACGATGTCGGCGTCGGCGACCGCCTCCGGCGTCCCGACCGTCGCCGCGAGGCCGAACGTGCGGGCGTGCTCGGCCAGTTCCCGGGCCGCCTCGACGCGTCGCGCGACCACAGTGAGCCGTTTCAGCGGCCGGACGGCGAGCAGGGCCGCCAGGTGCCCGTACGCCTGCGGACCCGTACCGAACAGCACCAGGTGCCCGGCATCGGGGACGGCCAGCCGCCGGACGGCGACGGCGCTGACCGCGGGCGTCCGCAGCGTGGTCAGCGCGGCGCCGTCGAACAGCGCCAACGGTCGCAGCGTGGGCCCGTCGAGCAGCAGGTAGCTGCCGGTGATCCGGGGCAGTCCCCGGGCCGGATTGCCGACGGCGACCCCGGCGATCTTGACGCCCACGTGCGACGGGACCGCCGCGGGCATCAGGAGCAGCTCCCCGGCGGGCACGGCCACGCTCGACCGGGGCGGTACGCCCTCCGGATCGAGTCCGCCGAGCAGCGCGCGCTCGATCGTCCCGATCGCCTGCGCCGGCGTCAACTGCACTGGGATCGTGGGCAGTTGATCCGTCCCCGTCACAGCAAAAACCCCGTCCCGAGCGTGTCGTCGGCGTCGAGCAGGAACCGATGCTCGCCGGTGCGATACGCCGTGCCGGTGACCTCGGTGAGCACTCCGGCGGCGTGCGTCCCGACGACCTCGCCGGTGAAGATCGTGCCGATGATCGACTCGTGGCGCAGTTCCTCGCCCGTCGCGATCCGACCGCTGTCGGCGAGCAGCGCCAGCCGTGCGGACGTCCCCGAACCGCACGGGGACCGGTCGATCTGGCCGTCGGCGAACACGGTGACGTTGCGCTGGTGGAGTCCGGTCCCGGTGTCCGGCAGTTCCTCGTGGAGGATGACGCCGTAGACCCCGGACAGGCGCGGGTCGTCGGGATGCCGGGTGGCCGGCTCGTCGGCGAGCGCGGCGCGGATCTCCCGGCCGATCGCGGTGATCTCGGGCAGCTGCTCCGGGGTGACGGCGAGGCCGAGCGAGGTCGCCGAAACGGAGGCGTAGCAGGCCCCGGAGTGGGCGAGGTCGACCTGTACCGTGCCGCGCGAGGTGGTCACCGGGATCTTCCTGGCGGCGATGCCCGTGGGCACGTTGCGGAAGGTCACCGAGGTGGTCCGCCCGGCGCGGCGGTGCACGATGGCGGTGACCCGACCGGAGGGAACATCGATGTACACCCGCGCCGTTCCGTCCGCCGGCGCCGCCACCCGCCCCGAGTCGACCGCCCACGCGCCGAGCGCGATGGTGCCGTGGCCGCAGGCGGTGGAGTAGCCGTCCTTGTGCCAGAACAACACCCCCAGGTGCGCTTCGTCGTCGTCCGGCGGAACCACGAAACCGCCGTACATGCCGCCGTGCCCGCGCGGTTCGCGGGTGAGCAGTCGGCGGATGTCGTCGAGCGGGCCGGGTCGCGGCGCGGTGGCGGTACCGCCCGCCCCGAGTACGATCGCCCGTCGCTCGGCCACGGTGTCCCCGGCGATCACGGGCAGCCCACGGGAGACGATCCGGAAGGGTTCGCCGGCGGCGTGGTAGTCGACGGTCTCGATGGCGGCGATCACGATGCGGGCGCCTTCTTCCTGGGCGGGGGTGGGGACGTGCCGGGCACGAGCGGATGACGCGACGGCTCTGTAAGGTGTGACATTGTATTAACAGATATCAGACACCCGCAAGTATTTCCCGGACCGATCCCCCGGGCGGCTTCCTCCATCCGCGCTCTCGCCCTCGTTCTCACCCCGCGCCCGCCGCCGTCCCATTCTCGGCTATTTGCCAGACGACGGTCTTTCGTGGCGGATAGGTTGAAGTGAGGCATTCCGCCTCCCCGCATCTGACCGCATGGAGGTCGAAGTGCCGCATTTCGCCTACCAGTTCCACGCCGCCGTCGGCAACTGTCAACCGGTTCTCGCCGCTCCCGCCGGGGCGGGCAACCCGGCGCCGCGACTGATCAATCTGGCCAACACCGCCGGCGCCGCGCTGGTGCCGCACCTGGCCGGCGGAATACCCGCGGCCGGATTGGCGGCCATTCCCGCGCTGGCGGCGAACGCGCCCTACACGTGGGCCGGACTGACGAACGCGTCGCTGCGCATCGGGCTGTACCCGGCGGGACCACACCCCGCATACGAGGCGACCTGGCGCGTCGCGTCGTTGCGCGTGTCCGCCTATACGGCCGCGGGCGGCCACCTGCACGACACGCCGATCCTGGCGGCGCTGGACGCGGGCGAAAAGCGCTCCCTGGCCTACTTCACGGGCGTGACACTGGCCGTGTACACCGCCGGGATCACCGGCTTCACCTTCCCGCGCCACCTGTCCCGCCACGCCGCCGCCTACGGGGGAGCGGGCGTCGGATACACGCTCGATCCCGCGTTCGCCGCGGCCAACCTGCCCGACATCGTGTTCTTCAACCTGGGGGCGGGCACCTGCCAGGTGTGGGAGGCCAAGGGGCGCGGTGTGGGCGCGGCCGGCGGCGGTTTCGCCGTCGCCGGGGTCGCGGGGCTGCTCGGCACGGCGATCGACCAGACCCGCAAGCTCGCCACGGTGCGCATGCCGGGCGTCTTCGGCGCGCTCGTCGCGCCCAATGCCCGCATCGCCTCCGTCGCGCGGGTCAATCCCGCCGACGGCCGGTGGCACCTGCACGTGGCCGACCCCGCCCAAAAGCGGCGCCGGGAGGAAGGCGATCCCATGGAGAAGGCGAAGTTCTACGAAGAGTTCTATCGTCCCTTCCTCGAGATGATCGACGGCAGCACCGCCACGCTCACCGTCGACAGCGTGCGGTTCCTCGTCGCGGTGGTGCCGGGAACCCGGGTCCGCATCGGGCTCGACGAACGGATCGCGGATCTCTTCGGTCAACACGTCGGCAAGCGGGGACGCCCCGAGGGAGATCGTGCCGCAACGGCGTCACCGGAGGAGATCTGCGAACGGATCGAGGAGATCGTCGAGGCGGGCTACGGCCAGGCCCCGATCGACAACCTCTACATCAGCCCGGAGGGCATCCTCACCGAGGCCGACGAGGAGGACCTGACCCAACCTCCGGCCTGACAGCCGGACGAGCGGACCACATGGCGGCCTACCCGATCCGCACCCGGTCGTTCTCGCCGTCGGACAGGAACGACGCCAACGCCTGCCCCTCCTCGCCCACGGCGGCGTGTTCGGCCCGGGACAACGACCCCAGCGGGGTGACCGTCACCGCCCCGCCCTCGACGCTCCACGTCGCGCCGACCCGGCCGTCGAGCAGGACCACGCGCACGCCGGCGACCGACAGGCCCCGGTGTGCGTCGTCGACGACGCGGGTGCGGTCGTCGTAGCCCAGGAGCGCGTTGTCGAAGGCGGGGAGGAAGCGCACCGGGGCGGGGGTGTCGGGGTCGGGGCGCGGCGCGTCGGGCAGGTCCAGCAGTTCGCGCCCCCGCTCGTCCCGGAACGAGACCAGTTCCGGGCGCACCGCGGCAACCGCGCGCGGCAGACCCGCGAGGCCGCACCAGGCGCGCAGGTCGGCCGAGGAGGCGGGGCCGAACGCGGCCAGATAGCGCCGTACCAACGCCTCGCCGACCGGATCCGCGTCCCCCGGGGCCGGCGGGTCGACCTCGCGCCCCAGCCACGAGGAGACGAGCGCGTTGCGCACACCCGCCCGGGTCCGCCACACCCCGCGCGGCGGGAGCTGCACCACCGGGACGAGCGCGATCAGCATCTCCCCCAGCGCCTTCGGCGACACGTCGGGCCAACGATCGGCGAGCGCCCGGGCGAACTCCGACATCGAGCGCGGCAGCCCGTCGGCCATCACCTTCCGGCCCTGCGCGGCCAGTTCGTCGAGATCGATCCCCTCCAGCTCACGGCGGTACACGCCCATCACCCGCTGCCGCAACATCGCGTTGTGACGGGTCCGCCAGGCCAGTGCGTCGGCGGCGGTGACCAGGTGCACGGTGCGGCGCATCAGGTGGGTGCGCACCACGTCGCGTCCGGTCACCAGGTCGGACAGCGTCGCCGGGTCGAACGCGCGCAACCGCGACCAGAGCCCGATGAACGGCTCCTGCGGTTCCTGCGCCTGGAGACCGCCGACGTGCGCGACGGCCGCCGCCGGCGCCATGTCCATCCGATCGAGCAACAACTGCCGTGCCAGGGTCGCCCGGTTGAGCGCCCGCGCGTCGAGAACGGTCATCGCAACCGACCCCCCTTCGTTTCCCCGCCCACGATCACGACAGATCCCTCGCCTCTCCTCGCGTCCATATCCCCAGCCTCACATCGGTAGCGGTCAGATTGTGACCGCTACTCGGAGGCATCATGGGGGCTCCAGGCACGGGAGTTGCCCGGGGGAACACACCGCCGAGCCGGGACGCACCGACCCACCGCCCCCTCAGCCCCCCACATAGTCCGCCAGGTGCTCGGCGGTCAGCGTCGACCGGGCCGCGACCAGATCCGCCGGCGTGCCCTCGAACACCACCCGCCCGCCGTCGTGCCCCGCCCCGGGCCCGAGGTCGATGATCCAGTCGGCGTGCGCCATCACCGCCTGGTGGTGCTCGATCACGATCACCGACTTGCCCGCGTCGACCAACCGGTCCAGCAGCCCGAGCAGTTGCTCGACGTCGGCGAGGTGCAGTCCCGTGGTCGGCTCGTCCAGGACGTACACCCCGCCCTTGTCGCCCATGTGCGTGGCCAGCTTGAGCCGCTGCCGCTCGCCGCCGGACAGCGTGGTCAGCGGCTGCCCCAGACCGAGGTAGCCGAGCCCGACGTCGGCGAGCCGCCCGAGGATGGTGTGCGCGGCCGGCGTATGCGCCTGGCCCGCGCCGAAGAACTCTCGAGCCTCGTTCACCGACATCGCCAGCACCTCGCTGATGTCGCGCCCGCCGAGGTGGTATTCCAGCACCGAGGCGTCGAACCGCCGGCCCTCGCACTCCTCGCACACACTCGCCACGGAGGCCATCATCGCCAGGTCGGTGTAGACCACGCCGACCCCGTTGCAGGTGGGACAGGCCCCCTCGGAGTTGGCGCTGAACAGGGCCGGCTTCACCCCGTTCGCCTTCGCGAACGCCTTGCGAATCGGGTCGAGCAGCCCGGTGTACGTCGCCGGATTGCTGCGCCGCGAACCCCGGATCGGCGCCTGGTCCACCGACACGACACCCTCGCCGGCGGCCTGCGAGCCGCCCACCAGCGAGCCGTACACGAGCGAACTCTTCCCGGAGCCCGCGACCCCGGTGACCACCGTGAGCACCCCGAGCGGCACATCCACGTCGACGTCGCGCAGGTTGTGCGTGGCCGCGCCGCGGATCTCCAGCGCGCCGGTGGGCTTGCGTACCCGCTCCTTGAGCCTGGCCCGGTCGTCGAAGTGCCGGCCGGTGACGGTGTCGCTCTTGCGCAACTCGTCCACGGTGCCCTCGAAGCAGACCGTGCCGCCCGCCGAACCGGCGCCCGGGCCGAGGTCGATCACATGGTCGGCGATCCCGATCGTCTCCGGCTTGTGCTCCACCACGAGCACCGTGTTGCCCTTGTCCCGCAGACGCAGCAGCAGGTCGTTCATCCGCCGGATGTCGTGCGGGTGCAGGCCGATGGTGGGCTCGTCGAAGACGTACGTGGTGTCGGTGAGCGCGGAGCCGAGGTGGCGGATCATCTTGACCCGCTGCGCCTCGCCGCCGGAGAGCGTGCCCGACGCCCGGTCGAGCGAGAGGTAGCCGAGGCCGATCTCGACGAACGAGTCGAGGGAGTGCCCGAGGTTGGCGAGCAGCGGCGCCACCGACGGCTCGTCGATGCCTCGGATCCACTCCGCCAGATCGCTGATCTGCATCGCGCACGCGTCGGCGATGCTCACCCGCTTGATCCGCGACGACCTGGCCCCCTCGCTCAGCCGGGTACCGCCGCACTCGGGGCAGGTCCCGAACGTCATCGCCCGCTCGACGAACGCCCGGATGTGCGGCTGGAGCGCGTCGATGTCCTTGGCCAGCATCGACTTGCGGATCTTCGGGATGAGCCCCTCGTAGGTCAGGTTGATCCCGTCGACCTTGATCTTGGTCGGCTCCCTGTACAGGAGGTCGTGCAGCTCCTTCTTGGTGAACTTGCGGATCGGTTTGTCCGGGTCGAAGAAGCCGCAGCCGCCGAAGATCCGGCCGTACCAGCCCTCCATGCTGTAGCCGGGGACGGTGAGCGCGCCCTCGTTGAGCGACTTGGAGTCGTCGTAGAGCTGAGTGAGGTCGATGTCGGAGACGGTGCCCCGGCCCTCGCAGCCGGGACACATGCCGCCGGTGCGCTGGAAGGACGCCTTCACCGCCTTCTTGGTACCGCGCTCGACGGTGATCGCGCCGCTCGCCCGGACCGAGGGCACGTTGAACGCGTACGCGCTGGGCGGGCCGATGTGCGGCTTGCCGAGTCGGCTGAACAGGATGCGCAACATCGCGTTGGCGTCGGTGGCGGTGCCGACCGTGGAGCGCGGGTCGGAGCCCATGCGCTGCTGGTCGACCAGGATCGCGGTGGTCAGCCCTTCGAGGACGTCCACCTCCGGCCGGGCCAGGGTCGGCATGAAGCCCTGGACGAAGGTGCTGTAGGTCTCGTTGATCAGCCGCTGCGACTCCGCGGCGATCGTGCCGAAGACGAGCGAACTCTTGCCCGAGCCGGACACGCCGGTGAAGACGGTCAACCGACGCTTGGGGATCTCGACGTCGATGTCCTTGAGGTTGTTCACCCGGGCGCCGTGCACGCGGATCAGATCGTGGGTGTCGGCGGCGTGCGGCGCGGGCGACCGCGGATTCGTCCTCGGGGCCTTGCTCATCCTGACTCCTGTGCTCGCGGTCGGGCGCTTTCGGTGGGTCGGCGCCGGCGGGTCGGCGGTGTGTGGCGATCACGCTAGCCGCCGGCTCCGCGACCGTGCTTCTTCATTCCTGATCGATTCGATCACCGGCCGAGCGACGCGCCGCGTGCCGAGAGTAATTGGGCCCTCGCGTGGCAAACCTCTAGCGTACGAGCCTGTGAACAGCAGATTGCGGGACATCGCTGCCGTGAACGCCCGGATCGTCGCCACGGGCGAATACTCGACCCCTTACGGCACGGTCCGGGTGGGGCCCGCGCTGCACGCGGCGATGTCCGGCACCGTCGGCCATCCCCCGGACGAGCCGCTCGCCCCGCACCCGGTCGGCACCGGGCCGTCGACGCGGGTCCGGGTGACCGGCGAGAGCAGCCTCCAGGCCGCGCGGCGCCTGTCCGGGTCGGGCTCGGGCACGATCGCGGTGCTCAACTTCGCCTCCGCGCGCAACCCGGGCGGCGGCTATCTGCGCGGTGCCCGGGCCCAGGAGGAGGACCTGTGCCGCAACAGCCTGCTGTATCCGTGCCTGTTGCGGGCCCCCGACTACTACGCCGCCCACCGAGCCGGACCCGATCTCCTCTACAGCGACCGGGTCATCTGGTCCCCCGCCGTCCCGGTGCACCGCGACGAGCACGGTCGCCTCCTCGACGAGCCGTTCCCGGTGTCGTTCCTGACCTGCGCCGCCCCCAACGCCGGCGAGACCCTGCAACGCGACCCCGCCGCGCACGGCCGCGTCCGGGAGACCCTTCGCCGCCGCGCGGGCCGCGTTCTGGCGGTGGCCCGGCATCACGGCGCCCGCCGCCTGGTTCTGGGCGCCTGGGGATGCGGGGTGTTCCGCAACGACCCGCGCGAGGTCGCCGGCGCGTTCCACGACCACCTCGCCCCCGACGGCCCCTTCGCGACGGCCTTCGAACACGTCGTCTTCGCCATCCACGACCCCTCCCCCGACTCGCCCGACCGGACGGCGTTCACGGAACGCTTCGGCGCCGCGGAGGCCGCCCGGCGCTGACCGGGCGGGGCCGCGTCGGTGCGCTTCAGCGGTGGTGTGCGGCGCCCACGTGGTGCAGGTGGACGAGGATGTCGTAGGTCGGGTGCAGGCGGGTGTTCGTGTACTCGTCGCACGGCCACACGACGCCGACGCCGCGGGTGGGGTGGGCGTCGGCCAACCAGTCACGGGCGAGCCCGGGGGCGACCGTGCGGGTGTCCAGATACCAGTCGCGTCGACACACCTGTCCGAGGACGAACTCGGCGGCGCCCGGCCCGGTGGGTCCGAGGTCGAAGCGGCGCCGGGGCCGCCCCGGGGCGGTGGTGTCGATCGCGCCGAACGAGCCCTGGCCGAAGGTGAATCCGACGCCGGCGTACCGACCGCCGAGCCGTTCGCGCAACGCCCGCCCCGCGTTCGGCGGTTCGTCCCCCACCCCGCTTCCCGCGGCGACCTCGGTGTTGTGCGCGCACACGAACACCCCGGCGCCGATCCGGCGTTGCCACCGGATCACCCCCTCGGCCGCGGCCTCGGCCCGGTCGGCGTGCGAGAGTTCGCTCCCGATCCCGAGCACCCGTACCGCGCCCGGCGCACCGCGCACGTTCCACAGCCGCATCCAGCGGAACACGTCGAGCGTCTCCAGGGTGTTCCATGGGCTGTCGTCGGCGCGGAACTCCTCGTCCATGATCGTTTTGAGGTGGCCGGTGCCGTGCCGCACCCACGCGTCCAGACGCGCTCCGGCGCGCGGATGGATCCCGAGCACGAGGCCGCGGAAGCCGTGGTGGTCGACGAGATGTCGGAACAACCGATGCTTGACCGTGCCGAACTCGCCCGAGCCGTGGGTGGCCGCTCCCGCGCCGACCACCTCCACGCCCTGGAGCATCGTGCCGAACGCCGCCAGATCCGTGTCGGGCCCGCCGGGGACGGTGCTGCGCAGCGGAAAGGCGTAGGCCGCCAGCGCCAGGGCGGGATCACCGCGCAACGGAGCGGGGGCCGGGGGCGTCACGGAGACGGCCGCCGGGCCGTAGGCAAGGGACAAACGTTGTGATTTCATGCATCGACGCTAGGCAACCCACCGCGCCGCCCGCGTCGTCCACGAGACCCAGGACTCGAGTACCCCTCGGGCTCCGGCCGGCCATTACCCGGGTCACCCGGCGGCCGGCTCGGCGCGGCCTCCCGGTCAGTCCCGCGCGGCCGCGTATACGGCCGTGACGGCGTCGGCGATCGGGCCGGCCGGGTCGCGCTCGGGGTCGCGGCGGGCCAGGCCGTCGTACATCTCGAAGCCGGTGAGTTGCCAGACGACGTCGATCGTCTCGGACCCGGCCTCCACCCCCCGGGCCGCCAGGAGCGAGCCGAGCGCGGTGCGGCGCATGTCGTCGCGCTCGCGCAGCAGTCGGTCGAGATCGGCATCCAGCACCGCCATGCCGCGCAGCCTGCGGATCACCACCGGGTCGGCGGCCCAGAAACGACAGAAGGTCTCGGTGAACCGGCGCAGCGCCGCGTGCACGTCGGGCGCGGCGAACGCCTCGGACAGGTCGACGCCCGCGCGCGTGGCCAGCCCGTCGAAGAGGGCTTCGAGCAGGCCGGCCTTGGTGCCGAAGGCGTTGTAGACGGTCTGGCGGGACACGTCCGCCGCCTTGGCGATGGCGTCGAGGGTGATCTGGGTGGGCTTGGCGGCCGCGAGCAGCGAGCGGGCGGCGGTCAGGATGCGCAGTCGGGTGTCCTCGGCTGCGGCCTGGCGTTTGTCGGACTTGTACACGCGCGGACTCACGCGGCTTGCCCCTTTCCCAATTTTGGATTTACTGTCTGTCCATTGAATTCTACGCGACCTCGCGGATCGCGGATACCCCGGCCTGCCCGGGCGTCCCGATACGCGGGATTCGCACCCTCCACACTTTGCGCCACCTCGATTCGGGAGTGCACCATGTCCACCCTTCACCAACCTCTCGCCGACCGCGTCGCGATCGTGACCGGTGCGAGTCGCGGCATCGGCGCCGCCACCGCCCGAGCCCTGCACCATGCCGGTGCGCGCGTCGTGCTCGCCGCCCGTGACGCGGACGCGCTGACCGCGCTGGCCGACGAACTCGACGCGGCCCACGGCCGGGCGCTCGCCGTGCCGACCGACGTCACCGACCCCGGCGCCGTCGAGCGACTGGTCGCCACCACCGTCGACCGCTTCGGCCGGCTGGACGCCGCGGTCAACAACGCCGCCGGCGGCGGCCACCCGCCCACCCCGCTCGCCGACGTCGACGTGGCCGCCTTCGACAGCGCCTTCGCCGTCAACCTGCGCGGCGTCTTCCTGGCCCTGAAGTACGAGATCCCCGCCATGCTCGCGAGCGGCAACGGCGGCGCCATCGTCAACATGTCCTCCACCGCCGGCCTCCAGGCGGTCGGCGGTCTGGCCGGGTACGTGTCCAGCAAGTTCGGCCTGATCGGGCTCACCCGCACCGCCGCGCTCGACTACGCCGACGCCGGCATCCGGATCAACGCGCTCGCGCCCGGCCCGATCCACACCGAGCAGCTGGAGGCCGCCGGGGAGCAGGCCCGACAGGCCGCCGCCCAGGCCATGCCGATGCGCCGGATCGGTCTGCCCGACGAAGTCGCCGCGGCCGTGGTGTGGTTGTGCTCCGACGAGTCCTCGTTCATCACCGGCGCCACCCTGCCGATCGACGGCGGCAAGCTCGCGGGCGCGCCGCCCTTCCGTCGCCCCGCCGGCCGGCCGCAGACGAACCCGACCGCGCCGTGAACCTGCTCGTCGTGGGCGCCGCCGGCGGCACGGGCATGCGGCTCGTCGCGCAGGCCCTGGTCGCCGGCCACCGCGTCACCGCCCTCGCCCGCGATCCGCGACGCGTCACCACCCGACACGAACACCTGCACGTGGTCGCCGGGGACGCGCTGGACCCGGACACGATCGACGCGGTGGTCCCGGGCCACACCGCCGTGCTCAGCGCGCTCGGCGCCACCACCCGCGCGCCCACCACGATCTACTCGCGGGGCACGGCCAATCTGCGCCGCTCGATGACCGCCGCGGGTGTCCGGCGCCTGGTCTGCCTCTCCTCCGGCGCACTCGACTCGGGCGCCGGGGTGCCGGCGGCCCAGCGCCTGGTCACCAAATTCATCGTCAAGCCCCTGCACCGGCACGCCTATGCCGACATGCACCGCATGGAGCAGGACCTGGCCGAGGCCGACCCCCGCGCCGACGCGCTCGACTGGACCGTGATCCGCGTCCCGATGCTCACCAACGGACCGCGCACCGGCACCTACCGGTACAGCCCCGACGAGGGGCGGCCACTGGATCGCCCGACCCGGCTCTCGCGCGCCGACCTGGCCGATTTCATCCTCGGCCACGTCGACGACCGCGAGACCTTCGCGACCCGGGTCGCCATCTCGTACTGACCCGCGCCGACGACCCTCGGAAAAAAGGCCGCCGAGGGGCGGTCCGGTGCCCGCCACCGGCACGGCGACCGCACGCGACCGCCCCTCGGCCCCCCATGCCGCCGTCCCGCCCCGGCCGACGTGCGACCACCGGCGCCCGGCACCCGTCGACCGGCGCCCTTCTCCCCTACCGCTTTCGACCGCATCCACGAGGTAGACATGGCCACAACCCGGGCGGCGATACGGCCCCCCGCTTCACCAGGTCCGTCCGCCACACCCGGATGGACGCGTTACGCCCGGGTCGTCGCGGGCCGCCGCTCCAAGTGGGCGGTCCTGGCGATCTGGGTCCTGCTGATAGCCGTCGGCGGATCGTTCGCCGCGAAGATCGGCTCGGTCCAGGACAACGACCCGCAGACCTGGCTGCCGGCCGACGCCCAGTCGACCAAGGCCATGGACATCGGCGAGAAGCACTTCGCCGACAAGAACGTCGCCACGGCGGTGGTCGTCTACGCCCGCGAGAGCGGCCTGTCCGCCACCGACCTGGCCAAGGTCGACCGCGACCGGGCGGCCCTCGCGGCCGAGGGCGCCGCCGCGCCCGTGCCGGCGCCCGTGGTCGCCGAGGACCGTCGGGCCGCGTTCCTGAGCGTCGCGCTGCGCACGTCCAAGAACGACAACGCCGTGCTCGGCGACGGCGTCGACAAGCTGCGCGACCTGGCCCGGGCCGACGCGCCGGCCGGGCTCGACGTACGAATCACCGGACGCGCCGGCAACATCGCCGACTTCATCGACGTCTACTCCGGCCTGGATCTGGCCCTGCTCGGTGCCACTCTCGGCCTGGTCGCGCTGCTCCTGCTGATCACGTACCGCAGTCCGATCCTGTGGCTGATCCCGCTGCTTTCGGTCGCCTTGGGCGCCCAGGTCGCCAACGGGGTGGTGTATCTGCTCGCCCGGCACGCCGGGTTGCTGGTCAACGGGCAGAGCGCGTACGTCCTCACCGTGCTGGTCCTCGGCGTCGGCACCGACTACGCACTGCTCCTGGTGGCCCGCTATCGCGAGGAGTTGCGCCGGCACGAGGACCGGCACGAGGCGATGGTGCAGGCGTTGACCAGGTGCCTGCCGGCGATCGTCGCGTCCGCGCTGACCGTGATCGTGGCCACTTTGTGCCTGGTGTTCGGCAGCATGAACTCCACCCGGGGACTCGGCCCGGTCGTGGCCGTCGGCGTCGCGGTGGTTTCGCTGGCGATGACCTCGCTGCTCCCGGCCCTGCTCGTGATCCTCGGCCGGTGGGCGTTCTGGCCGTTCGTGCCCCGGTATACCCCGGACGCGCCGGCCGAGCCGGTCGCCGCCGAGCGGGCACGCGGACTGTGGCCGGCGGTGGCCCGGTTGGTGGGACGTGCCCCCCGCGCGCTCTGGATCGGCACCGCCGTGGTCCTGGCCGCCCTCGCACTGGGCGCGACCGCCACGTCCACGGGCCAGACCCAGGCGGAGCAGTTCACCAAGAAGGTCGACTCGGTCACCGGCCAGCAACTCCTGGCGCGGCACTTCGCCGCCGGGTCCGCCGCGCCGGCCGACGTGTACGTGCCCTCGGCCGTCGGCGGCGACGCGGCGGCGATCATCCGCAGCGTCCCGGGGGTCGCCGCCGCGAGCGTCGACCGGACCGCCGGTGGGTGGGCGCACATCGGTGCGGTCCTCGCCGACGCCCCCGACACCGGCGCGGCCCGACGCACCGTCGACCACATCCGGATCACCCTCGATCATGCCCCCGGGAAGGTGTCCGAGGCCGTCGTCGGCGGGCAGAGCGCGGTCGCCCTCGACACCTCGAACGCGCAGGGCAGGGAGGAGAAATTGCTCATCCCGCTGGTCCTGGCGATCGTGCTGATCATGCTCGTGGTGCTGCTGCGCGCACTGGTCGCGCCGATCGTGTTGCTGCTGTCCGTGGTGCTCTCGTACGCCGCCGCCGTCGGTGCCGCCGTGCTGGTCTTCCGCGCGCTCGGTCATCCCCGGATCGATCGTGGTCTGCTGCTGTTCGGCTTCCTGTTCCTGGTCGCGCTGGGCATCGACTACACCGTCTTCCTGATGACCCGGGCCCGGGAGGAGGTCCGGCTGCGCGGCCATCGCGAGGGCATGCTGACCGCGCTCACCGTCACCGGCGGCGTGATCACCTCGGCGGGACTCTTGCTCGCCGCGACCTTCGCCGCGCTCACCGTCATCCCCACGGTCACCTCGCTGCAGCAGGGCTTGCTCGTGGCCATCGGCGTGCTCTTGGACACGTTGCTTGTCCGCAGCCTGCTCGTCCCGGCCCTCGCCCTCGACATCGGGCCGCGCATCTGGCGCCCGGGACACCCCGAACGCCCGCCCCCCCCCCCCCCCCCCCGCGCGGGGGGGGGGGCGGGCGGCCCGCCGCCCCCCCGACCGGCCGTCAACCCTGGCCGCGGAAGCGGCGGTGCAGCGCGCGGATCTCCTCGGCCAGCGCCGGGACCGGGCCCTCCACCACGAGCCCGGGTACGACCTCCCCGATCGGCAGGGCCCGTACGGGGGAGGCCGAAACACCCAGTTCGGCCAGCCACTCGCCGGTCTGCTCGGCCGAACTGACGTAGACGATGCGACCGAGGCCCACCCAGCCGTGCGCCGCCGCGCACATCGGGCAGTGCTCCCCGGAGGTGAATACGGTGGCCGCCGCCCGCTCCGGGGGTGTCAGGTGCGCGGCCGCCCAGCGGGCCAGTTCGATCTCGGGGTGGCGGGTCGGGTCCCCGGTGCTGCGCTCGCGGTTGCGGTCCTCGGCGAGGACGGTGCCGTCCGCGGCGACCAGGACCGAGCCGAACGGCTCGTCGCCGGCCGCCACGGCCTCGGCGGCCAGTTCCACGCAGCGGCGCAGGTGGATGAGTTCGTCGTCCGACACGGTCATCGGGTCTCCGTCATTTCGCTTCAGTGGAATCGGCGGGCGGGGTGCGCTCGCCGGAAGGGGCGCGCACCCCGGGCGGGGTGCGCCCGCCGTTGGGGGTACGCAGTCGCTCGGCCACCCGGGCCAGCATGCGCCACGCGGCGCCGGGATGCCGGGTCTCGTTCGGGTCACCGTCGAACGGATCGAGCACGACGGTCTCGGCGCCCAGGCCGCGCAGGCCGTCCAGATCGTCGAGAACCTGCTCGATCGTGCCCTCGCCGGCGAGTCGCGTGGCATCGGGCAGCGGCTCGTCGGTGACGTGCAGCGCGATCCGGGGCACCAGCGCCGGCGTCGCCCGGCCCTCCCCCTCGGCGATGTCGCGCATCCGGTCGACCGCCGCGTGCATCCACGGCATGGTGCGGCGCAGCGGATGCCAGGCGTCGCCGAGGCGCACCGCGCGGCGGATGCCCGCGTCGCTGTTGCCGCCGACCCAGATCGGGATACCGCCCGCGCGGTAGTCGTCCTCGCCGTCCGCCCACGCGGCGCGAATCGCCGCGAGGTGCTCGTCCGTGGTTCGGCCTCGGCGCTCGAACGCCAGCCCGAGTGCGGCGAACTCCTGCCGCGCCCAGCCGACGCCCACGCCGAGCACCAGGCGCTCGTCGCTCAACCGGTGCAGGTTGGCGGCCATCCGGGCGACGAGCAGGGGGTGTCGGTAGGGGACGATGAGCACCGTGGTGCCCAGCCGGACCCGCCGGGTGACGCCGGCCAGCCAGGCGAGCGTGGTGAAGGGTTCGTAGAAGGGGGCGGGATACTGCTCCGCGACGTCGGGCGTGATCGCGATGTGGTCGGAGACCATCAGCAGGTCGAATCCCAGCCCCTCCACGGTCTGTGCCCAGTCGCGCAGCATGCCCGGATCCGTGCCGGGGCCGAAATTGGGGACGTTGACACCGAGTTGCATGGATCGAGGCTATCCGGCGGCAACCCGAGGACTGAAGACATAATTCGTGCCCTTGCGGCCGGATCACCGTGGATCCGCCGGTAGTCTGGCCGAATGACCGAGGATCTCGACGCCACCGACTGGGCCATCCTGGGTGAGCTGCAACGCGACGGTCGTATCCCGCTGACCGAACTCGGGCGTCGGGTCAGTCTGAGTGCGTCCGCGACCACGGAGCGGGTCAGGCGTCTGGAGGCGGTCGGCGTGATCACCGGCTACCGGGCGGAGGTCGACCTCGCCCGGACGGGCTTCGCCGTGCTGGCCGTGGTGCGCTTGAAGTACCCCGGAAGTCGGCACGGCCCGCTGCACCGCCTGCTGGAGGAGCGGCGGGAGATCCTGGAGTGTCTGCGCACCACGGGCGAGGACTGCTACACGCTCAAGGTGGCGGCCACGTCGATGCCGCATCTGGAGGCGATCATCGACCGCCTCGCGCAGTTCGGCAGCACCACCACGAACATCGTCTACAGCCAGACGCTGACCTATCGCGGCCCCGCCCGCCCCACCCCGCCCGGCGACGACCGGGACGGGGAGCACGCGGCGGACTGACCCCTCGGGGCCGACTGCTCGGGCACTCGGCTACTCGACGACGAGTTCGACCGGGATGTTGCCCCGGGTGGCGTTGGAGTACGGGCAGACCTGGTGGGTGGCCTCGATCAGGGCGCGGCCCTGCTCGGCGGACAGGTGCTCCGGCAGTTCCACGCGCAGCGTCACGCCCAGCCCGAAGCCGCCGTCGCCGTTCGGGTTCAGGTCGACCTCGGCGGTGACCGAGGCGTCGGCCGCGTCCACGCCCTGGCGCTTGGCCACCAGCTGCATCGCGCTGGCGAAGCAGGCCGAGTAGCCGGCCGCGAACAGTTGCTCGGGGTTGGTGCCGATGCCGTCGCCGCCGAGTTCGCGCTGTACGCCCAGCTTGACGTCGAGTTGCCCGTCGGAGCTGACCGCCCGGGCGTCGCGTCCGGCCGAGGTCGCGATCGCGGTGTACAGGCTCATGGTGGTCCCGCCTTCTCCAAGTGATGGCAGACAGATCCGAGTAGTGGCAGACAGATCTGTCTGTTCGGTCGACGGATCCGAAGGTAGACAGACCTGTCTGGTAAAGTCAAGGCATGCCCACGACGACCCCCGATCGCCCCCGCGAGAGCCCGGCCCGCCGCCGCGTGCTCGACACCGCGAGCGCGCTCTTCTACGCGGAGGGTGTGCATGCCGTGGGGGTGGACCGGATCATCGCCGAGGCGGCCGTCGCGAAGGCGACCTTCTACCACCACTTCCCGGCCAAGGACTCGCTCGTCCACGCCTATCTGAGGGAGCAGTTCGAGGCGCAGCGCCGGGCCGTCGACGACTTCCTCGCCGGCTCCGCCGACCTGCCGCCGCGCGAGGTCCTGGTGCGGCTCTTCGACCTGATCGTCGAAATCGGCCGCCAACCCGGCTTCCGGGGGTGCGCGTTCATCAACGCCGCCGCCGAATTCCCGGATCTCGCGCATCCGGTCCGCGGCGCGATCCAGGACCACCGGACCTGGTTCCGCACGATGCTGACCGACCTGCTGACCGCGGCCGGCGACGCCCACCCCCGGACCACCGCCGACATCCTCATGCTGCTGCGCGACGGCCTGGCCGTCGGCTGCTACCTGGACGACGCCGACGCCATGCGCCGGATCGCCCGGGACGCGCTCGACCGGGTCCTGGGCGCACCCGACGACCCGACCCGATAGCCGCCCCGGCCGCCGGCACTACCGCCCGGCCGGCGCCTCCTCCTCGGGCAGCGGCGCTCCGGTTCCGGTGCGCACGGATGTGGCGTGCTCCGGGTCCGCGAGCCGCGCCGCGCCGGCCGAGCCGGCGGTGACCACCAGGGTCGACGTTGCGCCCACATCACTCGCGATCGCGCGCCGGGTGTGTCGGGCCCGCTCCCGGGTGAACACACCTACGCTGCCTGTGGGTGGCGTGGCCGTGTGGAGCGAGATGGGTGATTCCGGAGGCGGATGTGGTGCGTGACGGTGGGAGATTCGACGTCGTCGTGGTAGGCGGCGGCCACAACGGCCTGGTCGCCGCCGCCTACCTGGCACGGGCGGGACGCTCGGTCGTGGTGGTGGAACGGCTCGACGAGGTCGGCGGCGCGGCGGTGTCGGCGCGGCCGTTCCCCGGGGTCGACGTGCGGTTGTCGCGCTACTCGTACCTGGTCAGTCTGCTGCCCCGAAAGATCGTCGAGGACCTGCGACTGCCCCTGGTGACGCGGCGCCGGCGGATCGGGTCGTACACCCCGCGCGGCGCCGACGGCCTGCTCGTCGACACCGAGGACCGGGCGGGCACCCGGGCCGAACTGACCCGGTTCGCGGGCGCGCTCGACGCCGACGCGTGGGAGCGGTTCGGCGCGGCCACCGGCCGGCTCGCCCGGCGGGTGTTCCCCACTCTCACCGAACCGCTGCGCTCCGAGGCCGAGTTCCGCCGTCTCGTGGACGACGAGCGGCTCTGGGACGCGGTGTTCGCGCAACCCCTGTCGGGCCTGATCGAGGCGGAGTTCGCCGACGACACGGTGCGGGGCGTGGTCGCCACCGACGCGCTGATCGGCACGTTCGCGCCGATGCACGACCCCGCGCTGCGGCAGAACCGGTGTTTCCTCTACCACGTGATCGGCGGCGGTACGGGCGACTGGGACGTCCCGGTGGGCGGCATGGGCGCGGTCACCGCGAGTCTGGCCGACGCGGCGCGGACGGCGGGCGCGCACCTGCGCACGGGCGCGACGGTGACCGCCGTGAACCCCGACGGCGAGGTGTACTACACGATCGGCGACACGGAGTATCGCGTGGCGGGCGGCCACGTACTCGCCGCCGTCGCCCCAAAAACGCTGGGTCGGCTGCTGGGCGAGCCGGCCGCCGGCCCCGCGCCGGAGGGGTCGCAGCTCAAGGTCAACATGGTGCTCGCCCGACTGCCGCGCCTGCGTGATCCGCGCGCGGACCCGCGCCGGGCGTTCGCGGGCACCTTCCACGTCAACGAGGGTTACGCCCACATCGCCGACGCGTACGAGCAGGCCGCGGCCGGGCGGATGCCGACGTTGCCGCCCGGCGAGATGTACTGCCACACCCTCACCGATCCCTCGATCCTCGGCCCGGGGCCCCGGGCCGCCGGGGTGCATACGCTGACCCTGTTCGGTCTGCACATGCCCGCGCGCCTGTTCGCCGACGACCACGACGGCGCTCGGGCGAAGGCGCTGCGCGCGATGCTCGACTCCGTCGACGACGTGCTCGCCGAGCCGATCGAGGACTGCCTGCTGCGCGACGCGAACGGCGACCCGTGCCTGGAGGTGCACACGCCGCTCGACCTGGCGGACGAACTCGGGCTGCCCGCCGGGCACATCTTCCACCGCGACCTGTCCTGGCCGTACACGCCGAACGGCGAACCATCGGGGACGTGGGGTGTCGAAACGGCCCACGAGCGCATCATGCTGTGCGGGGCCGGCGCCCGGCGCGGCGGCGGCGTGAGCGGCGTCCCCGGCCACAACGCGGCGATGGCGCTGCTGCGCGGGCCGGTCCGCGGCGCCGGCGTCAGCGGGGCGACGCGTCCAGGTAGGTGAGCACGGCGAGGACGCGACGGTGTCCGGCGTCGCCGGCGGCAAGGCCGAGCTTGGCGAAGATGTTGCCGATGTGTTTGTGCACCGCGTTGTCCGTCACCCGCATGCGGGCGGCCATGGTCGTGTTGTCGAGGCCCTGGGCCATCAGGCCGAGGACTTCGCGCTCGCGGGTGGTCAGCACGGTCAGCGGATCGTCCCGGCGGCGCACGACCTGGGCGATCACCTCGGCGTCCAGCGCCAGGCCGCCGGCCGCGACCTTGCGCAGCGCCTCGACGAACTCCGCGACCCGGCCGACCCGGTCCTTCAGCAGGTAGCCGACGCCGTGGTGGCCGGTGGACAGCAGTTCGGTCGCGTACGTCTGCTCGATGTACTGCGACAACACCAGGATGGGGAAGTCCGGTCGGCGACGGCGCACTTCGATCGCCGCTTGCAGGCCCTCGTCGCGGTACGACGGCGGCAGGCGTACGTCGACGATGGCCGCCTGCGGTTCCTCCTCCGCCACCGCCGCGAGCAGGTCGTCGGCCGTGTCGACGACGCGGGCGACATCGAATCCGTGTCGGGCGAGGATGAGTTGCAGGCCCTCCGCGAGCAGCACGTTGTCCTCGGCGATCACCAACCGCACGGCAACCCCACCATGATCGAGGTGGGACCGCCCACCGGGCTGTCCACCGTCACCTCGCCGTCGAGCGCCATCGCCCGTCGACGTATTCCGGCGAGTCCGGTGCCGCGCGTCTCGTCGGCGCCGCCCGTGCCGTCGTCGGTGACGCGGATCCGCAGGCGGTCGGCCTCGCGGTCGAGCGTCACGGTGGCGACGGAGGCCCCGCTGTGCTTGGTGGCGTTGGTCAGCGCCTCGACGACGGTGAAGTAGGCGACCGTCTCGACGGCGGCGGGTATCTCGCCCAGGTCGCCCACATCGAGCCGGGCGGGCACCCCCGACCGGGCGACGACCGCCGTCAACGCCCCGGACAGTCCCCGGTCGGCGAGGATCGGCGGGTAGATCGTGCGGATCACGTCGCGCAGTTCGGCCAACGCTGCCTCGGCGCTCGCATGCGCCCGTTCGATCAGCGCCTCGGCCGTGTCCGGATCCTCGCGCACGGCCTGCCGGGCCAGGGCGAGGTGGATCGTCATCGCGACGAGCCTGCCCTGCGTGCCGTCGTGCAGATCCCGCTCGATCCGGCGCAGTTCGGCGCCGTGCGCGTCGAGTACGTCGGCCCGGGTCCGGGTCAGCGCGGCCACGCGCAGCTCCAGCCGCTCCGCCCGCGACGACGCGAGAAGGCGGGCCTGGGCGCGGGCGAGCGGCGGCAGCCCGAAGCACGCCACGGCGCCGAGGCCGACGACCTGGACGACACCGAGGGTCAGCGCGTCGCCCCAGCCGTCGATCGGTACGTCCACCCACAATCGTGGCCGGTCGGCAGGGGAAAACGCCCACCAGGCGGTCAGCCCGATCACGCCGACGATCGTGTTGCCGACCACGAGCAGCGCGAGCAGGCCCGCCGGCACGCCGGTCGCCGCGTTGAGCGCCAGCCACCGGCGCGTGGTCGGCGCCGAACCGCTCGGTACACCGAGCCGGCGCCGCGCGGCGGATCGCCGACGGTCCGCCCAGTCGCCCACCATCCCCGGGTGCGGGAGGAAGAGCAGCCCACCGAGCGCGGCGAACATGTTGCCGAGCAGGTAGGCGCAGGCACGCACCGCGTTCGCCGCATACATGACGGTCAGTATGCGAACAGGGGTCCGCCCCCCGCACTACAGCCCGCTGTACCGAAACGCCTGCAGCCGGTGGTATCGGCGGCCGGCCCGGCGCCGGCTAGCTTTCCGGCCATGGGAAAACACCTTCGCACCCTTCCGCTGACCCTGGCCCTGGCCCTGGGCGCCACGGCGACCGGCGTGCTGTTCGCGCCGGTCGCCGTGGGCGCGGCGGCGTCCCCGCCCTGTTCGCCGATCGCCGGCGAGCGGGCCGGCGCCGGCGTGCTCCACGGCGTGCCCGACCATCGCCGGCTGCGGCGTGACGCCGAGGCGGTGTCGGCCCTGGGCATCCCGGCCGTCCAGGCCAGGGCGACGGCCGGCCCGATCACCTGTTCCGCGCGAGTCGGCGTCGCCGATGTGCGCACCGGCCGGGACATCCCCGCCGACGGCGCGTTCCGAATCGCCAGCACGTCCAAGGCCCTCACCGCGACCGTGGTGCTCCAACTCGTCGGCGAGGGCCGCCTGGGGCTCGACGACCGGATCGAACGATGGTTGCCGGGGCTGGTGGCCGGTCGCGCGATCACGATCCGCCAGGTGCTCCAGCACACCTCCGGCCTGCCCGACGCCATCCCGTCGTGGAACACCGAGGCGGAGTACCTGAAGCTGCGGTATCAGCGTTACTCCACCCGGCAGTTGGTGGAGGACGCGGTCGCCATGCCGAAACTCTTCGAGCCGGGCGAGGGCTGGGCCTATTCCAACACGGGCTACCTGATCGCCGAGCTGATCATCGAACGGGTCACCGGGCAACCGTGGGCCGCCGAGTTCGAGCGGCGCATCTTCCGCCCGCTGGGCATGGACCACACCTACTGGCCCGGTTCATCGCCCGACATCCGCCTGCCGCACGCGCTGCAATACCAGCGCTTCCACGGGAAACTCGTGGACGTCACCTCCCAGATCCCCGCCTACCCGGCGGGCGGCATCGTCTCCACCACGCGCGATCTCGACGTCTTCTTCCGGGCACTGCTCGGCGGACGCCTGCTCCGCCCGGCCGAACTGGCCGCGATGAAGAGCACCCGTCCCGTCGACGCCGCGCTGCAGAAGTTCTGGCCGGGCGGCGAGTACGGCCTCGGACTGGTCTCCCGTCCGCTGACCGACACCGGCGACGAGCGTTATTGGGGACACGACGGCGGCGACTCGGGCTCCATCGTGACCACCGGCTTCGCCGAGGACGGCCGACGGGGTGCGGTGGTCTCGATGAACTTCGGACTCGACGCGACCTTCGAGGAGACCCTCGCCCAACAACGGGCCGCCGACCGGGTCGTGCGGAACGTGCTCCGCCCGCCGCGTCGGTGAGTCGTCGGTCGGCGGGGGTGCCGAAGTGTTCCGGTCCCGGCCGTGGTTCGCCGACGACGGGTGGGATCATGACACGTTCGCAACGGCACTGATCGGGGAGGGATCGGATGGGCGCCGGCACCCCGGCGACGGCGGAGCTGTTGTTGCGGTGCGCCGATCCGGAGTTGGCGGCGCGGGCCGCCCTCGAACTGCTCGTCGCGCCGCCCGAACCGTTTCGGTCGCAGTGGGCCACCGGACCGCTCGAAGCCGCGATGCGCCGCAATCCCGAGAACGCGACCCGGCATGTCCCGGACACGTTCTGGCCGGAGGCGATCGCCGCCCACCGGCGGGGCGAGTTGCCCGGCGCCGTCCTGGCCAACCTCGCCGCCCAGCCCCGGTGCCCGGACGAACTCTCGCTGGCTGCTTGCCACTTGGACCCGGAGGCGGCGGCGCGTGTGGGGCGGCGCTCACCCGCCCACGCCCGCGCCGCACTCGGCGATCCGCTGTGCGAGCCATTGCGGGACCGGCCGAGCGAGTGGATCGACGAGGCGGACAACTGGTACGTCGACGCGGTCGCCGACGGCACGCTCACCATGCGTGATTTCGTCGAGACGGCGCAGCCGCCGCTGCGCATGCTCGGCGCTCTCGACGCCTTCGCGGCCCTGCTCCCCGAAGAACTCGACGAGGCCCGGCGGCTGATCGCCGCGCACATGGCGAACACCCTCGGCGACAGTGTCGACGCATGGGTCATCGCCGGCCGCATCGCCCCCGATTTCCCGGGCGCACTCCCGGAGTTGCCGACCACGGCAACCGCGGCGGCCACGTGAAGCTCGGTGAGGTGCCCACCGTGCGCATCGAGATCGGCAGGGCCGGCCACGCACGTACGTCGGCCCCCACAAACGGAGTTGCGTCGTGGGGGCCGACATCGTGCGGGTGGAGCGGGTAGGGCGGGTGGAGCGGTTACTTCCGTGCGGGGGCGATCCAGACGACGGCGCCCGTGTCATGCGGCAGCGGGGTGATCGGGAACACGGTCACGCCGTATGCCTTCTCCAGCCCGGGGTTGCCGTTGCCGGTCACCGAATCGTGGAACGGCTTGCCGTAGTTCGCGAAGTCCGGCGAGCCGTCCGGCTTGGTCACCTTGGTCGAGTACGGCGCCCGCGCCGGAACCACGGTGGAACCGTCGCGGTCCTTGCCCTCGAATCCGTTCGGGCCCGCCTGGACGCCCGGCGCGTAGCCGAACACGTCGGAGAAGAACCGCACCGGCTCCGTCTTGGCGAAGTTCGCGCAGTGGTCGCCGGCCCGGAGGCAGGCCTGGAATCCCGCGGTGTCCTTGAAGCCGAACGCCGCGTTCGCCGATTGCACCCGGGCCTCCACGTTGGCCGCCTCGTTCGACGGCAGGTGCGGGAAGCGGTACGGCTCGGGGTTCGCGTCGACGAGCAACAACTCGCCCTTGGCGCCGTACGACGGGCTCCGGTCGAGATAGTTGAGGATGCCGTTGTTCGGGTACTCGTTGTCCCGGAGCCACACCAGCATGCCCGGCGCGTTGTAGGCGAGCTTGGAGCGCTTGCCGTTCTCACCGAACGTGTAGGTGTACTTCAGGCCCTGGTCGAAGCCGGACAGGTTGCGCCATTCGAGCAGGTAGTACTGCTCCTTGTTGAAGGTACCGTCGGAGCGGATCCACCCGGCGCCCCGAGTGCCGGCGCCGACCGAGCCCGCCACGGGCGTCCAGCCGTTGTCGCCCTGCTCGACGTCGTCCGACCATACGGTGGTGCCACCGTTGGTGAGCGAGAAGTCGTCGGCGAGCCAACCCTTCTCCTGCGTCGCGGCGTCCGTGTCGACGCCCAGGCGCAGTTTGATGTTCTGCCCGGCGTACGCGGTCAGGTCCACGTGGTCGTGGCGCCAGCCGTTGCTGTCGCCGGTGAGCCCGGTGCTCTTGCCGAACCGGCGCAGGTTGCCGTTCGGGTCCGGGTAGTCCGGCGGGGTGGACACGAGCGTGCCCGCCTCGTCGCGGACCTCCAGCTGCTTCCACGTGGTGCCGCCGTCGGTGGAGACCTCGACGAAGCCGAAGTCCCAGTCCACCTCCAGCGAATAGTCGCTCCACCACTGGAACTTCAGGTCGGTCCCGGCCGGGACGGCGAGGTCGCGGACGAGTTTGACGTCCGCCCACTCCTGGTCGTTGTTCGAATACCACGCCTTGGTGCCGCTGTGCGGCGTGGAGAATCTGAACACCTTGTCGGGCAGGTTGACCCGGACCGCCTGTTGGGTGCCCTTGGGCGTCTTGGCCGCCTGGCCGAGCGTGGCGATGGTGGGTTTGTCACCCACCTTCAGGACCTGCGGTGTCAGCCAGCCGAGCGTGTACTTGGACCACGCGCTCATGTTGGCCGGCATCGACTGGAACAGCGGACCCGAGTGGGAGCCGCTCGCCATCAGGTCCCAGAAGTTGACCGAGGACTCGCCGCCGCTGAAGTTGTCGTACAGGTCCGGTAGACCGAGGTCGTGGCCGTACTCGTGGGCGAACACGCCCACGCCGGAGTCCTCCGGCTGCACGATGTAGTTCGCGACCTTGACGGTGTTTCCGGGCACGGTGTAGCCGCCCGCCACGGCGCTGGAGTGCGCCCAGATGGCGTATGTGCCCTCGGCGCCGCCGCCGGAGGACTTGTCCTTGCCCGAGTGCACCAGGACCAGGTGGTCGACCACGCCGTCGGGCTCCTGCGTGTTCCCGTCGTTGTCGGCGTCGCCGGTGTCCTCCTTGTCGTAGTCGGCCCACGGGAAGTTCGGCTGGCTGCGCGCGAGTTCGTTGACCGCGTCGATCGCGAGCGTGGCCGCGCCACCCGGGTTGTTCGGGTGTCCGCTCATGTCCTGCTGACGCTTGCCGCAGGCACCCGCGCCGTACCACGCCTCGGAGTGCGGGACCTTGATCCACGGAGTGGCGGTGCCGGAGACGGTGTACTTACCGCTCGACATCTCCTCGTACATGTTCTTCATCGTGTAGCCGGAGACGTCGATGCCCGGCTTGCCGTCGGGACCGATCAGGTCCTTGCGCATGCGCTCGGTGATGCCCTGCTTGGTGTAGAGCATCTTGTTGAAGTGCTCGGGGCTGAAGTCCTTGACCCACGGCGTGTTGTTGTCGTTCCCGGCCAGTGCCGGGTCCGGGATCGTGTTGTGCAGCGGGCCGTTCTTGATCGTGCCCGGCGGTTCCACGACACAGGAGGGATCCAGGACGCTCGCGCGGCGGTTGAACCCGGAGAAGTCGTCGTTGGCGTTCTCGTTGAACTCGACGAGAATGGTCAGCAGTTTGGCGTTCTGTTGTTTACCCGGCGCCAAACCGCTCTTCTCGGCCTTCAGTTGCTCCGGACTCTTGCCTGTGCGCTGGGCCTCGGCTTCCAGCAGGCGCAGTTGCCCCGCCGCGCGCGGGTTGCCCTCACGGTCCTTGGCGCCGCGCCCCTCCTTGGCCTTGCGGGCCTTGTCGGCGGCGGTCACTTCGCCGTCGACGCCGGTGCCCTGGGGGAACTCGGCTTCGACGGTGTTGAGATAGGTGTCCTCGGGTCCGGGGTTCCACACCGCCCTGGTGTTGTCCACACGCACGGGCGCGGCTACGGACGCGGCGCCGGTCACCGTGGAAAGGCCCGCGGCCACGAGTACGGAAGCCGACAGTAAAGTCACCGGGCCACGGAAACGCCGGAGGCCTCGCGGCGGCGTACCGCCGCGCCCGGGTATCGCTCGACTCAAGATGGTCTCCCCTTCCGCCCGGAAGGTGGTCCCGGACGCGAAGCGACGCCGATCAGGGTGCTGTGGTGCCTTACGCGCCCACGACGTCGAGCTGATTCGGCAGAGCCCGACCCCCACCTCCCGCCTGCCGTCGGGTCACGACGGAGACGGGATTTCGCGTCGGGCATCCGGACCCTAGATGCGCCTGTGACACCAGAGACAGGGGAGGCAAAGATTTTTTTATTAACTCTTTACCCGAGGCTCACGACAGCTCCAAGGAAAGGCCCGCATATCCGGGAAAATCGCGCGCACCGATGACTTCGCGGACCCGGGGCAGTCCTTTTCAAGGGGCCGCAAAGGTCCACACGATCCCGCCCGGACCCGGGCGGGTCCGCGCACACCGACACCCGGAGGACGCCCGATGTCCCAGCACGAACCGCGCACCCGACTGGACTCGCGCTACAGCCACCCCGACGCCGAGCCCGTGCCGTGGTCGGTGGCGGTCACCCGCCTGGCGACCGCCCCGGTGTTCTGGCTGAGCACGGTGCGGCCGGACGGACGACCGCACGTGACGCCGCTGCTGGCGGTCTGGCTGGAAAACGCGCTGCACTTTTGCACCGGCGCCGACGAACGTAAGGCGCACAACCTCCATACCAATGCGAACTGCGTGCTGACCACCGGCGACAACGCCTTGGACCGGGGCCTGGACCTGGTCGTCGAGGGTCGCGCCGTACCCCTGGCGGACGATCCGTCCCTGCGCCGCATTGCCGACGCCTACGCGGGCAAGTACGGCCCCGACTGGCGGTTCGAGGTCCGCGACGGCGCCTTCCACGGCAGCGGGGGCAATGTGGCCCGGGTCCTGCGGGTGGCGCCGACCACCGTCTTCGGCTTCGGCAAGGGCACGTACAGCCAGACCCGGTGGCGCTTCGACGCCGCGTGAGGTCGAACCCGGACCGCCCCGATCAGGCGAACGGACCCTCGGCGACGAAGCGGCGCAACGATCGGGCGAACTCCCCTGCCGCACCCGGCGGCCAGGTGTCCAGGCTCGCGGTGATGTGATCGGCCAGTCGGCGGCGCAGTTCGACCACCGCGCGCTCCCCCGCGTCGGTGAGCACGAGCAGCGCCGCCCGCCGGTCGGTGGGGTGCGGTTCGCGCCGTACCAGTCCGGCCTCCTCCAGGCGGGTGGCGCGGCGGGTGACGCCGGAGCGGTCGAGTCCGACATCGGGTGCCAGATCGGCCGCACTGCGCGGTCCCGTCCGGGCCAGCGCGCTCAGGACCGGGTAGGTCACCTCGTCCACGCCCTCGCCCATGCCCTCCGTCAACGACCGGTGCAGTCGCTCCCGTGTCGTCCGCCGCAACAGCAGGCCCAGCGCGTCGGCGATCTCGTATCCCACCTCATTGTCCACACCACGAAGGATAGCGTGCGCGGCGCACGCATATGGTGCTACGGTGTGCAAACGAAACGCGTGCGCCACGCACGCATCTCTTTCGTTACCTTCCGCTCACCAGAAAGACAGGACCTCCCATGGCCTCCGCAGGTATCGCCGCCGCGCTCACCGACCTGCTCTTCGACCGCGACCTCCCGCTCGCCGAGGCCGCCGACCGGCACTTCGCCCCGGACTACCGCCAGCGCACCGACGGGGAGTGGGCCGACCGCGCCGAATTCCTCGCGCACATCGCCCACTTGCGCACGATCGTGGCCACCGGTTCCGTCGAGGTCCACGACGAACTCCGCGACGGAACCCGCTACGCCGACCGGCACACGGTCGACATCACCAAGCACGACGGCTCGACCGTACGCACCGAGGTCTACGTCTTCGCCGACCTGGCCCCCGATGGTCGTTTCCACCGCATCGAGGAGGTCACCCTCATGCTCCGAGGCGACGAGGCCGACCGGAATATCGGCAGCGCCCGCTGAATCCGGCCGGCCCGACCCGGGCCCTGCCCGCACCTCAGCCGGTGGGCACCGGCTGAGGCGCGGGCGGCCCGGTGTACCGGGCGATCGGCCGGATGATCTTCGTGTCCTCGGCCTGCTCCAGGATGTTCGCGCACCACCCGATCACCCGACTCACCGTGAAGGTCGGCGTGAACATGTTCCGGGGAATGCCGCACAGTTCCATCACCACACCCGCGTAGAACTCCACATTGACGTGCAGTTCCCGCCCCGGCTTCAGCTCGGCCAGGATCTCGGTCACCCGTCGGTGCACCGTGCCGGCGAACTCCACCAGCGCGACGCCCCGCGCGTCGGTGTGCGGGGCGAGTTCGCGGGCCAGCTCGGCCAGCATCACCGCACGCGGATCCTCGGTGCGGTAGACCGGGTGGCCGAATCCCATGACCCGCTCGCCCTCGGCGATCCTGGGCCGTACCCACGCGTCGACCGCGTCGGGCGAGCCGATCGCGTCCAACGACTCCAGCGCCCGATCCGGCGCGCCGCCGTGCAGCGGACCGGAGAACGCGCCGATCGCCCCGGCCACCGCGGACACCAGATCGGCCCCCGAGGAGGCGATCACCCGCGCGGTGAACGTGGAGGCGTTGAAGCCGTGGTCGACGGTGGCGATCAGATACCGCTCGATCGCCGCCACCCGCTCGGGTTCGGGCTCCTCGCCGGTCACCAGGTACAGCCAGTTGGCCGCCGTGGACAGATCCGCCCGGGGCTGCAACGGCTCGGCCCCGGCCCGGATCCGGTACAGCGCCGCCAGGATCGTCGGGGTCACCGCCCCCACCAGGAGCGCGTCCGCCCGGCGCCGCTCCGGCGACGACTCCCACAGCGGCGGCAGCGTACGCGCGGCGCCGATCAGCGACAGCGCGGTGCGCAGTCCGGCGAGCGGATCGAAGCGCTCGCCCGCCGTGGCGATGGCGCGCAACACCGGGCGCAGCTCCTCGGGCAACACCCGCAGTCGGGCCAACTCGGCTGCGAACGCCGTCCGTTCGTCGGCCCCGGGCAGTCGGCCGTGCACGAACAGGAACCACACGTCCTCGAACGTCCGGGTGCCGGCCAGCTCGATCGCCGAGTACTGCCGGTAGTGGTAGAAGCCCTTCGCGCCCTGCACATCGCCCAGTTCGGTGGTGGTGACCACCACCCCCTTCAGCCCCCTGGGTACTTCGATCCCGCCGTCGACGACGACCGACATGACACGCCTCCCGCTCTGCGCACAGTTCCGCTTAGGCCACCTCGAATGTCGTCCCGACGATCAACTATCGTCAATGTTGATTGCCTCAATACGAGCGGAAGGCGGCGACGAAATGGCTGGTAGACGGGCCGTGCCGGGCGACGAAAGTGACCGGGATTACCTGACCACCGCCCAGGTCGCGCAACGGTTGGGGGTCAAACCCGAGACCGTGTACGCCTACGTCAGTCGCGGGTTGCTGACGAGCGTGCGCGAGACGCGACAGCGCGGCAGCCGGTTCGCCGCCGCGGACGTGGAGGAGCTGGCGAACCGGACCGGCGGCCGGCGCGCCCGCCCCGCCAACGGCTCGATCGAACGTATCCACACCCGGGTGACCCTGCTTGCCGACGACCGGCTCTACTACCGGGGCCGCGACGTGGCCGAACTCACCGGGTATCGCCTGGAGTCGGTGGCGCACTGGTTGTGGCGGGGCGTGGACCTCGCCGAGGTGCCCCCGTTCGAGGCCCCCGCCGGGCCTGCGGATCTGGTCCGGCGCACGGTGGCCCCGCTGCCGGACACCGCGCGACTCACCGACCGTATCCGGATGATCGTGGCCGCGGCGGGCACGGCCGATCCGCTGCGCTTCGACCTGTCGGAGCAGGCCGTGGTCCGCGCGGGCGAGGCGCTGCTCGCGATGATCGCGGACACGCTGCCCCCGTGCCCGGGCACGGCCCCGCCGACCGGGCCCTCCCTCGCGGCGCGGTTGTGGCCGAAACTGACCGCCCGCGCGGCGACCCCGGAGCGCATCCGGATGCTGAACGCCGCGCTCGTGCTCAAGGCCGACCACGACCTGGCGGTGTCGACGCTGGCCGCGCGGGTGGCGGCCGGCGCCCGGGCGGACGTGTACGCGGTGGTCTCGGCCGGGCTGGGGGTGTTCGACGGCCGGCATCACGGCGCGGCGATCGGGTTGGCGTACCGCTTCCTGCGCGACGCGCTCGACCCGGCGGGCGGCGGCCCGACCGGCGCGGTCGCCGACCGGTTGCGCGCCGGGGAGCACCTGCCGGGCCTGGGCCACCTGCTCTACGCCGAACACGACCCGCGCGCCGACCTGTTGCTCGGCCTGCTCCGCGAACACGCCGAGCACGACGAGCGGGTCGCCCGGGTGATCCGTGCCGTGGACGCGCTGACCCGCGAACCGGCGCCGCGCGCCGAGGTGTTCCCCAATGCCGACCTGGCGCTGGCCGCGTTGGCGCACGCGATGGATATGCGCCCGGACGCCGGCGAGGCGGTCTTCGCGATGGCCAGGTCGATCGGCTGGCTGGCCCACGCGATGGAGGAGTACCGACAGCCCGGTCTGCGCTACCGGGCCATCGGCGTCTACACGGGCACCCGCCCGCCGAGCCGCTGAGGCGCGGCGTCGACGGGTCGGCTCACTGCGCCTGCGCCTGCTCTTCCACCGCGCCGGCGACGGATTTCAGCCAGTCCTCGACCAGGGCGACCTCCACCCACTGCGGAAACAACTTCTCGGTCAGGAAGCGGTGCACCTCGGGGTCGAGGTCGAGGCAGCCGTCCACGAGCACGGTCAGGCCGAAGTCCAGGTCCTGCGCGTGACACAGGGTGTAGAGCACGACACCGCTGGTGGCGATGCCGGCCAGGACGAGACGATCGATGTCGCGCGCCCGCAGGACCAGGTCGAGGTCGCTGCCGGAGAATGCGCTGCCGCGTCGCTTGGTGACCACGACGTCGCCCTCGCGGGGCGCGATGGCGGGGTGGATCGCGCTGCCCGGGGCGCCCTCGGTGAACAGCCCCATCGCCGCGGAGTTGGTGAGCACCCGGTTGCGCGGACTCACCTCCGGCAGCCCCGGCCGCAGCCCGATCACCACATAGATCACGGACATGCCCGCCGCGCGGGCGCCTTCGATCGCCGCGCCGAGCCGGTCCAAGTATCCGGAGCCGTCGTCGGCCATCTCGACGATCTCCTGCTGTACATCCATCACAAGCAGTGCGCCGTTGCCCATGCGTATCGCCCCTCCCACCACGGACCGCGCGGCCCGTGAGCCGCCGACACCGCTCCCCGGCATCGGGTCGTGCCCCGCTCGGTACAGTACGGGGATGGCAAACCCCAGGGAGCAGATTCTCGCCGAACTCGGCGTGCGGACGGCCGTCGTGCCCAAGGTGGAGATCCGGCGCCGGATCGACTTCCTCAAGGACTACCTGCGGTCGACCCCGGCCAAGGGCTACGTGCTCGGGATCAGCGGCGGCCAGGACAGCACACTGGCGGGCCGGTTGTGCCAGCTCGCCGCCGAGGAGTTGCGGGCCGAGGGCCGTGAGGCGCGGTTCGTCGCGGTACGGCTGCCCTACGGCGTGCAGGCCGACGAGCACGACGCGCAGATCGCGCTGGGGTTCATCCGGCCCGACCGCTCGGTCACCGTGAACGTCAAGCCGGGCGCCGACGCGGTGGCCGCCGAGGTGGCCCGCGGTCTGGCCGAGTCGGCGGGCGGGGAGTCCGAGCGGGCGGGCGAGGAGTCCGAGCTGCGGGACTTCGTGCGCGGCAACCTCAAGGCCCGTGAGCGCATGGTGATCCAGTACGCGATCGCCGGACAGCTGAACCTGCTCGTGGTGGGCACCGATCATGCCGCCGAGGCGGTGACGGGCTTCTTCACCAAGTACGGCGACGGCGGTGTCGACCTCACCCCCCTGACCGGTCTGACCAAGCGTCAGGGCGCGGCGCTGCTCCAGGAGTTGGGCGCGCCGCCGAGCGTGTGGGAGAAGGTGCCGACCGCCGACCTGGAGGACGACCGGCCCGCGCTGCCCGACGAGGTGGCACTGGGTCTGACGTACGCTCAGATCGACGAGTACCTGGAGGGCGGCGACGTCGCGCCGGAGGTGGCGGGGCGCCTGGAGTCGACCCATCGCGCGACCCGGCACAAGCGGGCCCAGCCGGTCACCCCCGACGACGACTGGTGGCGCTGACCGCGCCGCGGCGGTTCGTGGAACAGCGTCCGGGTCGGCCCGCGTGGGCCGACCCGGACGTCGTCGTCACACCAGGTCGAACCGGTCCAGCTCCATCACCTTGGTCCAGGCGGCGACGAAGTCGGTGACGAACTTCTCCTTGGCGTCGTCGCTCGCGTAGACCTCCGCGAGCGCGCGCAGCTCGGAGTTCGACCCGAAGACCAGGTCGACCCGGCTGCCGGTCCACTTGACCTCGCCGGTGGCCGCGTCGCGCCCCTCGAACGTGTTCGCGTCCTCCGACGTCGCCTTCCACGTCGTGCCCATGTCGAGCAGGTTGACGAAGAAGTCGTTGCTCAGCACGCCGGGCGTGCTGGTGAACACGCCGAGCGACGACTCCTGGTGGTTGGCGCCCAGCACGCGCAGCCCGCCGACCAGGACCGTGGTCTCCGGCGCGCTCAGGGTCAGCAGGTTCGCCCGGTCGATGAGCAGGTACTCGGCCGGCAGCCGGTTGCCCTTCGCGAGGTGGTTGCGGAACCCGTCGGCGGTCGGCTCCAGCGCGGCGAACGACTCGACGTCGGTCTGCTCCTGCGAGGCGTCCACCCGGCCCGGGGTGAAGGGCACCTCGATGTCGACCCCGGCGGCCTTGGCGGCCTGCTCGACCGCGGCGCCGCCGGCGAGCACGATCAGGTCGGCGAGCGAGACCCGCTTGCCGTCCGTGCGACCGCCGTCGAACGCCGCCTTGATCTCCTCCAGGCCGTGCAGCACCGCGGCCAGCCGGTCGGGCTCGTTGACCTCCCAGCCGAGCTGCGGTTCGAGGCGCAGCCGCGCGCCGTTGGCGCCGCCGCGCTTGTCGCTGCCCCGGAAGGACGACGCCGACGCCCACGCGGTGGAGACCAGTTGGGACACGGTCAGACCGGAGGCGAACACCCTGGCCTTGAGGTCGGCGATCTCCTCGGCGCCGATCAACTCGTGGTCGACCGCCGGCAGCGGGTCCTGCCACAGCAGCGTCTCGGTGGGCACCTCCGGGCCGAGGTAGCGCACGACCGGGCCCATGTCGCGGTGGGTCAGCTTGAACCACGCGCGCGCGAAGGCGTCGGCGAACGCCTGCGGATCGGCCAGGAACCGACGCGAGATCTGCTCGTACGCCGGGTCGAAGCGCAGCGACAGGTCGGTGGTCAGCATGGTCGGCGCGTGCGTCTTCGACGGGTCGTGCGCGTCCGGGACGGTGCCCGCGCCGGCGCCGTCCTTCGGCTTCCACTGGTGCGCGCCGGCCGGGCTCTTGGACAGCTCCCAGTCGTAGCCGAACAGCGTCTCGAAGAAGCTGTTGTCCCAGCTCACCGGGGTTGCGGTCCAGGCGCCCTCCAGCCCGCTGGTGATCGCGTCGGCGCCCTTGCCGGTACCGAACGTGTTCTTCCAGCCCAGGCCCTGCTGCTCGATCGGGGCGGCCTCGGGGTCGGGACCGACATGGTCGGCCGGGCCCGCGCCGTGCGTCTTGCCGAAGGTGTGCCCGCCGGCGATCAGGGCGACGGTCTCCTCGTCGTTCATCGCCATCCGGCGGAACGTCTCGCGGATGTCGCGCGCGGCGGCCAGCGGGTCCGGGTTGCCGTTCGGGCCCTCCGGGTTGACGTAGATCAGGCCCATCTGGACCGCGCCGAGCGGGTTCTCCAGATCCCGGTCGCCGCTGTAGCGCTCGTCGCCGAGCCAGGTGGTCTCCGGACCCCAGTAGACGTCCTCGTCGGCCTCCCACACATCGGCGCGTCCGCCGCCGAAGCCGAAGGTCTCGAAGCCCATCGTCTCCAGCGCCACGTTGCCGGTGAGTATCAGCAGGTCGGCCCAGGACAGGCTCTGCCCGTACTTCTTCTTGACCGGCCACAGCAGCCGACGGGCCTTGTCCAGGCTCGCGTTGTCCGGCCAGCTGTTGAGCGGGGCGAAGCGCTGCTGCCCGGCACCGGCGCCGCCGCGGCCGTCGCTGATCCGGTAGGTGCCGGCGCTGTGCCAGGCCATCCGGATCATGAACGGGCCGTAGTTGCCGTAGTCGGCCGGCCACCAGTCCTGCGAGGTGGTCAGCACCTCGGCGATGTCCCGCTTCACCGCGGGAAGATCGAGCGCCTTGAACGCCTCGGCGTAGTCGAAGTCCGCGCCGAGGGGGTTGGCCACGGCGGGGTTCTTGGCGAGGATCTTCAGGTTCAGTCGCTCCGGCCACCACTGCCGGTTCCCACCGCCCTGGGTCGGGTGCGGTGCGCGCGTGTGCGCGACCGGGCAGCCCCCTCCGCCCTCCGTCTTCGCGTCTACGACGATTGCATCATTGTTCTCGGACATGGGAATCCTTCCGGACCAGGCGGATCGTGGTACTCGGGGCATGCGAGCGGTGCAACGTCGGGGGGAGAAGCCGGACTCGCCGGACGTGCTCGGCCCGGGAGCGTCGACAAACCTCTACGGTCGTGCGGTCCACGTCGGCGGCGACACGACGGATCGGCGGAACCGGGCCGCGTCGCGGTCGGTTCACCACGTGGTACGGGTCCCGCGCCGGCGGCCGACTTCGTCAGGCCGGCACCGCGCGGTTCCACGGCGGTGGTCCCGTCACGTCTCCGTCTCCTGCCGTAGTGGGGTGTTCCCGACTCTTGGCTATCGCCAGAACCGATCCTACGATGGACAGAGTCCAAGTCAAGATGTGCGCCAATTCCATATTCAAACGGAACCCGGACCTCCGCCGGTAAACTCGGGTCTCCACCGAACCTGAATAGGTGAAGCGATATGAGTGACCTGCTGGAGCGACTGCGCGCGCGTGGTTGGCGGATGACGTCGCAGCGGCGCGTCGTGGCCGAGGTCCTCGACGGCGACCACGTGCATCTGACGGCCGACGAGGTCCACGCGCGCGCGGTGGCGCGCCTGCCCGAGATCTCCCGTGCCACGGTCTACAACGCACTGGGCGAGCTGGTCTCGCTGGGCGAGGTCATCGAGGTGTCCACCGACGGCCGCGCCAAGCGCTACGACCCCAACGCGCACCGCCCGCACCAGCACCTGGTCTGCTCCCGGTGCGGCACCATCCGCGACGTACACCCGGCGGGCAACCCCCTGACCGACCTCCCCACCGACCAACGCTTCGGCTTCACGGTCTCCGCGGTCGAGGTCACCTACCGAGGGCTGTGCCCCGGTTGCGCGTAGCGCCTCCTTACCACACGGGTGATCGCGCCGAGCCACGGACGAGGGCGGATGCTCGACAGTAGGGTGGGGCGGAACGACCGTGAGGAATGAGGAGGCGATCGTGGTGGGCGACGCGCACGCCGAGACATCGGAAGACGCGCCGCTGTTCCCCATGCCAACTGGCCGCACCTGAGCGATCGCTGATAGCGACTCACGGGCGCACTGCCCGCCCCGTGCCTACCGTCACCCCTGGTGCAGCCAGGTGTTCAGGACGACCTGGCGGCCGGGGCGGTGGCGGGTGACGGGCTTGGCGTCGGTGAGGTGGAAGCCGGTGGATCGGGCGACGGCGATGCTGGGGGTGTTGTCGGCGGCGATGCGCAGGATCACCGCGTCGGCGCCGAGTTCGTCGCGGGCGTACTCCGTCATCAGGCGCACCGCGCGGCCGGCCAGGCCCTGGCGGCGGTGCCGTGCGCCGATTCCGTAGGCGATCTCCCCCACCCGACTCGGCCGCGCGGCCGCGGAGCCCAGGTCGATGTCGGGGCCGTCGGCGTCCGGGAACAGCAGCACCTCGCCGCACGGTTCGCCGCCGTCGAGGGTGATCGCGAGTTGGATGCCCCGATGCAGGGCGCGGGACGCGCGGGCCCGCGCCAGATACGCCCGCGCGGCCTCCGCGTCGAACGGCGATACCAACGGCGTCCATCGGTCGATCTCGGGTTCGTCGAACAGCTCGACCATGGCCGGCACGTCGTCGTCGTTCCACTCGCGCAGCCACAGCCCGTGGCCCTGTACGCGGATCTCGCTCGGCAGAAGGTATGCGGGTGATGAGGTCATGACCTCGATCCTGCCCCCTGATCCGCGCCGAGGCTACGCCCGCCGACGCGAGACCGCGCTTATCGGCTACCGGCCGCCGGGGGAGATGTACCGCCTCGCGAGAGGGAGTTCGTTCTCCGACCTGTGGTGGTGTCGAGGGCTCGTCGGGCCTGGAAGCGTGGTGCGCATGACCACACGACACGTGGGCCGCGTGTGCCGCGGCCGGTATCGACTCGTCCTGATGGGCACGGTTGTCCTGGCTCTGCTCGGTTCCGCAGGCGTGGCCGTCGGCGCGGAGCCGGCCCCCGCCTCGGATCGCGCCCCGGACGGGATCTGGCGCTCCGACGGCTACGGGACGGTCCTCACGATCGACGGCGGCGTATTGCGGCCGTACGAGACGACCGACCTCGGGTGTGTGCCCGGCACCCCCGCGTACCGGGAGCACGCACCGGACGGCTCCGTGCGGTTCCGCGCCCGCGACGCCCCCGACAGCTACTTCCCGATCACGGTACGCCGGCTCCCCGGGCGCCCCGAGCGGGCCGCCCTGACCGTCGAAGGCACCCTGGGCCGGCGCGAGTTGCGGCGCGTCCGCACGCTGCCGGCCGACTGCCTGCGGCCCGCGCCCGCCGATCCGCGGGCCGTCTTCGACGTGTTCTGGCAGACGTTCCGGGAGAACTACGCCTTCTTCGCCGAACGCGGCGTCGACTGGGCGGCGGCCCGGGACAGGTATCGGCCGATGGTGCGCCCGGACACCACCGACGATCGCCTCTTCGAGATCCTCACCACGATGGCCGAACCACTGCGCGACGGCCACACCTCCCTGCGGGCCCCGGCCCTGGACCGCTTCTGGCGGGTCGGTCGCCCCGGAACACCCGAGTTGGACCAGGCGTACGAGGACCGGATCCGGGCCTTCGTCGAGCGCCGCGACCTCGGCGGCACACCGTTGCGGACCTTCGCCGCGGGTGCGATCGGCTATGCCGAACTCCCGGGCCGGATCGGCTATCTACGGATCAACCGGTTCGTCGGCTACACCGGCGACCAGGCCCCGTTCGCGGTCGAGGCCGCCGAACTCGACCGCGCCCTCGACACGATCGTCACCGCCCGGCGCGCGTCCGGTCCCGACGCCTGGCACGGCCTGATCATCGACATCCGGGTCAACCTCGGCGGCTTGGACGACCTCGGCCGACGCGTCGCCGCCCGGCTGACCGACCGGGCCCACCCCGCCTACGTCAAGAGCGCCCGCGACGACCCGCGCGACCCCACCCGCTTCACCCACCCCCAGGCGTTCCGGATCGAGCCCGCCGCCGGCGCACCGCGCTACACCGGCCCGGTCGCGGTCCTCACCGGCCCCGCCACGGTGAGCGCCGGCGAGACGTTCGCCCTGGCCCTGCGCGAACGCCCGGGCCCCACCACCTTCGTCGGCGACAACACGCAGGGCATCTTCTCCGACATGTTCGGCCGCACGCTCCCCAACGGCTGGGCGTTCACCCTGTCCAACGAGCGCTACCTCTCCCCGACCGGCCGCGGCTTCGAAGGTGTGGGGCTGCCGGTCGACTTCCGCACCCCGGTCTTCACGGACGCGGAGTTCGCCGCCGACCGCGACTCGGCCTTCGACCGCGCGGTGCGACTGCTGGGCGGCCGCAATCCCTAACCGGTGGCCCCGCTCTGGGGGCTGCGGGCGGTGACGGTGAAGTAGTCGAGGGTGCCCTCGCGGTAGGCCAGGAGGAAGTTGTGCGGCCAGGTGCCGGGCGCCCAGGTGCGATCCAGCCAGCGGTCCCATCCGGGCCAGACCGACTCGCCGATCGAGGCGACCCGGATGTCGTCGAGTCCGGCGCGTTCGAGCGCGTCGGTCAACTCCGGGACGGTGTGCGGTACATCCAGGTCCTCGGCGAACGTGGGCAACAACTCGGCCGGCCGCCGCGCCCGGACCGGATCGGCGTCGGGAACGAGGAACGTGGCCACGACCATACGCCCCCCGGGCCGCAACACCCGCGCGGCCTCGCGGGCGAACGCCCCGAGGTCCCGGAAGTGCTGGGCGGCCTCGACGCTGTACAGGCAGTCGAACTCGCCGTCGCCGAACGGCATGTCCTCGGCCGCCCCGCGCACGAACCGCAACTCCCCGGGCCGGCGGGCACACACCTCGGCGGTGGCCTGCGCGGCCCGCCGCAACTGCTCCGGATGGATGTCCATGCCGGTGACGAGGGCGAAGCCGTACTCCTCCAACGCCACCGCGCCCCCGGCCCCCATCCCGCAACCCACCTCCAGAACCCGCAACCCCTCGCCCGGCGCCAACCCGTCCAGCACGTGCCGATACAGGGCCCGCTGGCCGGCGATGCGATCCTCCTCGGTGAGCGCCCGATCGAGATCGATCCCTTGCCAGTAGCCGAAGTTGATGAACCCACCGCCGAACAACCCCGTCGCCCCGAGATCCTCCGCCCCATAGGTCCTCTCGACCGCCGCCGGAATCACATGCCGCGCCCCACCGGACCCGTCCGTCATCGACCCCACCTCTCGACAGAAAGCACACCCACCCCCCGGTTGCCCACCCCACCCACCCCCCGAACCCGCCCCCCCGATTCCGCACCACCGGGCACCGCGTCACCCACACCGATCAACCGTCGTCGGACCACGCACGGCCGAGTCGCGCCGCGATATACGGACGGTGGGATTCCGGATCGTGGGGCATTGGTTCGACGGTGTTCAGGTGTGTGGTGTCTGGCGGCCATCGTGTTGCGCCAGGGTCTTGGCGGCCGGACCTGTCGGTACGGCACTGGCACGGCAGAGGAGTTCGGTGCACATGAGGTCGATGGTCCGAGGTTTGCGGTCGGCGGTACGCGGCGTGGCGGCCGGGGCGGCCTGCGTCGCGCTGTGTGCGACGGTCGGGCTCACGGGCACGGCGCACGCGGCGGAGGTGTCCGACGAGCAGGCGGCGCAGGCGAAGCCGGCGTTCCCGTCCGAGATCAAGGGGTGGCAGCCGATCGGGCGGTACGAGATCGACGCCGCGTCGCAGGCCCAGGGACTGGCCAACGTGCGCCCGCCTGGCGCCAAGCCCTACCTGTACTACACGGGCAACACCTCGATCCCCGCGCCGGTGCGCGAGCGGGGCTGGTCGCACATCGGCGACCCGGACTCCTCGCGCGGCTACCTGTTCGACGCGTACCAGGGCGGTGGCGACGCGACCGCGAAGATGTTCCGGGTGACCACGCCGTCGGGCGCGGCCTACGAGTACGTGCACCCGCTGGCGGCCGGCGAGGCGATGAACAACTCGTTCGCCGCGATCTCGCCCGACAGCCGCTGGATGGTCTCCGGTGAGTGGGACACGATGAACCGCCTGCTCGTCTTCCCCACCCCGCTGCTCAACCCCGCCACGGGGCGCACCGGTGGCGACCTCGCGCTCGCGGGCACCATCGAACTGGACCGTCCGGTCAAGGACATCCAGGGTTGTACGTTCCTGGACGCGAAGCGGCTGCTGTGCGCGTCGGACGACTCCGACCGGAAGTTGTTCCCCGAGGCCAAGCCCCTGTTGCAGATCGAACTGAAAAAGGCGCTGAACGGTCGCACCGTCACCGGGCACGTGACCTCGCTCGGCGCGCTTCCGCAGCTCAGCGCCTGCCCCGGCACGGCCGTCGACTTCGAGACCGAGGGCAACGACTACGACCGGCACACCGGTGTGCTGCGCGTCGAGATGATCCCGCCGCGCGACTGCGCCGCGCGCGCGACGGTGTACGAGTTCAAGCGCAAGCACTGAGCCGGTGGCGGTGGGTGGTGGGCCACGGGGCGGACGCCCGGTGGCCCACCGTCCTACGCGTTCTCGGCGGTGAGCCGGCCGGACTTCACCGCCGCGAGGAGCGCGGCGTGGTCGCGTTCGTTGCGGTCGGCGTAGGTTTCCGCGAAGGTGGTCACCGCGCGGTCGAAGGTGTCCCCGCCGCCCAGGTAGGCGGCCACGGCGATGCGGTCGCCGGAGCGGGCGTGCGCGCGGGCCAGGGTGGCGCCGCACAGTTCGCCGAACACGCGCATTCCGCGCGGCACCATCAGGGACGGTTCGGCGATGCCCTTCCAGTCGCGGAGTTGGCGGACGTAGAAGTCGCGTTGCCGTCCGTCGATGCCGTCCGCCCGTTCCCAGCCCAGGAGCATGTCGCCGGCGGCCTGCATCAACCGCTGGCCCGCGACGACCCGTTCGCCCTGGGTGGCCGTCTCGGCGGGGCCGACGTGCGCGGCCAGGACCGACTCGTCGGCCTCCTTGGCCTGGAGGATCAGCGGGTCGTCCAGGTCGCGGCCGAGCAGGAGCACGATCCAGCAGCGGGTGCCGACGCTGCCGACGCCGACGACCTTGCGGGCCATGTCCACCACGGTGTACTGGCCGAGCAGGTGGCGCAGTTCGGAGCGGAGCGTCTGCCGATACCGGTCGATCAGGTCGCCGATCCGCCCGGCGAGCGCGGCCCGTTCGTCGTCGGGCAGGAGTTCGGCGATCGGGGTGACCAGTGGCGGTGAGGAGATGATCCGCGGCTCGCCGTCGACCATGCGGGTGAGCTTCGCGAAGGCCTGGAGGCTGTCCCGACCGCGCGCCTTGCCCATGGCCTTGGACAGTTGCCGCCGGCCGCGTTTGTGCAACCGCCCGGACGCCAGCGCCCGGACCCGGTCCGCGTCGGCCTTGGCGTACCAGACGTCGAGGTTGCGCATGCCCGCGAAGCGGCGCATCGCCTCGCGGTAGGACCGTACGGTCGCCCGGACCACGTCGGCGCGCTCGGCGTCCGTGTAGCCGTTCTCGCGCCCCGCGATGACCAGGCTCGCGGCCAGTCGCTTCACGTCCCACTCCCACGGCCCGGGCAACGTCTCGTCGAAGTCGTTGAGGTCGAACAGCAGCAGGCGTTCGGGCGAGGCCAGCAGTCGGAAGTTGAGCATGTGCGCGTCGCCGCACAGTTGCACCCGCAGCCCCGAACTCGGCGTGTCGGCAAGGTCGCTCGCCATGATCGCGGCGGCACCCCGATAGAACCGGAACGGCGACTCGGCCATGCGCCCGTACCGGATGGGCACCAACTCCGGTACCCGCGACGCCGATTGCCGCTCGATCAGGTCGATCGGGTCGGGCCGCCGGGTCGGCGCGAACTCGGCGTGACTCGACCGCGGCGCGTTCGCCCGCGCCGCCCGGCCGCGCTCGGCGCGCTCCCGGGGTGTGGGCGGCGGGGTCGCGCGGGTACGGACTTCGGCCTTCGGCGTCATCGCAAGTCCTCCGGGGCCGCATCGAGGCACACGCGATCCGCGCGTGCGGCCGACGCGGTTCGCCCGAACGGGCGCCCCCGATCGCCTGGGCGGCCCGGGGGCGGGGACGGCACGCCGCCCCACCTCAGGAAACGCGTTGGGCCCGCTCCCGGCGAGCGGTGTGGCGCCAACGAGTGACGGCGGCGCGGCCGTCAGGGCCGGCGGGTACGCACGGGGCGGTGCGCGCGCAGGCGGCGCCAGGTGTCGGCCAGGTGTGCGCCGAAGGCGAGATTCAGCACGGCGGCCGGGGCGATCAGCGGCCAGGCGAGCGAGGCGGGGGCGGTGACGCCCCGGTTGACGACCAGCATGAGCAGGGTGGCCAGGACGAGGAGTACGCCGAACGTGGCGGTCGCCGCCTCGCGCAGTGGCGGGACCGCGCCGGGCAGGGCGGCCCGGGGGCCGGTCGCCGCGCGCAGTCCGGACAGCGCCGAGGCCGCGGCCAGGACCGTCCCGAAGGCGAGCAGCCCCAGGCCCGCGTCGAGGACGGGCGGTCGCCGCTCCCAGGGGCCGGCCGGGCCGGCCAGCATGGCGGTGGACCATATGGCCGCCAGCGCCGGCAGCGCCGCGAGGGCGGTCAGGACCTGGCGCCGCGCCCGGCGCCGGCCGGTGGCGGCGTTGTACGCCTCGGCCACGGTGGCCGGCGACCCCCACTCGGCCACGGCACGGCGGCCGGCCTCCTCCGGGTCGCCGCAGTCGTCCAGGTGCGCCTCGGCCGCCGCGAGCAGCCCGTCGAGCGCCTCGTCCAGGATCGCCCGACGCCGGGCCCGCGTGCCGGTCAACTGGGCGGCCAGGCGGCGAAGGTAGTCGTCGATCACGGCGTCGGGCAGGGCGGCGGGCACGCTGTCGGACGCGGCGTCGGGCACGCTGTCGGACGCTGCGTCGGGCCCGGCAGCGTGCACGGCCGGCTGCGCGGCGTCGGCCTCGGGCTCGTACCCGTCGCCGGGCGCGGGAGCGGGCCTCACGCGGGCTCGACCCCCAGCACTCCGGACACGACGTCGGCGAACTCCCGCCAGGACGAGCGCTGTTCGCTCAGTGCCCGCTGCCCCGCCCGGGTCAGCGTGTAGCTGCGCCGGCGCCGCCCTCCGTGCACCGACCACCGCCCGGCGATCAGACCGGCCGTCTCCAGCCGGTGCAGCGCCGGATAGACGGTGCCCGTCGGCAGCGTGATGTGCCCGCCGCTGCGGGACTTGAGTTCCTCGACGATCGCGTAGCCGTGTTGCTCGCCGGACTCCAACACGGCCAGGAGCATGCCTTCGAGATGCCCTTTGAGCACTTCGGCCTTCATGGGTCGGCAGGCTACACCGGCGATGTGTAGCGAGACTACGTGCCCTTGCCGATAGGTAGCGATGTTATGTATAGACTCCCGCCGTATAAGTAGCGTGGCTATCCATTCGAAACGGGGGACGTCCGTCGTGGAGACGATGACGCGTTGGGTCCTCGGACACCGGCGCCTGGTGATCCTGGTCTGGCTGGTGCTCGCCGCGGCGGGCATCGCCACCGTCGGCGACACCATCGATCGGCTGAGCCAGGGCTCGAAGTTGCCCGGCCGGCCCGGACAACAGGCCAACGACCTCATCCGGGAGCGCTTCGGCGGCACCGGCGGCCGCAACGCCCCGCTGCTCGTCGAGGTGACCGTCCCGGAGGGCCGCCGCGCGGACGAGGCCGAGGTGCGCGACGCGTTCGACGCGGCCGTACGGCGCGCCACCCCGCCCGGTGGCCGGCACGCGTCGTTCGCGACCACCGGCGACCCCGCGCTGATCTCGGCCGACGGGCGCACCGCCGTGGCCCTGGTCTACCCGCCCGGCGGCGAGGGGCCGAAGGCGTACGGCGACGCGCCGGCCCGGGTGCGGGCGGCGGTGGCCGGGATCGAGGTCGCCGGCGCGCCCGTACGGGTCACCGGCCGGCCGCTGCTGTCCGGACGCGACAGCGGCGCCGCCCGCAGCCCGATCGCCGAGACCCTGCTCGGCGCGCTGGGCGCGTTGGTCGTACTCGGCCTGACCTTCGCCGGCGGCCTGGCCCTGATCCCGCTCCTGACCGCCGCGATCGCCATCCCCACGACGTTCCTGCTGGTCGGCGGCCTGACCCGGGTCACCGACGTGTCGTTCATCGTGCAGTACCTGGTCGCCCTGATCGGCCTGGGCATCGCGATCGACTACGCGCTGCTCGTGGTGACCCGATGGCGCGAGGAACGCGACCGCGTGGGCGGGGCCGATCCGGGCGGACCCGATCCGGGCGGGCGCGTCGAGGCGATCGTGCGCGCCGCGACCACCGCCGGCCGCGCGGTCCTGCTCAGCGGCGCGACCGTCGCCCTGTCCCTGGCCGCGCTGGTCGTGCTGCCCGTACCGTTCCTGCGCAGCGTCGGCTACGCGGGTCTGCTGATGCCGCTGGTGAGCGTCGCGGTCACGCTGACCCTGCTGCCGGTGCTGCTGTACGTGTGCGGCGCCCGGCTGGACGTGCCGCGCCGCACTCGGCGTGCGGACGGCCGAGCGTGGTCGGCGATCGCCCGGGCCACCACACGTCGGCCGGTCCTGGCGGCCGTGCTGGGCGGCGCGCTGCTGCTCGCCCTCGCCGCACCCGCGCTGACCATGCGGGTGGGGCAGCCGCAGGTGACGGCGCTCGGCCGTGGCGGTGAGCCCGCGCGGGTGTTCGCCGCGATCGAGCGGGCCGGCTTCGGCACGGGTATCGCCCAGCCCATCGAGGTGGCGACCGACGGCGACGCGAAGGCGCTGGCCCGGCGGTTGGCGGCCGAGCGGGGTGTGGCCGGCGCGATCGCCCCCGCCGAGTGGGACAGCGGGGGCCTGCGGGTCGTGGAGGTGTGGACGGCCACGGACCCCGCCACCGACGCGGGTCGCGCCGCGGTGGGCCGGGTCCTGGCGGCGGCGCGCGCCACGCCCGGGGTGCACGCGGGTGGCGGCCCGGCGCAGGATCGCGACTTCGCGGACGCGGTCTACGGCTCGTTGCCGCTGGTCCTGTCGGCGATCGCGGTGCTCACGTTCCTCGTGCTGATGCGGTCGTTGCGGTCGATCTGGCTGCCGGTCAAGGCCCTGGTGCTGAACACCGTGTCGGTGGCCGCCGCCTACGGCGCGGTCGTACTGATCTGGCAGAAGGGCTACGGCAGCGAACTGCTCTTCGACACTCCGGCCACGGGGGCGATCACGGTGTGGGTGCCGATGGCGGTGTTCGCGTTCCTGTTCGGATTGTCCATGGACTATGAGGTGTTCATCCTGACCCGGATCCGCGAGGCGCACCTCGACCTCGCCGCCCGAGGGGTCCGGGACACCACCGAGGAGGCCGTCGTGATCGGCATCGGCCGTACCGGCAGGCTGGTAACCTCGGCCGCGCTGATCCTGTTCCTGGCCTTCGTCGCGTTGTCCACCGTCCCGGTCACCGACGTCAAGATCCTGGCCACCGCCCTCGCGGTCGGCATCGTGGTGGACGCGACGATCGTCCGAGGGGTACTCGCGCCCGCGCTGGTGACCCTGATGGGCCGGGCCAACTGGTGGTTCCCACACCGCGCGCACGGCCCGCGCGGCGGCCGGGATGTCGACGGACCGAAGCACGCGGACGACCCTGGCGTGGCCTCGGACCCGGCCCGTACCCTGAACCGGATCGACCCCGAACCCCCACGACCCGAAAGGGGCTGATGGCGTGCCGATGCCGCTCCTGATCGTCCTCGTCGTCGTCGGGCCGATCGTGATCGGGATCGCCTTCGTCGCGCTGCTCGGAGCCACGCTCGGCCGCCGGGCCCGGGAGGGGCGGCGCACCGGCCGCTACACCTCCCGCCCCGGCAACTCGTCGAGCAACTGGTGACCCGAGCCGGCCGCCGAACGGGCCCGGGAGCCCCAAAAGACTCCCGGGCGCCTGAACGCCTCCAAACCGGCGGTCAACTCCTGGGCGCCCACAACTCCTCGGGGACGCCCGCCTCGTGGTCAACCCAACGCGCCAATGCGAACAGCAGATCCGCGAGCCGATTCAGGTAGGCCAGTACGAACTCCCCCACCGGCTCCTGCCGATTCAGCGCCACCGCCCCGCGCTCGGCCCGGCGGCAGACCGCCCGCGCCACGTGCAGGTGCGCGGCGGCCAGACTTCCGCCCGGAAGGATGAAGTTCGTCAACGGCGGTGTCGCCGCGTCCAGTTCATCGATCGTGTCCTCCAGCTCCCGAACCTCTTCACCGCTCAGCCGAGGCAACTCCGCCCCGGATCCCTCCCGGCTCGGCGCCATCAGCTCACTGCCCACGACGAACAACGTGTTCTGCACGCCCCGCAACACGAGCACCGCCCGCTCCGGCAAACCCGCGGCCACGGCAAGGCCGATCATCGCGTTGCACTCGTCAACGCCCCCGATCGTCTCGATGCGCACCGAGTCCTTCCCGACCCGCCGCCCACCCCAAATCCCCGTCTCGCCCCGATCCCCACCGCGCGTGTACAACTTCACGCCGACCACCTTTCGCGACAACATCACCACGAACAGCCCTACCCGCGTCCGAACCTCGGACCGACTCCGCCTCACGCGGACGAAGTCGACCGCCCCCCGGTCGAGCCCTCGACGTGCCGTACGACGACGCGGTCGTCGAGCGCCGCCCGAATGCCCTCACTACCGAGCCACCGACCGAGCCGGCCGTGCGACTCGGCCACCTGATCGATACCGAGCCCGGTATCGGGAACGGGATCGAGGTACATCCGTGGCTCGTGCGGCAGCGTGGTCGGAATGAGGTCCGGCCGATGCCGGGCAAGGTCGTCGAGCAACACCCGGCGGTGGTGCTCCCGAATGCCGATGATCAGCCGCCCTGCTTGCCGCCGAACGACTCGCGCCCGAACAACTGCGCTACAAGCCCATGGCCACCGAGGTCGTTCGCGAACTGCGGCGGCGCCGGCGGGGCGAGCTCTTGGAGGAACTGGCCACGCGCATCGGCGCCGACGACTAGAACTGCGCACGCCCGGGCGCTACACGGGGACGACCAGGGACAGGGCCTCGTTGAGGTTGTGTTCGGCGATGTCCTGCATGAACTTTCGGTTGGGGAAGTCGCCGTCGAGGAGGCGTAGGGGGCCCGCCGTCAGGGACAGGCGTTGGGCGAGCATGTAGAGGGCGAGGCGGGCCTCGTCGAGGTTGTCCGCCGCCACCCGGCGGTAGTCGTCGTGGAGGCGGATGCGCAGGAACACGTGCTCCCATTCGACGTCGAAGTACATCAGGTCCTCGATGTCGATCAGCACCGGATTGCCGTCCCGGTCCACCAGGACGTGGTCCAGGCCCAGTTCGCCGTGAATCACCGAGTATTCGGCGCGCGGCCGTACTGCCGAGGCGAGTTCGTGCAGCCTCTCCTCCAACCGGTCGCGGGCCCCGGCGATCCTCGCGTCGCGCCCGGCCGCCTCCGCGAGGTGGCGCAACGCGGAATCCAGCACGACGCCCTCGCAGGAAATGCCCCGCGCCGTGCCGCCCCCGTCGATCAGCGCCACCTTGCCGTACGTCGGCGCCCGATACGCCCGCATCGCCGCCAACCCCTCCGCCAGTCGCGCCATCGTCGGCTCCACCGCCCGCGGGTCGCGCTCGAACCGGGTCATCAGGTCCTCGCCGGGGAAGTCCTCCACGATGGCGAGGTCGGCCGGGTGGTAAGCCCGGTCGCGGTCGACCAGATACACCTCCGGCACCCGCAGCCCGAGCATGTCCAGCCGGGCGTGCGCCGCCTCGAACAGGTCGAGCCCGACACCCGGCGAGAACGGGTCGGCCACGTCGTCGTCGCCCTCGTGTGCCGGCCAGTAGTTCTCCGAGTCCTCCCACAGATAGGCGATCACCGACGTCGCGTCGTCCATCGTCAGCCGGTACACCCCCTTCCGGGTGCCGCCCGTGAGCCGCTCGACCCCCGCCAACCGCCGCCCACCGCCCAGCGCGGCCCGTACCGCTCCCGCCAGTTGATCCCGCGTCACATTCCTCGGCGCCACGTCCGCGACCGCCTTCCCGGTTCGGCAACCGGGGCACCCTACGCGAGCAGTCGCCCGCGGGCGATCAGTTTTCCCGTGCCGCGAACACCGGCGCCAACGCCGCGTCCAGCCGGCCGAGCCACTCCCGGGCGGTGCCGCGCGCGCCGGGGAGGTCCGCGAGCAGGGCGGACCAGTCCGACTCGTCCACCGGAACCGCGTCCGGGTCGAAGCCGTGCTCGGGCACGCTCCGGATGAAACCGCTGCCGACCCGACGCAGCAACGCCGGGGTGAGCTGGGTGCGTTCGTCCTCGGCCAGCAGGACCGCGTCGTAGAGATCCTTGCTCCGAGGCCGGCCGCCCTCGCCGCCGTCGAGATGCAGCCACACCAGCTTCCAGGCCAGCGACAACTCCCGGCTCGCGGTACGCACGACCGGCGCCGGCCCGCCGTCGGCGCGCGGTATCCGGGCCCACACCGGCGGTTGGTGCAGCTTCTCGTCGAAGGCGAAGTCGAGCCGCGCCTCCCCCGGCGGCAGCCCCTCCGCCTCCCAGGGGATCAGGATGCGCATCCCGCCCGCGCCCTGCCCGTCGTACGCGTAGCCCCAATCGCCGTCCCGACGCGTGCCGTTCGCGTCCAGGACCAGGCCCGGCGCCGCCTCCGGCCGTTTCCCGATCCATTGCGTCAGGTCCTCGTAGGCCGGGATCGACCCCACCGGATCCGGGTCCGTATCCCAGCGAAGCCCCTCGGGCGGCGCGATCACCCGCACGCCGCGCGTCTCGAACTCCCGCTCCCCGTCGGCCCAGATCTCGTATCCGGCCGCCCCGCCGACCGCCTCCGGCCACTGCTGTACGGCCGCGACGGTGTCGAGGTAGGGGTATGGCGCCGACGGATCGATGTGGACGATCGGCGCGGGCAGCACCACGAAGTCCAGGTCCGCCGGCTCCCGCGCCCGCTCCCCCATCCAGGCGGCCATGGCCATGCTCCCGCGCAGCATCACACAGTCACTCCACGGCGCGGCCGCGACGAGCCCCAACAGGTGGTCGAGCACGGCACGATGGGCCGCCCGCCGACGCGCCGACGTATCCCCGTCCGGGTCGACGCCGTATGCCATGCGCTCCTCCTCGACGTCCGCGCCTCCGCCCCGGCCGGCGACTGTACCGATCGAAGCCGACACGGGCCCCGGGCGCCGACGACCTACGCCCGTCAGCGCCCGTCGCGGAGGTACGTGAGCACCGCCTGGACGCGGCGATGACCCGCGTCGGACGCCGGCAGGCCGAGTTTGCCGAAGATGTTGCCGACGTGTTTGTGTACCGCGTTGGCGGTGATGAACAGGATCTCGGCGATCTCGCCGTTGCCCAGGCCGCGGGCCATCAGCGCGAGCACTTCGTGCTCTCGGGGGCTGAGCGGGTCCAGGGGGCCGCCGGCCGCGGCCGTCATCAGTTGCGACAGCACCTCGGGATCCATCACCGTCTCGCCGGCCACGACCCGCCGCAGGCTGTCCACGAATTCGCTCATCCGTCCCACGCGGTCCTTGAGCAGGTAGCCGACGCCGCCCGCACCGTCGGACAACAACTCCCGGGCGTAGACGTGCTCGACGTACTGCGACAGGACCAGGATCGGCAGACCGGGGCGGACACGCCGCAGTTCCAGCGCGGCGCGAAGTCCCTCGTCGCGAAAGGTCGGTGGCAGCCGGACATCGGTGACGACCAGGTCCGGCTCGTGCGTTTGCACCGCGGCGATCAGGCCGGGGCCGTCGGTGACCACCTCGGCGACACCGATGTCCCGTGTGGACAGGATGAGTTCCAGGCCCGCTGACAGCAGCGCGTTGTCCTCGGCGATCACGACGCGCACGGCAGCTCCACGGTGACGACGGTGGGTCCGCCGATCGGACTGGTGATCGCCACCCGGCCGTCCAACGCGGCCACGCGGCGCCGGATGCCGACGATGCCGGTGCCGTTGCGCTCGTCCGCGCCCCCGACGCCGTCGTCCGCGACCTCGACGACCAGGGTGCCGTCGCGGCGGGTCAGGCCGACGTGGGCGCGTTGTGCCCGGCTGTACTTGGTGGTGTTGGCGAGCGTTTCCGCCACGACGAAGTACGCGGCGGCCTCGATCGCGGCGGGCAGGCGGCCGAGTTCGCCCAGTCGGACGTCGGTGGTGACCCCGGTCCGGGCGGCGACCGCGTCCACCGCCCCCGCGAGGCCGCGGTCGGCCAGGATCGGCGGGTAGATGGCGTGGACGACGTCGCGCAGTTCCGTCAACACCTCCTCCGCCCCCTCCAGGGCCTCGCGCAACAGGTCGGCGACGACCGGGTGTTGGGCGCCGAGGAGATCCCGGGCGACGCCGAGGCGCATGGCCACCGCGACGAGACCGGCCTGGGCGCCGTCGTGCAGGTCGCGTTCGATGCGGCGCAACTCCGCGCCGTGGGCATCGAGTACGTCCGCCCGGCTCGGGACCGCCTTCGCCGCCCGCGCGGCGACGACCGGCTCCCGGTTCGGGGCGCAGAGGCACCCTCGGTCACGCCACACCTCACACCACAGCGATTTCGCTCGATCCCGCACACTCGCCACTTTCTCGGCCCCGTTCCGGATGCACACCACGCACACCACGCGCGGCGACCTCGGGGGCCGCGCACACTACGGCGACCCTATGAACGGGTGCGGCGCCCGGGCGTCCTTCCGGGGGACGAGTACCGGAGTACCGGATCCGCGGTACCCGGTCCGGGGTGTATGGGCCATATGCAGGCCGCGGCGGTGCCGTACCAACGTCCGCTCCATCCCCGTTGACCATAACCATCACTTCTGGCATCCATCGGATCCATCTGTTGGATTTCTGATCGGCGGGCGAGCAGGATGGAACCACGAAAGGCCGCGACACCACGAGGAAAGGAACACAAACCATGTCCGAGTACGAGAAGGCCATGCGTCCCGAGGACATCACCCGCCTGTTCGTGGAGCGGTCCAACGCCGGCGACGCCGCCGGGGTCGCCGCGCTCTACGCGGAGGACGCCGTACTGGCCTACCCGCCGGGCAGCACGACCGTGGGCCGGGAGGCCATCCGCGAGCTGTGGGCCAAGGTGCTGGCCAACCGGCCCCACTTCGAGCCCGAGGAACCGCTGCCGACGCTGATCAACGGCGACATCGCGCTCACCTCGACCCCGCCGAAGGACGGCTCCGGCGCCCGGGCCCAGGTGGTCCGGCGCCAGCCCGACGGGAGCTGGCTGCGGGTGCTCGACCAGCCCGAATTCGCCCCGCCCACCCGCTGAACCCCCGACGGCCGCCCCGACCCGGGCGGCCGTCGGCGTGCGCCGGGTCGGACGCCGGATCAGCCGACGCCTGGTCGGTCGGCGCTGGGCAGCCCCGCCGCCCCCGCCGGCCGCCGCACCGCCGCGTCGACCAGCCCGCGCACCCGCGCCGCCGGAACCGTGATGCCCGGCGTACCCCGCGTCCAGCGCAGGAAGTCCTCGACGTCCAGTGCCGGAATCTCGCCGGGACCGGGTGTACGTCCTGCACCACCCGACGGCGGGCGAGCCGACCCTGCACGGCGAACTCGTCGCGCTGCCGGACGAGCCGGCGTGTCGGGGGCTCGACCTGTTCGCCGCCGAGCCGGGGTCGGCGTCCGAGCGGGCGTTGCGCGAGCTGGGCGGCGGCGGCCTGCCCGCGCACGAGGCCGGGAGCCTGCCGACGGCCCGGCCGTGACATCCGTCGAACCGGTTTCCCATCGGGTCGCACCCGCACCGATGAGTTTCGCGGGCGGCCGTCGTCTACCTCCATGACAACGACACCGCACCGACCGCAGCACCTGGAGCACATCATGAGGAAGATCACCGCCGGCCTGTTCATCTCGCTCGACGGGGTCGTGGAGGCGCCCGACCAGTGGCACTTCCCCTACTTCGACGACGAGATGGGTGCGGCCGTCGGCGCGCTGCTCGAAACGTCCGACACCCTCCTGCTGGGTCGCAAGACGTACGACAGCTTCGCCGGCGCCTGGCCCGAGCGGGAGACGGCCGGTGGCGACGACGCCGCCTTCGGGAAGGCGATCGGCGACGCGCGCAAGATCGTGGTGTCGCGCGGCGAGCTGACCTTCACCTGGCGCAACTCCGAGCAGTTGCGCGGTGATGTCGTCAGCGCCGTCGCCGCGCTCAAGGACGAGCCGGGCGCGGACATCTCGATCAGCGGCTCGGTCTCGATCGTGCGCCTGTTGTTGGACGCCGGGCTGCTGGACGAGCTGCACCTGTTCGTGCACCCGATCGCGGTGCGCACCGGCATGCGGCTGTTCACCGAGGGCGAGGGGGCGATCCCGCTGCGGCTGATCTCGTCGAAGGCGTTCGGGTCCGGCGTGCTCCACCTGGTGTACGGCCCGGCAGCGGCGGCCGGCGACGCCTCGTACGACGACGCCAAGGTGCACCTGTCCCAGGCGCGTCGGTAGCGCGTGGGCGCGGGTGTCCGCAGCGTGCACAGCATCGTGTTCGGCCGTCGCTCGTTCAACGGGGTATGAGCAACCACGCCTCGCCGCCCGACGGTTCCCACCCCGCCACGGACCCGCAGACCTCCCCCGAACAACGCGCGGCCCTGGAGCGGATCACCGCGGCGGGCGGTCGGGCCGGCGCCTGGCTGTGCGGTCTGGGCCGTCCGGGCGGCTCCGCCTGGGCCCTCGCCGGCGCCGTCGAACACACGCTTGCCGAGCTGCGTCCGTACGGGCCGACCGAGGTGGACCCCCGCCCCGGTCTGGCCCGTCCCGGCGTCGACCGGGATCTGCTGCCGTACCTGGACCCGTACGCCGGCCCGGCCGGACCGGTGATCGGCGCGGTGCCCCTGACCCCCGCCGAGACGGTCGCGGTGCTCGCCACGACCGGCTGCGCCCGCATCGCGCCGCTGACCATGTCCCGCCCGGACTGGGCCGACCAACTCCTCGCCCTGGCCGACACCATCGACAACGCCCTCCAACACGCCACGCACGTCGAGCCGGACGCCGACTCGCGCTCCGACCCGACGGCGTAGCCGTCGCGCAGCGGGTCGGTCGTCCGGGTCGCCTGCCTGCCTCGTCGCCCCACGGATGGCCCACCGCCCCGCGCCGCTCTCCGCGAGCGGCCCGGGGCCTCACACCTCGAACTTGCCGAAGTCGGAGGCGTTTCCCACCACCGCCGGCCCCAGATCCGCCGGCGCGTGGGCCAACACCACGGCAACGGCCTCCCAGGCGGAGCCCACTTCGCCGAACACGTCCCCGGTGCCCCGCTCACGAATGCGGATACGACCCGTCAGGCCGGTCGACCTCGTGTCGCAACCGCATCGACGCCCACGACCTCGTCACCCTCTGCCACTGCGCCTCGACCACCTCCGCGGACTCACGCGCACGCACCGCGGACGGATCGGAGGGATTCGAGTTCACCGCGACAGTCTGACGCCGCCCCACCTCCCTGTGAAGCCCCGCACACGCCCACACAACGCCCAATCCACCCCGAGCACCCGAATCGGGTCCTCGCCCGGCCGGGATGCGTGCCCATGTCGACCGCGATGCCGGTCGGTCGGGCCGATGTGGGTTTGGGCTGGTCGGGGGGCATCCGGGTCAGCATTCTTGGGGGGCGCGGGAATTACAGAGCGAGGGGCGGGCCGTGGGCGGTCGATCCGTGGGTTTGGCTAACTTGGCGGTCCGGGTGGGGGATTCGGATGTGTCCCCCGTTGCGTCCGGGCGTTTGTGGTGTGCGGGGATCGCGGCGGGCGCGGCGTCGTTGGGGGTGGTCGTCGCGGATGTGTACGCGTATTTCGTTTATCGGGACTGGCGGGCCTGCCTGGCGTCGCGTGTGCACACGTCGGTCGAGCCGGAGGCATTGTCGACCGGTGCGCGGATGGTGCCGCGCGGGAACGGCGCCACCGACGCGGCGGCCGCGGCGGTCTTCGTCACGAGTGTGACGATGATCGCCCTGGTCGTGTGGTGGACCGTGCTGGTCTCCCGGAACCGCTCGGCCTGGTACGGCCCTTCGCGCAGCTTCGGCGTCCTGTGCCGCTCGGCCCACCGGCGGGCGGGCAACGCCGGACACGCCGGGATAGGCCCCGCCCCGGTGCTGGTGTCGGCCGTGGGGATACTCGTGTTCACCACGCTCACCCGGCTGTTGGGCCTGGTCGGCACGGACTGGAGCGGGCCACTCGACGGGCAGGTCCGGTCGGAGATGGGTTTCCTGCACTCCCGGATGATGCTCGCCCTCGCCCACGCGGCGGGCGCGCTGCTGATGGCGGTCGTGGTGGTGACGACGACGCGACGACACCTGCGCCTGCCGAGCCGCCGATCGGACCCCGATTCCGACCCTGTTTCCGACCCCGACCCATCGGCGCCTCGGGGCGAGTAAGGCGTGTCCGGCCGATCCCACCTACCGGATCATGCCCAGGAGTGCGGTGTGGGTTTCCCGGTCGGCCGCGGCGATCAGGCCGGCCGCCCCGGTGTACGGCGGTCGGCCGTACAGGTCCGTCACCACACAGCCGGCGGCCTCACACAGCGCGATGCCGGCGGTGAAGTGCACGCTGTCGCGCAGGTCGCCGTCGGTGACATAGGCGGCCCGGCGACCGGCGGCCACCCACGCGACGGCCAGGGTGGTGGACACCACGCGCGGCCGGAAACCCGCGACGAAGTCCGGGTCGGCGAGGAGCCGGACCGCGCGGAACGACGGCGCGTTCGGGAACGGCGGATCCAGGTTCACATCCACCAGCCGCGACCCGGACGACGGCACCAAGTCAAGGTCTGCACCGCCGAGTTGACGGTATGCCCCGGAACCGTCGGTCCAGAAGACCTCGTCGGCGAACGGATCCGCCACGGCCGCCGCGACGGTCTCGACACCCACCCGCAGGGCCACGTTCACCGCGACCAACATGTTGCCCACGGCGTAGTTCAACGTGCCGCACAACGGATCGACCAGCCACCGGCGTTCCGCGCCGGCCGTGCCGGTGTGGCCGCTCTCCTCGCCGGTGACCGCGTCGTCGGGCCGCACGTCGCGGAGGATGTCCAAGATGGCCTGTTCCGCGTCCAGATCGGCGGCCGTGGCGAAGTCTCCGGCGCCCTTGTCGAACCGCTCCGGCGACGTCCCGTACATCCCGCGCACCACGGCCGAACCCGCCCGCGCCGCCCGTACGGCCAGCCCCGCATCCGTCTCCATCTCCAAGATCGCCATATGGGGAGCCTACGCGCCGCTCTCGACGAGCACCCGAGCCTCCGCACAGTGAGCCAGGGGGGTCCCTGGCCCTCCGCGGTCGAGGGCGCTAGGCTCCTGCCGATGACTACTCACTCCGTACACGGATTGGGGGTCCCCACCGCGCAAGGTGAGTGCTGATGCTCACTGCGATCGCGAATCGGGATTCCCGCCTCACCCTCTGGCTGCGCGTGCGCGAGTTCGCCGTGCCGCCCTCCATGATCGAGACCGCGACCGCTCGCCGGCTGGCCGGTGACTGGCAGGCCGCCTGCACCGCCGCCGGTGTCGACGTCGACATCGATCTCCGCTTCGAAGCCCGCACGCGTGGCGGGGAGTTCGCCGCCCGGATCCGGAACGACCTGCGTGCTCTGGCACCGGATCTGCTGCGCTGGCACATGCCGAGGATCGCTCCCGACGGGCTGCTGCGCCCGGGTCTGACCGTGTCCCTGGCGCGGTACGACGTCGGCGAGCCCGGCGGCACGCGCCCGGTGCACCTGGTGGCCCGTACCCCGCCCGCGTGGGCGGACGCCGGTCAGCGCATCGCCCTCGCCCTGTGGGACGGATCGCATCGCGACGTCGCCGGCTTCCGTCACCATCCGCACCGCCATCCCCACCGACGGTTCCGACTGGACCTGCACCGACATCTCTGGGACGCCCGCCGCAGCGACGAGCTGTGGATCCGTTCCGGGGCCGACCGGCCGCCCCGCGACGGCGGTTCGGGGCCGGATCCGACTCGGCCGGGACCGATCCCGGCCGAGTGCGCCGTCGACCGATGGGCCGCCGAGGCCGCGATCCTGCTCCGGGCCGAGGGGCAACCCACCGGCACCGGCTCGGTCGCGGTGCGCTGCGGGGGCCGTCGCCGGCTGGTCCTGCACGTGGTCGCGGACGACGACGGTCCCGGGCCGTCGATGGTACGGATCGCGTCCGTCGAACCGCGACCCGCCGGCGGCGACATCACCGGGCTGCCGGTCCTGCCCGACGCGGCCACCTGGATACCGCCCGACCTGGAACTGCTGCGCGCCGGCCTGATCGGACCCGATCGGCTGCACCCGCTGGTCGCCGCGGCATTGGTACCGGGCCATGTCGCGGGCGCGGCACCCGTCCTCGCGGACCACGTCTCGGGACGACCCGACATCGTGGAATGCCGGGGCGCTCGCCACCGCATCGGCCTGGTCGACGGCGTACTCGCGCCGCTCGACCACGATCCGGCCGAGATCCGTCGCGAGGAACTGCTGCACGCATTGACCGGCACCCCGCTGCCCTGCCTCCAGGCCATCGACGCGGCACACCGCCGCCCGGACTGCATCGCGGGCGTCCGCGAACGTCTGGACCACGGCGACATCGCCGGCGCACTCGCCGTCGTCGAGAGCCTGCTCGGCCCCGACGCACTACCGCGCGGCGGCCTCCTCCGCGACGAACTGGAAGACGCCGCCGAACGGTTGATCACTCACGGATTGTTCCGAGCGGGCCTGGGCGGACCGGCGCCCGACCGCATCCCGCTCCGAAACCGTCCACGTCCCCCACACACCCGCCGCGCCCATCCGGGCAACATGTACCCGCACTGAGGCGAACCCGCCCACCAAGCCGGGGACTTCGAGCCGACGCACACACGTGTGCGCTGCCGAGCGCGCCGCCGCAGGCACTTCGCCGCGCGCTTGCGTGCGCACTTCAGCGTGCGCACCTTCGCGCGCCCGAAGCTCCCCCACCGAACCCAAAAGGTGATCACCCATGCCCACACCCGCCCCACTCACCCCCACCGCACCCCGCAGCACGTCCCAACTCGACGTGGCCGCCGAGTTGTTGGCTCTCCTGCGGGACACCACCACCGAGCCCCGCCCCGATACCCAACTGGAGGCACTGACCCTGGCCGTGGCCGCCGACCTGCCCGTACTGCTGTGGGGTGAACCCGGGATCGGCAAGACCGCCGCGCTCACCCAACTCGCCGAGACCCTGGACCTGCCGCTCACCACCGTGATCGCCAGCGTGCACGAACCCTCGGACTTCTCCGGCCTGCCCATCGTCGGCGACGATCCGGCGACCAACGGTGTACCGATGGCCCCGCCGGAGTGGGCCGTTCGCCTCGTGCGCGCCGGACGCGGACTGCTGTTCCTGGACGAGTTGTCCACCGCGCCGCCGGCCGTACAGGCCGCCCTGCTCCGGCTCGTCCTCGAACGCCGGGTCGGCGCCCTGCAACTGCCGCCCGGTATCCGGATCGTGGCCGCCGCCAACCCGCGCGGGTCGGCCGCCGACGGCTGGGAGCTGAGCCCGCCGATGGCGAACCGCTTCGTACACCTCCAATGGGTACACGACCACGACGTCGTGGTGCGCGGCCTCGGCGGCACCTGGCCGCATGCCACCCTGCCCGTCCTGGACCCGACCCGACTCGCCGAGGCCGTGGCCTTCGCCCGCCGGGCGGTCTGCGGCCTGCTCGCCGGCCGGCCCAAGCTCGTCCACCTCCTTCCCACCACGGAAATCCGTCGCGGCGGCGCCTGGCCGTCGCCGCGCAGCTGGGACATGACGGTGTCGCTGATCGCCTTCGCCACCGCCGCCGGATCCTCCCGCGAGGTGGTGTCCCTGCTGGTCAGGGGCACCGTCGGGGACGGCCCGGGGCTCGAACTGCTGGCCGCCCTGGACCGGATGGACCTCCCGGACCCCGAGGACCTGCTCGCCGACCCGACCCGCGCGATCCTGCCCGAGCGCGGGGACCTGCGTCAGGCCGTACTCGACGGCGTCGTCGAGGCGGTCCGCAACCGCCCGGACAAGCCCCGCTGGGACGCGGCCTGGGCGATCCTGGTCCGCGCGCTCGACACCGGCGCCCCGGACCTGGTGGTCGTCCCCGCCACCACCCTCGCGTCGCTGCGCGACCAGGACTGGGAGGTGCCGGCATCGATCGAGCGGCTGGCCGGAGCCGTGTCGCTGTCCCGGCGCGCGGACCGGGCGGCGGCCCGAACCGCGGTGACCGCACGGGCCGGCCGATGATCGCCAAAGCGCCGGGAGCCCTCGACCTGGACAAGCTCTACGCTGCCCGCCTGTACGCCGCCCGCGCCCGCCCGTACCTGGCCACCGCCCTGTACGCGCTGCACGTGGTCGAGTCGCGGGCCGTGTCGACGATGGCCGTCGACCGGCACTGGCGATGCTACGTCTCACCGGCGTTCGTGGCCCGAACCCCCGAGGAGGAACTGGCCTCCGTATGGGTGCACGAGGTGTCGCACCTGCTTCGCGACCACCACGGGCGCAGCGACCGGGTGGCGTACGAGCGCGGGTTGACCGGCCGCGGTGACCGATTGCGGATGAACCTCGCCGCCGACTCCGAAATCAACGACGACGCGTTCGACGACGGACTGCCCCAGCCCGAAGGCGCCGTGCTACCGGGCTTGTTCGGAATGTCCAACGGCGAGTTGATGGAGACCTACCTGCGCGAGATCGTGATGGGACTGGTCACGCAGGACCTGGCGTGGCTGGACTGCGGCAGCGGCGCCGACGGGTTGGATCGGGAGTGGGATCTGGGGCCGGACGGCGCGCACGGCCTGAGCGAGCAGGAACGGGACGCGGTCCGGTACCGGGTGGCGCAGGGCATCAGGGGCCGGCCCGGGCATGCCTCGAAGTCGTGGCGGCGGTGGGCCGAGGAGGTGTTCCATCCGCCGCAGCCGTGGCGGCAGTTGCTGGGCGCGGCGGTGCGCTCGGCGGTGGCCGGAGCCGGCGGTGCGGACGACTACACGTACGGCCGGCCGGCCCGCCGTTCGGCCGGCGTGCCCGGCGTCGTGTTGCCGAGCCTGCGTCGCAAGCCGCCACGGGTGGCCGTGGTGGTCGATACGTCCGCGTCGGTGAGCGACGCCGAACTGGGCAGCGCCCTCCTCGAAGTGGCCGCCATCTCCCGCGCCGTGGGCGGCCGGCGCGACCTGGTCACCGTGGTGTCGTGCGACGCGGCGGCCCGGATCGTGCAACCGCTGTGCGACGGCGAGGGCATCACGCTGCTCGGTGGCGGCGGTACGGACCTGCGCTCGGGGTTCGCCAAGGCCCTGCGCCGCAGCCCTCGCCCCGACGTTGTCGTGGTGTTGACGGACGGTCAGACGCCCTGGCCCAGTGCCCGCCCGTCCTGTCGCACGGTGGTGGGCCTGTTCCCCCGCATCCACGGCCATTCCGTGAACGAGGACAACCCCGAGTACACTCCGGACCTGCCACCCGACTGGGCCCACGTGGTGACGATCGGCCCAACTCCCTGATCGCCCAGGGGAGTCCACGGGTGACGGGGGGGTCGGCAGCACGGCGCCGGCGTCGCCGTCCCCGGCGTCGTGGTGTCGGACCGGGATGGAAACATGGGGGTTCCCGGAATCGTGTCGACGACCCGGGAATGGTCGGCCTGCCGAGGAGGTCATCATCAGCGACGCCACCGGCCTGTGCATCGCGCCCCGCCCCGACGGCGGGTGCCGTGCACCGGCCCTCCCCGACGCCCCGGTTCCGCTGTGCGCCGAACACGTGGCCGCCACCTGCGAGTTCGCCCACGACGGCCTACCCGGCGACGACGAGGAGGAGACTCCCTCCGGCCGGCGCCCGCGCCGACAGCCCACCGAGGTCACCATGCTCGGCGAGGGGCTCGTCTACTTCGTCCGCACCGATCGACGGATCAAGATCGGCTTCACCACCGACCTGCGCCGGCGACTGGCCCAGTCCGCCCCGGGCGAGGTCCTGCACACCGAACCCGGCTCGATCGCCGACGAACGCCGCCTGCACGCGGCGTTCCAGGACCTGCGCCTTCGCGGCGAATGGTTCCGCGCGGATCCTCGCCTCCTCGACCACATCGCCACCCTCAAGGCGAAGGCGACCGCGTAGAGCGAAGCCGCAGGCAACCGCGTTGATCAGGCGTCCTGTTCGCCCAGCACGGCCGCCAGAACGTGTCGGGCGTTCGTGGTCATCGCCCGGTTGGTTTCGCGGTAGTACGGGAGGGCGATCACGGCCTGCGACAGCGTGCGCGCCCGGCCCCGGATCCAGGTCGCGTCGTCGACGTCGAGGGCGTCGCGGAAGGTCCGCCTCGCGCCGGCGGGCAGCAGGTTCCAGGCCGGGACCAGGTCGCAGGCCGGGTCGCCCACCCCCAGGCAGCCGAAGTCGATCACCGCCGTCAACCGCCCGGCGCCGTCCACCAGCAGGTTGCCCGGCATCAGGTCGGCGTGCAGCCACACCGGCTCGTCCCGCCCCGCGTCGGCCCGCAGTCCGTCCTCCCATACCGCGATCGCGGCATCGCAGTCGACGCCCTCCTCCGGGATCGCGCGCAGCTCCTCGATCGCCGACCGGGTCGAGGCGTCCAGCGCGGCGAGCGGTCCGCCCCGATAGGCCTTCGGCGCTCCCGGCAGCTCGACCCCGCGCATCGCCGCCACGAACCCGGCCAGGTCCTCGGCCGGCCGCGCGGGTGCCCGCAGTGCCCCCGGCTCCGGGTTCTCCCCCGCCAGCCACCGGTACACCGACCACGGCCAGGGGTACCCGTCGGCCGGTTCCCCCGCGCCGAGCACCTCCGGCACGGCCGTCGGCAGCCGCCCGGCGAGGCGCGGCAACCACTCCCGCTCCAGCGGGACGTCCGCGACCCCGCCGCGCAGCAGCGGCAACCGCACGACCATGTCCTCGCCCAGTCGGTACATCGCGTTCACCGTGCCACCCGACGGAACCCGCTCCACCGGCAGTCCCGCCCATCGGGGGAACTGTCCGGCAACCAACCGCCGCACGAGGTCGCCGTCGACGGGGTGCGTACCGGAGTGCATCTGGCCCGTGTTCATCACCGACCATCCGACAGCCCACCCACGACACCCGTCAACCGTTTTCCCGCCCGCCGCCCCGCATCCATACCCGGGACGACCCGCTCACTCGCCCCAGCGCGAAGCCGCCGCCCCCGCCTCCATCCCGGTGCGGCCCGTGCCGTCCTCGCCCCGTTCGCGGAGCAGTTCGCCGGGGAGGCTGTAGCGGGGGGCGTTCTGCGGATTCCGGCGGGCGTGGCGGACGATTTCCCCGGTCAGCGTCTCGGCCATCCGCAGCCGGGGGTGTTCGGCGTGGATCGCCCGGGCCTGGGCGTCGTCGACACATTCGGTGTCCACGCCGAAGTCGATGGCGATGCCCCTGCGGGTCAGGTACGCCAGCGTGCCGCGGCGCTCGGCGATCCCGGCCGAGGTGTGCAGCGCGATGGCCTCCCAGACCCGGTCGACGTCGGCGGCGGCCACCCCGCCCTCGGTCAGGAACGCCGCGGCCATGTCGGCCCCTTCGACCTCGAATCGTTGCCGGCCCTCGGCGTCGGGCGATGTACCGAGGTCGTGCAGCGCGCAGGCCGAGAACAGCAGGTCGGGGTCGAAGTCCGCGCCGGGTCGCAGCCCGTCGTACGCGGCCTGCAACGCGGCGAACCGGTAGCTGCGGAAACTGTGCTCCGCGGTCGGCCGCGACGTGCGGGCCCGCACGTACTCGATCGTCCGGTGGGCCAGGGGCGTGGTGGGAACAGCGGCGATTGTGTCCATGCCCCGACGGTAATCGGCGGATCAGTGTCCGAGGCAGTGGCACGATTGCCATTGATCGATAGCATCGTGCCATGCCCGCCGCAGCCCGTACCGGGGCCGACGCCCCGGTGCCACGCCCGCCCCACCACGTCGTCGTCCTGGCCCAACCCGGGGTCCTGGCCCTGGACTTCGGCATCCCGATCCAGGCGTTCGGCGACTGGGAGGGAAGCCCGTACCGGGTCACTGTCTGCACCGAGCACCCCGGCCCCGTCTCGCTCCACGGCGGCCCATCGCTGCTCGTCGACCGCGGTCTGGACGCCCTCGCCGACGCCGACACGATCGTCGTGCCCGGCCTGGTCCCGCCCGACCCCCCGTCGCCGCGACTGCGCACCGCCCTCGCCGAGGCCGCCGCCCGCGGCGCCCGCATGGTGTCGATCTGCACCGGCGCGTTCGTCCTGGCCGGCGCGGGACTGCTGGACGGCCGTCGCGCCACCACCCACTGGCAACGCGCCGCCGAACTGGCCCACCGATACCCGTCGGTGCGCATCGAACCGCAGGTGCTCTACGTCGACGAGGGCAACGTGCTGACCTCGGCGGGCGTGGCCGCCGGTATCGACCTGTGCCTGCACATCATCCGCGCCGACCTCGGCGCCACGATCGCCAATCAGCGGGCCCGCGCCCTGGTCGCCGCCCCGCATCGCGCGGGCGGCCAGGCGCAGTACATCGCCCATCCCACCCCGCCCGAACGCGGCGGCGGGCTGGATGAGTTGCGCGCCTGGGCGCTGCGCCACCTGGACGAACCGCTGACCGTCGACGTGCTGGCCCGACGAGCCCGGCTGTCCCGGCGCACCCTCATCCGCCGCTTCCACGAGGAGACCGGACTGCCGCCGATGCAGTGGTTGTCCGACGCCCGCGTCGACCGGGCCCGTGAACTCCTCGAGGACTCCGACCTGTCCATGGCCGCCGTGGCCCGCCGATCCGGCCTCGGCACCCCCGCCAACCTGCGCACCCTCTTCAAACGCCGTCTCGGCGTACCCCCCAGCGCCTACCGCGCCACCTTCGACACGGCCACCGCCCCGTAGCGGTGCCGGCCCGGCAGCGGCGTGGGGGTGCGTTCGATCGCGACCACGGCGGCGTCGTCCGCGAGCCGGCCGCCGACGTACGCCGGCAGGTCTTGCCGGAGGTGGTCGAGCAGCCCCTCGGGGCCGAGGTCGCTCCACCCCGCGACACGTTCGATCAGGGGATAGAACGTACCGTCGGGCGCCCGGGCCTCGATCACACCGTCGGTGTACAACATCAGGATGTCCCCAGCGCGGAGCGTGAAGGTGTCGACCACGTAGTCGGCGGCGTCGATGCCCTGGCACAGGCCCAGCGGGGGTGCGGGCCGCCGCGCGTCGAGGGTGTGCACCCGGCCGTCGTGCAGAACCAGCGGGGGCGGGTGTCCGAAGGTGGTCAGCGCGCCCACGCCGTCGTGCTCGCGCAGGTCCGCGACGATGCCGGTGATGAAACGCTCGTCCGCGTCCGTGTCGGTCGGGGACAACTCGGCCAGGTAGCGGCAGATGCTCTCCTCCAGCGCGGCGGCCAACTCGGGCAGCGCGGCGAACCGATGGGCACCCTCACGGAACGCGCCGAGCAGTTGCGCGGCGTCACCGATGGCGGCCAGTCCTTTGCCGCGGACGTCGCCGATGATCAGGCGGACCCCGGCGTCGGTGCGGGCGAGCGCGTACAGGTCGCCGCCGATCTGCGCCTCGTCGTCGGCGGCCAGATACAACGACGCGATCCGCAACGAGCCGACCCGACGCGGCAGCGGCCGAAGCAGGACCCGCTGTGCGGCCTCGGCGACCGAACGCAGCCGGACCACCTCGCGTCGGCGCTGTTCGCGGCGCAGACACAGGTACCACACCAGTACGGAGATCATGGCGACGGCGATGACCTGCATGAGGTGGTTGCGGGTGACCAGGCCGCCGCGCAGCTCGGCGATGAGCATTTGGGCGCCGACGGCGACGGCCCCGATCCCGGCGGTCAGCCGCGGCCCGGCGAACGAGGCGGCCAGCGCGGGCGCCACGACCAGAAGCGGGCCGAGGTGCACGTCGGGTGAGGAGATCAGGTCCACGACCGTGATCACCACGATCAGTGCGACGGTGAGTACCGGCAGTGCATGGGCCGTTTGCCACGGGTGCCGGAACTCCGCGAGACGCCGTCGGAGTACCACGTGTCCGAGTGTGCCCCTTCCGCGACCCCCTCGCGCGACCGAGCCCCGGCGCGCCGATATCGGCCGCACATCGCGTGACGATCGGTCACCGTCGGGCGGGCAGAATCGCCGGACGGTCGGATTACGGCATTCGTGGCATGCCGTGGTCCGGTACGGCGCGTTTGCCTCCGAGTCGGTCGTCCCCCGTGTTGGACTCGGCGGCGTGGCGAGGCGGTGGGCGCGCGGACATACGGCGCGCGCGGCATCGGTCGCTATCGGCATCGGCGGCAGTCGTGGACAGGAGCGGTGATGGCACGCGGCACGCACATCGAGGATCAGGAGCACGGCCGGCGTTGTCCGCTGGGGGCCGCGTCGGCGCACGCGTGCGGCGGCCCGACCGACGAGCGCGGCGTGCCGATGCTGGGCCGCTCGCCGGCCGTCGGCGACGAGGACGGTCCGCCCGGGTGCGGGGTACATCTGGGCGAGATGCTGGTGTTGCGCGATCCGGATCTGTGGATCGGCGTACTCTTCGACGCGCCCACCGACCGGGCCGCCGACTTCGACGGCGACGCCGGGGCGGTCGCGGAGTTCGCCGAACATCTCGCCCTCGACGTGGCCGACCAGCGGGTCGACGAACTCGACGACCGCGACGGCTTCGTCGCCCGCCCGGTGACCGCGGACGAACTCGCCAGGGCGGTCGAGTACGCCCTCGGCGCCATCGGCGTCGCGTAGTCACCGAAAACCCGCACGGTAACCGATCCGCCACCCCCTTGGGGGCAACGGGCGGGCGCGGCCCCGCACCATCCCGGCCCTGCGGCATCCCCGCCCACCCCCGTCATCGGCCTCCCTCACGGGCCCCTTTCGTGTCGACTGGCGATGCTCCGGACCAACCGCGAAGCTGGAAATCGGACCGGCGCTCGCCCGTCGGGTGCCGTCCGGTGCGACCGTCGAGCGGCGCACCAGTGACCGCCCGGTTCCGGTCGCGCAAGACCGCCGCGGCATCCCAGACCCGGCCGGCCGTCTCCCGTTCGGCCTGGATCCGAAACAGCCCACCCGCCCGTGCGCCGGTTCGTTGCCGGGCTCGCCCGGGTGGCCGAAGGACTTCCGATGGCAGGTTCCCGCTTCACACTCCGGCAGCCCGAATCCCCCGCCCGGTCCGCGACCCGGGAAGCACCCGCCGTCGTGACGCCGACCCCGACGATGGGCGTCGAGGAGGAGTTCCTGCTCGTCGACGCCCGAACCGGCGCGCCCGCCCCGCGCGCCGAACTCGTCGTGGCCAAGGCCGCCGACGCGGACACCACCCGCCTGGAAGCCACCCGCTACCAGGTGGAGTCGGCCAGCCTCGTCGCGCACACGGCGGACGAACTACGCGCCCACCTCGTGCGATCGCGGCGCGACTGGACGGAGGCGGCGGCCGTGTTCGGGTGTCGCCTCGTCGCCGGCGCCACCCCGGTCATCGCACCCGCTCCCGGGCCACTGCTGATCGACGCCCCGAGGCGACACGAGCAGTCGACCCGCTACGGCGACCTGACGGACACGTTCGTCAACTGCGGCTGCCACATCCACGTCGGGACCCTCGACCCGGAGACCGCCGTACAGGTGACCTGCCGGCTCCGCCCCTGGCTGCCCACCCTGATCGCACTCGGTGCCAACTCGCCGTTCCGCGACGAACACGACACCGGGCACGCCAGTTGGCGCAGCGTCGTCAACACCACGTGGCCCTGCTCCGGCATTCCGCCCCGACTGACCTCTGTGAGCGCCTACGAGCACGCCGTCGCCGGCCTGATCGCCACCGGCGCCATCAAGGACCGCAAGATGATCTATTGGGACGCGCGCCCGTCGGCGTCCTGGCCGACGGTGGAGGTCCGGGCGCCGGACGTGGCGACCACGGTCGACGAGGCGGTGCTGCTCGCCGTCCTGGTGCGCGCGTTGGTCGCCGACGCGCTGACCTGGATCCGCGCGGGCGAACCCGCTCCGGACATCCCGGCGGAGGTGTTGGTCGCGGCCCGCTGGCGTGCGGCTCGCGACGGTCTCGAAGGCATGGCCGTACATCCGGAGCGCGGGGAACTCGTCCCGGCCAACACCATGGTCGACGCGCTGATCGAGCGGGTACGCGACCACCTGGACGCGGCGGGCGACCTCCCCCACGTCGCCCGAACCCTCGCCGGCCTGCGCCGCGACGGTTGTGGGGCACGGCGCCAACGCCTGGTCTTCGAACGCCGGCATCGTTACACCGACGTGGTCCGCTACCTCGCGGACGCCACCGAGCAACAGGGCGGGTAGCCCGGGGAACGCCCGCCGTCGGCGGCCCGCGCCTCACCGGCGCGGTGCCCGACCCCTCCACCGCCAAGCCATGAACCCTGATTCCTCCGGGAGTTCGTCATGCCGTCGATGCCCACAACCATGCCCGCCACCGAACGTTTCCGGGCCCTGGGACCGCGTCATCTGGACGAGATCGCGGACCGCTACGGGCTGTCCGACGACATCCGCGAGACCATCCGCGCGGTCGCGTGCGTACTGCCGTTCCGGGTCAACGAGTACGTCCTGTCCAACCTCGTGGACTGGGACGACATCCCCGACGATCCGATCTTTCGGCTCGTGTTCCCGCAACGCGGCATGCTCGACCCGGCCGACGAACGCCGACTGGCCGAACTGGCCCGTGGGCCAAGGGACCGGGCCGAACTGCGGTCTTTGGTAAGGCACATCCGCGACGGCCTCAATCCGCATCCGTCCGGACAGCGGCAGCTCAACGTGCCGCGCGTGGGCGAGGCCGAGGTGCGGGGGCTGCAACACAAGTACCGGCAGACGGTGCTCCACTTCCCCGGGCAGGGCCAGACCTGCCACGCCTACTGCACGTACTGCTTCCGCTGGGCGCAGTTCGTCGGCGACCCCGACCTGCGCTTCGCGGCGCCGACGCCCGACGGACTCCTGGCCTACCTGGCGGTGCATCCGGAGGTCGAGGACGTCCTGGTCACCGGTGGCGATCCGTTGGTGATGTCCACCGAACGGCTGCGCGCACACCTGGAACCGATCCTGGGCGTCGAGACGGTGCGCACCATTCGCATCGGCACCAAGTCGCCCGCCTACTGGCCACATCGGTTCGTCACCGACCACGACGCCGACGACCTGCTGCGCCTGTTCGAAGAGGTCGTCGCCTCCGGGCGCAACCTTGCCGTGATGGCGCACTTCAGCCATCCTCGGGAGTTGGAGACCGACCTCGCCCGCCGGGCCCTCGCGCGCGTTCGCGGTACCGGCGCGCTCGTGTACTGCCAGGCTCCGCTGATCGCGCACGTCAACGACGACGCGGCGGTGTGGGCTCGGCTGTGGCGGGCCGAACTGGCCTGCGGGGCGGTCCCGTACTACATGTTCGTCGAGCGCGACACCGGCCCGCACGAGTACTTCGCGGTACCGCTGGCCCGGGCCGCGGAGATCTTCCGCGGCGCCTATCGCACGCTGCCCGGTCTGGCCCGCACGGTCCGCGGACCGGTGATGTCGGCGACGCCGGGCAAGGTGCTCATCGACGGCGTCGAGGACGACGGGAGTGGCCGCTACTTCCGGTTGCGGATGCTCCAGGCACGGGAACCGGCCCTGGTCGCACGTCCGTTCCGGGCACACTACGACGCCGGCGCCACCTGGCTCGACGACCTCGTGCTCGCCCCGGACACTCCCGCCGACATCGCGGCGGCGGTGGACACATCCGGCCGCAGCGACATGAACGGCACGAGCACCCCGGGCGCCCCGCACGGGCTCGCCGGCCGGGCGCGGCGGCGGAGTGGGTACGACCTTCGGCCGACGGAGGCGATGCGGCGATGACCACCTGGTGCACCTCGCCCAATCTGGCGCTCAACGAGGTCGTGGATCGCCGCCGGGCCGAGGGGGTGCCGATCGTGCACCTCGGGTTCGGCGAGTCCCGGCTGCCCGTCTTCGCCCCGCTTCTCGACCGGTTGCGGGCCGGGGCGCCGACCAACGCGTACGGCCCGGTGGCCGGCGACCTCGCGGTCCGTACCGCGGTGGCCGGATACTTCGCCCGTCGCCGACTGCCCACCGATCCGGAACAGGTCGTCCTGGCACCGGGCAGCAAACCGTTGCTGATGGCGATCCAGCATGTCGTCGCGGGCGACGTGTTGTTGCCCCGGCCGTGTTGGAACTCCTACGCGCCCCAGGCCCGGTTGGCCGGCAAGACACCGATCGGGGTGCCGATTCCCCGCGACTACGGGGGAGTTCCCGATCCGGACGCCTTGCGGGCGCGGATCCGCGCCGCCCGGGCCGACGGGCTCGACCCGCGCATCGTGGTGTTCACCCTGCCGGACAACCCGACCGGGACACTCGCCCCGCCGGACCTGGTGCGCCGGCTCTGCACGATCGCCGAGGCGGAGGACCTGTTGGTCGTCTCGGACGAGATCTACCGCGATGTGGTGCATGATCCGAACGCCACCGAACTGCTCGGTCCGGCGGAGGTGCTCCCGGAACGCACCGTGGTGACCACGGGGTTGTCCAAGAGCCTCGCGCTGGGCGGTTGGCGGATCGGCGCGGCGCGGTTCCCGGCGGGTGCCCGAGGTGCCGGGATCCGAGCCGAAGTGGTCGCGGTGGCCAGCGAGTTGTGGTCGACCCTGGCCCGACCCATGCAGGAGGTCGCGCGGTACGTGTTCGAGGAACCGCCGGAGATCCGCGAGCGCCTGGCCGCGAGTGCCCGGCTGCACGGGGCGGTGGCCCGGGCTGTGTACACGCTCGCGGTCGCGGCGGGCGCCGAGTGTCGTCCGCCGACAGGCGCGTTCTACGTCTACCCGGACTTCGAACCGCTGCGCGGCCCGCTCGGTGCGCTCGGCGTCACCGACTCGGCGTCCCTACAGCGCCGACTCCTTGACGCGTGCGGCATCGCGGTGTTGGCCGGCCACCTCCTGGGCGACGACCCCGGCGCGCTGCGGTTCAAGGCCGCCACCAGCATGCTGTACGGCGACACGATCGCCGAGCAGGAGGCCGCGCTCGCGGATCCCGCCCCGACCGAACTGCCCCACGTCCGCGCCGGACTCGCCGCCATCGAGGCGGGCTTCGGCGCACTCGGCGGCCGTACCCCCGGCGGCTGAATACGTGGCGGCCGAACGCGTGGCGGCCGACCCGGTCGCCTCGGGTCAGTCCGCCGGCCGCCCGTCGGTCAGCCGGTCGCCCAGCGTGCTCCGGTGATAGAGCACCCGGCGGCCGGTCCGGCTGCGGGTCACCAAGCCTGTGGCGTGCAGGACGCGCAGGTGTTGGGACACCGCGCTCGGCGTGACGTCGAGTCGGTCGGCGATCTCGACGCCGGCCATCGGCTCGGCGAGGAGGACGAGCAGTTCGGCCTTGGCGGCGCCGACGAGGGAGGCCAGGGCGCCGGCGTCGGGGACGGGCTCCCGGATCCACAAGGTGGCCACGCCGCGACTGGGATACATCAGCATCGGCGGTTCCTCCGCACTGAGCGGCGGCGCTGGTTTGTGCGCGAACACCGAAGGTACGAGGAGCAGTCCCCGACCGGCCGCCGCCACGTGGTGCCGGCCGATCATCTTGTCGATGTACAACACGCCGTTGTCCCAGCGCAGGTTCGGGTGCATGTCGGCGAACAACGACCGCGCGCCGCCCAGGGCCAGTTGCCGCGCGCGGTAGGTCATGTCGGCTTCGAGCAGGAGCCGGATCCGCGGCCACGTCGGCCGGATGGCGATCTCCCAGTAGCGCCGCAGCAGTTCGCAGATGCGATCGCGCAGCGCGGCCACCACTTCGTCGTCCCCGGCCACTTCCCGCAGCGGGGCGGGGACCTGGTCCGGGGCGTGTGTGTCGATCAGGTCGCGGCGGACCAGGTCCGGGGAGGTGCGCCGGACGGCGGCCAGTTCCTCGGCGAAGCTCGGCGCGAAGGTGCCGGGTCGCGGGGTCAGGTAGTCGGGGAGGGTGCGCCGGACCGCGACGAGGGACAGCAGCAGGTCGGTGTCGAGCCCGTCCAGTCGGTCGACCACCGACCTGCGCCACGGCAGCAACAACGCGGACAATCCCGGCTCGCGCAACACCCGCAGGCTGCACACGGTTTCGTGCAGCGGGGAGAGGGCGAACCGTGTGTCGGCGAGGTCCTCGACGCCGAGTTCGTAGCTGATCATCAAGCTCCACGCTACATCCATTGGCACCGGCGCGGCGGTGCCGTGGACTGCCGGGTATGACAGACACGGGCAACGACACCTCGCCCGGGCCCCGGAGCGGGGTCCGCCTCCCGCCGGATCCCGCTCCTGCGGCGCGGCCCGACGGGCCGGGAATGCCCCGTCGGCTGGTCCTGATCCTGGCGCTGACCTGCGCGGTCGGCGTGGGCAACATCTACTTCCCGCAGGCGATCGTCCCACTGATCGCCACCGGCCTGCACGAATCGCCGGACACCACCGCCCTGGTGGTGACCGCGACGCAGATCGGCTACACGCTCGGGATCTTCCTGCTCGTACCGCTCGGCGACCGCCTGCCGAACCGTGCGTTCCTGGTCACCCTGCTCTCCGTCACCGCCGCCGGACTGCTGCTCGCGGGCTGCGCGCCCGGTCTGGGTGTGCTCGTCGCCGCCGGGGTCGTGATCGGCGCCACCACCGTGGCCGCGCAGATCGTCGGCCCACTGGCGGCCGGACTGGTCGCCGCCGAACATCGCGCCACGATGATGGGCACCCTGCTCAGCGGCTCGATCGGCGGCATGCTGCTCGCCCGCACGTTCAGCGGCGCACTCGGCGAGGGGCTGGGCTGGCGCGCCCCGTACCTGGTGGCGGCGGCCGTGGTCGCGCTGCTCGCCGCCGCGCTCGCCCGGGCCCTGCCCGAGACCGAGCCCACCTCGCGCCAGGCGTACCCCGCACTGCTCGCCGAGCCGCTGCGACTGCTGCGGGCCGAGTCGGAACTGCGCCGCTCCTGCCTGTACCAGGCGACCGTGTTCGCCGGGTTCTCCGCCGTGTGGACCTGCCTGACGCTGCTGCTCACCGGTCCCGCCTACCACCTGGGTGCCCAGGCGGTGGGGCTGCTCGCCCTGGTCGGCGCGGCGACCATGGTCTGCACCCCACTCGCCGGGCGCCTGGTGGATCGGCGCGGGTCGGATCCGGTCACCCTGATCTGCCTGCTCGGCGTGCTCGTCTCCGCCGCCGTCCTGGTCCCGGGCGCCCGGGGCGGCGCCTGGGGGCTGACCGCCCTGGTCGCCGGCACGCTGCTGCTCGACGTGGCGATGCAGTGCGGGATGGTCGCCAACCAGGCCCGGGTGTTCGCGCTGCGCCCCGACGCCCGCGGCCGACTCAACACCGCCTATATGACGTGCGCTTACCTCGGCGGCAGCGCGGGTTCCTGGCTCGGCGTCCGGGTGTACGGGCGGGCCGGCTGGCGGGGGGTGTGTGCCCTGGTGGCGCTCCTCGCCGCCGTCGCGTCGGCCCGCCACTGCGTGGCGCTGTACCGCCGTCGCCCGGCCGCGGCCGACCGCCGGCCGCTCACCAGGTGACCGGAAGCTCGGCGACCCCGTACACCGCCGACGACGCCCGCAGTCGTACCCGCTCCGGCGGCACGGCGCGGCTCAGGGTGGGAAATCGGCGCAGCAGCGCGGGGATGGCGATGCCCAGTTGCATGCGGGCGAGTTGGGCGCCCAGGCAGTGGTGGGTGCCGTGTCCGAAAGCGAGGTGCGGGGTGGGCCGGCGGTCGGGGTCGAAGCGGTCCGGTCGATCGTGCACGGCCTCGTCCCGGTTCGCGGATGCCAGCGAGACCACGACGTGGTCGCCGGCGGCGATCGTATGGTCCCCGATCACCACGTCGGTCAACGCCGTTCGGGGCAGGCCGTAGGGAATGACGCTGAGATATCGCAGCAGTTCCTCCATCGCGTCCGCGACGGCGGCCGGGTCCTCGGTGTCGCGCAGCCGGTCGGCCGCCTCGGGTTCTTGAAGGAGCAGGAAGGTGCCCAGGCCCAGCATCGCGGCCACGGTTTCGTGTCCGGCCTCCAGCAAGTGGTTGGCCAGGCCGATGAGTTCGGCGTCGGTGAGGGTGTCGGCGTGGTCCCGGACGAGGCTGCCGAGCAGTCCGTCGCCCGGCCGCTTGCGCTCCCGGGCGACGAGGTCGGCCATGTACGCGTGCGCCTCGGCCGCCGCCGCGGCCACCTGCTCGGTGGGGCGGGCGAAGTCGAGCAGGGTGGTGGTGCGGCGTTGGAATCCCTCGCGGTCGGCGTAGGGCACGCCGAGCAGTGCGCAGATCGCCAGGGACGGGACGGGGAGCGTGAAGTGGGCGACGAGGTCCACCGGGGGTCGCATACGTTCCAGGACGTCCAGGGCGTCGGACACGGTGCGTTCGAGGTCGGCGCGCATCCCGCGTATTCGGCTCGGGGTGAACGCGTCGACGAGCAGTCGGCGGACCCGGGTGTGTTCGGGTGGGTCGAGGCGCAGCAGGTTTCCCACCCGTCGCGCCTCCAGGTCCGGGCCGGTCGGGCGCAGCAGGTCGGGCGTGCGGGCGGTACCGAACCGACGGTCGACCAGGACGCGGCGTACGTCCCGGTCCCGGCTGACCAACCACAGCGCGCTGCCGTCGGGTAACGACACTTTGCGCAGGGGCTCTTCGGCACGCAGTCGGTGGAAGGCGTCGGGTGGGTCGAAGGGGCGTCCCTCGGGGCGGACGCTGGGCAGGGGGATTGCACTGGTCCCGGACACGGGGCACCTCGCAGGCGATCGTCGGACGGTGACGGTGACTTGGTGCGTGCTCTCGCCGAGGCATCGCGACCGGGTCGGGGACGGTACGCTCGGGGCACCGGGCGAGGGCGTCCCGATGTTTCCCCGCCTCGGGCCCGGCTACGCGCCGAGTCGGGGCGACGGCGACCTCGACACCGCCGAGGCGCATCTGGTGCCCATGCTCGACCGGTACGCCGACGTGTCCTCGCGGGCGGGCACCATCCGCGCCGGTCCGAACTCGGTTTCGTCGCCGAACCGCGCGGCGACGCGGACCGTGCCGTGTTCGCGGCCCTGCTCCTGGGCGCGGCCGACGCGGGCCACCGCAGCGTGGACGCTCCGCTGCCGCCCGGGGGACGTACCGACGCCGACCGGATCACCGCCGCGACGACGGCCACGCTCGGGCCGCGCGCGTTCGCCGAGGCTTTCGCACGCGGCGCCGCCCTGGACTCGAACTCGGCCGCGCACCTCGACCGGACGGCGCCCTCCCCTGCGTAACGGAGCCTCGATGCCCGTGCTCAGCCGAGGAGTTCGGTGAGGCGGCCGGCCTGGCGCTCGGCGGTCCCCGGCGGATTCCGGGGGTTCTCCGGGTCCTCCATCGACAGCTGGAACAGCCAGACGAGGGCGAGCAGGCGTCGGCAGTCGGGCACGCGCGCGGCCTCCGCCGGGGTGAGGTCGACCCGATCGAGCAGTCGACGCACGTCCAGGGACGTATCCACCCAGCTCGATACGTGTTCGGTGATCTCCGCGAGTTCGAAGGCCCGGTCGCTGCGCCCGGACTCCTCGAAGTCCACGACCCGGATCCGCGCCCGTGTCCCGCGTACTCCGGCGTCCGGGCGATCCCCGGGATCCTCCAGGTAGTTGGCGAGATTTCCGTCCCCGGGGCCGAGGACGGCGGACACCTGCCCGCGACCGAGAGCCCGCCGACCACCACCCTGATTCAGCCAGTGCACGCCCGCCGCGAGGGCTCGGCCGACCGAGCGTGTGGTGTCGAGCCCCCACCCCGCCCACTCGTCGATCCGGGCGATGATCGGGTCCTGCTGCCCCGGCCGGACCGGGAGTTCGCGGACGACCTCGTCCGGGACGGCCGCGTACAGCGTGTTCAACGTCGTGGCCAACGCGTCGACACGCTCGTCCCGCACGTGCGTGCCGCGCAGCGCGACCCCCGGCAGCCGGGACATCACCACGACCGGGCACGACGGTCGAGGATCCCGGCTCACCGGGCGCGGGGCCAGGTCGGGCGCGAAGCGGTGCAGCAGGGTCAGCGCGGTCCATTCCCGCCGGTGGTTGTCGTGCGCTCCGGCGCGAAACGTCTTGACCACCGTGTCGGGTCGGAATTCGAGGGCGTGGGTACTCCACGGGCCGTTGGTCGTCATCCGGCCCAATCCTGCCGGACGGGCGCGCCCGCCACATGGGCCCGACGCGGCCCGCCCGCCGATCGCCCGGAGCCCGCAGCCCGCAGCCCGCAGCCCGGACGTCAGGCGAGACGCCCACCCCCGTCGACGTGCAGAACCGTACCGGTCACGTACGGGCTGGTGAGCGCGAACAGGACCGCCCGGACCACGTCGTCGGGCGTACCGACCCGGCGCGCCGGGTTGCGCTCGGCGACCTGACGCAGGAACGCCTCCTTGTCGGCGCCCATGCCGTCCCAGGCGCCGGAATCGACGATGCCGGGCGAGACGGCGTTGACCCGCAGCGGGGCCAGTTCCACCGCGAGCGCCTGGACCAGGAAGGCCAGTGCGCCGTTGGTGGTGGCCATCACCACCCGCCCGGGCGCGGGCCGCCACGCGGCCACGCCGGAGAAGAAGGTGAACGAGCCGCCCTCGCGCATCCGGCCGGCCAGGTGCTTGGCGAGCAGCATCGGCCCGATCACCTTGGCCGCGAACGCGCGTTCCACGGAGGCGAGTTCGAGGTCGGCGACCGGACCGTTCGCGGGCATCGCCGCGGTCGAGACCAGGTCGTCGAAGCTCCCGACCTCGGCGGCGAACGCGGCGATCGAGTCCTCGTCGGCGAGGTCGAGGGCCAGGACCGCCGCCGGCCCGGGCAGGGTGTCCGCCGTCTCCCGCAACCGGGCCGGGTCCGGACCCGCGAGGATCGTTTCGGCCCCGGCGGCCGACACCTGCGCGGCCAGGGCACGGCCCATGCCGGATCCGGCCCCGACGACGACGATCCGCCGCCCTTCGAGGGTCGGGGCGGGGGTGTGCGCGGCGGTCCGGGAGAGATCGGGCGTGACAGACATGGGTGGCACCTTCGTTGCTCATGCCGTATTTCGGGTGCATACGGCCTTGTATCTCGACTCTGCGGCACATCCAACCCATACGTCCAAGGCATACTTTCTATCTCTGCCATAAACTGTGTCTATGGCAACGTTGCGGCAGTTGGAATACCTGGTGACCGTCGTCGACGCCGAGTCCTTCACCCGCGCCGCCGAGCTGCTGCACGTCTCCCAACCCGCGCTCTCGCACCAGGTCCAGGCCCTGGAGCGGGACAGCGGAGGCCCGCTCCTGGAGCGGCTCCCCCGCTCGGTCCGGCCCACCCCGATGGGCCGCGCGATGTTGCCGTACGCCCGTGCCGCGCTCGCCGACGCCGCCCGGGCCCGCTCGGCCGCCCGCCGCGTGGCCGGTCTGGAGACCGGCGAACTGCACCTCGCCTCGGTCTACTCGGTCAGCCTCGGCGTGCTCCCGCCCGTCCTGCACCGGTGGCGCCGCACCCACCCCGAGATCCGGGTGAGCCTGGTGGACCACCGGCACGCCGGCGAACTGCACGAGACGATGACCGCCGGACGCGCCGACCTCGCCGTCGGCCCGCCCCCACCGCGCTGGGACGGACCGCTGCGCGACCTGGGCGTCGAGGAGTTCGTCGTGGTGGTCCCGGCCGACGATCCGGCCGCCGCCGACGGCGCGACGCGGGTCCGGATCGACACGCTGGCCGAGCGCAGTTGGGTGCACTACGCGGCGGGCAACGGCCTCGCCGACGTACTGGATCGTGCCTGCGCCGCCGCCGGGTTCCGGCCGAACACCGCCGTACGTACCGAACAGACCGCCGCCGCGCCCCTGCTCGCCGCGGCCGGCCTCGGCCCCACCCTGGTGCCCGCGAACGTCATCCCGCCGCACTTCCCCGGCCGACTGCTGCGCCCCGACCCGCCCGTGCGCCGTGCCCTCGCCGCGTACGCCCGCCCCCGGCCGGATCCGTTGACCACCGCGTTCCTCGACACGCTCACCGAGCACGCCCGCGTGCTGCCGGCCCACGTGCGCGCCCGACTCGGCCCCGATCCGGACAAGGCCTGACGCCCGGCGACCGCCGACCGACACCGCCGACCGACGTTCGGCCTCCTCGATCCAACAGCACGAAAGCATCATTCGTAGGGGAAACCGGGCTTTCCCGCACACGGCGCACTCCGACGCGCGATCATGTCGGCATCCCGGGTGTGGGTATTCCGCGCACCGGGCACGTCGAGCGAAGGAGTCGCCGGATGGCGTCGTCGGTTGAGGAACTGCGTGTGTCGCTGGAACGGGAGGCCGATGAACTGGCCCATCGTCGCGAGGAGTTGGAGACGGAACTGGCCGAGGTGGAGCGACAACTCGAGGCCCGCCGCAACGCGGTCGCACACCTGACGTTGATCCGCCCCCTCGTCGCGCCCGTACCGCAGCCCCGCAGGGAGCAGAAGTCCGCGCCGCCCGCCGCCGCTCCGGACCCGGCACCCGCGGCCAAGGCCGCGCCCAAGGCCGCGGCCGAGACCAAGCGCACCACCCCCGCGCCGCGCCGGCGCAAGGCCGCGCCCCGCCCCAAGGCCGCCGCCCCGGCACCGGCCGGCCCGCGCCGGAAGGCCGCCCGCGCCCCGAAGGCCGCCGCCCCCGCACCGGCCGCCGAACGTCGGGTCCGCACCCACCTGCGCGACGAGATCGCGGCACTGCTGAGCGCGAGCGAGCAGCCGATGAACGTCCGCCGACTCACCGAAGCCCTGGGCGAGGAGCCCACGAAGAGCCGCCTGGAGAGCGTCCGCACCTCCGCCGAGGGCCTGGTCAAGGCGGGCCGCGCGGGCAAGGCCGGCCGGGGCCTGTTCACCGCCGCCGCCGGCTGACCGGACCACCCGCGCCCACGACACCGATGGCGCGCCCGCGGCCACGAGGCCGACCCCGATGCGGCCCGTACCGCCGTGCACCGGGCGGGAGTTCGGGAGGCCGCAGTGGCCACGGCGGCCCGCTCGCGCATCCCTGCCGCGCCGGTCCGCCGCCGCAACTCCGGCCGGCTGTCCGGGTATCCGCCCCGACCCACCCGGCCCGAAAACGCGCCGGCAGCGCGGCACGAGCCCCTCGGGGCGTTGTGCCGCGCTGCCGCGTGCGCCGGGGTCAGCGCTCGGCCGGGAGGTCGTACACGTTCTCCGGCGTGACGACGGAGGTGATCGCCTTGGCGAACAGCGTGCTGGGCTCGTTGCCGTCGTGCAGGATGTCGGTGTTGAGCAGGATGACCATGGTGGCGTCCTGCTCGGGCAGATACATCGTCACGCTCTCGTAGCCCGGCAGCGATCCGTTGTGCCCGACCCAGCCGCGGACGCGGAACAGCCCGAGCCCGTACCCGGCGTCGTCGAAGCCGGGCACGGGCACGAACTTCTCCCGCTGCTCCTGCACGACCGGGGAGAGCAGCGTCCCGGTGGCCACCACCTTCGCCCAGCGGCGCAAGTCGTGCAGGTCGGAGATCATCGCGCCGGCCGCCCACCCCCAACTCGGGTTCCAGTCCGTCGTGTCGGCGACCTCGCCGGTCAAGGTCTGGTCGGTGTACCCGTGCGCGTGCGGCGCCGGGAACTCGGCGCCGCACGGGAACAGGGTGTGCCGCAGGTGCGCCGGTCCCGTGACCCGCCGGTGGATGAACTCGGCCAGCGGCATCCGGCCCACCTTCTCCACGACCAGGCCGAGCAGGACGGTGTTGGTGTTGGAGTACTGGAACGCGCTGCCCGGCGCGAAGACGTTCGGGTGCCGGAAGGCGTAGCCCAACAACTCCTGCGGGGTGAACGCACGGGTCGGGTCGCTCAGCAGCGCCTGTACGAAGTCCGGGTCGGCGGTGTAGCTGAACAGGCCGCAGCGCATCTCCGCCAGTTGGCGGAGGGTGATGTGGTCGCCGTCGGGCACCCCGTCGACATACACGGAGATCGGATCGTCCAGCCAGAGCCGCCCCTCGTCGACCAGTTCCAGGAGGGCGGTGACGGTGAACGTCTTGGTCTCGCTGCCGATCCGCATGTTGAGATCGGGCGTCATCGGCGCACCGGTGGCGATGTCGGCCACCCCCGTCGATCGCACGTAACTGCCCCGACCGGGCCACCACAGACCGACCGTCACCCCGGGTACCCCGGTCTCCCGACGGGTCTGCGCGATCACCTCGTCGAGACGGGCCACGATCGCCGGATCCAGGCCGTGCGACGCGTGGTCGCCGGGGTCCGAGGCGTCGACGCGCGGATCACCGGCGACGACGATCGTCGGTGGCGCGGCCTGCGCCAAGGGGCCGGCCAGGGTGAGCGGGACGAGGGCGGACAGCGCGAACAGGGCGGTGGCGAGGCGGCAGCCGGAGGCACGGCGCATGGCGATATGTCTCTTCCGGGGGTGAGGGGACGGGACAGCGAGGGGACCGGACAGCGGAGGGGACCCGCTCGGCCAAGGTGATCACCCGTCCGCGCAGCGGACCGCGCGCCGACCGGCACCGCCCGGCGATTCCACCCGTACGGCCGCCGGCGCCGCGCCCCGGACGCGGGCCGACATCGCGCCGGGGCGCCGACATCACGGGCCGACCGGCGCCGCCCCTCGGCCCCGATCGGGCGCCCGATAGCCTGAGGCGCACGCTTCCCGGCCGTCGGGCGTCCCGCTCCACGGATGTCGGTCGCCGATTGGGCTTCGGTCCGGGAGCGGCCGTGTCGGGACCCGGGACACGTGTCGGTCGCGGTCGTCCCGCGGTCGGCACGCGGCCCGACACGACCGGCTCGCATCCCCTACCAACTCGGAGGTTCCCATGTCACAGACGGTCAACTTCAAGGGCAACCCGGTCGCCGTCGCCGGCCGCCTCCCGCAGCCCGGCGACAGCGCGCCCGACTTCTCCCTGGTGGCCAAGGACCTGTCCGACGTGTCGCTGGAGAACTACGCCGGCAAGCGGAAGGTGCTCAACATCTTCCCGAGCATCGACACCGGCACCTGCGCCGCGTCGGTGCGCCGGTTCAATGCGTCGGCCGCCGACCTGACGAACGCCGTCGTCCTGTGCATATCGGCCGATCTGCCGTTCGCCCAGGGCCGTTTCTGCGGTGCGGAGGGCCTGGACAACGTGGTGACGCTGTCCACCATGCGGGGCCGCGAGTTCCTGGAGAACTACGGCGTCGCGCTCACCGAGGGCCCGCTGGCGGGCGTCGCCACGCGCGCCGTCGTCGTACTCGACGAGAACAACGTGGTCGTGCACTCCGAACTGGTCGCCGAGATCGCCGAGGAGCCCGACTACGAGAAGGCGCTCACCGCCCTCAAGTAGGACGTGTCACGGCGGGCCGATCGGATGACGCATCCGTACGATCGGCACCCGCCGCCGCGCCGGGGGACCGGATCGCGCCGACGACCTCGGCCGATCCGGTCCCCCGGCGTCGGAATATCCATTTCGCGCGGAGATCCCCACATCGGCCGCCAATGGTTGATCTTGGTGCGGCACCCGATGCTAGGTTTTCACCGATTGTCAGCCGGTACGACACCATCCGGCGGGTTCCTCAGGTCGGACGCCCGGACCGCCGGAGAGCATCGGTGCCGTACCGTGCCACGTCGTACCGCGCGTCGGCCGTGATTCGAAACGAGTCCCCGATGTTCGAACACGACGCACCGGACACGGCACGCGCCGCCACCCGCACCCGGGCCCGCCGCCGGCCGTGGCGCGCCCTTGCCGTGACCGCGTGTGCGGTGGCCGTCCTGGCGTCGTCGAGCGCGTGCGGCGGAGGCGACGACAAGAAGGCCGCCGCCGAGCCGCCGCCGAGCGCCGGCCCGCAGACCCCCGGTTCGACGCTGCCGCCCGCCGCCGGCAGCGCCACACCCAGCGCGTCCGCGTCCCAGTCTTCGCTGCGGCCGTGTGTACCGGTCACCGCGACCGACAAGCCCACGCGCGGCACCCTCACCCGCGAGGACCTGCGCTTCGCGTCCCGCGACCCCAGGCCCGTCACCGGCGACGAGGTCTTCGGCCTCGCGCAACTCCCGTACAAATACGCGGGTGGCATGCTGACCCGGACCTGTGTGAAGACCGTGGACGACTGCGCCGCCGTGGCCTTCGACAAGGCCGCCGAGCAGATCGCGCGATTGGGCTGCGAACGCGGCGTCGTCGCGCTCTACGTGGACAAGGCGAACAACGTCCAGACCACGGTCGGCGTGCTCCAGATGCCCACCGCCGTGGCCGCCGCCACCCTCGCGGTGGACGACCCCGACGGCTTCCGGCAGGTCACGCCGCCGACGGCGTCCGGCGCCGAGAGCTTCGCGCCCGACGCCACCTTCAGCCGGGTCAACGAATCGCTCTACCGCTACTACATCTACGCGATATCCGGCCGCGCGGACGGCAAGCAGCGCGAAGCCGGCGAGGTGGACCGCCACATCGCCGCCCAGAACGCCGTCTACCACCTCGTCGGCGACTCCCTGGACCGCCGCTCCACCGGCGCCGCCGCGTCGTGACCGCCCGCCCCGCTCGGGACGGGTGCCGTCCCGAGCGGGGCGGGCGGCACACATCCGGCGGTCGTGGGTATGGGATCCGCGCGACCGGCGAGTGCTACCCCGCCACCATCGACAACGCCGACATGGGCTCCCCCGCCCAGATCCGCCGGGACGCCTCCTCCGGATAGACGGCGATCGTCGGCTCGGCCGCGAAGACCCGGGTCGTGCGCGACTGCGGCTCGTACGCGGGCCATCCCGGGTCGCCGTCCTTCGCGAAGGCCGTCCACGCGGCGCGCATGTGGGCGGACAGCGCCTCCGCCTCCGCCGTCGGGCCGCCGCCGAACAGCAGGGCGGGTTGGCCCCGATCCAGGTTGCCGAACACGAGCGGGACGTCGAGGCCGTGACAGGCGCCGAGGACACCACCCATGCCCGGTGCGGACCAGGTCAGTTCGTACACGTGCGCCCGGCCGCCGCCGGCGATCCGCGCCTCGGCCAGGTGCAGGCTGGGCATCCGGAACAGCCGGTCGGAGCGCACCAGTTCGTACAATTCCTCCGGACTCGCGTGCGGATACCCGGCGCGGTAGCGGCGCGCGGCGTCGCGCTCCGGGCCGAACACGTCCAGGGCGGTCGCGGCCTGATCCTCCGTCACCTCGCCGAGCAGCCCGTCGAGCACGGTGAGCAGGCGCTGTTCGTCGCGCGTGTGGCCGACGAGAAGCGGTACGTCCCGCCCGAAGCCGTCGGCCAGGGCCCGCCACGGTGTGGCCGGGAGCCAATCGCCGTCGACGACCGGCGCGAACGGGGTCGCCCCGTGTGCGGCCCGCCCCCACCGCCCGGCCCAGCGGGTGATCCCGGCGGCCACCGCATCCCCGGCTGCGGCCAACAACTCCGGTTCCACCTCGTAGAGTTCGGCCATCGTGGCGCGCATCCCCAACTCGGCGGCACAACTCGCCGCGACGTCGGCGGCGAGTTCCGGCGTGAAGAACGTACCCTGCACGCTCTGCGCCACGGCCCGGCCGAACAGTCCGGCCGCGCGCGGCATCGCCGACAACGCCGCGACCGACCCGCCGCCCGCCGACTGGCCGAAGACGGTGACCCGGTCCGGATCCCCGCCGAACGCCCGGATGTTGTCCCGTACCCACGTCAGCGCCGCGATCTGATCCAGCAGCCCCCGGTTGGCGGGCGCGCCCTCGATCAGCCCGAAACCCTCGAACCCGACACGGTAGTTGAACGTCACCACCACGACGCCGCCGTCCCGGGCCAGTCGTGCGCCGTCGTACTCCGGCAGACCGGACATGCCGACCGTGTACGCACCACCCTGGATCCACACCATCACCGCAAGCCCCGCGCCCGGGCCCGGATCGGGCGACCAGACATTGACCGTCAGCCAGTCGTCGCCCACGGCGCCCCGCGCCAACTCGGCCATCCCGAGCGCGCCACCCTGAGGCGGCGGCGGCCCGTACGCCAGGGCCGGCCGCACCCCGTCCCACCCGCGCACCGGCCGAGGCGCGGCAAACCGCAGCGCACCCACCGGCGCCTCGGCGAACGGAATACCCCGGAAAACCGCGACCCCCGCCTCCCGCCGGCCCCGCACCGCCCCGACCGCCGCCCGCACTTCGGGCTGCTCGACATCGGAGGACTCGGACGGCTCGGACGGCTCGGACGGCTCGGACGCGCCAAGAATCATCACGACTGCCTTTCGGAGCGGGTCGGGTGCGCACACCTTGGGCCCGAAGCACAGCGGAGAAGCCGGCGTCGCCCCGGACACCCCGGATCATCCCGCCACACCGGCCCACGCGCCGGCCATTTAGCCCCGGTGCCGCCCGCTTCCGCTCCCGCGACAAGCCGAAGCCGGGCGGCGGTACGGGACCCCCCTCCTCGCCCCGCACCGCCGCCCGGCCCCGGCCGGCCGTGGCGCTCTCTCGGCTAGCGGCGCTCCAGCATCGGCAGGCGCGACCGGGCCGAGTGCGCGGCGACCGTGTACCAGAGGTTGACCAGGTCCATCAGCTGGTCCGGGCCCGTCGCCTCGCAGCGCACCGTGAGCAGGTCGACCCGCTCCGCGCCGGGGACCGCCGCCGCGAGCTCGGCGGCCAGCGGGATCTGGAAGCCGACCTCGAAGACGAACTTCTCCGGCAGCGCCAGCGGCTCCAGGACCCCGGCCTTCTCCACGGCCGCCGCCGCGCCGGCCCGGATGAGGTCCTGGGCGACGGTCGGGTGCACGTTGTTCGCGGCGGTGAAGCCCTCGGCGGTCTTGACCGGGACGGTGATCACGCCGGGGAAGGCCGCGGCGGTGGCGGCGCAGACCTCGTTGTCGCCGGTGACCAGTCCGATCGGGACGCCGTGCCGGGCCGCGAGGAGCGCGTTGACCTCGGCCTCGGTGACGGGCTTGCCGTTCAGCCGTACCGAGGTGAAGTCCGACGAGAAGGTGTGCGCGAGCACCCCCGGCGCGCCGGCCGCCGCGTGGTAGCCGATGAACAGCGCGACGCCGTGGTTCGCGCCGAGGCCGTGCGCCATGCACTGGGCCTTCGGGCTGCCCAGGATCACCCGGGCGCGCGGGTCCAGGTGCTGCACGATCAGGTTGTCCATCGTGCCGTGGCTGTCGTTGATCAGGACGCTGTCCGCGCCCGCCGCGAAGGCACCCTCGATGGCCGCGTTGGCCTCGCCGGTCATGATCTCCTGCGCCCTGGTGTAGCCACCGCCGCCGCGCACGATCTGGTCGAGGGTGGCGATGCCCGCCACTCCTTCCATGTCGATCGAGATGTATACGTCCATGGAATCTCCCGTTCGTCGCCGGTTGCCCGCGCCCAGTGCCGGATGTCCGTCGGGCACCGCCCTTCGGGTACCGCCCGTCGGGCGTCGCCCGTCCAGTGAGCATCACGCACCCCGGCCTCGACGGGCGTCGGCGATTCGGACAGGCTCGCATGGGGTTCTTCGTCCTCCCGGACGATTCGACCGCCGCGCACGCTGCCTAGCGTGAGCGCTCCCCGCGGCAGACCGCCGCCCTTCGAGGAGGTGCCCGACCCATGGGACGACCCACCCCGCCCGATGCCGCCACGCCGGCTTCCGGCCGCTCGGACCGCTCGGCCGCGGCGGGCTCGACCACGCCGCTGCCGACCGCCGAAGACCTGCGGACGCGCCTGGCGGAGCTGGTCGAGAAGTCGGGGATCCCCGGGGCGAGCCTCGCGGTCCGGGTCGGCGATCGTACTGTGGCCACCGCGGTGGGCGTGCTCGACGTCGAGACGGAGTACCCGGCGACCACCGACTCGGTCTTCCAGATCGGCTCCATCACCAAGGTGTGGACCACGACCCTGGTGATGCAACTGGTCGACGAGGGCCTGATCGACCTCGACGTCCCGGTCCGTACCTACATCCCCGACCTGCGACTCGTCGACGAGGACGCCGCCGCACGGATGACGACTCGTCATCTCCTGTGCCACACCGCGGGTTTCGAGGGCGAACTGTTCGACGACCACGGCAACGGCGACGACTCCCTCGCCCGTCTGGTGGCCAGTCTGGCCACGGTCGGCGAGCAACTGTTCCCGCCCGGCGAGACGTTCTCGTACTCCAACGCCGGATTCGACCTGCTCGGCCGCATCGTCGAGGTGTGCACGGGAGTGACCTGGGAGCAGGCGCTGCGCGATCGCATCGTCGCCCCGCTCGGTCTGACGCATGTGGCCAACAACGCGACCGAGTCGATTCTGCTGCGCAGCGCGATCGGACACATCGGCCGCCCCGACGGCACCAACGTGAAGGCGCCGGTGCACCACACCGACCGCAACGGCGCACCGTCCGGCTCGGCGCTCGCCATGACCGCGACGGACCTGCTCGAATTCGCCGCCGCGCACATCCGGCTCGGGCAACTCCCGGATGGAAAGCGACTGTTGTCCGAGGAGTCGGCGCGGGCGATGCGCGAGCCGCAGATCGAGATCGGCGGCGACGGCGCGTTCGGCGCGCGGCTGTGGGGCCTCGGCTGGATCCTGTACGACTGGTCCGGCGGCGAGGTCATCGGCCACGACGGCGGAACCATCGGCCAGGGCGCGATGTTGCGTGTGGTGCCGGAACGTGACGTCTCGATCGCGCTGTTGACCAACGGCGGTGCCCTGTACGGCGTGTACGACCTGATCTGCGAACTCCTCGAAACCCTCGCCGACGTGCGCCCGCCGGCGCCGGCGCTCCCGCCCGCCGAGCCGCCGGCCGTCGACACGAGCTACCTGGTCGGCAGTTACGCGTCACCCGCGCAGCGGTTCGACATCGCCGAGACCGAGGACGGGCTGGTCGCCACCACGCGGCTGCTCGGCAAGCTGGGCGCGCTGTTGGGCGACGACACGGTGACCATGCGGGTGGTGCCGACGAGCGAGCGCATGCTGATCAGCACCGAGGCGGCGGGCGGACGGCACCAGCAGTTCCTCTTCCTCGGCGAGGGCGAGCGGGCCGAATTCCTGCACGTGGGCCGGGCGATGCGCCGCATTCCGGACGCCGGGGCCGAGTAGCCGCGGCCGGCTATAGGTCGGCGAGGAGCTTGTGGGCCTCGTCGACCGCCTCGAGGCCGGCCGGCAGCAGGGGCAGACGCACGTTCGGGGTCGGGATACGGCCCTGGGCGTGCAGCACGCCCTTGATCACGGTGGGGTTCGGTTCGCGGAAGAGCGCGGCCGCCAGTCGGGCCAGGGCGTGCCCGAGCGGCCGGGCCCGGTCGAGGTCGCCGCGCTGCCAGGCGGCGGTCAGTTCGACGAAGCGGTCCGTGGCCACATGTGCCGAGGCGAGTACGCCACCGGACGCGCCGAGCGCGAGCAGGGGCGACAGGAACGGGTCGTCGCCGACCAGGACCGCGAAATCGGCCGGGAGGTCACCGAGCAGGTCCACCGTCTCGCCGTCGATACCGCCCTGCGCGAGCTTGACCCCGACCACGCCGGGAAGCCGGCCCAGCGCGCGCAGCGTGGCCGCGTCGAGGGGTCGGCCGGTGCGGTACGGGACGTGATACACGACCAGCGGCAGCGGAGCGGCCTCCGCCAAGTGGGTGAAGTGCGCCAGTACGCCGGCCTGCGAGGGGCGGCTGAAGTACGGCACGGGCACCAGCGCGGCGGCGGCCTCCGGCCGGTGCGCGAGGTCGGCGAGCGCGCGGTCACTGGCCCGGGTGTCGTTGCCGCCGGCGCCGATCACCAGGACCGCGTCGCGCTCCGCGCAGACGCGGGCGCAGACGTCGATCACGGTGGTGCGCTCGTCGGGGTCGAGCGTGGCCGCCTCCGCGGTCGTGCCCAAGGCGACGAGGCCGGTCGCGCCCGCGGCCAGGACGGAGTGGGCCAGGTCCGCGAGCGCGTCCACCGCGATGCGGCCGTCGGCGGCGAAGGGGGTGACGAGCGGGACGAGGATTCCGGTCAGGGGTGTACGCCGTTGCCGAGTCTGCGGAGTCTGCCGATTTTGCCGTGTTTGCCGAGTCATGAATACGAGGGTGGCCCGCCCCGATCACGCAGGTCCAGTTCACATTCGTGAAGCCGAGCGTAAGCTGAGCCGATGCTCGACGTCCGCCGCCTGCGCCTGCTGCGCGAACTGTCCCTGCGCGGCACGATCGCCGCCGTCGCCGAAGCCCTCGCGTTCACCCCTTCGGCGGTCTCCCAGCAGCTCGCCACCCTCGAACGCGAGGCGGGCGTCCCGCTCCTCGAACGCACCGGACGACGGGTCACCCTCACCCCGGCCGGGCACACCCTGGTCGGTCACGCCGAGGCCGTGCTGGCCCGCCTGGAGCAGGCCGCGGCGGAGCTGGCGGACACCCGCCGCGGCCCGGCCGGACCCCTGCGGATCGGCGCCTTCCCGACCGCGACCCGGGCGATGATCCTCCCGGCCCTCACCTCGCTCGTGGACCGCCATCCGGGCCTGGAGCCGATGGTGGTGGAGATCGACCCGGCCCGGGTCGCGGACGCGTTGCGCGCGGGCGACCTGGACGTCGCGCTGATCCACGAATACGACTTCGTCCCGACGGTCGCCGAACCGGGCATCGCCACAAGCCCGTTGTGCACCGAACCGATGTACCTGGCCGACCAATCCCCACCGCCCGCGGGCACCCCCACCGACTCGGTGCTCGCCGGTTGCCGGAACTCCCCCTGGATCACCGCCACTCCGGGCACGTTGTGCCACGCGATGACCATCCGCGCCTGCCAGGCCGCCGGCTTCACCCCGCATGTCCGCCACCAGGTCGACGACTTCACCACGGTGCTGTCCCTGGTCGCCGCCGCCCAGGGCGTAGCGGTCGTCCCCCACCTGGGCATCCCCACCCCCACCCCCGCCGTATCCCTCACCCGCCTCCCCCTCCACCGCCGCACCAAAATCGCCCACCGAGAGGGCGCCACCCACCACCCGGCCGTCCTGGCGGCCACCAGAGCCCTGCAATCCTCCCTCCCCACCGCACTCACCCCCACGTGATCGCCACCGTGAGCCGCGCCGAGCCGGCGTTCGATGGCGGTGATCGTCCCGGTCACTGCCGGAAGCCGGCGCGTTGGCGTAGCAGGGTTGTCATCAGGGCCAACGGGGGCCAGTTCAGGCGGCCTTGGCGGGCCACCGCTCGGGCGCGCATCTCGACGGGCGGGGCGGTGAGGGGGATCAGCCGTACGCCGGGGGCCACGGTCGTGTCCAGGGGCAGCAGGCCCACGCCGAGGCCGGCCGCGATCATGCCCTGGACCAGGTCGAGGCTGTCGGCCTGGTGCGTCACCCGAGGGGTGAAGCCCACCATCGAGGCGAGCGTACGGATCACCGTCTCGTCGGCGGTGTTGCGGGAGTTGACGATCCAGTCGTGGGTGTCGAAGCGGCCGAAGACGTCGAGCGTCGTGCCCTCGCTCGCGTCGGCGTCGGCCGGGACGCCCAGCCCCCAGCGCGCGGTCCACAGCGGCGTGGCCCGCACCGTCGGATCCTCGGCCGCCGGCGCCAGGTTGTAGTCGTAGGCCAGTGCCAGGTCGGTGGCGTCCTCGGCCAGCAATGCCAGCGCCTCGGCCGGTTCGTGTTCGCGGATCAGCACGTGCACGCGCGGATGGCTCACCGCCAACTCCCCGACCACCGGCAGCAGATGGGCCCGGATCGCGGTGGCGTACCCGGCGATCCGCAGTGTGCCGTTGGGCTCCGCGCCGGGCGACAGGTCGTGCTGCGCCGCCTCGACGGCGGCGAGGATGGTCACCGCGTGCTCGGCCAGCCGGCGCCCGGCCGGGGTGAGCCGGACCCGGCGCCCCTGCGGCTCGATCAGCGCGGCGCCCATGTCCCGGGACAACACCGCGATCTGCTGCGAGACGGTCGAGGTGGTCGTGTTCAACACGTCCGCGACCGCGCGCATCGACCCGAGTCGGGCCAGTTCCACCAGCACCTGCAGGCGTCGGGTCTCCATGCGTCGTTCTCCGAGGTTCCACGCTGCGAATCGTCCACGATTCGTGAACGATATCTTTCGGATCGGCACGTGGACACGAACGATACGCCGGGCCTCTACTTGGCGCATGAGCATTCCGGATCCCCGCACCCGCCCCGAGATCGGGCGTCCCACCGGCGGTCGGCCGAGGCTGCCCGACGCCGCGACCGGGGCGTTGATGGCCGTCGCCGCGATGTCCACCGTGCAGCTCGGACTGGCCCTTTCCGTGCCGCTGATCGACGACCTCGGCGCCCTCGGTACGGTCGCCCTGCGACTCGCGTGGGCCGGGGTGCTCCTGCTGGTCCTGGTCCGACCGCGGCCGCGCGACTTCGGCGGTCGGGACCTGTGGGCGTGCACCATGCTCGGCGTGGTGAGCGGGTGCCTGATGGTGTTCTTCATGCTCGCCGTCGCGCGCCTGCCGCTGGGCACCGCGAGCGCGCTGGAATTCCTCGGCCCCCTGGCCGTGTCCCTGTACGGCTCGGGCGGCGGGCGGCGGCGCTGGACCGCCCTGGCCGGAGCCGGCGTCGTACTGCTCACCGAACCCTGGCACGCCGGCATCGATCCGCTGGGTCTGGCCTTCGCGCTGGCCGCCGCGGCCTGCTGGGCGGCGTACATACTGCTGACCCAACACGTCGGCGACCGGGTCACCGGCCTGAGCGGACTGGCCGTCTCGATGCCCGTGGCCGGACTCGTCGCCCTCATCGCCGCCGCACCGACCGGCCTGGGTCGGGTGACCTGGCACCTGGCGCTGATCATGCTGGGGCTGGCCGCGCTCAGCGCCGTACTGCCGTTCAGCCTCGAATTCCTCGCACTGCGCCGGCTGACCACCTCCGCGTTCGGCACGCTGATGAGCCTGGAGCCGGCGATCGCGCTCCTGATGGGCCTGGTGGTCCTCGACCAGATACCCGGCGCGGTCCCGGCCGCCGGCGTCGTCTTCGTGGTCCTCGCCGGCATCGGCGCCACCCGCACCGGCGCCCGAACCACCGCGCCGGAACCCGCCCACCCGGCCGACCCGCATCCCGTCCCGCGTCCCGACCCGTATCCCGACCCGCAGGTCCGCGTGGCCGGATAGCGGCAGCCCGCTACCCCTCGCGCGCGGCGCGCGTCGCGGCCAGTCCGTCCAGGAGGTGTCCCAGGAATCGATCGAACGTCGCGTCCGGGTCGGCGGACCGGGCCGGTTCCGCCAGGGTCCGGGCCAGGCGCGGATGGTCCGGGCTCGCGGCGACCGCGCGCAGGTAGCGGCCCCGGGCCTCGGCCAGTTCGCCAGTCGTCCGCCCGGCGCGCACCGCGGCACGATCCCGGGCGACCTCGTAGCCGACGTGGCTCGCCACGAATCCCGTCACCAGGCTGAACACTTCGAGCGGGCCCTGCCCGTCGAACCCGGCCGGTTCGAGCACGGCGAGCGCGTGTTCCGTGAAGGCGAGCGTGTTGGGGCCGAGCGTCTGCTGCTCCTGCAGGGCCGCCGGCAACCATGGATGACGAAGCATCAGATCGCGTTGGGCATGCGCCATGGCGCGCAGATCCGCGGTCCAGGCCCCCGTCGGCGCGGGCGGAGTGGGCTGGTCGCCGGCCACCCGGTCGATCATCAGCTCCAGCAGGGTCTCCTTGTTCGGCACGTAGGAGTACAGCGACATCACCCCGACGCCGATGCGCGCCGCGACGCCGCGCATGGTCACCGCGGCGAGCCCGTCGGCGGCGCCGACGAGTGGCGCGACATGGCGGACTGGCCGCCGGCCGAGGCGGTGGCGCAGCGCCGGTACATCGCCGCCGACGGCACGCTGAGCTGCGAGCCCGGCGCGGCCGCGGCGCCCGCGGTCCTGCGCTACGACCCCGCCGACCCGACCCCCTCCGTCGGCGGCGCGACGCTCTCGCCCAAGGCCGGACCCCGGGACAACACCGCGTTGGAGGCCCGCGACGATGTGCTGACGTTCACCACACCGCCGCTGACCGAACCACTGGAGGTCTGCGGTCCGGTGTCGGCGGACCTGTACGCGGCCACCGGCACCGACCACATCGACGTCTTCGCCCGCCTGTGCGACGTGGACGAACGCGGCCGGTCCACGAACGTGTGCGACGGCATCCTCCGGCTGACCCCGAACGGCTCCACCCCGGCGCGGATCACCGTCGCGCTGAGCCCCACCGCGTACCGCTTCGGGTCCGGCCATCGCGTCCGCCTCCAGCTGAGCGGCGGCGCCCACCCGCGCTTCGCCCGTAACACCGGATCGGGGGAACCCGCCCACACCGCGCGGGAGATCGTGCCCACGAGCGTGGAATTCCACCCGGGATCGGCCCTCGTCCTGCCCGTCGTGCCGACCCGAAGCCGAACCGACTGTTAGATTGCTAGCGTGCTAGCATTCCTCTCGTGGGTGACGAGGATGTGAAGCAGTTCAACGTGTATCTGCCGATCTCACTGATCAAGCAGGTCAAACACCGTGCCATCGAGTCGGAGCTGTCGCTGTCGGCGCTGGTCGCCGCCGCGCTGCGCGCCTACCTCGACGACACCCCGGGTGAACGAGAGCCATCGTCCGAAAAGGAGAGCTGACATGACGACCGAGGGCATCGAAGCCGTGTTCCTGGAGACGCACAACTGGGGCAAGGCCGCCAAGTTCTTCCAGGGACTGGGCTACGAGTTGGAGTTCTCGACCGGGCACAACTCCGGCCAACTGCGCAACGGCGAGGGGCCGTTCGTATTCATCGCCGAGGTGCCCGAGACCCGGGAGCCCGGGATGCGGCTGGTCCTGCGGGTACCCGACGAGGACACGTTCCGGCCCGCCGACGGGGTCGAGGTGGTCACCCCGTTCGAGGACACCCATTACGGGACCAGGGAGATGACCGTCCGCGACCCCGACGGGCGGGAGTGGACCCTGTCGGCGCCGGCCCGGCCGTGAACACCTCCGACGTCGACCGAACGGAGCGACCCGTGCCCGACGAACGTTTCGCGACGCCGGACAACACGGCGCTGCGGGTGGCCCTGTGGCGGGCCCTGCACCTGCGCCTCGATCCGGCGCCGCACGTCTTCGAGGACGAGATCGGCCTGCGCATCGCCGATCCCGACCCGGACTGGCGCGAGCGGCCGGACATGGATCCGGACCTGACCCGCTGGTTCCGGGCCGCGATCGTGGCCCGGGCCCGCTTCATCGACGACCTGGTGATCGAACAGGTCGAGCGCGGAGCGGAGCAATATCTCGTCCTCGGCGCCGGACTGGACACCTTCGTCCAGCGTCGACCGGAAGTCGCGGCCCGGATAAGCGTGTTCGAGGTCGACCAACCCGGCCCCCAGGCGTGGAAGCGTCGGCGACTGGAGGAACTCGGCTACGGCGTCCCGGACCGACTGCACCTGGTGCCGGTCGACTTCGAGTCGGGCGCCTCGTGGTGGGACGAGCTGACCGCCGCCGGATTCGACCCGACCCGGCCGACCGTGGTGGCCTCGACGGGCGTCGCCCTGTATCTGACCAGGCAGGCCAACACCGACACGCTGCGCCGGCTCGCGTCGCTGGCCCCGGGCTCCACGCTGGCCATGACGTTCCAACTGCCGCCGGAACTCCTCGACTCCGAGGAACATCGCGCCGCGTTCCGGATCGCGATCGAGGGGGCCGAGGCGGCCGGGACGCCGTTCGTCAGCTTCTACCCGCCGGAGGAACTCCCGGAGTCGGCCCGTGAGGTCGGTTTCGCCACCGCCCGACACGTGTCGGCGGCCGAGCTCAACGAGCGCTACTTCGCGCATCGCGCGGACGGACTGCGCACCTCCAGCGGCGAGGAGCTGCTGGTGGCGACCACCTGACCGGGCTCTGGGGCGCCCGCGTTCGCGGATACGGACGCTCCGCTCAGCGGCGCGGGCAGCCTCGGGTGGCCTCGGTGTGCGAACGCTCGAAGAACGTTCGGCCGCCGCCGTAGCTCCACGGGAGATGGAAGCCGTGGTGGTCGGTGGCGTCGAACCGCATCGCGAGTTCGGACCAGCGCTGCGATTTGGCCAGGGCGTAGCCGAGCGCGCTGTGATCGGACAGCGCGCTCGGCGGGCGGGGCGAGCCGTCGACCGGGTAGCGGTCCAGGGCGGTGTCCAGGTCGCGCTGCCGGGACTCGGCGAGCCAGAAGGCCGTGTCGTCGGCGGCGCCGTCCCCGCTGCCGTGCGTGTGCAGCGCGTACTCGATGTGCGCCTCGACCACGAGGATCACCAGGGGCGAGCCGTCGGGCGCCTCGGCCGCGGCCGTGCGGGCGAACGTGTACATCTCGTCGTGCGATCCGCACCATTTCTCGCACAGGTACTGCAATGCCGCGTCGTGCCCGGCACGGTGGTACGGATCGCGCTCGCGCAACGCCGCCCATCGGGCGTCGAACACATCGCGCGCGACACCGAGTCCGCGGCAGACCCACAACCACGAGACCCACGGGGTGGGATCGTCGCCGGCGGCCTCGGTCGCGAGCAGACAGGCACGGTCGGCGTCGGCCAACAATGCCCGAAAATCGGCGAATTGCCGTCCGCCGGTGAGACTCGCCTGCTTCGCGGCGCGCGCGTTCCAGGCCGCGCGCACCATGGCGGCGGCCATCACCACCAGCGGGTCCGCCGATTCGGGGCGCTCCGCGCGCCACTTCCACACCCATTCGGGGTGCAGCGCGGCCGCCTCGCCCAACGCGGTCACGGCGACCACCCGCCGTGCCCAGTCCCGTCCCACCCGCTCCAATAACGCGGCGGCCGGTGTGAAATCGCCGTTGCGCGCAAGGGTCTGCGCGACCGCGCGGACCTCGGCATCGTCGAGCGCGGCGTCCGACACGAACACAGGCACCGGCGCCGACGATCGCGGCGAGGTGAAACGACCCCAAGCTGACATGGGCAAGGATCCTATGCGCCATCCCGACCCTCGGTCAGGGGGAGCGGGCGGGAATCGTGGAACGTCCACCCGCAGCGTGCGCGAACACTGGAGGCCGCGCTCCTCGCGGCCGGCCGGTACGGCGTTACGGGCGACGCTTCGGCTACCGTTACGGGCCATGACGTATGTCACCGACCCGCGGGTCGACACCTACATCGACGCCCTGCCCGAGTGGCAACAGATCATTTGTCGCGAGGTCCGGGACCTGGTGCACGCCGCCGACGACGAGGTGGTCGAGACCATCAAGCGCACCGTCCGGCCCTACTTCGTCCTCCAGGGCAACATCTGCGCACTGCTCGCGGCCAAGGACCACGTCAACGTGTTCCTGTATGACGGCGCCATCGTCCCCGACCCCGAGGGGATCATCACCGGCGGCCACGACAACAAGACCGCCCGCACGGTGGCCGTCCGCGAGGGCGAGACCATCAACGGTCCCGCCCTCAAGGCGATGTTCGAGCAGATCATCGCCAACAACCGCGCGGGCGGTTGGCGCAGGCTCAAGCGGTAACGGCCGTCACCTCGCCGGTTGGCGACCGATCATGAAGGCGTCCGGGCGCAGCGCGCGATCGACGATGCGCACGTCGCCCACCCAGGCGTTGACGGTCTGGTCGAGCTTGCCGTCGTACGCGTAACCGCCCAGCATCCAGGGGAGGTTGAGCGTGGTCAGGCCGTTCGCGCGGGCCGTCGGGTTGCGCACCACGGGGCAGCCGTCGATGTACATCGTGGTCTGCCGGGAGTCGTTCACGACGGCGACGTGCCACCACGCGTCCAGGGTCAGTTCGTGGCCCCAGTTGGTGGCCGAGCCGTCGCCGTCGAGCGGGTAGACGCACCACTGGAGTTCGCGCCCGCCCGACAGGCTCAGCGTGACCACCGGCTCCTGCGGGTCGCCCTTGGGCTTGCGCGCCTCGCCGCTCATCCCCCAGCGGCTCAGCAGCGCCGACCACGCGTCCTTGCCGCCGTCCCAGTCGGCGGGCAGCTTGAAGAACGCCTCGACGGTGTATCCGGAGCGGAACGTCGCCCGGTTCAGCGGCGCGTCGTTCGCGGTCTGGAAGTGGCCGCCGCGCAGCGGGGACTTGCCGCCCGCGAGCCGGACGCTGCCGTGCCCGGGCTGGTCCGGGTGGTACTGCCCGGACCAGCTCACCGACCCGGCCGCCGCGCCCGGCGCCGGGATCAGGGTCAGGTCGTTGCCGCGTCCGGACAGGTCCTTGACGCGCTGCCCGCCGGGCACGGGCGCGCCTTCCCGGTGCGAGCCGTCGAAGCGCCAGTAGGCGACGGTGCCGGGCACCACCATGCGGGCGGCCGGACGGGCCGGGCGCTGGGGGATCGGCGCGAAGCCCGCGAACCGCTTGTCGAAGTCGACCGGCACCGAGAAGTAGTCGTCGGGTCCGGTCAACTCCATCTCGCGGCGCTCGAGTTCGTTGAGGTCGCGGCTGTTGCGACCGAGGATCCACGGGGACAGCGTCTCCACGTCGATGGTGTCGCGGTCCAGGTCGAAGTGGTAGAGCCGGATCATCGCGGCGCCGCCGAAGTAGCGGTTCTGGTAGTTGGTGATGTGCAGGTGTACGTCGTTGCCGGCGTCGTTGCGACGCGTGCTGCGGCCGGCCGGCCAGTAGTGGCCGTTGAGGGTGAGGAAGATCTGGTCGTTGCCCTTGATCAGCTCGTCCCACAACCGGCGGCCGTGGTCGGAGAATTCCGCCTCCCGGCCGGGGACGTCGGCGGAAACCAGTTCGTGGCTGGTCAGGATCACCGGCGAATGGGGGTGGTCCGCCATCACCTTGCGCGCCCACGCGATACTCGCGGGCGAGGGCCGCCAGTCCAGGGCGAGGACGAGCCATTCCCGTCCCCCGGCCTGGAACAGGTGGTAGGTGTTGTAGCCGTCCGGGGTGGCCCCGCCGAACGAGCGTTTGCCGCGGAAGCGTTGCGGGCCGAACGTGTCCAGGTACGCGGACCGGCCGCGCCGGTCGTCGGTGTTGGAATCGATGTCGTGGTTGCCCGCCAGCACGCTGTAGGCGACGCCCTTGCGGTCGAGCACCTCGAACGCCCGGCCGATGCCGTCGAATTCGGGCTTGCGGCCGTTTTGGGTGAGGTCGCCCAGGTGCGCCATGAAGACGATGTTGTCCTCGCGCGCGTGCTCCAGGATGTACCGGAAGGACGCCTCGATCGGCGCGGTGGTGATGCTCGGCTCGTCGAACATGTACTGCGTGTCCGGCATCACCACCAGCGTGAATCGCCGACTGTCGCGGTCCGGACGCCACGCCGGCATGCCCTGCGCGTCCACCGGCGCGTCGGCCGCCGCGCCCTCGGCGCCGCCGTCCGTCCCGGCCGCGGCGGCCGGGGAGATGCCGACCGCCCCCACTGCGGCGGCACCGGCTCCGGCCAGCGCCGCGGAGCGCAGGAACGCCCGGCGGGCGGGCCCGGACAGGGGCGTGACGGGCTGGGGACAATCGTTGTCGTGCTGCTCGCACATGGTGCTTCTCCGGCGCAGGCGGGGTGGGGGCATGCGCACGGTATTGGTTGGAAAACCCACGAAGATCATCCACACCGCCAACAACGGCCGACGACCGGGTGAATTCGCCGCCGGCACGCGGCGATGCCCCACCCGCCGTGTCCGCGCCCTCACCCGGAAGGCGGATTCACCCCTGCCGGCTCTGCGGTACCCGCACCGACGCCATGCCCGCGGCGGTGGCCGCCTGGATCCCCATCTCGGTGTCCTCGAAGACCAGACAGTCCGCGGGGGCGACGCCCAGGTGCGCGGCGGCGCGGAGGAACCCCTCGGGGTCGGGCTTGGCCCGCGTGTAGTCCTCGGCGCACACCAGCACGTCGAACCGGTCGAGCAGGCCGAGGGCGTCCAGCGACGAGGTGACCGAGTCGCGGGTGCTGCCGGAGACCACGGCGGTGGGTATCCGGCCGCACGCGTCGTCGATGTGCGCGAGTATCCCCGGTACGGGGGTCAGCTGCGGCAGATACTCCCGAAAGAGCAGTTCCCGCCGGCGGGCGACCGCCTCGACCGGCATGGCCAGACCCTGGTCCGCGTTGAGCGAGGCGATGATGTCCGTCACCGTTCGCCCGCCCCAGGCATAGAACAGGTCCTCGGGGAACGCGCAGTCCCACTCGTCCAGGGCCTGTTTCCAGGCCCGATAGTGCAGCGGCATGGAGTCGGCGATGGTTCCGTCGCAGTCGAACAGGTACGCGCGAAACTCGCCGGGCGGCAGGGAAATGATCATCGGCTCACCGTATACCCGGCCGATCGCCCCTCTGCTACGGTTGCCGGCATGAAGCGCGCTGCCATGATGACGACGACGCCGGAGAGTGTCCCGGCGCGCTGACGGATGTCTTGGTCAAAAAGCCCCGGGGCGAGTGCCCCGGGGCTTCGGCTTGTGGTCACTCGCCCCACATCAGCGAGGAGACCCCATGTACGACCACCGCAGGCTCGGCCGCGAGTTGGACCTGTTCGACACCGACCCGCTGATCGGCGCGGGACTGCCCTACTGGCTGCCCGACGGCGCCACCGTACGGCACACCCTCGAGGAGTACATCCGGGGCGCGGAGCGTCGGGCGGGCTACCGGCACGTCTACTCGCCGGTGCTCGGCAAGCGGGAGTTGTACGAGATCTCGGGCCACTGGTCGCACTACAGCGACGACATGTTCCCGCCGATGGACCTCGGCGGCGAGCAGGTGGTGCTGCGGCCGAGCCTGTGTCCGCACCATGCGGTCATCTACCGCTCCCGCGCCCACAGCTACCGCGAACTTCCGTTGCGGATGGCCGAGTTGGGCGGGATGTTTCGCTCCGAGCTGTCCGGCGTGCTGGGCGGGCTGACCCGGGTGCGGGCGATCCAGCTCAACGACGCGCACATCTTCTGCACCCTCGACCAGGTCACCGACGAGGCGCGGGCCGCGCTGGAGATGATCCGCCGGGCGTACGAGGCGCTCGGCATCGAGGCGAGCCGCTACCGGCTCTCCCTCCCGGGTCCGGGCGGGAAGTACGTCGCCGCGCCGGAGAAGTGGAGTCGGGCCACCGCGTTGTTGCGGGACGTACTCGACCGCTCCGGCCTGCCGTACGAGGCGGCGGAGGGGGAGGCCGCGTTCTACGGCCCCAAGATCGACGTCCAGGTCACCGACGCGGCCGGCCGGGAGTCCACCCTGTCCACCGTCCAGGTCGACTTCCATCAACCCGAGCGGTTCGACCTGCACTACATCGGCGCCGACGGGGCCCGGCATCGGCCGGTGATGATCCACCGCAGCATCATCGGCAGCGTGGAACGGGCCGTGGCCCACCTGATCGAGCAGCACGGCGGGGCCTTTCCCGCCTGGCTCGCGCCGACCCAGGTGGTGGTCCTGCCGATCACCGAGGCCGAGTGGCCGGGCGCCGAGGAGGTGGCCCGCCGCTGCGCCGAGCTCGGACTGCGGGCCGAGGTCGCGGGTCCGGAACGAGGCAGCCTCGGCGCCCGGATCCGGGAGGCGCGACTGGTCCCGTACCAGGCCGTGCTCGGCGCCCGCGAGGCCGCCGCCGACCACGTCGCGCTGCGCCTGCGCGACGGCCGCCGGCTCGACGCGCGACCGGCGGACGACGTACTCGCCCGGATCGCCGTCCTCGTCGCGGCGCACGCGGGCGAACTGTGGGGGGACAAGCACGCCGAGGTGTAGGACCCACGGGAGTCGGGTGCCTCGCGCCGCGAGGGTCGCCGCCGCGCGAGGCACCGACTCCCCCGCGTCAGATGTCCAGGAACCGCACGTCGGCGGCGTTGCGTTGGATGAATCCGCGCCGCGCCTCGACGTCCTCGCCCATCAGGATCGAGAACAGCGCATCGGCCTGTGCGCCGTCCTCCAGCGTGATGCGACCGAGCACCCGGTGGTCGCGGTCCATGGTCGTCACCCGCAACTCCTCCGCGTTCATCTCGCCGAGCCCCTTGAAGCGCTGGATGCTCTCCTCGCGCAGTCGCCTGCCCTCGCGCCGGCCGCGTTCGACGAGCATGTCGCGTTCCCGATCGGCGTAGGCGTACTCGATGTCGCCCCGGCTCCAGGTGATCTTGTACAGCGGCGGGCGGGAGAGGTAGACGTGTCCGGCCTCGATCAGCGGCCGCATGAAGCGGAAGAGGAAGGTCAGGAGCAAGGTGTTGATGTGCCGACCGTCGACGTCGGCGTCGGCCATCAAAATGATCCGGTGGTAGCGCAGCCGGTCGATGTCGAAGTCGTCGTGCACGCCGGTGCCGAAGGCCGAGATGAGGGCTTGGATCTCCTGGTTGTCCAGGATCTTGTCGACGCGGGCCTTCTCCACGTTGAGGATCTTGCCCCGGATGGGCAGGATCGCCTGATACTCGGGATTGCGGCCGGACTTGGCCGAACCGCCGGCGGAGTCGCCCTCGACGATGAAGATCTCGCAGGCGGCCGGATCGGTGGACCGGCAGTCGGCGAGTTTGCCGGGTAGTGCGATGGATTCCACCAGGCTCTTGCGGCGGGTGAGATCACGGGCCTTGCGCGCGGCGAGCCGGGCGGTCCGGGCCTGGACCGCCTTGCGCACGATCTCCGTCGCGTCGACCGGGTTTCGGGCGAACCAATCGGTCAACTGTTCGTGCACGGCCTTGTGTACGTACGTGCGCGCCTCGGTGCTGCCCAGCCTGGTCTTGGTCTGCCCCTCGAACTGCGGCTCGCCCAGCTTGACCGAGACGATCGCGGTCAGTCCCTCGCGAATGTCCTCACCGGGCAGGTTCTCGTCCTTGTCCCGCAACAACCGTCGCTCGCGCGCGTAGCGGTTGACCACGCCGGTCAGCGCGGCGCGGAAACCCTCCTCGTGCATGCCGCCCTCGCGGGTGTGGATGGCGTTGGCGTAGGAATAGACCCCTTCGCTGAACCGGGAGTTCCACTGCATCGCGACCTCGACGGACACCGACTGCCCCGCGTCCTCGGCCCGGATGGAGACGACCGACGGGTGCACCGGCTCGCCCTTGCCGGCGTTGAGGTGGGTGACGAAGTCGATGATGCCGCCCTGATAGCGGTATTCGACGGACCGGGCCGGCTCGTCGGCGCCGGGCGGGCGTGCGCCGTGGCGTTCGTCGGTCAGAGTCAGGGTCAGGCCCCTGGTGAGGAAGGCCATCTCCTGGAGGCGACGGGCCAGGGTCTCGAACGAGTACTCGGTGCTCTCGAACACGTCCGGGTCGGCCCGGAAGGTGAGCGAGGTGCCGGTGTCGGAGACGGCCTCGTGCCGGACCAGTTCGGTGACGGGCACACCCCTGCGGTAGTCCTGGGTCCACCGCCGGCCGTCGGTGCGGATCTCCACCGACAGGTGCGTGGACAGCGCGTTGACCACGGACAACCCGACACCGTGCAACCCGCCGGAGACCGCGTAGCCGCCACCTCCGAACTTGCCGCCCGCGTGCAGCACGGTCAGCACCAGTTCCACGGCCGGTAGCCCCTTCTCCGGGTGCAGCCCGACCGGGATCCCGCGCCCGTTGTCCACCACCCGCACGGCGCCGTCGCCCAAGAGCGTGACATCGATGCGATCCGCGACACCGGCGAGGGCCTCGTCGACGGAGTTGTCCACGATCTCCTGCACCATGTGATGCAGCCCGCGCTCGCCGGTCGAGCCGATGTACATCCCCGGTCGGCGGCGCACCGCGTCCAGCCCGTCCAACACGGTGATCGCGCCGGCGTCGTACGCCGGGCCCTGCCTCCCGCCGCCGTCGGACGACGCGACGGCGGAAAGGCTGCCGGAATCAGTCACAAGGCTCTCTTTTCTGGCATCACGAATCACGCTCCCACCGCGATGGCGGGAGCGGTCGTGTCGTCGGGTGATACACCGGCCCCGGACAGGCCGAACAAGCCCCGGGGCGCGCAGATTTCCTCGCCTCGAGAACTGGTCCAGGATACCGAATGTTGGCCCGAACACCAGGTCTTCAGAGCCTCTATACGCCTTTATGAGCGCCTGAAATCCCATGAGCCAAATCCCCCTACTCAAACCGGCCTTTGAGGCCGTCAGGTCGCCATACAGCGCTTCGCCCCGGTGCGGGTCGACCCCACGCCAACCACCCGGCCCGGCACACGGCAGGATCGTCCGCACCGCGGCCCGGCCGCGGTGCGGTACCACCCGTCCCGATTCCGCGGAGGCTTTGCACACATGAGCGACAACGGCACCGACACCTGGACGCGGCGCATGGACGATCTATGGGCCGACTTCGACGCGCATCAGCCGGACGACTTCGTGGCCGCCGTTCGGGCGCTGGTCGACGAGCGGCCCGACGACGACGCGGTCGCGGCCTACTGGATGGGGTCGGCGTACGACTCGACCGGCTACGAGGCCGAGGCGGCTCCGCACTATCGGCGCGCGTTCGCCCTCGGGCTGCCCGAGGACATGCGGCGCCCCGCCACCATCCAGTTCGCCAGCACGCTGCGCAATCTCGGCGAACTCGCCGAGAGCGTCGCGCTGTTGACCGCCGAGCGGGAGGCCGGATCCGACCAGCTCGACGACGCGCTGGCCGCGTTCCTGGCCCTGTCCCTGGTCGACTCGGGGCGCGAACGCGAAGCGCTCGGCCTCGCCCTGGGCGCCCTGGCGCCGCACCTGCCCCGCTACACCCGCTCGGTCACCAACTACGCCCGCGCCCTGATCGAGGACCCGGAACCCACGACGGCCGGCTGAGCGTCACCCGCACCGGCCGGACGCCGACCCTCGTCGAGCCCGGTGCGCAGGGCCCCGGCCAACGCCTCCAGGGCCCGCCGCCACGCGTGCCCCGGCGGGGTCGCGTAGCCGATCACGAGCGCCGCCGGTCGGGTCGGGTCCGGGTCGCGCCAATAGCCCTGGCCGTGCAGGCCGTGCAGGCGCAGGCCGAGCCGACCCGCCGCGGCGATCACCCGGCGCTCGTGGTCGGCCGAGGGCAGCGGGAGCAGTGCGTGCAGGCCGGCCGAGATGCCGCTCAGGGGGGTGTCGGTCACGGCCGCCACGCACTCCGCGAGATCGGCCCGGCGGCGCGCGTAGCCGAGTCGGGTCCGCCGGACGTGCCGGTCGTGGTCGCCGCGCCGAATCAGGTCGGCCAGGGCCAGTTGCTCGATCGCGGACGGCGCCGCGCCGGTCTCGACCACCGCCCGCAGCACGGCGTCGCGCAGCGCGGCCGGGACGACCAGCCAACCGATCCGTACCCCCGGGGCCAGTGTCTTGCTCGCGGTGCCGGCGAAGACGACCCGGTCCGGATCGAGCGCCTGGAGCGCGCCGACGGGACGACCTCGATAGCGGAACTCGCCGTCGTAGTCGTCCTCCACGATGTATCCGCGGCAGCGCCGCGCCCATGCGACGAATGCCGCGCGCCGCTCGGCCGAGAGCACCACGCCCGTCGGATGCTGATGCGCGGGCGTGAGCAGCACTGCCCGTACGTCCGACGGCAGTTCGTCGGGATCGGCGCCGTGCCCGTCGACGGCCAACGGGATCGGGACGACGCCGGCCGCGCGCAGGAGATCCCGGTGTCGGGCCAGACCGGGCTCCTCGGTCGCCGCGCGCCGCCCACCTGATGCGGCCAACGCCCGCCCCACGACGGCCAGTCCGTGCCCGAAGCCGGTCGTGATCACCACCGCGTCCGGCGTCGCCCGCACACCCCGGGTGCGGGCCACGTAGTCCGCGATCGTCGCCCGCAGCTCCGGCACGCCGCCCGGCTCGGGTTGACCCAGCACCCGCGCATCCAACTCGGCCACGGCCCGGCGCACGCTCGCCGCCCACCGATCACGCGGAAAGGAGGTGAGATCGGGCAACCCGGGCCGCAGGTCGAACATCGGCCCACCCCGCGGCGCCACCGTCGGCGACACGGTTTCGCCGCCCCGCCCCGCCGCGATCGCGGCCACCCTGGTCGCCGAGCCGGTCACCGCCACCAACCAGCCCTCGGCGGCCAGTTGCCCATACACCCCGACCACGGTCCCCCGCGCCACCCCCAGATCGGCGGCCAGACTGCGACTACCCGGCAACCGCGTGCCCGCCCCCAGCCGCCCGGACCGCACCGCCTCCCGCAACGCCGCTTCCAACGCCCGCCCGACCCCACCGTCCGCACGCACGACATCAAGATGCAGATCGAGCCCACCGACCCCCACCACCCGCTCCACCGGCACGCCCCCACCTCCCGCACACGAACGACCGACCGGGACCACCCTCGCGCCCCCAGCCTACGAAGCAGCCGGCGAGCACCGAGGCAGGCGGGCCGCGACGGGCCTCGCGGCAGCGGTCGTCACCGCCGGTTCTTCAGGTGATGCGGATGCGTCGACACCGGCGGTCGCGCGTGCCCCTCCCGCAACCACGCCGACGTACCGTTCGCGCCGGTCGTACCCGTCGCGGCGCCCGCCGCGGCCGGCGCGCCCGCCGCCGTCTCGCCCGAGTCCGGCGCCGATCCGGCGGTCGCGTTCTCCAGGAACCGCAACAGCTCCACCGGGAACGGCAGTACGACGGTCGAGTTCTTCTCCGCCGCCACCTCGACGATGGTCTGGAGCAGGCGCAATTGCAATGCCGCCGGGCTGCTCGACATCACCGTCGCCGCCGAGGCCAGCTTGCGCGACGCCTGGAACTCGCCGTCGGCGGTGATGATCCGCGAGCGCCGCTCCCGCTCCGCCTCGGCCTGCCTCGACATCGAGCGCTTCATCGACTCGGGCAGTGCCACGTCCTTGATCTCCACCCGGTCGATCTCCACTCCCCAGCCCACCGCGGGCGAGTCGATCATCAGCGCCAGCCCCTGATTCAGCGCCTCACGATTGGACAGCAGGTCGTCCAGGTCGCTCTTGCCGATGATCGAGCGCAACGACGTCTGCGCGACCTGCGACACCGCGAACTCGTAGTCCTGCACCTCGACCGTCGCCTTGATCGGATCGTTCACCCGGAAGTACACGACGGCGTCGACCCGGACGGTGACGTTGTCCCGGGTGATGCCGTCCTGGGCGGGAATCGGCATGGTCACGATCTGCGTGTTGATCTTCCGCAAACGGTCCACGAACGGCACGATCCGGGTCAGCCCGGCCGTACGGATCGGCTCCTGCACGCGGCCGAGGCGGAACACCACGCCGCGTTCGTATTGGCGGACCACGCGCAACCCGGTCGCGGCGAGCAGCCCGAAGAGCGCGACGATGCCGCCGACGAGAATGATGATCACGAGCGCCACGGTCATGGCCGACTCCGGTGCCGAAACGACTGTCCCGAGCATGCGGGCGTCCCCGAGCACTGCCTGCTCCCCCACTGTAACTCCGGCCCCGGCCCCACCGAAGACCCTCGGCTATCGCCCGTCGTCGCTCCCGGCCGCGGCTCGATCCGCCGCCTCCGCCTCGCGTCGCCACAGCGCGCTCGGCCACCACATCCGGTGCCGCAGGTCGAGCGTCAGCGCCGTGACCACCACCGACCGCACCACCAGGGTGTCGAGCAGGACACCCAGCGCGACCGCGAAGCCGATCTCGGCGAATCCGACGATCGGCAGCGTGGCCAGCGCCGCGAAGGTACCCGCGAGCACGAGGCCGGCCGAGGTGATCACCCCGCCGGTCGCGGCCAGGCCGGTCAGCGCACCGGTGCGGGTGTCCGTGCGCATGCTCTCCTCTCGCACCCGGGTGCTCAGGAAGATGTTGTAGTCGATGCCCAGGGCGACCAGGAAGACGAACACGAGCAGCGGGAACGAGGTGTCCTCGGCTGCGAAGTCGAACACGTGGCGAAACGCCAGCGCGCTGATCCCGAGCGCCGTGGCGAACGACAGCACCACCGTCGCGATCAGCACCACCGGCGCCACCACGGCCCGCAACAGCAGCGCCAGGATGATCAGCACGACGGCCAGGATGACCGGGATCAGCACCTTCTCGTCCCGGACCGAGGCCCGGTTGCTGTCGAGTTGGGCCGCTGTGCCGCCGCCCACGAGGGCGTCGGCGTGCGGCACCGCGTGCACCGCGGAGCGCGCGGCGTCGACCGTGTCCCGGGCCGCGCCGCTGTCGGCGGCGTCGGTCAGCGTCGCCTCCACGTACGAGCGTCCGTCGCGCTCCGCCGGTACGCCCGGTGGCACGGTGACGCTGTCGGCGACCACTCCGGGGACGGCGGCGAGCGAGGCGCGGACCGCGTCCAGCGACGCGGTGTTCGCGACCACCTGGAGCGGTTGTCCGGTCCCGGCGGGGAAGTAGCGGGCCTGGACCTTCTGGCCGACCACCGAGTCGGGGGTGCCGGTGAAACTCTCGGCGGTGGTCAGGCCCGAGGCGTTCAGCGAGATCAGGCCGAAGGACAGCGCGGCCAGGATGGCGACGGTGGTGATCCACACGGTGCGCGGGCGGCGGGCGATGCGGCGGCCCATCCGGGACCACAGGCCGGTCTCGGTCGGCTCGGGCGAGCCCAGGTGCGGGACGGCGGGCCAGAAGATCCACCGCCCGGTGATCAGCAACACCGCCGGGAACAGGGTCAACATCGCCAGCAGCGCCACCGCCACCCCGATCGCGGCCACCGGTCCCAGGCCGTTGGTGGAGTTCATCTCGGCGGCGAGCAGGCACAACATGCTGACGATCACGGTGGAGGCGCTGGCGATCACGGCGGGGCCGGCCCGGTGCAGGGCCAGCGCCATCGCCTCGTGTCGATCCTCGTGCCGGCGCAGTTCCTCCCGGTAGCGGGCGACGAGGAGCAACGCGTAGTCGGTGCCGGCGCCGAAGACCAGCACGGTCAGGATGCCCGCGCTCTGCGCGTTGACCACGAGCGAGGCGTGCCGGGCCAGCACGTAGATCACCGCCTGGGCGGTGATCAGCGCGCCCACCACGCAGACCACGGGGACCAGGAGCAGCGTCGGACTGCGGTAGGTGAACAGGAGGATCACCACGACCACGCCGAGGGCGGCGAACAGCAGGGTTCCGTCGATGCCCTGGAACGCGTCGCTGCTGTCGGCGGCGACGCCGCCGGGTCCGGTGATGTGCGCTTCCAGGCCGTCGTCGGGGTGGTCCTTGACGATCGGTCGGATCTGATCCACCGCCTCGGCGATGCTGTTCCAGCCGTTGTCGCCGAAGGTGATCGGAACCAGGATCACCTTCGCGCGCGGGGCGGCGAGGCGGTCGGGCAGGGGACCCTGTACCTGGGAGCCGACGATGCCGTGGGCGGTCAGGGTGCGCAGGTGCTCGGCGTCGGCGGCGATGGTCGCGTCGTCGGTCGGGGTCAGGCCCGAGTCGCGCGCGAACACCACGACGGCGGTGACGTTTTGCGGCAGGAACGCCTTCGATGCGTCGACGACCCTGGTCGACTCGGCGTTGCCGGGCAACCACGCGGAGGCGTCGTTCTTCTCCGCGTCGGTCAGCTTGCTCGCGGCCGAACCGGCCGCGGCGAGGACCACGATCCAGAGCACAAGGATGATCCACTTGGCACGTCGTCCGCAGACCAGCCGCGCCGCTCTCCCCGCACCACCCATCCCCCACACCTCCACCGCTCGAACGTGATGTGGTGTCGCCCGAGGTGCACTCTCCCCAGGATGGCATCGGCCGGCGGATCCCGCTCCCGCCGGCGCCGGCCGATCGCACTCGGGTGCGCGACCCTGGACGACATGAGCGACAAGGCACACGGCCGCTTCGACCTCGTCGTCGAGGCATACCGTCCCGGTGACACATATCGGCTGGTCATGCTCGCCGACGGCACCTACCGTCGACTGCACGACCGGGGCGAACTCGACGCCCTCGCCGCCGAACTGGGCCTGGACCCCGCCGATCGCGACCAGGTCGCCTGGGAGGGCGGCGACGAGTGGCCCACGCACGACGGCGGTTGATCCATCCACGGCCGACCGCATGATCGCCCACAGCTGTTCCCGGTGCGTCAAGAGGCAACCGAGAACCAACCGTGAGCGAGTCTTTACGCGCCGTCGGAGCTTCTCGAAGCCCACGGGCGACTTTCGCCGCTCCGCGGTCGGCTCGATGTCGCCCCCGCGTCGACATCACCGCAACACTGTGTAGCTGTATATTTCCGGTAGGTAACATTCACTGGGGTGCCCGCACGCGGCGCCGGCCGACCGTCGAGCGCATACCTCTCCCACCCATGCCCGCCTCCATTCCGCCTCCGGATGTCCGATCGGGCGGCGTGCCGGTGGAGTGCGGCACCGGCCTCCGGTTACCCGTGGTAAACCTCACCCGTCGCAATGGGCCATCCCACGTTGGCTCGTATTCACCTGTTCCGGAGACGGCTCGCGAACCTAGTTTTCATTTCGCCTTCCATGCGCTATCGGGCAAATCTCAGGCCCGGCACGAGTCGCAATAGGCGGCACGAGCGTGATCTTCCCGGTCAAGAATGATCACGACTTCGAATTGCACAGAGAGCCGAACCCAAGGCGCCGCCACGGCGTTCTTCGGCTCTCCGGCCGTTCGCCGGAATCCACCGCGCGAAACGGCCGCGTCGGCTCGCCTCGGGCCGTTTCGGCGGGTGCTTCCAGATCCTTGAATACGTCTTCAGCTGCACCGATGGCGCCGGCAAGTCGCGCCCTTCCCCGTAGCGCCGGTCACGCGCGGGCGGTGCCGCAGCGGTCCTCCACACCTGTCGTGTATGTCGATCTTCAGACATACCTGATGGAATCTCATTATTCAACCGGGTTTACATAAATCCCGACGAGGACGAGTCATGACCCGTATGAGAACCACTCCCGGACCGGTGAACTCGGTCGTGACCCCGGGGGCATCACCCCCGACGGCCACTCTCGACAAGTCGCCGATCCGCGTACTTCCCCATTTCTTCGAGCAATCCTGCGACCGCAATCCAGAGGCCGTCGCCGTCGTCTGCGAGAACACCTCGTTGAGTTACGCGGAGCTGGACCGCCGAGCCAACCGCTTGGCGAGTCTGCTCCGAAACCGCGGGGCCGCTCCGGGCCGCACCGTGGGAATCCTCCTCGAACGCTCGCTCGACGCCTACGTCGCCCTGCTCGGCGTGATCAAGTCGGGCGCCGCCTACGTCCCGCTCGACCCGTCGTTCCCGGCCGAACGCGTCGCCTTCATCGCCCGGGACGCCGACCTGTGCGATCTGGTCAGTACGTCCGAGATGCGCGGGCGCACCGCGGAGGCGACCTGCCCCCTGCTCGAACTCGACGTCGCGACACAGGACTTGGCCCGACAACCCGACCATCGGCCCGACATCCCCATCGACCCGGGCTCGTGGTCCTACGTGATCTACACCTCCGGGACCACGGGCCGCCCCAAGGGCGTGGCCGTATCGCACGCGAGCATCGCCAACTTCCTGCACGTGGTCACCCCGATCTACCGGGTGGGCGCCCGGGACCGGGTCTACCAGGGACTCTCGATCGCGTTCGACTTCTCGGTCGAGGAGATCTGGCCGGCCTGGATCGCCGGGGCGACCCTGATCTCCGGTCCCACCGACGGCGGACGGGTCGGCCAGGGGCTGAGCGACTTCCTGTTGGAGCACCGCATCACGGTGCTGTGCTGCGTACCCACCCTGCTGACCACCATCGAGGGCGAATTTCCGCTCCTGCGCACCCTGTTGGTCAGCGGCGAGGCCTGCCCGCCGGACCTTGTCCGGCGCTGGGCGCGACCCGATCGGCGCATCCTCAACGCGTACGGACCCACCGAGACCACCGTCACCGCGACCTGCGGCGAACTGGGCCCGAACCGGCCGGTGACGATCGGCGTACCGCTGCCGACCTACCGGGTCTACATCCTCGACGAGCAACTGCGCCCGGTCGACGAGGGCGCCGGCGGGGAGATCTGCGTCGGCGGTCCGGGTGTGGCGGTCGGCTACGTCAATCGCCCCGACCTGACCGCCGAGCGGTTCGTGACCAACCCGATCGAGGCCGAACGCGCCGACGTGCCGAGGATCTACCGCACGGGCGACCTCGGCCGGTTCACCGCGACGGGCGAGATCGAATACCTCGGCCGGGTCGACACCCAGCTCAAGATTCGCGGCTATCGCATCGAGGCGGCCGAGATCGAGGAGGTGCTGCGCGAGGATCCCGCGATCGAGAACGCGGTGGTGACCCCACTGGAGCGGGATGGCGTCGTGCAGGACCTGGTCGGCTACGTGACACTCGTCGCCGGCGGCGACGGGGCGTCGGCCCCGGTCTGTGACGCGTTGCGGGCCCGGTTGCGGGTGGCCCTGCAGAGCCGGTTGCCCGCGTACATGATCCCGTCCTACGTCGAGGTGCTGCCCGAATTCCCTTTGCTGGCCGCGGACAAGGTCGACCGTGCCGCGCTGCCCGCGCCGGCCTCCGCGCCGCTGAACCGGCGCACCGGTACCCACGTCGCGCCCGAGACGGCACTGGAGCGGCACCTGGCCCGGGCCTGGGCGGACGTGCTCGGCGGCGCGGAGATCTCCGTCGAGGACGACTTCTTCTGCGACCTCGGCGGCCACTCCATGGCGGCGGCCCGACTGATCTCCCGACTGCGCCGGGAACCGGAGTTGCGCGGCGTGGCGATGGGCGACCTGTACGCCCACCCCACCATTCGCGGCCTGGCCCGGCACGTCGAGGCCGCGGCGGCGGCCGAGGACCGGGCGGCCGGTGTCGCACGGCAAGCCGCCACCCCCGCGCCGGCACCGCTGCGGCACCGCAGCCGGCGGGTATTCGCCTGCGGCGTCGCGCAGTTCGTCGCGCTGTACGCGTGGCTGCTCGCCCTGGGCCTGCCCGCGGTCGTGCTGCTGTACCGGGTGCTCCTGGCCTGGGGTCTGCCGATCCATGAGCCCGCGCCGGGCAGTCTGCTCTCCCGCCTCACCCACCTGTACCTCCCCGGGTTCATCGCCCTGGAGGTGGGGTGGATCGTCGCGAGCCTGCTCGTCACGCTGTTCGCCGCGCGGTTGTTGATGCTCGGCGTACGCCCCGGGTGGTATCCGCTGTGGGGCGTCACCTACCTGCGGTTTTGGCTGTACGGCCGGATGCTCGCGTTCAGTCCGCTCGCGTTCCTCACCGGATCCCCGCTCCTGGCCCCGTGGTTGCGGCTGGTCGGCGCCCGGGTCGGTCGCGGCTGCCATGTGTCGGCGGTGCTCGGGCTGCCCGCGTTCGTGGAGATCGGCGACGGGGCGAGCATCGGCTACGGCGCACGCCTCCAGCCGTACGTGGTCGAGCACGGGTGGTTGCGGCTGGCGCCGGTCCGCATCGGCGCCGGCTGCTTCGTGGGGACCAACAGCGTCGTGCTCGCGGGCGCGGTGATCGGCGACCGCACCTCGGTCGGCGAGCAGTCGTTGGTTCCGGCGGACCACGTGTTGCCCGCCGACGAGCACTGGGCCGGCTCACCCGTCACCCGCCAGGAGGGGGCGCCGGCGCTGCTCGACGCGATGGCGGCCGAGGACGACGGCCGGGCCTGGCCACTGCGGATCCTGATCGGCTTCGGCGCGGGTGCCGTACTGCTCGCCTTGGTCCCGCTGTTGGTCGCCGGCGCCGCCGGCGCGCTCGTGGGGGTCGTCGCCTGGCGGTACGGCTTCGGCTGGGCGATCGTCGCCACGCTCCCGGCCGGGCCGCTGGTGGTGCTGTTCACATGTGTCCTGGTGCTGGTGGTCAAGCGGGTGGTGCTGCCGCGCTCCCGGGCCGGCATCCATCCCGAACGCAGCGGCCTGGGCGTGCGCAAGTGGATCGGCGACGGCATGATGACGGCCAGTCTGACGCTGACCCACGCGCTCTACTCGACGCTGTACCTCGTCCCGTTCCTGCGCCTGCTCGGTGCCCGTACCGGGCGCTGGTCCGAGGTGGCCACGGTCAGCTTCGTCGACCCCGAGATGCTGATCATCGGCGAGCGCAGCTTCGTGGCGGACGTCAGCGTGGTCGGCCCGGCGGTGTTCCATCACGGGCAGGTCGCGCTCGCCCCGGCCGAGATCGGCGCGCGCAGTTTCGTCGGCAACGGCGCGCTCGTTCCCGGCTCGTGCCGGCTCGGCGAGAACAGTCTGCTCGGCGTGCACTCGCTCGCGCCGACCCGGCCGATCGACCCCGAGACCACCTGGCTCGGTTCGCCCGCGATCTTCCTGCCGCGCCGCGAGGAGAGCCGGGAGTTCCCGGCGAAGTTGACGTACGAGCCGAGCCGGGGGCTGATCGCGGCCCGGCTGGCGATCGAGTACTTCCGGGTGACGCTGCCCGCCACGATCGCCGCGCTGGGCGCGCTGGGCAGTCTGTACGCGGCCGTCCGGCTCGCCGGGGTGTGCCCGCCGTGGGTGCTGTTCCTGCTCGGTCCGGCCCTGTTCCTGGCCGTCGGAGTGGGCTCCACGCTGGCCGCGGTAGTGCTGAAGTGGCTGGTCATCGGCCGCTATCGGGCCAGGGTCGAACCGCTGTGGAGCATCTGGGTGCGCCGCACGGAGCTGATCACCGGGCTGTACGAGAACCTGGTCGTCCCGAGCCTGCTCAACCTCCTCGCCGGCACTCCCCTGATGGGCCCGGTGTTGCGGCTTTTCGGCGCCCGGATCGGCCGGCGGGTCTGGCTCGGCACCACGTATCTGACCGAGTTCGACCTGGTCGAGGTGGGCGACGACGCGGCGGTGGCGGAGGTGACGTCGCTACAGACCCACCTGTTCGAGGACCGCGTGATGAAGATGTCCGAGGTCCGGATCGGCGCGGGTGCCTCGGTCGGCACCCGGTCGGTCGTGCTCTACGACGCGCGGGTCGGCGCGGGCGCCTCGCTCGACGCCCTGTCCCTGGTGATGAAGGGCGAACACCTGCCCGACCAGACCCGGTGGCGCGGCATCCCGGCCCGCCCCGGGTGAGGCGTCCCGGTCCCGTCCCCGCCCCCAAATCCCCATCCCCCATGTCCCGTAGTCCCCATCGGAGATACCCATGACGCTTGCCCAGGTCACCATGACCGAGCCCCACGTGGTGTGCGACCTACCCGGTCCACGCTCCGCCGAACTGCTCGCGCGCCAAGCCCGGCGCGAGTCCAACGCCCGTACGTATCCGCGTAATCTGCCCATCGCGCTGGCCGAGGCGGCCGGCAGCTTCGTACGCGATGTCGACGGCAACGTCTTCATCGACTTCCTCGCCGGCGCCGGCGTGCTTTCCCTGGGCCACAACCATCCCGAGCTGGTCCGCTCGGTCACCGCGCAACTGGGCGTGCTCACCCACGGGTTGGATTTCCCGACGCCGGTCAAGGACGCGTTCCTGGAGGCTCAGCTGTCCATGCTGCCCGCCGGGATGCGCGAGCGCACGAAGGTGCACTTCTGCGGTCCCACCGGGGCCAACGCCATCGAGGCGGCGATCAAACTCTGCAAGATCGCCACCGGTCGCGGCGACGTCGTCACCTTCCAGGGCGGCTTCCACGGCAGCACACACGCCGCCATGGCGCTGACCGGTCTGGTCTCGGCGAAGCGGCCCGTCGCCAACAGCGTGCCCGGCACCCACTTCTTCCCGTTCTCCTACTGCGGCCGGTGCCCGCTGGCCCTGAGCCCCGCCACATGCACCACGAACTGCGTCGCCTACCTGGAGCGTTCGCTCACCGACGGCAATGCCGGCATCCCGCTGCCCGCCGCGGTGCTCCTCGAACTCATACAGGGCGAGGGCGGCGTGGTGCCCGCGACCGCCGACTTCGTCCGCCGACTGCGCGCACTCACCCGGGAGTTGCGGATCCCGCTGATCGTCGACGAGGTGCAGACCGGCTGCGGGCGCACCGGTACCTGGTTCGCGTTCGAGCAGTACGGGATCGAACCGGACGTCGTGGTCGCCTCCAAGGCGCTCAGCGGCATCGGCACCCCGATCGCGGTGATCCTGTACGACGACGCGCTCGACGGTTGGGCGGCCGGCGCGCACATCGGCACCTTCCGCGGCAACCAACTCGCTTTCGCCGCCGGGGTCGAGGCCGTTCGCATCGTCCGGCGCGACGACATCCTCGGCAACGTGCGTCGGCGTGGCGCGCAGATCGCCGACCGGCTCACGCCGCTGATGGCCGACCCCTGGGTGCGCGAGGTGCGCGGCCGGGGCCTGATGTGGGGCATCGAGATCGCCGACCCGCAAACCGGGCTGCCCGCCGCGGAGTTCGCCCGCGCGATCCAGGCCCGGGCGCTGCGCCGGGGGCTGATCGTCGAGCGCGGCGGACGCGAGGACTGCGTGGTGCGGATCCTCCCGCCGCTCAACGTCACCGCCGAGGTCGTGGACACGGCGTGCACGATCCTCGTCGACGCCGTCGAAGCCGGTCACCCGTAGGCCCATCCGCACCGGGCCACCGGCCGACCCGGCGCCGACCGGCCGCCCGTCCGGGGCGGTCTCGAGGAGATCTCACTCCATGGTTCTCATCGTGCAGAAGTACGGCGGCTCCTCGGTGCACAGCATCGAGCGCGTCAAGCAGGTCGCCGAACGCGTGGTAGCCACGCGTCACGAAGGTCACGACGTCGTCGTGGTGTTGTCCGCCATGGGCGACACCACCGACGAACTGCTCGACATGGCACGGCAGATCTCGCCCTTCCCGCACCCGCGCGAGCTGGACATGTTGTTCACCTCGGGCGAGCGCATCTCCAACGCGCTGGCCGCGATGGCGATCCGCGACCTGGGCGCGCGGGCGTGTTCGTTGTCCGGCCCCCAGGCGGGCGTGTTCACCACCGCCGAATACGGCAGGGCACAGGTCGTCGAGGTGGTACCGCATCGGGTTCGGCGCGAACTCGACCGGGGCCGCATCGTCTTGGTCGCCGGATTCCAGGGCCTGAACCGGGACACCGACGACATCACCACGCTCGGCCGCGGCGGTTCCGACACCACGGCCATCGCGCTGGCCGCGGCGCTCAAGGCCGACGTCTGCGAGATCTACACGGACGTGGACGGCGTGTACAGCGCGGATCCCCGGATCGTGCCGAACGCGCGGCTGCTCGACCACGTCACCTACGACGCCATGCAGGAGATGGCGGCGTCGGGGAGTCGGGTGCTGGCGCTGCGCTCGGTCGAGTACGCCCGCCGCTGGGGTGTACCGATCCAGGTCCGGTCCTCGTACGGGGACAAGCCCGGAACCACCGTATCCGGCGCGCCCGACGACGCCGGGGCGGAACCGTCACGGATCACCGCCGTCGCGCACGACCTGTCCGGCGCGAAGGTCACCGTGCACGGGGTCCCGGACGGCGCGGGGGCTGTGGGCCGACTGGTCCGCGCGGTCGCCGACGCCGGGGGCGAGATCGACATGGTGGTGCGGAACGCGGCACGACCGGACGACGCCCGCGCCGATCTGACGTTCGTCCTGCCCGAACAGGGCGTGGCCGCCGCGCTGGCCGCACTCGGCGCGATGCGCGCCGAACTCGGCTTCGAGGGGGTCAGCCACGACGCGGACGTCGGCAAGGTCTCGCTGATCGGCACCGGCATGCGGGCCGGTCCGGGGGTCACCGCGACCTTCTGCGAGACGCTGGCGGCCGTGGGCGTCAACATCGAGATCATGTCGACGTCGGAGATCCGGATCTCCGTCCTGTGCCGCACCGCCCAGGTGGTCGACGCGGTGCGCGCCCTGCACACCGCGTTCGACCTCGACACGATGGAGGAGGCCCTGGTCCACGCGGGTTCGGGTCGCTGATCGTCGGCCCACCGAGAACCGCCGGCGCCGGGAGTACGTCCCGGCGCCGGCGGCCGTCGGTTCCGCCTCGAAAATCCCGGCCTCGCGCCGGTTCGTCGTTCGCTACGCTGCGCAGATGGCGACTGACGGGGGTTCGGGGGATGCCGGGATCGAACAGACGCCCGCCCAGGGGCGGTTGGGGTCCGCGGACGGGACGGCCAAGGTATTTCACGCCCTCGGGTTGGCCGTGTTGCTCCTGTCCGAATACTGGCGGTCGGTGATCGACGATCTGCGGACGGGGACCGCGCCGCCGGACCGGGTCCAGGCGCTCGCCCGGGCGGCGGCGTCGATGGCCGACAACGGGTTGCACAAGACGGCGGCGGACCTGTTCGAGACGGCGTCGTTCGGTCAGGAGCGGGCGGCGTTGTGGGCGGCGGTGTGTTGTGCCCTGGTCGTACGCCTCAACCGGCACGGGTCGCCGGAACTGCAGAAAACCCTGTCCTATGTGTCCGCCGTGTACTGCGCGCTGGCGTGCGCCGTCGGCACGTACTACCTGTTCGCGTCCGGGCCGATCGTGCTGCTCGCCCTCGGGATCGGCTTCGGAGTGATGCACACCGCGACCCGCAAATGACCTGGTGCGGACGGGGGTTCGGCGCGTCCGTCAGCGATTCGGATAGGTCGCGCAGACCAGCGTGGTGTCGTTGTGGGCGACCCAATACCAGTAGTACGTACGGTCGTTGGCCACCCTGGCACACGCACCGGCGCGCACTTCGGCCGGGGCCCGGTAGACGCCGGTGACGGCCAGGAGCGAATCGAAGCTCGCCGGGATGCGCGCCGCGTCGCAGTCGATCCAGGTGAACAGGTTGGCGGAGTAGCGCGGGGTGTTCTCGGTCCCGCCCGAGCGGGAGACCAGGAAGCACTGGCCCTTGCGGAACTGCCTTTCCAGGCACAGGTCGACGTCGCGGTAGCGCCAACTGGTCACCCCGGGGTCGCTGATCGGACAGTTCGTGGCGTTCACCCCGGCCACGCGCACGAACGCGCTGTCCGAGTCGCAGTCCACCGCGCGCGGGGTGTCGGTGTTCCAACCGCTGCCGCGCTCCGTCCCGGTCTGCCACGCGTTCAGGCAGGTCCCGTTGTGGGCCACCGCCGCGAACGCGTCCGCGCGCGGGTCGCGCACGGGGGTCGGCACCGAGCCGCCGGGCCGGGAATCGCTCCCGCTCGGCGTGCGCCCGGGCGTCTGCCGGGGATCCGCCGGCAGCCCGCGCACCGTCGGGAACCCCGTGGGCGGCCCGGTCGGCAGCCCCGCCTTCGGCACCCCCTTCGTCGCGGCGGTCAACGCCGCCGGCGCGCCCCCGGCGCCCTTGCCGCCCTTGTCGTCCTCCAGTACGCGGGGCAGCACGATCACCGCGAACAGCAGTGCCGCCACCAGCAGTACGAGATTGCCCTGTTGCCGCTTCGAATCCCCGACCCCCGTCATGCCGCGCCATGGTACGGACCCGCCGCGCATTCCGACACCACCATCGGTCGACGTCCGCCGAGGTCGGTCAGGGCGTTGGCACGTGCCGCCGAAAACGGCCCGGCGGGATGCCGTATGCGCGTTTGAACGCCTTGGCGAAGGCGTACTCCGAGCCGTAGCCGCAACGTTCGGCCACGGTCGGCAGCGACGCGTCGGTGCCGCACAGCAGGCGCGCCGCGGTGGTCATCCGCCACCGGGTGAGGTGGCCCAGCGGGGGTTGGCCGACGACGGTGCTGAAGCGTTTGGCGAAGGTGGCCCGCGAAACCCCGGATCGGGTGGCCAACTCCTCGACGTCCTGCTCCGCACCGCCGAGGCGCACACGTCCGCGCGCCGATAGCCGCGCCCGGATCGCGACCGGGTGTTCGGGACGCGTCCGGGAGGTGTTCCGAACATGTTCCGGACGGTTGGGGGCGTTCCGTCGTCGCCATCGACCGGTCGAGACTTGCTTCGCCGGGCCGAGTTCGGGCGCTACGGGTATCGGGGGATCTCGGCCTCGGGACGAGCGGCGCGGGCGGCGTATGCCCGCACCGCTCGTCGGGTGTGCGGGTGCGTGGCACGGAAGGATGCGCGGCAGAGTCGCTCATTGTCGGGCCTGGTCGATCGGCACGGGGATGGCACGCCCGGCGCCACGGCAAAGGTCACTCGAAGGAGTGGCACCGCGTGTCGATCGGGTGAACACGCGGTAGCCGGCGTGTATCGATCGCGGGCTCCTCGTTGTCCGCTCCGACGCCGGATCCCGCTCCGGGAATCGGCGCACCGCTCATCACGCGGTCGGCGCCCGACGCCCGCCGCCTTCGGCCACCGCCCGAATCAGGAGACCGCCACGCAGCGAACCCGACAGCAGTCGAACCCCGAACCCCCGTGCGCCGGGCCCGACCTGCCACCGCCGCGCGCCGTCGGCCGCCACCGCCACTCCTCCTCCGGCCCGGACGACGGCGGGTGCCGATGAGGGCCGGTCGACGGCGCCTCCCGTCGATCGCCAGGGCGGCCACGGCACCGGAGCCCGGCCTGATCGCGCTCGCCGTCGTCGGGATCGGCATCGGCGGTTGCTCGGGATCCGGCCTCCCGGTCCTGCTCGCCGCCGGTCTGGCGTTCGCCGTCCTGCTGCGCACGGCACGCGGACCGAACCGCTCGCGCGCGATCGCGTTCGGCACGCTCACCATCGGCGCGGGCGCCCTCCAGGCCGTCCCGCAACCGACCGGGCGGCCCCTCTCGCCGTGGCCCCCGCTCGCCTTCCTCGCGATCACCCTCGCCGTCGTACTCGCCGCCGCGGTCCGCCTGTTGACCGAGGTCGTGCGTGTCACGGGCGGCCGCGCACCGCGACTGCGCAGCGCCCTGGACGCCTGGCTGCTGGTCGCGTCCGTCCTCACCCTGGGCCGAATGACCGCGCTGCACTGCGCCGCCGGCGACCCTCGGCACGGGCCCGCGTCGAGCGTCTGGGTCCCGGTGGGCTGGTTGTGCGTCGACGTGGTGTGGGTGTGCCTGGCTCCGCTGCTCTACGGCGCGCCGACCCGGGGACGACGCGGCGGCGCGGCCCTGGTGACGCTGTTGGCCGTGGCGGTGATCGGCCTCGGCGGCATCGAGGTCCTCGTGTCCGACGCGGTCGACCGGGTGAGCCGCCTGACGACCGCCACCCGGGTCGTGGGCATGGTGATGATCGTGTGCGGGCCCTGTACCCGCCCGGCCGGCATATCCGCGACCGCGAGCACACCCCGGCGCCGGGCCGCGACCGCGGTACTGGCCGCGAGCGTACCCGTGCTCGCCTGTACCGTCGTCGCCCTCGTACACCTGCTCGCCGGACACCGCTGCGACCGGCTCACCGTCGTCCTGGCCGGCTCCGTCGCGGCCACCGTATGGGCGCGCCAATGCCTGGCCCGCCTGCGCACCCTGCGCCTGACCGAACAACTCGCCGACCACGTCGCCGCACACCGGCCGCGGATCCCGCACCAGGGCGCCCGCCGGCCGGGCCGACGGTGATCCCGCCCCCGAAGTCGGCTATCTCAACAGCCACTTCCGAGTCAGCAGCAGCACCTCCGCGCGACTGTACGGGCCTTGGTCGGCGGCGACGAAGTGCATGCCGATTCGCAGCGAGAAGGCGAGCAGGCAGCGCACCTCCACGTCGCCCGGGTCGGCGCAGAACGTCGCGAACAACGAACGCAGGTAGTCCATCCGCCGGTTGTCCACCCTGCGCAGCCGCTCCGCGACCGCCTCGTCGCGCCGGGCCCAGTCCCGGACCGCCAGGTCGGCGGCGGTACCCAGGACCGGCCCCTCGCTCGTGGACGCGAGCTCGAACAGTCGATCCAGTCGGGCCCTGGCGTCGCCCCCGCCGGCCTCGACCCGCTCGATCACGTCCTCGGTGACCGCGCGCTCCCACGTGTCGAGCATCTCGGCGAGCAGCGCGCCCCGGTTGCCGAAGTACCCGTAGAACCCGCCCTTGCTGACGCCCAGTGCCTGCGCCAGCGGCTCGATCCGGACCGCCTCGGGACCGCCGGCGGCCAGCGCGCGCAGCCCCTCCTCGACCCATCTGCCGCGCGGTGTACGGGTCATGCCCACGATGTGGTTCCTCTCGTCCTCGCGTCACGCCTCGCCGTACGGTGTCGTACTCGTGGGTGCCGACCTGCGTCCATACGGCATCGTATGAACAGCGCCGGGCGTCGTGCGCCCTCGGGCCCCGGCGCGTCGAGGGCATCGGCGAGCGCGGCCGGGGTCCTCACCCCCGCCGGGCGTCCTCCGACGAGCCGACCTCCGCGACGCGGGCGGGCGCTTCGACCGGCTTCTTGACCGGCTTCTTGACCGGCTTCTCGACCGACTGCTCGGCCGACTGCTCGACGGGCTTGGCCGGGCGCGGGCGCGTGGCGACGATCAGGACCACCGACGCGACGATGATCGCGCCGCCGAGGTAGACGTTCGGGCCCACCGACTCGCCCGCGATCGCCGCGCCCAGCAGCACCGCCACCACCGGGTTGACGTACGCGTAGGTCGCCACGGTGTCGTTGGGGAGCACACTGTTGACGTACATGTACGCGCTGAACGCGACGATCGACCCGGCGAACACCAGCCAGGCCAGCCCCAGCCACGAGGCGGTCGAGATGCCGGCCACGTCCAGTTGCCCGAACTCGCCGCGCAGCGCGGCCAGGACGAACAACATCACCCCGGCCGTGATCATCTCCAACGAGGTCACCACCAGCGGATGCCGAGGCAGCGGCGCGGTGCGCGCGTACACCGAGCCGCCCGCCCACAACACGCACGCGACCAGCACCATCACCACGCCGCCGACGTGCACGTCGCCGCCCGGGCCGCCGACCAGGACGCCGATGCCGATCGTGCCCAGGAGCAGCGCGAGCAGGATCGCGCCCGACACCCGGGTCCGGGTGGCCAGCGCGTTGATCAGCACCATCCACACCGGCACCGTCGCCACGACCAGCGCGGCGAAGCCCGAGTCGAGGTGTTGCTCGCCCAGGCTCAACAGCCCGTTGCCGCCGACCAGGAGCAGCCCGCCGATGATCGCCGCCGAGCGCAGGTGCGGCCAGGTGGGTCGCTGCTCGCCGCGTGCGTGTCGCGGGCCGACCACCGCGAACATCAGCAGTCCCGCGACCAGGAACCTGGTCCCGGCCGAGAGCAGCGGCGGGATCGTCTCGACCGCGTAGCGGATGCCCAGGTAGGTCGAGCCCCACACGATCCACACGGTCACGAGGGCGACCCACGGCAACAGCCGATCCCTCTTTTGAGGAGACAACACGACGAGCACACCTCATTAAATTAGGGGATCAAGGCTGCTAACCTTTTTTAGAGTAGGTCAGACACGATCGCCGGAACAAGGGGCTTTTCCATGACGCGGCAGCTCGACGAGATCGACCGGGCGCTCCTTCGCGCACTGAGCGCGGACGGCCGGCGCACCGTGCGCGCCCTGGCTAGATCGGTGGATCTGTCCGAACCCGCCGTGCGCGAGCGCATCCAACGACTGGAGCGCGACGGGGTGATCACCGGCTATCACGCGGAGTTGGCCCCGGCGCGGGTCGACGCCGGCACGGCCGCGTTCATCGCGCTGCGCTTCGACGCGGGGCGGGCGGCGCGCGATCAGGTCGAGGCGGCGATCCACCGCGAGCCCGCCGTCCTGGAGGCACACGAGGTGGCGGGCGAGGACTGCTTCTGGATCAAGGTCCGGGTGGCCTCCACCGCCGCGCTCGCCGACACCCTCGACCGGATCCGCGCGATCCCGGTCATCCGCGGCACGGGCACCACCATCGTGCTGCGCACCGTCTTCGAACGCCCGCTGCTGTCCGCCGAATCCGCGGTCGAGGCCGCCGACGAGGCGGTGTCGGACACCCGCGCGTAGCGGTCGCGCCGGCAAACCGCATCACCCCCCGCACACCGGCGTGCGGGGGGTCTTCGGCGCGTTCTTCGCGTGGAGCTTGGCGCAAAACATACCTGCGCGCCCTTTGCGGATAGTGATTGGCTGACTTCCGTCGGTTATCACGGTGGGGTGAGGAGTCACGCGTGATCATTCAGCTGTACGGCGAGTGGACCCAGCGATCGGACACGCCGGCGAACTATGCGCGGGCGGTGGCCGGTTGCCAGGAGGTCGCGGACCGGCAACGGAAATATTTCACCGCCGACGGACAAAAACATGAGCGTTCGATGGTCAACAAGGGCCTCGCCCTCTACATCGACGTCCCGCACCACCTCCTCGGCTTCGACGACTCCGGCGCACGGGGCATCGCCGAGATCAAGCCGAACAACTGGGACAGCGGCTTCCTGAGTTTCGCGGTCGGCGGCCGGCGCAGTTGGACCGACGGAGTGGTCACCGCGCCCGAATCGGTGTTGTGGGCGGCGATCCACGCCTACTGGAGTGTCCGGGTGCCGGAATACGCCGACGCGTCCGCCCGGGAACGGCAGGCGTACCGACGCGGACATCTGCCGTCCGGGGCGAAGGGGGTGCCCTCCATCGAGGACCTGTCCGGCCTGATCGACTACACCAGGTGCCGCCGATCCGGACCGGTCGTCGTGGTGGCGGGTCGGCACGTGGAGTTCGAGGAACCGGCGGACCGCCAGGAGGAGTTACCCTTCCTGGTCGCCCTCACCGACCCGCTGCACGAGCCCCCGCTCACCGGCCCCTACAGCTACCGCGGCGACCACGACGACACGGCCCGCCTCGCCAGAATCCGCAAACTCGAACCCCAGTCCCGCACCGGCCGCCGCTGACCGGCAGGGCCCGCGCGCCGGCGGATCAGTCGACCAGGTGCGCGACCGTTGGTACCACGAGGCCGAAGAGATCGGCGATGGTGGCCAGGCTTGCCGATTGGAGTGCCTCGGCGGGGGTGACGGCGCCGTCGGGGGCGGGCAGGGCTCGGGTGGCGGTGGCTTCGGCTACGACGGTGGGGCGGTAGCCGAGGTTGAAGGCGCCCTGTGCGGTGAAGGTGACGCACATGTGCGTCATGAAGCCCGCCAGGATCAGGTCGGGGCCCGCGTCCAGGTCGCGGAGCGTGCGCTCCAGGTCGGTGTCGTGGAAGGCGTTGGGGACCTGCTTGACCACGACCGATTCGCCGTCGGCCGGCGCCACTTCGCCGCTGATCGCGCCGATCTCGGCGCGGATGTCGTACGGGGTACCCGCTCCGCCGTCGTTGACGACGTGCACGACGGGCGTACCCGCCGCCCGGGCCGCGGCGAGCAGTCGGGCCCCGGCGGCCAGGGCCGGTTCGACGCCGTCGAGGGCCATCACGCCGGTGCGGTAGGTGTTCTGGAAGTCGATCATGATCAGGGTGCACGCGCCGCCGAGGCGGGGCGGCGTGTTGTCGAGGCCGATGACCTCGCGCAGGGTCGCGGAGGGGTGCATGGTCGGAAGTACCTTTCGTTCGGAGCCGGTTGCATGGTTTTCGGGCAGGGGAAGCCGCCGAACCACGCGGGTTCGTACGCCGGGGTCAGGACGCCGTGCGGAAGCGGCGGCGATAGCCGGCCGGGGTGGTGGTGAGTTGTTTGCGGAAGGCCCGGTGCAGGGTTTCCACCGAGCCGAATCCGGTGGCCGCCGCGACCGCCTCCAGCGGTTCGTCGGTGCTCTCCAGGAGGCGGCGGGCCGCCTCGACCCGCGCGGCCTCCACGTAGGCCGCCGCGCCGGTGCCGGTCTCCTGCCGAAAGACCCGGGCGAACTGACGCTCGCTCAGGCACATCCGCCCGGCCAGCGCCGACGTGGACAGGTCGTGGTCCAGGTGCTCGGTGATGTACACGCGCAGTTCGTCGATGTCCCGCCGGCCGGTCGCGGGCCGGCTCAGCGGCACGCTGAACTGGCTCTGGCCGCCCTGCCGACGCAGGTACATGACCAACTGCCGGGCCACCGCGAGGGCCAGGTCCTCGCCGTGGTCCTCGGCCACCAGGGCCAGTGCCAGGTCCATACAGGCGCTGATCCCCGCCCCGGTCCAGACCCGGCCGGAGCGCACGAAGATCGGGTCGGCGTCGACCCGCACCTCGGGGTGGTCGGCGGCCAGTTGCGCGGCGGTGGACCAGTGTGTGGTCGCCCGCCGCCCGTCCAGGAGGCCCGCGGCGGCGAGCACGTGCGCGCCCACGCAGACCGACGCGATCCGGCGGGCGTGCGGCGCGGTGGCCGCGACCCACGCCACGACGGCGTCGTCGACCAGGGCCACCGGACCCTCCGGGCCCATCGCCACCGCGCCGGGGACGAGCAGCGTGTCCACCGCGGCCCCCACGTCGGCGAAGGCGACGTCCGCGAGGATCCGTACGCCGGCCGACGTGCCGACCGGGCCGGCCTCGGGGCCCGCCAGGCGGACCACGTAGCCCGCCGCGCCCGCGGTCTCCCGGTTGGCCAGGGCGAAGACCTCGGCCGGGCCGGTGACGTCGAGCAGGTCGACGTCGGGGAAGACCGCGATCACGACGCGGTGTGGAGTGGACATGCGTCCATCGTGGCGCCCACCCCCGATGGCCGCAATGACGGGTATCTGTCACATTCGGCCATCGACGCGGCGCGGCCGCGTCGGCCCGACACGAACGTGGCGGGCGCGTCCGGGAGATCCGGAGCGCGCCCGCCACATGACGGTCATCCGTGGCCGGCGGCGGCCAGGAGACGGGGGAAGCGGTCGTTGGGTCTACAGATCTCGCCGAGGTCGGGGTCGTCGACCTCCTCGATGCCCGGCTCCACCCGGGCGACATACGCCTCCGGGTCGCCCGCCCCCTCGATCTCGGCGGGAGCCGGCGTGGGCGTGGCCGCGTGCAGCCGACCCGCCCAGTGGTGGGCGTCCTGCGGTTCTCCCTCGATCCGGTGGTGCAGGGTCAACAGGCGCATCGCCTCGACGTCGTCGGCGCCGGCCGCGTACCGCCACCAGAACGCCGCCGGCGCGGGCCGCCCGGTCAGATACAGCAGGCAGCCGAACACCAGCGCCCCGTCGGCCTCACGTTCGTGGACGAACTCGCCGAGGAGGGGACCGGTGGTCGGCCGGGCCACCACGGCCTGGCACAGCTGTTCCAGGTCCGCCGCCGCCGCGTTCTGCGCGGCGTGCGCGTCCGCGAAACCGGTGCCGCGTTGGGGACCGATGGTGCCGGGCCGGACCAGGGCGGCCAACAGTTGCTCCTGGACGATGCGGTCGGCCAGCCGGCGGGTCGCGGCGCCGGCGTCGTAGTCGGCGAAGGCCGCGTCCATGTCGCGCCTGCGCTGTTGGAGGGCGTGGTCGAGGGAATTGTGGCGGTTCATGTATTCGGTTCCCGAGGGTGCGATGGGGACGACGGGGTGGATTCGGGATGTACGTGGCGGGCCCGCTCCAGCGCGGTGGCGAGTTGTTTGCGGGCCGCGTGTACGTGGCTGCGGACGGTGGAGATGGTCACCCCCAGGTAGTCGGCGACGTCCTGGAGCGGCAGTTGCATGACCAGGTGCAGGCGGGCGCAGGTGGCCCGCTTGACCGGCATCGCGGCGATCGTGCGATCCAGGATGTCCAGGTGGGGCACCACCGCGGCCGGGTCACCGCTGCCGGTCGAGGCCACGTCGGGGGCGCCCGGCGCGGTGAAGTCGAACAGCACCTCGGGGGTGCGCCCGCGCCGCCGACGGATGTCCACCACCCGGCGGCGCAGGATCCCGAAGGCGAGCGCGAGCGGCGGGCTGGGGTGGCGCACGATCTCCGCCCAGCGCCGGGACAGCGCGAGCAGCACGTCGGCGACCGCCTCGTCCGCGTCGTGCGCGCAGCCCAGGCTCTTCCAGGCGTGGTCGATCAGGGTCTGCTGGTGCTCCCGGCAGAACCGGACGAAGTCCGCGGGCGCGTCGATCACCGGACCACCGGGGGCGGGACGCCGCCGGTCCACGGTGTCCCGGACCAGGTCGCGCCGCAGCCGGCGGTCCTCCAGGGCGTCGGTGAGCATCCGGAACGCGCGTTTGACGGGCGGCGCGGGCTCGCGCAGTACGTCGTCCCAGCGCTGGAACAGGGCGAGCAGCACGTCGGCGACGATGTCCTCGGCCTCCGGGCGCGAACCGAGGTGGTCGTAGGCGAAGCGGGTGAGCGTGAGTTGGTGGCTGTGGCAGAAGGCGACGAAGTCGTTGCGCAGGAGGTCCACCAGGTCCACGTCCACGGCTTGGGCCTGCTCGGGGCGTCGGGGTTCGGTCATCGTCCGCCGCCCTTGCCGCGCGCGGAGTGTGTGCTGCGATACCCGTGGCCGCAGTGGCGGTGCGGCTCGGGGAGCGCGAAGCCACGCATCAGGGCACCGAGCGGCGCGCGCACGACGACGACCAACACGCCTATGACCAGCCACAGTTGTCTGGTCTCGGGGCCGAGGATGTTGTTCAAGGCAGCGGTTCCTTCCGTGAAGTCCGGCGCGAACACCGCCGGGCGCGCCGACCGTTGCGCCCGACGGTGTCCACGAGACCCGAAGGCCTCTCACCCCCTATCTCGCCGGCCGACCACCCGCCGTCCAAGCCGAAACCGCAAAATCTCGCGCAACGCGTCCGAACGACTACACGTTGTCGCCCCACCAGGCCCGATGCCCGATGCGGCGGGCGCGGCGCGCCGGCCCCGTCACCACGGGAGTGTGCCGTCGGCGTCGAAGTAGCCGCCGGTCGGGCCGTCGGGGCCCAGGCACGCCATCCGCACGATGACCTCGGCGCCCTCCCCGACGGTCTGGAGCCCGGTGTGCGCGTTCAGGTCGGTCTTGGTGAAACCGGGCTCCACCGCGTTGATCCGCAGCCGCGGGAAGGCCTTCGCGTACTGCACGGTGATCATGTTGACCGCGGCCTTCGAGGCCGGATACGCCACGCCCGGATAGGCGTGCGTCGGCGTGCCCGCCTCGGTGACCCGGGTCAGTGAGGCCAGGCCACTGCTCACGTTGACCACCACCGGCGCGGCGGACGCCTCGAGGAGCGGCAGGAACGCGTCGGTGACCCGTACCGTGCCGAAGACGTTGGTCTCGAACGTGGCGCGCAGCGCGTCGACGGACAGCTTGCCCGGGCCGCTGACCACACCCCGGGCATCCATCTCCCGCTGGATGCCCGCGTTGTTGACCAGGACGTCGAGCCCCCCGGCCGCCGCCACCTCCGCCGCCGCGGCCCGCACGGACGCGTCGTCGGTGACGTCCAGTCGAATCGCCCGCACGCCCAGTTCCTCGGCGGCCCGGCGACCGCGTTCCGCGTCCCTGGCGGCGAGCAGGACCGTGTGGCCCGCGGCGACGAGTCGGCGGGCGGTCTCGAAGCCGAGACCCTTGTTGGCTCCGGTGATCAATGTCGTTGTCATGCCCCCACCCTCCGGCCGGCGTCCGGCGACAGCCAGGCGTCCCGCCTTCCTGGGACTGCCGGTACCAGGCACATCCGCGTCGACGGGTGCACAGTGGTGTGCATGACGACCACCGAATTCGGCCGCACGGTACGACGCTGGCGCGACCGGGTCTCCCCGGAGGCGGCCGGGCTGCCCCTGGGCGGGCACCGGCGCGCGGCGGGGCTGCGCCGTGAGGAACTGGCGCTGCTGGCCGGGATATCGGTCGACTACGTGACTCGCCTCGAACAGGGCCGGGCGAGCAATCCGTCGGAGCAGGTCGTCGAGGCACTGGGCAGGGCGCTGCGGGTCTCCCGCGCCGAGCGCGAGCACCTGTTCCATGTCGCCGGGTTGGTTCCGCCCGGGCGCGGCACCGTACCCGCCTACCTCACGCCGGGCATCCAGCGCATGCTGGACCGGCTGACCGGGACCCCCGTCGCGGTGAGCGACGCGGCGTGGACCCTGCTCCTGGCCAATCCGATGTACACGGCGCTGATGGGTGAGCAGCACGGCGACGAGCGCAACGCGGTGTGGCGCGCGTTCCTCGGCTCCGAGAGCCGGGTCCGGCACACCCCGGAGTCCCGGCGCGCGTTGGAGGAGATTCAGGTCTCCCAGTTGCGGGCGACGGCGAACCGGTATCCCGAGGACCGTCGGCTGCGCCGACTGATCGCGGAACTGCGCGCGAGGAGCGAGCGGTTCACCGCGTTGTGGGAGTCGCCGGGCGTGGTGCCGCAGGAGGGGGTGACCTGCAAGGTCGTCGACCACCCCCAGGTGGGCACGCTGACCCTGGACTGCGACGTTCTGCACGCGGCAGGCAGCGATCTACGCGTCATCGTCTACACCGCCGAGCCCGACACCCCGGACGCCGAACGCCTCGCCCTCCTCGGCGTGCTCGGCACCCAGTCGCTCACCGGGTAGGACCGGACAGGGCCTACGCGTGTGCTTCCACGCCGTACAGGCGCAGGCCCCGACTGCGGTAGTTCTTCAGGGCGTTGGCGTGGTCCTCGGACGAGGTGTGCAGCCAGACCCGGCGCACCGCGGCGGCGTCCGGGAGCGGCGGGGTGGCCCACGCCTGACGGAGCACCAGGGTCAGGGCCCAGCCGCCCAGGCCCTTGCCGACGTATTCGGGGAGCAGGCCGAAGGTGACCACCTCGACCACGCCGCCGGGTTGCGGTTCGAGGTTGCCGATGCCGGCGCTCTCCCCCCGATGGGTGATCAGCCAGGATTCGCGCAGCGGGTGGGCGGCGCGAAGTTCGGCCCAGTCGCGCTCGGTTCGCTCCGTGCTGCGCCAGCCGTAGGGCGCGCCGATCCGCGCCTGGAGCGCGTACACCTCGGGCGAGGGCTCGACCCGCCGCAGTCCCAGTGCCTCGACGGGCCGTGACGGCCGCAGTTCGTCGGGCGCGGTCATCTCCAGATACATCAAACTCTTGCCCATTGCGACAGGCTATCGAGGCTCGCGGACACCGAGGCCGTCGCCAGGTAGGCCGCTCCAACGGGTGATCCTCGTTGGGCCGTTCAGGCGACCTACTACCGAATTGCCGGTTGCGCACCGGATCGGTCCCGGGACGCTGGGCCCCCGAGGGGTGACCGCGGCGAGGTCACCCCGGCGCGCGGTCACCAGGCGACCGGGAGGGCGAGCGGGAAGCGCCAGATGGACACCGTGTTCCACCGCACCTGCTCGGCCGGTACGGCCAGTCGCAGATCAGGGAACGCGGCCAGCAACGAGCCGATGCAGACCTCCATTTCCATCCGGGCCAGGTGTGCGCCCAGGCAGTGGTGGGTGCCGTGCCCGAAGGCCATGTGCGAGGCGGGCTTGTCCCGGTCGAAGTCGAGTTCGTCGGGCCGCTCGTACACCGCCTCGTCGCGGTTGGCGGTCAGATACGACACATGCACGGTGTCGCCGGCGCGCACCGTGACACCGTCGAAGTCCACGTCCTCCAGGGCCACGCGCGGGATGCCGACGCCTTGGCGGAAGGGGATGAAGCGCAACAACTCCTCCAGGGCCTTGGGCAACCGGTCCGGATGGGCGCGCAGTTCGGCGAGGTGGGTCGGATGGGTCAGCAGCGTGTAGACGATGTTGCCGATGTCGTAGGTGAGCGTGTCGTGTCCGGAGACCATCAACAACATGGCCAGGACCGTCAGTTCGCCCTCGTCCAACATCTCGTCGTCGATCCGCGCGGTGGCCAGCGCACTGATCAGGTCGTCGCCCGGGTCGCGGCGCCGCGCAGCGCACAGTGCGGTGAAGTACGCGCGCAAGCCCGCCTTCGCCGCGGCGGCCGTGGTCCGGTCGGCGACGTTCATCGACATCATCGCCACGGCGTCCCGGCGGATCCCGGGTCGGTCCGCCTCCGGAATGCCGAGGAGTTCACTGATCGTGCGCAACGGCAATTGCCCGGCCAGCAGTTCCATCAGGTCGGCCGGTGCGCCGTGCTCGGTGATCCCGGCGAGCAGTTCGTCCACCACACGCCGCGTCCACGGCCGCAGCTTCTCCACCTGCGCGTTGCTGAACGCCTTGACCACCAGCCGGCGGACCCGGTTGAGGGTGGGCGGGTCCATCAGGTTGATCGACTCGGACTGGGCGATCGGCGCCGGGGTGATCCGGGGGAAGTCGGTACCCACCAGCGCCGCCCGGCTGAACCGGCGGTCCGAGGTGACCAGGCGTACGTCCGCATGCCGCGTGACGAGCCAGCAGCGCCCCTCGCCGTAGGGCATGCGGACCCGGGCGACCGGTGCCTCGGTGCGCATCCGGGCCATCGTCGGGTCGGGCTCCAGTGCCTCGTCGTGCCGGAACGGGCATGCCCATACCTGCTCGTCGGTGGTCATCGTGTCTCTCCCAGTCCACGGGGGCGCGTCGTTCGCCGGCGATACCGGCGACCTGTGCTCTCCACGGTGGGCGCACGGGCGTCCCGAACGCGTGGGGCGGGGGTCCCGCGCACGTCCCGGTCCGGTCCCGACGCCGGTTCCCGATGCGGCGCTGCCGGTGGCGGGCCCGGGGACATGGCCTGCATTGGCCTTACGGCGGGCCGATCCGGCCCCTACGATCGGCCGATGACCACGATTTTGATCATCGGCGTGGGGGACATGGGCGAGCGGGTCGCCGATGGTTTGGCCGCGGGCGGGCCCGGGCGGCGGCTGGTGCTGGCCGGCCGCTCGACCACGGGCGACGCGGCGGCGGCGACGGTGGCCAGTTCCCGCGACTGCCTCGTCGAGGCGGTCCGGCTCGACGCGTCCCGGTCGGAGGAGGTGGCCGGGCTGATCGACAGGCTCCGCCCCGACCTGATCGTGCACTGTGCGTCGCTGCGCAGCCCCTGGGCGCTCGCCGGCCGTACCGATCCCGCCGCCGAGGCGGTCGTCGCCGCCGGCCTCGGCCTGCGGCTGCCGTACCAGCTGCCGCTGATCCTGTCCGTCATGCGGGCCACCCGCGCCGCCGGGTACACCGGCCCCGTGGCGAACCTGTCCTTCCCGGACGTGACCGGCCCGGTGCTGGCCCGCCTCGGCCTGGCCCCCACCGCCGGCCTGGGCAACGCCGCGATGGTCCACCTGCGGGTGCGGGCCGCGCTGCGGGCCGCGAACCCCGATCGGCCGCTGCCGCTGATCCGCGTCCTCGCCCACCACGCGCAGGTGCTCGGCGTGATGGCCGCGCAACGCCCCGCCGACCCGGACCTGGGCTGCCGGGTGCATCTCGGCGAGGACGGCCGGCGCGACGACGCCCTCGCCTACCAGGCGCCGCCGATCGCGCCCGGCCTGCGGCACAACGTGGTCACCGGCGCCGCCGTACTCCCGGTCCTGGAGGCGCTGTTGCCGGGCGCCGGTGCGCTGCGCCACTCCACCGCCGCGCCGGCGGGCCTGCCCGGCGGGTACCCGGTCCGGATCGTCGACGGTGTCGTGTCCCTGGACCTGCCGCCGGGCCTGGCCGAGGCCGACGCGATCGCCTTCAACGAGCGCCTCGCCGCCGGCGACGGCATCGATCGGATCGACGCCGACGGCACGGTCCGGCTCACCGCCGCCGCACACCGCGCGGTCGCGGGCATCGCGCCGGACCTGGCCGAGCCGATCGCCGTCGACGAGATCCCGGCGCGCGCGGCGCGGCTGGACGCGGTCCTGGCCGGGGCCTGATCGCGGCCCGGCTCAGGCCTTCGACCTGACCTCCCACAGGTCCGGGAAGACCGGGTTGAACAGGGTGGAGCGCAGATAGGCCGCGCCGGACGAACCGCCCGTGCCGAGCTTGGCGCCGATGGTGCGCTCGACCATCTTCATGTGCCGGTAGCGCCATTCCTGGAGGCCCTCGTCGATGTCGACGAGCGCCTCGCACACCTGCGCGGCGTGTCCGGTCTCGTCGCGGTAGACCGCCTCCAGGCTCGCCTGCACGTCCGGGTCGGCCCGCCACGCCAGGCTCGGATCGCGGTCCAGGACCCGCGCGGGCACCGGGTAGCCGAGGGCGGCGAGGTGGCGCAGCAGCGAGTCGAACACCGACGGGCGGTGCGCGGCGGCCTTGAGCCGGTCGTCCAGGTCCAGGTCGTAGCCGCCGAACTCGCGGCGCCCGAGCACCGCTTCGAGCTCTCGGAACTGGGCCGACTGGAACCCGCTGGACGTGCCGAGCGCGTCCCGGAACGACGCGAACTGGCGGGGCGTCATGGTCTCCAGGATGTCGAGCTGGCCGACCACGGTCTTCAGGATCTTGGCCACCCGACGCGCGGTATGCAGCGCGCCCGCGCTGTTCCCGGTCTCCAGGTGCCGCTGGAGCAGTGCCACCTCGTGCAGGATCTGCTTGAACCACAGCTCGTAGACCTGGTGGATGACGACGAACAACATCTCGTCGTGCGCGTCGGTGGCCGGCTGCTGGCAGGACAGCAGGGTGTCCAGCCGCAGATAGCTGCCGTACGTGATGTCTGCGGTGTCCACGGCGTCTGCGGTGTCCGTGCTGTCCGGCGCGTCGCTCATCGGCGCGTCCTCTCCTCGCGGGCTGTCAACCGTTCCGATGGCCTCGGAGACGACGGGCACCATCCTGTGCCGGTCGGCGCCTTTCAGGAATGGCCGACACACGGAAACACGCCGGTCGGATGTCATGATCACAACACGTTGCGCGGGGTCGTGCTTATGTTCGTAAACCGTGCCTGATAGGGCGGGCGGGGGACTCAGTACTCCCAATCCCAGTCGAGCGTCTCGCCGGTGAGGTCGTGGTAGACGCTCGCGATCTGCCCGACATGCACCCCGGGCAGTCCTGGCCGCCAGGCCGGGAAGGTTTCGGGATCGGCCCACAGGGAGCGGTAGTACGCCCGGCCCCGGCTCACCACCCAGTGCGCGACGTCCTCGGCGCCGTCCTCCGAGTCCGGCAGGTACGGGGTGAACGGGTCGTCGAGCAACTCGACCACGGCGTCCAGGAATTCGCGGTGGAAGCGGACGAGGTCGGCCGGGTCCGAGGCACGCAGCACGGCGTCGACGTGCTCGGGGTCCCGGCACACGTCCTCGACGCGCTCCCAGAAGGAGTCCGGGAGGTGGTCGGGCGGGGATGGCGGGCTCTCCGGCTTCACGCGGGGCATGGTTCCAGACGGACGGAACGACCGGCACCCGGGGGTCGGCCGGGTCGTCCCGTCGCGATGGCGGAGGTATGCGAAGATCGACCGGATTCGATCCCGGTCGCCTCCCGCGATCAGCCCACGTGCTCCTCGTAGTCGGCCACGCGGGTCTGCACGTACGTCAGCAACTCGCCTGCCGCGCTCCTGAGTTCCTTGGCGCCGTCGGTCCGGCCGTCGCTCCGCTCGGCCGACGACACGACCAGGGAACGTACCGCCATGAGGCGACCGAAGTCGCCGGTGCCGCCCGGCGGTACCGGCTTCAGGGTCGAGCCGGCCGGCGGGTCGAGCGCGACGACCTGGTAGCGGATCGGATCCGTGCCCGTCAGGGCGAACAGGGCGGCGGCGTCCTCGGCACGGTTCATGGTGACCACCGCGACACTGATCCGCATCCGCCGGTCGGCGTCGGTGTACAGCGCGGCGGACAGGCGCGTACAGCCGGCGCCCCGGGCGACCGCGGCCGCCAGGTCGGGCGCGAACATCTCGGCACAGGTCCGGGGCACATGCACGTCGACCCGCTGGAACTCGGCCCCCGACGGCAGCCGTACCCGCGCCTCGGGAAACGCCTTCGTCTCGGGCACCGGCGGCGCCGCCTCGGCCCGGCCCACCTGGAGCGGCGTACTCGCGCCGCCCCCGGTGGGAGGGCTCGCCGGGATACCCGCGGTCGGGGTGACCGGTCCGATCACCAGGGTCGGGCGCGCGGTGGAGACCACCGACACGTCCGCCGTGTTCGGCCCGCTGTCGGCCGGGCGGACCAGGCCGTACACGCCCACCGACAGGATCACCGAGCCCACGACGGACGCGGCGAGCCATCCGGGGGACACGTGCCCGGGCGGCCGCGCACCGGATCGTGTCCCGCCCCGGCGTGCGCCGGTCCCGCCGCGGTCACCGCCTCTGCCCGCACCCGCGCTCGCTCCCGCGCCGGGAAAGTCCCCACCCGCTCGGCCGGCCGCGTCGTTCGCCCGCGCGACCTCGCGCGCGAGAAACGCATCCCAGTCCGGCTCGTCCCGCCCCGTCATGACCCGCCCCCAAGTTCGCAAACCCCCCACACGCAGCCTACCGACCCACCCGCCCGCGAGACCGGCCCACCCGGCCCCGAACTCGGCATCGGGGCAGGGTGGATCGAGCGGGATGGAGCGGACGGACGGTACGCGATGCCGGTGCGTGGCGCCGCCCTACTCGGTACGCAGCGCCGTGGCCGTGCGGGTTCGGGCCGCCCAGGTCGCCGGGAGGAGCGCGCCGAGGGCCGCGATGGCGACGCCCGCCAGGCCCAGGAGGGCCAACTCGGGGAGGTCGTAAACGTCGAGCACGCTCGGCGGCAGGTTCGTGCCGGCGGCGTGGCCCATCCTGGGCACCACGTAGCCGTGCAGCGCGTAGCCGACCGGGACACCGATCAGGCCGCCGGCCACCCCGATTCCGACCACCGAGGCGAGCACGAGGCCCACCGTCTGTCGCGGGGTCATCCCGAGCGCCTTGCACACGCCGAGGTCGTGCACCCGCTCCCGGGTGTCGAGCACGACCGAGTTGAGCACACCCAGCCCCGCCACGGCGACCAGCATCAGGGTGAGCAACACGGCCATCGCGTCCAGGACCAGGATCAGACCGCCTCCGCCCGAGGACGCGTCGCCGAGCACCGCGCCGCCCGACGGCTCCACCGCACGGGCGAGATCGGCGGCGTAGCGGTCGCGGTCCACACCGGGCTTCAGGCCGATGAGGTACACGTCGGGGCGCGCCGAGGCGAAGGAGGCCATGTCGGCGTGGATCCGGGTGCCGTCGTCCGAGGTGTCGAAGGCCTCGCCGACGATCCGCAGGGCCTGGGCGTCGCCCTCGTGGGTGACCCGGATCGTGTCGCCGATCCGGGTGCCGGTGCGGGCCAGGAATCGGGTCGGCACCACGACCTGCCCCGAGCCGTCGAGCCAGTGCCCGGCGATCATCGGGTAACCGCCGGGCCGCGAGTCGCCCTGGTACAGCGCGGCCCGGACCGAGCCGGGGATGCCGGTCACGGTGACGTCGGCGTGTCCCACGCCGTAGCTCGTGGCGGTGCCGGGCGCGGCCACCACCGCGGCCCGGATCCGGGCCGCGTCGGCGGGGGCGGAAGGGCCGCCCCCGGTGGGGGCGTTGCCGGCGCTCCCGCCCGGGGCCGGGGCGTTGCCGGTGCCCGGCCCCGCGCCGCCGGCGGGGGTGTTGCCGCCCGCCGGGCCCGCGTTCATCGCCGGCGCTCCGCCCGGCCCGCCCGCGGCGCCGACGAGCACCGTGACCGCCGCCCGGCTCTCCGGGTCCTGTGCGTCCCCGACCGCGTTCAGCGACGCGGTCAGGCCCACCGCGAATGTCGCCGCGACGGTGCCGAACACCACCGCGAGCACCATCGCGAGGGTCCGCACGGGATGCGCGAACGGGCTCGCGAGACCGTACGTCACCGCCCGGGGCAGCGGCAGCCGCCCGGTCGCCCGATACGCCCACCGCCCCCGCCCCGTCCGCGGCGCCCGACCGACCGCGATCGCCTCGACCGTACGCAGTCGACCCGCCCGCAGCGCCGGCACCAGCGCGGCGACCCCGACCACGACGAGCGCGCCGACCGCGACCAGCACGTCCACCCACCAGGCCACCGACAACGAGGCGTCACCGTAGACCTGTTCGGTATCCGCCAGGAGCGGCAGCGCCATCAGGTTCCCCAGCACCACACCGAGCCCGATGCCGATGGCCGCCGGCACCAACGCCTGGGCCACATACGCCCGCACCACCTCGCGCGGGGTGAAGCCGATCGCCTTGAGGATGCCGATCCGGCGCAGCCCGGTGCCGACCGCGCCGCTGACCACACTCCCGACGATGATCACCGACATGGCGATGCCCAGCACGCCGAAGGCGGTCAGGAACGGGATGGTCGGCGCGGCGTTGCCGTCGGCGGCGCGCTTGGTGTCCAGGTGGGACCGGGCGCCGAGGAACGCCCCCGCCGGTACGGCCGACACGAGTTCGGCCCGGCGGTCGGCGACCTTGCCGTCCGTCCCGGCGGCGGCGAAGCGGTAGAGCATCTGCAGCCCCGTCGGCTCGTTCGTGGACGCGAGCGCGCCGACCTGGTCCGGAGTGACCCAGGCGCCGGCGGTACGGCTCACCGATCGGGCGATGCCGACCACGGTCAGGATCGGCGCGCCGGGGGCGTCGGAGCCGGCCAGCGTGAACCCGGGCGGCATCTCGGGGCCGGCGAACTCGGTGGACAGCACGATCTCGCCCGGTTTCTCCGCCCAGCGGCCCGAGGTGAGGTCGAGGTCGTCGACGGCCGCGTGTGGACCGGCGCGACCGGCCACGGTGAGCGCCGGGAAGTGCCCGCCGCGACCGTCGGTGGGGTGGATCGTCGCGGTCGGGTACGGTCCCGCGCTCGCGGTGACGCCGGCCAGGTGCCCGGTGGCCGCGAGGTCCGCCGCGCCGACCTTGCCCGGGTCGAACTGGGCGCTCAGGTGTGCCCCGTGCTGGTGGGCGAAGGCGTGGTCGAAGGGCGCGTTCGCGGCGACCACGAGCGATCCGGCGACCACCGCCGAGGCCACGGCCATCATCGTGGCCAACGCGATCACCACGGTCTGTACCCGACGCCTGGACACCCCGGAGCGGACCACCCGGCCGAGCGCGCCGCCGCGCCCGATCATCGGACCGCCTCCGCGCGCGGGTCGAGCGCCAGGTGCCCGTCGACGAGGTGGATCGACCGGCTCGCGCAGGCCCGGGCCAGCGCCGGATCGTGGGTGACGAGCACGATGGTCTGCCCGTCGCGGTGCAACTCGGTGAGCAATTCCCGGACGTCCGCGCCGGAGGCGCTGTCCAGTGCGCCGGTCGGCTCGTCGGCCAGCAGCAGTGCGGGCCGGTTGATCAGCGCCCGGGCCACCGCGACCCGCTGGCGCTCTCCGCCGGAGAGCCGGCCCGGGTAGGCGCGGGCGTGTTTCCCGATGCCCAGCACCTCCATCAGCTCGCCGGCCCGCGCCGCCGCCTTGCGTCGGCCGGTTCCGGTCAACTGCGCGGGAAGCTGGATGTTGTCGGCGACGGTGAGGTCGTCGAGCAGGTTGAAGAACTGGAAGACCATGCCGATGTGTTCGCGGCGGAAGCGGGCCAGCGCGTGCTCGCTCAGTCCGTCGACGCGCTGCCCGGCCACGGTCACCGTGCCCTCGCTCGGTCGGTCGAGGCCGGCGATCAGGTTGAGCAGCGTCGACTTGCCGCTGCCGGAGGGGCCGGTCACCGCCAGCGCCTCGCCGCGGGCCACGCCGAGGTCGAGCGGGCCGAGCGCGGGCGCTCCGCCGCTGTCGTAGCGCTTGGCCACGCCCGCGAGTTCGATCACAGGGGTCATGGGAGTCGTCCATCCTTGGCGTCGTGGGGGGTTGCGTGTCTGCCGGCCTCGGCGACGCTAGGTGCCCGGGTGCTCGCGGCGCGTCGGCCGCCGCGCCGACATCCGGCCCTTCCCGGGAAGGACCCGCGGGCGGGGTCATCCCTGCGATGTACGCCGCTCGGCCCGGGGCACCGGTCGTGCGGGGGGATGCGGCGGCCGGCGGACGGGTCGCACAATGGGCCGGTGTTCAGGGACGATTGGCGCCGATGGCGCGGGCAATTGGGGGTCGTGCTGCGCCCGGAGGCCGAGCCGGCGCCGCTGTCGCGGCGGGCGCGGTACGCCGATGTGCTGCTCGCGCTGGTGCTTACCTTCATCGCGCTGGTGGTCGCGGTGCGCTATCCGGACGCCGGGCCGGGGCCGGTCGGTCCGATGGGCGATCAGCCGATGCCACCGGAGCCGCCCGAGCCCTGGTTCCCGCCGCCGGAGGAGCACGGACTCGACTCGGGGGCCTGGCCGTTGGTCGTGTTGTCCGCACTGCCCCTGGCGGTCCGCCGCCGGTATCCGCTGGTCGCCTTCGGCGTGATCCTCGGCGCGACGGTGTGCATCGGTGAGGACCACGCGTCCTGGATCAATGTGACCACCTGCGTCCTGGGCGCCTACAGCGCGGTGGTGCACAGCCGCTACCGGGGCCGGGCGGTGGTCGGGCTGGGTCTGGCCGCCGTGCTGGCCGGCGCCGCCTTCCGGGACACCCCGCCGATGTTGCCCGGCTGGTCCAGCCCGGGGGTGGTGATCCTGATCGCGGGCGGCCTGGCCGCTCTGGTGCTGTTCTGGCAGCGGCAACTGGCGGCCGGTCGGCAACGGTACGCCGACCTCGAACGTGCCCAGGCCGAGGCCACCCGCCGCGCCGTCGAGGAGGAGCGATCCCGGATCGCCGCCGAGTTGCACGACGTGGTGACCCACAATGTGAGCGTGATGGTGATCCAGGCGGGGGCGGCGCGCACGGTGATGGACGCGGCGCCGGAACGATCGAAGGCGGCGCTGCTTGCGGTCGAGGCCGGCGGGCGGGCCGCGATGGCCGAACTGCGCCACGTGATGGGGCTGCTCGCCGCCCCCGACACCGAACGCCCCGACGAACTCGAACCACAGCCCGGTCTGGACCGGCTCGACGCGCTGATCGAACGCGTCCGCGCGGCGGGGACACCCGTACGCCTGGCCGTGTCGCTGCCGCCCCAGCCGCTGCCGGCGGGGGTGGACCTGACCGCCTACCGCGTGGTCCAGGAGGCGCTGACCAACACGATCAAGCACGCGCCCGGCGCAGCCGCGCACGTGACGATCGGCTACACCGGGGAGCGGCTGGAGATCGAGGTCACCGACACCGGCGTCGCGCCCGCCGGGCCGACACCGGTCGGCGGCGGCAGCGGGCGGGGCCTGCTCGGGCTGCGCGAACGGCTCGCGGTCTACGCCGGCGAGTTGACCGCCGGGCCGACGCTGACCGGCGGCTACCGGATCCGGGCGCGCATCCCGTGGCGGACGGCGTGAGCGGGGCGCCGCTGCGCGCGGTGATCGCCGACGATCAGGCCCTGGTGCGCACCGGGTTCGGGATGATCCTGAGCGCGGACGGCATCGAGGTCGCGGCCGAGGTGGCCGACGGCGCCGACGCGGTGGCCGCGGTCCGGCGTACCCGTCCGGACGTGGTGCTGATGGACATCCGGATGCCGCGCATGGACGGCATCGAGGCCACCCGCCGCATCCTCGCCGAGCGCCCGGACGGCTCCGACGGCACCCGGGTGATCATCCTGACCACCTACGACCTCGACCACTACGTCTACGCGGCGCTCACCGCCGGCGCGAGCGGCTTCCTGCTCAAGGACGTCACCCCCGAACACCTGGTCGCGGCGGTGCGCCTGGTGCGCTCCGGCGACGCTCTGCTCGCCCCCACCATCACCCGCCGGTTGATCGAACGTTTCGCCCACCGCGACGAACCCCCCGCAACCCTGCATCGCGACCTGTCCGACCTCACCCCGCGCGAACTCGAGGTCCTGCGCCTGCTCGCCACCGGCCTCAGCAACGCCGAACTGGCCGACCGCCTCACCCTGAGCCCGACCACGGTCAAAACCCACATCGGCCGAATCCTCAACAAACTGGACCTCCGCGATCGGGTCCAGGCGGTCGTCCTGGCCTACGAATCCGGCCTGATCTCCCCGGGATCGACCCCCTGACCCGACCCGCCGGCGCGACCACCGCACCCGTCCCCGGCCGGAAATCGCCTGCGGGGAAAGGCGGTTCGCACAGGCCCTGGAGCTAGGCCGGTTTGCCGGCGCGCAGGGAGTACATCAGGGGCACCCTCGGCCGGTCCGCTGGGTAGCGGTAGATGCCGGACCGTTCCTCCAGGTCGGGGAAGCGAGCGAACAGGGTGTGGTCGTGTTCGTGCAGGAACTCCAGGCGCAGACCCGTCGTGGTCAGTGCGCTGACCACCTCGCCGATGCCGTGTTGCCACTCGACCGTGACGTTGGCGGTGGTCTCGGCGCTCATGTCGGCGTAGGTGCCCGGCTCTTCCCAGACGGTGCCGTCGCGCCGGAAGTAGTCCAGCTCGACCGTGCGGCCGTCCTCGGCCAGCACGTCGGCGAACGGGTGGAACTCGGCCAGGTAGAGGAAGCCGCCCGGGGCGACGAGCGCCGCCGCGGTGCGGGCCCAGCGCTCCAGGTCCGGCAGCCAGCACAGCGCGCCGAGCCCGGTGTAGACGATGTCGAAGGTGCGTCCGCCGAGCGCGGTCGGCGCGTCGTAGACGTCGGAGGTGACGAATCGGGCCGTGTCGGCGCCGATCCGCGCGGCGATGGCGCCGGCCGCGGCCACCGCCGGCGCGGAGAAGTCGAGCCCGGTGACGGTCGCCCCGCGCCGGGCCCACGACAGCGTGTCGAGCCCGAAATGGCATTGCAGGTGGAGCAGGCTCTTTCCGGCCACGTCCCCGACCTCGGCCGTCTCGAAGTCCCGCAGCGGGTCCTTGCCCGCGACGAACCCCTCCACGTCGTAGAACCGACTGGCCGTATGGATCGGGACCCGTTCGTCCCAGTTGGCCCGATTGACCGCCCGCCAGTCCTCGACCACCGAATGTTCGCCCATCCGGTCAAACTAACCGGCCCCCGCCAACCCCCTCAACCGATATACACCCGCCCGCCGCCGGCCCCCCACACGCCTCGCATCGCGAGCGGTTCGGGCGGGTAGGACAAGGGCGATCGCGCCGTCTCGCTCGGTTCCGTCGACCTCGATCGATTCGATGCAATCGCAACCCCGCGCCGGTACAGTCGCATCCCACATGTCGGCCCGCCGGCCCGCTCGAAGAGTGGGGGTCGGGACACGACGGGCGGCCGAGTCGCGTGCGACGGTCAGGTGCCGAGGGAAAGAGGTGCGGGTGAGCGGGAGAGTGGATGGCGGTCACGGCCGGAAGCACGTGCGGCGACGCGGAGCGGCGAAGGCACGGAGCCTCGCCTCCCGCACCCGCGCCACCCGCGATCAGCTCAGTTGGCTCAACGAGGCGGGCCTGCGCATCGGCACCACGCTCGACCTGAAGACCACCGCCCAGGAACTGGCCGACTTCACCGTCCCCCGTTTGGCCGACGCCGCCGCCGTCGATCTGCTCGAGTCCGTACTCCAGGGCGACGAGGGTCGACGCCCCAGCGGCCTCGGCAGACCGGCCCGGCGGGCGATGTCGGTGGCGCACATCGACCGACTCGCCGACCTGGAGCCGGACGAGATCGGCGAACTCTCCACCTCTCCCCCCGAGCGGGACTCGCGCTTCACCCGGGCGCTGGCCGACGGCCGGCCGTTACTGATCAGCACCTTCGGGCCGGAGGACTTCGACGAGATCGCGCCCACCCCCAGCGCCGCGGCCAAGCTTCGGCAGGCGGGCGTGCACAGCTACATGATGGTGCCGCTGATCGCGCGCGGCGTGCAGCTGGGTTCGGCCGACTTCATCCGCGCGGGCGACCGACCCGGCTTCTCCCAGGCGGACCTAGCGCTGGCGATGCAGCTCGCCTCCAAGGCCGCCATCGACATGGACAACGCCCGGCTGTACGACCGCGAACGCGAACACGTGGCCAGGCTCCAGCGCAACCTGCTCCCCCGCGTCACCCCCCGCACCCCGGGCCTCGGGGTGAACTCCCGCTACATCCCGACCGCCGACCCGCTCGGCGTCGGCGGCGACTGGTACGACGTGGCCCCGCTGCCGGGCGGCCGGACCGCCCTGGTGGTGGGCGACGTGATGAGCCACGGCATGGCGGCGGCGGCCACCACCGGCGTACTGCGCGCGGTCGCCCGCACGCTGATGGCGCTCGACCTGACCCCGGAACGTATGCTCGCCCGCCTCGACCTCGCCGCCCGCGACCTGGAGGACGACCAGGTCGCGACGTGTCTGTGCGCCGTCTACGACCCGGCCGAGGGCGCGTACACCCTGGTCAGCGCCGGGCATCCGCCACCGCTGCTGGTCGACGCCGACGGCAAGGCGTCGTTCGTGGACGTGCCGATCGGCGCGCCCATCGGCGCCGGCGTCATCCCGTACGACCCGCTGCGCCTGACCGTTCCGCCGGGCAGCCGACTCGTGCTCTACACCGACGGGCTGGTCAAGTCGCGGACCGAGGACATCGACGTACAGCTGGCCCGGCTGCGCAACCGGGCCGCCCGGCTCGGCCCCGACGAGTTGGACGCCGGTGTGCTCGGCGATCCGACGCCCGGCGCGGGGGCCCGCTTCGACGAGGCCGTGATGATGGTCGCGGCGACCCAACCGCCGCTCCTGGGCGGCGACTTGTTCGTCTGGGACCTGCCCCCGGACGGCTCGGCGGCGGGTCTGGCCCGCCGGTTGGTGCGCGGCCGACTCGACGAGTGGCAACTCGGCGACCTCTCCGACGTCACCGAACTCGTGGTCAGCGAACTCGTCGGCAACGCGCTGCGCTACGGCCACGCGCCGGGTCGGTTGCGGCTGCTCCGGCACGATCGTCTGGTGGTGGAGGTCTCCGACACCGGCCCGGACCTGCCGCAGATCCAGCACTCGTCGCTCAGCGACGAGGGCGGGCGCGGCCTGCAACTGATCAACATGTTGTGCCGGGGCTGGGGTTCCTGCCGCACCCCCACCGGCAAGATCGTCTGGGCCGAACAGGACATCCCCTAGCGGCCCATCAGTCCCTGTCGGAGCTGCCGCCATCGGCCCGGCGGCGACACGCATGTCTCGGTTGCGTTTCGGTGCGTACGCGCAACGCCGACATGCGGGATCGTACGAACAGGGCCGGCGCGCTGCGGGAGCGTTGGCCGTCGACGTGTGATCGGGGAAAATCGAATGACCGACGATTGGGACTGCGTCTGTCACGTGCGCCAGGGTTACGCGCGGGTGACCGCGCCCAGGGTGCTCGACGTCTCCGTCGCCCACCATCTGCGCAAGGACCTCGTGTCGCAGATCAACGCGCTGCCCGACCACGTGGTCGAGCTGGCGTTCGATCTGTCGGGCACCGAGGTCTTCGACGCGGCGGGTGCGGCGGCGATCGGCTCGGCGTGCCGACACGCCTTCCTCCTCGGCCTGCGCTCGCGCTGCCACACCGTGTCGCCGGAGCTGCGCGACGCGTTGGCCTGCGTGGAGGCCGATGTCGCCCTGGTCGACCGGTAGTTCGCCCGGACGACCCGAATCCGCCCCGGGACGCCTGCGGCACCCGGATGCCGCCGGCGTCCCGGGGGTATGCGGAAATCCTTGGGCCGCGCGGTGGCTCTCGGATAGAGTGCCGCCCGCCCGACGGCCACACGTTCCACGGAGGCGACTTGCACCAGGATCCGGGATACCCACCGCCCTACCCTCCCGCTCCGCCGCCGCACCCGACCCAGCCCAGGTGGGCGTGGTGGGTCGTGGGCATCGCCATCCCGTTGATCGGCATCCTCGTCACCGTCGCCGTCAGCCGATCCGGCTCCGACGGGGACTCCAAGGCGCCGTCCGCGAACACCGCCCCGGCACCGGAGCGGCAGAACACGCCGCCGGGCAACGGCACATCCGGGTCGGCGGCGTCGCCGAGCGGGCAGACCGGGCAGACGGGCCAGTCGCCGGCCGGCACCCCCGGCCCGGTGAACCGGGCGGCCAAGGTGCTGTTCGGCCCCGGCACGGTCACCGCCACGGCCTCGTCCCGCTATGTGGACCTGGACACCACCCCGCCGCTGGTCACCCCGTCGGGCAAGTCCGCCGACCTCGTCTTCGGCTTCCTCTTCGGCAAGCCCGACCTGGTCACCGAGGGATCCAGCCCCACCCTGGCCCCGCTCCCCGAGGGCAGCGTCGACCCGACGGCGGCCGACTGCGCCGAGGCGGTCCGCAAGCGCGGCTCCTACCTGGGCGGCGAACTGGCCCTGGGCTCCCGCTTCTGCGCCGTGACCGACGAGGGCCGCATCGCGTACTTCAAGCTGACCTCCGTACCCGCCGGCGAGACCCCGGTACGCATGGAGGTCACCGTCTGGGACCTCGCCGGCTGAGCCACCTCAGGGACAGGCCGGCTCGCCGGTTGTGGGGCGCACGCCGACCGCGTTCCACGCGGCCTGCGTTGCGCCGAAGAGGGTGCACGTGGGGTCCAATCGCAGGGCCGCGTTCAGGGTGAGCCGGCGCTCCTGCGCGTACTTCGTGTTGGACGTACGCCCGAGCAGGGCCTGGTACACGACCTGGCCGGCCAACCGGATACCGACCCCGGTGACCGTCGAGTTGTCGCAGGTCGGACTGGTCGGCTTGCCGCCGCCGGGGTTGCTGCCCTCGGCGAGCAGGTAGAACCAGTGGTTGAGCGGTCCGGCCGCCGCGTGCTCCTCCGTGTTCGGGATGGCGGAGCTGTAGCAGTTGGGGTCGCCGACCAGCGACGGGTTGTACATGTAGCGCAGTGGTCCGTTACCGGTCAGGTCGATCTTCTCGCCGATCACGTAGTCCGGCTCGTCGTACGGCAGCGGCTCGTTGGCGTACGCCTCGGCCAGGGTGCCCATGATGTCGGCGAAGCCCTCGGCCAGTCCCGGTTCCCGGAATGGCCAAGCGGGGGCGCTCTGGTCGACGGCGTGGCCGTACTCGCGCCCGACCAGGTCCATTTCGGTGACCCACGTGCCGCTCGGGGTGTGCCCGATGTCGATGGCGCCGGCGGTCGGGTTCCAGCGCAGGCCCACGTCGTTCAGGCCCACGCGCAGCGGCCACGCGCCGCCCTGGCCGTTCTGCCCGTTGCGGCCCAGCCAGGTGCGGAACATGTCGAACTGCCTCTGCGCCGCCCACAGAGCGTCCACGCAGGCGGTCTCCAGGTTGGTCGGATTACCGTTGCCCCAGTCGTCGACCGCCTTGGTGAAGGTGCCGCCGCCGTTGTACTTCGTACAGGCCAGGTTGGTCCGGATCGGGTCGCGCAGCGTGTACACGGAGCCGATGTGCGTGGTGTCGATGGCGAGCGGGTCGGGCCCGTTCCACGCGCCGTGTCCGGTCCCGGTCGACGACGCGCCGGCGACGGCGGGTCGGGGGCCGGCGGCGTGCGAGGTCTGCGCCGTGCCCAGCAGCAGGGCGATCAGCAGGGCCAGGCACGAGCCGAAGGTCGGCGTGCTGCGATGCATCCGAACTCCCCGGGCTGGAAGGCGGTTTCGTCACGCGGGCGAACGACACGCTCACACCCCGCCGGGGCGTGGTCAACGCCGGCGGCGGGCATCGGCACATTCCGGCGAGCGGCGGGCCGCGCGGTGCCGGTCGTCATGCGATTCGGACCTCCCTGCCGATTCGGCTTGTCGCCGACCGGTCACAGGGGGCAACGTGGGGTGTGTGGCGGTGTTCGGACGGGGCCGAAGGCGCGGGACCGCGGCCTATCCGCGGTCCGCGTACCTCCTGCGTGAGCAGCACGAACGGTTGCTCGACCTGATGCTCCTCGAGTTGGCCAACGTCCGGGAGCGACTCGCCCGGCAGCCGCGGGACGAGGCCGTCGAGCGGGGGCGCCGGGAACTCGTGGCGCAGGCCGCACACTTCGCCGGGCGCATCCCGCCGGGCTTCCCCGCCGTGTTCGCGAGATGGGTGACGATCCTGGAGGCCGCGCGGGAGTACGACGTCGCCGTCGCGCTGGACCTGGGCACGTCCGCGCTGCGTCAGGCCCGGGAGGACGCCGCCGCCAACGAGCGGGTGACCGCCGCGCATCTGGCCCTGGCCGACGCGCACGCACGGACCCTGTGCGCCGTCGGCGCCCCGCCCGCCGAGCAGGTCGCGCTCGCGAACCTGCGGCGCACGTGGTCCGGGCGGATCGAACCCGACGACGAGTAGCACCCGGACGGGACGAGCAGCGCCCCAACCACCGGAAAAGGCGGGTGCCGGCCCCGGATTCGTGTTTCGGAATCCGGGGCCGGCACCCGCCTCCCCGTGGCGGACGTCGAGCCGTCCGCGCGCCGTCCGGACTACCGGACGTTCGCGATGGAGTCGTCCTTGTCGATACCGCGACGCTTGGCGCCGAGCAGCGGGACCAGGTTGAGCAGGAGTCCGACCACGGCCACGGCGGTGACCAGGTTGGCGCCGGGGCGGTAGGAGCCGAAGTCGGCGTCGCCCGCCTTGGCACCGGTGGTCAGCGCGGTGACCACGGCGAGCACGAGCGCCGCGCCGACCTGGCCGGAGGTCTGCACCAAGCCGGAGGCGAGACCCTGTTCGGAGTCCTCGATGCCCTCGGTGGCCTGGGCCATGATCGCGCTGAACCCGAAGGCGAAGCCGCCGCCGAGGAGCAGCATGGTGGGCAGCACCGCGAACGCGTAGTTCGGCGTGGTGCCGGCGGTGGCGAGGAACCACACGTAGCCGAGGCTCATCGAGGCCATCGAGGCGATCAGCAGCGGCGCGGTGCCGTAGCGGTTGATCAGCTTGCCGGTGAACGGCGACCCGAAGGCCACGACCAGGCCGGCGGGCAGCAGCGCGAGCGCCATCCGCAGCGCGGACCAGCCCAGTCCGTCCTGGAGGTAGAGGGTCATCATGAACTGGAAGCTCATGTAGGAGCCCATCAGCGCGACCATGCTCAGGTTGGCTCGGACCACGGTGCCGACGCGCAGGATGCCGAACCGCACAAGCGGGTGCGCGATGCGCTTCTCGACCAGGACGAACGCGGTGAGCAGGGCGGCGGCCAGGACTATCGAGCCGAGGGTCAGCGGTGCGCCCCAGCCGCGGTCGGGGGCGGAGACGACGGTGTAGACGGCCAGCAGCATGCCGCCGCTGAGGGTGATCGCGCCGACCACGTCGTGGCCGCCGGAGTCGGCGGGCCGGTCGCGCGGGATCAGGAACCAGCCGCCGATCAGCGCCAGGATGGCGAGCGGCACAGGGATCAGGAAGGTCCAGCGCCAGCCGAACTCGGTGAGCAGGCCGCCGAGGATCAGGCCGGAGGAGTAGCCGCTCGCGCCGAAGACGGAGAAGACGGACAGCGCCCGGTTGCGGGCGGGGCCCTCGGGGAACGTCGTGGTGAGGATGGACAGGGCGGTGGGCGCGGTGAACGCGGCGGCCAGGCCCTTGATGAAGCGGGTGGCGATCAGCAGGCCGCCGCTGTCGACCATGCCGCCGAGCAGCGAGGCGCCGGCGAACACGGCGAGCGCGATCAGGAAGACCCGGCGGCGGCCGAGCAGGTCGGCGGTGCGACCGCCGAGCATCAGCAGCCCGCCGTAGCCGAGGATGTAGCCGTTGACGATCCATTGCAGGGAGGTCGCCGACAGACCGAGTTCGTGGCCGATCGACGGCAGCGCGACGCCGACCATCGAGACATCGAGGCCATCCAGGAAGAGCACGAGGCACAGCACGGCCAGGACGCCCCAAAGTCTGGGGGTCCAGTGCGAACCGGACGGTGTTTCGGCCGACGAGGAGGACGAGGGGACGGAGTGCTCGCGGGAGGACGGTCCCGCGTAGGTCTCGACTGTTGAAGCCATGGGCAAGAACGTACATGCACACGCATTGAATGTCTACGCATTAAATGTGAGTGCAATAAATTTGCTTGCATGTTACGACGGGCGGCGCTACCGTGACGCAATGAAGACGAAGGACCCGCTGATCGAGAGCTGGCGCGAGCTGTTGTCGCAGTACAGCCGGGTGGCGCATGAACTCGATCGCGCCCTTCAGGCCCGGCACGGCCTCACGATGAGTGACTACGAGGTCCTCGATCGCCTGGTCGACGCCGAGGGCTGCAAGTCCCGCATCCACGACCTCGTCGTCGATCTGCACCTGAGCCAGAGTGCCTCCTCGCGCGCCGTGGCCCGCCTCGAGAAGTGCGGCCTGGTCCAGCGCGCGATGTGCGAGAGCGACCGCCGGGGCGTCTTCGTCATCGCCACCGACAAGGGCCGCGCCCTCCACGAGCAGGCCCGGGTGACCCAACTCGCCGTGCTCGGCGAACACCTGGTCTGAACACCGGGTCCGCACGCCTTGTCCGCACGCCTGGTCCAAGGTCGCCGGGCACGCTTGCCTTCACGCCGGCGTCAATGTCTACGGTCGTCATCGCCGGCCGCCGCGGGGCCGATCCCGGAATCGGATCTTCCACGCGGCGGGGTCCGGCATCGTGCCGAACCGACACCGCGACGATTCGAGGCCGTGCGTGCCCTCCCTCCTGCATCTCGACGCGAGCATGCGTCGGACCGGATCCGTATCCCGGGACCTGTCCGCCCACTTCGCCGCCCGCTGGCGCGAACGCCACCCGAGCGGCGCGTACACCTACCGTGACCTGGCCGCCCAGCCGATCCCGCACCTGACCCACGCGGTCCGCGAAGCGCTCGTCGACCCGGGCGCCGAACACGGCGCGCCGGCGGACGAATGGGCGCTGACCACCGCGCTCAACGCCGAGTTGCGCGCGGCGAGCACGGTCGTGATGGGCGTGCCGATGTACAACTACTCGATCCCGTCCACGATCAAGACCTGGCTGGACCGGGTCGTCTCCCCGGCCACCATGGCGGTGCCCGGCGGCGAACCCGGGCCCCTGGCGGGCACCTCCGTGATCGTGATCAGCCCCCGGGGCGGTTCGTACGCCCCGGGCACGCCGCGTGCGGGCTGGGACCACCAGGAGCCCTACCTGCGCGCCGTCCTGGGGGCCATCGGCCTCACCGACGACCTGACCACCTTCGTACCCGCCGAGTTGACGCTCGCCGCCGTCGTGCCGCAGATGGCCGCTCTGAAGCCGCTCGCCGAGCAGTCCCTCGAACGGGCCTACCGAACCCTGGAAACACTGGCCGGCGAGCATGCGGGGTGACCCGTCGCTCAGTCGGCCGCCTGGTGGAAGTGGCTGGGGCGGCCGTCGTGGTGGACCAGGGTGCCCAGGCGGGCGGCCTCGGCGCGGTGCAGCAGGCGCGCGCGGCCGTCGGCGTGGCGCAGCACGGTGGCATGCCACGGGGTGGCCCAAACGTCGGGGGCGTCGAGCAGGCGGATCCCGAACTTGTCGGCGCCGCGCCGCTGCGGGTGGATGGACAGGCGTACCGCGCGCGGGTGGTGTTCGGCGATCAGGTCGCTCCAGGCCCGGCTGCGCTGCATGACGCCGTAGGCCCGGTCGCGGCAGTCGCGTTGCAGCGCGGACCGGGTGCCGGGGAAGTCGGCGGTGTCCTCGAACAGGAACCGGGTGATGCCCCGGTACAGCCGCAACGTGTCCTCGTCGGACCGGACTTGGGCGCGCAGTTCGGCCAGGCTCGGGGCGTGGCGCGCGTGCAGCCAGGCACGTTTGTCCGCGTGTGTGCGGGGGCCGGCCGGGCCGGTCGGGCCGTCGCCGAGCACGTCGCGCAGGTCGAACACGCTCAGCCGGTCCAGGGCGTTGTCGGCGATGACGGCGCGCAGTTCGTCGGTGTAGGCGTCGACGTGCGCGTCCGGGACGCGGACGAGGTCGGCGAAGACGTGGCCGTCGGAGCAGATCAACATCCGGGCGCCGGGCGAGTGAACGGCGGCCACCGACGCGCACAGCCCGTCCAGGAAGGCCAGGCTCAGCCGTTCGCCCTCGTCGGGCAGATGTCCCAGGACCTTGGCGGGGTTGGGCGATTTGCAGGGGAATCCCGGCAGCGCGAATACGACGGGTTCACCCCGGGCGACGAAGTCGGCCACTCGGTCGAGTTGTTCGGGGAAGTCGGCGACCGATTCGCGGCCCGGGTCGAGGTCGCGTTCGGCCGCGCGGCGGTGGGGAAGGAGCAGTTCCAAAATCGCGGCACTGATCGCGGCGGTCTGCGCGGGCCCCGGGCGGTCGAGGCGGTCGATGGCGGGCATGGCGGGCATGGTGTGGTCACGCCCGCTCGGTGTAGGTGACCGGCAGCGTGTCGACGCCGCGCGCGAGCACGGCCGGGATCCACGCGACGTCGTCGACCGTAGCGGCCGGAGCCAAGCCCGGCAGCCGGGCGAGGAGCGTGCCGAGCGCGACTTGGAGTTCAACCCGGGCCAGTGCGGCGGCCGGGCAGAAGTGGATGCCGTGGCCGAAGGCGAGGTGCGGGTTGGGGCTGCGGTCGAAGTCGAGGGTGTCCGGCTCGGGGAAACGTTTCGGGTCCCGGTTGGCCGCGCACAGCGAGACGATCACCGAGTCGCCGGCGGGTACGGCGGTGCCGTGCAGGTCGTCGTCCGCGGCGAGGAAGCGCCAGGTGGTGAGTTCGAACGCGCTGTCGTAGCGCAGCAGTTCCTCCACGGCGGCGGGCAGGAGGGCTGGGGCCTCGCGGAGTCGGTCCAGGTGTCCGGGGTGCCGCAGGAGGGTGACCAGGGCGGTGCTGATCTGGTTGGTCACGGGTTCCTGGCCGGCGACCAGGAGTTGGAAGATCATCGAGTCCAACTCGGCCCGGGTCAGCTCGCCGGCGGTGTGCGCGGCGACCAATCGGCCGAGCAGGCCGTCGTCGTCCGGGTCGGCCCGGCGGTCGGCGACCAGGTCGGCGATATAGCCCTGGAGTTCGCGCAGCAGCGCCTCGTACCCGGCCCGGCGCGGGTCCCTCGGACCGACGGGCTGCACGACCTTGCACCACTCGCGCCGGAACCGGGCCGCGAACTCCGCCGGCAGGCCGATGACTTCGGCGAGGACCCGGAACGGGAAGCGGGTCGCGAAGCAGGCCATGACGTCCGCTCCGCCGCCGGCCGGCATGGCGTCGACGAGGTCGTCGGCGATCTTCTGGATCCGGGGTCGCAGCGCGTCGACCCGACGCGGTGCGAAGGCGTCGGTGACCAGGCGGCGCAAGGCGGTGTGCCTGGGCGGGTCCTGGTGGAGCAAATGCACCTGGAGTTCGGTGTGTTGCGGCTCGGGCATGATCGAGGCGAGGGCCCGCCAACGATCGTTGCCCAGGTCGTGGTTCTTGCCCAGCCTGGGATCGTTGAGGGTGGCGTGCGCCGCGTCGTATCCGGTGACCAGCCAGGCGCCCACCCCGCTGGGGAAGCGCACCCGATGGATCGGGCCGGCGTCGCGGAGCTTGGCGTAGAGGGGGTAGGGGTCGCGTTTGTACTCGCGCCCGTACAGCTCGACGGCGTGCGGGTCGTTCGTGGTGCGGTCGGGGCGGTTCGTACCGGGTTCGATCCGGGTCACGGGGTGCGTCTCCTGGCGGTGCGGTGCGGGCCGTGCGGGGGCGGTGGTTGGGCAGGCGGTGTGGGTCGGGTGTCGGTCGGGGCTCAGATGGTGATCTCCGGTCGGTACAGGTCCAGCCACTCCCGACCGTCGAAGGAGTGCGGCGACCACGGCACGTCGTAGGCGTACTCGACCACGCGGTGGTCGCAGTAGGGCACCCGCACCTTTCGCCCCTGGGCCATCCTCAACCGGTCCTTGCGGTGCAGGAGTTGGCGCAACAAGCGGGTCGGCGACAGGTGCCGCGGTTCGCGCAGCCGGTGCTCCTCGGCGCTCTCGTGCGCGGCGTGCGGAACGACCGCGAGCGCGGTGCGGTAGGTGTCCGCCCGGTATTCGCCGATCCGCAGTGTGCGCGCGACGTCGGGACGCAGCGGCATCGTGGCCTCGTCGCCGGTGACCAGGAGCCAGGGGATCGCCTCGACGACCGGGCGGCGCGGGCGCCCGTCGGGGTGGAGGCACACCCGGCCGGCGATTCCACACATGCGTGATCCGTCCTTCGGTCGAGGCGTCGGCTGCGGAGGGATCGGGGCGGGGTCCGAAGGCGCTGGTGGGGCGCCCCCGCCCGCGTCGTTCCACCGGAGCAGTCGCGCGCCCCACCGACAAAGTTCCCGAGCCGCGCGGGCGGTTCACGCGGTCCGGTTCACGCGGCCTGGTTCACGCCGTCGGGGCGGGGCGCGCGGCGGGGCGTCGGGCGAGCAGCGTGATGGCGAGCGCCGCGACGATCAGGGCTCCGGCCACGGCGAAGGTGGTCCGCGTGCCGGCCGCCACCGCGTCGGGGTGTGCCGCGGTCACGTCGTGGGCGCCCGAGGCGAGCGCGAAGACCGCGCCCATCACCGATGTGCCGGTGATCAGGCCGAGGTTGCGCGACAGGTTGAGCATGCCGGAGACCACACCGCGTCGATCGGGCCCGACATCGGCCATCACGGCGGTGTTGTTCGCGGTCTGGAACACCGCGTATCCGGCGGTCGTCACCACGATCGGGACCAGGTAGCCGGCCAGTCCGAGGTGTCCCGAGGTCAGCGCCAGGGCGAACGCGCCGACGGATATCGCGATCAGCCCGACGACGGTCATCCGCCGTGCGCCGAAGCGGTCCGCGATCCGGCCGGCCGGTATCCCGGTGAGCGCGGCGACGACCGGGCCGACCGACATGACGAGTCCGACGAGCGCGTCACCGAGGCCCAGCGCCCGCGCGAGGTAAAACGGGCCCACCACGAGCGTGGCCATCATCACCGTCGACACCAGCGCACTCGTGGCCAGACTCGCGCTCAACGCCGGCTCGCGGAACATCGCCAACCGGATCAGCGGCGACCCCGCCCGCGCCTCGGTCCGTACGAACAACACGACGCCGAGCCCGGCCGCCACGAGCAGCGCCGCGTTCAGCGCGCCGAACCCGCCGCGCCCGACGGTCACCGCGAGGGCGTACGCGCCGAGCGTCCCGGCCAGCAGCAGCGTGCCCACGTGGTCGAAGCGGGGTCGGTCGGCCCCGGGCTCGCGGCGGTCGCTCGGCAGGTGTCGGTGTGCGAGGAGCAGGGCCAGGATCCCCAACGGCACGTTGACCAGGAAGATCGCCCGCCACCCCGGCCCGGCGATCAGCGCGCCGCCGAGCGACGGACCGAGCGCGGTCCCGATCGCGGACATCGTGCCGAGCAGGCCCATCGCGCTCCCGGTCCGCTCCTTGGGCACCGTTTCGCCGACGAACGCCATGGTGAGCGCCATCATCACGGCCGCCCCCAGTCCCTGCGCGGCGCGTGCGGCGATCAGCGTCTCCAGGGTCGGTGCCAGGCCGCACAACACCGAGCCCCCGGTGAACACACCGATCCCGACCAGGAGCAACCGGCGGCGCCCGATCAGGTCGCCGAGCCGGCCGGCGCCGACGATCACGGTGGTGATGGCGAGGAGATAGGCCAGCACGATCCACTGAACGCGGGCGAAGGAGGCGGAGAACGTATCGGCCAGGGTCGGCAACGCGACGTTGGCGACGCTCGTGCCCAGCGAGGACGACAACATGGACAGGCACAGCCCGGCGAGCGCCCACCGCTCCGAGCCCGAGGCCGGCCGTACATCGTGTGTCACCGGCGCATCCCGCGAAATCTCTGAGGTCATGGCGAGGAGGCTGCACCGGCTCCCGCGACCCGGCAACTCGTGTTGCCAAGATGGGGACGGCGCGGTGGAATGCCCGCATGACGGACGACGCACTCCCCTACCGGACGGTCCTCGACGAGGTCGCGCCCCGCCTTCGGCGGCTGCGGGCCGAGCGTGGTCTCACCCTCGCCGCGCTGTCCGAGACGACCGGCATCTCCAAGAGCACGCTGTCCCGACTGGAGTCCGGGCGGCGCCGACCCACGCTGGAGTTGCTGCTGCCGCTGGCGGGCGTGTACCGGGTGCCGCTGGACGACCTGGTCGGCGCCCCGGAGGTGGGGGATCCCCGGATCCGGCTGAACCCGCATCCGCTGCCCAGCGGCGGTACGTTCATTCCCCTCACCCGAACCCCGGGCCCGCTCCAGGCGTTCAAGATGATCATTCCGTTCCGAGGTACCGAGCCCACCTTCCGTACCCACGAGGGCTACGAGTGGCTGTACGTGTTGGAGGGCCGGCTGCGGCTGATCCTCGGCGAGCACGATCTGGTCCTCGGCCCGGGCGAGGCCGCCGAGTTCGACACCCGGGTCCCGCACTGGTTCAGCAGCGCGGACGAACGGCCGGTCGAGGTGCTCAGCCTCTTCGGCCGCCAGGGCGAACGTATGCACGTACGCGCCAAACCCCGCGCCGCCGCCGACTCCGAGTAGCGGCGGCCACCGGTCGGCATGGCAAATGCGGGCAACGGTCGCCCCGAACCCTCGCCGGGCACCAGCGCGTCGCGGTAGATTCCGCGCAGTCACGCGGCCGTCGCCGCACGGTGCTCCCGGTGAGAGCAGGTGCATGCCGATTTCTCCGTCACTCCCCCACGCCGGTGCCGCGAAGTCGGCCGAACTCGACCGGGCGTTGCGCTCGGGCCCGTTCGAACTCGCGCTGCGGATCGCGATCCGCGAGAGCGGACTGAGCCTGGAGAGCATCCAGCGCCGACTCGCCCACCGGGGCGTCCAGGTGAGCGTGTCCAGCCTCAGCTACTGGCAGCGCGGGCGCAGTCGCCCCGAACGGGCCGATTCGCTGGCCGCCGTACGGGCGTTGGAGAACCTGCTGCACCTGCGCGCCGATGCGCTGATCGTGCTGCTCGGCCCGCGCCGGCCCCGAGGCCGCTGGGTCGACCACATCCCCGGATCGCTCGACGACACCGGCACGTTCGGGGATCCCGCGGTCGAGGGGGTACTGACCGACTTCGATCCGCGGACCAACGCCCGCCTGGAGTGCCTGCACAGCCGCATCGACGTGCACATCGGCCGGGCCCGCGAGGAGCAACGCATCGACGTCGTCCAGGTGTTGCGCGCTGTGGCCACCCGGGCGGACCGGCTGATCCTGCTCACCGAGGCGAAGCCGGAGATGTCCCTCGGGGCCGACCTGGGCCTGTCCCGGCTGGTCGGCTGCCGGCTCGGCCGCCGTCGGGTCGATCGTGAACACGGCTTCGCCGCCGTCGAGTTGCTCCTCGACGTACCGTTGCAGCAGGACGAGACGACGGTCGTGGAGTACAGCTACGCCTACGCGTCGTCCGTGGTCTCCACCGGCTACGCGCGGATGGTGCGCTTCCCCGGCCGGACCATGGTGTTGTGCGCGCGATTCGATCACCGCATGATGCCGGTGCGGTGTACGGCCGGGTGGCGGCCCCGGCACGACGCGCCCGCGCAGGATCACCGCGAGGTCCGGATCGCGGCGACGGGCCACGCCTGCACGGTCTTTCCCGAGGTGACCCCGGGCATCTACGGCCTGCACTGGGAGTGGGACGACGGGCCGGCGGACGGCGCGGTACCCGGCTGAGGCCGTCCGGCGCGCAGCCGAAGGGGTGTGGCGGTCGATCGTCCGCCACACCCCCGCCCGCGTCGGTACCCGGACGGCTACGTCCCGGCGACGGCCAGCCGGGTGGCCTCCCAGTCCGGGCCGACGTCGACGACCGGGGCGCGGCTCAGGCCGGTGTTGCGCGCGGCCTCCTCGACCGCGTCGGGATCGCCCGCGCCGTCCCGGCCGGCCCTGGGCGTGAGCAGCCAGACGGCGCCGTCCTCGGGGAGCAGGCCGACGACGTCGAGCAGTGTGTCGGCGAGGTCGCCGTCCTCGGCGCGGAACCAGAGCAGCACGGCGTCGGCGATGTCGTCGTAGTCCTCGTCGACGAGGTCGTGGCCGGTCAGCCACTCGATGCCCTCGCGGAGGTCGTGGTCGACGTCGTCGTCGTAGCCCAATTCCTGGACGATCTGGCCGGGTTCGAGGTCCAGCCGGACGGCGGGGTTGGTCTGCTCGTACTCGGTTGTGCTCATCGCTGCCTCCCGAATCACGACGCGCCTGTCACGTCACACAGTAGCCAAGCAGATACATACGGTGCCCGCGGTGATCCACGCGGGAGGTCGTCGCCGTCGCCGGTGCCGGCGCGCCTTCCGGTCACCCCACCAGGGCCGGGGCGAGCGCGCTCGCGGCGAGCATCCGGGGCGCGCCGGTGCCGTCGGCCGGGACGGTCCACAGGTCGGCGCCGTAGTCGCCGGGCAGGGCGTACAGCAGCGTGGCGGCGTCGGTCCACAACGCCTGGTCGTCGACGTTGCGTCGTTCGGCGGTGGCGGTCTCGGTCATCGTGCGCAGGTCGAGCACGTACAACCGCCAGGGTGCGTCGTCGGGCGCCTCGGGGGCGCGCTTCTTGTAGGCGATCCGGGTGCCGTCGGGCGACAGGGAGGGGCATTCGACGTTCTGGTGCAGCGTGGTGAGGGTGTGTGCGGCGACGTCGCCGGCGGCCAGCCAGGTGTGTCCTTCGGTGGCCACCGTCGCGTAGAACCGGTTGTCGTCGGCGAAGGTGACGCCCCAGACGTTGATGTCGGGCGCCCGGTAGGGACGACCGTTCCTGGTCACCGCGAAGCTTTCCAGGTTCTCCTGGACGGTCCAGGTGCGCGTGTCCACGATCGTGGTCCAGGTGGAGAAGTCGGCGCCCGCGTAACTGTCCCCGCTGACGAACACCGTCCAGGCGACCATCCGGCCGGAGGGCGAGACCCGGGCCCGAGTCGGGATTCCGGCGGCCGGGAAGCCGCGCGTCTCGTGCAGGTCGGCGTCCAGGATCACCGCCCGGTAGGTGTCCACGAGCGGCCCGTGCTCGGCCCGCAGGCAGATCCCGGTGCCCGAAGCGGCGTGGAAACGCAGGCACTTGAGGCCGGACACGGTGCGCGGCCCGTCCGGCCGATCGGCGGGTACGCCCGCGATCTCGTCCCGGTGCGGCCCCCAGGCCATGCTGCGGAAGAGCAACCGCGGCCCGCCCGCCGCCGGGCCCAGCGCGACCGGACCCGGGTGTACCGCCGGCCCGCCCGGCTGTTCCCGATCGCGCCGACCCGCACGTTCGGCGGCGTCCAGGACCGCCCACGTGCCGGCCGCGGCCAACACCACGAAGGCGACGAGCAGGACGACCAGGCGGCGGGCGGCGGTCGTTCGGTCGACGGTCATCCGGGCTCCTCGTCGGTCGGGCGGGTACGAGATGCGGCGACGGGCGGGCAAGTCCCCCGCACGTCCGCCGGTTCGGCCGCCCGCAGCACGTGGCGCGCGACGACCAGGGCCACCACCAGCGCCGCCGCCGTCACGGACAACGCGGCCCGATCACCCCAGCGGGTCCACAGCGCGCCCAGGGCCGGCGAGCATACGAAGCGCCCGATCGCCTGCCCGGTACCGACAAGGGCCAGGCTCGCACCGCAACTCCCCGGCGGCGCCGCACTCGCGGCGGCGGCCGGCAACACCCCGTCGGTGGCCGCGTAGTACAGCCCGTGCAGCGCGAGCACCACGACCGGCGCCGCACCGGCGAACCACCCGCCGTCCGCCCCGGAACGCAGCAGCACCACGTACACCCCGAGCAGCGCCAGGTGTCCGAGCAGGAACATCCGCCGCCGGCCGATACGATCGGCGACCGCTCCCAACGGAGCGGCCAGGAGCAGGAACACGGCGGCGGTGCCGATGGGCAACAGCGGGAACCACTCGGCGGACAGCCGATACCGGTGCTGCAGCAGCAGATATACGAACGAGTCGCTGACGGTGGCCAGTCCGAGCAGCGTGGCGCACAGGGTGAGCCGACGCAGCCGCGGCCGGCCCAGCAGCGCCCGCACCCCGTCCCGACCGGAAGGCTCCTGCGGGGGGCCTGTTCCGACCACACTTGTACCCACGCCCGTGGAAGCCGGCCGAGGATCGCGCGGTACGAACAACACGAGCACCAGTACGCCGAAGGCCGCCACGCACGAACTCACCACGAACACCGCGTGATACCCGTCGACGGCGACGCGCAGGATCAGGTACGCCAGCACCGGACCGGCGAGCGCGCCGACGGTGTCCATCGCCCGATGCACCCCGAACGCGCGTCCCCGCCGCTCGGGCGGGGTGGCCGCCGAGATCAGCGCGTCGCGCGGCGCGGTGCGCAGCCCCTTGCCGGTGCGGTCCACCGCCAGTACCGCGCCGAGCAGGGTCAGCGTGTGCACACACGCGAGCACCGGTTTGCACAGCGCCGACAGGGCGTAGCCGAGCACCGCCACCACCTTGTGCCGGCCGCCGCGCCGGTCGCCGAGAAACCCGCCGAGCAGCCGCATCAGCGCCGCCGAGCCGTTGTAGACCGCGTCCAGGACGCCGAAGCCGAGCGGCGACAGGCCCACCGTGGTGACGAGGTAGAGCGGCAGCACCGCGGTGACCATCTCCGAGGAGACGTCGGTGAGGAGACTGACGATCCCCAGGACGAGCACGGTGCCGGCGACGCCCGGGAGCCGCCCCGGTCGGCGGACCGGGGCGGCGTCGGACGCCGGGGAGCGACGGCGGTCCGCGAGGTACACGATCAGTTCCAGATGCCGCTGATGTACTGGGCGGAGGCGGACTTGCCCGCGTGCGCGCCCGTACCGGCCAGGTCCTCGATCGTGTGCAGGACGTCGTAGTGGTTGTAGGAGGTGGAGGTGGAGCTGCCGGCCTTGACGGGTTGGCCGTAGAGCACGGTCGGGATGTGGTTGCCGCTGTGCTTGTCGTCCTCGTCGTAGGTGACCACCAGCACGCTGTTGTGCGTCCTGGCCCAATCGGCGTAGCCGCCCAGGTTCTTCTTCAGCCAGCTGTCGCCGGTGGACACCCCGCAGTCGTGCATGTCGCTGCACAGGTTCGGGATCACGAAGGAGACGCTCGGCAGTTTGGCGTAGTCGCCGGGGAACTGGCCGAAGGTGTGCGCACTGGATGTGGGCACGTTGTCGAAGCCGAACCACGGCACGTGCTTGCGGGCGTACTTGCCGCTGCTGCACGTGGTCGAGCCCTCGCTGGGCAATGATTCGCTGTAGCTGCCCCAGGTCCTGCCGGCGGCGATCACCTCGGAGGCCAGGTTGGCCGCGTGCGAGAAGCCGACCTGGTAGCAGGAGTCACCGGTGATTCCCTGGGTGCTGCCGGAGAAGACGGCGAAGTAGTTCGGCTGGCTGGGGTGCGTGATCCCGTACGACGCCTTGAGCAGGGCGCCGCCGGTGGCCAACGAGTTGATGAACGGGGCACTGCCGCTGCCGATGATCTGCCCGTAGGCGTGGTTCTCCATCATCACCACGACGATGTGGTCCGGTGCCGGGGTGGTCGCGGCCGAGGCGGGGCCGGCCCCGGACAGGGTGGCCAGCGCGAGGCCGCCGGCGGCGGTGGCGGCGAGCGGGAGGGACACGCGGGAGCGGAACCGGGAGCGGGGGCGGGGCGTCCGGTCGCGGGAGCCGGACCGGTCTCGGGAGCGGGTACGGGAACGAGCCTCGGCGAATGCGAAAGGCATGCCTGTCTCCGATGAGTGAGTGGGGGAACCCGCCCGGCTCGCGACACGGGGTCGGCCGGCCGGGGCGTGGTGCCGACGAAGGTCCCGCACCGGCGGAGCACACGTCAACGCGTCGTCGGGGGCCGAACGGCTTTCTGTCGACGGCCCGGCAAATCTGTGGACGGCGCGGGGGCGGGGAGCCGGGGACGCGGGGTCGTCGGGGCTCGTCGGGAGCCGGTCGGGAACTCGTTCAAGCTCTCCCCGCGCGTCCGCCGATCGCTCGTCGGGCGGGGTCAATTCCCTGGATTCGCCAGTAAACGGGCGCCGCGGGCCGATCGCCGGTCCGTCCACTGGCGAATCCACGGAATTGGCCGCCGGGTTCGGCCGGCCGAGGTGCGTCGGCGCAGGTCGGCGCGGGTGTCGCGGGTGTTCGCCGTTGCCGGTCGAGGGCCGTCGTCGCCAGTGGACGGCGGGGCCTCGTAGGGCCGTTGACCGGCCCCGCCGGAACGCGCCAACCTCTGGATCGCCACGGCGGCCCGCTCGTCCATCCGGGTCCCCGGGCACCGCCCCCGTCGGTCCGGCTCGCCTCGACGGGACCTTCGGGGGCGTCCACCCTCCCCCATCACTCCTCGGGAGTCATCGTGATCCCACGTGCCCGAACGCCCTTTCGGTCCTACGGCGGCTGCGTCGCGCTGCTGCTGTGTGCGCCGTTGATCGGCGCGGCACCCGCCGCGGCCGCCGCGTCGTCGGCCGCCGACACCCCGACCGGGGCCCGCTCGGCCGCCGGCGGCACCTCCGGCAACTGGTCCGGCTACGCCGCCTCCGGATCCACCTACCACTCGGTCTCCGCCTCGTGGGTCCAGCCGTCGATCACCTGTGCCCATACCGGGGCGGTGTCGATCTGGGTCGGCCTGGACGGCAGGGGCAGCAAAACCGTCGAGCAGACCGGCACCCAGGCCGAGTGCAACCGGGTCGGCGGCACGCCGCGCTACTTCGCCTGGTGGGAGAACTACCCGGACCCGGAGTCGGTGTTCCGCGACCCGGTCCGGCCGGGCGACACCATGACCGCCTCGGTGGTGTACGACCCGGGTTCGGACAACTACACCACCAAGCTGACCAATTCGACGCTCGGCTGGACCGAGACCAAGACGCTCGCGCGCTACAGCGGCGCCACCAACGGCAGCGCGGAGGTGATCGCGGAGGCGCCGAGCCGCAACGGCGCGCGCACCCCGCTGGCCGACTTCGGCAGTGTCACCTTCACCGGCGCCACGATCGACGGCCGCACCCTCGCCGCCGCCTCGGCCGCTCCGATCACCATGGTGCAAAAGGGCGTCACGGACGCGACTCCCGGCCCGTTGTCGGCCTCCGGCAACTCGTTCACCGATACCTGGAAGCACTACTGACGGCAGTCCGGCGGGAGTCGGCGGATCGTCGGCCCGGGCGCCGGCGGGTCGTCGGCTCCGGGTGGTCGGCGGCAGCCGTGACGGAGGTGCCGCCGACCACCGACACGATCGCCCATATGTGTCAAAAAAGCTACAAAGAGTGATATTCGCATAAAGCGAGGCAATTCTCCGATGCGCCGGCCGCGTTCCCCATCGGATCACCGATCACGCGCCGGCCGCGAAGGAGAGAACAACGCTGATGCGTACCACTCGTGTCCTTAGCAGCACGGTAGCCGCCGGCCTGTTGGCCGTAGCCCTGGGCGGCACGGCCGCCGCGGCCGAAGGTCTCGGCCCGCAGAGCAAGACCCTCAAGGCGCCGGCGACCGGCACCAGTGTTGGGTCCGACGAGGACCAGGCGGCGCGGACCGCCGACGGCACGGACCGCTGCCCCCGGCCCACGCACGACTGCCCGAGCGGGAAGCCGGAGCACAAGCCGGCCGGCAAGCCCGCCGAGAAGCCCGACCACAAGCCGTCCGAGAAGCCCGCCGACAAGCCCGACCACAAGCCGTCCGGGAAGCCGGACGACAAGCCCGACCACAAGCCGACCGGGAAGCCCGCCGACAAGCCCGACCACAAGCCGACCGGGAAGCCGACCGGCAAGCCGGACCACAAGCCGAGCCACGGGCCGATCGTGATCAACAACGTCACGAGCACCACCGTGAACACGTCGCACGTGACGGTCAATGAAACGACCAACAACACGGTGAACATCAACAACAACCACACGACGAACATCGTGCACAACCACAAGCCCGCGCAGCCGAAGCCCGAACACCACAAGCACGAGCAGCCGAAGCACGAGCAGCCCAAGCACGTGCACCACAAGAACGACAAGCCCAAGCCGCACCCCCTGGCCAAGCCGGCGGCCCAGCACGGCACGCAGACGAAGACCATGCCGGTCGGCGCCGTTGCCGGTGGCTCGGGCGGGACCACCGAGTCCGACACCGGTCTGCTCGCCCTGGGCGGCGCGCTGGCCGTCGCGGGTGCGGGCGCCGGTGCGTTCGCGCTGCGTCGGGGCAGCCTGCGTGGCTGACACGTCCTTCGTTCGTCGCGCCGGCCGCCGCCTCCTGCTGGTGGTGGCCGTCGCGGCGGTGGTGTGCGGTGTCGTGCTCGGCGTGATCGGCTACCAGAACCGTCGCCCGCCCGCGACGGCCACGGCCGCGCCGAAGTCCGTTGCCACGGCGGCCCCTTCCCCGGCCGCCGGCGCACCCGCCGGCCCCGCGGCGGCGCCGGCACCGCCGGAGGGCCCGATCCTGGCCCGTTCCGAGCCGGTCACGATCGACATCGCGGAGATCGGTGTGCACGCCCCCTTGACCTCGGTCGACCTCGACGCCGACGGTGCCGTGCAGGTGCCGCCCCCCGACGACGAGCGCCACGCCGGCTGGTACGACCAGGGACCCACCCCCGGCGAACTCGGCCCGGCCGTACTGGTCGGCCACCTCGACTCGGCCACCGGCCCCGCCGTCTTCTACGAGGTCGGCAACCTGCGTCCGGGTGCCACCGTCGAGATCCGCCGGGCCGACCAGAGCACGGCGATCTTCACCGTCGACGCGGTGGAGCGCTTCACCAAGACCGACTTCCCCACCCAGCGGGTCTACGGCGACCTGAACCGCGCCGAGTTGCGGGTCATCACCTGCGGCGGCGAGTACGACCCCGACAAGGGCGGCTACCAGGACAACACCATCCTGTTCGCGCACCTGACGGGCTCGCGCTGAACCCCCCTCGCGCGTGCCCATGCCCGGTCGTCGTCCGCGACGACCGGGCATGGGCACGTCGTGGCTCAGGCCACCCGGGTCGCGTCCGGTCGTGCGTCGGCGAGCGCGTCCGGTTGGGCGTCCGGGTACGGCAGGCCGAGATTGTCGCGCAGCGTCGCACCGGTGTAGTCGGTACGCAGCGAACCACGTTCCTGGAGCAGCGGCACGACCTTGTCGACGAACTCGTCGAGGCCGGTGGGGGTCAGGTGTGAGCCGAGGATGAACCCGTCGGAGCCGTCCTGCTGGACGAACGTGTCGATCCGGTCGGCGACCTGCTCGGGTGTGCCGACGAACTCGGTGCGGCCGAAGACGTGGATCGCCAGGTCGCGCAGCGAGTACGAGTTGTCCTCCGCCAGTCGACGCCATTCGGCCACCCGGCGGTGCGCGTCCTCGGCGATCCGGGCCCGACCGCGGACCACCGGCGGGCCCTCGGGGTCGGGATCGACGTCCGGCAGCGGCCCGTCGGGGTCGTAGCCGGACAGGTCGCGGTTCCAGACCGTCTCCAGGAGGATCTGCGCGGTACGTCCGCCGATCTGCCGCCGGGTGATGTCGCGGTGGCGTTCGATCGCGTCGGCCTCGCTCTCCCCCAGTACGAAGGACGCGTGCGGCAGCAGTTTGACCGCGTCGGCGGGCCGGCCGAGTCGGACGGCCCGGGCCCGGATGTCCCGGTAGAACTCCTGGGCCTCGTCGAGGCGGTGGTACGGGGAGAAGATCGCGTCGGCCCCGCCGGCCGCGAAGTCGCGACCCTGCGGGGAGACGCCGGCCTGGAGGATCACCGGCCTGCCCTGCGGGCTGCGCGGCGTGGTGAACCGGCCGGAGATGTCGAACTGCTCGCCGGTGAAAGCGAATTCGCCGGCCTTGGCGTCGCGCAGGAACACCCCCGCCTCCCGGTCGGCGGCCACCGCGTCCGCCGCCCACGAGTCCCACAGTTCGCGGGCCGCGGCCAGGAACTCGCCGGCCCGGGTGTAGCGGTCGTCCCGGTGCAGGAAGCCGCCGCGGCGGAAGTTGGCGCCGGTGAAGGCGTCGAACGAGGTGACCACGTTCCACCCGGCCCGGCCGCCGGACAGGTGGTCGAGCGAACTCAACTGGCGTGCCAGCTCGTAGGGTTCGTTGAAGGTCGCGTTGATCGTGCCGATCAGGCCCAGGTGTTCGGTGACGGCGGCGAGCGCGGCCAGCACCGGCAGGGTGTCCGGGCGGCCGACGATGTCCTGGTCGAAGATCAGGCCGAGGCGTTCGCGCAGCGCCAGGCCCTCGGCGAGGAAGAAGAAGTCGAACCGGCCGCGCTCGGCGGTCTGCGCCAGGTGCCGGAAGGAGGCGAAGTCGATCTGGCTGCCGGCGTCGGGGTCGGACCACAGGGTGTGGTGGTTCACCCCGCCCAGGTAGGCGCCGAGGATGATCTGCTTGTGCGGCTTGCTCATCGGGATGGGTTCCTTCGTACGGGTGGCGGGGCGGGCGACGAGGCGGATGGATGCGGCGGAGTCACGACGCGGCGGCGGCCGGCGCGGGCGCGGCGTAGCGGTTCGCGGGACGCGGCAGGCCGAGGCGGGAGCGCAGGGGGCCCGCGTCGTAGGAGGTACGGAAGACGCCGCGGCGCTGTAGTTCGGGCACCAATTCCCGGGTGATCGCGCGCAGATCGTGGGGCAGCGCGGCCGGCCGCAGGCGGTATCCGGTCAGCCCGGCGCGCTGCCAGTCCTGGAGCAGGTCGGCCAACTCGGCGGCGGTGCCGGTGAATACGAACGCGTCGCTCTGGTACTCCGCGCCGTCGAGGTCGTCGAGTCGTGCCTTGCGCTCGCGCGCCGCCGCGGTGCTCTCGTCGAGGACGACGACCACATCGCCGAAGACGTGTACGGTCTCCGACTCCCGTCCCGCGACCCGCTGTTCGGCTCGGATCTCGGTGACGATGGCCCGCGCGTGGTCGTGGTCGCGCGGGGTCACGTACACGACGTCGGCCGAGTCGGCGCCGAGCCGGTAGGGCACCGTGTCGTGGGCCAGCACGGTGACCAGCGGCTGCCCCTGCGGCGGGCGCGGCACGATCGACGGGCCGCGGACCCGGAACCTCGGCCCGACGAAGTCGATGTAGTGCAGCTTGTCACGGTCGATGAAGCGGCCGGTCGCCGCGTCGCGGATCTCCGCGTCGTCCTCCCAGCTGTCCCACAGTCGGCGCACCACCTCGACGAAGTCCCGCGCCTCGGCGAAGGTTTCCGCGACCGCGGCCACCGCCTCGGGCTGCCCGAGGTCGGCGAAGGTGAACGCCGGTTGTTCGCGCCGCCCGAAGTGGGCGTTGTCCACCGGCCGGGAGACCTGCGCCCGCCAGCCGGCCCGGCCCAGGCTCACGTAGTCGAGGGTGGCGATCGCCTTCGAGACGTGGAACGGCTCGGTGTGCGTGACGGTCGCCGTCGGGACCAGCCCGATGTGCCGGGTCGACGGCGCGACGCGGGCGGCGATCAACACGGCGTCCAGTCGGCCGCGCACCTGGTCGATCCGGTCGTCGATGCGGTCGTACGCGGTGGACTGGAGGCCGAGCGCGTCCTCGATGGTGACGAAGTCGAGCAGCCCGGCCTCCGCCTCCGCGACCAGGTCGGTCCAGTAGCGGGCGGTGAACAACTCGTCGGCGCGGGCGTCGGGTTCGCGCCAGGCGGCCGGATGCCAACCGGCGCCGTCGAGGGCCACGGCCAGGTGGAGGGGGGTTGCGGGGTTCGGTACGGATGACATGGGTTCGGTTCTCGCTTTCGACGGGCACGGCGGGTGACGGTGGCGAAGGTGGATCCCGGCCGGGAAGACGCGCGCCATGATTCGGCCCGGGCGCGCGGCGGCGCCGGACAGCCCGCTGGGGCATGCCGAAGTTGCCTGCTACAGGCGAGAGTTCATGCGCGGAATCGGCCGACCACGGGACCTGCCGCACGCGATGTCGCGCACGGAACGGGCGGTCTCGTGGAGCGGCCGGGTGGGCCCGGGTGGGTGGAGGGTGCTACCCGGTCAGTGACACAGGGAGCCGGCGGAACGGCGCAGATCGATGAACAGGCGCCGGGTCAACCGCGCTCGGGGCGACATCGCGCCGGCGGCGGTGCGGGGGTACGCGGCAGGCGTGGCGCGGCGATTCGCCGTACTCATCCACCCGCTCATGCGATCGTTCCCCCGATATCGGTCGACGTCGCGACGCTAACGCAGCCCGTCCGGTCTTGTCCATCGACCCGGTCGGGGCCGGCCCCGGGGGTCGTTTCGAACCGTGAACACCCTTTGACGGAGCGGGATCATGCTCGTAGCCTGCGGATCATGTCTCAGTCCCGATGGCCGGGCGGTGCCACGTGAGCGACCTGCGGGTGTTGGACAACGCGGTCTACACGTCCCTGACCGGACCGCATGCCGGCCTCGCCGAGAGCAAGGGTCGGGTGCGGCGTTATCCCGTCGACGTATCGCCGTTCGCGGCGCTGCCGGACGATCCGGGCGCGGCGGATTGGGCGGATCTGGCCGCACTGGCCGGTCCCGGCGTGGTCGTACCACTGGCCAATGGGGAGACCCTGCGGCCGCCCGAGGGCTGGGAGGTGGTGATGCGGGTGGCGGGCGTACAGCTTTTGGGCGACGTCGTGGTGGGCATCCCCGACGACTCGCTGGTCCGGCTCACCGCCGCCGATGTACCGGAGATGTTGGACCTGGTCGCCCGCACCGAGCCCGGGCCGTTCCTGCCCCGCACCATCGAGCTGGGCACCTATCTCGGCGTCCGCCACAACGGCGCGCTGATCGCGATGGCCGGGGAGCGCCTGCATCCGCCCGGCTGGACCGAACTCAGCGCGGTGTGTACCGATCCGGCGCACCGGGGGCGGGGATTGGCGACGCGGCTGGTCCTGGCGCTGGTCGCCGGGATACGCGGTCGGGGGGAGACGCCGTTCCTGCATGCCTCGGCGGGCAATGCCAATGCGATACGGCTGTACGAGTCGCTGGGTTTCCGGCTACGGCACACCCCGACGTTCCTGGGGGTACGGGTTCCGGCCGACGAGCCTGTTGCGGAAGTGAATGCGCGGTAGGTAGGCAGGGGCCGGCGGATGGACGTGGGGCCGGCGGGCCGCTCGTGCGGCCCGCCGGGGTGTACGTTCCGGGCTTCGTGGGTCGGTGGGGCCGTGAGGTTCCGGGGCCCGCGAGATCCCGGCCCGGTGAGGTCCCCGGCCGTATGGTCCGGGCACCGCGAGGTCCTGCGGGGCCGTCAGCCCGGCGGGTCCTCTGCCGCCGTGGCGTCCTGGTCGGCGCGGTCGGCGGCCTTTTCCGCCTCGGCCACCATCGAGGACATGTCCGAGGGCGCGTCGGCGGGCGTGACCTGGCTGCCGGCCGGTTTCGACCCGTTGTCGCCGCCGTCGGAGCCGCCGCACCCGGTCAGGGTGACACCGAGGGCGAGCGCCGCCACGACGAGTGCGCCGATCCGGCGGCGCACGCCGGTCACTTGCCCGCGGCGGACGGCTGCGTGTCACACCACGTCTTGACGTTCGCCAGGTCGGCCTTGCGCTGCTTGAGTTCCGGCAACAGACGCTGACGCGTCGTCAACTTGTCGTTCAGGTAGGTCTTCACGGCCGGGCGGTTGAGCTTGTCCGCCTCGGCGATGCGCGCCTGCAGGTGTGCGATGGACCCCTTGACGGTCGCGTCGCCGCCCAGCCGCTCGATCGACTTGGTCAGGCGCGTGTCGATGGTCGGCACCCGCTTGCAGATGCCCGGCTTGTGCTTGTCGCCGGCGGGCGTCGGGCCCGCCTGGGCGGCCGGTGCCCAGACCAGGGCGCCGACGGTGGTCAGGGCGGCGAGCGCGCCCAGAGTGGCGAGGCGCCGGGGCGCGCGGGCGCGCGAAGTGGTGGTACGGCGAGACATGGTGGATCTCCCGAGTTCACGGTTCACCGCCCCGCTGCGGGGTGGCGTGCCGCGAGAGTAGGTCGCCGATCTGTGGGGTTCTTGTGAGCGGTCTGTGCGGTTCTTGTGAAGCCGGACTCGGCCGGGGAGTCGCCGGATCCCGTCGGTCTCCCGGCCGTTTCGCGGCTCTTCCCCCAGGCCGTTTCGAGGCTCACTTCACGCTTGGGACCGCCCCCGGTTCGCGGGTCAGCCAGTCGTGCCGGATCCCGTCGTCGCCAGCCGCTTCCGCCGCCGGGTGCCGCAGTGGGAGTACGACCTCGACGCGCGTACCGACGCCCTCGGGCGGGTCGGTGACCGTGACCCGGCCCCGGTGCAGCTCGACCTGCTGGGCGACCAGGGTCAGTCCCAGACCTGCTCCCGGACTGTCCGGTCCGCGCCGGAACCGCTCGAAGACCTCCGCGCGGCGGTCGACCGGAATCCCCGGGCCGGCGTCGTCCACCCTGATCCGGGCGCCGTCGGGTACCGCCTCGACGGCGACCCGGATCGGGGTCGGCCCGTGCGGGCCGCGCCCGTGCACGAGTGCGTTGCCGATCAGGTTGTCCACGACCAGGCGCAGTCCCGGACGCAGGCCGTCGACCCGGACCTCGCCGGAGCCGACCACCTCGACCTCCGCGCCGGGCCGGCGGATCCGCGCGTCGTGGGCCGCCTCGTGGGCGAGTTCGACCAGGTCCACCTGTTCGAAGGGTTGCGCGTCGGCCAGGTCGCCCTGGGCGAGTGCGCGCAGCGAGGCGAGCAGGGACAGGATCCGCTCGTGGCCGGCGGTCAGGTCGGCCAGTACCTCGACGCGCTCGTGCGGCGCCAGGTCGGGGTAGGCCGCGAGCACGTCGAGGTCGGTACGCATCCCGGTGAGCGGCCCGCGCAGTTCGTGATCGACGGTCGCGGCGAACGCGCGCGCCGTGTCCAGGGCGTCCCGGGTCCGCGCGGTCTGTACGTCGTAGCGCCCGAGCACGTCGGCGAGGGTGCGACCGAGTTCGTCCACCTCGGCCACCCCCGACGGGACGTGTACGTCGGGCCGCGCCCGGTCGTCCGGTTCGATCGCCGCCGCCCGTCGACGCAGCGCCCGCAACGAGCGGGTGGTCGTGCCGGCGACGACCAGGCCGGCGAGGGCGGAGATCGGTACGGCGAACAGCGCGACCACGAACACCCGGCGACGCAGCAGCGCGGTACGGGCCTCGGTCTCCGCCGTCGGCTGGAACACCCGCAGCGTCGCGGGCGCCCCGGCGCGGGTGGCGCCCAACGGTCGGGTGATCACGCGCCAGGCCTTGCCGCCGGAGCGCACGGTGACCGGCCGCCCGGACCGCCGATTCTCCGGCAGCGCCACCTCGGGCGGCGGTTGCGGCCCGGCGGCGACCGGCCCACCGGGCAACTCGACGCGCACCCCGACGTCGAGCGCCCCGTCGAACAGCCTGGTCTCCCGGGCCCGCACGGCGTTTTCCCGGTCGTTCTCGACGGCCCGCAGCAACGCCCGCGCATCCGGAGCAAGCCGATCGGCGCGCTGCCGCAACGTGACGTCCTGACGGTGAGTCACATCAGCGGTGACCCACCGCACAACCAGACTCCCGGCCGCGATCACGAGGAGGGGCACCAGGACGCCGACGGCAAGCGCGATCCGGGAGGACAACCGCATCGACAGTTGCCGGCGCCGGGGCGGGGAGGGCACGCCCGGGGGACGACGGTCGGTCTCGGTGGTCGGGGTGACCCCGCCCGCCATATTCACCGCCTCTGCCGCCTTCACCGCCGGCCGTCCGACACCCGGAGCACGAAGCCCACCCCGCGCACGGTGTGCAACAGGCGCGGCCTGCCACCGGCCTCCAGCTTGCGACGCAGGTAGCTCACGAAGGTGTCGACCACATCGGTCCGCACCTCGAAGTCGTAGCCCCACACCCGGGCCAGCAGCTGGTCCCGAGTCAGAACCAGCCCGGCATTACGCACGAACACGTCGAGCACCGCGAACTCGCGAGCGGTCAGGTTCACCGGCTCACCGTCGTAGGTGGCCAGATACGCGGCACCGTCCAGGGTCAGCGGCCCCGCCCGCAACACCCGATCCCCGGCCGGGGCGGGCGGTCGACGACGCAGCAGCGCACGCAGCCTGAGTTCGAGTTCACGCAGGTCGAAGGGCTTGACCAGATAGTCGTCCGCACCCGATTCCAGCCCGGTGATCCGATCGACGGTCTCGTCCCGAGCGGACAACATCAGCACCGGGGTATCCACCCCGCGCTCACGCAACGCGGCACACACCTCGATCCCGGTAAGCCCCGGCATGGCCACGTCCAACACGATCGCCTGCGGCGCCGCCTGCCCCCCGAGCCCCTCCCCGGTCCCGACCGCAGCCAGGGCCGCCGCCCCGTCCGAGGCCAACTGCACCCGATAGCCGGCCAACCGCAGCCCCCGCTCAAGGGCACGCCGAATGGCGGGATCATCATCCACGACCAACACCCGAGCCGCCCCCACAGCCCCCTCCCCCTCAACCACCCACCATCACCCCAAACTCACCGGCCCGCCCAAGGTGGTCGGACCCTACGCCGGGAGTATCCCCCGCCCACGCACCTCCGGGGACGGGGGCGCCGGGGGCGATCGGGGCGAGAGCCCACCGGGGGCCGGCCGAGGGAGTGGGACGTACCCGGCGGGCGGCGCGCCTCGGGACACGGATGGCCAGTGCGGCGCGGCTCCAAGCCGGAGGTGGCCCACCACCGACCCGGACCCGCCCCGCACTGCCACCCGCAGCCCACCGCGCCGCGCCGCGCCGCGCGCCGGCCTCGGTCCCGTCAGCCGATTGGGGCGTCTCCTGGGAGGCCGGCGTCGATGGCGACGTTGCCCGGGGCCAGGCGGCAGACCATCCACTTGCCGTGTTCTCGGCGCAGGTCGACCCAGTAGGGCGACGGCGAATGGTCGGCGCCGGTGATCGAGACGTTCACCGTGGCCAGGTCGTCCTCCCTCGTGGAGTTGACGAACGAGAACGTGAAGTCGGCGCCCTCGCCCGCCACCACGCGGCGGGTGTCCTCCTCGCGCGCGCCGTCGCAGGCGCCGTGGAACGCGGTCGCCGGTCGGCCGGCGGCGACCGCGTGCAGGTAGTCGCGCGTGGTGTCGTGCCACGGGCGGTCGAAGTCGGCCCCCGACGCCGAGCAGGAGATCATCACGACGGCTGCCAAAGCCGGTGTGGCGCCGCGCACGGCCCGCGACACCACCGTTCGCCACCAGGCGCAACGCCCCACGTTTCCCCCGCTCATCGCCACGATCGCTGGATGGTAGCGCGAACTCCCGTGAGAACAACCGGGCTTCGTGTCGGCAATCGCAGGGGCTTTGATTGACGCGGCGGCACGTGGTCTTTCCGCTCTCCGATTCGCATTTCGGACAGGTGCGTTGGGGCGACCCGCCCACCCCCAAAAAGCTGATGATTGCCGAATCTCGGTCACCGGTGACGAAGCCGACTAACGTCGAATTCGGTACATCCGAGCGAACCTGCCGTCGGGCGAACCCCGGCGGCGGCGCATGAGTGAAGGGCGAAGGTGGCGGTGATGAGTCACGAGAGCGCGGTCGCGGCTGCCGAGGCGGCGCGGCGTTACTACGGCACTGGTGACGTCGACGGGTTCTATCGGGCGGTGTGGGGCGGCGAGGACATCCATACCGGCGTGTACGCCCGCGCCGACGAATCCGTGGCGGTCGCGTCACGCCGCGCCGTCGAGCTGGCGGCGGATCGGGTCGCCGGGCGGCTCGGGCCGGAGCATACGGTGTTGGACCTGGGCTCGGGGTACGGCGGGCCGGCTCGCTACCTGGCCGGGCGGTTCGGGTGTCGGGTCGTTGCGCTCAACATCAGCCCGACGCAGAACGCCCGGCATCGTGACACCAACGTCGAGGCCGGCCTCGACGGGCTGATCGAGGTCGTCACCGGGTCGTTCCAGGACATCCCGTATCCGGCGGGGCAATTCGACGTGGTGTGGTCGCAGGAGGCGTTCTGCCATTCCGGCGATCGGCGGCAACTCCTGGCCGAGGCCGCGCGTGTGCTGGCCCCGGAGGGAGACCTGGTCTTCACCGACCTGATGGCCGCCGACGGCACCCCGCCCGAGGCGCTGCGCTCCGTGCTGGCCCGGCTCGAGGTGGCCGAGTTCGCCACGCCGTCGTTCTACCTGCGCGAGATCGCCGCGCTGGGCCTGACCCACATCGACTTCGACGACCGCAGCGAGCAGGCACTCACCCACTACCTGCGCCTGACCGAGGAGACCCGCCGGCGCGCCGACGAACTCCGCGACGTGATCGACCCGACCTACCTGGCCACTCTCCAGGAGAACCTGCCGCTGTGGGTCGACGCCTGCCGCAGCGGCCGGATGACCTGGGGCATCTTCCACTGCCGCCGTGCCGCCTGAGATCCCGGCAACGTCGCATACCCCGTCGTTGCCGAAGGCGGGAAGACTTCTCAGGCACCCGTCAAGGCGCGCCGACGGGGCCCTTTCGGGCCTCTAGCCTGGGCGAATGGACACGCTCGAATACCGGATCACCCCTCGGCGACGGGAGTGGATCGCCGCTGCCGCCGCGGCCGGCGTCGGGCTCGCCGCGGCGCTGTGGGTGACCGTGGATCCGGGGTGGGCGCACTTCCTGCGCCGCTCGGTCGCCGGTGACGTCAGCCGCTGGTACATCCCGATCTGGATGGGCCTGGTGGTCCTCGCGCTCGTCCCGCCCCTCATGGTGCGCAGCGCGGTGGCGCGTACCCGGCTCACTCCCGAGGGCATCACCGACCGCGGGCTCTTCCGTACCCGGTTCGTTCCCTGGGCCGAGGTCACCGACCTCTCGATCCGGGTGATTGCCCCGAATTACCTCACCCGCCGCATCCGGGTCCGCCGCCGGCACGGCCGCCCCGTGTATCTGTCCGGCGTCCAGGACCGGGTGGCGGCGGACGGCCTGGCGGACCCCTGCGCGGCCATGGTCGGCTACTGGCGCGAAGCCCTCGACCCGCACCCGTCGGCGCACCACCGCTGACCGGCGCCGGGGCGGGCGGGACGACGCCGGGCAGCGCCGGACGGGCCCGAACAACGCAACGCGGTCGGCAAAGCGGACGAACGGCCCGGCGCGGTTGTCGGATTCGAAACTCGCTTATACGTTCCTGAGATGCAGGACCGTGTGCCTGCCGGCCCCAGCGCGTTACCAGTCGAAGTCAGGAGTGGCCGAGGATGGTTCAGGTGGATACGACGGTGCCGCATTCGGCACGGATGTACGACTACGTGCTCGGCGGCAAGGACAACTATCTCGCCGACCGGGAGGCCGCCGAGGAAGCCCTCAAGGTGTGGCCGGGGCTGTGGACGAGCATGCGGGTCAACCGGGCGGTGATGCGCCGCATGGCGCACTGGCTGGCCGCCGAGGCCGGCATCCGCCAGTTCCTCGACATCGGCACCGGCATCCCCACCTCGCCGAACCTGCACGAGGTGGTGCAGGAGACCGCCCCGGAGTCCCGGGTGGTGTACGTCGACAACGACCCCATCGTGCTCGTGCACGCCCGCGCGCTGCTGAGCAGCGCCCCGGAGGGCCGCACCTCCTACGTCGAGGCCGACATGCGCAAGCCCGACGCGCTGTTCTCGACCCCCGAGTTGTGCGACACCCTCGACCTGAGCCAACCGGTCGCGGTGACGGTCATCGCGATGTTGCAGTTCGTCGAGGACGCCGCCGGGCTGATCGAGAAGCTGACCGCGCCGCTGGCCCCCGGCAGCTACCTGGCCATCACCGCCGCGACGGCCGACCTGGCCAAGGGCTCGACCGCGCTGGCCGAGGTGTACAACCGCCGGGGCGTGCCGATGTATCTGCGCTCCCGGGAGGAGTTGACCGCCCTGTTCGCCGACCGGTGCGACCTCGTCGAGCCGGGTGTCGTGCCGATGCAGCACTGGCACCCCGTCGAGGGGGAGGAGCCGGTCGGCGTCGAGGACACCAACATGTTCGCGGGTGTGGGCCGGCTGCGCTGAGACGACCGGGAAGGCGAGCGGTGCTACTCCTTGGCCTGCTGGATCCGGACCATGTTGCCCGAGGGGTCGCGGAACGCGGAGTCGCGCGGTCCCCACGGCTGATCGATCGGCTCTTGCAGGACCTCGGCGCCGGACGCCCGGACCCGCTCGAAGGTCGCGTCGAGGTCGTCGGTGCTGAAGACGGTCATCGGCAGCATGCCCTTGACGAGCAGCTCCTGAAGGGCGTCGCCGTCGGCCTGGGAGCGGCCGGCGTGCGGTTCGGAAAGCACGATCTCGAGGTCGGGCTGCGTGGCGCTGCCGAGGGTGACCCAGCGAAAGTCGCCGGAGGCGACGTCGTTGCGCAGTTCGAGGCCGAGCGCGTCGCGGTAGAAGCCGAGCGACTCGTCGACGTCGTTCACGGTGATGTGGCAGTACTGGAGTGCGATCTTCATGCGCCCCACGCTAGCCGGCGTCGTCGGGACCCGCTTCTCGAATCCTGCTCGGTCCGCCCCGGGCCGGCCGGGTCCGCATCTTGGCCACGCACGCGGGCATGGCCACCACCGCAGGGTGTTCCCGGCCGCGGTAGGCGCTCGGAGTCTCGCCGACGATCTCGGTGAACCGTGAGCTGAAGGAGCCGAGCGAGGTACAGCCGACGGCCATGCACGCCTCGGTCACCGTCATCCCGCCGCGCAGCAGCGCCATCGCCCGCTCTATGCGACGGGTCATGAGGTAGCTGTACGGGGTCTCGCCGTAGGCGGCCCGGAAGCGCCGGGAGAAGTGCGCCGGCGACATGAGCGCCCGGCGGGCCATCGTCGGCACGTCGAGCGGTCGCGCGTACTCCCGGTCGATCAGGTCCCGCGCACGCCGCAGGTGGGCCAGATCGGCCAGCTCTTCCGGAGTCATGACGCCCACGCTACCGCCGGTTGCCGACATACCCGACGACCTGCGCGAACGGGACCGTGAGCGGGACCGCGAACACCACCCGGAGGATGCCGCCGAGACGGAGCGCACGCCCAAGTCCGGCGAGACCGGCCCAACCGCTTCGGCGAGTACATACGGATCTCCGAATCGGGGTGGTCGCCACGGGACCCGGCAGGGCCGGGTCGTGGACTGGTCCACCGCCCTCCCACGTCTCAACCGATCGGTTTGTCTGGGCGAGGGTGTGTCTCGCACGCCGGCGTGTCCTCACGCGTGGCGCGGTGGCACCGGGACCAGGCGGTGCTCCACCGGGAGTGGGCCGAGGGCGTCGAGCATGGTGGCGAACTTGGCGCTGGTCTCCGCGAGTTCGGCCTCCGGGTCGGATTCGGGCAGGATGCCCGCGCCCGCCCACAGCCGGATGCCGTAGCGGCCGACCACCGCGCAGCGCAGCGCGATGATCCAGCGGCCGTCGCCGTGCCGGTCCATCCAGCCGACGAGGCCGCTGTAGTAGCCGCGCGGGTGGGTCTCCAGGTGGTCGATCAGGGTCCGGGCCGCCGCGCGCGGCAGTCCGCACACCGCCGGGGTCGGATGCAGCAGCGCCGCGAGCGCCAGTGCGCTGGGCACCGGGGGGCGCAGTCTGGCCTGGATCCGGGTGGACAGGTGCCACACCCGCGCGGTGGCCACCACGTCCGGCCGGTCGGGGATGTCCAGCCTCGTGCACAGCGGGGTCAGCACCCGGCGCAACTCGTCCACCAGCAGGGCGTGTTCGCGCCGCTCCCTGGCCGAGCCGAGCAACTCGGCCGCCCGGGCCCGGTCCAGTGCGGGATCGGGGTGTCGCGGGGCGCTGCCGCCCATCGGGTTGAGCAGGAGTCGGTCGCCGTGTCGGGACAGGAGCAGTTCCGGCGAGGCCCCCACCAGGGTGCGCCGGGGCCCGCGCACGCCGGGGCGGTGGGCGTCGGGTCCGGGCGCGCAGGGGTCGAGGTCGAGCCGGAAGACGTGTCCGCCGGGGTTGTTGCGGTACAGCCGATCCAGCGTCACCGTGGGGTCGAATCGGCCCGCCAGGGTGAGGCTGCGGGCCAGCACCACCTTGCGCGCGTCGCCGGCGCGCAGCCGCCGCACCACCTCGGTGACCGCGGCCAGGTAGGCGGGGTCGGCGGCCGACGGTCCGGCCGGCCGGGGCGGGGCCGCTCCGCAGGTCGCGACGGTGGTGCGGGCCGTGCTGTACATGCGGCCGACGGCCAGCACGGCGGGGGTGTTCTCGTCGAAGGGGAGCGCACCGACCACACACCGGCCGGGCCCGGCGTGCCGCAGCGCCCGCTCGGCGCTCTGCGCGACACGGGCGAACTGGCCCGGACCGGGCCGGACCCGCAGCGGCGGCCCGGGGTGGGCGCGCAGCAGGTGTCGGGAGGTGGCGAGCAGGAAGCGGGCCGGGCCGAGGGGCATCGTCGACTCCTGTTCCGCGCGACGCCGACCGGCCGTGTACGGGCGGCGCCGCCGCCGACGTGGCAGCTGTACGGGATGTCGCGGCGGGCAGGATCGACCACGGGAACGAGCCGCGCGGCTCACCGCCGTCCCGCCAGTGCAACATCCCGCCACGGGTCGGCGACAGGGCGCGCGGGGGTGGTGTGCCCGCGTCCCGAAGCACGGCGGCCCATCCTGCGCGCCGGACGGAATCGGCCTGCCGTACCCCGCCCCCGACCGGTACGGACGGGGGCGCCTCGCGGGGCGTTCCGCCGCACCCCGCGGGCGGATTCGCGCGTTTTCGTACCAGCCGGCCGGCCCTCGCCCGTTCGCCCGGATTCTGCCCTCCGGCCGCCGGCTCCCGCGGCGCGCAGGGGAGTTCCCCGCGCACCGGGATGCTCCGATGCGCCGGTGGCCGGCACTGGAACCGGCCGTCGGCGGCGCACATCCTGGAAGGGCCATCCGGACGACCGGCAGGGGGGGAGCCGTGATCCACATCGGTGCACGCCCCGGACACGGTCGCGTGATCCGCGTCGTGGTGTTGGGCGAGTATCGGGCGGATCGCCTCGTCGGGCCGCTGCGCCGGGCCGGTGCGGAGGTGGTGGTCCTGGGCTTCCTCGACCTGGCGGCGTACCTGGGCCCCGACGTGTTGTGCGGGCGGTTGCCGGCCGACGCGAGCGACGACACGATCCTGGCGCTGCTCGACGACTGGCGGGCCGACATCACGATCCCGAACATGTGCTCGCCCGGTCAGGAGCAGGCGCTGCGCGGCTACGCCCGGATCGGCCCGCGCCGGCGCGCAAGCGGGCACGAAATGCCGGTACATTCCCGCGAGTTCGCCGTATTGGCCACCGACAAGGTGGCGTTTCACCGGGTCGCCGAGCGGCGCGGCTGGCCGGCTCCGCGCGGCGCGGTCTGTGCCGGTCCCCGCGAGCTGATCACCGCGGCCGACCGGATCGGGCTACCCGCGGTGGTCAAGGAGGCCCGCAGCGAGTCGCTCGCGGGGCGCCGCCACGTGCCCGACCGCCGGGTGCTGCACCGGATCCGGACCGAGCTGCGTTATCCGCTGCTGCTGCAGGAGGCGGTCCGGGGGGAGGAGTTCGCCGTCGAGCTGTTGAGCGGCCCGGCCCGTACCATCGCCTGGCCGATCGCCTCCCTCGGCCCGTTGGACGCCGAGTGCGCGCCGGGCCGGCGGGCCCGGGTGCAACCGGCGACCGTGCCCGAGCGGGCCCGACGCGAACTCGCCCGCGTGATCGCCGATATCGTGCGCACGGCGCGCCCGTTCGGGCCCTGGCAGATCGATTTCGCCGTGTCCGACGACGGCCGCCTGCACCTGATCGAGCTCAACGGCCGATGCGGGGGCGTATCCAACATGAGCTGGGCGTGCACCGGCCTGGATCCGCACGCCGCCCATGTCGCCGCGGTGCTCGGCCGCATGCCGCCGGCGCCGCACCCGCGCCGGGCCGCCCTCGAATTCCCGGTACCCAACGGGGTGTTGCTGCCCGCTCCGCCGCCGGGGATCGACCTGCTCACCTTTCCCGGCAACCCGGGCAACCAGGGCCCGTGGCACTCGGGCGCGCAACGCGTCGTTCTGGCCGTCCCCCGCCACGCCCCGGCACGGGCCCGCGTGTGGCTCCAAAACCTTCCGGCGCAGGCCCTGTCGATCCGCCCTGGGTCGATCGTGACCCAACTCGCCCACGGGATGCGCACCTTGGCCACGGGCAGCGGCACCGTGCCGAACCTTCGTTGAGTTCGACCGGGCCGGGCGCGCCCGGGAGTACCGGAATGCGGACGGCCCGCGTCGAGTGCGCGTTCACGGCTTGCGGGCCACCGCCCCGTAGCAGGAGACGAGGGCGGGTTCGGCGGACGGCTCGGCGGTGGGGTGCCACCGGGACACCGGGACCACGCCGGGCGCCTCCACGTCCCAGCCGTCGAGGAGTTCGGCCACCTCGGCGCGGCTGCGCGGGCGTACGGTGATGCCCGCGTCGGCGTAGGCGCGGACCAGGCCGGCCCAGCCCTTCGGGTCGTAGTCGCCGGTCACGTGCGCGATCACCAGCCGACTGCCCGAGGGCAGCCGCCGGGTCAGCCGGCGCAGCAGGTCGAGCGGGTCCTGATGGTCGGCGACGAAGTGCAGGCTCGACACGAGCAGCATCGCGACCGGCTCGTCGGAGGCCACCGAGCGCGCGAACTCCGGGTGCTCGACGATTGTTTCGGGCCGGCGCGGGTCGGCGTTGAGGTAGGCGGTGCGTCCTCGGGGGCCGCTGGTGAGCAGGGCCTGGGCGTGCGCGAGCACGATGGGATCGTTGTCCACGTAGAGCACCCGGGTCTGGGCCCGCACGGCCTGGGCCGCATCGTGCGTGTTGCGGCCGGCGACCGGGATGCCGCTGCCCACGTCGACGAACTGCCGGATGCCGGACCGGGCCAGGTGCTCGACCGCGCGCAGCAGGAACCCCCGGTTCTCCTCGGCCGTGATCCGCAGGGTGGGAAAGGCCGCGAGCGCCGCCTCGGCCGCCTCGCGGTCGGGGTCGAAGTTGGTCCTGCCGCCCAGGTAGTAGTCGTACATCCGGGCCGGGTGGGCTCGTTCGATGCCGATCTCCAAGGACCTGTCCGTGCCGCGTCCGGGCTCGTCCGCCACCGTCGTCTCCCCCTGGTTGCCGACCGGATCCTCCGCGCGGTACCGGTCGTCGTCCGCCCGATCATCGCGAACCGGCCCCGCCCGCGGGGCACATCCGGGAACTACCCGAAATCGAGGGGACGTCACCGCGCGTCAGTCCGGATCCGGGATCTCCGGCAGGCCCAGGGTGCGGGCGATCGTCTCCTTCGCGTGGCGCACGTTCGAGCGCACGGTGGCGGCGGTCATGCCCAGGAGGCGACCCGCCGTCTCGTCGGAGTACTCCAGGACGTAGCGCAGCGTCATCGCCTCGAACTGCCGGTCCGGCAGTCGGGCGATGGCCCGGAACAGGCCGATGGGCCCATCCAGTTCGGCGAGCTGGTCGCGGGACAGGTGCAGGACGCGGCGGGCGGCTGTCGCGGTGTCCGGGTCGTCCTCGCTCAACCCCTGCATCAGCAGCGCGATCGCGTCGCGCCGGAGTTCGCGCACGGTCTTCTCCCGGATGCCGAGCAGCCGGGCGGCGTCCTGGTTGCTCTGCCCGAGGACCCGGGTGAGCAGGAAGACCTCGTGGTGGTCCCGGGGCAGTTCGTGCACGGCGGTGAACAGCGCGATGCGGTGTTCGAGGGTGTCGAATACCTTCGGCGGCAGGCGCAGCGCCTCGAAGGCGGCCGGATCGAATGCGGCGGTGGACACGAACGCCGAGGTTCGGCCGCTGCGTTGCATGTGGCGCACAATGTGCCGGCGCAACATGCGCCAGGCGAGCGGTTCGACGGGTCCCGACGCGCGCTCCCATACCGTGGCCAGTTCGATCAGGCTTTGTTCGACGACTTCCGCGGCCGGCTCGCGCGCGCCCAGTTCCAGATGTGCGACCCGTAACCACAGGGTGGCGTGCCTACGGTGGAACCGGACGAAATCGGGCGGCAGTTGGCCTTCGGCGGATCGTTCCCCCGGGTTCGTCACGACCCGTCCTTCCTGTTGCGCGGTGGGGTCCGGTGGGGACCTCGCGTCCCCGGCCCGGGGAGGGGCATCCGCGAGCCGGGTTCGAGGACCCGCAGAGGAGGGTGGTCCTGCGTCTCCACGCGGAGACCTCTCTGTTGGCTCCCCGGCCCGTGTGGGCCGGGGCGTCGATGCGGGGCGCGGCGCGCTCCCAGGCACAGCAAACCCTGTGGAGAGCCCGGGTGTGCAAGATGAAGGCTAACTGCGCGTAAGTACGTATTCGCTGTCCGTTGATCGAACAGGCCAGGTTTTGTCATGTTTATGATCATTTATCCGGGATCGACGAGCCCCGTCACACGGTGCCCGCACCACGGTCGCGAGTCGATCGCACACCGAGCGGGTGACCACCACCCGGCGTCGGGTGACCCGGCGAACACGGTTCCGCCGGGCGGGTACCGAGTGTGCCGCATCCGGGGGTCGCGGTCCGCCGTTCGGCGCGGCGAACCCCCCGGATGGGACAAAATACTTCCCGTGCACTTGCACAGACGGCATCCGCGTCCGCTTGGCTGTGTGTCAAGCCCCCTCGAGAGCATCCCGAAGTCCTGTCGATGTCCGCATCGACGGCCTTGCGGATCCGGTCTCGACACGCGCTCCGAACAGGCAAGGACACCCATGAGCGACCATCGGCGCCCGGACCGTCCCCCTCCGACCCGCCCATGAGCCCCACCGACGCCGCGATCGGCGGCGAACCCCGCACGCTGCCCGTATCGTTCCACGCCTACCGTGTGGCACACGCGGGGACCTGGCTCGCCTACGCGCGCGTGCACCTCGACGACCCGGAGCGGGCCCGAACCCTCGTCACCCGAGCGCTCCTCGACCTCGCCCGCACGTGGGCGCACGCGCTGCGCCGCCCCAACGTGCATGTGTACGCCTGGGCCCTGTTCCGGCGACATCTGGACCAGTACGGCCCGCATCCGGCGCGGATCGCCGTCGCGGCCTCGCCGCACATCCCGTCGCTCCCGGGGCGGCACTACGACGTACTGATCCTGCGCACCCGACTGCGCTGCTCCGCAGAGCAGGTCGCGGACCTGCTCGGTACGACCGGCGACGGCGTGCGCTGCGATCTGCGCTGGTCGCTGCGCCGATCAGCCACCCATCCGGGCACGACCGACCCCAGCGAGGACATCCCGTGACCACTCACCCCGACCGTCGCGAACACCGGCCGACCATCGACGAGATGCTGGGCGCGGAAGGCGTCCTCGCGCACGAATACGACGACTACGACCATGCCGAGGCGGAACGGTCCATCGCCGCCGCCCTGTTCGGTGCGTCGGCCCCGGCCGAGGCCGGTACGGACGCCGACGCCGAGTCCGGCCCCCGGGCCGTCCGCGAGCGCGCCGCCCATGAACTCGCCCTGGCCGCGGCCGTCGTGCTCAACGCCGACCAGGCCACCGACGCGCTCCAGCGGTTGTCCACGCTGCACGAGGGCGGGCCGGACGGCGCGCTGGTGTTCGCCTCGCTGCTGTATCTGGCCCACCACGCGGACGGCGCCCGCTTCTGGTGGCAGGTCGCGGCCGGCTGCGGCAACCGCACCGCCGCCCACTGCCTGTACCTCCTGCACCGCAGCCACGGCCAGACCCGCGACGCCGTGCACTGGCGCCGCCGGGCCGAGCGCATGACCGCCCCCGACGCGCCGTGCGAAGTGCCGTGCGCCGCCCGCCCGCTGCTCACCGATCCCGTACGGCACGCGCTGATCGCCGCGAGTCATCGCGGCGCCGATCCTCGGCTGCCGCCGGCCGTCGAGCGGGTCATCCACGGCCTTCCGGTGGACGCGGCCGCGCCCGACTTCGGCGAGGTACCCGTGCCCGACCCCACCCTCCCGCGCGAACTCGCCGTCGCCACCGCCCGGGGAGCCCCCCGACGCTGACCCCGGCCCGGGGAGCGCCGCCGCTCGGCCCGGTGGCGCTCGGCGCCGTGGCGCCGCTCAGCGCGGTGGCGCCGACAGGGGGCGGGTGCCCAGGGTGCGGAACAACTCCTTCGTCATGGCCCGGTTGATCGCCGGGTCACGGCCCTCGACATAGGGGATGCGGGGTGTGTACCCGGTCGCCGCGAACAGCGCGAGCGCACGGATGTTGCGCGCGCCGGTCTCCACCACCAGGCGCCGCGCCCCCGCCTCGGCGGCGGTGTGCTCCAGGGTGGCCAGCAGGCGGCGACCACAACCCCGGCCCCGATGTTCGGGCACCACATACAGCCGCTTGATCTCCGCTGTGCGACTGGGCAGGGTGCGCCAGCCGCCGCAGCCGATCGGCTCGGTGCCGGCGTAGGCCACCACCAACAGGCCTTCGGGCGGCTCCAGATCGCGCGGTTCGGTGGTGTCGGGGTGGTCGGCAAAGCCGTAGAGCGCGACCTGCTGGGCATAGAGCGCGTGCAGCAGGCGCTGGGTGTCGGGATGCGTGTAGGGACGCGGCACGAGGCGTATGTCGCCCGGACCGCTCGGGGCGTCGGCGCCGAACGGCCCGTGGTGGCCCGGAGCGGCCCCCAGGACGGCCCCGCCCTTGGCGCGGTGCGCGAAACCGATCAACGACCTGCTCCTCTCCCGCCGACTCGCGAACCAGTGCTGCGGGACATTCTCCGGCATGTCCCCACGCGACGGACAGTGGTCGAGCCGAACATGCTGCAACCGAGACTTCGGCGATCCGCACAAGGCCCCGGTGCCGCAGGCCCGACCGGCCCCGAAAACGGGTCGGCATCCCTCCCGGGTGACGAGGACCACGATCCGCCACGAACCGGCGGGCGCGGACCCGAAGGGTCAGCGGAGCTTCGGGGAGCCGTTCGGGAGGGGGACGATGTGGGGCGCCGTCGTGGCCAGTTGGTGGCAGGTCTCGCGGTATTCGCGGGGCGGGCGGGAATCGCGGACGATGCCGGCGCCGGCCTGTAGCCACGTGGTGTCGTCCCGGGTGTGGATCATCCGCAGGGCCAGGGTCGCGTCCAACTCCCCGGCCCGACCGACCCGGATCACGGCGCCACCGTAGAGGCCGCGCGGTCCCGGCTCGTGGGCGTCGATCACCGCGTAGGCCGCCGCCCTGGGGACACCGGTCGCGGCGAGGCCGGGGGTCGTCGCGACGAGGGCGTCCCAGGCGCTGTACGGCTGTGCCAGTCGGCCCGACAGGCGCGAGCCGATGTGGTGCACGTTGCCCCGCTCCCGGACCGCCATGAACTCGTCCACGCCGACGCTGTCCGGCTCGCACAGGGCGCGCAGTTCCACCTCGGCGGCGCGGACCGACAGTTCGTGCTCGTGCACCTCCTTGGCGTCCCGCATCAGCGCGCCGCGCCGTCGGGCGTCGAAGGCGGGGTCGCCGTCGCGCGGACACGTGCCCGCGAGCGGTCGCACGGTGACGGTCCGATCGCCGGCGACCTCCACCACGGTCTCCGGGCTGAACCCGACGGCCCGAAGTCCCGGCAGATCCAGCAGGAACGACCGGGCCGGCGTGTTCGCCCGGCGCCCCCGCAGGTAGGTGGCCGGGAAATCGACCGCATAGGGCACGGCCACCCGCCGGGACAACACCACCTTGTCCGCCTCGCCCGCCCGGATCCGCCCCACCGTGGCCGCCACCGCCGCCGTGAACGGCGCGGGATCGTCGTCCTCGACGTCGACCGGCCAACTCGGCGCGGCCGTCGCCCGATCGCCGTCGAGCACGATCCGCGTCACCCGCCGCAACTCCTGGATGTCGCACGCCCACACGGTCAGCGCCGTCTCGTCCACCCCGACCTCGACCCGGGGCACCGTCAGCCGCCCGAGCAGATCCGCGCCCACCGGCAACGCGGCCACGGCCCGCCCGAGTTCGAAGCCCACCCACCCGTAGAGCCGCCAGTCCTCGATCGGCAGCCCGGCCAGGACCGCCTCGATCGCCCTCGCCGGCGACCCCACCCACGGCACACGAGTACATCGCCCCTCACTCGTCCCGACCACGGCGCCGGCATGCACGGCCACCTCCGCGACGGCGCCGCCGGCGAACCACCACTGCCCCTCCCCCTCGTATACGACCGACTCGTCGAACCCCCCGCTCTCGGCCAACCGCACCACGACGTCGAGCGGATCGAACTCCCCCTCGTGGCGCACCCACAGTCGGCGTGAGTCGGTCGCGGGGGCATCGGCGGGCGCGGCGGCGATGATGGCGGCGGCGGAGTCGATGGTCATGGGATGCACCGTCCTCGGATACTGCGGCCGGCCCGAGCCTCGACGCGTCGCACGCGGCGCCCACCCGACCGCACGGATTGAGCGATTTTCACTTAGGTTAGCCTTACCTAACAAGAGACGCCAATGCCATATCGCGGCGCCCCCGCCGGCGCTCGACGCTCCTCGCCGCAAACCAACTTGGCTGCACACCGCACGAGTTGGGTAACCCGCCCATGCGGCATCCGCTCGCCCGCGCACACCGATCGGCCCACAAGTCCACACCGCGAACTCACCCGTTGGGATGGGTTCTTCGGCCTCCCGCGCCGCATCGACGATCGCCATACCGAACAAACCGATACGTTGCCGAAGTCCGCCCTCCCGACTCCGCGCGTCGTATACCAGGAGGCTCCGTGCACACCATCGACCCGGCCGACGAGGGCCGTTCGGCCCGCTGGGGACTCACCCGGCGCCGGTTCGTGATCGCCGCCGGCGGTGTCGCGGTGGGCGGCGCGTTGATCGGCGACGCGATCCGGCCCGGCGCCCGCCCTGCCCACGACCCGTTCGCCGGCCCCCGCCTGCTGAGCACCGGCGAACTCCTCGACGGGGCACGGGTGGCGTACAGCATGGGCCGCAGCCATCGCACGCCGGCCGGGCTCACCCGGTCGCTGGCCCGCGCCGCCGCGCTCGACTGGGACTTCGTGAAGACGTACGTACGGGCTCCCACGTGGCTGATGGCCGAGGCGGCACGGTACGCCCACGACGAGCTGGGCGTACCCGCCGGAAGTCACCTGTGTTCGCCCGGAATCGAGGTGGGCCAGGACCTGACGACCCATCTGAACGCGACCCAGCGCATCGAGTTCGGCCGCGCCGTCTCCGCGACGGGCCACTCGTACCAGGACGTGCACGAGATCTACACCACCGGCGACTTCGCCATGATCGCCACGCCGTTCACCGCACTGCCCCTGATCGGCGCCGACCCGGCCCTGGCCGCGGACGACCGGGTCACCGTGCTGATGCCGCCCTGGCACACCGCGCTCGTCCGCCAACTCGCCGGCCGCCCACCCACACCCGCCCAACTGGCCGCGCTGGGCACCGAGATGGACACCTACCGCCGCATCCTGAACGCCGGCGGCCGGGTCGCCCTGGGCACCGACGCGCCCCTGGTCCCGGTGGGTCTGCACCTGCACCTGGGACTGCGCGCGCTGCATGCGCACGGCCTGTCCCCCGCCCGGGCACTGCGCACCGCCACCGTGCTGCCGGCCCGCCTCTTCGCCGTGGACCGCGACCTGGGCACGCTGGAGACGGGCAGACTGGCCGACCTGACCATCGTGGACGGCGATCCGTTCACCGACTTCGACACCCTGGTCCGCACCGTCTCGGCGGTACGCGGCGGCACCCCCTTCCACCGGGACGACCTGGTCCGTTCCTTCCCGGCGCCCGCCCCCGCCGCCGGCCGGGCCCGGGTCACGCCGCCCGGAGCAGGCCACCACGCCCGACCCGAACCCGAGCCCGCCGACGACTGGTTGGCCATCGCCCTGGAGTTGCAGCGGGACGGCTGTTGCGGCTGAGACCACCGAACCGCGGGCGGGCGAGGACGCGAGTCGGTCAGGGATCGGCGGAGCGCGGCGCTTCGGGGTGTCGGCGCAGCGTGAACAGATGCGTCGTTCCGGTGATGTCGAGCAGGCGGCGGGCCCATTCGCCCAAATCCAGGGTCAGCGTGGTGCCCCGCATGCCGGCCCGGGTACGCGCGTGCAACAGCGCGTGCACGATCGTGCTGTCGCAGAAGGTCACGTCCGCCAGGTCGACGTGCACGTGCTCCGCGCCGCTGTCGAGCACCCGGCCGAGCGCCCGGCACAGTCGCGGACCGGTGGCCACGTCGATCTCGCCGGCGACCCGGAGCAGGACCGGTTCCCCGTCGGCGGTGACGTGCAGACGCAGCAGTTCCGAGGCGGGCACGGGTTGTTGGTACCGCTCGGGTCGGCTCGGCCGCGGCGGTGGCGCGGAGGATCCACACCCGCCGCGGGGCTCGGGGCGACGCGGTCGTCGAGACATGGTCGACTCCCTTGCGTACCGTATGTGTGTTTCGTCGACATCTGTCGGGTTGGTCTGCTCCCAGCATCGGACGCCCCGAAACCCGCGTCAATGAATTCCGGAACCTTATTCCGGAGGTGCGCACCGATGATCAGCGCGGGACCTCCGACACCACACCCGCCAGGAAGGTGCGCACCGCCCGATGCACCGTCTCGCGGGTGGGCGGTGTGCCCTTGCGGTCGGCGAAGAGCAGGTGCCCGGTGCCGACCAGCATGGGCGCGAGCGTGTCGGGATCGGCGTCCGGGACGAGCCGGCCCAGGGCGCGCTCGGCGGCGAGATAGCCGGCGATCATCGCCGTGGCCTCGGTCAGGATCGGCACGCCGGTGGGCGTGGTGCGGCGCAGCCGGGCGCGCAGTTCGTCGCGGGAGACAACCAGGCCGACGATGGCCACGGCGACCGATCCGAACAGGTCGATCAGCGCCTCGGCGAGGTGGTCGGCGACGTCGCCCGACCCGGCCAGGCCGCGCAGCTCGGCCGCGCGGCCGTCGATCCGGGCCACCCGGTCGCGGACGAGTTCGGCGAGGAAGTCGTCGAAGTCGGCGAAGTGCCGATGCAGGACGCCCTTGGCGCAGCCCGCCTCCGTGGTCACCGCCCGGCTGGTCAGCGCGCTCGGCCCGTCCCGGAGCAGGACCCGCTCGCCCGCGTCGAACAGTTGCTTCCGCACGTCGCGCAAAGCCACTCCCGTCGGCATCGTCACTCGCCCCTTCCGGCTCGATCGCCCCACGCCCGCACCCGACGCTCGACCGGGAGGCGATTGACGAGTGGGCAGGCGCCCATTCATAGTGGGCACATGCCCACTATACCGTCGGAGCACGAGCACACCCCCCGCCCCGAACCCCCGATCCCACCCCACCGGCACCGCGAGACGGCGGAGTCGTTCGGCGTGGACGCCGAGCGCTACGACCGGACCCGCCCCCGCTACCCGCAGGCCCTGGTGGACCGCATCGTCGCCGCCGCCCCGGGCCCGGACGTTCTGGACGTCGGCTGCGGCACCGGCATCGTCGGCCGCCGCTTCCGAGCGGCCGGATGTACGGTGCTCGGCGTCGACCCGGACCCGCGCATGGCCGACTGGGCGCGCGGACGCGGACTCGACGTCGAGGTCGCCACGTTCGAGGACTGGGACCCGGCGGGACGCACGTTCGACGCGCTCGTCTGCGGCCAGGCCTGGCACTGGGTGGACCCGGTCGCGGGCGCGGCCAAGGCGGCGCGGGTGCTGCGTCCGGGCGGCCGGCTCGCCCTGTTCTGGAACGCCGCCTCCCCCGAGCCCGAACTCGCCGCCTCCTTCGCCGGGATCCACCGCCGACTGCTGCCCGACGCGCCCGCCGCGCTGCCGACCCCGGCGGCCATCGACCGGGCGTACGCGACCATGTGCGCCCACGCGGCCGACGGCCTCCGGGCGGCGGGCGTGTTCGCCGAACCGGAACAGTGGCGGCTCGACTGGCGGCACACCTACACCCGGGACGAGTGGCTGGACCAGGTCCCCACCATCGGCGTCTACACCCGCCTGGCCCCCGACGTCTCCACCGAACTCCTGGCCGCCTTCGGCGCCGCGATCGACGCGGCGGGCGGCAACGTCCCCGTCGACTACGGCACGCTGACCCTCACCACGACCCGCAGCCCCGCCTGACCGACACGAGCCTTCCTCGCCCCACCGGCGGGCGGAGCCGGGGGTGGTCGGGGGGTTGTGACCTTGGGGCGTGTGCGTGTCTGATGGTCGCACTCATCGCGAGGGGGAGGCGTTCGGTGCCTCCCGCGCCGACCCGTGATGCCGGCTCCGCCGCTGCCGTCTTGTCGCCGTGCCCCGGCTCGGGAGGTCGATCGTGGATCACGAGGGACTTCGGCGCGCCCTCCTGCACCGCATGCTGATCGGATACCGGACCCGGCTGGTCCCGGCCGTACCCGGGCGCGGCTTGGCCGGCGCGGCGAACCGGGTCCCGCGCCAGGAGGACGTCGCCGGCCAGGCCCGGGTGAGTCTGCGCTGGTACGGGCACCTCGAACGGGGCGACCGGGTCGCCTTCGACCCGTATCGGCTCGCCCGGGTCGCGGACACGTTGCGCGTCCCGCACCGCGAGCGCGGACTGCTGCACCTACTGGCCACGGGGCCGGACTCGACGGTGTTCCCCCGGCCCGTCCCCAGGCCGGCTACGGACGTGTCGCACGACGACCGGGAGACCCTGTGCCGGTTGTCCCCCAATCCGGCGATCCTCACCGACCACGCCTGGAACGTGCTCGCCGCCAACGACATGGTGTTCGCCTGCTTCCCCGCGCTGCACCACCGCCGGGCACCGGCGGGCCCGCCGAACGTGCTGGACTGGATCTTCGGCGACGAGGCGGCGGCGACCTTCGCCGACATCGACGCGGTCCGCCGCGACGCGGTCACCACCGCGCAACTCACCTACGTGCGCTACGGCGACGACCCGACGGTCGCCGCACTGGTACGGACCCTGCTGGCCCATCCGGCCGCCGCGACCCGCTGGCACCGGTGTGTACTGCCGTGCAGCCCGCGACCGCGCCACCATGTACGGCTGCGGGTGTTCGGCACGTGCGAGGTGGTGTTCCTGCACCACGAGGACACCGACGGCCGGCACCTGCTGGCCATGCTCCCGGCGGTCGAGTCGCGGCCGTCCTGAGCCGCGAGCCGCAAGCCGCGATCTGCGGCCGGAGCCGGACGCCGGGCGGGGTCAGGGACACGCCGGTTGCGCCGAGCCGAAGGTGCGGCGGTAGGTGTGGGGGCTGACGCCGGTGGTCTTCTTGAAGCGGTCGCGGAAGGCGGTGGGCGAGCCGAACCCGACCTGGGCGCCGATGCGTTCGACCGGGTCGCCGGTGGTCTCCAGGAGGTGCTGGGCCTGGCGGATGCGCGCGCGGTGCAGCCATTGCAGCGGTGTGGTGCCGGTGTGCTCGCGGAAGCGGCGGATCAGGGTCCGGGTGCTGGTGCCCGCCCGGGCGGCGATGTCGGCGAGGGTGAGTTCGGCGCCCAGGTTGTCCCGCAACCACGCGAGCAGCGGCTCCAGGGCCGAACCCTGCGGTGTCGGGGCATGGTCGTGCACGATGAACTGCGCCTGCCCGCCCTCGCGTTCCAGCGGCATGACGGACAGTCGGGCGGCGTCGGCGGCGACCGCCGAGCCGTAGTCGCGGCGGATCATGTGCAGACACAGGTCCATCCCGGCGGCCGCGCCGGCGGAGGTGAGGATGCGGTCGTTGTCCACGTACAACACGTCCGGGTCGACCTCGACGGACGGGTGGTGCTCGGCCAGGAGGTCGGCCGCGATCCAGTGCGTGGTGGCGCGCAGGCCGTCCAGCAGCCCCGTGGCGGCCAGGGGAAAGGTGCCCACGCAGATCGACGCGATCCGGGTGCCGTTCCGCGCCGCCGTGCGCAGCGCCTCGCGCACGGCGGGGCTGAGCGGGGTCAGCGGCTCGGCGGTCCCGGGCACGATGATCGTGTCCGCGCCCGCCAACCCCTCCAGCCCCCACGGCGCCCGCAGAGTGAATAGGCCGGCGTCGACCTCCGGCTGCTCGGCGCACACCCGCACGTCGTAGCAGGGCCGGCCATCCGGGAGCCGGGAGAGGGTGAACACCCCGATCGGGGTGGCCAGATCGAACGGGATCACCCCGTCCAGGGCGAGGATGGCGACGATATGCATGGCAGAAATGTACCCGGCCACCGGAAAACCGCCACGGCCGCACCCGGGGTCGGGCACCGGCCGCGCGCCGCCCGACCCGGCCCGGACACCCGCACGCCTCACCTCTCCGGGGGGAAGTCCGCGCCCAGGCTCACCTGCCGCCACGCCGCGAACCCGTCACGCAGGGCATCCAGTCGGGCGTCGGCGATGTGCACCGCGGCCTCGCCGAGCAGCAGCCGCAGCGGGGGTTCGGGTGCGTCGACCACGGCGGCGATCGCGGCGGCGGCGCGGTCCGGGTCGCCCGGCTGCCGGCCGTACGTCGCCCGCGTGGCGGCCCGACGGGCGCCGGCGGTGTCCGCGTAGTCGGCGATCCGGATGGCGGACTCCCGCATCGAAGGGCCGGACCAGTTCGTCCGGAACGCGGCCGGCTCCACGATGGTCACCCGGATCCCCAGCGGCGCGACCTCGGCGGCCAACGACTCGCACAGGCCCTCCACCGCGAACTTGGTGGCGTGGTAGTAGCCGGTCGCGCCGAACGCGACAAGGCCGCCGATCGAGCCGATGGTGACCACGTGGCCGGACCGCCGGGCGCGCATGCCGGGCAGCACGGCCCGGGTGACGGCGGCGACACCGAGGACGTTGGTGTCGAACAGCCGCCGTATCTCGTCGTCCTCACCCTCCTCGACGGCGGCCAGGTAGCCGTAGCCGGCGTTGTTGACCACCACGTCGATCCGGCCGAACGTGGCCTCGGCGGCGGCCACGGCGACGGCGATCGCCTCGGGGTCGGTGACGTCGAGCGGGAGCACGAGCGCCCGGTCGTCGTACCCGCCGACCGCCTCGGCGACGGCACCCGGATCGCGGGCGGTCAGCACGACCCGATCTCCGCGTTCGAGCGCGTGCAGCGCGATCGCGCGCCCCAGGCCGGACGAACAGCCGGTGACGAACCAAACGGGAGTGGATGCGGAGGAAGCGGGGATGTCCATGGAAACGTCCTTCGTGGATCGATTCTCGGGCGGTATGGGACTCACCCCTGGCCCGTCGGCACCAGGAGCAGTTCCGCGAAGTTGACGTGCGCGGGCGCGGCGACGGCGTGTCCGACGGCGGCGGCCACGTCCTCGGCGGACAGCGGGGTGTTCGCCGTGCGCATCGCGGCCAGTTGCTCGCGGCTCGCCGGGTCGTGCATGTCGTCGCCCAACTCGGTGAGCGTGACACCGGGTTCGATGTTGGCGACCCGTACGCCGCGCGGGCCCAGCTCGGCGCGCAGTCCCCGACTCAGGTGTGCCACGGCGGCCTTGGTCGCGCAGTACACCGACCAACCGGGGAACGGCCGTTGGCCGCCCAACGAGCCGATGTGCACCAGGTCGGCGGGACGTCCGGCCGCCGCGGCGGCCAGCAGGTCGTCGACGAACACCCGGCCCGTGTACAGCAGTCCGGTCAGATTGACGTCGAGCATCCGGTCCCACTCGACCGTCTGCGCCTGCTCGAACGCGCCGCCGAGCATCACCCCGGCCGACGCCACGGCCAGGTCGACGGCGCCGAGTCGCTCGTGCACGACGCCGGCGGCGTGCCGCATCGCCACCAGGTCGCGGACGTCGACGGGCACGGGCACGATCGTGCCGCCGGTGTCGGCGTCGACGCGCTCCTTCGCCAGTGCCTCCAGTCGGTCCGCACGGCGACCGAGGGCGGCGACGTCGGCGCCCGCCGCGGCCAGTACGCGGGCGGTCGCGGCGCCGATGCCGCTGGAGGCGCCGGTGACCACCGCCACCCGGCCGTGCAGGGGAAGCCGAGGGGTCGTGCCGCCGGCGGTGCCGCTGTGTCGTTCGGTGTGTGTCATGGCTCCAGGCTGGCCGGGGTCCACCGGCCGAACCAGGCCGCCGCCCACCCTGGGAGTACCGCACCCTGGCTGCCGGCCTCCCCTCGTCGTACCGTCGAGGCATGGACAGCGACAACGCCCTCGGCACCTTCCTGCGCGCCCGCCGTGAGGCGGTCGACGTGGCGACGACGGGGATCGTGCACGCCGGTCGCCGCCGCACGCCCGGACTGCGCCGGGAGGAGGTCGCGGCGCGGGCCGGAGTCAGTACCGACTACTACGTACGCCTGGAGCAGGGCCGCGAGCGCGGCCCGTCCGAGCAGGTCGTCGACGCGCTGGCCCGCGCGCTGCGTCTGGGGGACGACGCGGCGGAACACCTGCGCCGATTGGCCCGCCCGGCGCCGCGCCGCCGCTCGCCGGTACGGCGGGCCGAGCGGGTGAGTCCGCTGTTGGTGCAAATGATGCAGTCCTGGGATCGGCAGCCGGCCGTCGTGCTGGGCCGCTACATGGACATCCTGGCCGCGAACACGTTGGGCGCGGCGCTGTTCGACGGGCCCGAGCGCAACCTGCTCAGGCTGCTCTTCCTCGACCCGGCCGGGCGCACGTTCTACCCGGACTGGGAGCAGGCGGCGCGCAACACCGTCGCGTCACTGCGCTCGTGCGCGGGCGACGATCCCGGGGACCCGGCGCTGGCCTCGCTGGTGGGTGAACTGTCGCTGCGCAGCCAGGACTTTGCCCGGCTGTGGGCCCGGCACGAGGTGCGCCGCAAGAGCACCGAGGCCAAACGTTTCCGGCATCGCGCGGTGGGCGAACTGGTTTTGTCCTACGAGTCGTTGACGGTGAACAGTGCGCCGGGGCAGCAGTTGGTGGTGTATCAGGCGGAGCCGGGCAGCGCCACCGAGCAGGCGCTGTGCCTGCTCGGCAGCTTGGCGGCGGACCGGGCGGAACCCGAGGACGAGCCCCGATAGGGCGGGTCCGCGAGCCCTATGCCCCGCTGTAGTGGGTGTCCCCGGTCGTCCCGGCCTCCCTCACAGTGGCTTCACCTTGTTCGGCGCGACCGCGACGGTCACCGACCGGGTGCCGCCGAGGAGGCCCGCCAGGGTGAACGTGACCTCCAGTCGGCCGTCGAACCGACTGCCCACGACGACGCCGCGAGCCCCGGCGGGGACGGATTGGGTGAGGCCGCCGCCCAGGTCCCCGACCGCTTCGACATGGGTACCGACGTCCATGGGATGTTCCTCCGTTCGGGCGGGCCGACTACGCGCGCGGCGCGGATTCGGCGCCCCGGTCCTGTTGCAGCCGCCACAGTTCGGCGAACAACCCGTCGTGTTCCGCGAGGAGTTCGTCGAACGTGCCCTGCTGGGTCACCCGCCCCGAGTCCATCACCACGATGTGGTCCGCGACCGCGACGTTGGCCAGTCGGTGGGTGACCAGGACGACGGCGCTGTCCCGGGCGATCTCGCGAAGGCCCGCGAAGATGCGGTGTTCGGCTCGGGGGTCGAGGGCGGAGGTGGGTTCGTCCAGGCAGATCAGCCCCGGCTCGCCGTACAGCGCGCGGGCGATGCCGAATCGTTGCCACTGACCCACGGAGGGGTCGACGCCGCCCCACCATTCGCGGGCCAGGAGGGTGCCGAGGCCGCGCGGGAGGCCGGCGATCACGTCGTCCGCGCCCGAGGCGCCGGCCGCGCGCTCGATCGCTTCGTCGTCGTCCTCGCGGGGTTGGCCGAGGTTGATGTTCAGTCGGGCGGACAGCGGCCAGCGGGCGATCTCCTGCGGGACGTAGCCGACGTGGGACCAGGCCGCGTGCGGGTCGAGGTCGCCCACGTCGTCGCCGTTCCAGGTGACCCGGCCCTCGTGGGCCAGGTACAGGCCGCACAGCAGGCGGGACAGGGTCGACTTGCCGGAGCCGTTCTCCCCCACCAGGGCCAGGATGGTGCCCCTGCGCAGTTCCAGGTCGATGTCGGCGACGGCGGGTGCGGCCTTGCCGGGGTAGCGGTAGGTGACGTTCTCGGCGCGGACCACGACGGGCGGCTTGGGGACGAGGTCGCCGCGCGTCATCGCGTGGCCGCCGGCCTCGTCGAGGAAGCGGGCCCAGTCGTCGAGGTACAGGCCGACGCTGTAGAGCCGACTGCCGGAGACCACCAGGCCGCCCAGGGCCGTACCGACCGTACGCAGCGCGATCACCGCGGTGCCGGCGGCGGCGACCGACATGCGGTCCGTGGACAGCAGGTACGCCAGCGCGGCCCACACCAGGCTTGCCGCCAGCCCGCCGACGGCGGCGCCGACCAGGCCGATCTTGGCGGTGGTCCAGGCGCCGGACTGGGTGACCCGCTGTACCCGATCGGCCGCGACGGCATAGCGGCCGAGCAGGAACGGCGCCATGGTGCCGGCCCGGAGCTGGTCGGCCCAGCGCTGGTCGGAGATGTGCCAGCGCAGCATGTTGAGCAGCCGCCGCTCGTCCTGGGTGTGCAGCGTGGTCAGGTATTCGACCCGCGCCCCGCGTACCGCCGCCACTCCGCGCGGCAGCGCGCCCAGGAGCAGCAGGGGCAGCAGCACCGGGTGCAGGAGGGTGAGTACGGACGCGGCGGCGATCAGCGAGGCGCAGGCGGCGAGGACGTCCTGGGACTGCGGCATCAGGCCGCGCATCGATTGCAGGCCCCGGTCGGCGGCGTCCCACCGGTCCTGGTAGCCGGGGTGGTTGTAGGCGGCCAACTCGGCCCGGGAGGCGGCCTGGAGCAGCAGCCATTCGGACTCGCGGGTCAGCCGCGGGGTCACCCGCGCGGACAGCGCCACCACGGCGATGCCGAGCACGGCGCGCAGCCCGACCGCCGCGCTCAGCAGGAGGATCGAGGGCAGCGCGTCGCGCAACCGGTCGGTGACGTCACCCGACGCGATCAGCGCGGTGATCGTTCCGGTCGTGGCGAGAAGTCCGCCGGCTTCGAGGACACCGGCCAGGACCTGACATACCATCAGCGCGACCAGGGCTCGCGGATCGGCCTTCCAGGCGAGGCGCATGGCGCGCACGAGCAGGTGCGGCAGGCGGGCGGCCATGGCGCGGGTGGTGATCTTCGTCAGCGCGACCGCGGTGTCCCGACCGGGGGGTGCGAACGCCAGTTCCTGATCCGGGCGTTCGTCTTCGGTCGGGGCTTCGGCGGGGGTGTCGGTCGGGACTCGGGTCGAGGCTTCGGCGGGGACCTCGGGCGGGGTCTCTGCGGGGACCTCCGGCGTGGTGGCGCTCTGGTGCGGGATGGCGTTCGGCCCGGGTTTCGAGCGGGCGTCGCTCAGGGGGGTGGGATCTTCTCCGGCGGGTTTCGCGGTCACGACGGCGCCTTCCGATCGTACGGGGTGGGATCGCTCGGCGGAGCGTCCGCCAATGCTGGTGTGGTCGGGTGACACCCCGGCAGAGCGCACCGGTGTGAGAGCGAGGCGTGGAGCCGAACCGGGCGCCTCGAACGGGCGCTCGACCAAACGATTCGCTGCCCGGCTCCGCCGACCGATCGGCGCCGGACACCCCACCACGCGCGCCCTCGCCCGATCGACCGCACCGCGCGCCGGGCGCGCCCGGGAGGCGCATCGGCCGGCCGGGGTGACACGCGACGAACGACCCCCGCCCGCGCGTTCCGGCCCGGACCGCCGCGCACGCCGCCGCCCGCTCCCCCGTTGGGTCGCGGCGCCGAGGGGGTGCCTATCCTGGCGGGGACACGGGGCGGCCGGACCAAGGGTGAGGTGCGACGATGAGTGCTGCCGTACGGACCATTCGCTGGGGCGTCCTGTCGACCGGCGGTATCGCCGCCGAGTTCACCAAGGCGCTGCGGAGCCTGCCGGATACCGAGGTGATCGCGGTCGGGTCGCGCGGCACGGCCGGCGCGAAGGCCTTCGCCGAGCGGCACGAGATCCCCCGGGCGTACGGCAGTTGGGCCGAGTTGGCCGCCGACGACGACATCGACATCGTCTATGTCGCCACCCCGCACTCGGCGCATCGCGAGGCGGCGGGGCTGTGTCTGACGGCCGGGCGGGCGGTGTTGTGCGAGAAGGCGTTCACGCTGAACTCGCGCGAGGCTCGCGAGCTGGTCGAACTGGCCCGGGGGCGCGGGTTGTTCCTGATGGAGGCCATGTGGACGTACTGCCACCCGCTGATCCGCCGGATGCGTGAACTGGTCCGGGAGGGCGTGATCGGCGAGGTACGCAGCGTGTCCGCCGCGTTCGGCTTCGCCGGGGACCTCCCGCCCGAGCACCGGCTGCGCGACCCGGCGCAGGGTGGCGGCGCCCTGCTCGACCTGGGGGTCTACCCGGTCTCCTTCGCCCAGTTGCTGCTCGGCGAGCCCGACACGATCCGGGCCTGGGCCCACCGGACCCCCGAGGGGGTGGACGCGAACACCGGCATCGTCCTGGGCTGGAACAGCGGTGCCGTGGCCACCCTGGCCTGCTCCATGACGGCCGACACCGACGCGCCCGCGACCGTCGCCGGCACCCTGGGGCGGATCGAGTTCACCGACGGCTTCTACTACCCGGACCGGTTCGTCGTGCACCGCCGGGGCGAGGAGCCTCGGACCGTGCTGCTCGCGGACGTCACCGACGATCCCGAACGCGGCACGATGCGGCACGAGGCGATCGAGGTGATGCGCTGCCTGCGCGCGGGCGAGACCGAGTCCCCGCTGGTGCCACTGGCGGGCACGCTGGCCGTGATGCGCACGCTGGACACCGTGCGCGAGCACATCGGGGTGCGCTACCCGGGCGTCGACTAGCCGACGCGGGCGGGCCGCCGACGGGTTCGGCGGCGGGCCCGATCCAGGCAACCGCCTTGACCGCCAAGGCTGTTGCCCCACCGGTGGGCGGGATCGTGATCCCGCCCACCTTGCCGAGGGTTACTTCGCGGCGATCGCCGCGGCCGTCGTGGGATACCAACCACCCATGAAGGCATCGGCGTTCACGAACAGCTCGCCGCTCGGCTTGTCGAGCGCGTGCACCGGCAGCCGCTTGCCGGTCTGCCCGGCCTTGTTCGCCTCCACGGCCACCTGGATGTCGGCGATCTCCGAGCCGCCGCCCGGCGCCGGCGGTGCCGGGTGGAAGGCGGCGTAGGCGGTGCCGCCGGGCTTGAGCGTCTGGAACGGGTATTGGTAGTCGTTGCCGTGCTCGACGTCCCGGCCGGCCGTACCGCCCGCGTACACCTGCGGCCAACCCGGCAGCACACAGGCCGCGGCGCCGGTGTTGGTGCCCACGACGAGCAGCACGTCCTTGTGCCCGGCCGGGTAGTCCACCTTGAGCGAGATCTGGTCCTGTGCGCACTCCCCGCCGGGGGTGCCGGTCGACTTGGCGGTCGAGGTCGGCGTGCCGGCGGGCCTGGTCGCGGCGCCGGAGGCGGTCGCGGACGGTGTGGTGCCGGTCGCGGCGGCGGTGGCCGGAGCGGTGATGGCCCGGCCTCCCGGGTCCGCCGTGGTGGCCTTCTTTTCCTTGTCCTCGTCGTTGCAGGCGGACAGGCCCAGCACCGCGCAGCCGGCGATCACGACCGCGCCGAGGCGCACGAAAACAGACATGGCGATTCCCCCGTGTAGTGCCCGGTTGTTGGTTCCCCGGGCAGAGCGCAGATCAATATAGGGGTACGAATCGCCTGCCGTACGCGTGGTGCGGCCGGTGATCACTTGGTGACGGAGGGGTCGTGGACACCCGCGCGGCGGTCGGCCCCGGCCCGCCCCCCGACGGCCGCGCTCGACGGGTGAACGGGCCGGACGGGTCAGCGGATTGTGGCCCCGTAGACGTGGTCGACCGTCATCGTCATCAACACCCGACGATCGGACACCATCACCGACCGGTACTCCGCCCAGTCCGGGTGCTCCCCGGCCGCCGCGCGGTAGTAGTCCACCAGCGCGTCGACCTCGGGACCGTCCGGGTCGGTGCCCGGTCCGATGAGCGTCGCGACACCCTCGGCGGTGGCCCAGGAACCGCCGTCCGAGCTGGTGACCTCGAGCGTCGCGCGCGGGTCGCGGCGCAGGTTGGCGGTCTTGGCCCGGCCCTCGGTCATCGAGACGTGCAGCACGCCGGCCGCTCGATCGTAGAAGGGCATCACGGGGGACAGCTGGGGGCGGCCGTCCGCCTTGATGGTCGCGAGCACGCCGAGGCGGCTCTGCGCGAGCAGCGAATGCGGGTCGAACGATGAGGTGCTCATGTCAGGGCCCAATTCCCGATCGGGCGCCGCGTATTCCCCCCGCGCCCGGCCCGATCGCCGACCACGCGCGGGTCCCGGCCGGCGCCCGGAGCTGTTCGATCACGGCCGCGTAGCCACTGCCGCCGTGTCCGTCGGCCACCGCCCGCTCGGCCACGGCCCGCACCAGCCTCGGGAACGCGGCGTCGACGCCCAGCGACTCGCTCTCGTGCACTAGGTGCCCCATCGAGGCGAGGTGCGTGTCGATACTGGCGTCGAGCACCGGATACCTGCCGTCGTCGATCTGCGCGGCGTAGCCGGCCAGCCATTCGGCCACCGTCGCCAGCCCCTGCCGAGCCACCGGCGCGAACGTGCCCGCGCTCACCCCGGCGGTGTCGAGCAGCGCGGCCCCTTGGAGGAATCCGTTCAGGATGCCCCACATCAGACCGAGCATGGACGCGTCGTAGAGCGCGGACAGACCCTGGTCCGCGCCGAGGTACGCGGTCCCGCCGCCCAGGCTCCGCAGCGCCGACTCGTGCCGATCGAAGGCGGCCGGCGGGCCGCTGTACAGGATCACCCCCTCGGGCGTACCGATCGCGGTCGGCGCGCCCAGGATCGCCCCGTCGAGGTAGTCCGCGCCGTGCCCCGCGGCCCACGCGGCGGTCTCCCGGGCCTCCTGCGAGGTGCCCGTGGTCACGTTGACCAGGGTCCGACCGGCCAACGTCCCGGCCGACGGGTCGAGCAGTTCGCGCACGGCGGCGTAGTCCGTGACGCAGACGACCACGAGCGCGCCGGCCGCGACGGCGTCCGCGACCGAGGGGGCGAGCCGCGCGCCCCGCGCGACGAGGTCGTCGGCCTTGGCCGGCGAACGGTTCCACACCGTGGTGGGGTATCCCTCGCGCAGAAGGGTGTCGGCCAGTGCCCGACCCATGTGCCCCAGACCGATGACCGTCACGGGTGTGCGGTCGACGTCGTGCGTTTCCATCGTGGCTCCTTCGTGTGACGCGATGCCTGTGGCAGGATCATCGACGTTCACACCGGTATGAAGGTCAACCGAGAAGGTCGACCACGCAGGTCGACCACGAACGTCAACCAGGAGCGCACACGTGCTGATCGGGGAATTGAGTCGACGGACCGGGGTACACACCCACCAACTGCGCTACTACGAGGCCCAGGGCCTGCTCGAACCCGCGCGCGGCGCCAACGGCTATCGCGAGTACGACGCCGACGCGGTTCTCACCGTCACCCAGATCCGCGGCCTGCTCGAAGCCGGGCTGTCCACCGAGGACATCGCGTATCTGCTGCCCTGCGCGATCGGCGCGGCCCCCGAGTTCGCCCCCTGCGGCGAGCTGACCGACTTCCTGCGCACCCGCCTGGACGGACTGGACCAGCGCATCGACGCGCTCACCCACACCCGCCGGGCGCTGCACACCTACCTCGACGCCTCGGAACGCGCCGGCGCCCCGCGCTGACGCCCCGGCCGCCGGCGGGCATGCTCAGGGCTCGTAGCCCAGTTCGCGGATCGCCGCGCGCCCCTTCTCGATCTGGGCCCGCGCGGCCACCAGATGCACGAGACGAACGTGGTCACCCACGCGTCGTCGGCCCGGGGGTGGTCGGCCGCCGCCGAGCGCGCGCCCGCCTGGTAGCCGCTGCGCAACACCTCCTGATCGAGCCGGTCCACATCGCCGGCCGCGGCGGCCTCGATCAGGAACAGCAACAAGCCGAGCGCCATCGGTCGCGACATCGCATCGGGGTCGTCCGCCGGTTCCGGTACGTCCACACCCGGCACCCGCAGGCACGCGACGACCTGCTCCCGACTGATCATCGGCCGCCGCGACTCCTCGCTCATCGCCGGAACGCCCCGGCCACCGCGCGTGGTTGCGTGTCTATCGACGGGCGGGACCACACGCCGACCGATAAGCGGGATCGCGCATCGAGCGGTAGGCGGGACTGCGTCCTCATCGCGTGCTCTCTCCTGTGCCGGCCGCCGGCCGCCGACGGCGTCGACGGACTCCCCGTCCGACGCCGACCGGCTCGCGGCCGGTGCGGGGTCCGAGTCGGCGAAATGTCCGAAACCACGTCCGTCCCTACCGATCGACCGTCGTACGCGAACTCGCCGCCGGGATCGGCCGGTTCGCGCACAGCCGAGCGAGTAGCGCGGCCAGCAGGGCGGTTCGGCCGGGCAGGAGGGCCAGGTCCACGAACTCGTCCCGGGCGTGCGGGTGTCCGCCGACCGCGCCCATCCCGTCGAGGGTGGGGATCCCGAGCGCGCCGGTGAAGTTGCCGTCGGAACCGCCGCCGGAGCGCACGGCGTCGGGTTCGGGCATGCCCAGGTCCCGGGCCACCGCGCGGACCAGGCACAACAGGTCGGCGGACACGGCCTCTTCGAGGGGATACCGGTTCACCCCACCGGTCACCACCAGCCCGGCCCCGGGCAACACCGGGCTCAGCTCGCGCATGTGTCGTGTCACGCGGTCGAGTTCCGCACGAGTCCAGGCGCGTACGTCCACGGACAGCGTCGCCGCGTCGGGCACGGTGTTGGTGGTGGATCCCGCCGCCGCGACGGTCGGGGTGACCGTGGTGCCGAGGTCCGGCCGGGACACGCCGGCCAACGTGAGCACCTGGTGGGAGAGTTCCACTGTCGCGTTCACTCCCAGTTCGGGTTCCAGGCCGGCATGCGCCGCGCGACCGCGTACCGCCACCCGGAAACCCGCGACCCCCTTGCGGGCGGTCTTCACCGCGCCGCCGTCCCCGCTCGGCTCGCCCACCAGTACCGCCCCGGACTCGGCGGCCAGTTCCTCCACCAGGGTGCGGGAGGTGGGCGAGCCGGTCTCCTCGTCGCCGGTGAGCAGCAGGCCGATCCGATCGGCCGCGCCGGACAGCGCGGCGGCGTACATCATCTGCACGATCCCCGCCTTCATGTCGAACACGCCGGGCCCGCGCGCGATGCCGTCCCGCACCGAGAAGGGCAACTCGTCGAGCGTGCCCACCGGCCACACCGTGTCGTAGTGCCCGAGCAGCAGCGGCCCCTTCCCCCTCGGGCGCCAGACGAGGTGGGTGATGCCCTCGCGGACCACCCGCTCCGGCGGACGCCCGAGCAGGCGTTCCCCGGCCGCCGCGACCGGATCGGCGCAGCGGTCGAGCGCCCGCCGGTCCTCGGAGGGGGATTCGCAGGTGACCAGGTCGCGCAACAGGTCCACCATCGCGTCGAATTGTTCGGACGCACCGTCGAGGTAGTGCCCGGAGTCGGTCATGCCCGGAATCCTCCCCCGCGCCCGACCCCGGGAATCGCCGCCGTCCCGGGCCGGGGACGACCCCGATCACCCGTCCAGGCGCGGGTAGTCCAGGTAGCCCTCGGCACCGCCGCCGTAGTGGCCGGTCTTCAGCGGCCGGTTGAACTCGGCGCCGACGGCCAGGCGTCGGGGCAGGTCGGGGTTGGCCAGGAACAGTCGACCGAAGGCGTACACGTCGGCGAGCCCGGTCCGCACCGCGTGCTCCGCCCGTTCGTGGCCGCCCGGTTCGGCGCCGTCGTAGGTCGCCATCAGCGTGCCGCCCCAGCGCGGCCGCAGGTCGGCCAGCGCCGGATAGGCCCCCGACTGCACCACGTGCAGGTACGCCAGCCCCATCCCGTCCAGCGCGCCGACCAGTCGGCGGTAGCGCGTCGCCGGATCGGCCTCGACGATGTCGAGTTGCGTGTTGTCCGGGGAGATCCGCAACGCCGTGCGCTCCGGCCCGATCGCGGCGGCGACCGCCTCGACGACCTCGATCGGGAAGCGCACATGGTCGGCGTAGCCGTCGGTGCGCCGGTTGGCGCTGTCGGCGAGGAACTGGGCGAGCAGATAGCCGTAGGCGGCACTGATCTCGACCCCGTCGAAGCCGGCGTCGACGGCGTTGCGCGCGGCCTCGGCATGCGCCTCGACCGACGCGGCCACCTCGGCGGTGGACAACTCGCGCGGGCGCACATAGGGCTTCGGGCCGTCGGCGGTGTGGATGGCGCCCGAGGTGATCGCCACGGCGGAGGGGGCGACCGGCCGCGCCCCGGCGAGGAGATCGGGGTGGCTGACCCGGCCCACGTGCCACAACTGGGCGAAGATGCGCCCGCCCTCGGCGTGTACCGCGCGGGTCACCTCCCTCCAGCCGGCCACCTGCGCCGGGTCGGTCAGGCCGGGCACGCCGGGGCCGCCCTTGCCCAGGCGATGCGGCCAGATGCCCTCGCTGACGATCAGGCCGGCGGCGGCGCGCTGGGCGTAGTAGGCGGCCATGATCGGCGTCGGGACCCCGGTGACGTCGTCGGCGCGCGAGCGGGTCATCGGCGCCATCGCCGCCCGGTTGGGCAGGTGCAGGTTCGGGCCGCGATAGGGGTCGAGCAGGGGAGAGTGCATGGAGGCTCCTTCGCCGGAAGCGGAAACGGGGGCGGTAGCGGCACCGATCGTGTGCATGTACCTGCACTTGACCCTGCCCGCCCCGGGTCCGCGCTGCCAGACCTCCGTTCCGCTCAGGACCGCCGTTCCTACCACTGCCAGGGTCAGTCTCGGCCCCCGCACTCGTCCGCCCGGCCGTGGACAATGAACGACATGAACGGCACGAACGGCGTCCACGACCGCATCGGTACGCACGAGGCCGCGCGCCCCGGCGGCGGGCGGTCGATCGATCCGCGCGACGGGATCGGCGAGTTCCTGCGTACCCGGCGGGCCCGGCTCGGCCCGGAGGACGTCGGGCTGCCGGTGACCGGGCGGCACCGGCGCGTACCGGGGCTGCGCCGTGAGGAGTTGGCCCAACTGGCGGGGGTGTCGGTCGCCTACCTGACCCGGCTCGAACAGGGCAAGGGCCACAACGTGTCGACCGAGGTGATCGATGCCATCGCCCGGGCTCTGCGGCTGACCGAGACCGAGCACGCCCACCTCACCCACCTGTCCAAGTGCCGGCACCAGCCGCACCGGCGCTACACCGCGTCGCGGCGCCAGCAGGTGCGGCCGGGCCTGCGGGCACTGCTGACCGCCATGGACACGATGCCCGCGTACGTCACCGGTCGGCGGCTGGACGTGCTCGCCTGGAACCGCTCGGCGGCGGCCCTGTTCGGCGACTGGGACGAACTCCCGGACCGGGAGCGCAACTGGGGCCGGCTGGTCTTCCTGAACCCCGGGTACCGCCGCCTGTTCGTGGACTGGGAAGCGAAGGCGGTGGACGTGGTCGGCACCCTGCGCCTGGACGCCGGCTGCTATCCCGACGACCCGCGCCTCACCGCGCTGGTAGACGAACTCTCGTCCGGGAGCGAGGAGTTCCGCCGGTTGTGGGCCCGGCACGACGTCCAGGAGCAGAGTCACGGCAGTCGGCGTCTGCACCACCCCGTGATCGGCGAGCTGACCCTCCCGTTCGAGACCCTGCGCCTGCCCGACGACCCCGAACAGTGCCTGACGATCCACCACGTCCCGACCGACCCGATCGCCGCGGAAAACCTGCGCCTGCTCGCCAGCTGGGGCACCGACCCGACACCGCAGGAGCTACCGAACCGACACCCCTGACCGGCACGCGCCGGGCCGACGCCCCGGTTGTCATGGACCGGGTCCGACGCTCCCCGACCCTCAGACGCCCCCGGCCGGCACGGACCGGGCCGACGCCCCCGACCCGCACGGACCGGGCCGACGCCCCCGACCCGCACGGACCGGGCCGACGCCCCCGACCCGCACGGACCGGGCCGACGCCCCCGACCCGCACGAGCCGGGCCGACGCCCCCGGTCGTCACGGGCGAACCCGACGCCCCCGGCGTCACAGGCCGTGCCGACGCTCTCCCAGCACCTTCTCGCACACCCGTGCCTCGTTCGCGGCCGAGAAAACGTCCCGGTATGCGGCCACCGCGCGCCGGGTGTCCTCGGCGACCATGTCGGCGTTGATCTGCGCGCCCGCCGCCGCACCCCCGGCCGCCGCGGCGCCGACCTGCGCCATCAGGTCGGTGACGTTGCCCGCGACCCAGACCCCGGGCACCTCGCTGCGTCCGGTCGGGTCGGCGGGGACGTACTCGCCCGCCCCCGACGGATGCGCCACCGCCCGCAGGCCGAGGCCGGCCAGGAAGTCGGCGCGCGCCACCATCCGCGTGGCCACCGCCAGCGCGTCGCGCTCGATCAGCGTTCCGTCCGCGAGCCGCACGCCCACCAGCCGGTCGTCGACGACCGCCACCGATGCCACCTCGCCGGCCACCACCCGGATCCCCCGGGCCGCCAACTGCTCGGCCTCCTCCTCGGTCGGCGGCGCCGTGGTGTGCGGGAAGAAGGTGATGTCGTCGCTCCACTGCCGGAAGAGCAACACCTGGTGCATCGACAGCGGCCCGCTCGCCAGCACGCCGATCGCCCCGTCGCGCACCTCCCAGCCGTGGCAGTACGGGCAGTGCAGCACGTCCCGCCCCCACCGCTCGCGCAGCCCGGGGACCTCGGGCAGTTCGTCCACCAGCCCGGTGGTGACCAGGAGCCGCCGGGCCCGCACGGTACGCCCGTCGGCCAGCGCCACCGTGAACCCGTCGGCCTCACGGGCCACCGCGTCCACCTCGCCGGTCACCACGTGGCCCCCGTATCCGCGCACCTCCGCCCGGCCCCGCTCGACCAGTTCGGCCGGCGGCATGCCCTCCCGGGCCAGCAGGCCGTGCACCCCCTCGGCCGGGGCGTTGCGGGGCGCGCCCGCGTCGATCACCACCACCGAGCGGCGCGCCCGGGCCAGCATCAGCGCCCCGTTCAATCCGGCGGCACCGCCACCGATCACCACCACGTCATAGCCGTCCATCAGCCGATCGGTCATTGCGACCACCTCCGATGACGACCATGCGACGCATCCACGATTCCGGCAACATTACTTGCCGATATGGCAAACTCGGCGGCATGGACGACGATCTCGACTCCGCCCTCACCGCCGTCGGCCCACGCCTGCGCGCGCTGCGCCGCGACCGCCAGATCACCCTGGGCGACCTGGCGGCGGCCACCGGCATCTCGGTGAGCACGCTGTCCCGCCTGGAATCCGGCTCCCGCCGCCCCAACCTGGAACTGCTGCTCCCGCTGGCCCGGGCACACGGGGTCACCCTCGACGAACTCGTCGACGCCCCGCCGACCGGCGACCCGCGCATCCATCTGCGTCCGATCACCCGCTTCGGCATGACCATGGTGCCGCTGACCCGCCGGGCGGGCGGCATCCAGGCGTACAAGCTGGTCATCTCCGCCGGCGGCCTGCGCGGGGAGCCCGACCCGCAGACCCACGAGGGCTACGAGTGGTTGTACGTGCTCAACGGGCGGTTGCGGCTGATCCTGGGCGAGCAGGATCTGGTGCTCGCGCCCGGCGAGGCGGCCGAGTTCGACACCCGCGTGCCGCACTGGTTCGACGCGGTCGACGCCCGACCGGTGGAATTCCTCAGCCTGTTCGGCACCCAGGGCGAGCGCGCCCACCTGCGCGCCCGCCCCACCACGACGACGCCGGGGAGGGCCTGACCCCGGTCGCGACGACCGACGGCTACCCGGCGATCGACTGCTCGGCGCGCACGTGGGCGACCAGCGCGTTGGCGTGGCCGTGGCCCAGGCCGTGCTCGGTCTTGAGCCAGGACACCAGCTCCGTGTGCTTGGTCAGCGGCGAGGAGCGGACCAGGCCCAGCCACTCCTCGATCGGCCGACCGTACTTCTTCTCGATCGAGGGAAAGTAGGTCGCCGGGCCCTTCGGCTTGTCGCTCATGTCCGTATTCCTCACGCGGTCGTTCCGATGCCGTCGAGGATAGGACCGCCGGCCCACCGCGAACTCATCGGTATGCCGCGAGATCCGGGTCACACCCGGTTCGACCGGCGATGGGCGGCTTACTTCGGGACGGTCCAGGGTTGCCCCGACCCCGTCCCGGGGTGTTCAGGACCACCGCCCTGGGAAAGGCCGTCCGGCCGGACTCCCGCGCGTCACCGGGCGCCCGCGCGCGACCCCGCCCGCGACGGCCCGGTGGCGGATGATTGGGTGGGGTGTCCCCGACGGATGGCGCGTAACGTCGGCGGGCGGCCCGGGACGCGCGCGAGAGAGAAACGGCACGGCATGGCGGAGGCGGCGTTCATCCGTTTGTTGTGCCGCGCCGACGCCGCCGAAGTGGCGGCGGTGGCCGAGCGGTTGGGCGCCTCGACCCGCGGGCGGCTCGTGGCCGGGGCACTGGGCGCCCCCGACGCCCTCCTGGACTGGATGTACACGCACGGCGACGACTTCGACCGGATCGTACTGGCCGGCGATCTCGAGTTCCGGGCCCAGCCGCGGCACCTCACCCACTACGACAGTCCGCTGTGGGACCTGTACCGCCGCGCCGACCCGGAAACGAACGCCCTTCTCTACCAACCCGATTCGCCGCTGATGTGCCGGCTGATCCTGGCCGGCGGTCCACCCGGATGCCTGCCGCCGGCCGAGCGGGTGGCGGCCGGGCTCGTGCCGGTCGGGCCGGTACCCGTACATCCCGCGCTGCGGGCCCGCCTGCTCGCGACGACCGAGTACACCGTGCTCGCGCCCGCCGTGGTCGCGGCCGATCCCGACCTGGTCCGGCACACGCTGCACACCCTCGGCGCCGACGGACGGCTCACCCGCGCCGAACGGGCCCTGGCCCTGCTGCGGTTGTGGGACCTGGAGGGACCCGATGCCGTGCGACCGTGGACGCGCGACCTCGACGGCGCCTACCGGGGACTGCACCGGCAGATGCGTGAGGCACTCGACCGGCCCAAGGTCCGGGCCGACGTGGAGACCACCATCCTCGACGCGGCCCGGCCGGAGGGCTTCGTCCGGCGGTTGCGGGCGATCGAGGACACGTCGCGCTCACGCCTGTCCCCGGCGGTGAACCGGGTCATGGTCGCCCCGCACACCTTCGCGTGGGGCCCGGTCCTCGACGCCCACCACCGGTCGCCCCTGTTCTCCGACGACGTGGTCTGCCTCGTGCGCCGGTACGGGCTCGACCACGCGGCGCTGCGGGCGCTGGTCGGCGTCGGCCCCGACGGCCGGCCGCGACTGGAGCGGTGGCCCGCGGCCGAGGGCGCCGACGACGGCGACCTCACCGCCGCCCTGTTGGACGCGTGCGAGCCCACCCGTACCGCCGACGCTCCGGCCGCGGCCGACCTGGTCGCCGAGGCCGCGCCGGCGTGGGCGTTCCTGGAGAACTACGTCCAGGCCGCGGCGCGACCGGCGACGCCGCGACGCCGGCGGGAGCGTTTCGCGCTCGTCGACGCCGAACTGGCCCGACTCGTCCGCGACCGGCTCGGCGACGCCGTCCCCGGGTGGCTGCACCTGGCCCGGCTCGGCCCGGAGTACCCCGGCACTCTGCCCGATCTGCTCGACGCGGCCGTGGCGGCGGCCGACGGTCCCGACCCCGGCCCGCCGATCTGGGCCGACTACCTCCGGCCCTACAGCCACGACTCGGGCCGGCAACGCCACGCCGCGCTGTGCGCACTGTTGCGCGGGACCGCCCCGGACACGTTCGCGCGCGTCGCCGCCCACCTGCCGGCCGAGTTCACCGCCGATCTGTACGGCCGTCCCGGCGGCGCCGACGTCGACGCCGCGCTGCTCGCCGCCGGCGCACCCGCGGTCGACGTGGGAATCTTCACCCGTCCGCGCACCTCGCCGCGGGTTCGGGAGCGGTTGCTCCGCGACCCGGCCCGGTTGCCCGCGCTGCGCCGGACACTGATCGCCATCGCCGTCGAAGACCCGACCACCCGGCCGTCCCGGCACTATCGCGACCACTACCGGGCAACCGTCCACGAGTCGCTGCACGCCTACCGCGCGGCACTGGCCGTCGGAGACTCGCGCGTCACCGCCATGCTCGCCCAAAACACCCTGCACCCGGACGGCGCCGACCACGCCCGGGAGAGCCTCGGCACGGACCCGAGCGGGGTGGTCGCCCGGGCGGACCGGGCGACACCCGCCGATGCCGATCGGCTTCTGGCGGAAACCATCACCGACTGGGAGGAGCGAGCCCGGGCGGGCGGCGTGGTCGAGTTGTTGCCGAGCCTGGGCGCGCGCGGCTTCCTGGAGACCGTCGCCGACCCCGGCTGGTCGGCGATCCTCGCCGCGCACCGCGCCGAACCGCTCTCCGTCAAGGCGCTCGAAGTGCTCGCCGACGTCCGGCCGGACCTGCCCGAGGAACCGGCCCGGGCACTGGCCGAACACGCCGGCGAGTACTGCGACCTGGCGGAAATCGCCCGGCATGCGTGGCCCCTCGCTCGCGATCTCCTGCGCGCCGTGTACCCGTTCCTCGACCGGCGCCGATCCGCCGCCGATTGGCCCGGGTTGATCACGAACGCCCTCACCGACGGCGCGGTCGACCCCGAGCAGTGGCTTCGGCACGGCCGACCCGCCCGCGTCGTGCTGGGCACGTTGACCGACGCGCCCTACGGCGTCGTCCCGCGGGCGGTCGACGAGGCCCTGGACCTGCTCGTCGCCACCCACCTGGCGGGCAGCCCCGACGCCTGGACGACCGCGTACGCGATGTTGCCCGACTTCACCGGCACGGTGAGCGAACTGCTGTCCACCGCCCGCGCGGCGACCGGCACCTAGGCCCTGTCCGGCGGCACTCGCTCCCGCGCCGGTCAGTGCTTCGCCCGCTCCCGGTCGCGCAACCAGGCGAGCAGTTCCGGGACGTCGGTCTCGATCAGCCCGAAGTGCGCCCCCAGGCTGCCGCCGTCGGCGACCCGCGCATGGATCCGGTAGACGATGTCGTTGCCCAACTCGCCGAGTTCGGCCACCAGTCTGGTGCTGTACGCGATCTTGACCCGCTCGTCCTGCTGCGCGTGCGAGACGCGGATCGGCACCGGGATGGACAGGGCGGGATTGGTGCGTTCGACCTGGCGCAGGAACTCCCGCTGATGCGGATTGGGATCCTGGGTGAGGCTGCCCCGGAACTGGGCGTTGCCCTTGATGCCGCCCCACGCCTCGCACGCGGACAACTCGACCCGGCATCGGTCGTCGGCGGCGGTGAACAGCGTGTACGCCTCGGTGCTCAGCACCTCCAGCGCATCGATGGCCGGCCGCTCCTCGGTCGCCTCCGCCCGGGAGCCGATGATCGCGCCGGTGAGCAGCAGGGGCGTGAAGGCGAGGCCGCCGGTGTAGCCGTCGTAGTCGCTTCCGGCGATCAGGTCCTCGACGATGTGCGAGGCCGGGGCCAGAGCGGCCACGCCGAGCAGGGTGAACTCCGGGACGCGATCGGCATGGTGGGCGGCGAAGAGCGCTCCCTGGCCGCCCTGGGAGTGGCCGACGAGGGCGAACCGGTCGGAGATCACCGGGTACAACCGGCGCGCCGCACGGACCAGGTCGAGCACGCCGTGCGCCTCGGATCGGCCCAGCAGGAAGGGGTGCGGGCCGGGTGTACCCATGCCCTCGTAGTCGGTCATCGCGACCGCCCAACCGGCTTCGAGCAGCGCGTTCAGCAGCACGTGCGGGGACTGGTTGATCTCGTGGTGCTCGGGGAGTTCGGCCGCGATCTCCTCGTTGTCGCGCGAGGGCGCGCACTTGTCGCCCAGTCCGAGGGTGCCGTGCGCCCAGCCGATCAGCGGATGGCCGCCGTCGGGCGCGGGCGTGGGCGGCAGCGCGACGATGCCGGACACCGCGATCGGCGTGCCGTCGACGGCTTCCGAACGATAGAGCACCAGTTCGTTGTGGCTCGCCGAGCGGAGCGCGGCCACGCCGGTGAGCGGGCGGGATCGGATCACGTCCCCGTACTCCCCCGGCGGCAGCGGGACGGGCGGAACGTAGAAGTCGTCGCCCTCCGACGGTACGACCCGTTCGGGTGCGGTCATCGCGACCCCGCTTTCCGAGAGGTGTGCCGGTCGCCCTGCCGGCGCGCGGCGCGTATGGGGTCATCCTCGACACAGCCGCCCGCCGGCGAGGCCCACTTGACCAAACTCGGCTCGAAGCCACCCGCGCCCGGCCGCCGGAGCGGGTCGGGCTCGGCGTGGCGACGCGGCTCGGCGTGGCGGGGTCCGGTGAGCCGGAAGGCGGGCGGGCTTGGTTGGCATCGTGATCAGCCGTCTTCACGCGCGCCGTCGCCCGGAGTGACCTTGCTGGTATCCGATAGCCCCGAGGGTTCCCGCTGGGGCACCCTGCGGACCGACTTCGAAGTGCTCCGTGCTTCCACCGGATCGTGCTCAGCCTGTCCCGGCGGCGGCGCTACCGGCAGCCGTTCGGCGCGGTGCACGGCCGGCGGCTGGTTGTGGTCAGCTCGACCTGGAGCGAGCATTCGCTGCTGGGCCGGCATCCGGAGCTGCCGCTGCGGCTGATCGGCGAGTTGCCGGTGGACGAGTTCGTGGTCGCGGTGGTGCTGCACCCGAACGTGTGGAGCTGTCACGGGCCGTTCAACGTGCGGGACCGGCTCCCGGCCGACGCGCTGGACGCCGGGTTGCTGATCGTGCCGCCCGAACGGGGTTGGCAGGCCGCGCTGATCGCCGCCGACTGGGTGGTCGGCGACCACGGTTCGGTGTCGTTCTACGGCGCGGGCCTGGATCGGGTGACGCTGCTCGCGGCGACCGGCGAGGGGGAGCTCGATCCGGCCTCCCCCACGGCCGCGTTCACCCGGGAGGCGCCCCGGTTGGACCCGGACGGGGATCTGTACGCGCAGCTGCTCCGGACCGCCGAGAGCTGTCCGTCGGGAAAACGGCCGGCGGCGCGCGCGGCCCAGTGCGCGGCGAGCGCGGTCTTGCCGACGCCGCCCAGGCCGGTCAGGGCGACCACGCCGGGGCCCGGTCCGCGCAGTCCGCCGGCCAGGACCTCTTCGAGGGCGCGGAGTTCGGCGTCGCGGTTGACGAAGTCGCGAGGCGAGGGCGGGATCTGTCGGGGGATCAGCCGCGTCGGCACGGGTGCGAGGGCGACACCGCCGAAGTCGCCTCCGGGCGGCGCCCGATGGCCGTCCCCGTCGGCGAACCCGTGTCCGGGACCGCCGCCTTGGGCCGCCGGCTCCCGTGTGTCCTCGCCCCGATCGCCCACCCGATGTCTCCTCCGCAACGACCGGACCCGCCGACCCCAGGATGGCCGTTGGCCCGCCGATCCGACACCGGACACGCCCATTCCCGACCTCCCGAATCATCACCGAACCGCGACCGGATCATGCCTGCGGGTGACGAAGGGGCGCCGAGACGGGGTCTCGACCGCGATCCCGGCGTCAGCCCCGGTCCCGGTCCGGGTCGTTGTCGAGCGCCCGGGTGGCGGCCGCGGAGACCACGGCGGTGAGGCCGGGTTGGTCGGTCGGGGGCAGGAGCGCGTTGCGCGGGGTGTTCTCGATCAGCGCGTACACGGCGGCGACCCGGGCGTGGCCGGTGATCGCACGGCGGGTGGTGGTGGCCGCGGTGAGCAGGCCCGGGAGGGCGTGCAGGGGGCGCGGCCCGGTGGTGGTGGCACCGAAGGCGGGCGGGGTGTCGGGACGGGCGCGCAGGACCGGGACGCCCGGGGGCGGGGTGGCGAAGGCGGTGAGGTCGACGATCAGGTCGGCGCCGTCGGCGATCGTGTGCAGCGCGTCGGCACCGTGGGTGAACGGATCGAACAGGGTCAAGTCGGCGATGCCGCAGGCGATCAGCAGTCCGGCGAGGTCGCCGCCGGCAGCGGGGTCGACCACGATCACCCGGGCGGAGAGCGGGTTGAGGCCACGGTTGACCAGGGCGTTGACCGTGGCGGCGGCGGTGGCCGGCGCGAGGCCGTCGTTGATCGTGTCCAGGAGCAGCACCGGCGGGGTCGGGCCGAGCGCGGCGTGCGTGACGGTGACCCGGTCCAGGCGGGTGTGTACCAGCACCGCGGCGGCGAAGCCGGGGGCCAGGATGCGTACCGCGCGGGCGATGTCGGTGACGTCGGGGGTGGCCACGGGCAGCGGGAAGACGTCGAGTCCGGTGGCCCGGCGCAGGTGCACGGCCTGTGATTCGAGGGCGGGCAGGACCGCGTCGGCGGGCAGTTCGTCGAAGCCCAGGACGGCGCTGGCGTCGCTGATCAGCGCGACGCGGTGGCCGCGTCCGGTGTAGCGGTCGGTATGTTCCGGGTGTGCGGCCAGGTGCGAGACCACCCGGCGGTCGGCGTCCGCGTCCAGGAGCGCGACGTCGTGTCCGGTGCTGGTGGCCGCGCATACGCGCAGGGTGAGTTTGCCAGTGGAGGCGGTGGTGAAGACGGGGTCCTGGGCGTGCAGCAGGTCGGCGCCCAGGCGGCGCGCGAGGGCGCGGGTGAGCCAGGCGAGGGTGCGCGGGCCGTCGGCGTCCAGGGTGATCCGCCGCGCGCCGGTCACGTCCGGTTCGTCCGCCCGGCGGGCGACCGTGCCGGGGGCGTCGGCCAGCACGCTCTCCACGATCGCGTCGGCGTCGGGCGGGATGTGGATCCGGACGCTGTAGGCGGGATTGGGCGCGGGCCGCTCCGCGCCGCCCCGTCCCCGGCTCAGCACGGCGAGCTCCCGGACCCATCGGCCGTGGCGGTGGCCGGGGATGCCCCGGGCGTCGCCGCGCGCAGGTCTTCGAGCAGGCCCACCTGGTCGGTGAGCAGCCCGGTGAGGATCCCCCGCGCGACCGCGAGCAGGTCGGCCACGCGCGGACTGGTCAGCGTGTAGTAGACGGTCGAGCCCTCGCGGCGGCTGACGGCCACCAGGTTCGCCCGCCGCAGCACGGCCAGCTGCTGGGACAGCCGTGAGGCTTCGATGCCGACCTCGGGCAACATCTCGGCGACCGCGTACTCGCGCTCGCTGAGCAGTTCCAACACCCGGATGCGGGCGGGATGGCCGAGCGTCTTGAAGAACTCGGCCTTCATTTCGTACAGGGGTGTGCTCACCGCTCCACGTCCTTCCCGCGCGCCGTGCCCGGCCGAGACCGGCGCACGCCGAGGCATGCTCCTCGCATCTGCGCGGATTGAGCAATCGCACACCTTAGCAAGTGCCGGCGCAGCCCCGCCGCCCGGCTCGGGCGGCGGGGACCGTCCGGGCCGGGCATGCGGGGTTACCCGGGCCGGGTGTTCGGGGGTTACCCGAGGACGTCCTCGTGGTTGTGGACGACGAGCCAGCCCTGGGGGAAGCGGCGGGCCACGGCGGTGTTGCGGATGTGTTCCGAGGGCAGGACGGTGCCGTCGGCGGCGGGGGCGAAGTCGACGCGCAGGTTGTAGCGGGCGAGGGCGGTGTCGTCCCAGATGTCGATCACCTCGTCGCTCGCGTGGATCCCGGTGACCACCGGGGCGTCGGGGCCGACCGGGCGCTCGGCCCGGATGCGGTCCAGGTCGGCGCGGCCGAACAGGAGTTCGGGGGTGGCCGAGTCCCAGATGGTGGCCTCGGGGTGGATCCGGCGGTCGATCCGCTCCCGGTCGCCGGCCGTGAAGCCGGCGTAGATGTCGAGCAGGGCGCTCCACACGGCGGCGCGGTCCTCGGCCGACCCGGCAGGGCGGTGGGCGTCGCGGGAGGTGACAGGGGTGGTCATCGGTGCGGGTCCTATCGGAGAGGGCGGTCGGGCGGCACGCGGGAGGTCAGACCGGTACGTCCTCGCGGACGACCTCGCCCTCCAGCATCACGAAGGACATCCGGCCCATCGCGCCGAGGTCGCTCAGCGGGTCGCCGTCGACGGCGATCAGGTCGGCCGCGTAGCCGGGGGCGATCCGTCCGAGCCGGTCCTCGGCCCGGATCAGCCGGGCCGCGGTGACGGTGGCCGCCTGGAGCACGCGCAGGTTGTCCAGGCCGCCCTTGGCCATCAGGTACATCTCGTGCACGACGGCGGACACCCCGTCGACCCGGTCGCCGGGTGGCACGTCGGTGCCGTTGACCAGCTGTACGCCCGCCTCGACCGCGCGCCGGAAGCTCTCCTGGTGCGGCGCGATGGCGTTCTTGGCGTTGACGACGGAGCCCTCGTCGAAGTGGTTGTCCCGCATCCAGCCCAGCGAGTTGGTCACGCACAGCGTCGGGGTGACGAACGCCTCGCGCTCGGCGAGCAGGCGCGCGGTCTCCGCGTCGAGGGCGTAGATGTGCTCGAACGAGCGCACGCCCAGTTCGACGGCCTGGCGGATCGCGGCGGACTCGCCGGCGTGCGCGACCACGTAGGCGCCGTGCTCGTCGGCCGCCTTGACCGTGGCGGCGATCTCCGCGTCGGTCATCTCGGCGTGCTCGAAGTCCTCGCCCTCGCGGGCCAGGCCGGAGTTGATGAAGATCTTGATGTGGTCGGCGCCGGCCTCCAGTTCGCCGATGGCGGCGTGGTAGAAGGCGTCCGCGCCCTTGACGTAGACGCAGTCCGAGCCCTCGCCATGACCGCCCGGCGTGGACAGCGCACGCCCGGCGCCGAATACGCGCGGGGCGCGGATGAAGCCCCGGGCGCGCGCCTCGCGCAGCACGAAGTCGATCCGGTTCTGCTCGTGCACGCACCGCATCGTGGTCACCCCGGCGTGCAGCGCGTCGGCGGCCCGCTGCGCGGCGCGGAACGCGGTCAACTCGGCCGGTTCGTCCTCGCGCGTCTCGGAGAAGGGGAAGACGATCGACATGTGCGAGTGGCACGTGATCAGCCCGGGGAGCAGGTGCCGCCCGCCCAGGTCGTGGACGTCCGCGTCCGCCGGCGCGTCGGCGGCCACCTCGACGATGACTCCGTTGTCGATGTGCACGCTGCGATCGCGCAGGACCTCGCCGGTGACGACGTCGACGACGTGACAGTTGGTCAACCACATGGGTGCGGTCACCCGACTTTCGTGAGAGCGGGAGCGAGGATCGAGCAGGCGGCCCTGCGCTCCGGGAGGAATTCCACCAGCGCGGGCTCGTCCACCCCGCAGGCGTCGGTGGCGATCGGGCAGCGCGGGTGGAACCGGCAGCCGGTGGGCGGGAAGGCGGGGTCGGGGACGTCGCCGGGGAGGTCGACGGGCAACTCGCCGCTGCCGTCGGCGCGCGGCACCGCGGAGATCAGCGCCTTGCTGTACGGGTGGCGCGGGTCGTCCCACACCTGCGCGGTGGGGCCGCTCTCGACCACGGTGCCCAGGTACATCACCGCGACGGTGTCGGCGATCTGCCGCACGATGGACAGGTCGTGCGAGATGAACAGCAGGCCGACGTTGCGCTCCCGGGCCAGGTCGAGCAACAGGTTGGCCACCGACGCCTGCGCGGAGGCGTCCAGGGCGGCGATCGGCTCGTCGGCGACGATGCACGACGGCTCGGCCGCCAACACCCGGGCGATGGCGATGCGCTGGCGCTGCCCGCCGGAGAACTCGTGCGGGAAGCGGTCGTCGAACTCGGCGGCCAGGCCGACGCGTTCGAGGAGTTCACGGGCCGTCTCACGGCCGCGTTCGCGGGTGCCGCCGGCCAACACCACGGCGTCGGAGATCTGTTCGCCGATCCGGCGGCGCGGGTTGAGCGAGGCGTAGGGGTCCTGGAAGACCATTTGCAGGCCGCGCTGGTCGCTCGGCCGCGGCTTGAGGCCCAGCGTGTCGACCGCCCGGCCGTTGAAGGTGACCCGGCCGGCGGCGGGCTTGAGCAGCCCGACCGCGGCCTTGCCCAGGGTCGACTTGCCGCAGCCGGATTCGCCGACCAGGCCGACCACCTGCCCCGGGGCCACCGCCAGACTCACCCCGGCCACCGCGCGCACGTGCGGGCGGCCCGGCGAGCGGTAGGTCACGGACAGGTCGTGCAGCCGCAGGCCGACGTCCTTGCTGGTGACGGTGAGGTTGGAGGTGGAGAGCGCGGTCATGGGGTACCCACCTTCGAGGCGGTGACGGCCAGGGGGTCGATCGGGCAGGCGCCGGCGTGGGTGGGGGTCAGCGCGAGCAGGTTCGGCCGCTCCTCGGCGCACGCGGCCACGGCGTGCGGGCAGCGCGGGTGGAACGCGCAACCGCTGGGCGCCTGGCCGAGCTTGGGCGGCGAGCCGACGATCGGCACCAGCGCGGCGTTGCCCCCGTCCGGGTGCGGCAGCGCGTCCAACAGGCCCCGGGTGTACGGGTGTCGGGGTTCGCGCAGCACGTCGGCGCGCGGCCCGCTCTCCACGATGCGGCCCGCGTACATCACGCTGACCCGGTCGGCGAGGGCGGACATCACGCCGAGGTCGTGCGTGATGATCAGCACGGACAGGCCGTTCTCCCGGCGCAGTCGGTCCAGCAGGCGCAGGATGCCCGCCTGGACGGTGACGTCCAGGGCCGTGGTGGGCTCGTCGGCGAGCAGCAACGCCGGGTCGCAGGCGAGCGCGATGGCGATCGCGATGCGCTGGCGCATGCCGCCGGAGAACTGGTGCGGATAGCGGCCGAGCGCCCGTTCGGGGTCGGGGATGCGCACCGTGGTGAGCAGTTCCACCGCGCGGGCGTTGGCCGCGCGCTTGTCCAACTTCTTGTGGTGGCGCAGGTGTTCGGTGAGCTGCTTGCCGACGCTGAGCATCGGGTGCAGCGAGGTCATCGGGTCCTGGAAGACCATCGCGACCCGGTTGCCGCGCAGGTCGCGGACCTGACGCGGGGTCATCTTCAGGACGTCGTCACCCTCGACGAGCATCTGCCCGGCGGCGGTGCCGCCCTGCGGCAGCAGGCCGAGCAGGGCGAGCGCGGTCATCGTCTTGCCGGAGCCGCTCTCGCCGGCGAGGCCGACGATCTCGCCGCGCCCGACGGTGAGGTCGACGCCGTCGATGGCGCGCAGCGGACTCCCGTCGGGGCCGGGCAGTTCGACGACCAGGTCGCGAATCGCCAGCACGGGCTCCGCGCCGGGTATCGACGTCTCGCGGGTCGAGGCGGCGGGCGGCGAAGCGGGGTTCTCGTTCATCTCCGTCACTTTCGGAGTCACTTTCGAATCGCCCGGGCCGTACGCGGGTCGAGCGCGTCGCGCAGGGTGTCGCCCAGGAAGTTGAAGGCGAGCACCGAGAGCAGGATGGCCGCGCCGGGGAAGACCGCGACCCACCACGCGTCGAAGTTCGCCGATCCGGCGTTGACCATGGCGCCCCACTCGGCGGCGGGCGGTTGCGCACCCAGGCCGAGGAAGGACAGTCCGGACAGCAGCAGTACCGCGTTGCCCAGGTCGAGCGCGGCGAGCACGGCGACGGGACCGGCCAGGTTGGGCCGCAGGTCCACGGCGAGGACGCGCCATCCGGAGGCGCCGAGGAGTCGGTCGGCCTGGACGAAGTCCGATTGCCGCAGCGTCAGTACCAGGCCGCGTACCACGCGGGCGTAGGTCGGCCAGCTGACGATCACCACGGCGAGGACGGCGTTCGTCAGGTTCGGCCCGAGCGCGGCGACCACGGCCATGGCCAGGATGATCGCCGGGAAGGCGAGCACCAGGTCGGCGCAGCGCATGACGACCATGTCGATCCAGCCGCCGAAGTACCCGGCGACCGCGCCCAGGACGGTACCGATGACCATCGCCAGGACCACCAGGAGCAGCGCCAGCGGCAGCGAGATCCGGGTGCCGTGGATGACCCGGGACAGGATGTCGCGGCCGAGTTGGTCGGTGCCGAACCAGTGGTCCCCGGACGGGGATTGGTACTTGGGCCACTTCTGCGCGAGGGGGTCCTCGGGGGAGATCAGCGAGGCGAACACGGCGGCGAACAGGAAGACGCCGATGATGGCGAGGCCGGTGACGGCCAACGGGCTGCGCCAGGGCGACTTCCCGGCGCGCCGGGGCTTGCGCCGAGGGGCGTCGTCGTCCGGACTGGGGGTGCGGTCGGCTCCGAGCCGATCGCCGAGGAACAGGCGCGTGGCGTTCACGAGAGGCGAATCCTCGGGTCGATGACCCCGTAGAGCAGGTCCACGAGGAGGTTGATCACGACGTAGACGACCGCGACGAACAGGCAGACGCCCATGATGGACGGCAGGTCCAGGTTGAGCGCGCTCTTGTAGGCGTACTGGCCCAGCCCCGGCCACGACAGCACGTTCTCGACGAGCACGGTGCCGGCGAGCATGCCGCCGAAGGTGAGTCCGGCGACGGTCAGGATCGAGGTGAGCGCGGGGCGCAGCACGTGCCGACGGATGACCGTGCTCTCGGGAAGTCCCTTGGCCCGGGCGGCGCGCACGTAGTCGTTGCCGAGGGCTTCGAGTACGGCGGCGCGGGTGAAGCGGGTGAGCACGCCGATGTTGAAGGCGGCCAGCACGCAGGCGGGCAGGATCATCCGGGAGAAGGCCTCACCGAAGGTGCCGGTGTCGCCGACCAGGAGCGAGTCGAGCGTGTAGAGGCCGGTGATCTCGTCCGGGGGGATCGCGCCGGGGGAGAGCCGACCACCCGCCTGGATCCAGCCGAGCTTGAACGAGAAGACGTAGAAGGCGACTTGGGCGAGCCAGAAGACGGGCATGGACACGCCCGCGAGGCTGACCACGCGGATCACCCGGTCCGGCCACCCGTTGCGGGTGACGGCGGCGACGATGCCCAGGCCGACCCCGATCACCAGGGCCAACACGATGGCGAACAGCGCGAGTTCGATGCTGGCGGGGACCTTGTCGGCCAGGTCGTCCCACACGGGTCGGTGGGTCTGCTGGGAGGTGCCCATGTCGCCCTGCAGCAGGTTGCCCAGGTAGGTGAAGTATTGCGAGGGCAGCGAGTCGTTGAGCCCGTTCTTCTCCTTGAACGCGGCGACCGCGGCCGGGTCGTTCTGGGCCCGGTCGCCGAGGTTCGCGGCGACGGGGTCGCCGGGCACGGAGTGGGTCAGTACGAAGGCCAGGATGGTGATGCCCACGCACAGCAGCAGACCGATGGACAGGCGCACCAGGACGAACCTGGCGAAGGGGTGGGAGCCGCGCGCGGCCCGGGGCCCGGGGGCCGCACCCCCCGTGGGGGATGCGGCCGCCGGGGAAGTGCCGGGTCGGGCGGTGGGGTCAGCCGAGCTTGTCGACATCGATGTACCAGATCGGGTTGTAGCGCAGGTTCTTGACCGAGTTGTTCGCGGCGATCACCTGGGCGGGCTGGAGCAGCGGCATGAAGGGGCCGATCTTGTTCATCGACTCCTGCAACTGCTTGTAGGCCGTCACACGTTCCGCGTCGGACGTGGCCGTCTTGGCCTTCTGCGCCAGGCCGGACACCTCCGGGTTGGCCTCGGCCTTCCAGCCGGCGCGCAGGCTGACCAGCTCGCCGGGGGTGAAGGCGAGGTAGTCGCTGGCGTCCGGGTAGTCGGCCTGCCACCACCACAGGCCCATCGCTTCGGAGCCGTTGCGGTACGAGTCGAGCGCGGTCTGGGTGGGGGCCGGCTTGAGGTTGATGGTGATGCCGACCTCCTTGAGGTTGGCCTGCACCCGGGCGGCGAGGTCGCCGAAGTTGATGCCGTTGATCGTCACATCGGACGCGTAGTACAGGTCGACGCTCGGGTTGTTCAGCCCGCCCCTGGCCAACGCGGCCTTGGCGCGCGGGATATCGCGCTGGACGGCCTTGCCCGGGTCGAGCGCGCCGGTGAAGAAGCTGGGCACGATCCCGGCCGCCTGGGCGGATCCGGCGCCGGCCACGTCCAACAGGCTCTTGTAGTCCAGGCCGTAGCGCACGGCTTCCTGGAAGTCCTTGTTGGAGGTGGTCGGCGAGATCGCCGGGTTGTCGTTCGTGAACAGGAACGCGGTGGTGGGCGTGGGCTGTTGCAGCACCTGGGCCTGGCCCTTGACCTTGACCGCCTGGTCGGGCGACATGTCGAGGGAGATCTGGCTCTCGCCGCTGAGCACGTTCAACTGCTGGGTGTTCGCGGGCACGTTGCGCACCACGACTTTGGCGTACTTGGGCTTGGCGCCCCAGTAGTTCTCGTTGCGGGTGAGGATGACCTCGGTGGACACGTCGTACTTGGTGATCTTGTACGGACCGCTGCCCTGCGAGTCGCCGTTGAGGAACTGCTCGGCCTTGTCGCCCTGGTCGGCGCCGGCCGCGTCGGAACCGCCGTGCGCGGCCACGGTCTTGGAGTTGACCACGCCGAGCGCCGGGGTCGCGATGCGGAAGGGCAGCGCGGGGTCGGCGGCCGCGGTGGTCAGCACCACCGTGTGCTCGTCCTTGGCGGTGGCGGTCACGCCGTCCAGCAGGAAGGCCGGGTTGCCCTTGAGGTTCTTGACCCGGTTGAAGGAGAAGACGACATCCTTCGCGGTGACCGGGGTGCCGTCGGAGAACTTGGCCTCCGAGCGCAGCGGGAAGGTGAAGGTCTTCGCGTCGGGCGAGACCTCGTAGGAGGCGGCGAGCAGCGGCACGGGCTTGGTCACGTCGCCGTTGGCGAAGGTGAGCAGCGTGTCGTAGACGGGCCGGGTGACCATGATGCCGGTGGGCTCGAAGGTGCGGCCCGGGTCGGCGGTCTTGAGGCTGAAGGAGGTGTCGACCACGAGGGTGCCTCCGCCGCCTCCGCCCTTGTCGTCGGTGTTCTTCTTCGCGCCGCCGCACGCGGCGAGCATCATGGCGGCGGCCACGGTGACCGCGACGGGCGCGGCGGCGCGTCGCACGGCCCGGCGGCGGGCGGATCTGCTGCCTGCCGACCTGCCCGCGGTCGTGCTGCCGCTGTTGTCCCCGATGGCTTGATTGCCCTGCATGGCGCACCTTTCTCAAGGCACCCGATCGGCCGATGACGGAACCGAGTGTTTGATCTGGCTGAACGGTGGGCTCGAAAGTAGGCGCGGGCCGAGGTGGTGGTCAATGACTTTTTTCCACATCTCGACATGTGGGACCAAAAATTTATGTTTGGTGATCAAGGATCCACATGGAGCGATCATTCTCCGCTTTGATAACGCTTTGATGACTGCTCGCCGGCTGCTCGATGACTGCTCACAGGCGTTGTCGGGGACAAATGCCGACAGCGGCGACCGGGGAGCGGCGAACCCGCTTTCACCGACGCGTACTTCGCTCGCGGTACGCCGGGAGGGCGTGCTTGACCCCCGCACCGAGCCAATCGATCTTGACGGGGGATCGGCACCGTGCTTATCTTCGCCCCGAAGCGTTCAATCACGTTGAACAAGTCGATAGCACAAGCCAGGATCCACGAGTCGAGGGTACTCGGCAGCGAAGCGAACGGGATCGGACATGCTGGGTGACCGACTGCGCGAACTACGGCAGGCGCACGATCTGACCTTGCGTCAGTTGGCCGCCGCAGCCGGTATTTCCGCGGGCATGCTCAGCCAGTTGGAGAACGGCGCCGCGGAACCGAGCCTGAGCACCTTGCGCAAGCTCGCCCGCGTCTTCGACACCTCCATCGCCACCCTGTTCGACGACCCCGACGTACCGCGCGTGGCTGTCACCACGCGTGAGCGGCGCATGCGGCTCGGTGCCGCCCGTCAGCACATCACCTACTCCAGGCTCACCCCCGGAACGGGTGATCTGGAAGTGTTGGAAGCGGACATCGAGCCGGGCCAGGCCTCCTCCGACGAGCCGTACAGCCATCCCTCCACGGAATGCGCCACGGTACTCGCCGGAGAACTCGACGTCGAGGTGGACGGTCGCGTCCACCACCTGCACGAGGGCGACGCGATCACGTTCGACTCGCGTCTGCCGCACCGGTTCGTCAACAACTCCGACGCCCCGGCACGGCTACTGGTCGCGGTCACGCCGCCGATGCCGTGAGGCGCGGGTGCGCCCGGGGCATCGGAACGCGGGTACTTCCCACGCCGTAGCGCGGCGGGCGGTCCCGGCGGGCCGGTGGTCGCGGGTACACCCGTCGCCGTAGCGCGGCGGGGCTCTCGGACCATCGCGACTTCGGGTGCTCCCGAGGTGGTACGGCATGGGTGGCACCCGCGCCGTACGGCCCGCGGGTACACCCGTCGCCGTAGGCGCGGGTCCCCTCGACGCCCCGCGACGTGCGGGCTCCGTTTCGCGCGGCGCGGTCGGCTTGCGCGTCCGGGGTGTGGTCGCTCCCCCACACCCCGGACGCGCCGGCCGACCGCGCCGTACGGCCGGAGCGCACGTACCAGGCCCACCGGTGCCGAACGGCCCGCGTGTGTCGGATCCCGGGTTTGTGTCCCCGAAAGGATCGAGGGCATGGACCGCACCACCGTCGACTGGCACGGCTACATACCGGCCGTGACCACCCCCTTCACCTCCCAGGGCGACCTCGACCTGACCGCCTGGGACGAACAACTGGAATGGTTCGCCGCCGAGGGCCTGGACGGCGTGGTCATCGCCGGCACCACCGGCGAGTGGTACACGCTCACCGCGACCGAACGCGCCACCCTGTTCACCCACGCCGCCCGCCGGGTCCGCGGCCGATACACCCTGCTCGGCGGCTGCAACGCCTACACCGCCACCGCCGCGATCGGCCACGCCCGCGCCGCCCGGGCCGCCGGCCTCGACGGCATCCTGCTCACCCCGCCGCCGTACGTGGTGCCCAACGCGCGCGAGACCATCGCCTTCTACGAGGAGGTCTCCACCGCCGTCGACATCCCGCTGTGCGTGTACAACTGGCCGCGCGGCACCGGCGTCGACCTGGACACCGACACCCTGACCGCACTTGCCGACCTGCCCACCGTGGTGGCGATCAAGAACTCCACCGGCGACTTCGGCGGCTTCGTCCGCGGCCTGGTCGCCCTGCACGAGCGGGTGCGCTACTTCGGCATCACCACCGACGCGGTCGGCGCCGCCCTGATGCGCGGCATCGGCGGCGACGGCCTGATGGGCGCCGGCGCCGTGCTCGGCCGCGACCACCCCGCCTTCTTCACCCACCTCGCCGCCGGCGACGAGGCCGCGGCGCTGGCCGTCGGCGCCCGCGACCGGGTGCTGATGCAGGCGTGGTTCACCCGCGACTACGGGCCGCGCTTCGCCAGCGCCCCCGCCATCCTCAAGCACGCCCTCACCCTGCGCGGCGTGCCCGCCGGACACCCGCGCCGTCCGCTCCTTCCGCTCACCGTCGCCGAGGCCGACCAAGTCCACGCCACCCTCGCCGAGTTGGGACTCGTCTCCTGATGGAACGCACCGAAGTCCTGGTCATCGGCGGCGGGTTGCTCGGCTGCGCGGTGGCCTACCACCTCGCCCGCGGCGGCGCCGGCGTACATCTGATCGAGAAGGACCAGTTGAACCGGCACGCCTCCGGCCAAAACGCCGGCAGCCTGCACTTCCAACTCGAATACCGGATGATCCAACACGGCCACGCGGTCGCCGCCCGCGCCGCGGAGGCACTGCCGCTGCACCTGGACGCGATGAACTCGTGGGCGGGCCTGGAGGACGAACTCGGCGAACCGTGCGGCGTGCGCCGCGGTGGCGGCCTGATGCTCGCCGAGAGCCCCGAGGACCTGGCCCTGCTCGCGCACAAGACGCACCTGGAGCACAGCCACGGCCTCGACGTCGAACTCCTCGACGCCCGCGCCACGCACGAGCTGGCCCCGTACCTGTCCGAGCGGGTCGTCGGCGCCGCGTGGTGCCCCGGCGAGGGCAAGGCCGACCCCCGCCTGGTCACGCACGCCTACGCCCGCGCCGCACGGCGGCTCGGCGCCCGGATCGAGACCGGTGTGCGGCTGACCGCGCTGCGCCACGACGGCCGGCACTGGCTCGCCGACACCGCCGCCGGCCCGCGCCTGAGCGCGCGCGCCGTGGTCGTCGCCGCCGGCGTGTGGACCGCCGAGGTCGCCGCGATGGCCGACATCCGGCTGCCCGTGGTCCCCGTCGCGCTGACGATGACCGTCACCGCCGCCACCCGGCCACTGGTTCCGCACCTGGTGCAACACGCCGGCCGGCGGCTCTCGCTCAAGCAGAGCGCGGAGGGCAACATCCTGATCGGCGGCGGCCGAGCCGCCAAGTTCGTCCAGCACGCCGGCACCCTGGACCTGGACGCCCGCCCCGAACTGCGCCTGGACTCGGTCTTCGCCGGCGCCGACGCCGCCCGCGTGGTGCCGGCCGTACAGCGGCTGCCTGTGTTGCGCGTGTGGTCCGGCGCCACCTCGCTCGCCCCCGACCAACTCCCGCTGCTCGGCGCCGTCCCGCGCCGCCCCGACCTGTACGTCGCCACCGGCGGATCCGGCTTCACCCTCGGCCCCACCTACAGCCGCCTGCTCGCCGAACAGATCCTGACCGGGAGTACCGCCCTGCCCCTGGACGACTACTCCCCCGCACGGTTCGGAGCGTTGAACTTTGTCTGACCACTCCCCCTCCGGCCGTCCGGGGCAGGTGACCATCACCCTCGACGGCGTCCCGCGCGAGGTGCCGGGCGGTCGCTCGCTCGCCGCCGCGCTGATCGCGATCGACGAACCCGTCACCCGGCACGACCGCGCCGGCCGGCCGCGCGCGGCCTACTGCGGGATGGGCGTGTGCTTCGAATGCACCGTCACCGTCGACGGCGCGCCCCTGATCCGCTCCTGCCAGGAACCCGTACGCGCCGGCATGACCGTGGACACCACCGGCGAGGAAGCCCGATGAACACCACCACCCCCGACCTGCTCGTCGTCGGCGCCGGCCCCGCCGGGCTGGCCGCCGCCGTCACCGCAGCCACGCACGGCGCCCGGGTCCTGGTCGTCGACGAACAGCCTCGCCCCGGCGGCCAGATCTGGCGCCGCCCCGACCCGGGCAACCCCGGCCCGGACCCGCTCTCCGCCCCCGCGTACGCGGCCGGCCGCGCGCTGCTCACCCGCGCCGCCGCGCATCCGGGCATCGACTTCGCCCACCACACCACCGCCTGGGGCGTGTTCGCCACCCGCACCGCGCCCGACGGCTGGGCGGCGCCGCCCGGCACCCCCGTCCCGACCGGACCCCGGGTCGCGGTGCACGGCCCCGAGGGGGTCGAAGTCCTGCTGCCACGCGCCCTGTTGCTCACCGCCGGCGCCTACGACCTGCCGGTACCGCTCCCGGGCTGGACCCTCCCGGGCTTTCTCACCGTCGGCGGCATCCAGGCCCTGCTCAAGGGCCACCGCACGCTCGCCGGTCGGCGGATCGTGCTGGCCGGCGCACACCCGCTGCTGCTGATCGCCGCCGCGCAACTGGTGCGCGCGGGCGCGGACGTGGCCGAAGTCGCCTTCGCCCAGCACCTGCCCGCCCCCGCTGACCTGATCCGCGCCGTCGCCGCGCTGCCCGGCAACCGGGCCAAGGTCGCCGAGGGCCTGGCCGCGCTGCGCACGCTGCGTCGGGCGGGCGTACCGGTGCACACCCGCACCCTGCTCCTGCGGGCCGAGGGCGAACAGCACGTCACCGCCGCCGTGTTGGCCCGCGTCGACCAGGACTGGCGCCCGGTCCCGGGCAGCGCCCGCACCGTCGGCTGCGACACCGTGGGCACCGGCTACGGCTTCGTCCCCTCCACCGAACTGGCTCGCCAGGCGGGCTGCGCGGCGCACTGGAACGGCCCGGCCGGCGGCTGGGTGCTCGACCACGACGACGCGATGCGCACGTCGCTGCCGCACATCTGGGCGGCCGGCGAACTCACGGGCGTGGCCGGCGCCGAACACGCCGTGGCCACCGGACGCCGCGCGGGCCTCGACATCGGCCGCAGCCTGGGCCTGCTCGAGTCCGCCACATACGACCGGGAACTGCGGTCCATCGAAGCCGAGTTGGCCTCCACTGGGCGGATGGCGGCGTTCCTGGACCACACGTGCGCACCGCACCGGGCCGGGCTGCACGCGCTCGCCGACGACGACACCGTGCTGTGCCGCTGCGAGGAGATCACCTTCGGCGAGGTCCGCCGCACGCTCGCGGACAACCCGGGCCTGGACACCGCCGACGCGGTCAAACTGATCACCCGCGCCGGCATGGGCCCCTGCCAGGGCCGGATGTGTGGCCCGGCCCTGCTCGAACTCCTGCACCGGGAAACCGGCTTGCCGAGAGAGAGGATCGGCGCCTTCACCGCCCGCCCACCCGTGAAACCGCTCCCGGTCGAAGCGCTGGCGCGCGCACACGACGCCACCACGACGGCGGAATCACCGACGGACGCGGGGCCGGTGGTGAGGTAGCGGCGTCATCTCCGCGCGTCGATGTCGGGTCGGTCGGGTCGATCGCTGGTGAGGTGGCGGTCGAGCAGGTCGCGGGCGTGGGCGACGGTGAGCGGGGAGACGCCGTGTGCGGGGGCCGACAGGAGGGCGTTCTCCATCTCGGCGTACGCGCCGTTGCGGCCGGCCCGGATGATCGCCGCCTCGGCGGCCGACGCCACGGGCAGGCCCGGTCCGTCGCGGGTGACGAGGCGGATCCACAGCGGCCATCGGTCCGAGTACACGCCGACCCCCGTCTGGTCGGCCGGCGCCCCGGGCCGCGCCCACACGTCGTGCGGCGCGCGGGCGAGGGCCACCGCGTGCATGAGGCCGGCGGCGTACATCGTGGGGAAGTCGTGCCGGAAGGCGTAGGTCTCGCGTTCCGAGCCGGTGGGCGTGCCGAAGAGCGTCGGCTGCCGGTCGGGATCGGGGCCGTGGCTGGGACCGGGGCCGAGGCCGGGCAGGAACCCCACCTCGGTCCACAACGCGTCGATGGCGTCCCGACACAGCAGCGCGGTGCGCGACACCGGACCCGGCACAAGCAGCGCGGCGGTCAGCAACTCCGCCACCAGGTCCGCGTTTTCCTCGAAGAGTTGCCAGAGCAGGCAGGCGTCGAGGATGCGGCGCAGCTCGATCGGGTCGGCTTCGTCGGGGAGTGCGCGGCGGCCGAAGTCGGTGAGGTGGAACAGGGTGTGCGTGAGCGCGTGCACGTCGGCGAGGCTCATGTACAGCGGGTGCGGGTGTGCGGCCAGGATCGAGCCCTGGCGGTACGCGGTGTGGTCGACCGGTTCGCCGCCGCACTGGGCACGCAGCCAGGCCGCCTCGAGGCGGCGGTGCGGCGGCCGTTCGACGGCGTCGACCTGGCCGGTGGCGAAGGCACGACGCAGCGTGGCCGCGAAGTGGGAGTCGGGGAAGCCGAGTTGCTCCAGCGCCAGATGCGTGATGCCGAACGGCACGGCGGTGCGCGGGTGTCGGACGAGCAGCGCGGTGCGCTCGGGGGTGCGGGCGAGTGGGGCCAGCAGGGTCGCGATGCGGTGGAGCGCGGATCGGATCTCCGGTGCGGGGTGCGGGATCCGGTCGGCGATCAGTATGAGGCGGGCGGTCTCCACGACGAACTGCTCGGTGGCGCTGCGGTCGGGGTCGGGGCGAGCCGCCGGCCCCGGGAGGGGGCCTTGCCGGTCGAGGCGTTCGAGGCCCAACTCGGCCAGGGTGAGCACCTGGAGCAGTCGACGGCGGGGCGGCGCGGGTGCGGGCGCGTCGTCGGGGTGGCCGGCGCCGTTGCCGGCCGAACGCGCGGCGCGGCTCGCCGGGATCGAGCCGGCGTCGGGGGCGGTCTCGGGGGCGGCGTCTCGGGCGGGGGTCGAGTGAAGGACCTCGGCCCCCCGCGGTTCCGGGATCACGCCCGCTCGGCGGACTGCGTACCGGCACCCACGCCGGCACCGTCCTCGCTCGCCACCGGCCGGATCCGACCGATTTCCACGCCCTGCCCCCACTCACCCATCGGATCCCCCGCCAATTCGTTGGTGTTCCTCCATCCGGACCCTCAAGCTTGACACCGCCGTGGGCAGTTCGTCAGGTAAATCAGCAAATCGCCTCGTATTGCGTACTCATGGGCGAACCATGCACGACCATGGGTGGCCGCTGTGACCGCGGCGGCCGGCCAAACGCGGCCGGGGCGGCACAAACCGCTCGCGATCGGGCCGTACGTCGCCGCCCCACCCGCACGCGGGGCGCGCGCCGGTCCCACCCGGACCGCGCGCGAACCACACGCGGACGTCATCCGCACCATCGTGTCGCCCCACCCCGGCATACCCGGGCGTCCGTTCCGGTTCACACCCACGGAGGACGTCCACGATCGTCCGCCCGGCAGTCCACCCGCCGTCGACCGACCCCACAGGAAGCGCCGAGCCTCATGTACACCACTCGTACCACCCATCAGGATCCCGATCCCACCCCCAATCGATCCGATGAGAACCAATACCCCGTCCACACTCGTGGGTTCTGACAATGAACCCCAACGACAAGCGCATCGACCATCTCCTCGGAGCCTTCGGCGCCGGAGCTCTCGTCAACGCCTGGATCGACGCCCTGATCACCGACGACCACCTCGACCCGGCCGCGGCCACCCGGGTGGCCTGCGACCGTGTCGCCGACCTCTCGCCGTGGCTGATCGCCGCGCCGGGCCAAACCTGGCGACTACGCGAGGAGTTCGAGCCGAACGCCGACTTCTCGCCGCACCTGGTCCTGGTCCTCGGCGTCCGACACGCGCACGGCACCCATCCGCGCGACGGCACGGCGGCGATCCTGATCGCCGACGCCGAGGACGACCCACGCCATGCGGTGGGCTGGATGGACGTGGACGACTTCGCCGTCTGCTACTCCCTCGAGGAGTGGCCGGCCCCGGAGGTCCGCCGGGTCGACGACAGCGACGCCACCACGACCCCGACTCCGAACTGAGCGAGGGCGGCGTTACGGGCGGATGGCCGTCATGTGCGGCATGCCGCGCACGTCGATGGACAGGATCTCGACGTTCGAGCCGGGCTTGGGGGCATGGATCATCTTGCCGCCGCCGATGTAGATGCCGACGTGGTGCAGGTCCGAGTAGAAGAAGACCAGTTCCCCGGGCCGGAGTTCGGACTTGGCGACGGGCCTGCCCGCCCGGACCTGCTCCTGGGACGTGCGCGGCAGCAGGGAGTCGTTCGCCGTCCGCCAGACGAACCGGGTCGGCCCCGAACAGTCGAACGAGTCGGGGCCGGTGGCGGCCCAGCGGTACGGCTTGCCGAGCTGCGCGTAGGCGGCCTGTACCGCGGCGGCTGCCCGGTCCGACGTCGCCGGGGACGCCGTCTCGTACTGCCGCTTCGCCGCGGCGGCCACACCGGCCTTGCCGTAACGTTCCGCCCGCTCCTCCCGGCGCAACCGCTCCCGGTCGGCGCCGGACAGCCGGTTGACGACGTCCTGCGCCTGGCGCAGCTTGGCCTCGACGGTCTGCTTGCGCGCCGTCATCTCCCGCTGCGTACGGTCGAGTTCCGCCGTCCGCTCGGCGACTTCCCGGCGTTCCTGGTCGAGTTCGCGCCGCTGACGCAGCACGAGACCCAGTACCTCCTGCTGCCGCGCGCTCAGTTGGCGATCGAGGGAGATGCGGTTCAGGAATCCCCGGGGGTCCTCGGCCGCCAACAGCCGCAGGCTCGGGTCAAGTCCGCCGAGGAGACTTCCCGAGTGGGCCGGGCACTTCCGGCGAACGTTGCGCTTGTGGTTGCGGGTGCCCGGTGCGGGGCTGGTCAGAGTCGCCGGGTCGGCCGCCGCCGGCGTGCGGGGCTCCAAGACCCGACGCTCCCGACGAAACGAGCGCCTTACTCGGCGAAAACCGGCCGGCAGCAGCGGGCAGGGATGACGGTCGGGTCGAGCCTGCCGGGAGAGCCTTCCCGAGGGGGCCGCGCCTCTTCGGCGGGCGTTGCGCTCGTGGTTGCGGAGGGCCGGTCCGGGGCGGGGCAGAGTCGCCGGCCGTCGTCCTGCTCACCGGTCCCGCCCTGCTCGCGTTGGCGCCGCTCGGGCACGCCGCAGGGGCCCACCACTGTGCGTCCGCCCCGGCCGACGGCATCGATCCCGACACGGCCGACCGCACCGCCGTGTAACGATCGGCGCCGACGTCGCACGCCACGAGGAGCCGCCGCCCCTCGCCGCGCGGGAATTCGGCGGCGGAGGAACGGCGGCGGGGTTCGGAGCCGGCTAGTGGTTCATGCCGGGCATCGACGGCGTACTCGGGGTGCTACCGCCCATGGCGGTGAGCATTTGCCGCATCTGCTGCACCTCGGCCGCCTGCGAACTCTTGATCTGCTCGGCCAATTTGCGCGCGGCGGGATCGACGCCCTGGGCGAGTTCCGTCTCCGCCATGGCGATCGCCCCGTTGTGGTGTTCGATCATCATGGTCAGGAACCGCCGGTCGAAGTCGGCGCCGGTGGACGCCTTGAACGCGGTCATGTCCGCCTCGGACATCATGCCGCCGCCATGGTTCATGCCACCCGGAGCCGAGGTCGGCTTGCCCCACGTGGTGAGCCAGCCCTTCATCAGCTTGATCTCCGGGGCCTGCGCCGCCTCGATCGTCGCGGCGAGCTTCTTCACCTCGGTGTCGGCCCCCTTGGCCGGCGCCTCCTTGGCCATCTCCACGGCCTGCTCGTGGTGCGGAATCATCATCTGCGCGAACATCACATCCGCGTCGTTGAACGCACCCGCCGACGCCGGGGCCGAAGCCGACGCCGAGGCGGGGGCGGACGCCGCAGCCGGGGCGGACACCGAAGTGGACGCCTTCGCCGAGGACTTGTCCTTGTCGTCGCTACCGCACGCGGCGAGGACGAGCGCACCGGACAACACGGCGGCGGTCAGCGCGAGGGTACGGGTGCGGGTACGGGTACGGGTGAATCGCTTCATGGTCGTGCTTCTCCTGGGAGTGCGCGGCCCGCCCGTACGGCGGGCTCGGCGATGCGAAACAGGGCGCGAAGTCCCCGGCCGTGGCCCGGGACCGGGCGTCGGCCTATATGCGCAGCACTCGCAGGAAGGCGAGATCGGGTGTCCTCGGCGGCGGCAATCCCAGTACGAACGCCGCCAGTCGGGCCCGAGGCCGACGTCGGCGCCGGGTCCGGGCGCGACGCAGGGCGAGTACGGCCAGGGCGGCCACCACGACGCCGAGGCCGGCGAGCAGCACGGCCAGACAGATCGTGGTCGGGTCGGAGCCATGGTGCGAGCCGCCGTCGGTGGAGCAGTCGCCGTCCGGGCAAGCGCCGTGATGGCCGGGCGCCATCGGCTCCATCACGCCGCGGCCCGCACCGACCGCATCCGCGGCCTCGGTCGCCGCCCCCGGCGCAACCGCCGACGCCGGATGGCCAAGCGTGTGCATGCCCATCACGCCGAGGGTCAGCAGCAGGAGGAGCAGGCCACGCACGAGGACACGGTCGATGCCACGCGGCGCGCGTGCCACCGGTCCCGCCGTCCGCGCCGCCACGTACCCACCCTTCGCCTCGCGTCGCCCATACCCCACGTTGGTATCCAGACTAGGCCCAGGAGCAACACATCGACCAATGGGGTCCGATGAAATGATCTTCTGGTCACGCATACCCCCTGCCCGTAAACTCGCCGAGCGCTGTCGCGCCGCAAGTACACACGGGAGAGACATTCATGACCACACACCACGAATCACCCGCCGGACACGAACACTCGGAACACCACCACTCCGAGCACCCACACGGCGGCCACGGCGACGACGGCAACAACCACGGGGAGCACGGGGAGCACGGAGGTCACGAAAAGCACCACGGAGGTCACGAAGACCACGAAAGCCACGAAAGCCACGACGACCACGCAGGCCACGACCCCGCCTCCTGGAAAATGGCGGCCGCGGCCACGCTGCACTGCCTGACCGGCTGCGCGATCGGCGAGGTCCTGGGCATGATCATCGGCACCGCCCTCGGCTGGTCGAACCTCGCCACGATCATCACCGCCGTCGTCCTCGCGTTCGTCTTCGGATACGGCCTCACCATGCGCGGCGTCCTGCGCGCGGGCGTCGATCTGCGCCAGGCCGTCAAGGTCGCGCTCGCCGCCGACACCGTGTCGATCATCGTCATGGAGGTGATGGACAACAGCGTCATGATGCTCGTGCCCGGCGCGATGCACGCCGGACTCGGCGACCTGCTCTTCTGGGCCAGCCTCGCGCTGTCGTTCGCCGTCGCCTTCGTGATCACCGTCCCGGTCAACCGCTGGCTGATCGCCCGCGGCAAGGGCCACGCGGTCGTACACGCGTACCACTGACCGAGCCCCCTCAGGCCCGCTCCGACAGCACGTCGGGCCGAGGGTGGTGGTGCCGGTCGATCACATACGCGTGCCGGTGCCGCCACCCGTCGGCCGACGGCACGGCATCGGCCAGGTGCGGGTGGTCGGCGGGCAAGTCGCAGTGCACGTGTACGAGTTCGGTACCTCCACGACGGGGCTGACACGCCGCCGCACCGACCACTCCCGCCAGGGCGATGCCGCCCAACACCATCGCGGTGACCGGCATACCCGCACCCGCCGCCAACCATCCGGCGAGCGGATAGGTGACCAGCCAGCACCCGTGGGACAGGGAGAACTGGGCGGCGAACGCGGCGGGCAGGTCCGTGGCCCCCGCCGACCGCCGAATCACCCGCCCGGCCGGGGTGAGCACCAGCGAACACGCCGCGCCGATCGCCGCCCACGCGACCAGCAGCAGCACCCACGACCGCGTGTTCGGCGCCGCCGCCGTCACCCCCGCGACGGCCGCCAGTACGACCGGAAGCGCGCAGGCCGAGGCCGACATCACGCCCCGATCCGCAAAACGGCGCAGCAGGCGCGGCAGCAGCAGGGCCGCCACCATCGAACCCCCGCCATACGCGCCCAGGGCCAGCGACACCGCACCCGCGCTCCGCCCGAAGTGCTCCCGAACCAGAACGACCGTATTCACGAGGACGATCGCACTCGACGCCGCGACCGCCAGATCGAGCGCCAACAGCGCCCGTAGCCCCGGCGTCTCCCGGAACAGCCGGAATCCGAGGCCCGCTTGCGCATACCGACCCCGCACACCCTCGGCCCGCTCCACCGGCGCCGGCCGGGGCAACACGACCGAGACGACCAGGGTGGCCGAGGCAACGAAGCCCACTGTCGTACCGGCGAACAGCCAGTGGTACGAGACCAGTTCGAGCAGCAGCGCGGCCAACGCCGGGCTGAACAGGCTCTCCAGGTCGTAGGCGAGCCGAGACATCGACAGGGCCGCCGTGTACTCGCCTTCCTCAGGCAGGAGTTCGGGGATGCCGGCCTGGAACGTGGGCGTGAAGATCGCCGACGCGCCCTGGAGCAGCAGGATCAGCACGTAGATCTGCCACACCTGGGTGACGAACGGCAGCGCGAGCGCGACGAAGGCACGGACGAGGTCCATCGCGACCAGCAGGCCCCGGCGGGAGACCCGATGCGCGAGCGCGCCGGCAACGGGTGAGACGACGACGTACGCGACCATCTTGATCGCGAGCGCCGTGCCCAGTACGGCGGAGGCATCGGCTCCCGCGATGTCGTAGGCGAGCAGGCTCAGTGCGACCGTGGCCAGCCCGGTACCCACGAGCGCGACGACCTGCGCGGTGAACAGACGGCAATAGGTGCGATTTCGCAACACGGCAAGCATCGGCATCGGCCTCGTCCCGTTCGGCGGCGTCGAGGAGCGAGACCAGCGTACTCATCATGTGCGTACACATGCACGCGTTGATCATCACGAATCCCGCCCGAGGCCCGAGGCCGCACGCGTCAGTCGTGCGGCGGCAGTTCGCCGATCGTGTGGTCGGCCACCTGGAGCGCCTCGTCCACCAGCCGCCGCAGATGGCCGTGGCGCAGCGAATAGACGACGCGGCGCCCGTCCTTGCGGGCCGTGACGAGGCCGGCCAACCGCAGCTTGGCGAGGTGCTGACTGACGGAGGGACGCGGCGCGGCGCAGTCCCGGGTCAGCGTCGTGACGTCGGCCTCACCCCGGCCGAGCCGGTCGAGCAGGGCGAGCCGAGTACGGTCCGCGAGCAGGGCCAGGACCGAAGCGGCGACCTCCAGGCGTTCAGCGGCGGCCGACTCCTGCGTCATCGAGGCACCTGCGTGTCGTTCGCCCGTACTCATGCGCACATCGTAGGGCGAATCCCGGAGCCGCGACCGAACGCCACGGCTCCGCCGAGACGGGGGCGCCGCCACATCTCCTACGATGCGTAGGAGGTAGGCCGGCCGCTCGATCGAGCAGCAGTCGCGATTCGGGACGGCGGGGTCCGCGCTTGGGTCATTCGTCCGCCGCAGGGCGGTTCTGCGCAAGGGATTTCGCCGGCCGGACCCGTGGACGCGACCGTGGCCGCACCCGTGGCCGTGGGCTTCGTCGGGTGATCCCGTTGCTGCTGCTCCCGCTCATGGCGTGCGCGACGGTCGGCCCGGTCGGGACGTCCGGCGCGAAAGAGGCGGCCGCCGCGCCGATCCCGGCGCTCGGCGCCCCCGCCGCGATGGCCGCCGCACCGGCCGGACACCCGGACCCGGGTTCCCCGCACGGCGCGCTCGGCGCCGACTGCCGTCCCGGGGACCGCCATTGCGCGGCCGTACTGACCGGCAGCCCGGTCGTCCCGCCCCGATCGTCCCCCACCCCCGCCGAACTCGACACCACGGCTGCGCACGCGACTCTCCGCGCCGTCACGTCCTCGACCGTCCCCCGGGATCCGCCCGACACCCGGGAGTCGTGCGTCAGTCGGACCTGACCACGACCACCCCTACCTCATCCGCGCGATCCTCAACTCCGACCGCCGCGAACGCGCCCTGCTGGACGCCCGCGACCGCGCGGCGCCAACAGCGGCGTCGACAACAACACCGGCACCAAGGCAAATGCCGACACCGACACCGACACCGACCCAACCCGCGAACCCTCCTGAGGCACGGGAACACGCGTGTGACAACCCGGCAAAGCCCTGAGCGCTCCCAAGATCTCGACCTGGCATCTTCATTCCGGCAACGAGGTGTTACCGGATGCTTTCCTGGTTACGCTGCGAAGTGGTCGACATGTGATCTTCGTTCGTGGAAGGGACGTTCACCGTGTCCGTTTGCGAGCTGTTGGCACCGCCGCAGGTGTGCGACGCCGTCGACGATCGTGTCGACCTCGATCGACACGGGCGGCGCGACCTGACCGTACGGATCACCGCCCCGGCGGCGGTGTGCGGGCCCGGCGACGGCCTCGTGGTGACGTGGGCGCCGCGATCCCCCACCCTCGTCGGGGCGTTCGAGGTACACACCGCCGTCGCGCGGGTCGGCGCGGTCTACGTCACCCTCCCGCACGCCAAGGTCTGCTGGAGCGCGGGCGCGGCCGTGCAGGTGACCTACCGGCTGATCAAACCGGACGGCAGAACCCTGGAGGCGCCCACCGGCGCCGTCGTCGAATGCGTCAGCGAATACCCGCCGTTGCTCGATTTCGCCGACGTCACCGAGGCAAACAACGGACACATCAGCCTGGACCGACTCGACGCGCGCGGCGCAACCGTCACCGTGCCGTACGACGATGTCCCGGTCGACAGCGGCGACACCGTCGTCGTCACCTGGACCCCACGACCGTCCGGCGTCGAGCCGTTCGAGACCCGCTTCACCGTCGAACGGGCCCGGGGCGACGGCTCGGCGCAGATCCCCCTGGACCGGGTACGCGCCTGCGAGGGCAGCAGCGCCGAGATCCACTACCGCGTCATCAAACGCGGCGGCATCGGCGAAGCCACCTCCGGCCGCAGCGTCTTCGCGATAGACCCCACCCCACTCCCCCACCACCCCTGGCCGACAACCACCCGCCGCCGCCCACTCATCTAGGGCCTGTTCTGAGTTCGGATCACGATCGGGTCATTCCGGCCTCGGCGTCCGGGGAAATGCGGTAGACCGGACGGCATGACCCGGGGTGATCT
>NZ_JBIRUB010000013.1:0-240250 GCF_044334985.1 Embleya sp. NPDC020630
GCCCAATATCGAGCACGCGTCAGCCACTACAAACGACGAGGCCACAGCCCATAGGCCGTGACCTCATCAGATCAAGCACGGTTGCAGTACTAGGCGATTCCTGCGCGGGCCAGTCTTCGCATTGTTGTGGGAGATAGGCGGCTCAGCCACCAGGCGGCTCGCGCTTCCGGGGTTATTGGGGCCACCGCTTGGCGGCGGCGGATTGCTCGGATGATGTGGTCCGCCACCTTTTCCGGGGGGTAGTTGCGGCGGGCGTAGAGTCTGGATGCTCGTTCTCGCTGTGCGGCCTGGTCGGTGGTGTTCATTCCGGAGAAGGTGGTGCTTCGGGTGATTCCGGTGTTGACGATGCCCGGGTGGATCGTGGTCACTCGCACGCCGGAGTCGGCCAGTTCGGCTCGTAGGCAGTCCGACAGCATGGCCACCGCCGCCTTGGTGGTCGCGTAGGCCGCCAGCAACTTGGAGGGGGTGTACGCCGCCGCCGACGCGATGTTGACGATGTGTCCGCCCTCGCCGCGTTCGGCCAACAGCGTGCCGAAGGCCCGGCAGCCGTGGATGACGCCCCACAGGTTGACGTCCAACACGCGCTTCCACTCGGCGTCGGTGGTGGCCAGGAACGTGCCGGCGTGGCCGACGCCCGCGTTGTTGACCACGATGTCCGGGACGCCGTGTGCCGCCGCGACCTTGGCCGCGAAGGCGTCCATGGCCGCACCGTCGGATACGTCGACGCGGTACACGTGCGCCGAACGCCCGTACAGGCGGGCCAGTTCGGCGGTGCGTTCGGCTCCGGCCGAGTCGACGTCGCACACCACGATGTCGGCGCCCTGTTCGGCGAACGCGACCGCGGTGGCTCGGCCGATTCCGCCGCCCGCGCCGGTGATCAGGGCGAGGTGACCCGCGAACGGGTCCTTTCCGGGCCGCCGTTCGCCGTGCCTGGCCGCGTCGAGGTCGGGCGTCGTGGTGCCGTGGTCGATGTGTGCGGCGAATTCGCGGGTCATCCGGGCCACGGTCGGGCCTTTCTCCAGAAGGGCGGACCAGTGGCCGGCCGCGACCGTGCGCCGCCACAACCGGGGCACCCAGCGGTCCAGGTCCTCGGACAGCGCCGCACCGACATACGGATCGTCGGCGAGGGTGATCAGCTGCACCGGCACGGTCGTCTCGCGCCGCCCCGGAAGCAACATTCGGGGCAGCATGTTGGCCCGGTACAGCGCGATGCCGCGCACCGCGTCGTCGGCGAGCGTGGCCTGCGGGTGACCCGCGCGCGGCCGCACCCCCTCGGCCCGGGCCAACAGCCCGCCCCACCGCGCCGCCAGCCCCGACCGCCAGGCCGCGGGCGCGAGCATCGGCAGGTGGAACACCGCGATATACCACGAACGCGCCGACTGGGCAGCGAGTTGGCGCAGATGCCGTGGCGTGGGCCGGGCCAGTCGGTGCCTGGCCCAGTGTCCGACGTGGTCCAGGCACGGCCCGGAGACCGAGGTGTACGAGGCGATCCGGCGCGGCCCGGCCCGGTCGGTGACCGCCTCCCACGCCTGGATCGAACCCCAGTCGTGGGCGAGCACGTGCGCCGGCCGATCCGGGCTCACCGCGTCCAGCACGGCGAACAGGTCGGCGGCCAACTGCTCCAGCCGATAGCCGTATCGACTTCCGGGCGCCCCCGACGCCCCCGCGCCACGCACGTCGTAGCGCACCACCCGGTGGTCGTGAGCCAGATCGGCGGCGACGTCGTCCCACACGTGGTGGGTGTCCGGATAGCCGTGCACCAGCAGCACCAATGGGCCGTCCACCGGCCCCTGTTCGTACACCGCGAGCCGAACACCACCCGACACGACGGTCCGAGCGCGCACGACGCCGACTTCGCCGGCCTCTCCGACTGTCCCCGCCGTCATCGCGACCCCACTTCGCGCAACCGCCGCACATGCGGCACGTCGTCGTCCAGCCAGTACGCGTCATCGTCGGTGACCACCAGCAGCTCCTCGAATTTGGCGCCCACCGCGCGCAGCGCGATGTGCGGTTCCACCGCCCACAGGCCCGGAGTCGGCGCATGTCGCGACGCCCGACCGTCCGCCCACAGCGGCGAACGCCCCTGCAGCCGCTCGGCGATCAGCTCCCGGCCGAGGGTGCGAATCGTGCGCACACCGAAGCCGAGCACATGCACCCCGATCGGTCTGCGCAGGGTGACCCGGGTGACCTGATGGGCGATCACCCGCCCCGGATAGACCTGATGCCGGTTGTCGTAGCCGTGCGCGACCGTCAGTGCGTCGACCGCCCGGTACACGTCGTCCAGCGGCCTGCGCCGGCGCACCTCGGCCACGATCAGCTCACGGTAGGCACCGAGATCGGCCACGACCCGTTCCCACACCGGATTTTCGCCGACCTTGCCCGCGTAGCCGATGTCGCCGGTATACCCGTCCACGATCGGCGCGCAGTCCAGCACGTACGGCATGCCGTCGGTCAGGACCCGGCCGCTCGGGAAGAACTGCAACGGAGTACGGAAGTTGCGGAACGCGGTGCGGTCGCCGAACCACACGAACGGGATGTGGAAGCAATCCCGGACACCCTCCGCCGCCAACTCCCGCCCGAGCCGCGCGGCGGCCTGCCGCTCGGTGACGCCCGGTTCGATCCAGGCCGCGACCCGCTCGGCGCACCGATACGCCAACCGCTGCACGTTGCGGAATCGATCCAGGTCGTCCTCGTCGTACCGGAACGCCGGCATGCCCCCGGGCGCGCGCGCCGACGGGACCTTGAGCCGTGTGCTCATCTACGCCGCCTTCCAAGCGAGATCATGCGCGTCACAGGTCGAGGACCAACCGCTCGCCCTCGGCGGCGCGGGAGACGCAGATCAGCATGGCGCCGGCCGCGCGTTCGTCGTCGGTCAGGCGCAGGTCGCGGTGCTGCACGGTGCCGGCCACCACGTTGACCCGACACACGCCGCAAAAGCCCTGTCGGCAGGAGTAGGCGGTGTCGGGATCGGCCTCGCGCAGCACGTCGAGCGCCGGCCGGTCGGCCGGTATCGGCAGTTCGATGCCGCTGCGCCGCAGACGGAGGGTGAACGGGTGGCCGTCGACCACGGGCGCCGGCGCGAAACGCTCGAAGTGCAGGCCCCCGACCGGACTTGCCTCGACGGCCTTGCGTACGGCGGCCGGCATCGGCGCCGGCCCGCAGCAGTACACCGCCGCCCCGACGGGCGCCCGGCCGAGCAGCTCGGCGCAGTCCGGCGGGCCCTCCTCGTCGTCCGCACGCACTTCGAACCGGCCCTCGGCGCCGCCCAGTTCCGCCAATTCGGCGCCGAACGGCAGCGATTCGCGGGTGCGGCCGAGGTGGATCAGCCGCCAGTCCGATCCGAGCCGCGCGGCACGACGCACCATCGGCAGGATCGGCGTGATGCCGATGCCGCCGGCCAGGAAGAACACGGAGGGTTCGGCGGCGAACGGAAACGCGTTGCGCGGCCAGGCGGTTCGCAGCGTGGCGCCCACCGGCAACGCGTCGTGCATCTCGATCGATCCGCCGCCGCCCTCGGCCAGCCGGCGCACCGCGATCCGATACGTGTAGCGGTCCTCGGGGTCGCCGCACAGCGAGTAGTGCCGGCGACGTCCGGACGGCAGCGACAGGAGCAGGTGCGCGCCCGGCTGCCAGCGGGGCAGTCGGCCGCCGGCCGGCGTGGTCAGCCGCAGGGAGACCACGTCCTCGGCCTCGACGACCCGTTCGCGCACCACCAGTTCGAGCGCGTCGGAGCGGACGGCGGCGGTGTTCGGCGCGCCCACCCGGGCCGGCCGCCGGCCGCGCCGGGCGATCGCCTCGGTGTGGACGCGGCCCAGGACGGCCAGCGCCCGCATCATCCGGTCGCCGCGCTCGCGGCCATACAGATCCGGCGGCGGCGGGCTGATGTGCTCCGACGGTGCGGAGGTCGGCGGCGGGCTGATGTGCTCCGACGGTGCGGAGGTCGGCGGCGGGCTGATGTGCTCCGACGGTGCGGAGGTCGGCGGTATGGACGGACTCATCGGCATCCTCGGCATCGTCGGTGTCCTCGGCATCCGGATCGAAACAGGTATCGCAGCGAACTACCGCGCAGCCGCCCGCGCCGCCGGAGATCGGGCCAGATACGCCACCGCCTGACCGGTCGAGCCCTCCTGGGTCGGGTGGTAGCGCGGCTTGACGTATTGCGCGGCGGAGCGGGCCGCGCCGGTCAGTCCCGGCAACAACCCGCGCCGCGACGCCTGTACGTACCCGCGCCACGTCGGCCGTACCCGGCCCTCCAAGCCGGGGTCGGCCAGCATCAGGAAGCGCACGCCGCGCACCCACATCCAGGTGAGGACAGGTCCGGTGACCGCCATCGTGCGCATCCGGCGCAGATAGCTCGGGTCGAGGTGGACCAGCAAGTCGTAGGCCACGCTGCGGTGTTCCACCTCTTCGGCGCCGTGCCAGCGGAGCAGGTCCAGCATCACCGGGTCGACCCCGGCCCGGTCCAGGCCCGGCGCGTTGAGCACCCAGTCACCGAGGAACGCGGTGAAGTGCTCGATCGCGGCGATGATCGCGACCCGCTCGATCAGGTGCTCGCGCCCGGCCGAGCCGGTGAGGTCCTCCCGGCCGGCGAGCACGCGGTGGAAGAGCCATTCCACCTGGCGCACGAACGGCGCGGGGTCCAGGCCCTTGGCGAGCAGCAGGTCGAGCACGCCCTGGTGGGCCTCGGCGTGTACGGACTCCTGGCCGATGAAGCCGATCACGTCCTCGCGCAGCCGCTCGTCGGTGACCAGCGGCAACGCCTCCCGGAAGGTGCGCACGAACCAGCGCTCGCCCTCGGGCAGCAGCAGGTGCAGCACATTCATCGTGTGCGTGGCCATCGGCTCCTGCGGGACCCAGTGCATCGGCAGGCGCGACCAGTCGAAGCGCACGTCGCGCGGGTTGAGCGCGAGGTCGTGGTGCTCGTCGGCGCGAACGGCCGGACCCCTGGCCGGGGTTCGGGTGGAGCGGCGGTCGAGGCGGTCGCGGCGGGGGAGCGGTGGGCCGGGGGGAGCCGAGGACATGACGGTGCTCCTTCGTGGGGAACTCTTGCTGCCTCTCTGGTCACCTGTCTTGTTACCTCACAGTAGGGAGTGTTGAATAAAAGTCAATACTTCGAGTGCCGGTCGGTTTCGATACTCTGCGCGTACCCGCCGCCGTCGCCGCGACCGAAACCAGGCCCCGATTTGAACAAGAGTCAACGATCCCGCACGAAGGGTCGCCGGACCCCGCCCGACTCCGAGCGCTCGCAGGCCCGTCGCACCGAACTCGTCGCCATCGGGCGCCAGTTGTTCGCCAACACCTCCTACGACGCACTGTCCGTGGACGAGATCGCGACCCGGGCCAACGTCGCCAAGGGCCTGCTCTACTACTACTTCCGGAACAAGCGCGGCTTCTACGTCGCGGTGATCGAGGACTCCGTCGCCGACCTGGTCGCCCGCGCCCGCAGCGACGCCGACCAACCCGCGGCCGACCGGTTGCGCAAGGTGCTGGACGGCTATCTGCGCTTCGCCCAGGGCAACGAGGCCGCCTATCGCACCGTGGTCAGCGGCGGCGTCGGCTTCGATACCGACGTGCTCACGATCCGCGAACGGGTCCGCGAGGAGATGCTCACCTCGCTCGCCGACGGCGCCTACGGCCGCGTCGACCTGTCGCCGATCGCCCGCGCCGCGCTGGTGGGTTGGCTGTACTGCGTCGAGGGGGTCACGCTGGACTGGCTGGCCCGGCGGGAGTTGGCCCGCGAGGAGGTCCACCACCTGCTGGTGATGCTGCTGATGGACACGTTCGTCACCATCGCCGACCTCGACCCGGCGTGGCAACCACCCGAGGCCGCCCTCGCCCTGCGGCGCGCGCGGACGCGGCCGGAGTAGCAAGGGTCGACCACCGGCAGCATCCGACCGGCACCCGCCCCGCGCCGGATCGCCACCCGCCCCGCGCCGGATCGCCACCGACCCCCACCCGCCCGGGTCATCCCCGGGGCCTACCCGCTCACCCTCCGGGCGCACGTCCACGCCCGCAAGGTTCGTCCGCACGGCGATCGTCACCGCCGTACCGATTCCCTACCGTCGAGGGCATACCGGGCACCCGCCCGGCGGCCCTCCCCCGAGGAGGCGTCGACGCACCGGAGCCGCGGAGATCCAGCGATGATCACAGCCGAAGCACTGACCAAACGCTACGGTCCCAAGACCGCCGTGGAGGGGTTGAGCTTCACCGTCCGTCCCGGCGTGGTCACCGGCTTCCTGGGTCCCAACGGCGCCGGCAAGTCCACCACCATGCGGATGATCCTGGGCCTGGACCGCCCCACCTCCGGCTCGGTCACCGTCAACGGCCGCCGCTACGCCGACCATCCGGCCCCGCTGCACGAAGTCGGCGCGCTCCTGGAGGCGAAGGCGGTACACACCGGCCGCTCGGCGTACCACCACCTGCTGTCCATGGCCGCCACCACCGGCATCCCCACCCGTCGAGTGCACCAGGTGATCCGGATGGTCGGCCTGGACGAGGTGGCCCGCAAGCGGGTCGGCGGCTTCTCGCTCGGCATGGGCCAGCGGCTCGGCATCGCCACCGCGCTGCTCGGCGACCCGGCGACGCTGGTCCTGGACGAACCGGTCAACGGCCTCGACCCCGAGGGCGTGTTGTGGATCCGTACCCTGCTCAAGTCGCTCGCCGCCGAGGGACGTACGGTCTTCCTGTCCTCACACCTGATGAGCGAGATGGCGCTCACCGCCGAGCACCTGATCGTGGTCGGTCGGGGCCGGCTGATCGCCGACACGTCGGTCGCGGACTTCATCGCGGGCGCCGCGCCCGACCAGGTCCGCGTACGCACTCCCGACGCCGACCGCCTGCGGGCGCTGCTGTTCGGGCCCGAGGTGCGGATCGCGACCGAGGAGCGCGACGTGTTGGAGGTCAGCGGGGTCTCCAGCGACGACATCGGCCGGATCGCGGCGGCGCACGGCATCACCCTGTTCGAACTGGTCCCGCATCGGGTGTCCCTGGAGGAGGCGTTCATGGAGTCGACACGCGACGCGGTCGAGTATCGGGTCGGCGACCCGTCGGGCGGGACACGGGGCAGGGCCGCCTGATGTCGACCACGATCACCCCCGGCGCCCCCGCCCCCGACTTCGTCTCCCGCGCCGCCGGGCGCGGCCGGGTCACCTTCGTCCGCGTGCTCCACGCCGAATGGATCAAACTGCGCAGCCTGCGCTCGACGTTCTGGGTCCTGGTCGCCGCGGTCTTCGTGGTGATCGCGCTCGGCCTGCTGGTGACCTCCGGCACGGTCGACCGCTGGCCGGACACCGGTGCCGCCGAGCGCGCGCGGTTCTCCGCGCCCAACGCGAGCCTGACCGGCCTCTACCTCGCCCAGTTGGCCATCGGCGTACTCGGTGTGCTGGTGATCACCGGGGAGTACGCCACCGGCTCGATCCGGGCCACGATGTCCGCGGTGCCGCACCGCCTGCCCGTGTTGTGGGCCAAGGCCGCCGTCTTCGGCGCGGTCACCTTCGTACTGATGCTGGTCACCTCCCTGATCGCGTTCCTGGCCGGGCAGGCGGTGCTGAGCAAGGAGCACATCGACGTCGCGCTCGGTGACCCGGGCGTGCCCCGCGTGGTGATCGGTGTGGCCCTCTACCTCGCGATCACCGGCATCCTGGCGATCGGCGTCGGCGCCATCGTGCGCAACGCCGCCGGCGGCATCGCGATCGTGTTCGGCCTGCTGCTCGTGCTGCCCCAGGTGGTGCAGGCCCTGCCGACCGCGTGGCAGGACCACATCACCAGGTACCTGCCCAGCGAGGCCGGTCAGGCGTTCACCCGCTGGCATCCGTCGGCCGACGCGCTGTCCCCGAACACGGGCATCACGGTCTTCGCGCTCTACGCCGCGGCGACCCTCGCGGCAGCGGCGGTGTTGTTGCGCAGGCGCGACGCATGAGTACGGCACGGCGCATCGAAACGGCGCTGCGCCGGGACGGCGGCGGGCATGGGCTCGCCGCCGTTCCGGCGCGCGTGATGGCCTTCACCAGCAGACATCCGATCTGGGCCGACACCATCGTGGCGGTGGGCCTGGTGCTCATCTTCGAGTCCGGCAACCTGATGCGGCTGTCCGCCTGGTCGGTGGTCGGGCTGGCCCTGATCCTGCCGCTCGCGCTGCGCCGCCGGGCCCCGGTGGCGGTGTTCGCGGTGATCGCGACCGTGGCCCTGGTCCAGTGGATCGTCGACGCGCGCACCGGCGCGGACGCGAGCCTGCTGATCGCGCTGTACACGGTGGCCGCCACCCAGGACCGGCGCCGAACGGTGTACGCGCTGGCCGTGGTCGAGACCGGCATCCTGCTGGCCGTCGGGCGCTGGACCCTGGACGGCTACCGCTTCGGCGCCTTCGTCGGGCTGAGCGCGATGGCCGTCACGGCGGTGGTGCTCGGCGCGAACCTGCGCACCCGACGGCGGTACCTGGCCGCCCTGGAGGACCGCGCCCACCGCTTGGAGCGCGACCAGGAACAGCAGGCGCAACTCGCCGTCGCGGCCGAACGCGCGCGGATCGCCCGGGAGATGCACGACATTGTCACGCACAACCTGTCGGTGATGGTCGCCCTCGCCGACGCCGCCGCGATGACCGTGCGCAGTACGCCCGACCGATCCGCGACGGCGATGGAGCAGGTCTCCGGCACCGGCCGGCAGGCGCTCACCGAGATGCGTCGCTTCCTGGGCGTGCTGCGCGAGGACGAACCGGACGCGGCTCGGCACCCGCAGCCCGACCTGGCCCGGCTCGGCGCGCTGGCCGAACAGGTCCGCGCGGCGGGCCTGCCGACCACGCTGACCATCCAGGGCGACACCCGCGAGGTGCCGCAGGGGGCCCAGCTCGCCGTGTACCGGCTCGCCCAGGAGGCCCTGACCAACACCCTCAAGCACGCCGAACCCGGCGCGAACGCCCGGATCCGGGTCTGGAGTTCGCCCGAGCGCCTGGAGTTGAGCGTGGTCGACGACGGCCGCCCGCGCGCGTTCGCCGCCGCCGGCGGCACCGCGGCTACCAGCACCACCGGCACCGGCAGCGGCATCGCCGGCATGCGCGAGCGCGCCGCCGTCTACGGTGGCGAAGTGGCGGCCGGACCGCTGCCCGGCGGCGGCTGGCGCGTGTCGGCCGTACTGCACCTGACCGACCCGGGAGGATCCTGACGTGGCCATCGACGTACTGGTGGTGGACGACCAGCCGCTGCTGCGGATGGCGTTCACGATGGTCCTGGGCGCCCAGGACGACATGAGCGTGGCCGGCGAGGCCGACTGCGGCGAGGAGGCTGTACGACTGGCCGAACTCACCCGCCCCGACGTGGTGTTGATGGACGTGCGGATGCCCGGCATGGACGGCATCGAGGCCACCCGGCTGATCACCGAGCGCTGCCCCGACACCAGGGTGCTCATCCTGACCACGTTCGACCTGGACGAGTACGCGTTCGCCGGACTGCGCGCCGGCGCCTCCGGCTTCCTGCTCAAGAACGCGTTGCCCGCCGAACTGCTCGCCGCGATCCGCTCGGTCGCGGCCGGCGACGCGGTGGTCGCGCCCCGGATCACCCGCCGCCTCCTGGAGACCTTCGCCCACCGCCTGCCCGAACACGACGCCGCACCCGGCGCCGAGGACCCGCGCCTGGGCGGCCTGACCGAACGCGAACGCGGCGTCCTGGTCGAGATGGCCCGGGGCCTGTCCAACGCCGAGATCGCCGCCCGCCTCCAACTGTCCGACGCCACGATCAAAACCCACGTCAGCCGAGTCCTGGCCAAACTCGGCGTCCGCGACCGAGTCCAGGCGGTGGTGGTCGCCTACGAAAGCCGCCTCGTGCAACCCCTGTGAACCGCGCTCCCGCGCGATCGCCGCAGCCGATGGCGTCGACGGCGGATGGGCGGGTGGGTAGCCTCAGGAGACTGACTCGTCGTATTCGGGCGCGCCGTCGACGGCGACGGTGCCGAGCCACGGAGAACGCACATGCTCAAGGCATTCGCGGACCTGTCCACGCCTCTGGTGGCCGACGCCTGCGTCCGGGTCGACGCGCCGCTGCGGATCGCGCCGCCCGGGATTCGGGCGGTGGTTCCCGGGCAGCGGATCGCCGGGCGGGTGTTGCCGGTTCGGCACTACGGGAGCGTGGACGTGTTCCTCGAGGCGTTCGGCGCGGCCGAGCCGGGTGACGTACTGGTGATCGACAACGGTGGTCGCCTCGACGAGGCGTGTGTGGGCGACCTGGCGGTGTTGGAGGCCGAGGCGGCGGGGGTGGCGGCGCTGGTGGTGTGGGGGCTGCACCGCGATACGCCGGAACTGGTCGAGATCGGGCTGCCGGTGTTCAGCTACGGCGCCTATCCGCCGGGACCGACTCGGCTGGACGAGCGTGAGCCCGAGGCGCTGACCTCGGCCCGGGTCGGGCCGCACACGGTGGGCGTCGAGGACGTGGTGTTCGGCGACGAGGACGGCGTGCTGTTCGTCGCCGCCGACCGGGTCGAGGAGGTCCTGGCCACCGCCCACCGCATCCACGACACCGAACGCGAACAGGCCCGCCGCATCCGCTCCGGCGACACCCTGCGCGAGCAGACGACCTTCGCCGACTACCTGTCCCGCCGCGCCGCCGACCCGTCGTACACCTTCCGGCAACACCTGCGCCGCACGGGCGGCGCGATCGAGGAGTAGCCGAGGGGCGGCGGTAGGCGCGCGCCGACCTTCGGCGGCGGGGCGCGACGCCGCGGGGATCGGCACGCGGTCGGGCCACGGTCGCCACGCGGTCAGCAGGCCGGCGGGCGGCACAGCGCCAGCACCAGCGCGTCGTCGGTCAGGCGCAGCGTGCCGACGTGCCGCCGCAGGTCGTCGCCCAGCCGCTCGACCGCGGCCACCGGATCCGCCGCGATCGGTCGCTCTCCGCCGAGCAGCGCCTCGATTCGCTCGACCAGCGGATAGTGCCGGCCCCCCGCGTCCCGCGCGTCGGCGAAGCCGTCCGTCATCATCAGCAGCAGGTCGCCCGCGCCGAACGGCACCTCCCACTCGGGTGGCGTGCCCGGGTCCAGCTCGCCCAGACCCAGCGGCAGGCCGGGATCGGGCGGTTCCAGCACATGCACGGTGCCGTCCGCCCGGATCGCCACCGGCTGCTCGTGGCCGCGGTGTACGAACGCCACCTGCTCGGCCCGCACCTCGACGAGCAGCGCGGTCACGAAGCGGTCGGCCGGCGCGTTGCGGGTCACACTGGCGTCCACCCGGCGGGCCACCGCGCTCAGTTCCGGCTCGTCGTACGCCGCCTCGCGAAACGCGCCGATCGTGATCGCGGCGGTCCGCACCGCCCCCAGCCCCTTCCCGAGGACGTCGCCGATGATCAGCCGCACCCCGAACGGGGTGTCGAGCGCGATGTACAGATCCCCGCCCAGCTCCGCCCCCTCGGCCACCGCGAAGTAGCGCACCGCCAACCGCAGGCCGCCGAGGCCGTCGGTGGGCGGCATCAGGATCGCGCGCTGCGCCGCGAGGGCCACCTCGGAGACCGCGACCAGGGCCCGCTCGTGCCGTATCCGTGCGGCGGACAGGTACATCGCCAGCGCCGTGGCCATCACGTACATCCACGTGCTGATGTTGAACAGCTCGTGGTACTCGGGCCCGAGATAGCCGTCCACCGACGCCAGCCAGTAGCGCAGCGGCAGCGAGACGCCGCCGATGACGAGAATCGCCAGGGGCGGCGCGGTGGCGGCGGCGAGCGTCGGCGCGAGCAGCAGGAACGGATAGAACACCATCGACGAACCCGTCGCCAGGTCCACGACGGTGACCACGACGAGGATGCCGACGGGCAGCGCGATCTGACGAAACAGCGACTGTGTCGCGGTTCCGGCCACGGGCTGCTGCGGCTCCCTGCTGCTCATCGGTGCGTCCATGGTCGCCCAGAATGTAGTGGTATGCCGCATGCGCGGCGCCCGCTGAACAGGTGACGACACCCGAACGGGCGGCCCGGCGAGGTGGGAGCGGGGGGCGCGGCGGGGAGAAGCGGGATCCGGGCCGAACGCCGGCGTCCCGCACCCGTCGGACCCGGGACGCCGATCGCGGCGCCGCCGGGCCGGGCGATCCCGGCCGTCGGCGCCACGCGGTCTACGCGGTCTGGTCCACGCTCTTGATGATGGCGAACGGTGCGCCGAACGGGTCGGTCAGCCACGCCAGTCGGCCCACGTCCGGGACGTCGGCGGCGGGCATCGTCACGGTGCCGCCGTTGCGCTCCGCCTTGGCGATCACGTCGTCGGGGTCGGCGACCTCGAAGTAGGCGATCCAGTGCGCGTCCTGCCCGTGCGGGTCGGGCACGATGCCGCCGAAGGAGGTCGCCTGCTGGTCGCCCTCGGCCGTGGACAGCACGTTGTATGTCATGTCGGGCATCTCGAACTGCTGCGTGCGCCAGCCGAACAACTTGCCGTAGAAGGCGAGCGCCGCGGTGGGTTCCACGCCGTGCAGTTCGACCCAGGCAAGTGAGGTCGGCCTGCCGACCAGCTCCGCGCCCTGGAAGGTGCCGGGCTGCCAGATCGCGAAATCGGCGCCCGCCGGGTCGCTGAGCGGCGACATCCGACCCATCTCCATCACGTCGAACGGGTCCACCCGGACCCGGCCGCCGCCGTCGGTCACGGCGCGGGCGGTCGCGTCGGCGTCGGGGCTCTTGAAGTAGACGGTCCAGGCGGACGAGGCGCCCTCCTCGGTCAGCGGCCCGAGTCCGGCGACAGGCTTGCCGTCCTGCTGGAAGAGGCCGTAGCCGCCGGCATCCTCGCCGGCCGACTGGAAGTCCCAGCCGAAGATCGTGGTGTAGAAACGCGCCGCCGCGTCGGTGTCGGGGCTGCCCAGGTCGAGCCAGTTCGGCGCGCCGGTCGCGTAGTCGGTGCTGAGCATGTCGCTCCTTCGCCGGACCTCGCTTCGGTCCGAATTGCCGCAGGTGTCATGAATTGCACGGACTCGACAAGTCTGACTCCGGACACCCGTTCCGCGCCTGCGCACGCGTGGGTGGTGGGCTGCGGTCGCACTGCGGTCGCGCTGTGGTCGTGCCGAATGGGTGAGCGATCCGCCAGGCGATCAGGGCGGGCGCGAGGTATGGGGGAGCGGGGGCTCAAGGCTTCAGGGGATGACCGTGACCGGCCAACGGGCCGAGCGGACCAGGCGGATCGCGAGCGAGCCGACGAGGCGGTGGCCGAAGCGTTCCGAGGCGCCGACGACCACCGCGTCCGCGCAGACCTGGTCGGCGAGTTTGGCGATCTCGTGCGCCACGTCGCCGTACGCCTCGACGAAGCGGTGGCGTACCCGCAACTCGGCGGCCCGCTTCGTGATGTAGTCGGCGACCTCGTGGACGGCCGACTCGTGCGCCTGCTCCATCACCCCGGCCCCCTCGGGGGTGGTGGCGGCGATGCCCATGGGGGCGCGGACGTAGACGGAGACCAACTCCGCGTCGCCGCGGCGGGCCTGCCCGAGGGCGTAGTCGGCGGCGCGGAGCGAGGTGCGGCTGCCGTCCACGCCGACGAGCACGGCGCGCGGTCCGTCCGTGCCGAGTTCGAAGACGGGCGGCGACGCGGGGTCGGTCACGGGTGCTCCTCGGACATGGGGGTTGTGCGCACGCGTTCGAGGGGCGGGCGACGGCTTCCGAGGCTACCCCCGGTCGGGGGACTGGCGGTGTTCGACCACGCAGTCCGGGCCCGGGGACATGATCGATTCGTGGCCGTCCGCGGCGCGGATCCGGAAGGGCGGGGTACCGTCCGGCCCCAGCACCTCGACGATCTCGACGACGTGGTCCTGTTGGCCGACGACCCGGCCGTGGATGAGAAGGCGATCGCCCTTGGTTGCGTGCATGTCGACTGGCTCCTCTGGGGTGGGGTGGGGAGTCGATTCAGCCATCAGATCGTAACAGGATGATCACGGTGGGTGAAGTTCGGGAACGAGCCGTCGTCGATGGTGGCTGGAGTCCCGAGCCGATCTCTCCTACAGTTCGTAGGACTTACGTGCTTCGCCCGGTGAGGGGATGTGTCGGATGGCGCAGCGTGCAGGCGGTGGGTCGGCCACCCCGGCGGGTCCCGCGGAGCAGCCCGCGCTTCGGGGCGGTGCGGTCTTCGACGCGGTGGCGGCCGAGGTGCCTCGGGCCCGTCGGGTGCTGGCCTCGGCGCTGCGTCGGCGGCACGTGCACGAGGACGACGTGCATACCGCGCAGCTGATCGTCTGCGAGTTGCTGAGCAACGCGATTCGGCACGGGAATGGGCCGACGATGGACCTCGACGTGCGGATCGAGCCGACGCGGATCCACCTGGCGGTACGCAGTCGGCACGCCCGGCCGCGACGGCTGCCCCGGCCGAACGGCCCACCGGAGGACAGCGAATGCGGCCGGGGGCTGCGCCTGGTCGAGGCGTTGGCGGTGGAGTGGGGGAGCCGGCCGGTGGCGGGCGAGTTGCTGGTGTGGGCCACGATCGCGCGGACCGAGGCGGGGGCGGGCGGGTGACGGGCGGTTGGGCAGGTGTGGGCGGACGGCGTGGCGGCGGCGTCAGCGGTGTGCCGACTGGATCGGGTGGGGGCATGTGGTGGTGATGTGGCAGCGGAGCAGGGTCGTGCCGAAGTGGGTGGTGCCGGTCGGGGTCGCGCCGGTGATCAGGACGGTCATGGCCGGCGCGCTCGCCCGGACCGCTGGGTTGCGTCGGTGGGTGCCGGTCGGGCAGCCCTCCAGGAGCAGGCGGATCCGGCGTCCCGCGTAGGTCGGGGAGCGGCCGATCAGGTGGTGCGCCCCGCCGCTCGGGTCGGGTTCGCGGATCGGCCCGGCGAGTGCCGCCTTGCACACCGCGCTCGCCAGGACGACCGGGTCGTGGTCGTGCTCGATCGCCCATACGTCGGCGGCCCGCGTGGTGCCGGGCAGCCGAGCAAGCGGCACACCTCGGCGCCGGCCTGCCACCAGTGGTGGGCGCGGGAGATGTGGCCCTGCTCGTGTGCGAGACCGGCCGCCAACTCGTCGTCGTCGAGCGCCGCCAACGCGCCGGCGCTGACCACGATCGAGCGCCGCCGCCGGCCGACGGCCGCCATCAGCACCTCGCGGTCGCCGACCACGATGCTGCCGCCCGGGCCGGTCAGCGGCAGTGGGCGCAGCGGGGTGCGGGCGCCGCGCAGGCAGGCCCGGAGACGGCGGGCGATCGCGGCCAGGGTCAGGAACGCCAGGCCGCCGAGGGCGAGTTCGGTGTCACCGACGCCGGTGACCACCTGGTGCGGCAACTCCCGTACCCAGTGCGCGAAGCGTGGGGTGTCCGGCAGGCAGATCACCGCGGTGAGGACGAGGCCGATCGCCACCGCCGCGCGGGCCGCGAGAGCCAAGGCCCAGATCGCCGCCGCGCCCACGGGACGGACCCGGTCCAGCGGCGCGAGGTGTGGCAGTACGATCACCGCGCCCGGCAGCGCGGCTCAGACGGCGAGCGAACTCATCGGCCGTCGGGCCCGCGTGCGATCTCGATTCGGCGGGCCAGCGCACGCAGGTCGGCCAACTCCGACGCGTCCAGACCGCCGACGAGTTGGGCCAGCGCCACCCGGCGGGCCGGCTCGGAGGCCGCGGCGAGCGCCGAGGACACCGACGACGCCACATAGTCGGCCTCGGTCACCGTCGGCCGGTACACGAACGCCTGACCGTCCCGCGCCCTGGCCAGCAACCCCCGCTCGGCGAGGCGGTTGCACACGGTCTGAACGGTCGTATAGGCCCCGCGCGAGGACTCGGGCAGTTCGGATCTGATCCGCTCGACGGTGCCGGCCTCGATCCGCCACAACACGGCCATGATCTCGGCCTGCAACTCGCCCTGCACCCGCGGTGATTCGCGCATGCCCGTGTCCCTCCGTCCCCGGCTTCGCTCTCCCGGCCCCGTAATCCCGTACCCGTACCCCGCATCCGTCCGCGCCACGCTCGGTGGCGCCATGCCGGCGAACGGTGACGGCACTAGACCGTACCCGCTCGTGCGGGGTGTCCGGTCATCCCGCAACGCCGTCGTAGGCGCGTCGGGGCACGGTCGCCGGCATGGCCCGACGGGTCAACGCGTGGTCGGGACGCTCACGCGCGGGGTGGTCGACGTGGGCGCGGGGGCGGTTGCCGCGACCGGGCGTTCGCGCAACAGCAGGCCGGCGGTGAGCGCCACCAGCGAGGCGGTCAGGCCGTGGACGCCGAAGGCCGTGGCGGTGGAGCCGTCGTTGCTCAGCACGACCGTCATGTCGCCGGCCGGGATGAAGGTCATGGCGAGCATCGTCCAGCCGAGCGCCCGCCGGTGTCCGGTCAGCAGCAGGGCGAGTATGACCAGCCCGGTGCCGATGTCGCGGACACCCTTGACGGCGAGGAAGCCGGTGCCTTGGTGTTCGGGCCAACTGGGCAGGCCGAAACCGGACGCGGTCGCCTGCGGGTCGAGCAGGTAGGCGAGGCCCACGTAGATGATGAAGCCGCCACCGAGGGCGGCCAGGATGGTGGTGAGGGTCCTGAGCTTCATGGTGTTCTCCCGAGTGTCGGGCCGGTGGGACCGGCTGTCGTCGCCTTGTGGGGAAAACACTCGTCGGGTGGTCCTGGAAGGCACATGGAAGCGACTTGGAGGCGGCCCGGAGGGTGTGCGGGGAGCCGCCGGGGCCGGTCGGTGGGGGTGGGTGCGATTAAGGTGATCATGAAGGGGTTCGCGGGGTGGTTCGGCGAGGGGAGCGGGGACGTGGCGATACGGGACCAACTGCGGGGCATCGGCGGCGCGGTGGGCTCCGCGGCGGCGTCCGGGCGGGCCGCGGTGGGGAGTCGGATCGGGGCCGGTCGGGCCCGGGTCGCGTCGGGCGAGTGGGTGCACGCGACGCTGGACGCACTGCCCGCGCCGGCCGCGCCCACCTTCGTGGCCTGGGAGTTCTCCCTCGGCGCGCTGGTGTGTCGGCACCCGAAGGTACCCGCGATCACCGCCCGGCCGCTGCGGTTGCTGGACGGCCTCGGTGCCGTGCGCTTCGGCCCCGAGACGGTCGGCTTCGACGGGGAGGACATCCCGTGGGAGAAGGTCGTCCGGCTGACCACGCACGACGCGTTCGAGTCGATGACCACGGCGGCGCTGGACACCGAGGTGGACCGGATCCGCGAGGTGTTGCCGCCGTTGCCGGGGCGCAAGTGGGCGGTCACCAAGGTCGTGGAGGGGTTGCTCACCGTCGTCCTGGCCTCGCTGGAACAGGCCGACGACCGGCGCATCGACCGGGTCCCGGTGGCCTGCGAGATCACCTACCGCGGCCTGCTGGGCCGGGAACGCACGCTGCGGGCAAGCCTGTTCGCGACCGCGCTGCTGGCTCGGCAGACCGCCGTCGCGGAGAGCCTGGTGGCCACCGCGCGGGCGCACGGCGTCGAGGTGGTCGAGGCCGCCTCGGCGGGCGGCTCGGACGACGCGGCGGTGGCCGAGCGTACCCGGGTGCTGCGTGCCCGTACCGACACGATCGCCACGAAGCTCCGCGCCCAGAGCGAACAGGCCGAAGCGGTGGTGGCCGACGGCGAAGAGGAGCCGGACGGGGTGGAGGCGGCGCGGGGGATCGGCGACGGGTCGGCCGGCGGTGCGGGAGCGGGGCCGGGTGCGGTGGCCGGTTCGACGACGGGCACGGCCTCGGCGTCTGCTGCGGTCACGCCCGCCGGTGTGGGTCCTCGGCGCGGCGCGGCGCCGCCGAACGGGCCTTCGTATCCCGCCCATCCGAGCGACGCCACCGACCCGACCGATCCGTTCGCCTGCTGAGCGTCGAAACGCCGCGTCGAACCCTCGGGTGATTCGTACGACTCCCCCCGGCCCGAGGGCCCGCGTGTACTCCTCGGGCCCTCGGGCCGGGGTGGCGTCGTGGGTCAGACGACCTCGTTGAGCTTCCCGGTGGCCACGTCGAAGACGAAGCCGCGCACACGGTCCTTGTGCACGATGAACGGGTCGGCCTTGATCCGGCCGATCGACTGGCGTACGTCGGTTTCCACATCCGTGAACGCCTCGCTCGCCCAGGCGGGCTTGAGGCCGGTGTCGGCCGCGATGTCGGCCTTGAACCCGTCGTCGTCGAAGGTCAGCATGCCGCAATCGGTGTGGTGGATGAGGATGATCTCCTCGGTGCCGAGCAGCCGTTGACTGATCGTCAGCGACCGCAGTTCGTCGGCGGTGATCACCCCGCCGGCGTTGCGGATCACGTGTGCGTCGCCCTCGGCCAGCCCGAGGATCGCGTACACGTTCAACCGCGCGTCCATGCACGCGACCACGGCGAGGTGCCGGGCGGGCGGGAGCGGGAGGGGACCGGTGAAGTTCTCGACATAGGCCACGTTGTTGGCCAGGAGTTCGTCGGTGACGGACATGTGGGGTCCTTCGGCTGGGGAGTTGCGGGACTCACCCGATCCCGGCGCCCGAAGTGTCGTGCGAACCGGGCGGGTTCGGACGCGAAGCGGCCACGCGGGCGGTGACGACACGCGGCGTGGCCCACGGACACCACTCGTCGAACAGGCGGACGCGGCGCGTCGGCCAGAAGCCTTCGAGCGAAGTCGCCGCCACACCGGGCCCGTTCCCCATGAGGACAGTGAACTGAACGTGCCCGTGTGGCGCAAGCGCACACCCGTTCGGGGTGGGGCCGCTCAGGAGGCCAGGGTCGATTGGTTGTGGGTGCCCCACAGGTCTCGGGTCGCGTAGGCCGGTTGCCACAGGTTCAGGTAGGTCGGGCGGATGGATTCCGGGAGTCGGCCGAGGATGGTGGTGACCGTCTCGGGATCCGCCCGATCCAGCAGCCAGGGCAGGTAGCGGCAGGTGCCGGAGCCGATGCGGCGGCCGTGTTCCACATCGAGTCGGTGCGCCTGTTCGGCGTCGGCGACCGCGTCCAGGAGCGGCAGGACCTCGTCCTCCTCGTGGGCGAGGTGTCCGCGCAGCCCGGTGACCAGGCCGTCAAGGAGGTCGCCGAGCCGGGTGGGTCCCCACGCCGGGTCGGCGAGTGCCGCGTCGATCGCGTCCAGGAGCGGGTCGAAGGTGGCGTGTTCCGCCTCCATCACCGCGATCAGGGCCAACTCGTCCGGCCGGTGTGCGAGCCTGCGGCGCAGGAGCGGCCACAGGGCCGCGTCCTCGGCGTCGTGATGCACACGCAGGTAGCGCTCGAACATCTCCCACCCGCCCGCGGACCGCAACACGCGCCACGTCTCGTCCTCGCCGCGCGCGGCCAGGCGGGCGATCCGCTCCAGGTCGCGGCGCAGCGCGTCGTGGATGGCGAACGTGGTCGACATGTCGTGGCGAAAGGCTCTGTTGCGCACGGGATTCCTCGCTTGTGGCCGGGTCGGGTCGAGTGGCGTGGGGAGTCGGCCCTCGATCTCCGTGACTCCGCGCTCGTGTACCTCTTTGACGCGCGGCGACGGGGTGATGTGACCGGCGATGTGTCCGCGATCCGGTCGCCGGCGCAGCCGACTCCGTCGATCGGCGTTGTCCGACCCGACGGTTAGGGTGTCGCGGCGTGAGCGAACCCGGTTTCCTTCACGCCACCCGAGCGTCCTACGACACGATCGCCGCCGCGTACACCGACCTCGCCCGCGACGAACTCGCGCGCAAGCCGATGGATCGGGCCCAGTTGGCCGTCTTCGCCGAATCGGTGCTCTCGACCGGCCCCCAGGTCGGGCCGGTCGCCGACATCGGCTGCGGCCCGGGTCGGATCGCGGCGCATCTGCACGGCCTGGGACTGCGCGTGTTCGGCCTCGACCTGTCGCCGGGGATGATCGCGGCGGCCCGGCGGGAGCATCCCGAACTGCGCTTCGAGGTGGGCTCGATGCTCGACCTCGACCTGGCGGACGACAGCCTGGGCGGGCTGGTCGCCTGGTATTCGATCATTCATGTACCGGACGAGGAACTCCCGCGCGTGTTCGCCGAGTTCCATCGGGTCCTGGCTCCGGGCGGCCGGTTGTTGCTTGCCTTCCAGGCCGGCGACGAACCGCTGCGCCTGACCGAGGCGTTCGGCCACGAGGTGTCCCTGGACTGCCATCGTCGGCACCCGGACACGATCGCCGCCCTGCTCACCGCGTCGGGTCTGGTCATGCACGCGCGGACGGTTCGTGAGCCCGACCCCGGCGAGGGTGTACGTCCCACCAGGCATGCGTATCTGTCGGCCCGAAAGCCCGGACTCGATCCGGGCGCGTGAGCCGGTCGCCGAGCCGGTCGGGTCGGGATCGCGTGGTGCCGGGTTCGGTCGCCCCGGCCGCCGTCCGGGATGTGAGCCCGGACGGCGGTTGGGGGATCGTGCTTCGGGTCAGCCCAGCGACGCGGTCAGGGTGATCTCCGTACCGGGTGCCAGCAGCCGTGAGATGGGGCAGTTCCGCTTGGTGACATCGGCGATCTTGAGGAACTCGGCCTCGTCGATCCCGGCGGCCACGACGGTGTTCTCCAGGTCGATCCGGGTCACGGTCGGGGCGCCGTCGACCTTGTCCAGGTGCACCTTGGCGGTGGTGACCACGCTCGTGGCCGGGAAGCCCGCGTCGCCCAGGCCCTTGGCCAGGGCCATCGAGAAGCAGCCCGCGAGCGCCGCGCCGATCAGTTCCTCCGGGTTGGTGCCCTCGCCCTCCTCGAAGCGGGACTTGAACGAATAGGCGCCTTCCAGGCCGCCCTTACCGGTGCGCATGGTGCCGGCACCCTCGAGGATGGTGCCCTGCCAGTGTGCGGTCGCGCTACGAATAGTCATGGGACGACCCTAGCGCGTGACGGTATTCGTTCCCGTGGACGTGGCGGCGGCCCGCCGCGCCTCGCACCGCTTCGAACCCCGGTTTCCTCCCGGCCTCCCGGCTTCCCCGACCTGGCGTGGTGTCCGATGGAGGGCGCCCGGGCGGCGTGGACGTCCCGCGTAGGCTGAGGGTCGTGCCGCCGGGTATCCGGTCGCCGGAACGAACACCTCGAACGGAGGGGAAGCGCAGTGAGCGCCGACCACGACGCCGCGCTCCTCGTCCTCGACGAGGTCGGCCACCGCTACGGGGACCGGCCCGTGCTCGACGGGATCAGCGCGTCGATCCGCCCCGGGGAGTGCCTGGCGCTGATGGGCGACAACGGGTCCGGCAAATCGACGCTGCTGCGCCTGGCCGTCGGCCGCGAACGGCCCGCCTCGGGCGAGGTGCGCTTCGCCGGCGTTCCCGTGGACGAGGACGACCCGGCCACCCGCGCCCGGATCGCGACCGTGATGGATGTCGGCGCCCACTACCCGGACCTGACGGTACGTGAGCACCTGATGCTGGTCGCCGTCGCGCACGGGCTCGGCCGCGACGCCGACGACGTGGTGGACGACATGCTCGTCGAACACCGGCTCGGCGACCACGCCGACGTCTTCCCCGGCGGCCTGTCCTCCGGGCAGACCCAGGCGATGTCGCTGGCCGCCGCGTTCGTCCGGCCGCACGACCTGCTGGTCCTGGACGAGCCCGAACAGCGGTTGGACGCGCGGGCGCGGGCCGAGTTGATCGAACGACTGCTCGCACACAAGGCGGACGGTGTGGCGATTCTGCTGGCCACGCACCGCGACGACCTGGCCCGGGCGGTGGCCGATCGTATCCTGGTGCTGGACCGGTACGAGGCGGGGACGCCCGGGGACGGCGGGGGCGGCGAGTCGGCCGGTTCCGGTACCGCGCAACCGGTCGACGCGTCGTGTCCGGCGCCTCGGCCGCACGGGGGTGTCGGCGGGCCCACGCCGCAGTCCGCGCGATGAGCGCCGAACCCGACTTCGCGGCCGCCACCTCGCGAACCCTGGCCCACCTCCACCGCGTTCGCCGCGCCGAGCGCGAACGGCGGCGCGGCCGAACCGCGTTCGCGCTGTACACGATCGGGTTGCTGGTCGCGATCTGGGGCGTGCCGTATCTGGTGGCCGGCCTGCACACCGCGCGGGCCGGCGGTTGGGACGGCCCGGCGGCCCGGCACGTGCTCGCGTCGCTGCCGGTGACCGCGCCGACCCTGGTCGCGCTGGTCCTGTACGCGGCCGCGCGTGACGCGCTCTGGCGTGGCCCGATCCGGCTCGACGGGCCGGCCGCGAGTTGGCTGCTGCCGCTTCCGGTGCTGCGCCGGCGGTTGTTCCGGCCCCGGCTGCTCGGGGCGATGCTGGTCTCGGGCGCGGCGGGTACGGCGGCCGGTGGCGCGGCGGGCTTCGTGTTGTACGTCCTGGGCGCCGATTCCTGGCCCGGGCCGACCGCCGGCGGCGCGTTCGCCGGGCTGCTCACCGGGCTCGGCGCGGTCGGGGCCGGCGTGCTCGTGCAACGCCACGACCGCGTTCCGCTCCGGTACGCGGGGCGGACCCTGCTCGGCGTACGCCTCGTGCTGCTCGTCCTGGTCGCCCTGTCCGTACCCGCGCTGCTCGGCTCCGGCACGGGGTGGATCGGCACGGTGGTGTCCTGGAGCGGCCCATGGGGGTGGGCGACCCAACCGCTCCTGGCCGCGACCGCGACCCGAGCGCCGGGATGGGCCCCGGCCGGCGTCCTGGCCCTGCTCGGAACCGCCGCCCTGCTCGGCCTCGCGTGGCGCGCGTCGGGCGCAATCCCCGCCGAGGGCCTGCGGACCCGGACCGCGCTGGTCGCGCGGGTGACCGCGTCCGTACTCACCCTGGACCTGCGCCAGGCCGGCACCGTCGTGCGCGGCGCCCGGACGACCCGACGGCCGCGCCCGGTGTGGCGACTGCCGATCCCGCACGATCGCCGGTTGACGATCCCGTGGCGCGACGCGACGGCCCTGCTGCGCGCGCCGCGCCTGCTGGGATGGGCGGGCCTGTGGACCACGATCGCGGTGACGCTGACCGCCGCCGCGCCCGAACCGGCCACCCGACCTCGGGTGTTGCTCTGCGCGCTCGCGCTGACCGGCGCCTACCTGGCGGTGAGCCGGCTCGCCGAACCCGCCCGCGTGGAGACCGACGACGTCCGGCGCGCCGGCAATCTCCCTTTCTCCGCCGGGGTGTTGGCACTGTGGCACGGCGTCGTGCCAGCGCTGTCGGCGATCACGGCGACGGGTGTGGGCCTCGGGGTCTGTGCGGTGGTCGGGCGCTGGCATCCGGCGCTGCTGTTGCTTCCCGCCGCGGTGCCGGTGTTGACCGGTGCGGCATTGGTCAGCGCGTACCGGGGGCCGGTCCCCACGTCCGTGCTGTTCGGCGCGGACACCCCGATGGGCAACACCGCCTTGGCCCAGACCGCGCTGTGGTACCTGCGAGGGCCGCTGGCCGCACTGGCGGTCGGGGTACCCGCGCTGGCCGCGGCCGGCGCACACGACGGGCTCGCTCCGATCCCGCTCGCCTGCGTCCTCGCGGCGGCCGGCCCGATGGGGTGGTGGGTCCACTACACGGGCCGCCGGCTGCGCGCGGGCTGAGGGCTGTCCGGGTATCGGTCGAACACCCGGGGTATCGCTCGAACACCCGTACTCGGCGCGGTCGTTCGACACGTCGAGGCGTCGCTCCGGGCCGAACTCGGTGCGGGGCGACGCCTCGATGGGAACTCCGGGCTACCGGCGGGCTACTTCCGCGCGTCGATCTCGACCTCGGCCTCCGTCATCGCGGAGGTGACGTCCACGCCGCCCGCCGCGTCGGCCGGAGCCGCGCCGGCCGCCGGTGCCGGGCCGGAGCTCATCGCCGCCTGGCCCCGGGGCATCAGCAGCGCCGCGAAGAGCAACGCGACCACGCCCAGGATCGCGGCGGACAGGAACGCGTCGTGGTTGACCGACAGTTGGGCCTCGTGCACCTTGTGCACGTTGCCCGCGGCCCGGGTCATGTCGCCGGCGAAGCCGCTGTAGGCGATGGTGGCGATGACCGCGAGGCCGAGCGCGCCGCCCGCCTCCTGGCTGGTGTTGATCAGACCGGCGCCCATGCCCGCCTCCTCCTCGCTGATGCCGACGAACGCGGCGATCTGGAGGGTGACGAAGCACATGCCGCAACCGAGGCCGAGGGCGATGAACGCGGGCAGGATGTCGACCGCGTACCGACCGTCCAGCGGGGCCCGCCACAGCAGGAGCAGTCCCGTGGTGGTCACCGCGAGTCCGGCGATCAGCACCGGTCGCGCGGCCACCTTGGTGATCAGACCCGACGCGACACCCGCACCGACCGCGACCGCGACGGCCAGCGGCACGTAGGCGAAGCCGGCCTTCATCGGCGAGTAGTCGTACACGTCCTGCATGAACAGGCTGGCGAAGAAGAACAGCGCGCCGAACATGCCGAACACCAGGATCGCCGACAGGTTCGCGGTCCGCATCGTCTTCAACCGGAAGACCCGCAGGGGCAGGATCGGTGCCGCCGCCCGCGCCTCGATCGCCACGAACGCGCCGAGCAGGACGGCCACGCCACTCAGGCTGCCGATGGTCCGTGTGGTGGCCCAGCCCACCGTGGTGGCCTCGCCGAGGGTGAAGATCAGCAGCAGCAGACCGGCGGTGAGGGTGGCTGCGCCGGCCACGTCGAACCTGTGTCCACGCTCTTCGGCCACGCTCTCCGGCAGCACCTTAGGGGCGAGGAGCGCGACGCCGAGTCCGATCGGCACGTTGATCCAGAAGATCCACTCCCAGCCGGGTCCGTCCGCGAGCAGGCCGCCCATGATCACGCCGACGATCGACGCGATGCCGGCGAGCGAACCCCAGATGCCCAGCGCCTTGTTGCGCTCGGCGCCCTCGGGGAAGGTGTTGGTCAGGATGGACAGCGCCGACGGCGCGATCATCGACGAGCCCAGGCCCTGGAAGCCGCGCGCGGTGATCAGCATCGTGCCGTTCTGCGCCAGGCCCGAGACCAGCGACGCGAGCGCGAACAGCACGAAGCCCGCCTGCAGTACCCGGCGACGGCCGAAGGTGTCCGCGAGTCGTCCGCCGAGCAGCAGGAAGCCGCCGAGGACGGTGCCGTAGGCGGTGACGATGTAGTTCTGGCTCACCTCCGACATGTCCAGGCCGGTCTTGATCGACGGCAGCGCCAGGTTCACGATCGACACGTCGAGGAACACCATGAACTGGCCCAGGCACAGGAACGCCAGGATCGCTCCGGTGCCGACGCCGGGTCCGGATCGGCTCGTCGCCGAATCGGTGGCAGACATCACATTTCTCCTAAACCATGCGGAATCGGGTGATCGAGCGATCGGACGTCCGTGGCGATCGCGGTGTCGGGTGTTCGAGGGCAGGTCCCACCCACGCCGGGCGGTCGCGGGAGGCAACCGGCCGAGCGTCGTCGCGGGGATCCGCCGAACCGGCCGCGTCGTACGTTCGCGTCGGTTCCGCCCCCGGCCGCAGGGGCCGGGACTCGTTCGTCACCGCCTTGACGGATCGCCGACGGCGAATGTGACAGCGGGGCGAAGGGCAATTTCCGAACGCGCCCGGGGTCGTCCCGAGGACGCGGCCCTCGGGCCGCGTCCTCGGCCGGCGCTTCGGTCCGTGCTTCCGTCCCCGCCGTCCCTGCGCTGTCACATCGGCCCTGATCGCAACGTCATGGCTGTGAGGGTCGCGACGAGAACCGAGGACGCGACCGCAGGACGGGGATGGTCACGGTGATGGTGATGCGGATGAACGAGCACGACTTTCTGGCCGAGCGCTTCGAGACGCACCGCGGCCACCTGCTGGCGGTGGCCTATCGCATGCTCGGCTCGCTGACCGAGGCCGACGACGCGCTCCAGGAGACCTGGCTCAAGCTCAGCCGGTCCGACCCGGACGACGTGGACAACCTGGCCGGCTGGCTGACCACCGTGGTCGGCCGGGTCTGCCTGGACATGCTGCGCTCGCGTCGCTCCCGCGGCGAGGAGCCGCTGGACCCGCAGGTACACGTGCCCGACCCGATCATCACCGGGATGGGCGCCGGCGACCCCGAGGAATCGGTCCTGATCGCCGACTCGATCGGCCTCGCCCTCATGGTGGTCCTGGAGACACTCGCCCCCGCCGAACGGCTGGCCTTCGTCCTGCACGACCTGTTCGCCGTCCCGTTCGACGAGATCGCGCCGATCGTGGACCGCACACCGGCCGCGGCCCGCCAACTCGCCAGCCGGGCCCGGCGTCGGGTCCAGGGCGCGGCCCCATCCCCCGACGTCGACCTCGCCGTCCAGCGCGAGATCGTCGACGCGTTCCTGGCGGCCGTCCGCGGCGGCGACTTCGACGCGCTGGTCGCCGTGCTCGACCCGGACGTGGTGGCCCGCGCCGACGGCGGCCCCCTGCGCCCCGGCGGCTCGATCGTGCGCGGCGCGGCGGCGGTGGCCGGCCAGGCGCTCGCCTTCGCCCAAATCGCCGACAGCGCCCGCCCCGCACTGGTCAACGGCATGGCCGGGGTGGTGGCCATCTCCGCCGGCCGGCCGATGTCGGTACTGGCCTTCGGCTTCGCGGCCGGCCGAATCGCCAGCCTGGACATCCTGGCCGACCCGGCCCGCCTCAGCCACTTGGACCTGACGGTCCCGGCAAGCTGAACGAAGACCGACACGGACGGGGTTGCGGGGAGGGCGGCGGGGGCGGGGCCGGCGGCGGGGGACGGGAGGGTGGTTGGGTTGGGTTCCCTGCCGGCTTTCCCGAGTGGGCCGGGCGTTTCCGGCGGGCGTTGCGCGTTTGGTTACGTGGCCCGGTGCGGGGCTGGTCAGAGTCGGTGGTGGACCGCCGCCGGCGTGCGGGGCTCCGAGGCGGAGGGTTCCCGACGAGGCGGGTGTGTTGCTCATCGAAAACCGGCCGGCAGCAGGGGCAGGGAGGCTGTCGGGTCGGGTTCCCCGGGTGGCCTTTCCGACTGAGTCGGGTGTTTCCGGCGGGCGTTGCGCTGTTGGTTGCGGGTGGCTGGTGCGGGGCTGGTCTGAGTCGGCGGGTGGGCCGCCGCCGGCGTGCGGGGCTCCGAGACTCGAAGTTCCCGACGAAGCGGGCATGTTGGTCGGCGGAAAACCGGCCGGCAGCGGGGAGCAGGAGGGCGCTCGGGTCGAGTCCGCCGGGTGGTCTTGCCGAGTGGGTCGGGCGTTTCCGGCGGGCGTTGCGCTTTCGGTGACGTGGGCCGGTGCGGGGCTGTCCGTCTCGGAGCCCCGCACGCCGGCGGCGGCCAATTCGCCGACCCGGACCGGCCCCGCCCCAGGAGCCCCCCGCGGCCAAACCCTCAATGCCCGCCCCCACCCCCCAACCCCCCAGTGGTCAACGGCAGTCCGTTGTGAAGATCGATATCCGTCGTCGGGGTGGGTACGTTCCGCGGCATGAGATTTCTCCACGATCAGCTTCCGCCCCATGACCTCACCTACAGTGACGTCTTCCTCGTTCCGTCGCGATCCGGTGTGGGGTCGCGGCTCGATGTGGACCTGACCACCTCCGATGGGACCGGGACCACCATTCCCGTGGTGGTGGCCAATATGACCGCCGTGGCCGGGCGGCGGATGGCCGAGACCATTGCGCGGCGTGGTGGGCTCGCGGTGATTCCGCAGGACATCCCGGTCGACGTGGTCGCCGAGGTGACCGGCTGGGTCAAGCAACGCCACCTCGTGTACGACACCCCCATCACGATGTCGCCCACCGACACCGTCGGCGAGGCGATGAACCTGCTTCCCAAGCGGGCGCACGGGGCGGTCGTGGTGACCGAGGGCGGTCGGCCGGTGGGGATCGTGGCCGAGGCGGACTGCCTGGGGGTGGACCGCTTCGCGCAGCTCGCGCGGGTGATGTCCACCGAACTGCTCACGCTGCCCGACGGGGTCGACCCGCGCGAGGCGTTCGACCGGCTGCACGAGGGCCGGCACAAGCTCGCGCCGATCGTGGATGTCGACGGCCGACTGGTCGCCGTACTCACCCGCACCGGCGCGCTGCGCTCGACCTTGTACACGCCGGCCGTGGACGCCGCGGGCCGGCTGCGGGTGGCCGCCGCGATCGGCATCACCAACGACGTGGCGCACAAGGCGGCGAGCCTGATCGAGGCGGGCGTGGACACGCTCGTCCTGGACACCGCACACGGTCACCAGGAGCAGATGCTCAAGGCGCTGCGCGCGGTACGGGCGCTCGACCCGCCCGTACCGATCGTCGCGGGCAACGTGGTCACCGTGGCGGGCGTGCGCGACCTGATCGACGCGGGCGCCGACATCGTCAAGGTCGGCGTCGGGCCCGGCGCGATGTGCACCACGCGGATGATGACCGGCGTCGGCCGCCCGCAGTTCTCCGCCGTCGCCGAATGTGCCGCCGAGGCGGCGCGGTCGGGGCGACACGTGTGGGCCGACGGCGGCGTCCGGTATCCGCGCGACGTGGCCCTGGCGCTGGCCGCCGGGGCCTCGAACGTGATGGTCGGCTCGTGGTTCGCGGCCACCTACGAATCACCAGGGGACGCGTACCGCGACGGCGAGGGTCGGCTGTACAAGGAGAGCTTCGGCATGGCCTCGGCCCGCGCGGTCCGCCTGCGCACCGCCACCGAATCCGCCTTCGACCGGGCCCGCAAGGCGCTGTTCGAGGAGGGCATCTCGTCCTCGCGGATGTACCTGGACCCGGTCCGCCCGGGCGTCGAGGACCTGATGGACTCGATCGGCGCGGGCGTGCGCAGCGCCTGCACCTACGCGGGCGCCCGCAACCTCGCCGAATTCCACGAGCGCGCGATCCTGGGCGTGCAGAGCCCGGCGGGCTACGCGGAGGGCAAACCGCTGCCCGAGAGCTGGTGAGCCGTCGGCGGCGCGAACCTCCGCCCGGGAGCGCGCCGCCGAGGCACCCTCCGTACGAAACGGATTGACGGCCGGGTGACACTCTTGTCATGACGCACGCCACCCGCACCGGAACCTGGACGATCGTGCCCACCCCGGTCGACGCGCCCGAGGCACTCGCGCTGCATCGCGCGTACTACGTCGAGGTCAGCGACCGCTACTACCGGTTGCACGAGGGCCGCGACTCCACCCCCGCCGAGATCGAGGCGGGCCTCGCCGAGACCACGCACGACGATCTCGTGCCGCCCGCCGGAGTGTTCCTGGTCGGCCGGTACGGCGACGAACCGGCCGCCTGCGCCGGAGTGCGGCTGCGCGCCGACGGCGCCGCCGAACTCACCCGCGTCTTCGTCCGCCCCGACGTGCGCGGCACCGGCGGCGGCCGACGCCTGATGGCCGCCGTGGACGACGCCGCGCGGGCGCTGGGCGCCGAACGCATCATGCTCGACACCCGGCTGGACCTGATCGAGGCGCGCACCCTGTACACCAGGACCGGCTACGTCGAGGTGCCGGCGCACAACAATTGCCGATACGCGGAGATCTGGTACGCCAAAAACCTCACCGTCGACGGGGTGCCGGAGCCGGCCGATCCGGCCTGAGTACACGGACGGGGGCGCGGCGGCGGAGACGACGAGGGGGAGCGGGCATGACCAGCGACCGGGACGACAACTGGTACAACCTCGGGTGGGGGCCGTGGGACGAGCGGTTGGCGCTCCCGCAGGGGCCGCCGAGCGAACAGGATCGGGAACAACAGGAGTTGCCCCGCACACTGCTGGCGGCGACCGGCCCCGGCCTGGTGCAACGCGCCGTGTTCGACCCGGCGTTGAAGCAGTACGCCAGCGCGATGCGGGCCGGGGAGCCGCAGTTCACCGCGCCCGAGGCCGCCGAACGCTGGCACACCGCACGCCGCCGCGCGATCGACCACGTGCTCGCCGCGATCGCGGAATCCCGGTGGGCCGAACACCTGGTGCTGCGCGGCAGCATGCTGCTCCGCGCCTGGTACGGCGACGCCGCCCGGGAACCCGGCGACCTGGACTTCGTGGTGGCCCCGGCCACCTGGGAACTGGCCGAGCCGCGCACGGAGCGGATGTTGGCCGGGATCGGGCGCGCCGCCGAGGCGCACGCGCGCGCGGCGGGCGAGGTGCGGATCGACGCGGCCGGCGCGGTCGACGACGAGATCTGGACCTACGACCGTGTCCCGGGCCGACGGCTGGTGCTGCCCTGGCAGGCCGACGGCCTGCCGTCCGGGACGGTGCAACTCGACTTCGTCTTCTCCGAGACGCTGCCCTCGCCGGCCGCGTACACCGAGGTGCCCCGGCACGACGGCACGGGCGGGCACCGGCTTTTGGCCGCCACCCGCGAGCAGTCCCTGGCCTGGAAGTTGTTGTGGCTGATCGCCGACGCCTATCCGCAGGGCAAGGACCTGTACGACGCGGTCCTGCTCGCCGAGTCGACGCCGCTGCGCGCCGAACTGCTGCACACCACCCTGGTCGCGGCGGAACCGCACTGGGCCGGCCGGCGGGTGGGGCGCGGCGCGCTGGTCGACCAGGACCCCGACTGGAGCGAGTTCGCCAAGGAATACCCGCATCTCGGCGGCTCGACCGAGGAGTTCATGGAGCGCCTGCTCACCGCGCTGGCCCCGGTCTTCGCCGAGGAGGCGGACGGGCCGGCCGTCGACGGCTACGCCTGGCGACTGCGGTGGCTCGCGCCGCTGCTCCCGGACGGCCGGCGCGAGGCGGCACACGGCGGGATGCCGGCGCTGGCCGGGTGGCTGCGCAGCCGCGCCCTCGGCCTGACCGAGAGCATCGTGGTGATCCGCGAGGTGGTCGGCCCCGAGCGCTGCACACCGGAACAGGCGGCGGCCGCGTATGTGGCGGAACTGCCGTACGGGTCGAGCCAACTCGGCTACTACGAGCGTAATCCGGACGTCGTGCGCAACGCGTTGGAGGCACTGCGGGAAGGGGTCTGACCGGCCGAGTATCCCCAGGCTGCCCGTCCGCCCGTCCGATTGTCGAATCGCTCGGGTCACCGTTCAGGAAGGACCATCGGTGAGTACCATCGAACCATCCGTGGTCAAGGCCGTCTTCACGCTGGCGGATGCCGCCATCGTGCCCGTGCTCGTCGATCGGCTCGGGGACGAACTGGGCGCGGCACTGCGCTCCTTGCCCAGTGTTCCCGGGGCGTTGGCCGACGCGGTCCGGGCCGGGGACGATCCGGTGTTGATGGAGGCCGTCGAAGCCGTCGAGGCGCGCGCGAGCCGGTCGGATCCGGCCGTCGTGCGCCTGTTCGCGCCGACGGGCTTCGCCGACCCGGCCGCTCCAGCCGACCCGGCCGCCCCATCCATCCCCGCCCCCGCCGACCCCGCGTCGCACGATCCCCTCGCTCGGGCCGCCCGGACCGACCTCACCGCCGAGGAACTGAACGCGCTCCTCGACCTGGACGACCCGCTCGTCGACGCCCGCCTGTTCGCCGGACCGGTCCTGGACCGCACGGAACGCGCCCGGCTGCTCGCGGGTGTGCGTCGCGACGGTACGGTCGGCCCGGTGCCCACGGCGCTCACCGACCTGCTGTGGGCGGCCGAACTGGGCCGCTGCGCCCGGTGGCTCGCCGCCGGGATGGCCTCGGGCGACGCCGAGGTGGCCCGGATCGTGGTCAACCGCCTGCCGCTGCGCACCGAGGCGGGCCGACTGCGGCTGATCCTCGGGGTCTGGGCGCGGCACGGCCGGGACGAGGTGCGCCGGATACTCGCCGAGGCCCACTTCCCGACCGAGGCGCGAGCCGAGATCGAGCAGGCCCTGGGTCGCCATGACGGCCGCGCCGTCCTCGACGCGCGCTTGGCCGAGTCGGAAGTCCCGGAGCGCATCGTGGAGTTCCTGTGCGCCGGCGACGACTCCGAGCAGCCCGACCGGGTCGACGGGATCCTCGACGACGGCGGCACGATCCCGTGGCCGGAGCTGATCCGGGCGCACCGAACCACCCCGCTGCCCGCCGCGCTGCATGCGCGGCTGGCCGAACTACCCGACTGCCCCCGCGAGTTGCTGATCGCGCTGCTGGCCGAGGGGCTGCCGCGGTCGAGCCGCGACGACCGACCGTGGCTGCACGCGGCACTGGTCGCCGGCCGACTGACGGGCGCCGACGTACTGGACCACGCCCGCCCGGCGGCGGTGGCGTTGTCGATCCTCGCCGGCACCGACGGACGTACGTCCCCTGCCCGTTGGGCATCCGGCGCGCCACGTGCCCGGGCGTACCTGCTGGCCGACCGCTATCTGGGGGCGGACGTGGAGGCGTGGATCGTCGCGCTGCGGCTGTTCCCGGACTTCGCCGGCACCATCCCGGAACTCCTGGCCACCGCAGGCGCGGTGACCGGGGATCGGGCGGGGGCGGTCGGCTGATCGACGACCGGCCCGGCTCGGGTGGGCCGCCGACCGCCCACCGGCGTCCGGCCCGCATCGTCTCACCGACCGGACGAGTGCCCGGCGGAGACGGCCGTCGGCTCGCCGTCCGACTCCTCCCGATCCCGCTCCGCTTCCGTCTCGGCGCCGAGCAGGACGAGCTGCTCGTGCCCGTCGAGCAGGCCGTGCGCCCGCTCGGCGGCGGGCGTCCAGGACCCCCGGCAGGAGATCGGCGCGTCGCCGGCCCGCACGTGTCCGGGATCGTCGTGGCGCCAGACCGCGTGCGTCTCGGTCACCGCGACCCGACGCCCGCACACTCCGCAGGTGCCTCGTGGGCGGTGTGTGTTCATCCCCCCATGATGTCCGACAGGACGGACACCACCCGCCCCGACCGGCCCACTGCCCCGTCCGGCCCCCCGCCTCCTGCCCTGTCCGAGACCCCGGAAAATATCCGGCCGTGATCGGTCACATTCCCCGATTCGCATCCGTCAGTGAGGTGTCGGGCGGCAACGAGCCGCCGACCACGAGCCGACGACAACGAGCCGATCGGACCGGCGACGGCACCCGGCGGCAACGCCGCGGGACCGTGCATCGCCGCGCGCCGCAGCCGAGGTCGGCAGATCGCGAATCGGAGCACAGCATGACCGGCAAGTCCTTCAAGAACGATATGTCGATGATGTTCATCTTCCACGATGCGCTTCGTCGCCAACTGGAACAGATCGCGCGGATCACCGCCGAGGCCACGGACGATCCCCGGGTGATCCTCCAGGCGTCGGTCGGCTGGGAGCTGTTCAAGCGGTACCTGCACGTGCACCACGGCGCCGAGGACGACGTGTTGTGGCCCGCGATCCGGCCGGCCACCCAGAACCTGCCGAACCAGCTCGCGGTGATCGAAGCGATGGAGGCGGAGCACGCGATCGTCGACCCAGGTCTGAACGCCGTCGACGCCGCGCTGGCCGACCGTGAGGGCGGTCCGGAACGCCTGGCGATGATCGTCGAGCGCCTGGTCGGCGGCCTCGGCGGACACCTCACGCACGAGGAGGACGAGGCCCTGGCGATCGTCGACGAGCACTGCACACCCGAACTGCTCCAGCGATTCGGCGCCGAGCACCAGGTACGGATCGGGCCGGGTACCCCCGAATACCTCCCCTGGCTCCTCCAGGGTGCGAGCGACGAACACATCGCGATCGCCCTCGGCGTGCTGCCCGAACCGGTCCGCGCCGCCTACCACGCCGAATGGAAGCCGGCCTACGCCGCCCGCGACATCTGGGGCCCGAAGAACGGCTCCACCGCCGCATGACCCAGACCCCGCACCGGTGCCGCAGCCCCCCCGAGACCCATACCGCCCCGGCCGGGTGCGGTCCGGATCACGGCGGCGATCCGGACCCCACCCGTCCAGTGCGGTACACCAACCCCAGCGGTCCCCGGACCGTCGTACGCGCCGCGCCCGTCGGCTACCAGCCCACGCGGAACGTCTGCCCCGTCTGTACGCCCTCGATCGAGCGTCGGTAGGCGAGTGCTGCGGCGGACACGTCGACCGGCGGAAAACCGGGAAAGATCGCGTCGTATGCCTCGGCGGATTCGGTGAACACCGTCGGGCTGACCGAGTTGATCCGCAACTCGCGCGGGAGTTCGACGGCCGCGCCCCGAACGAACGCGTCGACGCCGCCGTTGGCCATCGAGGACATCGATCCGGTGCGGACCGGCTCGCCCGCCAGGATGCCGGTGATCAGCGTGAACGAGCCGTTGTCCGCGACCGCGTCGAGGCCGCGACGGACCAGTTCGATCTGTCCGAGCAGCTTGTCCAGCGCCGCGCTCACGGTGTCCTCCCGCGAGAGGTCGCCGATCTCCTTGAACGGCACACTGCCGGCGGTACAGGCGACCGCGTCGACGCGGCCGACCCGTTCGTACATCGCCGCGATCGACGCCGGGTCGGTGATGTCCACCGCCACGTCGGTGCGCCCCGTCCGCGACGCGGTGACCACGTCGTGTCGGGTGGCGAGCAATGTGGTGACTGCGGCACCGAGAGTGCCGGTGGCACCGACCACGAGGACCTTCACGACGACCTCCGACGTGGGATACGAACGAATACCGCTGTGATCCTCGCCGGTTCGCCGGGGATGGGCAAACGACGGATACGACCGGCCCGGGAGGTCCGAGGGTTCAGGGGCGGGTGCCGGCCGCGACGAACATCGGGACGGCCACGAACGAGCGGTCCGCGTCCACCCACGACGACCTGACCCACTGCCCGCACCTCCGGCACGCGCTCACCGACGCCGGCCCGGGCGCGGCCCGGGCCGGCTGTCACGAGGCATCGCTCAGATGTTGAACCCCCCGTCCACTTCGATCGCGGTGCCGGTGATGTAGTCGCCACCCGGACCGGCCAGGTACACGACGGTGCGGGCTATCTCGTCCGTGGACGCGAAGCGCCCGAGTGCGGTGTGGCCGCGCACGCCCTCGGCGTTCGGGCCGTCGGCGGGGTTGAGGTCGGTGTCGGTCGGGCCGGGCTGGATGACATTGACCGTGATCCCGCGCGGACCCAGGTCCCGGGCCAGGCCCTTGGTCATGCCGACCACCGCGGCCTTGCTCAGCGTGTACAGGGTGAAGCCCGGGAAGAGGGTGCGCCCGGCGACGTTGCTGCCGATGGTGATGATCCGGCCGCCGTCGACCATGTGTCCGGCCGCCGCACGCGAAGCCAGGTACGGGGCACTCACGTTGGCCGCGAGCGTCTCGTTCAGCTCGGCCGCGCCCAACTCCTCGATCGGGCCGAGCCGGAACACCGCCGCGTTGTTCAGGAGGATGTCCAACCGGCCGAACGTGGCGGCCGTCTCGTCCACGGCCGCGACCACCGCGTCCGTGTCCACGCCGTCGGCGCGGATCGCCAACGCCCGTCGTCCCAGCGCCTTCACCTGCTCCACCACACCGGCCGCCGCGTCGACATCGGACCGGTAGGTGAACGCCACGTCGGCTCCGTGCGCGGCCAGCGCCCGCACCGACGCGGCCCCGATGCCTCGGCTGCCACCGGTGACCAATGCGATTTTTCCTTGGATCTCGTTCATGTCCCCAAGCCTGGCCGACCCCCCTCCGCGGAGCCGGCGGAAAACCGCCCTGGCATTTCGCCCGCGACGACCGGGGTCAGACGTGTTTGATCACGCCCCCATCGATGAGCTGCGCCATCTCCTCTGCGGCGGCGAGGCGGCCGGTGGGTGACGCCGTTGACCAGCCTCGGTGTCGAGGCCGTGTCGAGAGAGCCGCCATCTGTGTCCGAGGGGCCTCCATCGAAGCTCGGTCCGCCGTTGGTAGGTCCGCTGACGATCCGAACTTCCCTCACACGACGGCCAGTTCCTCCCACAGTTCGTCGGGGATACGTTCGGCGGCGAGGGCGACGGTGTCCGTGATCTGGGCCGCGCTCCGGGCGCCGACCACGATGGTGGCCACCGCCGGGTGTGCCGCGACGAAGCGCAGGGCCGCGGCGCGCAGCGGTACGTCGTACGCCTCGCAGAGGTCGCGCAGCCGCAACGCCCGCGCCAGCAGCTCGGCGTCGGCGGGCGCGTAGTCGTAGGTGGCACCCGGGCGAGGGTTGGCGAGGAGGCCGCTGTTGTAGACGCCGGCGCCCAGCACGGAGACGCCTCGGCGGGCGCACAGGTCGAGCAGGTCGGCGCCGGTGCGGTCGAGGAGGGTGTAGCGGCCGGCGAGCATGACGCAGTCGAGGTCGGTCTCGGCCACGAACCGGGCGGGCATCGCGCTCTGGTTCATGCCGACGCCGATCGCGCCGATCACGCCCTGGGTGCGCAGTTCGGCGAGGGCGGGATACGCCGCGCCGACGGCCTCGGCCCAGTGCTCGTCCGGATCGTGGATCAGCACGATGTCGATCCGGTCCAGCCCGAGCCGGTCCAGGCTCGCCTCGATGCTGCGCCGCACACCGTCCGCCGAGTAGTCGCGTACTCGACGCCGCGCGGGCGTGTCGACGAACCCCTCTCCGGCGGTGGGCGCGTCGGGGTCGTCCACAAGGAGCCGACCAACCTTGGTCGAGACGGTGAACTCACCACGCGGCCGCCCACGCAACGCGTCCCCGAGTCGGGACTCGGACAATCCGACGCCGTAATGCGGCGCGGTATCGAAGTACCGAATCCCGTCCCGCCAGGCGGCATCCACGACCGCGCCGGCCGTCTCATCGTCGATCGGCGCCCCAAGATTCCCCAACGGCGCCGCCCCGAGCCCCACTTCACTCACCAACACATCGGTCCCACCAACCACACGCCACTTCACAACCATCACCTCCCGTTCCAAACCCACCCCCGCCAACCCAATCCACCCACACCACCCGAGCCCAAACCACCCCGCAAACCTGCGCCGGCCGAAGCCCAGTCCGCAGGCCGGTGCCGCGCGCCTCGCCCGGCTCCGAGAGCGAGCCAATCACTTCAGCTGCCGGATGCCTCGCCTCGCGCCGGGGGTGAGGCAACCATTTCAGCCCGTCCGGCGTTTGAGGACAAAAAGCCGGCCGCAGGCCCGTGCGGGATCCTCGCCCGTTCCGAGCGCGGCGACAGCCCGTCCGGCGTTTGAGGACAACCCCCGACCACAGGCCGAGTTCACGACGGCCGCAACCGCAAACCTTGCATACCGCCATCCACCGCCACCGCCGCCCCGGTCGTCGCGGAAGCGAGTGGGCTGGCCAGCGTGCAGATCGCGTAGGCGACCTCCTCCGCGCTGACCAACCGCCCCAGCGGCTGCCGGGCGTTGAGCGCCGCCCGCTCCCCGTCGGGGTCCGCCGCGGCGGACAACAACCGCCCCACCCACGGCGTGTCGGCCGTACCGGGATTGACGCAGTTGACCCGAATGCCCTCCCGCACGTGGTCGGCCGCCATCGCCAGCGTCAGCGCCTGTACCGCGCCCTTGGACGCCGAGTACAGCGCCCGCTGCGGCAACCCCGCCGTCGCCGCGATCGAGCACGTGTTGACGATCGCCGCATGCGCGGAAGCCCGCAGATACGGCAGGCACGCGCGCGTGACCCGCACCAGGCCGAGCACGTTGACGTCCAGGACCCGGTGCCATTCCGCGTCGTCGTTGTCCGCGACGGTCCCCGCTGCGCCGATGCCGGCGTTGTTGACCAGGATGTCCAGCCCGCCGAGCGCCACGCCGACCGCCTCGACGGCGCGGACCACCGACGCGTCGTCGGTGACGTCGGCGGTGTGGCCCGCGAGTTCGCCCGGCAGGCCGGTGAGGTCGCGATCCAGGACGGCGACGGCCGCCCCGCGCGCGGCGAGCAGGCGCGCGGTGGCCAGGCCGATGCCGGACGCGCCGCCCGTGACCAGGGCCCGCAGGCCGGCGAATTCCCGATGGGTGCTCACGAGGCGGCTCCGACATGGGTTTCGGCGAGTTCGGCCGCCCGGTCGGCGATCCAGAACAGGCCGTCCGGGTAGCGGTAGGTGTCGATCGACGCGGGGTGCATCGTCGCGGAGAAGCCGGGCGCGGTGGGCGCGCGGTAGGCCCCGCGCTCGATCACCACCGGGTCGACGAAGTGCTCGTGCAGGTGGTCGACGTACTCGATGACCCGGTCCTGGAGCGTGCCGCTGACCGCGACGTAGTCGAACATCGAGAGGTGCCGGACCAGTTCGCACAGCCCCACCCCGCCCGCGTGCGGGCAGACCGGCACGCCGAACTTGGCGGCCAGCAGCAGGATGGCGATGTTCTCGTTGACCCCGCCGACCCGACACGCGTCGAGCTGCAGGAAGTCGATCGCCCCGGCCTGGAGCAACTGCTTGAACACGATCCGGTTCTGTACGTGTTCACCGGTGGCGACCTTGACCGGGGCGATCGCCGCGCGGATCGCGGCATGGCCGAGGACCTCGTCGGGACTGGTGGGCTCCTCGATCCAGTGCGGGTCGAACTCGGCGAGCCGGCTCATCCAGGAGATCGCCTCCGCCACCTCCCAGCGCTGGTTGGCGTCCACCGCGATACGGATGTCCGGCCCCACCGTCGCACGGGCGATCCGCAACCGACGGACGTCGTCCTCGACGTCCGCGCCGACCTTCAGCTTGATCTGACCGAAGCCGTCGGCCACCGCCTCGCGGCACAGCCGGGCGAGCTTGTCATCGTCGTAGCCCAGCCAGCCGGGCGACGTGGTGTAGGCGGGATAGCCCTGCGCCCGCAACGTCTCGGCCCGCTCGGCCCGACCGGGCACGGCACGGCGCAGGATCTCCAGCGCCTCCTCGCGCGTGAGCGCGTCGCCCAGGTAGCGGAAGTCGACCAGATCGACGATCCGTTCCGGGCTCATCTCGGCCAGCAGCTGCCACAGCGGTTGCCCGGCGCGCTTGGCCTTGAGATCCCAGGCGGCGTTGACCACGGCCGAGATGGCCATGTGCATGACGCCCTTCTCCGGTCCGAGCCACCGCAGTTGGCTGTCACCGATCAGACCGCGCGAGAACTCACCCAGATCGTCCAGGAGTTCGTCGAGGGGCCGGCCGACCACATACGGACGCAGCGTCTCGATCGCGGCGACCTGCACATCGTTGCCACGCCCGATGGTGAACGCGAACCCGTGGCCCTCGTGCCCGTCGCCCGCGTCGGTACGCAGGATCACGTACGCGGCCGAGTAGTCCGGGTCGGGGTTCATCGCATCGGAGCCGTCCAGTTCCCGCGAGGTGGGAAAGCGGATGTCCGCGGTGACGAGTTCGGTGACGCGGGGGACGGCGCCGGCGACCCGCCGGGGCGGATCATCGGAGTGGTGCGGGATCACGTGCGACTCCTCGGTTCTCGACCGTGCGACCCGATCGCCGAACACGGGAACGGGAATGCGCCCGAGCGGGGTGAAGGACGATCAGACATCCGATGTATACCCCGTTTCCGGTCGCTCGTCTACGATTCATCGGAGGGCTGGCCGAGAAATGCCGGGTTTACGCTGCAATTATCCTTGAAGTGGTCTGATACATCGGGTCAATGGTGCTCGTCGGGAGGGCAAACGTGCCGATCGCTCCGAATGACCCGCCACCTCCCGCATCGACGCCTGGTCGGCGCCCGGCCGACACCCGGCCGGACACGGCTCGACGCGGCCCCGGCGCATCCGGCCCGCCCGGCGCACCCCGAACCCGGCCACCTCGTCCCGCTGCTTCGCCGACCGACCGACCGCCCCGCCGACCGCCCGCAGGATGTCCGCGCCTCCGGAACTCAGGCCATGCGCCGCAACCACTGCTCGACCCCGCTCGTGTGCACCGTCGACCACGCGTGCGCCGCCGCCGCGTCGTGGTTCTCCAGGGCGTCCACGATCGAGTGGTGCTCACGGATCGTGCGCAGCCACGAGTCGTCCTCGGTCAGTCCGCGCCAGATCCGGGCACGTGTGGTAGGGCTCGACAACGTCTCGAGGAGCGAGCACAACACCTGGTTGCCGCTGAACACGGCGATTTCGTGATGGAAGCGCAGATCCTGCTCGATCAGCGCCTCGTGCCCCGCGTCCGGACTCGGCGCGTCCGCGAGCGCCCGCAGCTTCGCGATGCCCTCCGCGTCGATCCGCTCGGCGGCCAGCGCGGTCGCCGCCGGTTCCAGGATCCGGCGTACCTGGAGAAAGTCGAGCACGCTCTTGTCGTGGTGGAAGTCGACCACGAAGGAGATCGCGCCGAGGAGCAGATTGGGCTCCAGGCTCGTCACGTAGGTGCCGTCGCCCTGGCGCACGTCGAGGATCTGGATCAGCGACAGCGCCTTGACCGCCTCGCGCAGCGAATTCCGGGACAGGCCGAGCTTCGCGGCCAGGTCGGCCTCCTTGGGCAGCTTCTCGCCCGGCTGAAGCTCTCCGGAGACGATCATGCCCTTGATCTTGTCGATGGCTTCGTCTGTGACCGCCACGCCGATGACCCTTCCAGAGATCCGATGACTCCCCAGTATGGCGGGTCGGCCCGTACATGGACAGGGCCGCCCGCCGGCACGCGCGGGAGCGGGACCGGGGAGGGTCGAATTGGGTGGGGTGCGGGGCTGATCCGCGGCATCACCGAAGCGGGGAAACCGGGTGCTATGGGCGGCAGCGTCGCGATCCGGTCGCCATCCGGGAGGGTGTACCGCGCGGGGACCCCGTCAGCCGTCCGATCTTCCGGCGTACTCCGCAGGCGGGTCCCGTAGATCGCGTCGCCGTAATCCCGGCGTCCGGGACCGCTCAATCGTGCCGTTCGCCGAGCGCCGCTATCTCTGCCGGCGACGCATTGCCCCCGGAGCACATCACCGCGATCCGACGCCCCGCGAACTCGGCCGGATGGGTCAGTACGGCGGCCAGCGCCGCAGCCCCCGCGCCCTCGGCCAGGGTGTGGGCGTGGGTGGCGAACAGCCGCTGGGCGACGGCGATATCCGCGTCGGAGACCAGGAGGAAGTCGGCCAGACCCTGCCGCAACAGCCTTTGTGGCAGGGCGAATCCGCGGCCCGTGGCCAACCCGTCCACAACGGTGGTGTTGGCGCGCGTGACGCACGTGCCGGCGCGCCAGGAGTCGTGCGCGGCCGGCGCGGCGGCGGACTGTACGCCGATCACCCGGCAGTTCGGGGCGAGTTCGGCGGCCACGAGGACGGCGGCCGCGGCACCGGTGCCACTGCCGATCGGGACCACGATCGCATCCAGGTCTGGCCGGGCGGTACAGATCTCCAGGTACGCGGTGCCGACACCGGCGACCAGGGCCGGGGTGTCGCCGGGGCTGACGAGGAGGGCGCCGGTCTCGTCCGCGTACTGCTCGGCCCGCCCCTGTGCGCCGGCCATGTCCGCGCCGTGCAGCACCACGCTCGCCCCGAGCGCGCGCACCGCCCGCACCTTGGCCGGGTTCGCGCCGGCGGGCATCACCACGGTGCCGGTCACGCCGAAGGCGGCACACGCGTACGCGATCGACTGCGCGTGATTGCCCGTCGAGTAGGTGACGAGGCCGCGGGCCCGTTCGGCCGCGTCCAGGCCGGCGAGCAGGGTCAGGCCGCCCCGCACCTTGAAGGCGCCGACCGGCTGCACGTTCTCGTGTTTGACGTACACCTCGGCGCCGGTGGCCGCGTCGAGCGCGGGATAGGACCACATCGGGGTCGGTGGGAGATGGCCGGCGAGGAGATCGCGGGCGCTGAGGATGTCGGCGAAGGACGGCGTGGGCGCGGGTGTGGGCCTGGGCTGGGGAGTGAGGGCCGGAGGGGGAGCGGTCGGGTCGGCTGTCATGGGGCCATCCTCCGGTGCTGCCGATTCATTGGTCCAATGCCATTTTTATGGGTCATCCATCGATGGCATCGATATATTGGCCGCATGCTCGACGTCACCCGACTGCGTGTGCTCGCCGCCGTCGCCCGGTACGGGTCGGTCACCGACGCGGCTCGGGCGCTCGGATACGCGCAGCCCTCGATCAGCCATCACCTGTCGCGCCTGGAGGCGGAGACCGGCAGTCGGCTGATCCAGCGGGTCGGGCGCGGAATCCGGTTGACCGACGCCGGGCACATGCTGGCCGAGCGGGCCGAGGAGATCCTGGGACGGCTCGACGCGGCCGAGGCGGAGTTGGCCGCCCACACCGGGCTGCGCGCGGGCCGGGTGCGCCTGGCCGCGTTCCCCTCCGCGCTCGGCACCTTCGTCCCGCGCGCCGCCGCCGCGTTCGACGCCGCCCACCCGGGTGTCGAACTGCGCCTCATCGAGGCCGAACCGCCGGACGCGGTACGGCTGTTGCGGGCCGGCGAGGTGGACGTGGCGGTGCTGTTCACGCATCCGGGCACGGTGTCGGCGGACGACGACGGGCTGCGCCGCACTCGGCTGCTGGTCGAGCCGATTCATTTGGTCACGCCGCTCGACGTGGCCGGTGACCGGGTCGCGGACCACGCCGAGCGGCGCTGGATCACGGGCTGCGAATGTTGCCGTACGCAGCTGGTCCGCTCGTGCGCGGCGGCCGGATTCGTCCCCGACATCGCGTTCACCACCGACGACTACGTCGCCGTCCAAGCCCTGGTCGCCGCCGGCCTCGGGGTCACCACGCTGCCGGGCCTGGCCCTGGCCGCGCAGCGCAACGCGGCGGTGCGGACGGTGCGGCTGGCCGATCAGGTACGCCTGGTGGACGCGGCGGTACACGGCGCCGCGCCCGACCCGGCGCCCACGGCCGCGTTGCTTGCGGAGCTTGGCCGCGCGGCGGCGGGGGCGTTGGCCGAGGGGTGATGGATGGGACGGGGGCGGCCCGGCCGCCGGGGTGGGGTTCCCCGAGGTCGGGCCGCTTGCGGGGGGCGTGGTTCAGGTGGTCGAGGCGTTGTTGGTTTTGTGGTTGGTTTCGGCATCCGAGCCGGAATCGGCATCCGCATCGGCATGGGAACCGGCAGCCGGGACGGACGAGGCGGTGTTGGTGTCCGCCTTCGTGATCGACTCCGTGGTTCCGGCTGCGGTCCCGGCCGCGGTCCCGGATGCGGCCCCAATCGGCGCCGGATCCGGTGACGGCTCGGGAGCGGCGTCGGCCTCGGTGCGCGGCCCCGGGACGGCCGGGTCGGGCTGCGACCGCCGGGCCCGGAATTCGAGGTACACGGCCAAGCCGAGCAGCGCCAGGCCGAGGAGCAGCGCGACCAGCGGACCCACGACGCCGAGCAGCCACAGGGCCTGCGCGCCGTCGGCGGCTGTGTCGGCCAACTCCGCGCGCGAGGCCGGCGTGGTGGTCATGTTGAGCCGCACCACCGGGAAGACCTCGGTCGGGGTGCCATTCGCGGTCACGGCGGTCGCGGTGACCGACTGGGTGGATTCGAGGTCCACCGTGGTGCCCGTTTCGCTGTCGACCCAGCCGGTGAGGTCGGTGGTCGACGTGTACGCGAGGGGTGTGGGATCGGCCCCGCCGGTCGGATCGGCGGGCCGATTCGGGAACGCGACGCCGGCCAGGCCCTGCACGGCCGCCTTGGGCATCGCGGGCGGCAGCGAGCGCAGCGTGTCCGGATCGGCGAGCGGACCGCTCGTGCGGATCGAGAACACGTACGTCTCGCGGCCGGCGCGTTGTTCGGTGCGGATGTACGTGGCCGGGACGGTCGTCTGGGTCGGCGAGTCCCAGAACGGATAGTTCTTCTTCTTCGGCTCCAACGGGAAGCCCGCGGTCAGACCCTTGTGCGGATTGGCGCGGACACCCTTGGGGATGGACCGCTCCAGCAGCGTCTTGCGGTCCACCGCCCAGCGGTTGTCCACGTCGGTCAGGATCTGCTTCCGCGGACCGGACACCGTGGTCCGGTCGCTCAGCACGATCGTCGAACCGGAGGTGTGCACGGCGTGCACGTGCCGGTCCACCTTCACCGGCAGGTCGCGCACGATGGCCCCGGACAGATTGCCCGCCTGCAGTGCCTGGGGATCCAACATGGTCATGCTGCCGGCGAAGTGCATCGTGAAGTCGGCGTCGTCGGGCACCTGGTGTACGGCGGGCAGCACGGCGAACCGGGTCACCGCACTCGCCGTCACCAGCAATGTGGCGGCGGCACCGAGATACCAGGACGTCTTTCTCATCAGACCAGCCTCCGCAGGTCGCCAGATGGCCCCGGGAGGGCCGGATGTCCCCCCGTCGCGTCGGCGCACGCGACCTGTTGGCCCGTACCCCACCAGGATTCGCAACGGATTGCGCCAGATACCACGATTCCCACCTCAGTACGGTTGGTTCGTGGTATATCGGGCGTACGAGCTGTTGCGTCTCACTTGAACCGGCGGTCGTCGAGCCGCCGTTGCCGTTGCGGGCGGCGTTGCGAGTGCCGCTGCGTGTGTCGTCGCAGTGTGCGTTGTGAGTGTCGCTGCAATTCCCCGAACATGCCTTCATGCAGCTTCTGTTGCAGCTCGCCATGCAAGTCCCAGGTCAGGGGCCTTTTTTGACACCCCATCGGAAACATGAACAGCTCTTGGTCGTCCACCGGGTCACTGTGTGCAAAAGTGGACGAAAGGGCGTGATGTCTCATCCGACCGAGCCCAGCAGAGGTGATGCGATCATGCTCGTGGTCTACGAACTGTGCGCCGAATACGTCGAATCCGTCGGGGCCGCCGGGGATGACACCGCCGCTCCGGTCAAGCTCTGGCACATGATCCGCAACGCCGGCACCGACGCCCTGTGTGGTCGCGCCCTCCGACCGCACGCAGAAACCAGGTCGGATCTCGAATGGGGCACCATCCACCCCGTCTGCCACACGTGCGGCGCTCTCTATCTCCGCCAGGTGCCCTGACGCCGCCGGCTACCGGTCGAGAGCCGAGGACCGGAGTCTCGGGACCGGGGCCTGGAGGTTGATACGCCCTTACCTTATGGGAATTTGCGTACAGCCTGAAGGCGCATCGCTCGCTGTACGGTTCCGCGACAACGGGCCGCCGGGGACGGGCGCGGCATCGGGTGTGCGTACATGTCGGATCGATCGAGCCGCCGGGGGAGTCCGGGGGTTCCGACGGCATGCGCGTGTCCGGGGTGCGTTGTGGCGTCGTGCCGAGTGGCGCGACGGGGTGGACACGAATTACAGGGGTGCATGTGGCGAATGCCGATGTGGTGGCTCGTGCGCGAGTCGCGCTGTTCGACGTCGGGCGGTTGTCGGCGGAGCGATTGGTCGGGATCTACCGGGTGTTGGGGGAGGTCGACGGGCCGCGGCACTACGCGCGACGGTTGGCCGTGGCGTTGCACACGACCGGGCACGTCTTCGCCCGGCACGGGGCCGACATGGGTCTCACCCTCGGGCGGCTGACCGAGGCGATCGAGTTGTGCCGGGGGCTGGACCCGGCCGAACACCGGGACCGGGATGCGGTGTTGCGGGGGATGCAGGCCACCCACCAATGGGCGCTGTACCGCTACGGGCGGCGGCGGGAGGCACTTGCCGTCCGACGCGAACTCGTCGCGCTCGCCCGTGCCGGAGGGGGTGACCGCTGGGCCCTGGCCGAGGCGATCCTGGCACTCGCCGTCGGACTGGTCGAGGACGGACGGGACGACGAGGCCGAGCCGTTGTTCGCCGAGGCGGTCGCGGTCACCGCCGGGCTGCGGCGGGACTACCGGTTGACGGCCGACCGGCACTGGTATGTCACCGCCTACGCGGGCCACCTCGCCACGCGCGGCCGCTTTGCCGAGGCGGCGGAGGTGTACGCCCCACTGCTCGGCGGCAGCGACGGCGGCGGCAACGGCAGCGGCCTCGCCGTCGCCGTCGACGCCATGCCGCACGACCGTCGGGTGCCGATCCTGCTCTACGGCGCCCACATCCTTGCTGCCGCGCAACGGCGCGCGGAGGGGCGGGCGGTGTTCGCGCGTGCCGTCGAGGTGTACCGCCGAGGTGTCGATCAGGGCCCGGTCCGGGGTCCTGTCCGTGGGTCGTTCCGTGGTTCGGTGCACGGCCTGCGCCACGACGAACTCGCCCACCACCTGGCCGTCTTCGGCGCCGCCGACGAGCCGGCGGATGTCGCGCACGCCACGACTCGCGACCACTGGTCGCCGACGCGCCTGGAACGGTACGTCCACGCCGAAACCGCGCTTCGTGGCGCGCTCGACGCCCCGACCGCCGGCGCCGCCGAACGCCTGGTGCTCGAACGTCGGCTCAACGTCCGGGCCACGTTCGCGTACATGCCCCGGGCGGACGTGATCGATCGGTTGTTGCCGGCCTTCGCCAAGGCAGTCGACCACGCGCGGGCGTTCGCCGTCGCCGATCCGGATGCCGGCATGCCGTTGCTGGTCCGTGCCCTCACCGACCATGCCCTGCTGCTGGCCACGGTGGGTCGGGCGGCCGAGGGTGTCGCCGACTTCGAGGAGGCGGGCGTCCTGTACGGGTGATGGTGAACGACGGCGGGCGGGATCGGTCCGGGAGCCGTTCGGCTCCCGGGCCGACCCCGGCGCTACCGGACGGCCAGGCCCTCGATTTCGATCAGCATGTCCGGGTGGGAGAGGGCGGTGACGCCGACCAGGACCGTGGCCGGGCGGCAGTTCTCTCGTTCCAGGCGCGCGGTGATCACGTCGAAGTGGCTGGTGACGGCGGCGACGTCGAGCGCGAAGTAGCGCAGTTGCACGACGTCCGTGAAGGTGAAGCCGGCCTCGTCCAGTGTTTCGGCGATGCGGTCGAAGGTGGTCTCGATCTGGCCGCGCAGATCCCGTACATGCACGATCGCGCCGTCGGGCCCGCGGGATTCGTGACCGGCCAACACCAGCCATCGATCGGGGCGGTCCACCGAGACGGCCCGGTTGTAGCCGAGTCGATCGCCGAACATTCGAGGTCCGATGTCCTGCCTGTGCATCGCATCATCCTTCGCCCATGAGCCTGGAGATTGGCAAAAGCTGGCAAAATGGCGCAAGTTGCCTCATCGACTCTAACCAACTTCCCTGCCCGCCCCCACCGAACACGCCGCCCCGTCCGAGATCCCCACATCGGTCCCGTGTCGGATGGGTGGGTGCGTCGTTGGTGGGGTGTGGGTCGTTGGGATGGGCTGACGGATGGTCAGTGGGCGCTGGTGGAGCCTCTGCTGCCGGAACGGGCGCGGCGGCGGCGGGGCGGCCGGTCGCTCGATCGGCGGGCCGTGATCGACGCGGTGGCCTGGAAACACGAGCGCCGGTGTGCGTGGTGGGAACTGCCGGAGCGGTTCGGGCCGTGGCGGACCGTGTATCACCGGTACACCGTGTGGGGCAACGACGGCACCTGGCATCGCATCCTGACCCGGCTCCAACACTGCCCCGACCCGAACGGCAATCTGGACTGGCTGATCGAGGTCGACGCGGCGCTCGGGGCCCGGGCGGCCGGTGCGCGGGGGGACGAGTCGGCGGTGTCGTGATGCCCGGGGCCGTGGCCGCGCGCATCGGCGTCCGGCCGATGTGCGTCTGCTCTGTCACGATGTTGACATGCGTGTGTCCATAGGTGACATCCGGCTCTATTTCGATGTTGATGGTCCGAAAGTCGTTCCGTACGGCCCGATCATGGTCGAGCGGCCGACCCTGGTGCTGCTGCACGGTGGTCCCGGCGCCGACCACTCCACGTTCAAGCCCGCGATGTACGCCGCCGCGCGGTTCGCCCAGGTCGTCTACCTCGACCAGCGGGGCAGCGGGCGGTCCGAGCGGGGCGATCCCGCGTTGTGGACGTGGGAACGCTGGGCCGACGACGTGGTCGCGTTCTGTGACATCGTGGACATTCCCGCGCCGATCCTGGTGGGTACCGCGAGCGGCGGGCGGGTTGCGCTCACCGCGGCCATTCGGCATCCGGGGCGGATCGGCCGGCTCGTACTGGACAGCGTGTTGCCCGGCCGTACCGACGAGCGACTCGACGTGTTCGAGCGCCTCGGTGGCGCGCGGGTACGGGAGACCGCCCGTCGCTACTGGCAGGGCGAGCGTTCCGACGAGATACGGCGGGACTGGGAGCGGGACTGCGTACCCCTGTACTCGCGACGTCCGGACGGCGACCCCGACGCCGCGGATCGCACGCGCCGGATCCGGTGGAACCACGATGTCGTGGAGCGGTTCCGGTACCACCTCGCCGACCACTTCGAGGAGTGGATCGGGCTCGACGCGGTCACCTGCCCGACGCTGGTCCTGGCCGGCCAGTACGACCCGGTGACCACCGCGAGCGCGGCGCGGCGCCTGGCGGCCGGTCTGGTCAATGCCGAGACCCGGCTGCACGTACTGCCCGACGCCGGTCACGGAGCCTTTCAGGAGGCGCCGGAACGGTCCCTGGCCGTGCTCCGGGCCTTCCTGTCCGGACGCAACGGCGTGTCCGCACGGGCCGAGCGCGGTAGGTGATCGCCGGCGGCGGGTGATCGCCGGTCGCGCGCTCCGCGATCAGGCCGTACCGCCCGCGCGCACCTGGTCGACGAACTCGGCCAGGCCACTGGGCGTGACCCGTGCCAGGATCGCCGCCGGCGCGACGGAGATGCCGTACCGCTTGCCGAGCACGTCCGCGAACTCGACCGCGAGGGTCGCGTCCACGCCCAGTTCGGCGAAGGTGTCGTCGGGGTCGATCCGGGTCACGTCGAGGGAGATGAGTCGGGCGGTCTGATCGATGATCTCCTCCAGAAGAGCGGCGTTCACGGACATGGCGTGGCTCCTTGGCGGGTCATGGATGCGTCCCGGACGGGGAGAGGGGGCGGTACACGGACACGGGCGTGGCGGCCGACGGCGAGGATGTTCCGGGCCGGCCCGTCGACCGGGGCCCGAGGCGGCCGATCGACGGCATCGGCTTCTGTCGTACCGGGGGAAACGCTAGTCGGCGCTCAGGTTCCGGCGGTAGGACACAATCGGCGCGTCGCGGGTGGCGAAGCATGGCGAATCGCCGTGACGACCAGGCCGGGGGCGGTTCGGCCGGGCGTGGCGGGCGGGTGCCGGACGGGTGCCGCGCCGGGTGCCGGGCCGGGCCTACAGGGGCGGGTTGAGGCCCTCGAAGAAGGCGAGTAACACGGCCTCGCGCAGCGCGGGCGGCAGGTGGTCCAGGAGCGCGTGTACCGGGGCGAACCGGCCGTCGGTCAACAGGCCGGTCTCGACCATGAGTTCGGTCAGCGCGTCGGGCGACAACCCGCCGTCGGCGGCGGCGAGCGCGGTGAGCCGGTCTACCGCACGCAACTGCTCGGCGGTGGGCAGCGGTTCGCGGCCTGCCGCGGTGCGGGCGGCGGTGCGGAGCGCGTGGAGCAGATCCGGGACGTGGGGGCCGTGGGTCGCGGTCATGGTCAGATGGATCGTCGGCGGTACGTTCGGCTGCGACAACTGGGGCTGCACGGCCCAACCCAGGCGCTCCAGTTCGTCCAGGAAGGCGAAGAAGTCGACGCCGTTCGTGGTCACCGCGACCAGACTGGCGGCGGGAGTGCCCAGGACGCGCAGTTCCGGGATCTCCCCGACGCCGTCGACCAGTTCGCGGATGGCGGCCAGTGTGCGCGTGACCAACTCCCGGTATCCGTCCGCCCCGAGGTGGCGCAGCACCGCCCACGCGGCGGCGATCAGCCCGCCCGACTTCGAACTCTGCATGGTGGGATTGACCACCGGATAGCCGGTCCAGTCGGACCCGACGAAGTACTGGGTCCGGCGCAGCGCCGCGGTGCGGTACAGCAGGATCGAGCAACCCTTCGGCGTGTAGCCGTACTTGTGCAGGTCCACCGAGATCGAATCCACGCCGGGGACGCGGAAGTCCCAGGCCGGGACGGGGTGTCCGAGTTGTTCGGCGAACGGCAGCACCCAGCCGCCGATGCACGCGTCCACGTGGCAGCGCACGCCGCGCCGGGCGCAGATCGCGGCGATCTCGGGGATGGGGTCGACGACGCCGTGGCCGTAGGAGGGCGCCGAGGCGACCACCAGGACGGTGTCGTCGTCGATCGCCCGCTCGATCGCGGCGACGTCGGCGGTCATCGTGACGGGGTCGATGTCCACGATGACGGGGTCGAGGCCGAAGTACCCGGCCGCCTTGGCCCAGGCCGCGTGCGCCGAACGGGCGAACACGATGCGCGGGCGGCCCACGCCGGGGCGCGCGTCCCGGGCCGCCTTCGCCGCGAGCAGGCAGCTCTCGGTGCCGCCGCTGGTCCAGCTCCCGGCGGCGCCCGGTGGGGCGTGCAGCTGCTCGCCGACGATCGCGACGACCTCGTGCTCCAGCGTGGCCACGCTCGGGAAGGAGGTCGGGTACAGGCCGTTGACGTGCAGATACAGCTCGAACGCGCGGACCGCGACGTCCTCGACCGAGGCCGAACCCGAGTCGAAGGTGTTGGCCACCCCGGGCCGCCCGCGCCCGGGCTCGTCACCGGCGTGCAGTGAGGTCAACTCCGCCAGTACCTCGGCCGCCGGCCGCCCGTCCGCGAAAGTGCCCATTCGTGCCTCCCGATCGTTCCCTCGATGCGACCGATCACGACCCGATCCGGCGGTGTTCCCACGCGCTTCGACCGGGGGTTCGGGCACGGTAGCGCGACGGGTGCGGGATGTCTGTAGGGATCGACGCGCGGTGTTCGGCCGCCTCCCGAGGGGGCGCGCCGCCGATCGGCGCAATGCCCGGTCGAACCGGGTCGTGGGGAGTGGGCTGGGGTGATGACCGAGGAGACTGCGGGTACCGTCCGTCCATCCACCGACGCGCTGCCCGGGCGGGTGGCCGCCCGGCGACGCGAACTCGGGTTGTCCGTACCGGACATCGCCCGCCGCACGGGGCTGCCCGGGGGGTGGGTGCACTCCGTCGAGTCCGGTTCGACCGCGCCGTCGGCGCCGGCCCTGTCCCGACTCGCCGACGCGCTCGAAACCACCGTCGACGACCTGCTGGCCCCCTCGTCCGCGGCCTTCACGCATCTGCTTGCGCCCGCGCCGCCGGGTCGGGAGCCGGCCCCGGAGCGGGAGCTGGTGGTGATGACGGAGGAGGAGTGTCTGGCCCGGGTCGCCCTGCAACTGGTCGGCCGGGTGGCCGCGCTGGATGCGCCCGATCCGTTCGTGCTGCCGGTCAACTACGTGCTGCTCGGCCGCGACGTGGTGTTCTGTACCGCCGCCGACTCGTCCCTGGCCCGTGTCGCGGGCCCGGTGCTGTTCGAGGTGGACGACATCGTCGACGCGGCGCGGATCGGCTGGAGCGTCCTGATCCGGGGCACGGCGGAGCCCGACGACGACCCCGCCGACGTGCCGGGCGCGGACGAGGGACCGTGGCCGGACGGGCGCCGTGACGTGTGCATCCGGATCCGCGCCGAGCGCATGACGGGGCGGCGGGTGCGACCGCCGGCGGGGGAGGCGTAGCGGGCGTGGCGGGGCGGGTGCGGCGGCGTCCGCCGGGGCGTCCGGAACACGTGCCCGCGAGTGCGCCCCGGCCGTCCCGGGCCCGACGCCGGCCGCATATCGTATGGATCATGAGCAATCACTTTGACGTCGTCGTCCTGGGTGCCGGTCCCGGCGGATACACCGCGGCGGTTCGCAGCGCACAGCTCGGACTGCGCGTCGCGGTCGTCGAGCAGAAGTACTGGGGAGGTGTCTGCCTGAACGTCGGCTGCATCCCGTCCAAGGCGCTGCTGCGCAACGCGGAGCTGGCGCACATCTTCACGCAGGAGGCCAAGACCTTCGGGATCCGTGTCGAGGGCTCGGTCACGTTCGACTACGAGGCCGCGTTCAAGCGCAGCCGCAAGGTGGCCGACGGCCGGGTCAACGGCGTGCACTACCTGATGAAGAAGAACGGCATCACCGAGTTCGACGGGCTCGGCACGTTCGTCGACACGCACACCCTGGACGTGTCGCTCACCGCGGGCGGCGTCCAGACCGTCACCTTCGACCACTGCATCATCGCGGCCGGCGCCACCACCCGGCTGCTGCCGGGCACCTCGCTCAGCGAGCGTGTGGTCACCTACGAGGAGCAGATCCTCACCGACCGACTGCCGGAGAGCATCATCATCGCGGGCGCCGGCGCGATCGGCGTGGAGTTCGCGTACGTCCTGCACAACTACGGCGTGAAGGTGACCATCGTCGAGTTCCTCGACCGGGTCGTGCCGCTCGAGGACGTCGACGTCTCCACCGAACTCGCCAAGCGCTACCGGCGGTTGGGCATCGAGATCCTGACCTCCACGCGGGTCGAGTCGATCGACGACAGCGACCCGAACGCCAAGGTCCGGGTCACCGTGACCCGCGACGGGCAGCAGCAGGTACTGGAGGCGGACAAGGTCCTGCAGGCGATCGGCTTCGCGCCGCGCGTGAGCGGATACGGCCTGGAGAACACCGGCGTCGCCCTCACCGAGCGCGGCGCGATCGACGTGGACGGCCGCGGCCGGACCAACGTCCCGCACATCTACGCGATCGGCGACGTCACCGCGAAGCTGATGCTCGCGCACGCGGCCGAGTCGATGGCGGTCATCGCGGCCGAGACGATCGCGGGCGCCGAGACGATGGAACTCGACTTCCCGATGATCCCGCGCGCCACCTACTGCCAGCCGCAGATCGCCAGCTTCGGCTGGACGGAGGCGCAGGCGCGGGAGAAGGGCTTCGACGTACAGGTCGCCAAGTTCCCGTTCACTGCCAACGGCAAGGCGCACGGCCTGGGCGACCCGGTCGGCTTCGTCAAGGTGATCAGCGACCGCACCCACGGCGAACTCCTGGGCGCCCACCTGATCGGCCCCGAGGTCACCGAACTCCTCCCCGAACTCACCCTGGCCCAACAGTGGGACCTCACCGTCCACGAGGTGGCCCGCAACGTCCACGCCCACCCGACCCTCGGCGAAGCCGTCAAGGAAGCCATCCACGGCCTCGCGGGCCACATGATCAACATGTGACGAGGCGGACCTTCGGGGCTCGCCCCGCAGGACTCCGGAGCCGGAGCCACCCGATGAAGGCTCCGTGACGGCGATCCGGACCAGTCCGGGATCCTTCCGGGATCGACCCCGGCCGTCGATCGTGCCCGCGAAGGCGCGATCGACGGCCTCCCCCGCGCCCTCCGATCCGACCGGGGCGGCGGCGCCAAAGCCTCACGAAACCGTTGGTCCACGACCACGCTCCGGTGCCCCCGCGGCGCGTGCGCCAAGGCATCACCCGCCGGGTGGGGTTCATTCGCGGCTGTGCGGGCGATGGCGGCCGCGGGTATCGGTTGCCGCGAGGGAAGTGGCAGTGGGGGTGGCTATGTTGCGCGCATGATCTTTCGTGAGCGTGCTTTGTCCAAGGCGGTCGACCAGCTTGAGCGGGCCTTGGGAGAGCAGGACGAAGCGTTGCTCAATGCGGCATTTCACGCGTTGAGCGGGGCGTTGCAAGGGGCGAAGCCGGCGAGTTGTGTGGAGGCGGGGCCGCGGATGGCGGCGCTGTTGCCGCGGATTCCGATGGGGGCCGAGGGGATTCTTGCCGTGATGGTCGGGGCCTGTGTGGAGCACGGGGCCGACCCGGAGGTCTGTTCGGGGCCGATCCTCGCCGGGGTGGGTGAGGCCATGCGTGATGTGATGGCGTTTCCGGCGTTGTGGGAGGAGACGGTCGGGGGCGAACTGCCGGAACGCGACCACCTGGTGCTCGGTGAGGTGGTGGAGCGGATCGCGGCGGTCGGCGGCATGGACGGGCGGAAATTCGGCGCGGTGTCCGCGTGGATGCAGTTGCCGCTGTGGGAGATGGCCGGTGTCGCGGTGCTCCTCCACGCCGGGATACGCCGGGCGGTGCAGGCCGACGGGACGTTGGTCGCGCTGGTCGAGGAGGCCGCGCGCGGGGACGCGGACCTCAAGTGCCTGCGCTACCTGCTCAAGATGTTCGACGACGAGCCCTTGGTCGTTCTGCACCGTCCCTCCGGGACGGGATACCGGATGCGGGTGACCCGGATCGGTGACAACTTCCAACTGCACACGCTTTTGGCGCACCTCCTCGTCGGAGGCGGCCACATTGCCGGTGAGGCACCGTCGGCCGAGGCGGTGGCCGCGTCCCGGGACGCCGTGCCCGATGGGGAACCGCAGACGACCGGCGCGTTCAACCTGTGCGCGGCGGACGGCTCGTGGATCTGGAACGAGGGTTGCCCGGCGGACATCCCGCTCGTCGACGGCGAGCGCCTGTTGGTGCTGGATCCGCCGACGTACGGCCGCACTTGGAACGCCGGCCGGTTCTACCCGGCCCTGCCCGGCGACCTCACCCTGGACGCGGTGCTGACCCGGGGCGAGACCGAGGCGTACATGGCCAAGATCGGCCCCGCCCGCGCCTGGCCGGACGCCGACTGACATCTACCGCCGCTCGTGTTCGGGTTACTTTCGGCGGTTGTGGTAGGCGATGGTGAGGATCGCGAGTAGTGGGCCCCACAGGATCAACGGGGCGTAGCAGATGTAGTAGGAGGTGGCTTCCCAGCCGCCCGCCCGGCCCGGGAAGTCGTCGGGCAGTTCGTCGCCGCGGATGGTGGTGCCCACGATTTCGGTGGCCAGGGTCAGGACCGTCCACAGGAGGGTCAGGAACGTGGCGCCGAGGGCGGCGACGATCGTGACCGGCTTCGGGGACACTCGACGGCCGCCGAGGATGGGGATCCGACGCGGGAAGACCTCGCCCCAGCGGGCGATCAGGCCGATCGCGGTGAAGGCGACGGCCTCGGAGAAGGCGGACAGGAAGACGATGTAGCACCGCTCGCCGATGCCGATGTCGTTGTCGAAGACCGCCGCGAGTCGCCAGAGGCCGGCCGGTAGCACGGTGAACGGGACGGCGTAGGCGACGAGTTGTACGCGGCGGGACACACCGGGCACGGGCTCGTGGGCGGCGTGCCACGCGGCGCGAAGTCGGCCCGGGTGGGCGGTGGTGGAGGTGGACGGGGTTCCGTCTCGGATTTCGGTGTGGTGCGGCGGCTGCATGTGGGAGGTCCCGTGTTCGGTGGGCCGACTTGGGTCGACTCGCTCGCCGACCAAGATCGCAGCAGGCGGCGCCCCCGCGGATCGTTCGCCGGACTGAGCCGAGTGCGCTTCGTGGCGCACGAATTCGCGCGACCGGAGGATGATGGCGGATGGCCGCCCCCGACCTGGGTCGCATCCTCGGAAGGGTCGGCCGGGGGCGGGATGCGCCACGAACCAAGGGGCGTCCCGGCGCCATCCGACGCGAGATCGCGCCCCCGGGCCGCGCCCGCTACTAGACTCGCGGCTTCCGATCCGCGCACGCCTGGGGGCACTTGATGAGCGTCGACGAACGTTTCGAGCGGGCGAGGTTGCTCTACGAGCGGTCGGTATTCGGCGCCGACGCCGCCGCGTTGCCCGCCGCAGATCGGGAACTCAACGCTGTCGAGGCCGACTTGGCCCTGTCCCGGGGTCGCGTCCTGCACGCCCGCTTTCTCGAGCGCCGGTCGGACGGGGAGGATCCGCGCGAGTCGGCCCTGTTCGAACGTGCCGCGGAGCTGTACCGGAATCTAGGCGACGAACGCGGCGAGGGCGAGGCGTTGTTCTGGATCGGCGTGCTGCACCAGGTGATCCGCGACGACGACGCCGCGGCGGTGCCGGCCCTCGAACGTTCCCTGGAGTTGGCCACGGGAGCCGACGACCGGCGGACGATGTCGTACGCGCTCCGGCACCTGGGCATCGCCGAGCACCGGGCCGGCCGGCTCGATCAGGCGCGAGAGCGGTTGGAGTGGTCGACCCGGCTGCGCCGCGAACTCGACTTCCCCGCCGGGGTCGCGGCCAACCTGGTCGGCCTGGCCTACATCGCCGCCGGCCAAGACCGCCGCGACGACGCGCTCGCGCTGATCGAGGAGGCGAGCGCCCTCGCCGAGGCGGCCGACGCGAAGGGCGTCACCGCCTCGATCGAGGAGGCCCGCACCGCCCTGACCGAGGCCGTCCCGCCCGCCTGACACCGCCACGCGCGGCCGTCAACTCGCCTGTTCCGCAGGTGCGTTGCGGGGCAACAGCAACACGGCCGGCAGGCACACCACGGTGACCACGAGCACCGTGACCAGGCTGACCGTCATCGCGTGCGCGGGGGCGCCGGCGTGGAAGTAGATCGTGGTCACGGTCGCCGAACCGATGCCGGCGGCCAATTGTTGGATCGCGGTGAGCGCCCCGCCGGCGCTGCCCGCCTCGTCGGGCGCGATGTCGCCGAGGGCGATGTCGAAGATGGTGCCGAAGCACGTACCCATCCCGAGGCCGGTGACCAGTACCGCCGGGGCCAGGGCCCACAGGCTCAGATCGGTACCGTGCGCGACGACGAGGGCGAGCAGCCATCCGGTGCCGACCAGGGTGATCAGCATGCCGATCAGGATGAGTGTGCGGCCGAGTCGTCGGGTGAGGGCCATGCACGCGCCGGCGGCGATGATGATCCCGATGGTCAGCGGCAGCAGGCCGAGGGCCGCGTCGCGGGGGCCGGCGTTCAGGGCCTGCTGCATGAAGAGCGAGACGACATACGTCGATCCGCTGGTGACGGCGAAGAACAGCAGGCCGACGATCAGACCGGCCGTGAAGCCGCGATTGCTCAACAGTGACGGCTTGATCAGCGGGTTCGCGGCGATTCGCTGGCGCCGCGCGAACAGGGCCAGCGCGACCAGGCCGACCGCGAGGGAGCCGACGGGCAGGGCGTCCCAGCCGTTGGCGGAGCCCTCGATGAGGCCGAACATCAGGCCGAACATGGTCACGCCCAGGTAGCTGGCGCCGGGCCCGTCCACGGTGAGCGAGCGGTCCCCGTCGTCGTGCGGGAGCAGGCGCAGCGCGGCGACGATGCCGACACCGCCCAGGATCAGGTTGACCAGGAAGATCGGCCGCCAGGACAGCCCGGCCACATCGGCGTCGATGACGAACCCGGCCAGGACCGGCCCGCCGACGGTGGCCAGGCCGAGCAGCGGGCCGAACAGGTTGAACGCCTTGGCCAACATCTCGCGCGGAAACGTCCTGGTCATGATCGCCATGCCCTGCGGGAGGAGCAGTGCTCCGAAGGCGCCCTGGACCACGCGGGCGACCACGAGCAGCACCGGATCCGGCGCCAGTCCGCAGCCGGCCGAGGCCGCCGTGAAGCCGATCATGCCGATCAGGAACAGTCGACGCTGACCGAACTTGTCGCCCAGGCGACCGCCGACCACCAGCAGTACGCCCATGGCCAGCGCGTACGCCGCGCCGAGCCACTTGATCAGCGTCTCGCCGCCGCCTACGTCGTCCACGATCGTGGGCGCGGCGATGTTGGTCACCGTCGAGTCGATCATGTCCAGGGCGTCGGCCACCAGGACAAGGCCGAGGATCAGCCACAGGACGGTTCGTGAGGGTGACACCTGCGCCGGCGTCGGGGCGGATTCGGTGAGGACGGACATGGCGGACTCCGGAGGCAGGTCGGCATGACGGCCGTGAGCGGGGGTGGGCCGGGCGGGCGCCGCACGGGCTCGGCGTACACGGTGCGTACGGCGACAAGCGAGCAAGGCGGGCGGGCCCGGGCGAGTGCCCTCCCAGGGGACCACACTCACTACAAAACCGCAATCACTACGGATTCATAATCATGATGAAATCCTCAGCACTACGAGTACACCATCACTACGGATCCGTAATACCTGTGACTTTGTTAGGATCGCCCCATGACTGACAGTCGGCCGCGGACACCCGCGCAGCCTCCCGCGGGCCGCCGCCGGCAACCCGCGGCGAAACCCCGACCCGCGTCGGAGACACCGGCCGCCGCCGCGATGCCCGCCCCCTCCGAACCCCTCGGCCGCCGCGAACGCAAGAAGGCCGCCACCCGCAAGGCCCTCTCCGACGCCGCGCTACGCCTGTTCCTGGAGCGCGGCTTCACCGAGGTGACGGTCGCCGAGATCGCCGAGGCCGCGGACACCGCCGTGACCACGCTCTTCGCACACTTCCCCGGCGGCAAGGAAGCGTTGATCCTGAACGACGGCGACGAGCGCGAGGCGGCCCTGATCGCGGCGGTCCGCGAACGCCCCGACGGCAGCTCGATCCTGACCGCCCTGCACACGTTCCTGACCCGGCGGGGGCCGTTCCGTCCCGACCCGGATCCCGAGTTCCGCCGTCGGGCCGAACTCGTGGTGGCCACCCCGGCGTTGCGCGCGTACGCCAGATCGTTGTGGATCGGCTGCGAGGCGGCCCTGGCCCGGGTGATCACCGAGGAGACCGGCCGCGACCCCGACGACTTGTCGCTGCGCGTCCTGGCCCGCTACGTGCTGGAGACCCCCGACCTGGCCGGCGGGGAACCCGACCCCCGCCGGGCGCTGGACGTCGTGTTCACCCACCTGCGCCGAGGATGGCCGGACCTGTAGGAACCGGCCACGCCCCTACCGCGACTCCAACAACCAATGCCGGCTCGTCGTCCACCCCACCAGCCGTCGGCCCGCGCCGTTGTCGAGCGTGCCCCGAGCGTTGAAGCGCGCGCCGGCGGCGACCGCGCGCAGCCCGAACACCGCCGGTGCCAGCCGCCGGCCCACGTGGTCGGGATACCGGGCGCTCTCCTCGTCCAACCAGGATTCCACCTCGGCCCGCTCCGCCTCGCCGCACAGCGACAGGTGGAACACCATCTGCCGCCACGCGTACGCCGCGTCCTTCACCATGCCCAGCGGCCGCGGGTTGCCCTGCGTGCGCGCCGTCAACCGGCACGCCGCGGTGAACGAATGCCGGGCCAGGTCGGCCCAGTTCGGCTCGACCCCGACCGGTCCCGCGAGTGCCGCCAGGTTGTGCGTGGTCAGGATCTGCGCATGCTCGAGCACCACGCCGTTCGAGGCCACGGACCACCCCGCCCCGACCCCGCCCCGAGACCGGCACATCTCGCCGAACCGGGCGAGCGACGCGTCGGAGTAGGCACGCCAGTCCGGATCCCCGTTCACCCACCCCGCCACCGCGGCGTAGTCGATGTCGAAGTACCGCTCGTACAACGACCCTTCCAGGATCCCGCCGGCCAGCACCGCAGCGCCCAGGAACTTCCGGGAGAACCGGCCCATGAAGATGTCCGCCGCCAACTCCTCCACCCACGGCACCCGCACCCCCGCGCCGGCGGTGAGCGCGGACAGCTGGGCGATCATCGGGTTGGGCAGGATCGTCGCCGGGAAGCCGGTCAGGGCCAGCCCGCCGAGACGGGTCAACACCGTCCGGGCCTGCTCCCGGGCCTCGATGTCGTGCTCGCACCGAACGGACACCGCGGCCACCCAAGGCAGTTCCTCGGCCCGGATCTGGTGCCGCAAATCCACCAGCAACAACGAGCGACGATTGCCGAACGCCCGGTGGTGCGCGCTCATCAGCGCCCGCAACGAGGCATCGGGGTACGCCTGTGCCGTCGTCGAGGCGACCAACTGCGGTACCAGCTCGGCCAGTACCTCGGCCGACGGCACGATGCCGCGCTCGATCAGCGTCCCGATCGGCGCGCTCAGCGCCCGCTCGACCAACCGCCGGATCGCCGCCGGGATCTCCGCGTGCGCCGGCACACCGGCCGCCTCCTGCTCGGCCGTCGTGACCGGCCCGAGCAGCGCGCCGGTGTCGGTCGTCCCGGCATCCTGCGGCAGGTCACCCAACCGCCGCACCACCACGCGGGCCAACTCGTGGTGCATCGGCCGCCTCGCATCGTCCGCCTGCCACTCGCGCAGCCGTGTGTGCTCGGCCGATCCGGGGATACCGCGCCGACCCACCATCGACACGATCGTGTGCCGGACCAGTCCGAGCCGGCGCGCGTCGAGCGGGCGTTCGGCGAGGACATCCGCGAGAGCGGTGCGCAGGATGCTCTGATTCTGCTTCGGGTCGCGGTGCTTGCCGCACAGGCGATGCTCGCCCGCCAACACCTCGTACCGGTCAAGCAGTTCGCGTCCGCGCCGCCGCCAGTCCGGATCCGGGTCGCGGGTGAGCACATGGCCGGTGTCGACATCGGTGACGTCCAGCCAGAGCGTGAGCAGTTCGTCCGCGAACGGGTTCCAGACGGCAAGGGCCTCGCGCATCGCCTCGATCGCGCGCTTCGGCCGCCGCCGAGCCACCTCGGCGCGGGCCTCGCCGACCGTACGCCGGTACGCCGTCGAGGGGTCGGGCGCGGGGGCGGACGTCGGGCGCGGCGCGAAGCGCAGGCGGTCCGCGAACGGCGCGATCGCCTCCAGGAGTTCGAGCGCCGCGGCCCGCTCGCCCACCCGGGCCAGCCAGGCCACCGCGAGCAGCGCGGCCTCCTCCGGCACGGTCACCTCGTAGTGCCCGCCGTCGAGCATCGTGGTGAGTTCGGCCAGGCCCGCATCGCTCAGGTGATACTCGAACAGGGCGCGCCGATCGGCCGGTACGCCCGCGCGGCGCGCGAGTTCGACCTCGTGCGGCAACAGCGGGCCGCCGGCACTCGCCACCCCGGTGGCGAATCCGCCGCGGACCACCTCGGGCGTCACCCAGGCCGGGAACCCCGCGACGGGCGTGCGCGAGCCGATCCGCAACGACCCGTCGCGCAGACCGTGCATCACTTGGCGCCAACGCCCGAGCCGGACTTCGGCACGGCGGCGGGTGTCCGCGTCCTCGTGGGTCGCGGCCGTGCGGAGGGCTTGGGCCAGTTGCCCGCCGATGTAGGTACCGTCGGCGCTCTCGGGCGTGGGCCCCTGTCGCTGCTCTTGGTTGTCGTTCATAGCCGGCATGGCGGGTTCCGCCCCCGCGCCCTCCGGGTCCCAAGCCCGGTGCTCTACTGCTGAGCTACACGCCGTCGCCGTTGCGGGTTCAGGCTAGAGGCGGACACGAGGGCGGAACAATCGGATTTGCGGCGGGGCTCGGTCCGCCCCGGGCGCGTCAGGCCTGCTTGGCGGGGGCGGACTCGGTCGCGGGCTCCGCCACGACCGGCGCGTCCGTCGCGGCGTCTTTCGCCGCGTCCTCCGCCGCGTTCGTGGTCATCCGAACGTCCGGCAGCAGCAACAGCGCCAGATTCGAGGCCAATACGAGTACGGCGGCCACCAGCAGCGGCGTCGTACTGCCGATCGCCGCCGCGACCGGAGCGGCCACGGCAAGGCCGAGCGGCCTGGCCGCGAAGGAGATCAGCGTGTCGAACGACCCGACCCGGCCCAGCGCGTCCGCCGGGATTCGGCGCTGCATCGTGGTCTCCCACAGCGGGCTGAGGACACCGAGGCCGAGCATGGCGATGAAGTAGCCGGCCGCGACGACCGGCATCGGGGCGTGCAGGGCCAGGGTGGTGAGCGGGACGGCGTAGAGCGCGGCGCCGAACGTGGTGGCCACCAGGGGACGGCGAATTGGCAGACGGGAGGAGACCCACACGCCGAACAGCAGTCCCACGGTGCCGACTTGGGCGATGATCACCCAGGACCGGTCGCCGCCGAGCCGGTCCACGGCGATGATCGGCCCGAGGGTGAGCAGAAAGCCGGCAGCCAGGTGCCAGACGCCGTGCGTGATCACGCTCGCCAGGAACCAGGGATGGCGCCTGGTCTCCTCCCACCCGGCCCGCAACTCGCCCAGGAACGGCCCCGGTTCGGCCCGACGTACGACCCGCTCGGGACGCAGGCCGCCGAAGGTGGCGGCTGATCCGACGAACAGCAGCCCGGTGAGCAGCGAGGACCAGCCGGCGCCGACCGCCAGCATCAGGCCGCCGGCGGCCGCGGGTGCCGCCATCTGGGCCAGGCCCTGGACCACGCCGAGGCGGGAGTTGGTCCGCATCCGCTCCGGCTCGGGCACCACCGACACCACCAGGGTATGGATCGCCGACGTGCCGAACGCGACGGCGGCGCCGGTGAGCGCGGACAGTACGGCCAGGTCGGCGATCCGGGGCGGGGCCGAGAGCAGTTCGACGCCGATCGCCAACTGGGCGGTGGCGCGTACGAGGTCGGCGATCAGTACCACCCGGTGCGGAGGGAAGCGGTCCGCCATCACCCCGGCCACCGGTAGCAGCAGCAACATCGGGATCAGCTCGCACGCCAGGACCAGGCCCAGATCGCCGTTGGAGCCGGTGTGTACGAGCGCCAGGGTCAGCGTGGTCGGGATCAGCGCGGTCGCGAAGGCCGCGAAGGAGCGGCCGAGGATCAGCCGTCGGGTCGAGGACGTCATGATCGCAATATAATTCGTCAGCGAATCTTTTGCCAGCAAATTAACGGCTCGCATAGCATAATGACCGGATGCAAGGTGAGCGTCGGGACCGGACATCGGACCAGGATCGGCAGACGGGGGGCGGCGAGCGCGGCGAGCCCAGGCCGTCCGAGGCCGACGACTCGGTCGACCGGCACATCGCGCGCTGGCGGGACAAGGCGCCCTTCGACGAGCGGGTGGAGGGCATCGTCACCCGCATCCAGATGCTGAACAGGCACGTGCGGCAGGTCAAGGAACGCACGCTCGCCGAGCTGGGACTCCAGGGCTTCGAGTTCGAGACGCTGCACCGACTGTCCTCGCGCGGCGCGCCGTACCGGGCCACGCCGTCCGAACTGGCGGGCGAGCTGATGGTGTCGCCGGCCGGCATCACCGGGCGGCTGGACACGCTGGAGAAGGCCGGCCTGATCCGCCGCATCCGGGGCACCGAGGACCGCCGCCGGGTCGACGTCGAACTGACCGACACCGGCCGGGAGCGCTGGACGGCCGCGATGAAACTGCTCGACCGGGCCGAGCGGGCGATGGTCGGGCCGCTCGACGAGGCGGATCGGGATGTACTGAACGCGCTGCTGAAGCGGATGTTGTTGCGGGTGGAGAACGAGGACTGAGCGGGGGCTGGGGCCGGGCCGGGGCCGGCGCGCGGTCCGGGACGGGCGGCGCAGGACCGGGTCGGGCGGTGGCTCCGGCCCGGTGTCCCGCTCCCCGAACGGCCCGACCCCTACTTCTTCACGGCCCGCAGCACGACGAACTTCGGGTCGCTCGCCACGATCTCGCAGTTGCCGAACAACCGGCGCAGCTTCACGTGGTAGCCCAGATGCCGATTGCCGATCACCCACAGTTCGCCACCGGAGCGCAGCGCCGCGCGCGAACCGGCGAACATCCGCCACGAGATGCCCTCGGTGGTGGCCCGGTGGGTGTGGAACGGCGGATTGTTCAGGATCAGGTCGACACTCCCGGGCGCCACGTCGGTCACCCCGTCGCCCACCACGAACTCGGCGCCCGCGTCGGTCCCGAGGTTCGCCTCGAAGGTGGCCCGCGCCGACGCCACCGCCTGGTGCGACTCGTCGACGAACAACACCTCAGAGCGCGGATTGGCCAGCATCGCCGCCGTACCCACCACGCCGTTGCCGCAGCCCAGGTCCACCACCCGGTCGCGGCCGACGCGACGCGGCAGGTTGCGCAGCAGGAAGCGGGTACCGATGTCGAGCCGGTCGGCGCAGAAGATGCCCGCGTGGTTGACGGTCACGATCCCGGACGCCGCGCCCAGGCCGTCCGGCAGCGTGTAGCCGTGCGGCCACGGGCTCGGGGTACGCGGCAGCGCGGGGTCGGGCGTGGCGAGGATCAGCCGGGCCTTCTTCACCGCGAGCGAGGTCCGGGTCGGGCCGATGATCCGCTCGAACAGCTTGAGCGTGGACGTATGGATCTCGGTGGTCATCCCGGTGCCGACCACCACGGTGTCGGCGTGCACCCCGGGCGCGAGCCGGTGCAGCTGGTCCTCCAGCAGGGCCAGATTCTTCGGGACGCGGACGATCAGTACGTCGATCCGCTCCGGCGGCGCGTCCTGCGTGGAGAGCAGCCGCACCCACTTCGGGTCGGCGTCGTTGCGCGCCAGGTTCGTCCGCGTGGCCTCCTGGCCGAGGAACGAGTCGCTGATCTGTACCGGCCGGGACTCGGCCAGCGCGGTCGCCAGCGCGCCCCATCGGTCTCCCACGATCACGACGGAGCCGGACAGATCCGTCGGTTCGGCGTCGTCGATGCCGGCGAGGTGGCGCAGTACGTACTCGTCGGCGGCATCCCAGGCGCGCAGCAGATCGCGGGGATCCTCGGGATACCGGCCGAGCTCGAACTCGCCCGAAGGCGCAGAAAACCAGTTCATTATCCCCTCAGCCTAGCCGCCCCCATCGGCTGCTCGGGGCCACGCGGCGGGCCCGAGGGCGGGGTCGGGGTCGGGGCTGGGGTGGGCCGGCGGACCGCTCGGCTGGATCGACCGCCACCGCCGCCGCGCCCAAGTCGGCCGTGGGGCGGTCAGGTTGCGGACGCGGCGCGGAATTCGCCGGCCAGGCGCGTGGCGGCCTCGCGGAGCCAGTGGGTGGGGTTGGTTCGGGCCTCGGCGGGGGAGCCGGACAGGGCGGTCAGGTCGGCGGCGGTGCGCACGCCCGGGGGTAGGGGGGCGGCGATCGAGCCGGCGATCAGGGCCACGGGGACGCCGGCGCCGTGGTGGGCCAGGTCGAGGACCGTGCCGACCACCTTGCCCTGCGCCGAGGTGGCGTCGAAGCGGCCCTCGCCGGTGATCACGAGGTCGGCGCCGACGAGGGCGTCCGGCAGGCCCGCGAGCTCGGCGACGCGGAGGGCGCCGGGCACGATCGAGGCGTTCCAGGCGGAGGCGAGGCCGTACGCGGTACCGCCTGCCGCGCCGGCGCCGGGGGCGGTCGGGCTGCCGCCGAGGAGGACGGCCAGGCGGGCGAGGGCGGAGTCCAGGGCCGCGACGTCGTCCGGGGTCGCGCCCTTCTGCGGGCCGAAGACGGCCGCCGCGCCGGTCGGACCGAGCAGGGGATTGGTGACGTCGGTGAGGATCTGTACGCCGCCGGGGGGAGGGGCCGCGAGCTCGCTCGTGTCGATGCCGGCCAGGCGGGCCAAGGGGCCGCCGCCATACGGTAGTTCCCGGCCGTCGTGGTCGAGGAAGCGGGCGCCGAGCGCGGCCAGGGCGCCGGTGCCGCCGTCGGTCGAGGCCGAACCGCCCACCGCGACCACCAGGGCGCACACGCCGGCCCGCAGCGCCGCGCCGACGACGGCGCCGAGGCCGGCGGTATGCGCCCCGGTCGGATCGGGCGCGGCCATCAACGGCAGCCCCGACACGGCGGCGAGTTCGACCACGCCCGTACCGTCCGGCAACCGCAACCACACGCCGTCCACGGGCCGCCCATCGGGCCCGGGCACCGGCCCCGCCGGCACCCGCACGGCCCCCGGCACGGCCCGCGCCACCGCATCGAGCGTGCCCTCACCCCCATCCGCCAACGGCACGGACACCACCTCGTCCCCCGGCCGCTCCCGCAACCACCCCTCCGCCCACACCTCGGCCACCACCGAAGCCTCAACGGTCCCCTTGAACGAGTCGGGAGCAAGCACGATGCGCATGAAGACGGGTCCACTTTCGTATCGGTGAGAGTCGGCCGGACGTATGCGGGGCCGACCCCGGGTACGCCTGGGGAGGCGAGGTACATGGGGAAGGCACCCTCCCACGTTCGCTGCGCCGACCCGGTCCTCCGTGGGTCCGACCGGGCGGCACGGAGCAGTGTCGGAGCGGCTCGGCCGGATTCGACGCGGCCCGGTCGGACGCACTCGCCGGCATCCATGTAGTGGCAAACCGATGCCGGCTCGGGGCGGCCGGATGGTGGACGGCCGCCCCGAGCAGCCGGGCCGGAGGCGACTCGCGGGCTCAGCCCAGGAGTTCCGTTACGTATCGGCGTTTCAGGGTGGCCAGGACCGCGTTCGGGTCGGCGGACCAGACGTCGGCGTTGAAGATCTCCACCTCGATGTCGCCTCGGTAGCCGGCCGCCTCGACCATCGTCGCCATCGCGCGGAAGTCGATCGTGCCGTCGCCCATCATGCCTCGGGCGAGGAGGGTGTCTGCGGGCAGCGGGAGCACCCAGTCGCAGATCTGGAACGAGGCGATTCGCGCGCCGGCCCGGCGGATGGCCGCCGGGAGGTACGGGTCCCACCACACGTGGAACGCGTCCACGACCACACCGACCTGCTCGACCGGATGCGGCTCGGCCAGGTCCAGCGCCTGGTCCAGAGTGGAGAGCACCGCGCGGTCCGCGCAGTACATCGGGTGCAGCGGCTCCAACGCGAGCCGAACCCCGTGCTCCCCGGCGTACGGTGCGAGTTCGGCCAGCGCCTCGGCGATCCGCTCCCGCGCCCCCGGCAAGTCCCGGTCGTCAGCCGGCAGTCCGCCGACGACCAGGACCAGACAGGCCGCCTCCAACGCCGCGGCCTCCTCGATCGCGCGACGGTTGTCCGCGATCGCCTCGGCCCGCGCGGCCGGTTCGCGCGCGGTCAGGAACCCGCCACGGCACAACGACGAGACGCGCAACCCGGCCTCGCGCACGAGCTTCGCCGACTCGGCGAGCCCCGCGTCGGCGACCTTGTCCCGCCACAGCCCGATCGCCGGCAGGCCCGCCCGCACACACCCCTCGACCGCCTCGCGCAGCGACCACTCCCGCGTCGTCCACTGGTTCAGCGCGAGCCGCGCCAACCTCGCGTCGCCGACCGCGGGCGTGGGCACGCCGGCGGGTCGCCCGCTCGGGACGTCCACAGCTGTCGGGTCGGGGGCGGCTTGGCGTGCTGCCGAGGCCGTTGCGGCCTCGGATGCGGGTACCGCCGCCGCCGTCACGTCCCGTGCCTCCGAACCCGTCGCCTCGTTCGCACTCACGACGCCACTCCCGCCACCGTCAACAGCGCCCGCATCCGGGACGCCGCCAACTCCGGATCCGGGAACAGGCCCGCCGCGTCGGCCAGTCGGAAGGCCTCGGCCAAGTGCGGTACGGAGCGGGCCGATTGTGCACCCGCCACCATCGTGAACGCGGACTGGCGGCCGGTCAGCCAGGCCAGGAAGACGATGCCGGTCTTGTAGTGGTAGGTCGGTGCCGCGAACAGATGCCGGGACAGCGGCACCGTCGGCGCCATCAGGGACTCGTACCGATCCGTGTCACCCGCGTCCAACGCCCGCAGCGCGCCCGCCGCGACCGGGGCGATCGCGTCGAAGATGCCGAGCAGGGCGTGGCTGAAGTGCCGCCCGTCGCCCCGGATCAGCTCCGGGTAGTGGAAGTCGTCCCCGGTGTACAGGCGTACCCCGGCGGGGAGTTGCGCGCGCAGCCGAACCTCGTGGTCACGGTCGAGCAGCGAGACCTTGACCCCGTCGACCCGATCCGCGTGCTCGCGCACCAGGTCCAGGAACGTCTCCGTCGCCGCGTCGACATCGGCGGAGCCCCAGTAGCCGGCCAGCGCCGGGTCGAACACCTCGCCCAACCAGTGCAGTACCACCGGCCGCCGCACCTGCCGCAACAGCGCGTCGTACACCCGCCGATAGTCCTCCGGCCCCTGCGCCGCCGCGGCCAGTTGCCGGCTCGCCATCAGCACGACCTTGGCGCCCGATTCCTCGACCACCGCGATCTGTTCCGTGTAGGCGGCGATCACCTGATCCACGGTCAGTCCGACGCCGGCGTGGTCCGTGCCCGCGCCGCAGGCGATCAGCGCGTACGGGTCGCCGATCGTGGCTGCCTCGGCGGCGCTGCGGCGGATCAACTCGGCGGTGGCCGCCCAGTCCAGGCCCATGTTGCGCTGCGCGGTGTCCATCGCGTCGGCGACGGCGAAGCCGTGCGACCACAGGTGGCGCCGGAAGGCGAGTGTGGCGTCCCAGTCGGGTGCCGCCGGCCGGCCCGGGGTGTTGTCGGCGAGCGGGTCGGCCACCACGTGCGCGGCGGCGTACGCGGTGCGTTCGCGGAAGGCCGGGCCGCCGGGGGCCGCGCCCAGGTGTACCCCGGTGAGTTCGTACGGCTCGACCGTGCCCGTCGTCGTGGGAAGCAACAGGCGGGCGGTCATGCGGACTTCCCGTCGAGAACGGGCAGCTCGATCCGACGGCCCTCGGCCGAGGAGCGCAGGCCGCACTCGGCCAGCTGTACGCCCCGCGCGCCCGCGAGGAAGTCGAACGCGAACGGCGCGTCGTCCACCACGTGCCGGACGAAGTCCTCCCACTGGACCTTGAATCCGTTGTCGAAGCCGCTGTCGCCCGCGTTGTCGGGAATCTCCTGCCACTGGTCCCGGAAGGACTCGGTGACCGGAAGGTCCGGGTTCCACACCGGAGTCGGCGTCGCCGAGCGGTGCTGGACGCGGCATCGACGCAGGCCGGCGACGGCGCTGCCCTCGGTACCGTCGACCTGGAACTCCACCAGTTCGTCCCGGTTCACCCGCACCGCCCACGAGGAGTTGATCTGCGCGACCACCCCGCCCGCGAGTTCGAAGATGCCGTAGGCCGCGTCGTCGGCGGTCGCCGGGTATTCCCGGCCCTGCTCGTCCCAGCGAGTGGGGATGTGCGTGACGGCCTTGGCGGTGACCGCCTCGACCCGGCCGAACAGGTTCTCCAGGACGTACGACCAGTGGCAGAACATGTCCACGACGATGCCGCCGCCGTCCTCGGCCCGGTAGTTCCAGCTCGGCCGCTGTGCGGCCTGCCAGTCGCCCTCGAACACCCAGTAGCCGAACTCGCCGCGCACGGACAGGATTCGGCCGAAGAAGCCGCCTTGGATCAACCGGCGGAGCTTGAGCAGTCCGGGCAGGAACAGCTTGTCCTGCACGACGCCGTGCTTGACCCCGGCGGCGTCGGCGGCCCGGGCCAGGTCCAGCGCGCCGGTCAGGGTCTCGGCGGTCGGCTTCTCGGTGTAGATGTGCTTGCCCGCCGCGATCGCCGTGTGGATCGCCTTCTCGCGCGCCGTGGTCACCTGCGCGTCGAAGTAGATCGTGTTCGCGGGGTCGGCGAGCGCGGTGTCCAAGTTGGTCGTCCAGGCGGCGATGCCGTGCCGGTCGGCCATCGCGCGCAGCTTGTCGGCGTCACGCCCGACCAGCACCGGCTCGAGCACGACCCGCGACCCGTCGGCCAGCGCCACGCCGCCCTGCTCGCGGATGGCCAGGATCGAGCGGACCAGGTGCTGGCGGTAGCCCATGCGGCCGGTGACGCCGTTCATCACGACGCCGAGGGTCTGGGTGGTGGTCATGGGGGCCTTTCGATAGGCGGGTGGACGGGAATGGGAAAGCGCTTTCCCGTAAGCTAGGGCGCGGGGCCGCCGAGGTCAAGGGATACCGGGCCGGAGGTGCACTGCCCGCATACCGCGCCCGGCATCCACTTGGGTATGCGCTTTCCAATCGCTACTCTGTGCCCATGCCGAATCCGACCTCCGACGCGCCTGCGGCCCGCCCGCCGGGCCCCGTCACCCTCCAGCAGGTGGCCGAGCGCGCCGGGGTCTCCTCCGCCACCGCCTCCCGCGCCCTGCACGGCAGCAGCGGGACCCGGATCGTGGGGGAGGAACTGCGCAAGCGCGTACTCGACGCCGCCCGCGAACTCAGGTACGTCTCCAACGCCCCGGCGCAGGCGCTGGCCCGCTCCACGACGAGCGTGGTGGGCGTGGTGGTGCACGACGTCGCCGACCCGTACTTCGCGGCGATCGCGGCCGGCGCGATGGGCGTCGCCCGGGAGCACGGGCTGCTGGTGATGCTGGCCGCCACGTTCCGCGACCCCAAACTGGAACTCGACTACCTGGCCCGCCTGCGCGCCCAACGCGCCCGCGCGGTGGTCCTGGCCGGCAGCGGCTTCGCCGACCGCGAGTTCACCCGACGGCTCGCCGCCGAGGCCGACGCCTACCGAGCCGACGGCGGCCACGTGATCGCGGTCGGCTCACACGGGATCGCCGCCGACACCGTACGCCCGGCCAACCGCGCCGGCGCCGCCCTCGCCGTGCGCCACCTGTACGACCTCGGCCACCGGCGCTTCGGCATCGTCTCCGGCCCCCGCGCGCTGACCACGGTCCGGGATCGCCTGGACGGCGCCCGGCGGCAACTCCGGTCGCTGGGACTTCCCCTGACCCCGGGTCAGGTGGTCGACGGCGGCTTCACCCGAGAGCAGGCCCGAACTGCCGCCCGTGCCCTGCTGGCCGGCCCGTCCGCACCGACGGCGCTCGTCGTCCTCAACGACGTGATGGCCGCCGGAGTGCTGGCCGCCCTGCGGGAGGACCTGGGCCTGCGCGTACCGGACCAGGTCTCGGTGGTGGGCTTCGACGACGTCCCCTTCGCCGCCGACCTCAACCCACCCCTGACCACGATCCGCCTCCCCTTGGCCGACATCGGCACCCAGGCCATGCACATGATCCTCACGGGCCCAACGGTGACCCCACGCACGGTGGACGTGGACGCGGAACTGGTCATCAGATCCAGCACGGGGCCCGTCCCTGGGGCCTGACCGGTGGGGTTGCCGGGGCCTCGGTGCCATTGGGGAAGGCGTCGGGGCCGGCGGCAACGGGATCATCAGGCCCTTGGCCACCTCGGGCGGGCGTCGGCGCCGGCCTCTGCCGACCCAGGCCCCACCCACCCCAGGGGTCGCCGTGAGTGCCCCCGCCGAGACCCTCGAGGCAGGGGGTCGCGCGGTTGGTTCGGTGAGGTGGATGCGCCGGAACTCCCGACCTGCCGAACCTTGGCAGGGCACGTTGGCCGGGTTTGGTCTCGGCGTCGCAGCGGCTGTGTGCTCATCCGCGCGATGCCTGGGCCGGGGGCATGGGGGGCGGGGAGAGGCGAGGGGCAGCCCGAGCAGGCCGAGGTTTCCCTCGGCAGGTGCTGCGCCTTTGGCCGCGCGGTGCCGGTGCCGGTGCCGGTGCCGGTGCCAGTGCGGGGCGGGGCGGGCCCGGGTCGGTGGTGGGCCGCCGCCGGCGTTCGGGGCTCCGAGACTTCGAGGTCCTGACGAGGCGGGTGTGTTGTTCGGCGGAAAAGCGACCTGCAGCGGTGGGCAGGGTGGGTGCTCGGGTCGGGTACGCCGGGTGGCCTTCCCGAGTGAGTCGGGTGCTTCCGGCGGGCGTTGCACTTGTGGTTGCGGGTGGCCGGTCGGGAGCTGATCTGAGTCGGTGGTGGCCGCCGCCGGCGTGCGTGGGTCCAAGCCTCCGGGCTCCCGACGAGACGGCCGCATTGCTCGGCGAAAACCGGCAGGCGGCGGCGGGCAGGAGGGTGCTCGGGTCGAGTCCGCCGGGGAGCCTTCCCGAGTGGACCGGGTGCTTTCAGCCGGGGTTGCGCTTTTGGTGGCGTGAGCCGGTGCGGGGCTGGTCAGAGTCGGTGATGAGCCGCCGCCGGCGTGCGTGGCTCCGAGACGGGGGGCTCTTAACGAGACGGGCGCGTTGCTCGGTGAAAACCGGCCGGCAGTGAGGGTGCCGAGGGTGGTCCGGTCGCGTTCCCGGGGGGCCTTCCCGAGTGGGTCGGGTGTTTCCTGAGGGCGTTGCGCTTTTGGTTACGTGGGCCGGTGCGGGGCTGGTCAGAGTCGGTGATGAGCCGCCGCCGGCGTGCGTGGCTCCGAGACGGGGGGCTCTTAACGAGACGGGCGCGTTGCTCGGCGAAAACCGGCCGGCAGCAGCGGGCAGGAGGCGGCTCGGGTCGCGTCCGCCGAGGGGCCTTCCCGGGTGGGTCGGGTGGTTTCGGTGTGCGGTCGGTGTGTGGGTGGCGAGGGTTCACAAATCCGGACGGCGTGGGGTGCCGTGGCCTGGCGGTGAGAGAAAAACCGCAGGTCAGCGCAAAGAGGAGAGCGTTTGAGGTGCCTCGGGATCCGGTTTCGACCCTCGCTGGGCACTTTCGGTCTCCTCGACGACCTCTGCAAGGCCACAGCGCTTGCAGCCGACTCCGACCAGGCAGTTTCGGTCTCCACACTCCCGCCGAAGGGGTCGACGAACACGAAACCGGCACTCAACACCCGACTTTCCACCCCGCCCCCACAAAACCGCAGGTCACAGAAACTCGAAGCCCACAACCACCCACCGAGATCCGGTTCCGAACCCCAACCCCTCCCCCAACGCCCCGAATCGCACCAACCCACCCCGGAAAGCCCCTCGGCAGACTCGACCCGAGCCCCCAACCCGCTCCCTCGCTGCCGGCCGCTTTTCAGTGAGCAAAATCCCCGCCTCGCCGGGAACTTCGAGTCTCGGAGCCCCGCACGCCGGCGGCGGCCCACCACCGACTCAGACCAGCTCCGCACCAGCCCACGCAGCCAAAAGCGCAACGCTCGCCGGAAACACTCGACCCACTCGGGAAGACCCTCCGGAAACGCGACCGGACCACCCTCCGCGCCCTCGCTGCCGGCCGGTTTTTCGCCGAGCAACGTGCCCGTCACGTCGGGAATCCGGGTCTCGGAGCCCCGCACGCCGGCGGCGGCCCACCAACGACTCTGACCAGCCCCGCACCAGCCACCCGCAACCACAAGCGCAACGCCCGCCGGAAGCACCCGACCCACTCGGGAAGGCCACCTGGCGGACTCGACCCGACCGCCCTCCCTGCCCCCACCGCCAGCCGGTTTTCGGTGAGCAGAACGCCCGCCTCGTCGGGAGCCCTCGGTCTCGGAGCCCCGCACGCCGGCGGCGGCCCACCACCGGCTCTGACCGGCCCCAGACCAGCCACCCGCAACCCAAGGCGCAACGCGCGCCGGAAGCACCCGACCCACTCGGGAAGGCCAGCCGGGGAACCCGACCCGAGCCCCTTCCCGCCCTCGCTGCCGGCCGGGTTTCGCCGACCCACACGCCCGCTTCGTCGGGAGTCCTCCGTCTCGGAGCCACGCACGCCGGCGGCGGCCCATCCCACGTGCCGGACCAGCCCCGCACCGGCACCCCGCAACCAACAGCGCAACGTCCGCCGAACCTGCTCTGACCCACCCCAAAAGGGCATCCCCGACCGGCCTCGGTCGGGGATGGCCGCCCGGTCGGTGCAGGGTCGATATCCCGCCCGCTCGGAGTCGTACCGTGCCGATCGCCGTGTCTGGGGGTCGAGCGGGTGGGAGGAACTCGGCGCGTTTCGAGTGATCATCGCTCGCGGCTGCGGCTCTCCTGCCTTGGCCCCCGGCGTTGCTCGGGTTCGGGTTCGGGCTCTGGCTTGGGGTGTTCGGTGGACCCGGCGTTTGTTCTCTCGTCCGCCGGTGGCGTCGGCATTCTTCCGGTGAGGCTGAGTGTGGCCAGGACCTGGAAGAGCGCGGCTGTGGCCAGGGCTGTGGTGAGGGAGTGGGTGAGGAGGGGGCCGGTGAGGGCTGCGCCGAGGGCGAAGGTGGTGATTTTCAGGCTGGCGCCGGTGGTGAAGATGCGGCTGCGTAGGGCCTCGGGGGCTTCGCGGTGTCGGATCGTGAACAAGGCTGTCAGCTGCGGGCCTTCGGCCACGCCGGCGAGGAGCATCGCGGCGATCAGCGGGATCGGGTTGGCCGTTGCCGCGAGGAGGAGGGCGCCGGCGAGGATCAGCGTGCTGTACCGGATCACCGTTTCCGGGCGCAGTGGGTGCGGCCGGCGGGCCAGGAACGCGTTCGTGGTCAGCGCCGAGGCTGCGAGCAGTGAGAGCAGGGTCGGCCCATGGGCGGCCGATCCGAAGGCCCGTTCGCCGAGGAGTGGGCCGGCGGCGAGCAGGATGCCCTGTCCGACACAGGACAACATCGATGCCGCCGTGGCCCGGGCCAGGGACGGTGATCCCACGATGGCTCGGAAGCCCGCGACGAGGTCGGCGCCGATTGACGGGGTCGACCGGTGCTTCGGCGGCTCCGGGCGTTCCGGGGGTGCGTTGTGGGAGGCAGCGGTGGGCAGGCCGTTGGCCGCCGCCGCCGACGGCTTCGGCAACTCCGACGGCTCCCGGGGCTCCTGGCTGCGGTTGGTGGGCGGCGCTTGGGTGGGCGGTGGCGCCGCGTGGTTTCGGGGCGCCTGTACTCCGGTGGTGGGTGATGTCCCGGCTGGTGGCGGCGTCAAGCGCCGTCGCCGCAGCACCTGCGTGCGGGCCGCCACCTGCGTGCGGGTCGGCGCCTGCGCACGGGCCGGCGGCAGTGCTCGGGCCGCCGGTAGGGCCAGGCAGATCAGGACGATCGCGGTGGTCATCGCGGCCCGCGCCCCGGCCAGGGTCGTGACGATTCCGGCCAGGGCCGGGCCGGTCAGGGCGGCCAGGTTGAATGTCATGGCGTCGTACGTCGTTGCGCGCGGGAGGTCGGCCGGTGTGACCACGCGCGGCAGTTGGGACGTCCAGCCGCCGGTCAGGGCCGGGCCGGCCAGTCCTGCGGTCAGGGCGATCAGCAGGGTGATCGCGATCGGGGTTCGGCCCAGCGTGGCCAGGATTGCCCCGAGCGCCGCCGCGTAGCCCGCCAGCGTGGCGGTCAGCAGGCGGCCTGGCCGGGGGGAGCGGTCGAGGAGTACGCCGAAGACGGGACCGCCGAGTGCTGCCGCCGCGGTGACGGCGGCGAGCAGTGCCGAGGCGGTGGCGGGCGAGCCGGTGGCCGCCAAGCCGGCCAGCAGCAGGGCCGGGCCCGACATCTCGTCGCCGGTACGTGCTGCGGCCGCTCCCGCGATGTAGGGCCATATTCCTCTGTAACGCTTTTGCATGGCTGGCACGTTACGTAAGTAACTCAATTATTGGCTAGATGCGTTACATTTGAGCTGTGCTGCACTCGAACGACGAGCGGGCCACCCGCCACTCGGTACAGGCCGTGGCCCGACGCACCGTCGCCCTGGTCAACGCGCTGACGGCGGACGACCCGCCGCCCGACCCATCCCCCTCCGCCCTCGCCGAACTCCTGCGCGAACACGGCGAGTCCGATCCGATCGAGCTCACCGCGACCGACGTCGCCGACCTGCGCGCCGCCGCCCTGCTGCTGCGTGCGGTCTTCGCCGCCGAGGACGTCGACGCTGCCGCCGACGCGCTCAATCGCCTGCTTCGTCGGGGGCGGGGCAGGCTTCGGCTCACCTCGCACGACGGCCGCAGTCCGTGGCATCCCCACCTCGACCGCGACGACGACGCGCCGTGGGGCGAATGGTTCCTCGCCTCGTCGTGCCTGGCCCTGACCATGGTGCTGTGGGACCGGCAACGTCCACCCGGCGGCGTCTGTACCTCGGCGACCTGCCGACACGTCTTCGTCGACGAGGGCGGCGGCCCGACCCGCCGCTACTGCTCGCGGCGCTGCGCCACACGCGAACGGGTGGCCGCCCACCGCCGCGCCCGGGCATAGGGCGGCTTTCCGGCCTCCGGCTCCCCGGCTCCCGGTTCCCCGGCATCCGATCCCTCGCCACCTGGCCCCTCGGCACCCCGCCCCTCGTCCTCCCGTCCCCCACGCAGCGCCGGGTCCAGCGCGGTGGCCGCCACCAATACGACCGACATCACCGTCAGGATCATGCCCAGGTGATGCAGCCCCACGTCGGTCGCCCGCCGACCGAAGGTGGCGCCGATCAGGCTCGCCGACGCCAGCGCGCCCAGGTAGGAGAACGTACGCAGCAGCCCGGCCGCCGTGCCCGTCGCGGCGGCCGGCGCCTGGCGGAACATCGCCCGCTGGTTGGCCGTGTTGGCCAGGCCGTTCTGGAGCCCGAAGACGACGCTCACCACGATCAGCAGCCACAGCGGCGAGTCGGCTCGCAGCAGCAACAGGCTCGCGCTGCCCACGGTCAGCACGCCGGCACCGGCCAGCAGGGGAGTACGCAGCCTGGGCCCCGTCACCACGGCCGAGACCCCGGCCGCCACCACGAACGACGGCGTCATCAGCAGCCCGGCGGCCGACACCGAGCGGCCCGCGCTCTGCTCCAGCCACATGGTCCAGCCGTAGATGAAGCAGTAGGTCGAGGCCATCGCCACCGCCTGCCGCAGGTACGTCCTGGTCAACGCGCCGTTGCGAGCCACCATCCGCACGTCCAGGAACGGCGAGTGCGCGCGCGACTCCCACCGGGTCAGCGCCACTCCGGCCACCAGTCCGAGCACGAGCAGCCACCACCTCGACGCGGTGGGCCGCATCAGGAACAGCAGTACGCTCGTCAACGTCGCGGCGAACAGCAGCAGGCCCGGGGGATCCAGTTCCCGCGCCGCCGAGCCGGTACGCCGCCGGCGCTCGTCCGCCGGCAACCAATACACCGCGAACCCGGCCGCGATCGCCGCGAGCGGGATGTTGATCAGGAACATCGCCCGCCACCCGCCGACCGCGATCAGCAGGCCGCCCAGCGGCGGCCCGATCGCCATCGTGGTTTGGCCGGCCACCGCGAGCGCGTTCAACACCCGTCCCGGCGCGGGCCGGGCGAGGCGTTCCGACTGCCGGCGCACCATCGTCATCGCCGCCGGATAGGCCGCCGACGTACCCAGCCCGAGCACCACACGCGCGACCACGAGCATGCCGATCGACGTACCCACGAAACCGATCAGCCCGCCGAGCGCGACCAGCGCCATGCCGGCGAGGTACACCCGCCTGGGCCCGAACAGATCCGCGAGCCGCCCGGCCGTCGGCTGCCCGATCGCGGTGGCCAGGTACAACGCCGACACCAGCCACGTCGTGGCCCCCGCGTCCACGCCGAACGCCCGGCCGATCGACACCAGCGCGATCGCGATGATGGACGAGTTGATCGGATTCAGGACCGATCCGACGGCGGCGGCCGTGGTGAACCGGGCCCCGAATCCGGCCCGTTCGGGCGTGGGGCCGGCGAATCGGCGGCGCGGGGGCGAGGGAATCGGGTGCGGAAGCGGGTCGGTGGGGGGCATGGCGGCGGGCACGTCCGTTCTGCGGGCGTCGGGTCGGGGGCCGGACCCGGGGCGGCGCTGTCAGCTTTGCGCGTGCGTGGGTCGCCATGAAGGCCGTGTCATTCGCGCCAATGGCGAGTGCGGTGCCGGGACTGGTGGTGGCACGGTCGTCCCCGTGCCGGCGCCACCCCGCCGTGCCTGTCCCCGTGGGGGACACGCACCGAGACCCCGGCTTTGTGACAATCGAGAGGTGACGTCACCACATCCACTCGGAGAGTTCCTACAGGCCCGCCGCGCCCGTCTTCAGCCCGGCGACGTCGGGCTGCCCGCCGGCACCGGACTCCGTCGTACCCAGGGGCTGCGCAGGGAGGAGCTGGCGGCGCTGGCGGGGCTGAGCATCCAGTACTACACGCGCCTGGAGCAGGGCCGCGAAAACAATCCCGGCGGTGCGGTCCTGGACGGGATCGCGAGCGCGCTGCGGTTGAACGAGGAGGAGCACGCGCACCTGTACGCCCTGGCCAACCACGCGGCGGAGCGGGTGCCGGCCGGCGGGGCGCCCGCGGATCGGGAGGTACGGCCGGGGATCCGCGCGCTCCTGGAGCGGGTCCGACCCTGGCCCGCGTACCTGCTCGGTCGGACCAGCGACATCCTGGCCGCCAACCCCGAGGTGTTCGCGCTGCTGCCAGGGCTGGCCGACTGGGCGCCGGAGCGGCGCAACAGCATTCGGTACCTGTTCCTGCACCCGATGGCACGGGAGCTGTTCGCCGACTGGGAGCGGGCCGCGCTCAGCACCACGGCGCAACTGCGCTCGCTGCTCGCCGCCGACCCCAGGGACCGGGAGTTGGCCGCTCTGGTGGACGAACTCACGGAGGGGAGCCCCGAGTTCGCGGTGCAGTGGCAGCGGTACGACGTGCGTCGGCGGCGCAGCGACCAGGAGACGTACCGGCATCCGCAACTCGGCGAGATCACGCTCGCGTTCGAGGTGCTGCGGATGGAGGGCGGCCAGCGGATCACCATCTACCAGCCGCAGGAGCCGGACGAGGAGGGCCGCCGGGTGTTGCGGGGCCTGTCCGAACTGGCCACGAGGGCCCGGCCGGAGGCCACGGCATAGGGGGGCCGGCGGCCCGGGGGGTGCCGCGCGGGCGGCGGGCGTGGGGGAGGGGCTTGCGTTGGGGGCTTGGCGCTTGGCTGGTTCGGGTTCTTCAGCCGCTCGGCTGCTCGGTCGCGCAGCTGCTCAGCCGCCCAGGTCGTTGGCCGCCCACGTCCTCAGCCGCTCGGGTGCATGGCCACTCAGGCTTTGAACTGGTCAGCGTCCGGCCGTCGTGTCGGCTCCGTTTGGAGTGGTGGGCCCGGAGCGGGTGCCGAGTTCGGCCGTGTCGGCGTCGCTCATGTCGGCCTCGGCCGTGGACTCCGGCTCCGCTATTGGATCGGCCTCGGCAGACCCCTCGACCTCCGCCACCACTTCGGCCGGCTCAGCCGCAGCGGCGGCCGCGGCCTCGGCCTCGGTGAGTGCGCGGCGCATGTCCTCGGCGTGGCGGCGGGCCATTTCCCGGATCTCCGGGGTGAGGTACGGACGGTCGGCGACCGCTGCCGCCTCGGCCGACTCGGTCCAGGCACGCATGACGTCGAGGGGGCGCTGATGTCCGCACGACACCTCGGCACCCGATTCGTCGTGCACGGTGGCCTCGTAGGCACCATTGACCCAGACACTCACGCCCTCGTCGTGGAAAACCACGTCGAAGGGCACATCGTCGGGATCCGGTTCGGGACCGTCGCCGGTGAGGAGCGTGAACTTCTCGTGTGGTCGCATCCAGTGGTCGGTGCCCCACGGCTCGACCCAGACCGCCAGCATCGCAGCGGTGTCGTTGTTCAGTCTGATCGATGGCATGGCCCAGGGTATTCAGCCCACGCCCGGCTCGCTCCGCTTCGACGAACCGGCACGCAAGCGCTTCCCCACGGAGGCCTTACCAGCGGCCGACATGCCCCCGTCGCACCATCGCGCCGCAGGAGCCCCGACGCCCTCCACACCGGCAACGCGACGAGCCAGGCGCGGACGGGAGGTCCGCCGCCGCGCATCATGGACTACGCGCTGTGGCCGAGCGATCCGCGCCCACCGTGCCCCTCGGGAACGGCACCAGGTTGACCGCGATCCATGCGGCGGTGCTCAGTCGGCTGCGGTCCGTGTCGTCAATCCGTCCGCAGCCCTGTCGGCGGCGATGCGCCTCGGAGCCGACGTGTGGTCCGCGCGCCGAGATAACGCAGGAGCCGAACATAGGCGCTCCGCTTGGCACGAGCGTCGTCTGCCGGCCCGAAGGCGGATTCGGCGCGGTCCAAGGACTCCTCGATCAGGGCGTCGTGCAGCCGGCGAAAGGCCAGCGGCCACGAAAGCCGGGCGCTGCCGTGTAGTCGCATGGCGAGGACGTGGCGGAGCACCGTGCCGCCCGGTTCGGCGCGCTGGACGACGAACTCGTGCGTGCCGTCGAAGCCGCGCGGGGCCGAGAACCGGAACCGGACCCACTGCCCGGGCACATAGGCCTCGACGGAGTAGCGGATGGGGCCGTGGCCGCCGCGCGAGCCGACGCACAGACCACGGTCCAGCACCATCCTGGGCCAGGACCGGCCTGGCCACAGCGGGTCGTCGGCGCTCGCCAGACGGTCGATCAGTGCGCCGACCTGCTCGCATGGCGCCTGGATCCGGCGTTCGTGGATGTTCAGGACCGCCATTCGCGCCCCTCCCAAGAGTATTAGATGCTCTCCTCTAATTGAAATGGAGAGTACTCTCTATTTCATGGCCAGGCCACCTCGCTACGACGAAACAGACCTCCTCGAAGCCGCGGTACATGTGGCCGCCGCCCACGGACCGGCCGCGGTCACCATGGCGGCAGTCGCCCGAGCGTGCGGCGCACCCAGCGGCTCGGTCTACCACCGCTTCCCGCAACGGGCCGTCTTGTTGGCGGAGTTGTGGCTGCGCACCGTCGGCGAGTTCCACGAGGGCTACTTCGCCGCGCTCGCCTCCCGCCCCGAGCCGCACGACGCGGGCGGCGCGGCGGCACGGCACGTCGTCGCCTGGAGCAGGGCGAACCCTGAGCGGGCTGCCGTGTTGCTGTACGGAGCCGGCGCCTTCGGCCAGGAGGAGTGGCCGGAGCGGCATGCGCGTCGCCTGGCCGACGCGAACCAGCGGATTCGCGAAGCGTTGTCGGAGTTGGCCCTCCGGCTGGACGCCACCGCGGCCGCGGACTTCGAGCGTGTCGTGCTGGCGGTCGTCGACTTGCCGCTGGCGCTGGTACGGAGGCACCTGCGGAATGGGACGCCCCTGCCCGACTTCGCCGAGAGCCTCGCGCAAGAGAGTGCGGTCGCCCTGTTGCGGTCGTGAACGGGTCGTGTACCCAAGGGAGTTGCCTATGCCCATGCCCGCGACGGCCCACTCCCGAGGCGGCGCGGACCGGACACCGGCGCGCCGGGCGCGGGGTGGCCAGGGTGTTCAGGGCCGAGCGCGGATTCTTCGACATCACATATCCCCACGAAAGCGAACTCCGGTCCCGAGAACAAGTCTCGGAGACCGGAGTCGCTCACCGGTCGGCGCCGTCGACGCGCAGGGTGCGGACCGACCAGGTGGGGTCGGGGCGATGGTCGTGCGGGAAGGCGGCCGTCGGGCTCACCGGGCACAGGAGTACGTCGACGTCGCCGAAGAACTCGGCCCAGCGGCGGCGGGAGTGCTGCCGGCGTTCGTCGAGCGCGTGCCAGTCCCGGAAGCGGAGCGTCAGGTCCGACGCGAACCCGCCCGTCGCGCCTTCCGTCGCGGCGAGTTCCACGAGCCCGGCGTACGACTCGTCGGACTCGACCAACCCGCTCTGCGCCATCAGCAACGGCTGATACAGGGCCATCGTCTCCTCCAGCCCGACCGGCCCCTCGCCCTCCACCACGGTGGCGCCCTCGGCCCGCACCGCTTCCACCGCTGCCCGCATGATGGCGACCAACTCGCTGTCGACGGGGCAGGACGGGTCGTCGGTCACTTTTGCCGACAGCTTCGTCCGCACTCAAGGGGCCGCAACCGGAGGCCGACGGCCACGAAACGACCCCCCCACACGGGACGTGCGCAAGCAGCCGACTCGGCAGACGCCCCACCCCCACCGAGCGCCCTCGCGCGCCCGGGACTGCTCGGCCTCGTCGAGCGCAGGAACGCCCACACCACACCGCACGCGTATCCCACGCACATGTCCGCGGCCGGGCGCTCGTCCGGGATCGGCGCGGGATAGGCGTGGGATCGGCGCCGGGTCGACGCCGGCCCGTTGCCCGCTCGTCACCGACACCAGCGCCGCCGACCCGTCCCGGCGCGCGGTGCCGGTGGGGCGTCGGCGATGCTGTGCGTGTGAAGTACGTGTCCCAAGTGCCGCGAGCGCCGCTGGACGGGCTGATCGACGACCTCTACTACCTGGAGGGCGCGCCGCCGTACGCCCGGCTGACGCTGCCGGCGATGCCGGCGGCGCTGCTCATCGTCAACCTCGGGGCGCCGTTTCACATCCGCGCCGGCACCGATGTCGAGACGGCCGAGTACGCCGACGGCTGCGTGGTCACCACGCCCACCCGCGCGTTGGAGTTCGGCTACCCGCCCCGGACCCGGTCCGTCGGCGTGCACTTCAAGCCGTGGGGGCCGGCGTCGTTCCTGCCGATGCCCGCGGCCGAGTTGCGCGACCGGCCGGTGACGCTGGAGCAGGTCTGGGGCCGGCCCGCCGTCACCGAACTGCGTGAGCGGCTGGCCGCGGCCGACGGTCCGCACGAGATGCTGACGCTGCTCGAGGAGGAGCTGGTGCGACGGCTGTGCGAGAGGGCCGGCCTGGGGCTGGTCCGCCATACGGGAGGCGTCATCGCGGCGACCGGCGGGGCGGTGGCGATCGGCGACCTGAGCGTGGCAGCCGGCGTCAGCGGTACCCATCTGGCGCAGCGGTTCAAGGAACTCGTCGGCGTCACGCCGAAGCGGCTGGCCCGCACCCACCGCTTCACCGCCGCCGTGCTCGCGATCGACCCCGCCGGGCCGATCGACTGGGGCGAACTCGCCGGTGGCGCGGGCTACTTCGACCAGCCCCACTTCGGCCACGAGTTCCGGGCGTTCACCGGGCTCACACCGACCCGGTACCTCGAGGTCCGGCGGCGGTTCCTGCGCGAACATCCCGGCCACACGCTGGACGGGTGGCCGCTGCCGGCCGATTGATTTCCTACAAGAGCGACGGCCCACGACCCGCTAATTTGAGGCACCCGAAAGCAGAGGAGAGCCCCGTGGGCAAGGTGGTCATGTACGGCTCGGTGTCGGTGGACGGCTTCGTCGCGGACGAGAACGACCAGCCCGGACCGCTGTTCGACTGGCTGTCCGGCGGTGACGTCCCGTTGGACGAGAGCGGCGAGGTGAAGGTGTCGCAGACGTCCTACGACTACACCCGGCCGTACTGGGACCAAATCGGGGTGACGGTCGCAGGCCGCCACGTCTTCGACATGACCGACGGCTGGGACGGAAAGCCGCCGAGCGGGATCGACCACGTGGTCGTGGTGACGCACCGGCCGGCGCCCGAAGGCTGGGACCCCCGGGCGCCGTTCCACTTCGTCGACGGCGTCGAGGCGGCCATCGCCAAGGCGCAGGAGCTCGCGGGCGACCGCATCGTCGAGGTCGCCGCCGGCAACGTCGGCGGCCAAGTGCTCGCGGCGGGCCTGGTCGACGAGGTGCGCATGGACGTCGTGCCCGTCGTGTTCGGGTCCGGCAAACGCTACTTCGGGTCGCTCGACGCGCAACACCTGTTGGAGGACCCCGACGTGGTGATCCAGGGCGACGGGGTGCTCCACCTGCGCTATCGGGTACGCCGTTGACCGATCCGTCGCTGCACTCACTGCGTTGACGCGCTCGGCAGCGATCCGAGGTGTGCGCGTATCGCGAGCGCGACGCGGTCCATCTCTGCGGTCGGCACTCGCTCCGCCTCGGTCGGATTCAACAGGGCGAATACGCTCGGCCCGCGCAACTCGGGAGCCAGGTCCGCCATTCGGGGCACCACGTGGAAGTGCACGTGCTCGAACCCCGGTTTCTCGGCGAACTGCGCCACATAGGTCTTGGCGCAACCGGTCACCTCCCGCACCGCCCGCGACACGTGGACCTGCAACAGCCCCAGGCCGGCGGCCTCGTCCTCGGTCAGGTCCGCGATCGAGGTGACATGGCGTCGAGGGATCAGGACCAGCCAGCCCGCCAGGCTCGTACCGACCGCGTGCTTCACCCTCCACAGCGCGTCGGAAACGATGCGTTCGCGGGGTGGGAGGGTGTCGTACGAGGCGTCCTGCCGGCAGGAGTAGCAGCTTTCGGAAGGTGTCGTCATGCCCACGAGCGTAGGCGGCGCGTAAACCCACGAAAGGGGAAGTCCCTTTTCTGACCGGGCTGGTGCGCTGTCGCGTCTTGTCGCACGACTCGCCGATTTATGTGCGATACGACCGCGGCGCGGGAGAGACGCCCGGGTGTTCCCCGGGGACGGCGCGGATCCCGGTTCTCAACGCCGTCAAGACAGTGGACTACGGCAGCGTACGGCGCACCCGCGTCAGCAGCCAGTCCTGGATTCGATCACCGGTCCGCCGCCCGGTCTTTGAGGTGCCGTGTGACCCTGCGGTCGGCGGGCGCGGCGCGGATGCCCTCGCTGGGGTCTGCTCCTACCGGCCGGCGTCGCCTCCGGTCGCATCACGGCGTTGTACGGGCCGGTTTCGGGTGCTCGGGTTGGTTCGCGGTCATCGGCTTCGGGTGTAGTGGGCTCGGGCCTTGGCGCGGTTGCCGCATTCGGCCATCGAACACCACCGGCGTCGTCCGTTCTTGGATATGTCCGCGAACCACAGTGTGCATTCCGGGTTCGCGCAGCGTCTGATTCGGTCCGGATCGGTGGTGTGGAGCAACTCCAGGTAGGCGCGCGCCGCTTCCCAGGCCGGTCGCCATGCCGGGTCGGCGACGTCGACCTGCTCGGTGGGGCCCTGCGCGCCGAGTCCGAGGCGGATCGTCGCGCGTGCGAGGACCGCGTCCAGGTCGTGGTATGCGCCTTCCTCCAGTGCGGCGCGGATCGCTTCCCGGGTGGCGACGAGTGCGTCGCGTACGGCGTCGAGGTCCGTCTCGGGCGTGGTGTCGGGGTGGGTGTCCAAGGCGTGTTCGGCGAGCCAGGCCCGCAGTAGGGCCGGGTCGTCCAGGTGGTCGTGCGGGGCGCCGTGCAGGGGCCGGCGTGTGTTCGCGAGGTCAAGCGCCAGGGGTTCGCCGGTCAGCGGTCGGATGTCCATACCGATCAATCTAACCGATGAATGTGTGTTGACAGGTTAGTTCTCTGCTGTCTAATGTCTAGACATCGAGTTAGGCATTAGAAACAAGGGGGTGGCCGTAGTGCCGCGCATCGGCAGTACCGGGGCAGGACTGGCGGCCATGACCGTGTCCTTCGGCCTCAACTTCTCCGCAGGGGTGTTCTTCGCACCGGTCGCGGAGGACTACGGCATCGGCGCCGGGACCCTCGCGGTCGCGGCGGCGCTGTCCACGGCGGTCACCGGCGCCGCCCAGCCGCTGGTCGGCGTCCTGCTCGACCGGATCGGCGCGAAGCGGGTGATCGTCGCGGCGCTCCTGCTGCTGTCGGCGAGCTACCTGGCGCTCGGCGCGGCGCGCGGCGCCGGGCAGTTCGTGGCTGCGTATGTGGTGCTCGGCGGCCTCGGCTTCGCGGGTTCCTCCAGCCTCGCCGTCAGCACCCTGATCGCCCGGGCCGAAGGCGACCGCGCGGCACCGGCGTTGGCCCGCGCCACGATCGGCATCAACCTCGGGCAGCTGGTCGTCCCGTGGGCGGCGGCCGGGCTGTTCGGGCCGTTGGGGACGCGCGGTACGTACGTGGCGATCGGTGCGGCGGGGCTCGCCGCCACTGCGGTGCTCGCGGCGGCGGTCCCGACGGACCGTCAGGTGGCAGCCGTGCCAGGGGCTTTTGGGGCTTCAGGTGCTTCCCTCGCTACCGGGGGAGGCGGGCCGGGTTTGCCGAAGCGGCAATCGTTGCGTGGCCGGGGGCGCATCCTCGCCGCGTTCGGGCTGCATGCCGCGACCTTGTACGCGATGGTCCTGCTGCTCCCCAAGCACGCCGTCGAACTGGGCTGGTCGGCCGCGGCCGGCGGCAGTCTGGTCGCGGTGGCCGCCGCCGCCGCGGTGTCGTCCGCGGTGACGGCGCGTCTCGTCGGTCACACCGCGCCCGAACGCCTGTTGCCCGTCATGCACGTGCTGCGCGCCACCTCCCTCGTACTCGCGGCGGCCGCTCCCGACCCGCGGCTGCTCGTCGTCGCCGCCGTGCTGTTCGGCGCCGCGTCGTTCACGGTGATCCCGCTGACCATGGCGATCGTCACCCGCGGCCTCGACCCGGCCCGCCTGGGCCGAACGCTCGCCCCCGCCTGGATCGTCCACCAGGGCTCGGCCGGCCTCGGCCTCGCCCTGGCCGCCGCCGGACACGCCGCCACCGGCGGATACCGCGCCTACTTCGCGGCCGGCGTCGGACTCAGCCTGTTCGCCGCCGTCCTGACGTCGACCACCGAGAGCGCGGCCCGTACCGCCGCGCGCACCACCGCCTCCACCGCAGCTCTCGCATCCTCTGCATCCACCTCGTGACCCTGAAAGGGACGATCCCCATGAACGCCATCGCCACCCCCACCGCCTCCGCCGACCGCGCCATTCGCCACGCCACCGTGCAGATCGACGGACTGAACGTCTTCTACCGCGAGGCCGGCGACCCGGCGAACCCCACGCTGCTCCTGCTGCACGGCTTCCCGTCCAGCTCCGCGATGTACCGCGACCTGATCGGCGAACTCGCCGACGCATACCACCTGGTGGCCCCCGACCACATCGGTTTCGGGCAGTCGGACGCGCCGGCCGTGGACGCCTTCCCGTACAGCTTCGACACGTTGACCGAGGTCACCCTCAAGCTCGTCGACCACCTCGGCCTGGACCGGTTCGCGCTGTACATCCAGGACTACGGCGCCCCCATCGGCCTGCGGATCGCCTCCGCGCACCCCGAGCGGGTCACCGCGCTGATCAGCCAGAGCGGCAATGCCTACCTGGAGGGCTTCACCCCGTTCTGGGACATCCTGTTCGCGCACGCCAAGGACCGCGAGACGCACGAGCCCGCGGTGCGCGAGCTGTTGACCGCCGAGGCCACCAAGTGGCAGCACACGCACGGCATCCCGGCGGACCGCCTGGCCCGGGTGGCGCCGGATGCCTGGGTCCTGGACCAGGCGTACCTGGATCGACCCGGCAACAAGGAGATCCAGCTACAGCTGTTCTGGGACTATCAGTTCAACCTGGACGGCTACCCGGCCTTCCAGGAGTACTTCCGCACCCACCGCCCGCCGACGCTGGTCGCGTGGGGGGCGGGCGACGAGATCTTCGGCCCGGACGGGGCCCGGGCGTTCGCCCGCGACCTGCCCGATGCGGAGATCCACCTGCTCGACGCCGGGCACTTCGCACTCGCCACCCACACCCCGGAGATCGCCGCGCTGATCCGCGACTTCCTCGGCCGCAACGTCACCTGATCGCCACACCCACGCACGCACCCGCACACGCGGCGCCGCCCCCGGCCACTCGGCCGGATGCGGCGCCGCGTCGTGTCAGGGCGTGTCCGGGGGATCCTGGCACCAGTCACGGCGCCACTCACGGACCACAGACTGCATCTGGCGTGCCACCTCGCGGCGTTGCAGAACCGCGTTGCGGAGCTTGGTGAGGGGCTGTTTGTGTCGGGCGGGACCGCACGCCCGGAGTTATTTGCTCGGTCGGGTTCGGGAGTATGTGTTCACCCATTGGGCTGCGGCTGGGAGGACCTCGTCGAGGGTGGGGATTTCCGGGTACCAGGCTTTTTCCCATTCGAGGGAGATCCAGCCTTGCCAGGCTTGGGCTTGCAGGGTGGTGCCGATGGTGGTCAGTGGTACTGCTCCGGTGCCCAGGGGAACCGGGGTGGTGTCGATCGTTGAGGCTGCGTCCTTGATTTGGACGTAGTGCAGGAAGCCCGCGAGGGCTTCGGCGGTTTCGGGGGGTTGTTCGCCGTGGCGCCAGGGGTGCAGGGCGTCCCAGATTGCGCCGACCGCGCCGGCGAAGGGGCGGATCAGGGTTGCCACGGCTGCGCCCGTGGGGTGGGAGTCGTGGGTTTCGATGAGCATGGTGACGCCGCGGGCGCGGGCGTCGGGGAGGAGGGCGGCCAGCCTGCGTTGGGCGCGTTCGGTGTCGCCGTCGCCGGTGCCGCCGGGGAAGATGCGGACGGCCGACGCGCCCAGGTCGTAGGCCAGGTCGAGGAGGCGGTCGATGGCGGACAGGACGACCGGGTCGGGGGTGGGCGCGCAGATGCCCGCGTAGCCGGCCAGGCACGGTACGGCCAGGCCGGCGTCGGTGATCCGGGCGCGGATGGCCCGGCGTTCGGTCGGGGGCAGGTCCACGTGTACGAACTCGTCCTGGTGGACCCGGAGTTCGAGGCCGGTGCAGCCGTGTCGAAGCGCGCGGACGAGGTGTTCGTGCACCGGCCGGCCGGGGGCGCCGAGGGTGCTGAAGGCCCACCTCGGATGCTCGGGTGTGCTCACGTGTCCTCGAATCTTTCGCCCGCGGGCGGCACGGTCGAATGGAAAGCGCTTTCCCGTTTCTGTTTCGGAGCGTAGGTCGCCGTCGCCCCCGGGTCAAGGCGACACCGGCCCGGCATCGAGGTGCCCCCGTGTGCGACCCCGGAGCGGGATGTCAGCCGAGTGTGTAGCCCAGGACGTACGTGTGACCGCCGTCCTCGGTTCGTGTGATGTCCAGCGAACCGGTGATCCCGGCGAGTTCGTCCGTCCCGGTACCCGCGACCACCCGGATCGTCAGTTCCTCACCCGCGGCTCCCGGTGCGCAGTGCAGAAAGACGAAGGAGCCCTTGCGGCCTGCCAGTTCGCCGGTGAAGCGTTCCACGGCGACATAGGCGGCGGGGGCGCCTTCGACGTCCATGACCGACGACATGTGCACCGTGCTCTCGCCGGCCAGGTCGCCGGCGAACACCTTGGTGATGGTGACCCGGCCGAGCGCGGCCCCCGGGGCCTCGTCGATCGCCTCCGGTTGGAAGGAGGTGAGGTCGAATGTCCCGGTGGCGGTCGTGCCCATGTTCATTGCGCAGTCCTCGTTTCTGGGAGGCTGAGGATCCCGTACCCCGCTGGTCGCACGCAGCTTTGCATACGGCGCCGACATCCGCGTATGGCCCGGCGTCCGCGTGTCAGACCCGCCGTCCCACCGCCACCGTCATCACCGCGCACAGCACCGCCGGCAGCAGCAGGGCCCAGGCCAGATCGTGGGTGCCCGTCGCGCCGCCGACGCCGACGAACGCGCCCATCGCCGCGACGCCGACCGTGGCACCGATCTGGCGGACCGCGTTGAGCAGGCCGCCGGCCGCGCCGGCCGTGCCCTCCGGTGCCGTGGCGATCACCGTGCCGACCAGGGCGGGCAGCGCGAAGGAAACCCCGAAGCCGGTACACACCAGCCCGATCGCCAGCACCGGATACCCGAAGCCGGCAAGCACCGCGACGGCGAACACCACGCAGCCCGAGGTCAGCAGGCCCAGCCCGGCCAGCATCGGGGCCCGTGGCCCGGACCGCGCCACGATCCGCCCGGTGAGCAGCGGGTTCACCGCGAACGGCAGCGTCATCGGCAGGAACGCCACCCCGGTGCGCATCGGCGACATGTGCAGGTTCTGCCGGAACAGCAGCGGCAGGACGAACAGCAGCCCCGTCATCGCGAAGTTGACCGCCGCCCCGGCGAGCAGCGCCGACCTCGTGGCGCGCGAGCGCAACACGGCGGCCGGCAGCACCGGGTGCGGGCTGCGTCGTTCGGCCCGGACGAACAGCAGCGCGGTGAGCACCGCCGCCACCCCCGAGCCGGCCGCGTGCGTCCCGGACCCCGACCCGGCCGCGATGAGCGCGTCGGTGGCCAGGCCCAGCGCCACGCACACGACGAATTGGGATGCCCAGTCGATCGGCCGCTCGCCCCGGGGGCACCGCACCGCGCGGCCGGCGGTCAGCGCCAGGGTGAGGGCGGCGATCGGGACGTTGACCAGGAAGATGGCGCGCCAGCCGTACGCGTCCACGAGCAGGCCGCCGGCGAGCGGACCGACGGCGAGGGCCGCGCCGCTGAGCGCAGCCCACACCGACACCGCTCCGGCCCGCTCGGCGGGGATCGGGAACAGCCGGGTGATCATCGCCATCGACGCCGGTACGCAGGCGGCGGCGGCCACCCCGAGCAGCCCGCGCAGCGCCACCAGCGTCCACAGGTTCGGCGCCGCCGCGCTCAGCAGCGAACCGACGCCGAACCCGACGATGCCGACCCGGAACGCCCGGTGTGCGCCGAACCGGTCGGCCACCGCCCCCGCGGTCAGGAGCAGTGCGCCGAAGACGACCGTGTACCCGGACACCGTCCACTGCAGCCCCGCCACCGAACCGCCCAGCGACCGGGCCAGATCCGGCTCGGCCACGGACAGCACGGTCATGTCGAGCAACACCATGAAGTAGCCGAGCGAGATGCCGATCAGGGCCCGGGTGCGCGACCTCGAGGTGATGGTGGCTGGGGTTGCGACGGGTGGACCGAGGAGTGTCATCGAGAGTCTCCGAAAGTGGAGGGGCAGTGGGGGAGCGACCGAAAAGAGGCCCAAAGCAGGCCCAAAGCAGGCCCAAAAGGAGGCCCGAAGGAGGCCCGGGAGCGACCCGGAACAGGCCCGGGAGCCACCCGGAAGAGCCCGAGGATCGCGCCGCACCACTGTCCGTCGACCGCAGCCCTCGACTCGACCGGCCCGCCCGTATGCTCCGTTCGGAATATCCGAATGCTCGAAGGAGGTTGCCCGGCCATGGAACTTCGCCAGCTCCGCACCTTCGAGGCGGTCGCCCGCTTCGGCACGGTCACCGCGGCCGCCAACGCGCTCGACATCGCGCCGTCGTCGGTCTCCGAGCAGATCCGGGTCCTGGAGAAGTCCGTGGGCGTAGTCCTGTTCGACCGAAGCCCCCGGGGCATGACGCCGACCGCCGCCGGGGAGCGCATGCGGGAGTGGGCGCACCGGCTGCTCGACCAGGCCGAACAGGCCCGCCGCGAGGTGGCCGCAGCGGCGCCCCTGCTGCGGCTGGGGGCGTTGGAGAGCATCGCCGTGACGCACGTGCCCTCGGTGCTCGGCCGGCTCGCCGCCCGCCGACCCGATCTGCGGGTCCAGGTGGTCTCGGACAGCGATCGGAGCGAACTCCTGGCCGCCGTGGTGGCCGGTCGGCTCGACGTGGCGCTGCTCCTGGACACCGGCGCCTGGCTCGGCGAACTGGGGTTCGAACCACCGCCGGCCGCACTGGCGTTCGTCGACCTGGAACCCGTCGGGCTGGCGCTGGTCGCCGCCCCGGGGCATGCGCTGGGCGACCGGGACCGGATCACCGACGCCGACCTGCGCGAGGAGCGGCTGCTGGTCAACGGGGCGTCGGCCTGCTCGTTCCGGCTGGCCGGCGATCGATTGCTCGGTGCCGAGGTGGAGCGGGTCCGGGCCGGCGGTGTCACGGTCACCCGGGCCTGGGCCGAACAGGGTCTGGGCGTCGCACTGCTGCCGCACTTCGCGGTCGCCGACCAACTCGCCGCCGGCACCCTGGTCAGGCTTCCGCTGGACACCCCCGACCTCACCCTGCGCCTGGTCTGGCGCCCGGACCGCGAGACACTTCCCGGACTGCGCGAGGTGCTGTACGCGGCGGCGGCACCCGGCGAGCGCGCCGAGGCCGGCGCGCCGATCCGGACGGGCTCGCGACAGGGCTGAGCCGGCCCCACAGCCCGCCCCACAGCCGACCCCACAACCAGCTGCACAGCCGGCCCCACAGCCGGCTGCACAACCGGCCCAACCCCACGCCCCGCCGACGGGCATGTCCACCGTGCGCCGACTACGCTCGAAGACCGACCATCACGCTAAGTGACGACACCGCATCGGCCCACACCCGCTCGCCGGCCCGGCCGGTCGACGGACGGGAGCAGGACGATGCCGTACCCCGCTGCGCCCCACACAGCCGAAGGGTGGTCCCCATGGACCCGGTGACCACCTCCCTGGCCGAGCTGCACGACCGGCTGAGTTCGCTCGCCGACGGCGAAGTCGCCGACTACATCCCGCAGTTGGCGTCCGCCGATCCCCGTACCTTCGGTCTCGCGCTGGTCAGTATGTCCGGCAACCGCTACCACGCCGGCGACACCGACAACCTGTTCAGCATCCAGTCGGTGTCCAAGCCCTTCGTCTACGCGCTCGCCGTATCCGAACTCGGCCCGGCCGAGGTGGCCCGCCGGGTCGGCGCCGAGCCCAGCGGCGAGGCGTTCAACGCGATCAGCCTGGAGCAGGGCACCGGCCGACCGGCGAACCCGATGGTCAACGCGGGCGCGATCGTCACCACCTCCCTGGTTCCGGCGGCCGATGCGCGCGACCGCTTCGAACGCATCCGCGCTTGCCTGTCCGCCTTCGCGGGCCGATCCCTGGACGTCGACGAGGACGTCTACCGCTCCGAGGCGGCGACCGGAGACCGCAACCGGGCGCTGGCCTACCTGATGCGCGGCGCGGGTTCGTTGGCCGGCGACGTGGACGAGACCGTACGTACCTACTTCCGCCAGTGCTCGATCCGGGTCGGAGTGGCCGACCTGGCGGTGATGGCGGCCACGCTGGCCAACGGCGGCGTCAACCCCGTCACCGGCGACCGGGTGATCGCCGAACCGGTGGCGGTGCGGGCGTTGGCGGTGATGGCGACCTGCGGGATGTACGACAGCGCGGGTGAATGGCTGCTGCGGGTGGGACTGCCCGCCAAGAGCGGGGTGTCCGGCGGCCTGATCGCGTGCAGCCCGGCGCGGTTCGGCATCGCGGTACACAGCCCGCCGCTGGACCGGGCCGGCAACCCCGTGCGCGGTGTGGTCGCGCTGACCGAGTTGTCCGAACGTTTCGCGCTGCACCTGATGCACCAGCCCGGTCGGCACATCGCCACCGTCACCGAGGTCACCACCGCGCTCGACCACCCCTCCTACCGGGCCCGGACACCCGCGCAGCGGGCGGTTCTCGACCGCGAGGGGCATCGTGTCGTGGTCATCCGGGCGCAGGGGGCGTTGGAGTTCACCGAGACGGAGCACCTGCTGCACGCGCTGCGCCAGTCCGAGCCGAGCCCGCCCGGGTGGATCGTGCTCGACCTGGACCGGGTCACCCGGATCGCGCTCGGCTCGGCCGCGATGCTCGGTGCCGTGCTGGCCGACCTGGTCGCCGCCGGCCACGAGATCGCCATCGCCGCCCGGGAACCGCTGCTCGACCCGATCGGCGACGGACCGGCGCCGTGGACGGCGTTCGCCAACCGGGAGGAGGCCATCGCGTGGGGAGAGGACCGGCTGTTGGCGACGACGACCGAGCCGGCCGGATAGCCACGACCCCGGGCACCCGGCCGCCCACCCCCACGCCGCCTCGTACCCCGCCCCGGAAAAACTTCGCCGGACCGGTCACACTCCTCCGCCCGCGCGGGTCACCTCCTCGGCGGACCGACAACGGACCCGCACCCGCAAAGGCGAAAGCCCCGACGCCGATCCGCACCCGGACCCCGAACCGGACGCCGGCCGGCCCTCCCGAGGAGCGCAGCATGACCACAGGCATCAAGACGGTGATCTACCCCGTGCGGGATCTCGCCAAGGCCAAGGAGTTGTACAGCCGGATCCTCGGCGTCGACCCGGTGATGGACGAGTCGTACTACGTCGGCTATCACCTCGACGGCCAGGACATCGGCCTGGACCCGCACGGCCACGCCAAGTGGGAGCACGGCCCGATCTCCTACTGGCACGTCGCGGACATCGACGCGACCTTCGCGTCGCTGGTCGAGGGCGGCGCGCAGCCCGTCCACGAGGTCAAGGACGTCGGCGGCGGCAAGCGCACCGCCGTACTCAAGGACGCCGACGACAACCCGATCGGTCTCATCCAGGAGGCCTGAGCCCGGAGCGTCGTGGGCCCGGGGACTCGCGAGTCTCGGCCGGGGTACGCCGAACCCCGGCCATGACTCCCGAGACCGGACTCCCGGGCCCGCGCGGGCAGGGTGCCCGAGCCGATCTCCCCCGGCCGGGACCCGGCCCCATGATCGCGGGGATCCCCGCCCCGCGAAAAAGCCGCCGGCGGCGCGGCCGACACCCCCCGTGGGTCTCGGACGCGCCGTCGGTGTGTGCGCTCCCGGGCCCTCGGCTGCGTTCCCGGGCCCGCGGCCACCCCGCTCGGGCCTGCGGCTCTACCCCTGCTCGGGACGTTCGTAGCTGCCGTAGGTGGGTGCGCCCCGGCGCTCGTAGGACGTGATCACCACGCCCTTCCCGGTGACCTCCGACCCGGTGAGCGCGAACGCGGTCGGCAGTACACCCGGCTCGAACAGGCGCTTGCCCGTGCCGAGCGCGACCGGGAACGTCAGCAGGTGCATCGCGTCGACCAGGCCGAGCCGCAGCAGCGACCCGGCGAGCGCGCCGCTGCCGTGGATCTGGAGTTCGCCGCCGTCCTGCTTCCGGAGCGCGCCGACCTCCTCCGCCAGGTCGCCGTGCAGCAGCCGGGTGTTGTGCCAATCGGCCGACGTGAGGGTGTTGGTGGGTACGTACTTGGGCAGCGTGTTCAGCGGCCCGGCGATCGGGTCGGCCGGGTCGGTGATCGCGGGCCAGTAGGACGCGAAGATGTCGTACGTCCGCCGTCCGAGCAGGAACGCCTCCGCACGGCCGATCACCCCGACCATGAACCGGCCGAAGTCGTCGTCCCCGTACGGCGCCGACCAGCCGCCGTGTTCGAAGCCGCCTCCGGGGTCCTCCTCCGGGCCGCCCGGGGCCTGGTAGACCCCGTCGATGGTGAGGAAGGTGGTGAGGGTGATCTTCATGGCGCTGCCCTTCGTCGCGGTGTCGCCGTCGTGGTCGCGTGGTTTTCGAGCCGACACATGCTTCGACCGCGCGTCCACCGGAAACTCATCGGTCCCGGAGCGATCCTTCGATCGATCCCCGACGATTCCCGCCCCGATCCACCCGCATGCGTCACGACCACACACGTCACCACCACACGCATCACCACCAAACGCGACACGTTCGACGAGGAGCCCGCGATGTCCTTCCCCGACGTCCCCGACGATCCGCAGAGCCTCGGCTACCCCGAGACCCGCTACCGCGGCGACTCCGGCGAGGTCAACGCCCGGTTCCGCCCGGCCGAGCACCCGCCCGAGCTGATCACCGCCGGCGCGACCTACCACTACCTGGCCACCACCGACTCCACCGACGGCGAGTACGGCCTGTACCGGGTCGACATGCACGCGGTCCCCAGCGGCCCCGGCACCCACTTCCACCGGACCATCTCCGAGTCTTTCTTCGTGCTCTCCGGCACGATCCGGCTGTTCGACGGCCGGGACTGGCGCGACGCCAGAGCCGGGGACTTCCTGTACGTCCCGGTCGGCGGCCTGCACGCGTTCCGGAACGAATCCGGCGAGCCGGCCTCGATGCTGCTCCAGTTCGCCCCGGGGGCGCCCCGGGAGGCCTACTTCGAGGGCATCCCCGAGCTGGAACACCTCACCGACAAGGAACGCGCCCGGTTCTTCCTCCGCCACGACAACCACTGGGTCGACCTCGGCGCGTAGGCGCTCAGCCCCTTGTCGGCGGCGGCACCGCCGAGCGGCGGCGGATCCGGCAACCCGGTGCGGTGACGATCAGGCTCCCGGCGTGGCCGGTCAGCGTGCGGCAGGTGTCGGGCGGGGCCGATTCGCCGGGCAGCGGGACGAACGCGGCCGACCCCACGATCGGCAGCCGGGTGCACAGCCGGCCGGCGCCGTCGGCGGCGTACAACCGGCCGTTCATCGCCGCGAGGGCGATCGCGCCGCCCGCCGGGCCGAGTACGCGCCACGGAGCCGGCGCCTCGGGGTCGGCGGGCAGCTCGGTCGCGTACACGTGGTGCAGCGTGTCGGCGGCGGCCACCGCGAAGACGCCGCCGTCGCACAGCGCCAGCGCGAGAGTGCCCTCGGGCAGTCGGGCGACCGGGCTCCACGGCGCGGGCCGAGTCACGGGTGGCCGGCGCAGCAGCCGATCGTCCGGGCCGACCGCGTACACCTCCAGCGGCAGCGCACCGGCCGCCTCCCGCGCCGCGGCCAGGGCGCGCACCGCCGGCGCGGCGCCGATCGCCCGCCAGGGCAGGTTCTGCCCGCCGGTGTCGCGGCAGAGCAGCGCCCCCTCGGTGTCCACCGCGAACAGCACGTCCTCGCAGGCGGTGAGCGCGCGGATGTCGGCGGCGGGGCCGATCACCTCCCACTGCGGCTGTGTGGCGGCGCCGAGCCGGTCCAGCACGTTGCGGGTGACCCGGTCGACCACCGGATCGGCCAGCGCGCTGCCCCAGTTGATGGTGCCCGCGTTGAACACCGTGCCCGCGCCGAGCCGGAACGTGCCCATCACCGCGTCGCCGCCCTGCCCGTAGCGCGCCCAGTGCCGCAGATCGGCGGTGGCGAGCACGACGAACGACGGCGGGGTGCCGTCGCGGCCGGTGGCGCGCGGGACGCCCGTGCTCCAGTCCAGTTCGGCCGCGTCCGTCTCGTAGCCGAGCGCGCCCTGGGCGAACTTGTCGCCGTCCGCGAGGCCGGTGCCGGCGAACACCCAGTGGTCGGTGAACCGGGCGATGTACGCCTCCTCGCGGATCACCTTCATCCCCTCGCCCCACGCACCCGCGCCCCGCCGGAAACTGAGCCCGGTCATCGTGTTCTCCGGCCGGTGCACCGGCGCGCTGGACCACTCCACGGTGACCCTCTCGGGATCGATCGCCGCCATCGGGTCGGCGACCGCGTCCCGATGGCAGACCATGGTGCGGCCGGCGTCCTCCAGGCGCATCTGCCACCACGCGGTGTTCCCGGCGAAGATGGCCAGGTTGCCGCCGCGCCGGACGAACCCCTCGACGGTGTCGCGCTGTTCCCGCGACCAATACTCGTCGTGCCCGTTGACCACCAACAGCCGGTAGTGCGACAGGAGTTCGTGCCCGCCGTGCAGATCCAGGCCGGAGCAGAACTCGACCGGCCTGCCGGTGGCCCGCAACCAGCGCAGCAGACCCTCCTCCCAGCGCTCCGGCGGGGGCCCGCCGCCGGGTCGGTCGAACGAGACCCGGGCGGCCCGGTCCGGCTGTTCGGCGTAGTACAGTCCCCGGCCGGGCACGCCGGAGCGGTTGTACGCCTGCCACGTGGCGAACGGCACCGACACCAGGATCGGCGCGGCCACCCCGGGCTGCGCCGCGCGGACCACGAACCAGGCCTCGTGGTCCAGGGGTTCGTCCCCGGCGAGCGGCGTGCCGTCGTCGAACACGGCCCGGTACAGCGAGCTGGGCCAGTCCGGTGGAACGGCCAACTCCCAGTGCTCGCCACTCACTCGGGCCCGGGCCAGGACGTGGTCGGTGGTCGCGTCGACGATGGTGACCTCGCCACGCACCGGGCCGCCGTCGGTCGAGGCCAGGTGGAAGCGCAGCCGGTCGCCCGCCGCGACGGACGTGGCACCGGCATACGCCAGCACGCTCATGCGACCGGCTCCGCCACCCGCTCCGCGAAGCCGGTCAGCGCGCCGATCGGCACCTCCCGCCCGGCGGCAGCGCGTACCAGCAGATCCTCCAGCGCGACCAGGTGCGCCTCCAGCGCGTGTACGGGCAGATAGGCGGTGTCGCCGGTGACGCTGACCACCAGCGCGTCGCCCTCGGCGACCACGTGCATGCAGTACCGGCAGGCGATGAACTCGTGCCCGCCCGCCGGTTCCACCCGACTGCGGGTGCGCGCCACGTCCAGTTCGGCGGCGGTCGGCTCCGGTCCCGGCTCCGGCGGCCGATCCACCAGGCGCATGTCGTTGAAGCAGCAGAACGGCCGGATGGGCGTGCCGCGTTCGGCGGTGATCCTGGACATCAGCGCGTTCCACCGGTCGGGGTCGTAGCCCGCGCTGCGATACGCGCGCAGCGACGCCTGCCACGCGGCGGGCAGCAGGTCGGTGAAGCGCGCGCCGAGGTCCAGGTCGAGCACGAACAGCCCTTCCTGGGACAGCGTGGTGACCAGATCGCGGCTGTCCGCCCGGAAACGGTTGGCGACGATCGGCAACATCACCGCGGTGTCCCGCCCGCCCGCGCGCGCCGCCAACACGGCCGCGCCCGCGAGCAACACCGCCGACGGGCTGACCCGGTGGCGCAGCGCGACCGCGTCGGCGGCCCGGGCCAGCGCGGGGGAGACCAGGCGCACGGTGCGAAAGCGCGGCGCCGCCGGTTCGGCGATCACGTCGGCGAACACCGTCGGCGCGATCCGCCGATAGTGCGTCTCCCAGTGCGCGAGCGCCGATTCGCCCCGGCGCAGCCCCGTGGTCGTGGACTGCTCGTGCGCCAGGTCCAGCGCCCCACCCGCCGCCGGGCCGCCCGCCGACCCGCGCCGGATCAGCAGCCGCAGGTCGCGGACCAGGACTTCGACGCCGTGGCCGTCGGTGGCCACGTGACACAGGGCCAGTGCGATGTAGCGGACCCGGCCGCCGTGCACCACCAGGCCGACCCGGATCGGCCAGGCGTCGAAGTAGTCGAAGCGGGTGGCGCCGAGGCGTTCGGCCACCGCCGCCGCGACCGTGTCCGCATCCTCGATCAGCGCCGCCTCGAACACCTCCACCGGCAGCGTGCCCACCGAGTGGCGGGCCTGTCGGGGCTCGCCGTCGGTGGACACGAGCCGGGTGCGCAATGCGTCATGACGCTCCATCAGCCGGCCGAGCGCGGCGGTCGCCCGGGTCACGTCCACCGGTCGGCCGCGGTCGGCGATCGGCAAGACGCGGGTCATGTTGAAGTAGTGGTCGCTGGGCGCGGTACGGCGGATGGCCTGCCAAATGGCCCGCTGACCCCACGTCAGCGGGGCTCGGACCGGGTCGTCGGCGGAGACCGCGAAGGGCGCCGGCACCTCGTAGGGGGCCGCGACCGGTGGCTCGGCCGCGACCCGGGCTCTCGCCGACTCGTCCTCAGCCATCGCCCACCGCCACGCCGTGCCGGGTCAGGTGCGCCACCAGCGAGTCCAGGTCCTCGACGAAGTCCAGGTCGGCGTCAAGATCGAAGAACACGTCGAACTCGCCCTCCAGGGCGTCGATCAGGCGCAGGAAGGTCAGCGAACTCACCCCGGACGCGGTCAGCGAGCCGGTTGATTCCAACACCTCGTGCGCGCTCACCTCGCCGCCGCTCACGTCGGCGATCAGCGTGGCCACCCGTTCGCGCAGCGGGTCCGCCCTCATGCCGCGTCCCCGGCCAGTCGCCGACGCAGGCTCAGCGGCCGGATGTCCGGCCAGACCCGGTCGATGTGCGCCGTGCACTCCTCGCGGGTGCCGACGAATCCGGTGGGCACCCAGCCTGCGGGCGGGTCGGTGCGCAGCGGCCACAACGAGTGTTGTTCCTCGTCGTTGACGACCACGCGGTAGGTTTCCTGGTCGGTCTCGGGGTCGGTGGTTTCGGGATCGTTGCGCATCACGGCTCCTGGAGGTCGCGGACGGCGTCGGTCACGCCGCCGACGGTGGGGGTGTCGAAGAAGACGTCGAGCGGGACCTCGACGCCCAGGCGTTTGCGGATCCGGGCGGCGATCTGGGTGATGGTGAGCGAGTGGCCGCCGAGGTCGAAAAGGTCCTCGTCCACACCGATGTCGTCCAGGCGCAACACCTCGGCCCAGATCGCCCGTACGGTCTCGGTGAGTTCGTCGGCCGGGCCGTCGGCCGCGTCGAACGGATAGGCGGGTCCGCCCGGTTCGGGTCGAGTGGGTGCCGGTTCGGGCAGGCGGGCCCGGTCCAGCTTGCCGTTGGGGGTCAGCGGGAAGGCGTCCAGGGTCAGGAAGCCGGCGGGCACCATGGCGCTCGGCAGGGTGCGGGCGAGGTAGGCACGCAACTCGTCCGGGGCGACGGGGGGTTGTCCGGGCTCGGGGACCAGGTAGCCGACCAGGCGGGCGTGTTCGCTGTCCGGGTCGAGCAGTCGGATCGCCGCCTGGGCGATGCCGGGGTGTGCGGCGAGCCGGCTCTCGATCTCGCCGAGTTCGATCCGGTGTCCGCGCAGTTTGACCTGGGCGTCGGTACGCCCGACGTAGTCGAGCCCGCCGCCGGGCGCGTGTCGGACCAGATCGCCGGTGCGGTACAGGCGGGCGCCGGGCGGTCCGAACGGGTCGGCCACGAACCGCTCGGCGGTCAGCCCCGGGCGGCCGAGGTAGCCGTGCGCGAGGCCGTCCCCGCCCAGGAACAACTCGCCCACCAGGCCCTCGGGGACCGGATGCAGCCGGCCGTCGAGCACGTACGCGCGGGTGTTGGCCAGGGGCCGGCCGATGCCGGGCGCGGCCCCGGAGTCGACCTCGGTGTAGGTGGACCACACCGTGGTCTCGGTGGGCCCGTATACGTTGACCAACCGGCCCACCGCGCCGCGCAGTTCGGCGGCCAGCGGGGCGGGCAGGGCCTCGCCGCCGGTGATCGCGGTCAGCCCCGGACGGTGCAGGCCGGCCGCGAGCAGCACCCGCCAGCCGCTGGGGGTGGCCTGGACATGCGAGACGGCGTGCCGCTCCAGCAGGGCCAGTTGCGCCGGTCCGTCCCGGTGCCGGTCGTCGGGCACCAGTACCACCCGGGCGCCGGTGGTCAGCGGCAGCAGGAGTTCGACCGTGGAGATGTCGAAGGACAGCGAGGTCAACCCGAGCCAGCGGTCGTCGGGACCGGCGCCGAGCCGGTCGCGCATGCTCGCGAGCAGATTGGCCAGCGCGTGGTGCGGTACCTGGACGCCCTTGGGCCGACCGGTCGAGCCGGACGTGTAGATCACATACGCCGGATCGCCCGGCGCCGGCCGACTGGGCGGGCGGACCCGGCCGGGCTCGCTACCGAACAGGTCGGGCCCGTTCAGGTCGGGGGCGGCCAGGACGAGCGGTTCGACGGGGGCGACGAGACGAAGCCGGGCCGGTGCGGCGGGGGCATCGGGGACCGGCGCTTCGACGGGAGCTACGAGATGGAGCCGGACGGACTCCTCGGGCGCGTCCGGAACCTGTTCGGGTGTGAAGTCCGTACCGGATCCGCCCGGTTCACCCGCCCGCGCGCCCCCGTCGCGTACGATCGCCGCGATGCGCGCGTCCGACCGGATGAAGGCCAACCGTTCGGCCGGATAGCCCGGGTCGAGCGGCAGATACGCGGCGCCCGCGGCGAGTACGCCGAGGACGGCGGCGACCTGTTCGCCGGTGCGCGGCAGTTCGATCGCCACCAGGTCGCCCGCGCCGATCCCGGCGCGGTGCAGGCGCTCGGCGAACACGTAGGCGGCCGAGGCCACCTGGCGGTAGGTCAGGAACCGGCCCGAGCACACGACGGCGACCGTGTCGGGGGCGGCCGCGGCGCGCGCGGCGAACAGCTCGACGACGGTTTCCTCGGCCGGATACGGCGTGTCGGTGGCGTTGTCGGTGTGCAGGACCCGGACCAGCTCCGGCTCGGACAACAACGGCAGATCGCCCAGCGGCAGTTCGGGGTCGGCCAGCGCGGTGTTCAGCAGGGTGGCGAAGTGGCCCGGGATACGCGCGGCCGCGTCCGGGACGAAGCCGTCCGTAGGTACGTGCAGCGCGCCGTCGATCCGATCCCGGCCCTCGACCAGTTGCAGATGCGCGGTGTTGCGCGCGGTCGGCGGCAACACGATCCATTCGACCCGGGTCTCCACCCCGGGGAAGACCGGCTCGACCACGCGGGTGCGCCGCCGATAGCTCACGGTCAGCTCGGTCAGCGCGGTCCGGGGTCCGAGACCACGCACGGTGTGGCTGTACGGTACGTCGCGGAAGGCGTAGATCGCCCGCAGTTCGGCGCGCAGTTCCCGGACGAACGTGCCGAAGCCCTGTCCCGCGCGCGGCCGGGAGGAGACCGGCAGCTCGTTGACGTACAGCCCGACCCCGCGCGCCTCGGCCGGGGTGCGGGTGGTGAGTTCGAGCGCGGTACGCACCCGCGCGTTGCCGTAGCGGAACAGCAGCGTGTGCCAGGCGGCCAGCAGCAGTTCGAAGTGGGTGACGCCGAGTCGCGCGGCCGTCTCGTGCAGTGCGTCGACCGTTTCGGGCCCGAGGGTGAACGGGATCGTGGAGCCCGGCGCCGGTTCCCCGCCGGCCCGCGTGGTGGGCAGCAGCCCCGGCAGGATCGCCCGACCGGGCTCCTCGCGGTGCCGGGCCCAGACGCCGGTGGTGTCGGGATGGTCGGCCGACACCGGTCCGGCCCGGAATACGTCGGTCGATCCGGGGCCTTGCGACGCCGGGGCTGCCGGGCCGGCCGGAGTCCCGCCCTCGCGGGCCGCGCGGTAGGCCCGAGCCAGGGCGGCCACCACGATCTCCTTGGACGTGCCGTCGAAGATCACGTGGTGCGCCGTCACCAGGAGTGTGTGCCGGTCCGGCGCGAAGGAGAACAGGGTGAAGCGGGCGAGCGGACCGGCGTACAGGTCGAAGGGGCGGCCCAGTTCGGCCCGGATCAGCGCGTCCAGGTCCGCCTCGTCGGCCGGCACGCGGCGCATCGGCGCGGGGGTTGTGGGCACCAGGCCCGGCGTGCCGTCCGCCTCGCCGACCGCGGCGGCCAGTATCGGGTGCCGCTCGATCGTGGCGGCGCACGCGCGGGCCAGCGCGTCCGGGTCGAGCGGGCCGTCGAAGCGCAGCAGCACCGAGAGGTGGTAGGCGGACTCGGCGGGCAACGTGCGCTCGGTCACCCACACGCCCAACTGGGCGGCGGACAACGGCGCGAAGGGCAGCGTGTCGAGCCCCGCCCCGGCCTCGGCGCTTTCGGCCGTCGGGGCCGGGTGCTCGTTCGGCGGAATACGATCGTTCCAGGGGATCTGATCGTTCGTCACAGTCATGGTCGGACCTCGTCGTCCAGGAGCCGGCGCAGCTCGCGCTTGAGGATCTTGCCGCCCTCGTTGCGCGGCAGGGATTCCCGGAACACCACGTGTCCGGGGAGTTCGTGGGCGGCGAGCCGTTCCATCAGGAACACCCGCAGCTCGGTCGCGGTCAATTCGCCCCGGGGCACCACGACGGCGGCGACGGCCATCCCTAGCACGGGGTGCGGTACGCCGAACGCGGCCGCGTCCAGCACGCCCGGGTGTTCGTGCAGGGCGTCCTCGACCTGCAACGTGGAGACCTTGTACGCACCGGACTTGATCACGTCCCGCTCGCGGTCGACCAGGTACAGGAAGCCCTCGGCGTCCAGGTAGCCGAGGTCGCCCATGCGCACCCAACGCCCGGAGAAAACCCGCGAGTCGGCCTTCTCGCCGTAGTACGAGCGGGGCGTGGTCGGGGTGCGCAGCCAGACCTCTCCGGTCTCCCCGACCGGCAACACCCGCCCGCGCTCGTCGGTCACCCGCAGGTCGCGCAACGACGCGGGTCGGCCGGGCGAGCCGGGGTGTTCGGGGTCGAACAACATCGTGGTCTGCGCGGGCGCGGCCTCGGTGGAGGTGTAGTAGTTGACGATCTGCGCTTGGGGGAACAGCCGGGCCAGGCCCACCGCGACCCGGCGCGGCAGGGCGGCGGCGGTGGAGCCGAGCAGCCGCACGCTGGACAGGTCGTGGCGGTGTGCCTGGTCCGCGCCGAGCAGTTCGATGGCCATCGCCGGTACCACGAACACACTGCCCACCGCGTGCCGTTCGATCAGTCGAGCGAAGTGGCCCGGGGTGAAGCGCGGGGCGGCGATCGCCGTCGCCTTCGCGTCGAGCGCGTTGATCAGCATGGTCTGCCCGGCGTTGGTGCCCACCGGATACGCGTGCAGGAAGTGCGCCGAGTGGCCGAGCGGGCGACGGCGCGCGTCCAGCGTGCAGCCGTACGCCAGGTTGGCATGCGTCGCGGCGACACCCTTGGGGGTGCCGGTGGTTCCGGAGGTGTACAGGATCTGCGCGAGGTCGCCGGGGTCCGGGGTCGGCAGGCTGCCCGCGGGGTAGGTCTCGATGTCCTCGACCGGGGCGGTCCAAGCGCCGGTGCCGGCGTCCGGCGGGACCAACTCGGCGCGGTGCAGCACGGCCGCGGCCCCGCTGTGCGCGAGCAGGTGCCGCACCTCGGCGGGGGCGAGCCGGTCCGACATCGGCACCGCGACCGCGCCGGCGCGCTGTACGCCCAGGTAGGCGGTCGCGTAGTCGATCCAGTCGCCGTTGCCGTACAGGAGCGCGACCCGATCGCCCGCGCCGATGCCGCGTTCGGCCAGCCCGGCGGCGACCGCGTCCGCGCGGTAGTGCCAGGAGCCGAACGTCAACTTCTCGCGCCCGCTGAGGATCGCGGGTTGCTCCGGCTCGATCTCGGCGCGATGCGCGAGCAGCGCGGACAGGCTCTCCGGTGCGCGGCGGCCGGTGGGCGTCGGCCGGGGTCGGGTTCCGATGCTCACTTCGACACCTCCGCGAGGGCGGGCGCCGGCTCGGCGGCCCGGGCCCGGGCCCGGATCCGGCGTTCGCGTTCCTGGATGCCGACCTCGTCGTCGGCGGGCGCGTCCGGGACATCCCGGTCGAAGTGGGCAAGTACCGGCAGTCGCAGGCCGATCAGCACGAGGGCGAGCATCGCGGCGCCGAACACCAGGTAGAGCAGGCCGATGCCGCGCCCCTCGCCGTGTCCGATCAGCCGGCCCATCGAGCCCGCGAGCGGCCCGTCGTCGGTCATCAACGGCTCGAACAGCTTGGCGCCGAGCGGCGCGATGACGCCGTGCCCGATCGGCAGCGTGGACCAGGCGACCAGGGTGTTCAGCGCGAACACCCGGCCGTGGAAGCGCTGGGGCACCTTGACCTGGACGATGGTCGTGTATACGCCGTTGACCAGGGACAGTGCGCAGGACATCCCGAAGGCGCCGATCCCGACCACCCACAGGCTCGCGTGCAGACCGGTGAACGCGGACGCCCCGGCCAGCGCGGCGGCCAACCACAACATGCCGCGCAGCCGTTGCCGGCGCGGACCGCCCCAGAAGCCCATCGCGATGCCGCCCACGATCACCCCGGCACCGGCCGCCATGGATACCCGGGCGGCGCCGCCGAGCGAGTCGAAGGACAACACCAGCGGCGTGGTGAGCAGGAACAGCGGGGACAGGAACAGGTTCAGCACGGCGAACCAGAGCAGCATGGCCCGGAAGCCGCGATGGCGCCACGAGTAGGTGAAGCCGTGCTTGATCTCGGCGGTGAGCGATTCGCGCCGCCGCCACGGGAGGGTGTGCGGGAACTTCACGAAGGCGATGATGGTGATGGCGATCGTGTAGCTGATCACGTCCAGGATCAGGATGCCGCGCAGTCCGATGCCGGCCATCAGCCCGACCGCGATCAGCGGGACCACGAACTGGGCGACCCCGCCCGCCAATTGCACGATGCCGTTGGCGTGTCCGAGGTATTGCTTGGGCACCAGTTGCGGCACCGCCGAGGCGTAGGCCAGGCGTTGGAAGGTGAGCGCCATGGACAGCGCGCCCAGCAGGACGTAGATGTGCCACGGATGCAGCGACCCCGAGACCAGGAGCAGCAACAGCACCCCCTGGGTGCTGCCCGCCGCCAGGTCGCCGAGGAGCATCACCCTGCGTCGGTCCACGCGGTCCACGATCGCCCCGGCGAGCGGGCCGATCAGGATGCCCGGCAACATGCCGATCACCGCGTAGAGCGCGAAGCGGCCCATCGAGCCGGTCTGGAGGTAGATCCAGATCGGCAACGCGAACTCGGTCAGCGCGGAGCCGGTGATCGAGACCAGTTGGCTGAACGCCACCAGGAGGAACCGGCCCATGCCGGGCCGGGGTTCGCGGCCCGGCGCGGCGTCGGCCCCGGCCCGGTCCGGTCCGGGGTCGTCGTCCGGTGGTCCGGCGGCGCCGTGGAACCACCACGGGCCGTCCGCCTCGCGGGTGGGCAGCGCGTCGGTGCGGCCCGCGGCCACCGCCGGATGTACGCGCGTGATCACTTCGGCCAGGTCGTTCGCACGGTGCTTGAGGAAGAAGTGGCCCGCCTCGTCCAGCATCACCAGCGCCACCCGGTCGGCGATGGTGCGCCACTCGCGGAAGCGTTCCTGGTAGAAGTCGGCGGCCGGGTCCCGGTCGCCCATCACCGAGACGATGGGCGCGCGCAGCCGGGGGCGGTTGTCGGACAGCGCCTCGGTGAAGTACTCCTCGGCCGCCACCGAGTCGCGCCGCATGTTGCCGATGATGAACTTCATCTGGTCGCCGTCCAGGTCCGCCATGTCGGCGCCCATCGAGGTCAGCCAGTTGGCGTACACCCGGTCGCCGAGCAGCGGTTCGAGCGCGGCCACCTTGCTCAGCGCGGAGAGCACCCGCCCGCGAGGCCGGGCGAACGGGAACTGGGCGCCGATGTACACCGCGTCCAACGCGCGTCCGGCGGCTTCCAGTTGCCGGGCCACGGCGACGATCAACGCGCTGCCGACGCCGCAGTGGCCGTAGAGCGCGATCGGTCCCTCGACCCGTTCCTGGACCTCGGCGACGATCCGCCGGGCGAGTTCGTCGAACGGCAGCCGCTCCTGGGTGACGCCCACGTCGTGTCCGGGGATGGCCACCGACCACAGGTCGTGGGTGTCCGGCAGTGCGTCGGCCAGCGGCTGGTACACCACCGCGCTGCCGCCGCCGTAGGGCACGCAGACCAGGGACAGGGTGCGCCGCGCCGCCGGGACGGGTTTGCTCAGCCGGTACAGCAGCCGCGCCGGGCCGCGTTCGGCCTCGGACAGCGTGGACAGGGCGGCGATCTCGCGGATGGTCTTGTGTGTGAAGACGTCCATCACGCTGACCGCCCGGCCGCCGATCTGCGGGAGCTGCTTGCGGGCACGCGCGACCACCTGGGTGGCCAGCAGGGAGTGGCCGCCGAGGTCGAAGAAGTCCTCGTCGACGCCGACTTCGGGCAGCGTGAGCACGTCGCACCAGATTCGGGCGAACAGCAGCTCGGCCGGGGTGGTCGGCGGCGCGGCGGCGGCGCCCTTGGAGCGACGCGCCGCGGGCGCGGGCAAAGCCCTGCGGTCGAGCTTGCCGCTGGGAGTCAGGGGCAGCGCCGGCAGCGCGACGAACGCGGCGGGGACCATGTAGTCGGGCAGGGTGCGTTTGAGCGCGGCCCGGATGTCGTCGGAGTCGAAGTCCTCGGTGCCGCGATCCGGGTCGGGGCCGGTGACGACCGTGCCCGGGTCGTGGTCCCCGACCCCCGCGACGGTGGGCACCACATACGCGGTGATGCGTTTGTCTCCGGGGGTGTCCTCGCGGACCACCACCGCGGCCTCGTCCACCTCCGGGCGGGCGCGCAACGCGGCCTCGATCTCGCCGGGTTCGATACGCAGGCCGCGCAGCTTGACCTGATCGTCGATCCGGCCGAGGAAGTCGAGGGTGCCGTCGGGTCGCCACCGGGCGAGGTCGCCGGTGCGGTAGAGGCGGGTGCCCGGGGCGCCGAACGGGTCCGGGACGAAACGTTCCCCGGTCAATCCGGGCCGCCGGTGGTAGCCCAGCGCCACTTGGACCCCGCCCAGATACAGCTCGCCGGGCGTGCCGAGCGGTGCGGGTCGCATGGCCTCGTCGAGCACGTACACCCGGGTGTTGTGGATCGGCGCGCCGATCGGCACGGTGGCGAGCGGGCCGGCGCACTCCCACGCGGTGACGTCCACGGCCGCCTCGGTCGGCCCGTACAGGTTCGCCAGCGCACAATCCGGCAGCCGCTCGCGGAAGGCGCGGGCGTTGTCCGGTGCCAACTCCTCACCGCTGCACACCACTCGGCGCAGCGTCGTGCAGCGCTCCACGCCCTCCTCGGCGAGGAACACGGTCAGCATCGCGGGCACGAAGTGCGCGACTGTCACGCCCTGTTCGGCGATCACGTCGCGCAGATAACCGGCATCCTTGTGCCCGCCCGGGCGGGCCAGGACCAGCCGGGCACCCGCGGTAAGCGGCCAGAAGAACTCCCAGACCGACACGTCGAAGCTCGCCGGCGTCTTCTGCAACACCGCGTCGTCGGGTCCCAGTCGGTAGGAGTCCTGCATCCACGCGATCCGGTTCACGATGCCGCGGTGCGTGTTGGGCACACCCTTGGGCCGGCCGGTGGAGCCGGAGGTGTAGATCATGTACGCGACGTCGTCGGGAGTCGGTGCCGCGACATCGGGGATGCCACCGGTGCCGTCGGCGCCGGGTGTCGGGTCGGGCCAGTCGGCGGGGTCGTCCAGGGCGATCACCGTGGCCGCGCAGTCGGCGGGCATCGGCAGTCGCCGGTGGCTGAGCAACACCCGCGCGCCCGAGTCGGCCAGCATGAACGCCAAGCGCTCGGCCGGGTATTCGGGGTCCAGCGGCGTGTACCCGGCGCCGGTGCGCAGCACGCCGAGCAGGGCGGCGACCAGTTCGGGGGAGCGTTCCGCGCCGACCGCGACCAGGTCGCCGGGGCGGACCCCCTCGGCGCGGAGGCGGTGGGCGACCCGATCGGCGGCGGCGTCGAGTTCGCGATAGGTCAGGGTGTGATCGTCCAGGACCACAGCGGTGGCGTCGGGGGTGCGGGCGATGCGGTCGGCGATCAGGTCGACCAGCGTGGACCGTTCCGGAACCGGCGCGGCGGTGTCGTTCCAGCGGGTCAGGACCAGGTCACGTTCGTCGGGGTCGAGGCCGTCGAGGGTGGACACCGGTACGTCGGGCCGGTCGGCGAGTACCGCGAGCAGTCGACCCAGATGCCGGCCCAGGCGGGCGATGGTCGTCTCGTCGAACAGGTCGGTGTTGTAGTTGAAGGCGCCGTACAGGCCGTCCGGCCACTCCATCAGGAACAGTTCCAGGTCGAACCGGGTGCCGCCGGCCTGAAGGCCGAACGCCTCGGCGGTCAACCCGGCCCGGTCGTCGGGGGCGTTCGCCGTCGCGTAGTTCTGCACCGCGAGCACCGCCTGGAACACCGGCGACCGGGTCACGTCGCGCGCCACGTTCAGCTCGGTGACCAGCTGGGCGAACGGCAGCTCCTGGTGCGCGTACGCCTCCAGGCAGGTCTCCCGGGTGCGGTCGAGCAGTTCGGCGAAGGTCGGATCGCCGCCGGTGCGGGCGCGCAGCGCCACCACGTTGACGAACATCCCGACCAGGTTCTCCACCTCGGGATGCGGGCGACCGGCGACCGGCGAGCCGACCGCGAACTCGCGCTGCCCGCTGTGCCGGGCGAGCATGAGGTGGAAGGCGGCGAGGAGCACCATGTACAGGGTGGCGCCGCGCTCGCGGGCCAACGCGGTGAGCCGGTCCAGGAGTTCACGGTCGACCTCGAAGGCGTGGCCGGCGCCGGCGAAGGTCTGTCGGGCCGGGCGTGGTCCGCGGGTGGGCAGTTCGAGCGGCTCGACGCCGGCCAGCTCGGTCCGCCAGTAAGCCGTCTCGCGCAGCAGCGTCTCGCCGGTCAGTCGCTCCCGCTGCCAGATGGCGAAGTCGCCGTAGGAGACCGGCAGTTCGGGAAGTCGGGGCGCGCTGCCGGCGGCATAGGCGGCGTAGCCGGCCAGTACCTCGCGGACCATGATCTCGCTGGACCATCCGTCGCTGACGCTGTGGTGCACGGTCAACAGCAACACGTGGTCGGTGTCGGTCAGGCGGATCAGCAGGGCCCGGATCAGGGGTCCCTCGGCCAGGTCGAAGGACGCCGCGGCGCCCGCGTTGACCAACCGCTCCGCCTCGGCCCGGTCGGCCGCCTCGACGCGTGTGAGTACCGACGGCAGGGTCGCGGCGATGTCCAGGCGGGGCTGTCCGTCCTCGTCCACGAGGTAGCGCGAGCGCAGGGTCTCGTGGCGGGCGACCAGGTCGGCCAGAGCCCGTTCCAGGGCGTCGACGTCGAGCGCGCCGCGCAGCCGGCGGGCGACCGGGATGGTGTAGGCGGCCGTGCCGGGCGCGAACTGCTCCATGAACCAGACGCGTTCCTGGGCGTAGGACAGCGGCGGCACGGTGCCCTCGGGCCGGCGGGGGATGACCGGGCCGGCGGCTAGGCGGCGGCGCAGCCGGCGTTCCAGGAGTTCGCGTTTGGTCGCGGACAGCGACGTGTCGCGCGCGGGGGACTCGGTGCTCATGGCTGCGAACGGTTCCTCTCGGCGGAGAGCAGCTGCTCGGCGGTGTCGTCGTCGAGCGCGGCGAGGTCGGCGACCAATAGCTCCTCGACCGCGGCGGCGAATCCGGCGAGGGTGCGGTGGGTGAACAGGGTGCGCAGCGGTACGACGAGGTCGGTGGCGGCGGCGATCCGGGCGACCACGCGGGTGGCCAGGAGCGAGTGCCCGCCGAGTTCGAAGAAGTCGTCGAGTACGCCGGCCTTGTCCAGGCCGAGCACGTCGATCCAGATCTCGGCGACCAGTTCTTCGGCGTCGGTGCGCGGCGCGAGGTAACCGTGGGTCTGTTCGGCGCGGCGGTCGGGGGCGGGCAGGGCGCGGTGGTCGAGTTTGCCGTTCGGGGTCAGCGGGAGCCGGTCCAGCCGAACCAGGGCGCCGGGCAGCAGGTGTGCGGGCAGTCGCCCGGCCAGGTCGGCGCGCAGTTCGGGCACGGACAGGTCGGCGGTGGTGACCACGTAGCCCACCAGTGCCTCGTCCCGGGCGACCACGGCGGCTTGGAGTACGCCGGGGTGGGCCAGGAGCGCGACCTCCACCTCGCCCGGTTCGATCCGGTAGCCGCGCACCTTGACCTGGGCGTCGAGCCGGCCGAGGAATTCCAACCGCCCGTCGGCGCGCAGCCGTACCCGGTCCCCGGTGTGGTAGCGGCGGGCGCCGGGCGGGCCGTCGGGGTCGGGACGGAAGGTGGCGGCGGTGGCGCCGGGGCGGCCGAGGTAGCCGTGGGCGACGCCGGCGCCGCCGATCAGCAGTTCGCCGGGCACGCCGGGCGGAACGGGGTTGCCGTGCGCGTCGGCGACGACGGTGTGCGTGGCGTCGATCGGGGTGCCGATCGGCGGGCGTGCGGTGGCGTCGGCGGCGCCGAGGTCGGCGGTGGTGGCGATGACGGTGGTCTCGGTCGGCCCGTAGGAGTTGACCAGGCGGACCCGGTCGTCGAAGCGGGCGCGCCAGGCGGCGACCGCGCCGGGGCGGACCTGGTCGGCGCCGAGGATGAGCAGGCGCAGCGCGGGCGGCCAGGCGATGGTGTCGGCGCCGGTCTCGACGAGTTCGTGCCAGTAGGGGGTGGGCAGGTCGAGCACGGTGACGTCGTCCGCGTCGCCGGCGGCGAGTACGTCGGGCAGGGTGGCGTCGGGCGCGGGCAGGACCAGCGTGGCGCCGGCGGCCAGGGTCGGATACAGCTCCTCGACATGGGTGTCGAAGCTGAGCGAGGCGCTCTGGAGAACCCGGTCGCTCGGCTCGATCCGGTAGCCGGTGCGCATCCAGCGCACCCGGGCGGCGAGTGCCCCGTGCGGGACCAGGACACCCTTGGGGGTGCCCGTGGAGCCGGAGGTGTAGATCAGGTACGCGGGGGACTGGGCGGTGGGTTCGACGGGCGTGAAGGGCGCGCCCTCCGGTGCGGCGTCGGCGCGTACCGGGGTGATCGTCGCGGGCAGGCTCCCGGCGTGCGCGGCGTCGGTGATCACCACCCGGGTCGCACTGTCCGCGAGCATGAACTCCAGGCGTGTGGAGGGGTATTCAGGGTCCAGGGGCAGATACGCGGCGCCCGCGCGCCAGGCGGCGAGCATGGCCACGACCGCGTTGGCGCCGCGTGGGGACAACACCCCGACGACCGCGCCGGGTTCGACCCCTGCGCTGCGGAGTCGGGCGGCCAGGGCGTCGGCGCGCAGGGCGAGTTCGCGGTAGGTGACGGAGCCGTCGGGGGTGCGCAGGGCGATGCGGTCGCCCGGGATCCGGGCGATGGCCGCCGGGACCGATTCGGCGGGCTCGTCGACGGGTTCGGGTCGGATGCGCAGTCGGTCCCGGTCGGCGTCGGTCAGCAGCGGCAGCAGGTGTACCGGGGTGTCCGGGTCGGCGAGGGCGCCGCGCAGCAGGGTCTCCAGGCGGGCGGCCAGGGCGACCGCGGTCGACTCGTCGAACAGCGCGGTGCGGTAGCCGAAGACCGCCTCCAGGTCGTCGCCGTCGCGGCGGATGTCCAGGGAGAGGTCGAACTTGCCCGCGCGGTGGCCGCCGTCCACCTCGCGGGCCTCCAGGTCGGCGAAGCGGCGGGCGGGCCCGGTGTCCGCGTCCTGGGTGTGCACCGTGAGCAGCGTCTGGAACAGCGGGGCGGGCGCCGCCGGATCGCGGTCCACCCGCAGTTCGGCGAGCAGTCGCTCGAACGGGATGCGGTCGTGGCCGTACGCGCCGAGCGCGGTCCTTCGGGTGCGGCGCAGCAGTTCGCCGAAGGTCGGCTCCCCGCGCAGGTCGGCGCGCAACACCAGGGTGTTGGAGAAGTAGCCGATCAGACCCTCGTGTTCGACCTCACCGCGACCGGCGATCGGCGCGCCCACGGCGAAGTCGCGCTGCCCGCCGTGCCGGTGCAGCAGCGCCTGGTAGCCGGCGAGCAGGACCATGAACGGGGTACAGCGCCGGGTCCGCGCGACGTGGTCCAGGGCGGGGCCGATGCCGGTCAGGCGCCGGGTGTGGAACGCGGTCGCGGAGGACGGCGCGGCGGTGCGCGGGCGGTCCAGCGGCAGGTCGAGCGTGGGCAGATCGGCGAGTTGCCGGCGCCAGTAGTCGACGGCCCGTTCGGTGTCCGGGTCGTGCTCCCGCTGCCGGGCGGCGTGGTCGAGGTAGGAGGGCAGTTCGGCGAAGACGGGCGATACGCCGTCGCGGTGCGCGCTGTAGCGCAGTTCCAGTTCGCGGCGGAGCAGATTGAGCGACCAGCCGTCGGCCAGGATGTGGTGGAGCACCACGCACAACACGTGTTCACGGTCGTCGAGCCGGACCAGGGTCACCCGCAGCGGCGGTGCGGCGGCGAGGGCGAAGCCGGTGTTGACCCGCTCGGCGAGGATGCGGGCGGGTGCGTCGGCACTCGGCCCGGCCGGGTCCACGATCTCGATCGGGACCGGGCCGGGCGGTGCCACCACGGCGACGGGGCGTCCCTCGTCGTCGGGGAATCGGGTGCGCAGCGCGTCGTGTCGGGCCGCGACGCCCGCGAACGCGACACGCAGCGCCTCGATGTCCAGCGGGCCGGACAGGCGCAACACCCACGGGATGTTCCAGGCGGCGTCGCCCGGTTCGAAGCGGTCGAGGAACCACAGGCGTTCCTGGCCGAAGGACAACCCGCCCACGCGCTCCCCGGCGCGCGGCACGGCGGCCCCGGTCGGCTCGATCCGTTCTCCGGACCCGGTTCGGGAAAGCGTGTGCTCGTCGTCCATGTCGACCCCCTCGCCACCATCGCCCGAGGGACGTCACGCGCCGACCGAACGGCCGTGCCGTCATCCCGTTTCCGCGATCCGACGCGGGCGTCGGCTCGCGGCACGGCGGCGCGTCGGACGACCTGTCGTCGCCCGATCGAAGTCCGCCCCCGTGGCGTGCGTCGGCAACGCTAGGAGTGCCATCGAGGCAGTGTCAATGGTCTATACCAAACCGACTATTGGTCCAGACCTCGAATCAAGCGGAACGGAGCCGACCGGCCCGAATACCAACCGGGTGTTAATGATCGGGATGGTCGAACCGGCAGTCGGGCAGGGGGATTCGGGGACGTGGAGCCGAGCCGGCCCGGCCCCGCGCATCCGGGTCGGAGTTCGCGCATTCGGGATCGGCGGCGCGGATCCGGGTCGGCTCGGATCCCCGCATCCGGGCTCGGGAGGGGGATCCGGGCCCGGCTCAGCCGCGAAGCAGATCGATCAGCCCCGTCCCGCTCTCGTTCCCGTGCCCGTCGGCCACCCGACGCTCCATCAGGGCCAGATAGGGCAGCAGCAGTTCGGGACTGACGCCCTGCTCGGCGGCGGTACGCAGCAAGGTCGGCGCGCCCGCGAGTTGCATCGTGAGCGGGGAGGCTACCCCCGAGGCGTAGTCGCCGGTCGTCAGTTGGGCCGCCGTGCGGTGCGCCGTAGGCGCCATCGCGGTCAACCATTCGGCCAGCAGCGGGGCGAAGGCGGTCGGTTCGATCGCCTCCTCGCGTACCAGTGCGAAGGCGTGCGTGAGGCCGGCGAACATCCCGGTCATCGCGCTGAGCAGGGCCACGTCGTACAGCGCGGCGAAACCGGCGTCTGTGCCCACGTAGCGCCCGGCCGCCGGCACGGCCAGGGTCTCGCCGTGGGTGTCGAAGACCTCCCGGGAGCCGCTGTAGAAGACGTAGCCGCCGGCCCCGGGGACGCCGATCATCGGTGGGATCGCCATCACCCCGCCCGCCAGGAAGCGGGCTCCGCGCTCGGTGGCCCGGGCGGCGCCGGCGCGGGCCTCGGCGGGGGTGGTCGTGGTGAGGTCGACCAGGTCCCGACCGGCGAGGTCGACACCGGTCAGGGTCTCCTCGACCGAGGCGTGGTCGAGCAGGCACACCACGACCAACTCGGCCGCGGCCACCGCCTCGGCGGCGCCGGCGGCGACGGTCGCGCCTGCGGCGGCGAACGGCTCGGCCCGGCCCGGGGTGCGGTTCCAGACGGTCACCGGGTGCCCGGCGGCGAGCCAGGCGCGGGCCAGCGCGCCGCCCATGGCGCCCAGGCCGAGTACGGCGAGCGGGGCCTTGGGGGTGGACGCGGGCAGGGTGGGATCGGTCGTTCGGGTGTCGGGTTCCATGCCGATTAGGCTGGTCACCGGCGTCCGGGCGGGCAAGTACGCACTTGGAAGTGGGTACTCGCGCGACACCGGCCGTCGGGACGGCTTGAGTGATACCGAAGCGGGGCGGCACGTGGGCGGTGCACGGGCGACGAGCGGGCGGAGGACGGACATGACGGGCGCCGGAACAGGCACGGGAACCGGCACGGGTACGGTCAGAGGCAGGCCGGGGGCGTACGTCTGCGGGATCGACGCGGCCATGGGGGTGGTCGGCGGGAAGTGGAAGGTGCTCATCCTGTGGGCGCTGAACGAGCACCCGTGCCGCTTCGGCGAGCTGCGCCGGCTGGTACCCGGGATCACCGAGAAGGTACTGGCCTCGCATCTGCGAGAGTTGGAACTGGACGGCATCGTGCATCGTGAGCAGTTCGACGAACTGCCCTTGCGGGTGGAGTATTCGCTCACCCCGCTGGGCACGTCGCTGAACGCGGCACTGCGACCGCTCGGCGCGTGGGGACGGGCGAACCTCCTGGGCGACGCGTCCGGGTACAGCGTCGACACGGACCGGTTGATCACCCTGTCCGTGGTCGCGGATCGCACCGAACTCACCGACCGCGAGTGGGCGTTGCTCGCGCCGCTCTGGCCCGCGCCCGGGCCTTTCGCCGACCGGGGGCCGGGCCTGCGACAGATCGTCGACGGCGTGCTGTACCGCATGCGGACCGGTGTGCGCTGGTCCGACCTGCCGCCCCGGTTCGGGCCGTGGCGGACGGTCGCCGCGTGCCGGCGCCGCTGGGTCGCCGACGGCACGTGGGCGGCGGTCGTCCGGGTGTTGCAGGACCGCCTTCAGGCGGCCGGCGGGGACGACGCGGAGGTGCTGCGCGGCCTGATCGGTCGGCTGGGCGAGGTGGCCCGCCAACCGCGACCGCCGGCCGTCGGCCGGAGCTGAGGCCGGCCTCCGGTCAGCCCTGCTGGCCCATCGTGTGGTGGGTGAAGACGCGGTCCCGGGCGGTCGCGACGGCCGTGGCCACCGCGCCGAGCAGGACCGCCTCCTCGCCGAGGCCGCTCGCGGCCACCCGAGGGCGCAGTGGGGTCAACTCGTGCAGTTCGGCGGTCATCGGGCCGAGCAGCAGGTCCGCGTTGGCGCCGATCCCGCCGCCGAGGACCACCAGTTCCGGATCGAGCACGGCGGCGACCGAAGCCACCACGTGGGCGAGCCGCTGCGCCTCGTGTCGGACCGCGCTCGCGGCCGGCTCCTCCGCGCGGCGGGCGGCGTCGAAGACGGCCTTCGCGGTGAGCGGCCCGGTCATCCCCAGCGCCCGCGCGCCGCGCACGACCGCGTCGGCGGACACCGCGTCCTCCAGCATGCCGCGTCGCGGCACCGGGCCGCTCGCGCCGTGCCCGACCCGGTCCGACGGGCGCGGGGACAGCGGCAGGAAGCCGATCTCGCCCGCCGCGCCGCCCGCGCCCGGGAACAGCCGCCCGTCGGCGACGATGCCCATGCCCAGTCCGGTGCCGACGGTGACGTACACGAACAGCGGGCAGCCCGCCCCCGCGCCGCCGTGGTACTCGCCGAGCGCGGCCAGGTTCGCGTCGTTGACGATGTCCACGGTGGTGCCGAGCGCCGCCTCCATCCGGCCGCGCAGGCCCGGGCGGCCCCATCCGGGCAGGTTGACCGCGTACCGGATCCGGTCGGCCGCGCGGTCGTACACACCCGGGCAGCCGATCACGGTGTGCACCACGGCGGTCGGCTCCAGACCGGCGTCGGCGACCACGGTCCGCGCCAGGTCGGTGGCGGTGGCCAGCATGGTGGCCGAGGTACGGGCCCGGTTGTGCCGGTCCTGCCGGGCCAGCAGCCGGCCGTCCAGATCGGCGACCGCGACCCGGATCCAGGACCGCCCCACATCGATCCCCACCACGTAGCCCGCCGTCGGATCGGGCTCGTACAGCAGTGCGGCCCGACCCCGCGCGCCGGTCTCCAGGCCCACCGGTCGTACCAGCCCCGCGCGTTCCAACGCGTCCAGCGCGGTGGACACCGTCGGTTTGGACAGGCCGGTGTCGCGGGCGAGTTGGGCGCGCGAGATGGGCGCGGCGGCGCGGACCCGATCCAGGAGTACCCGCTCGTTGTGACTGCGCAGCACGCCCCGGTTCCAGTGCGCCACGGCGGGCGCGTCGGGTTCCGGCGGGATACCTCCTGGGGTCATCGGCTCTCCGTCAGCGGCATCGAAGGTAGTCGCGCCACTGTAACCGCCACGGAAGGGCAAAGATGTGGCCTCGATCCCCGGGCGCTCTTGACGGAGATTAGTTAAGGAATTTTACTTAACAAACCGACGGACCCGAGCACTCGGCCGCTGTCCGAAGTCCCTTTCTCCGCACCATCGTTCCGACCCCCGGCGGTCCCCCGGGGGTACCCCTCTGCAGGAGGTCCACGATGAGCGCCGGCCCGAGAACGACCACGCCGGAGGGCGGATTCGTCCGCCGGATCGGCCTGTTCCAGGCGACCGCGATCAACATGAGCCAGATGTGCGGCATCGGGCCGTTCGTCACAATCCCGCTGATGGTCGGCACCTTCGGCGGTCCGCAGGCCATCCTCGGCTTCCTCGCCGGCGCGCTGCTCGCCCTCGCCGACGGCCTGATCTGGGCCGAACTCGGCGCCGCGATGCCGGGCGCGGGCGGCACGTACATCTATCTGCGCGAGGCATTCCAGTACCGCACGGGTCGGCTGATGCCGTTCCTGTTCGTCTGGACGGCCATCCTGTTCATCCCGCTGATCATGTCCACCGGCGTGTTGGGCATGGTGCAGTACCTGCAATACCTGTGGCCCTCGATGTCGCAGACCGAGGGCGACGTCGTCGGCGTCGGCGTGGTGGTGCTCGTGGTGCTGCTGTTGTGGCGGCGGATCGAATCGATCGGGCTGCTCAGCACCATCATGTGGGTGGTGATGCTGATCAGCGTCGGCGCGGTGATCATCGCGTGCTACACCAACTTCGACGCCGACCTGGCCTTCACCTACCCCGACGGCGCGTTCGACATGGGCACCACCGCCTTCTGGCTGGCGTTCGTCGGCGGCCTGAACATCGGCATCTACGACTACCTCGGGTACAACACCACCGCCTACCTGGGCGCCGAGATCAAGAACCCCGGTCGGGTGCTACCGCGTTCGATCGTCTACTCGATCGTGGGCATCATGGGGATCTACCTGATCATGCAGATCGGCGTACTGGGGGTGACCGACACCGACACCATCTCCGGTTCCTCGTCGATCGGTTCGCTGGTCCTGGAGAAGGCGTGGGGCAAGGGCGCGGCGCAGACGGTGACCGTGCTGATCCTGATCACCGCCTTCGCGTCGGTGTTCGCCGGCCTGCTCGGCGGCTCCCGGGTGCCCTTCGACGCGGCCCGCGACCGGGTGTTCTTCAAGCAGTTCGCCCGGCTGCACCCGCGCCATCGGTTCCCGACCGTGGGCCTGGTCACCATGGGCGTGGTGACCGCGGCCGGCTTCCTGATCGGCAACCACACCGACTTCAACACGATCATCGTGCTGCTGACCGCGGTGATGGTGATCGTGCAGGCGGTGTCCCAGGTCGCCGCGCTGATCGTGCTGCGCCGCCGGCAACCCGGGCTGCGCCGGCCCTACCGGATGTGGCTCTATCCGGTTCCGGCCGTGGTCTCCTTGGTCGGTTGGATAGCGATCTTCTGCTACGCGGACAAGAATTCGCCCGACCGGCATCCGATCGAGTGGTCGCTGGCGTGGGTGGCGCTGGGGTGTCTGGCGTTCCTGATCTGGGCGAAGGTGGAGCGGACCTGGCCGTTCGGGCCGAGGGAGATCGACGAGGTGTACTTGAACCGGAACGAGGCGGATGTGGACGGCAAGGTCGATGGGGAGCCGGCACCGGCCGGGGCGGCGGCGAGCGAGGTCGGGCCGGGTGGAGCCGGTGCGACCGGCGGCGGCCTCGCGGAGCCCGCATGAGGGCGGTCGGCGGTGATCGTAATCCCGCCGCCGCCGAGGGATTCGGCGCTCCGGATGCACCCGGCGCTTCCGGAGCGGCCGATGCCTCCGGTGTGGTCGGCGCGAACGGGGTGTATGGCGGCACCGACGCCGCCGGCGCGCTCCGTACCCCGGGCGCACCCGGCACCCTTCCCGCGCCGGAGCGGGTGTTCGCCCGCTCCGGCGCGGGGGTGGGGGAGTCGTTCGTGTGTGGCATCGACTTCGGTGGCACCAAGATCGCGGTGGCGACCGCGCGGCCGGACGGCACGGTGCTGGCCGGCGAACGGCTGGAGACCGACGCCCGCGAGGGCGCCGAGCAGGCGGTGCGGCGTGCGATGCACGCGGCGCGCGACCTGGTCGCGCGGACCGCGGCCGATACCGGCGGGCACTGCTCGGCGGTGGGCGCGGTCAGCCCCGGAATCGTGCTGCCCGACCGGGTGTTGCTCGCGCCCAACGTGCCCGGCTGGCAGGATCTGGCGCTCGCGGCCACCCTGGCCGAGGGATTCGACCTGGACCCCGAGCGGGTCGCGGTCGGCAACGACGGCAAGGCGGCGGCGCTGGCCGAGTCCCGCTGGGGTGCGCTGCGCGGCGCGGATCCGGCGATCCTGCTCACCCTCGGCACCGGGATCGCCGCGGCGATCGTGCTCGGCGGGCGGGTCCTCGCCGGGGCGAACGGCGCGGCGGGCGAGATCGGTTACCTGCTCCGGGACCGCGCGGACGTCGGATTCGGCGCCGGGCGCGCGCCGTTGGAGGAGTACACCGCCGGCAGCGGCCTGGGCAGGCGCGGCGGCGAACTGCTCGGCCACGAGGTGGACGCCGCCACACTGTTCACCGACCCGGATCCGCGCGTACGGGCCCTGGTCGACGAGGCGTTGGACGAACTCGCGGTCCACATCGCGAATCTGGCGATCACGATCGACGCGGAACGCATCGCGATCACCGGCGGCCTGATGCGTTCCGCGCCGCGTGTGCTGGCCGCGCTGCGTGCCCGGATCCGCACCGCCGTGCCCTTCCCGCCGGTGGTCGTCCCGGCCCGCTTCCTCCAGGACGCGTCCCTGCGAGGCGCCCTCTCGCTCGCCACCGAATTGGCCGGCCTGCCGACGGCCACCGCCGGGGCGACCTCCAAAGCCGGGCGACCGTAAGGGGTCGCCTCGGGTCGATACGTGCTCGACGTGCCCGGAATCCGCTCGAATGACGCGGGAATTGCGGACCGGATCGGTCCGGCACGCGGGCCGGGAGCGTACCGAGTGCGCTCGCAATCCGCCCGGTACACGTTCCGAATGCGCCCGGACCGCATTCGGAACGTGTACCGGGCTCGGCCCCAATTCGCCACCGGTGCCGAATTCGGGCGCGGTACAGCGATATGCGCGTCGGAATTCGCCCCCACCCGGACAACGACCGCTCCGAATTCGCCCCGCCCGGTGTGCGATTGCGGCCGATGCCGGGCGACTTCCGCCGGCTCCCGACAACGCCCGCCGCACGTGGGCCCTCGCATCCCGATCGAAATGATCGACCGATAAGACCCTTTCGTCTTGACAAGATGTGCGCCCCACCCGCACCATGCACACGCATACGCGCGCCATGGTCACCGCCTGTGTGCGCAACGGTCGGCGTGTGGCGGCCCATTCGGTGTGCGGGGGTAGGTGCGGATGGCCATCACGGTGGGCGACTACCTGATCGACGAAACGATGCACGACCGGGTCGAGGACCCGCGTACGCTGCCCGACCTGTTCGCCGAGGCCGCCGCCGCGTGGGCCGACGCACCCGCCGTGTCCGACGGGGAACACACCCGGACCTGGCGCGAATGGCGGGCCGAGTCGCACGCGTTGGCCGCCGGACTCCAGGACCTCGGCGTGCGCCCCGGCGACCCCGTGGCGGTGCGGCTGGCCAACTCCTGGGAGTTCCTGCTCGCGCATGTCGCGATCGCCGACCTGGGCGCGGTGATGGTGCCGCTGCATCTGGCCCTGGGCCCGCGCGAACTGCGGTCGTTGCTGGAACGGGTGACGCCCCGGGTCCTCGTGCTGCCGGCCGCGTGGCGCGGTCGGGACGAACCAGGTGACGCGCGTCGAATATCGGCGGGACTGGCCGTCCCCACCCGCCTGTTGGTGACCGGTGAGGTCACCGAGACGCCCGACGTGCGCTCGTTCGCGGCGCTGCTGCGCGCATACGCCGGCCGCCGGCCGCGCCCGGTTCCGGTACGCCCGGAGCAGCCGTTCGTGCTGCTGCCCTCCTCCGGAACCACCTCCACCCGGCCCAAACTCTGCCTGCACAGCCATGCCGGGCTGCTCGCGAACGCCGCGACCGTGGCCCGGGAGGGGCGGGTCCGGGCGGACGACACGATCGTCAGCGCAAGCGCGTTCACCCACCTGTTCGGCCTGTTGTCGGTCCACCTGTCGGTGCTGGTCGGCCATCGTCAGGCGCTGCTCCCCGCCTGGGACGTCGAGACCTTCGCCGATCTGGCCGCCCGGGTCGACGCCACCGTGCTGTTCGCCGTCCCGGCGCAACTGCGCGACGTGGTGGGCCGAACCGGGAGCCACCCGCCGATCCGGCTGCGCGAGGTCCGCACCGGCGGCGCCGCCGTGCCGGGCCGGCTGGTCGCGGAACTGCGTCGCGTCGCCGGGGCCCGCACGATCGTTCAGTGGGGCATGTCCGAACTCGGCGCCGGCACGTACACCCTCCCGGACGATCCACCCGAGGTCGCCGCTCGCAGCATCGGTCGCCCGATACGGGACGCCCGCGTTCGGGTGCTGGACGAGAGCGGTGCGCCGTGCGCGCCCGGCGAGGTGGGCGAACTCCAGTACCGGGGGCCGCATGTGTTCCGGGGCTACCTCGGCGACCCGGAACTCACCCGCGCGGCGATGACCGCCGACGGCTGGTTGCGTACCGGGGACCGGGCCGCGCTCGCCGAGGACGGCACCGTGGTCTTCCACGGCCGGCACGCCGAGTCGATCAACGTCGGCGGGCTGAAGTTCGGCGCCGCCGAGGTCGAGGCGGTGCTCGACGAGCTGCCGCAGTTCGCCACCGTCGCGATCGGCGCCCGCCCGGACGCCCGGCTGGGCGAATATCCGTGCGCAGTCGCCGCGTTGCGCCCGGGTGCCAGGATCGACCTGGACGGGATCCGGGCGCACCTGGCCCGCCGGGAAGTCGCCGAGTACAAGTGGCCGTTGGCGCTGATCGTGGTCGACGAGGTGCCGGTCACCCCGACCGGCAAGATCGCGCGCGGCCGGCTGGCGGAGCTGCTGGCGAGCCGGACCGGCGCGGGGGGCGGCGGCCGGGCTGGGGATGCGGGGGGCCCGACGGGGGCGGGCGGGACGGGGGCGACCGACCTGGACCGGGCGATCTCGGCGGTGGCCGACTCGGACCGCCCAGCGGACTCAGGCGACTCAGGTGACCTGGTCGACCCGACAGACCCTGCCCACCCAGCCGACCCAGCCGACTCGGCCGACCCGGTCGGCCCCGCGACCCCGGCGCCGCGATTAGCCGCCGCGCTCGCCTTGGTCCTCGACCTCACCACGGGCGCGGTCGGTGCCGACCCGGTCGAACCCGTCGCGCCCGACGCCTCGTTCGGCTCGCTCGGCCTTCAGTCGGCGGCCGCGGTGCGGCTGGCCCTGCGCCTGTCGGACGCCGCCGGGATTCCGCTTCCCAGCACTGTGGTCTACGACCACCCGACCCCGCGCGCGCTGGCCCGACACCTGGCCGCCCTCGGCGGCGAGGCGCAACCCGAGGACACCGTCGTGCCGCAGCCGGCCGCCGGAGACGACGACGAACCCCTGGTGATCGTCGGGATGGGCTGCCGCTTCCCCGGTGGGATCGTCTCCCCGGCCGACCTGTGGCGCGTGCTCGACGAGGGCCGCGACACGATCACCGAATTCCCCACCGATCGCGGCTGGGACGCGGCGAGGCTATACCACCCCGACCCCGACCACCCGGGCACCTCGTACGTGCGACACGGCGGATTCCTCGCCGACGCCGCCGACTTCGACGCCCGCTTCTTCGGCATCGGCCCCGCCGAGGCACTGGCCATGGATCCGCAGCAGCGGCTGCTCCTGGAAACCACGTGGGAGGCCCTGGAGCGGGCCGGCATCGACCCCACGACCCTGCGCGGTACACCCACCGGCGTCTACGTCGGCATGATGGCCCCGGACTACGCGCCCCGCGTCGGCGAGGCCCCGGAGCGCTTCGACGGTCGGCTGCTCACCGGCAACGCCGCGAGTGTGGCGTCCGGCCGGATCGCCTACCAGCTGGGCCTGACCGGTCCGGCGCTCACCGTGGACACCGCCTGCTCGTCGTCGCTGGTCGCCCTGCACCTGGCCGGCCAGGCGCTGCGCCGCCGCGAGTGCACGCTGGCCGTGGTGGGCGGGGTGACCGTGATGGCCGGCCCCGGCTCGTTCGTCGAGTTCAGCCGGCAGCGCGCGCTGGCCGCCGACGGCCGCTGCAAGGCGTTCGCGGCGGCGGCGGACGGCGCTGGCTGGGCGGAGGGCGCGGGCGTACTGATCCTGGAACGGCGCTCGGACGCCCGGCGCCTCGGCCATGCCATCCTGGCCGAGTTGCGCGGCTCAGCGGTCAACCAGGACGGCGCGAGCAACGGGCTGACCGCACCCCACGGCGGCGCCCAGGAGCAGGTGATCCACCAGGCCCTGGCCGACGCCGGGCTGACCGCCGACCAGGTGGACGCGGTCGAGGCACACGGCACCGGAACCCCCTTGGGCGACCCGATCGAGGCCCGCGCGATCCTGGCCGGCTACGGCAGCCGGCGCCGCGCGTCCGCTCCGCTCTGGCTGGGCTCGATCAAGTCGAACCTGGGCCACACCCAGGCCGCCGCCGGGATCGCCGGGGTGATCAAGACGGTACTGGCACTGCGCCACGGCATGCTGCCCCGCACGCTCCACGTGGAGGCGCCGACCCCCCACGTCGACTGGTCGAGCGAGACGGTTCGGTTGCTGACCGCCGCGACCCCGTGGCCGAGGTCCGCCTCCCGCCCCCGCATCGCGGGTGTATCGGCGTTCGGGATCAGCGGCACCAACGCCCATGTACTGGTGGCGGAGGCAGATGCGGCCGACGACGCGCCGGACGCACGCCCCGCCGCGCCGGGCCGGCCCGTGCCCTGGGTCCTGTCCGCGAAGACCCCGGCAGCGCTGCGGGTACTCGCCCAACGGCTGGCCGATCACCCCACCGTCCGGGCCGACTTCGCGCCGGCCGCCGTCGGCCACACCCTTGCCCGCACCCGGACGGGCTTCGAGCACCGCGCCGTCGTGGTCGCCGACGAACCGGCCGCCTATCGGGCCGCGTTGCGCGCGCTCGCCACGGGCGAGGACACGCCGGACCTGGTCGGCGGGAACGCCGGGCCCGTCGGCGAGGCGGTGTTCGTGTTCCCCGGCCAGGGGTCGCAGTGGGCCGGCATGGTCGACGGACTGCTCGCCGAGTCGCCGGAGTTCGCCCGGTCCATGGCCGCCTGCGATGCGGCCCTGGCCGAACACCTGCACTGGTCCCCGCTCGACGTCCTGCGCGGCGCCGCCGACGGTCCGCCGGCGGACGGGGTCGAGGTGATCCAGGCGGTGTTGTTCGCCACGCAGGTCTCGCTGGCCGAACTCTGGCGCGCGTACGGCGTCCGACCCGCCGCCGTGGTCGGGCACAGCCAGGGTGAGGTGGCCGCCGCGTACATATGCGGAGCGTTGTCGCTCGCCGACGCCGCCCGGGTGGTGGCCGTACGGGCCCGGGTGGTGCGCGAACTCGCGGGCGGCGCGATGGCCTCCGTCGCGCTGTCCGCCGACGAACTCCGAGCACGCGCGGAGCTACGGGACGGGCGGGTGAGCATCGCCGCCGTCAACGCGCCGCGTTCGGTGGTGCTCGCCGGGGACGCCCCCGAGGTGGACGCGCTGCTGGCCCAACTGCGGGCCGAGAACGTCCGGGTCGCCCGACTCCCCGTCGACTACGCCTCGCACTCGGCACACGTGGCCGAAGCCGAACACCGCCTGCGCGCCGAACTCGCCGGGATCACCCCGCGCGCCGGGCACACCCCGCTGTACTCCACGGTCGACCCCGGCCGGTTGGACACGCGGAGGATGAACGCCGAGTACTGGTACCGCAATCTGCGCCTGCCGGTCGCGTTCGACACCACCGTCGGCAAGCTGCTCGCCGACGGCCACCGCTGCTTCGTCGAACCCAGTCCGCATCCACTGCTCACCCACGCCGTGCACGAGAGTGCGGAGGCGGCCGGGCGGGACGCGGTGGCCGTGGGCAGCCTGCGCCGAGGCGACGGCGGCATGCGGCGGTTCCTGCTGTCGATGGCCGACGCGTACGTCCAGGGTGTGTCCGTCGATTGGCGGTCGCTCTGCCCCGGACAGGCCCGGGACCTGGTCGAGTTGCCCACCTACCCGTTCCGGCGGGAGCGGTACTGGTTGCCCGACACGTCGACGCCCGCCGCTCCTTTGTCGCGCACGCCCGACCCACCCGCCGAGGCCGACACCGCCGGAACCGCCGACCGTATCCGCGCCCTCCCGGAAGCCGAGGGCCGGATCGCCGTGTCGGACCTGGTCCGGCGGATCGCCGCCGACGTGATCGGATATCCCGACGCCGACGAGATCCCGGCCGATCGCGCCTTCCAGGAACACGGGTTCGACTCGCTCGCCGCAACCCTCCTGCGCCGCCGGCTGACCGACCTGCTCGGTGTCCGGCTGCCCACCGGAGTCGTGTTCGACCTCCCCACCCCGGCCCGACTCGCCGACTACGTCTGGACCCGGGTCGTGGACGCCGCTCCGCCCGTCGCGGCGTCCACCGAACTGCCGGACGCACTGGCCGGATTGGTGCGGCGAGCCTGCGCGGACGGGCAGGCCGCCGTCGCCTTGGACATCCTCGCGAGCGCGTCGCGACTGCGACCCGCCTTCGACGCGGCCGGCGCGCCCGCGCACGCCTCGATCGGCCGCACCCGGGCCCGGGGCGAGGCGCGCCCGGAACTTGTCTGGCTGCCCTCGGTGTTGCCGATGAGCGGGCCGCACGAGTACGCCCGCCTCGTGGCCCACTGGGCCGGCGTGCGTACGGTCCACATCCTGTCCCAACCGGGCTTCCTGGCCGGCGAACCGCTGCCGCGCGACCTGGACGCCCTCGTCGCGGCACACGTCGCGGGTCTGGAACGCCGCGACGGTTCGGCTCCGTTCGTGGTGTGCGGCCACTCCTCCGGCGGCCTGATCGCCCACGCGGTGGCGGGTCGTCTGGAGGCGCTCGGCCGGCCGGCCGAGGGGGTGGTCCTGCTCGACACCTCCCGACCGGATCCCGAACTCCTCGCCACGGCGCTGCCGACGATCCTCGCCGCGCCCCGGGCCGGGTCCGGGGCGGACGCCGACTCCTGGATCGACGCCCGCCCCGAGGTCGCCGACCCGATCGACGCCGGCCCGACCCGGCTCACCGCGACCGGCGCCTACCTCCGCATCCTGACCGCCCGGCAACCGGAGCCGATCGGCACGCCCACGCTGCTGCTCCGGGCCGAACGACCGCTCGCCGGGGCCGCCGACTGGGCGCTCCCGCACACCCGGGTGGACGTGCCCGGTGACCACTTCTCGGTGCTCGACGCGCACGCCGGACCGGTGGTCGCGGCGGTCGAATCCTGGCTGCTCCGGCTCCCGCTCGACGCGGCAGATCGGTGACCACCCCCGTCCGCACCCCGTCCGCCCGTCGTACCACCGCACCGCCGGCCCCCGGCGTCGTGCGGCCACCCCTTGTGTCAGGAGCCACCCGGATGACCGAGCACGCCCGGCGAACAGCCATGGGGAACACCCCCGTTGCGCCCACCGAGCCCGCCTTCCCCGACCCCGCCAAGCTGTTCGCCGACGTGCTCTTCGATCCGCCGGCGGGGCCCGACGCGGCGATCGCCGGGCCGGTCCGGGACGCGCTGACCTACCGCCGGGTGCGGTGGCTGCACGAGCGCATATCCGGCGATGATCCGCTCCTGCACCATCCGGCGTACCTGCGCGAACTGCTCGAACTCGCCGCGATCGTCGACCCGAGCGTGTTCCACGTGATGTTCCTGCACCACTGCATGACCCTCGGCCCCGCGCTGGACTTCGGGGCGAGCCCCGAGGACATCGCCGAACTGGCCCTCGGCCCCACGATCGGCGCCGCGCTGATGACCGAGGTGGGCCGGGGCAACAGCTCGGCCGGCATCCGCACCGAGGCGGTCTGGGACCCGGTGGGTGAGACGTTCGACCTGCACACCCCGGACGCCGGGGCGAGCAAGTACCCGCCCAACGTGGGCCTTTCCGGTGCGCCCCGAGTGGCGGTCGTCGGCGCGCGGATCGTGGTGGACGGCATCGGCCGGGGCACCGGGCTGTTCCTGGTGCCGCTGCGGGACGAGGTCGGCCCGTGCCCGGGGGTGGTGATCACGCCGCGACCGCCGACCGGTCTGCTGCCGCTGGACTACGCGGCCGTACGCTTCGACCACGTCCGGGTGCCCGCCGACCGCTGGTTGCGCGACGGGGCCACGATCACCGTGCCGGACGGCCATCACGACCCGCTCGACCCGGCGGCCCGCAGCCGGCGCAGCCAGGGCCAGAGCAGGTTCGCGTGGGGAGCGATCGCCACCGGGATGGCCGCCGTCACGCGCGCCGCGACCGCGATCGCCCTCGCCCACGCCCACCGGCGCCGCACGGTCGGCCCCTTCGATCCGCAAACCCCGGCGCTGGCCCACCGCAACCAGCAGCGCGCACTGTTCGGCGCCCACGCGGCGGCCTTGACCGCGACGGTGCTGGCCCGCCGGGCGACCGACCTGTGCTGGCGGTTGCCGGTGCACCGGGGGGCCGATCGGGGTCTGCCCCCGGCCACGATGCGCACCGCCTCGCTGCTCAAGGTGACCACCGATCGACTCGCCGAACAGGCCGTGTCGCGCTGTCGGCGGGCGAGCGGCGCGTTCGGCTTCTTCGCGGAGAACCGGCTGATCGACTACCAGGGCCTGGCGATGGCCTTCAACGCGGCGGGCGGCGACAACCAGTTGATCCTCCTCGACGCGGGCTGGTCGATGGCGACCGGCGTCGACTACGAGCCCTCGGCAGCCCCCGACGACGCCGACGCTCCCGACGCCCCGGGCCGCGCCACCGCGCCCCTCGAACGCGCCGGCTGGGCCGGCCTGTTCCGCGCCCGTGAGCGACTGCTGCACGAAGAACTCGTCGAGCGGCTGCGGATCGGCGCGAAGCGGGGGATCGACCCGTTCGTCCTCCGCAACGACTGCGCCGATGCCGCCGAGCGCCTGGGCGAGGCGCACGCGGCGCGGATCACCGTCGAGGCGCTGATCCACGACGCCCGCCCGACGTTCGGGCACCGCGTACCCGAGCCGGTGCTCGACGACCTGTGCCTGGTCCGGGTTCTGGAGGAAGTCGCCGCGCACGACGGCTGGTTCCTGGCCGCCGGTCTGCTCAGCGCCGACGAGGTCCGCGCCCTGTCGGCCCGGATCGACGCCGCCTGCGCCCGACTGGCGCCGCACGCCCGGGCGTTGGTCGACCTGCTGGACGTACCGCCGCACCTGGTCCGGGGCGCCCTGGCCGGGGACGACCCGATCGGCGACCTGACGACGTGACGCCCCGCCGCCCCCGGATCCGCCTCCCCGGACGCCACCCTCCTGACTCCCCATCCCTCCACAGGGCGCCCCGCCCCGACCCGCGCACCCCCGCCGGGCCGTTCGGGACGCGCGCGCACCACCTCTCGGACCACGGACAAACGGAGCTTCGATGAACCCTGCACCTTCGACGGCCGTCCCGACCGGGATCGCCCCCGAGTACCTGTCCGATCCGGACGCCGACCGTATCCGCGCGTTGATCGACCACGTGTGCGGACACGGCGCGGCGGACATTCTCCGGGCCGCGCTGCCGCCGGGAGTTCCCGACGCGGTCGTGGACATGGTGTCCCGGCACTGCCGCTTCGACCACGCCGCGTTGCTCGTCTTCCCGGAGCGGCTCGGCGACCTGCTCGACCGACTGCCGCACTGGGGATTACGCACCACAGAGGTCGTGCCCAGCACCGTCGTTCGCAACCGCATCGCCGAACGCCTCGGCCTGCGCGCGGAATCGGTCGACGTACACATCGTGCGCTGCTCGCTGCCCGGCGACGGGGTCGCCGCCTGCGAGGGCCGCAACCTCGAACTGTTCGCCGTGGCACCGGTCCCGGGAGCCGACTTCGCCCGACTACGGGCCGAGGAGCGCGTCCGCAACGGCGAGACGCACTTCGCCTTCCGCGTGGTCGAGCCGACTCCGGTCACCCTCCTGGATCTGCACGACCTGCTCGTGTCCCGGGACGAGGTACTGCGGGACGGCGGCGGCTTCAATCCGCACGAGGACACCTTCGTGCTGTACTTCCGCAGCACCGGTGAACCGGCCTCGGACCGCTGGCCGCGCCGCCTGGAGATCCTGGCCACCGGTTCGTATCCCGAGGTGCTGCGGCGCCACGCGGCTCCGAACCCTGCGTCCGGTCGGGCCGGTTCGCCGGCGCACGAGGATCCGCCGCGCGAGGACCCGACCCGGGAGATGTTGCACCTGGTCACCGGCGCCTGGGTGACCCAGGCGATCGGTGTCGCGGCACGGCTGGGCCTGGCCGACCGCCTCGGCGACGGGTCACGGTCGGTGGCCGAGCTGGCCGAGGCGGCGGGCGCCGAACCGGACCGCCTGGGGCGGCTGATGCGCCTGCTGGCCGGGCACGGGGTGTTGCGGGTCGAGGCGGACGGACACTACCGGCTCACCGAGCGCGGTGCGCTGCTGCGCACCGATCGGGACGGATCATTGGCCGCGCTGGCGGACCTGTACAGCGGCCTGTTCTTCACGTCGTATCTCGGCCTGGAACACACGGTGCGCACCGGCGAGGACGCGTTCACCCGGGTGCACGGCCGGGAGTCGTTCGAGTATTTCGCCGAACACCCGGACGAAGCCCGGCTGTTCCGGGAGGCGATGGCGTTCGGCACGATCGTCTTCGATGCGGTGCCGGCCGCCCTGGACCTGCCGCCGGCCGCGACGGTGGTCGATGTCGGGGGCGGCGACGGGGAGTTGCTCCTACGCGTGTTGCGCGAGCACCCGACCGCGTGCGGGGTGCTCTTCGAGCGGGGGCATGTGGTCGACGCCGCCCGGGAGTTGCTCGCCGCATCGGTCGCCGAGGACCGGTGCGATCTGGTGGTCGGCGACTTCTTCACCGATCCGCTGCCCGGCGGCGGAGACGTGTACCTGCTGGCCCGGATCCTGCACGACTGGGCGGACGCCGAGTGCCTGGTCGTGTTGCGGGCGCTGGCCCGGGCGATGCCGGTCGACGCACGCCTGGCGATCGTCGAACGGCCGATCGTCGAGGCGGGCGGGTCGGTGTTGCCGCTGCGCTTCGACATCCAGATGATGACCAACGCCCGGGGCCGCGAGCGCACGGTGGCGGAGTATCGCGCGTTGCTGGCCGAGGGCGGCTTCGAACTGCTCGACCTGCGACCGCTGCCGCTGGACATGGCGGTACTCACCGCCCGACCGCGTCTTACGCAGGAGTAGGCACCCGGCGCACGTGCAGGAAGCGGGCGTGCAACGGTGCCGTGCTCCCGACCACGGTCGGGAGCACGGCACCGGCCACTGCTGTCACTGCTGTGCGATGCTCACCCGGGCGCCGCCGCGGCCGGGTCGCGCGATCAGTTCGGGCGGGTCGCGCCGGCGATCGGCATGGTGTTGATCGAGGCGATCTCCACCGGCTTGCGCGAGTTGGCGGCGTGCACCATCTTGCCGTCGCCGATGTAGATGCCGACGTGGCTGATGCCCGAGTAGAAGAACACCAGGTCGCCGGGCTGCAGGTTGGCGATCGACACGTGCGGGTCGGCGGCGAACTGGTCGTTGGTCACGCGCGGCAGCGAGATGCCCGCCGCCTTGTACGCGGCCTGGACCAGACCCGAGCAGTCGTACGCGTTCGGGCCGGTGGCGCCGTACACGTACGGCTTGCCGACCTGCGCCTTGGCGAAGGCGACGGCCTGGAGGGCCTTGCTCGACGCGTTCGAGGAACCGCCGGTGGGCGCCTGGTTGCCCTTCGAGCCGCCGGTGGCGGGCTTGGCGGCGGGCTTGGCCGCGACGTCGACCGACGGCTTGCTCGTCGGCTTCGGCGCGGTCTTGCCCGTGACCGTGGTCTTCGGCTGGACCTGGATGCTCGGCTTGGCCGGGGCCTCCGCCTTGGGCTGCGCGGGCGCCGAGCCGGTCAGCCGCAGGGTCTGGCCGATCTCGATCAGGTCCGGGCCGGACGGGAGCACGTCGCGGTTGAGCTGGTACAGGCTCTGCCAGCCGCCGGAGACCTTGTTGGTCAGCGCGAGCTGGGACAGCGTGTCACCGGCCTGGACCAGGTAGCGGGCCTTGTCCGCGGCGGTGGTGGCCGCGGGCGCGGCGACCTCGGCCTGGACCGGGGCACTGTCGACCGCGGCGGTCGGCGTGGCCGACAGCACGGCGGAGGCGCCGGTGGGGGCCTGGTCGGTGGTGGGGACCTGTGCGTGGGCCGCACCGGCGCCGGCGACCGGGATGACGGCTCCCATGCCGGCGATGCCCACCGCCGCGACGAAGCGGCGGACGTTGGCGGGGCGGGCGGCTCGGTGGCGAGCGTTTGCGGACAGCATGAAATGGGGTCCTCTCCTGTCGCCTACGAGGTGAGCTGTCGGATTCGGACTGGAGCAGCCCGGTCGCTTCACGCGACTTCACCCCTAGCCGTCACCGGAACGATCCCGGCCACGGCGATTCACCTGGTTCCCCCGCTCCCGTCGGATTCTTCGCTGTAGACATCCCGCTGCCGGCGACGGGATTCGGCGTACCGGCGGCAGGGTTCACCCGAAAGGTGAATCGGCGAGAAAGGTAGGCAATGCGATGGGGAGATCACAACCGAATCGCAGACTTTGCGCGGAGCGTAAAGGCGGAATAAAGGTGACATCTCGGCCGGCTTCGGTCGGAAGCACCCGCGATGACGAGGGCATATCTCGGAGAGTGGCGTGACGGAGCGGTAACGGAAAATAGTCGAGATCCGTCGCCGGCCACCGAAAATGAATTGCAACCCGAAGTCGGCTATATAATTTATGTCCGTTTTATCCATGCGGGCTACATCACATTCCGGGCATCGGGTCGGCCCGCACCCCGCACCCGCACCCCGGCAGAGGGGTTTCCACCGGACAAACGTGCGGGGAGCCGTCACTGTGGTGCGTACCGCCGCCGCGAGGACGCCCTGATCCGCCTGGCCGTCTTCGGTCCGGAAGCCCTCCCGGACCCGGCCCTGCGCACGGCCCTGATGCCGCCCCCGGCGCAGCCCACGCCGGGCTGACGCGGGGGCGGGGTGGAATCAAGCCGTGTGAACAAGATGTTCAACATGAGTCATGCGACATGATCCATTGACATCGATCCGTGCGTCTCGGCATGCTGTGACCATGTCTTCGACTGCGGACACGCCCGTGACCCCCGAATCCCACGACCCCTTCACCGCGCCCGACCCCGAGCAGGCGCGGGCCCGGCGCGTACACGCCTCCCTGTTCCGGATCGCTGAGCGGCACGCGGCCACCGACGAGCAGCGCGCGCGGCAGGTGAACCCGTACATGCTCGGCCCGCACGAGGCGATCCGGCTGGTGTCGTTCCTGCTCAGCGGTATCGCGCAGCCCGCCGACGGCGAGCCGGCGGTCGACCACGCCGACATCACCGCCGCGCTGAGCCTGATCCCGATGGCCAGGGGCGAGATGGACGACCTGGAGGCGGGGCTCCTCCGAATGGCCCGGGGGCGCGAGATGACCTGGCAGGAGATCGCCTTCGGTCTGGGCCTGGGCACCCCGCAGGCGGCCCGCCAGCGCTACGAACGCCTGCTCGGCCGCACCACCCCCGAGCCGGAGGACGACCCGGCCGCTCGGGCCTGAACGCGCGCGGGTCGGCTCGCAACACCCACCGGGTCAGCCCGCGAAGACCTCGACCAGGGACCAGATCGCCAGGCCGAGCATGCACACCCCGCCGATCCGCTGCACGGTCTGCAGCGGCATGCGCTTGGCGATGAACCGCCCGGCGAGCAGCGCCAGCGCGGACACCGACATCAGCGCCGCGACCGAGCCGATCGCGGTGGACCAGGTGCCGTTGGTGGCGGCCAGGTTGGCGGTGGTGATCTGGGTCAGGTCGCCCCACTCGCTGATGAACACGGCCATGAAGGCGGTCGAGAACACCGCCCGGAATCCGGTGATCCGCGCCCCGCCGCCGTCCGCGTCCTCATCGTCGGCACCACCGCGCAGCAGCATGAACGCGCCGAAGCCGAACAGCGCTGCGGAGACGAGCTTGACGATCCAACCGGGCAGCAGGCCGAGCAGGCCACCCGCGCCCACGGCGAGCGCGACATGCACGGCGAACGCGGTCGAGGTACCGAACCAGACGTAGAGCGGGCGCATGCGGGTGCCCATGGCGAGCGACGCGAACATGGTTTTGTCCGGGAGCTCGGCGAGGAAGATCAGCCCGAAGGCGGTCAGGATCGCCAAAAGGTCGAGGTGCATTCCGGGTGGCTTTCTGCGAGAGCCGGGCCCCGGGTCTTCACGAAGCGCCGCTCGGCGGATTGGAGGACCACTCGGCCCGGCACGACGGGGTGCGTCCGCGAGATTCGCGGACGCGTCGTTGCCTGGCCGAAGGTCTCGCCCACCCGTGATGATCGGGCCCGGCCACCGGGAGCCCGAGGGCTCCAGCATGTCGACGACCGGTTTGCGGGGCTACTCCCCTTCGCTGGCTGCGACCCTACCGCATGCGTACGACCCGCCCGAGCATCGCCGCGCGGGCCCGGGTCCGGCTCACGATGCCAGGCAGCGGGCCAGCGACCAGCGCAGTTGCTCCTCGTCCAGCGGCGTGCCCAGGGTCAACACCTGCAACATCGTGCCGTCCAGGAGCGTGACCGCCGCCGCCGCGGCGGGTGATCCGAACCGATCGGCCAGGAAGCCGCCGATCCCCTCGACCCACGCCCGCGCGAAACCGCGCAGCTCGGGACTGCGCGCCGCGGCCAGATACAACTCGTACTCGACCAGCGCCCGAGGGCGGTCCGCGAGGTATTCGGCGGTCAGCGTGGTGAGCACGCCGGGCACGTCGTCGCTGCCCCGGATCCGCGCCGCCCAGTCGTCCACCATCCGCACCGTCTCCGCCGACGCGTACTCCAGCGCCGCGGCGACCAGGTCGTCGAGCGACGCGAAGTAGTACGTGGTCGCCCCCAGCGGGACCTCGGCCCGCGCCGCGACCAGGCGGTGCGTGGTGTTGCCGACGCCCACCTCGGCGATGGCCTGGACGGCGCCGCGTACGATCCGCAACCGGCGACCCTCCGGATCCCGGCTCGCGGTCAATGCGCACCACCCAGGTTCAGCACCACCACGCCCGCGATCACCAGGGCCATCCCGAACGCCTTGAGCAGCGTCATCGGCTCGTTCAGGAACACCGCGCCGACCAGGGCGATCGCCACCGTCCCGAGCCCCGACCAGATCGCGTACGCCGTGCCCACCTGCAACTGGCGCAGCGAGAGCGTCAGGAGGTAGAAGGCGCCGGCATAGCCGCCCAGGCAGGCCAGCGTCGGCCACAGCCGGGTGAAGCCGTCGGTGCTCTTGAGCAGACTGGTCGCGATCACCTCACACGAGATCGCCAACCCCAGGAACAACCAGGCCATGTGCCCTCCCCACCGAGTTGTACAGATGTACAAGTACAAATGTACTGGAGCGGGGTGTGCGGTCGCCGGCCCCCGGCGGGCCTGGTCGTGGTGGTGGGTAGGCTGCGCCGATGCCCACCGAACGGCCCGAACGGCTCGATCCGCGCCGGTGTGCGACGGCTGCCCGGTTGGCCGGGTGTGCCGTGGCGCTCCCCCCGTCCGTCGGCCGGACCCGGTTGATCGTGGTGGACGGGATCGGCGGCTCGGGCAAGACCACGTTCGCCGACAGGCTCGCCGCGCACCTGCCCGGCGCGCCCGTGGTGCGGTTGGACGACTTCGCCCGGCCCGGCGACTTCTTCGGCTGGCTGCCGCGGTTGCGCGAGCAGTTGCTGGCGCCGCTGGCCCGGCACGAGCCGGCGCGGTGCGGCATCTACGACTGGCCCGCCTATCGGATCGGCGGCTACCGCGAGATACCGGCCGCCCCGGTGGTGATCCTGGAGGGCGTCGGCGCGGCCCGCCGGGAACTCGAAACGGTCACCGCGCTGCGCGTCCTGGTCGACACCCCGGCCGAGGTTGCCGCCGCCCGCACGCTGGAGCGCGACGGGCCCGGGCTCGCCTGGTTCTGGCGGTTGTGGCGCACCGCCGAGGCCGCGCACCTGGCCGCCGACCGTCCGTGGGAGCGCCCCCATGTGCGCGTCGACGGCACGAGTGGCCGGCTCGTGCCGCCCGGATCGCCCGCCTCAGCAGCCGAGGCCGTCGCCTGATCCGGGTGAGCCCGCCGCCCCGGGGGAGTGGGCGGCGGGCTCGATCGGGCTACTTGCGGGCCAGTCGGCGGGCGGCGGTGTCCATCGCCTGGGCCCGGCGGTCCTCGGCCAGGTCGGTGATCTCCTCCGGGCTGGTGGTGTTCGCCCGCGCGTACTCCTCCGCCATCGCCTGCGAACTCGACCAGCCGCGCCAGTAGTTCTCGGTCCGGCTGAGCCCGGAGCCGTGTTCGAGGGCGGCGGTGTCGGCGGCCAGGGCGTGGGCCGTGTAGATGTCCATCATCCGGCCGGCGGGAACGCCGACGTGCGGGATGTAGCTCAGGATCTGCGCACTCGCGAGGGTCTGGTACTTGCGGTTCCAGGTCGCCTCGGTGACCCCCGCCTCGCGCGCCGCCACGATCGACTCGTCGCGCAGACCGTCCATCGTGCCCAGCGCGTTGAACGCCTGCCGGGCCTCGACGTCCATCGCCGGCAGCGCCCCCGGCGCCTTGACCACCGGGTGTGCGGCCAGCACGCCGGCGGCGTGTTCGACGGTGGCGCCGTGCATCACCGCGAACGCCTCGGGGTCGTTGCCCGCGCCGGTGATCACCCGCATCAGGTCCCGGTCGTGGAACATCGCCCCGTTCTGCCCGTCCCTGGCGACCAGTTGGTCGTACACGCCGTCGCCCATATAGGACGCGACCATGTTGCCCACGCTGTCCCGCAGGTTGGCCGCGAACTTGCCGCGCAGGCCGTCGTCGCCGCCGAGCGTGGCGGCCGTGTCCCGCATGATCTGCCGCATCGTCTCGTCGTGCGGGGGATGCGGGCCGCCGGGCGGTCCGTAGCCACCGCCGGGCGTCTGTCCGGTCGAGGCGGCCTCCAACGCCCGGCCCAACTGGTCGAGTCCGGGCGCGTTGTACCCCTCGGGGATCGGGCCCGCGCCGGCCCAGTCCGGCAACCAGTGCCGCTTGAGCATGTAGCCGACCTCGCCGGGGTGCTTGGCGGGGTCGAAGAAATCCTTCGACGCCTCGGGGTTGTTGCCGAAGGCGGCCATCAGGCCGGTCATCGGGTCCAGCCCCGCCCCGTGTCCGTCGGCGATGTCGAGTCGGAACCCGTTGTACATCGCGCCCGACGGCGTGTTCTTCATCCATACGGCGGGATCGTCCCGCTCCATGGCGCGCATGTCCTGGCCGACCAGGCGCAGGAAATCGGTGTCCTGATGCCCGGTGTCGAGCAGGGTGCCCAGGAGTTGATATCCGTAGGGCCGAAACGAATACAGCCCGATGTCGGTCTTCTCCCGGCCGGCCCGCATGAGTTCGTCCACCCACGCCCGATCGACGTGCGGCCCGGGGCCCTTTCCGGTACCGGCGGCCAGCACTCGACCGAGGTCGGCCTGGATCGCCTTCAGGTCCTCCTGTAAGCCCTTGGGTGCGTCGCCGCCGCCGAGCTTGGCGATCATCCCTGCCAGCCAGAGCGTGCCGCGCGGACCCTGTTGGTTCAGGAACGGGGTACCGAACGCCGGGTCGTCGGCGTTGGCGGCGAGGAGGTTGCGCAGTTCGCCGCGCTCGGCCGGGCTGAGCATCATCAGCCGATTGGCCAGGTCGGTCGCGCGGCGCGCGTCCTGGGCCGGGCCCGCGCCGACCGCCTTGCCGTTGAACTTCTTCGGGTCGTCGCCGCGCGTGTCCGCGTTCAGCGCGAAGGCGGCGCGTTGGTCGGCGGCGGTGGCCTCGGTCAGCGCCCTGCCGATCCGGTCCGCGATGCCCTGCGCCGCCTCCTTGAGCGGTTTGGTCACCGCGTCGTAGTCGTCCGGGGGCAGGTTGTGCGCGTACGACGGCGCGGTCCAGTGCACGCCGCCGCTGTCGTCCACGGTCAACTTCTGGTCGGCCGCGTCGGTGATCGCCTTGGTCAGGTGCTCCTTGGCGGTCTTCAGGTCGCTCGCCGCGTCGAGCAGCACCGTGCGCAGCGCCGCCGCCTCGGTGTGCGCGTCCTCCATCTGGCCGGACATGGCCCGGAGTTCGCCGATCGCGGCGGTGGCCTCGGCGCCCTTCCAGGCGCCGCCGGCGAGCGGGGCGACCACGTCGCGGTCCACGTCGCCGTGCTGGGTGTGCATGCGGTCGGGCAGTGTGGCCCACACCTCGGCCGCGGTGACGAGCGTGCCCAGGTCGACGTCACGCAGGTGGATGAAATCGACCACGTCAGTCTCCGAAGGTCGTGCAGACGGATCCCTCGGTGTTGCGCCATGCGGTTGCCGCGGTGTTCAGGTTCCCGGCCCGGCCGGCGAGGGTGTCGGCGACCGCGATGGTGCGGTCGTGCCACGCGGTGTGCGCGGCGTCCACCGCCTTGGCCAGGTCGAAACCGTCGAGTGCCTTGGTCGCCGGTTCGAGTGCGGTGACGCCCTTGAGGCCGGTGGTGCGGAAGTCCCCCGCGATCTCCCGCAGTCGGCCGGCGGCGGTGTCCAATGTGCCGGGCTCGACATGTACGTCGGGTCCCTGCGGTGCGCAACCCGGGCGCGGGTCGGGCCTGTTCGTGGCGGCGAACGTGCTGCCGTCCACCTTCACCCGGGGCAGCCCCGGATTGAGTATCGAGTCGAAATCGGTTGTCATGCCGTAACCCCCGAGTCACCGATGAGATACGCGCCATACATGCGCGATACACGGCCATCCAAGACCACCGGCTCGCCGTGATCAACCGATCCGTGGACATCGCGGGGGGTGATGCCGGATCGGGACCGCGGGCGGGGAGTCGGCCGATGGGCGCCGATGTTGCGCCGAGCGGGTGGGCCGGGGCGGGGTGGTGGGCGAGGTGCGGGGGGATATGCCGTCCCGGGGTGATCGGATGCGAGAGGCCGGCGCCGGGACGTCCTCGATCGTCCACCGCGCCGGTCCCGCGTCACCCCCGTTCGCCGCCGTCGAGACAAGAGACACGAGACACGAGGAGCCTTCGATGCCCGACTTCGGACCACCGCCCGCGCGCTACGACGACCTGCGGGCACTGTTCGTGAACTGCACCCTCAAACGTTCCCCGGAGGTCAGCAACCCCCAGGGCCTGGTGGACATCAGCCGCGCCATCATGACCCGACACGGGGTCGCGGTCGACGAGTTCCGGGCGGTGGACCACGAGATCGCCACCGGGGTCTGGCCGAACATGCGCGAGCGCGGGTGGCCGAGCGACGAGTGGCCGGAGTTGTACGAGCGGGTGATGGACGCGGACGTCCTGGTCCTGGCCGGGCCGATCTGGCTCGGCGACAACAGCTCGGTGCTCAAGCGGGTGGTGGAGCGGCTGTACGCGTGTTCCAGTCTGCTCAACGAGGCCGGGCAGTACGCCTATTACGGGCGGGTCGGCGGTTGCCTGATCACCGGGAACGAGGACGGCGTCAAACACTGCGCGATGAACGTGCTGTACAGCCTTCAGCACCTCGGCTACACCATCCCGCCGCAGGCGGACGCGGGGTGGATGGGCGAGGCCGGGCCGGGGCCGTCGTATCTGGATCCCGGGTCGGGGGGTCCGGACAACGACTTCACCAACCGCAACACCACCTTCATGACCTGGAATCTGCTGCACCTGGCCCGGCTGCTCAAGGACGCGGGTGGGATTCCGGCGTACGGCAACCAGCGGGCGGGGTGGGACGCAGGGTGTCGGTACGACTTCGAGAATCCGGACTATCGCTGAGGGACGGTCAACTCGGCGGGCCGGACGGGCACGGCGGGTCCGGTGGGCTCGGCAGTACGGCGATCGTGTCCTCGGTCCAGGTGCCGGCCGCGCCCGGGCAGCCGGCGAGGTAGCGGGCGGCGCGCCGGCGGGACCAGCCGTGCGCCTCGCCGAGACCGGCGCTCAGGTGGTGCAGATACGCGGCGGCGGGGGCGTTCCACGGCACGTCGGCGCTGCGGGAAGGCGTGGTCAGGGTGAGTATCGGTAGGCCGTCGGCCGTACCGACGCGGACCACCGTCTCGTAGCGGCCCGGGCCGAGAGTCGCCCGGCCGGTGGTCGCCATGTCGCCGAGGTCGAAGTCGAGGTCGCGCCCGGGGGCGCGGTGCATCTCCTGTGCGGCGAGGTCGGCGAACTGCTCGAGGGTCAGCAGGTATGCCCGGCCGGGTGTGCGACCCGGGTCCAGCGGGTCGTACAGGGCCATTCCGCCGGTCCAGACCTTCGACTCGAGGGCGAAGTACATCCGGCCCGGTATCACCACCGGCCGCGTCGCGCGCGGTGCGGCCGGATCCCGGCATCCCGGATAGTTCCGGACGCCGCCGGGGGGCCGGCCGCCGCGCAGGTAACAGTCGAGCCGGGCGGCGTGCATGTTGGACCCGTACGCGACATACCACACCAGATCGGAACACACGCCCGGCAGCGTAGCGCGAGTGCGCGGTTGTCCGGTGCGACCGCGACACGGTTCGAGACGGCGCTGGAGGCGTTCGAGCCGGAGTTCTTCAACAACCTGGTTTTGGCCCTGGACCATTTCTTCGCGAATCGCAGCCGCAGTCTGGAGAAGAAGGACGGCAACCCCGTCAACGAGGTCCGGGTGCCGGCCAGATCGTTGACGGCGCATGCCGGTCGGCTGGTCGGCGACACGCAGATCCGGCTGGATCCCGCGCGGTCCGTCCTGGGATATCGGCTCGGCGATGAGATCGCGCTGTGCGAAGCGCAGTTTCTGCGGCTCGCCAAGGCGTACTTCGCCGAGATCGAGGCCAGATACCGCTGATCCGGTGTGCGGTTTCGGGCCGGTTCGGGCCCCGGCCTATCCGGCCCGGGCCGCCGCCACCAGCGGTCGTACGTCCCATACCTGCACGTCGGCGACCCGTTGACCCGGACCGAGCAGCGCGGTCAGGGTGCCGGCCAGCTCCGCGCCGTGCGGGTGCCGGGGCAGTACGACCACGTCGGCGCGCCAGCGGGCCAGGTCCTCGCGGGCCTCGCGGCGCTGGTCGTCGGTGATCTCGGGGACCTTGCCCTCGGAGGCGACCCGACCGAGCAGCGCCGAGGTCGGGCTGTAGTCGGCGCCGTACACGCCCACCCGGTCGGGACCCCACGGGCCGACGAAGTAGCCCTCCGCGAGCGGGAAGCCCAGGTCGGCCACGCTCTGCCAGTGCAACGCGGACGCCTCGACCACGCTCGGCAGCGGCACCACGACCACCGACCCGTGGTCCACGTACGGGCGCCACCGTCCGTCGGCGAAGAAGGCCGGCACCGGGCGGCGGTCGACGACGTCCAGCGGGGTGGGCGCGATCGGCAGCAGGGCCATGGTCAGCACGCCGGCCCAGATCAGCCGTACCGGCAACTCGCGCTCGGTGACGGGTCGATCCCGGACCGAGGCCAGTACCCGGTCGGTGGCCATCGCCAGCAGGACCGCGATCGCGGGGACGCAGACCATCGCGTACCGGGATTCCAGGATCGATTCGAACAGCGGCAGCTTGTTCACCAGCTGCCACGGTCCCGGGATGCCGGTCTTCTCGTGGTCGACCACGATCCGCAGCCCGAGCGAGAGCAGTGCCGCGACCAGGGCGGTGATCGTCGCCGCTCGCGCGACCACCTCGCGGCGCAGCCAGACGACGAGGAATCCGGTGAGGATCATCAGCGGCCAGCCGAAGAACGCGTTCTCCTCGGTCGGGCCCTCGGACAGCGCCGCCGCGCCGCTCCGGTCGCCGGCGAGGGAATCGCTCGCGTACGCGGTGAACGCGGCCAGGTCGTTGCCGGACTCGTGTTCGAGCGAGGAGTAGTGCTGCGGCCCGAAGAACTGCACCCAGAGCGGATACGCCACCAGTGCGAACGACACGGCGGCGGCGATCAGCAGTCCCGTGCCCAGCGGTCGGGCCGCCGCCCGGGCCGCCTCGGGGCGGGCCAGTGCGTAGGCGAACCCGAACACCACCAGGCCGGTGGCGGCGAACACCAGGGGTTCCTCGCCGATGAAGATCTGGAACGCGATCAGCAGCCCGAGCACGATGCCGTTGCGCACCGGCCGTTCGTCGCGCCACAGCCGGATCACCGCGCCGATGATCGGCGGGATCACGAAGAGCACGACGAAGTTCGGATGTGCGTTGCCGTGCGCGACGATCGGCGGGGCGAACCCGCAGAACCCGCCGGCGATCACCGCCGCCGCGCGATGTCGCACGAGGTGGCGGATGAACAGGCGATACCAGGCGAACGCGCTTGCGGCCAGGCCGCCGGTGAGCACCAGGGCCCACGTGCTGGTCGGGCCGAACAGCAGGGTCACCGGGGTCAGCGGTACGCCTAGGCCGAGCATGGCCGTGTTGGCCATCATGTTGACGCCCAGCGGGTGGTTCTGCAGGTCCGAGATCAGCGGATCGCGCAGGTCGCGCACCGCGTCGGCGGTGGCGTCGAAGAACCACTCCCACATGTTCTGGTCCTGGCCGGCGGAGGCCAGGTAGGCGTGATCGAGATCGGCCCAGAGGTCGTGGTAGAGCCAGATGGCGAACAGGAGGAACCCGACGGCGACCCACCGGTCGCCGGCACGCACGCCGGGTATGCGGCCACCGCGTATGCCACCGGCGCGCGCGATGCGAGACGATATGCGGAGCCGGGTCGCGACGGCGGCCATGGATCGGGTCCTTCCGGGGAGATTGCCCGCCATGAGCGCCCAGCGGCGAGAGGTTCGCCGGCCATGCTACGAGGGCCGGGCGGCCGAGTGGGTACCGGGGTGGCCGGCCGGATAAATTCGCCGGCTCGGCGCCGGGGCGTCGGCCAGGATGGCGGGATGTCGATCTTTCTGGAGACGCCGCGGCTGGAGTTGCGGGCGTTCGTCGAGTCGGACCTGACGCATCTGGTCGAGCTGGACGGTGACCCGGAGGTCATGCGCTTCATCGACGGCGGGCGGCCGACGTCGGTCGAGGCCGTTCGGGAGCGGGTCCTGCCTCGGTTGCGGCACGTGTACCCGGTGTGGGGCCGGCCGGGTTTTTGGGCCGCGCGGGAGCGGGACGGCGGGCGGTTCGTGGGGTGGTTCGAGCTGCGTCCGCTCGCCGAGGACGGTGTCGACGTGGTCGAGCTGGGATATCGCCTGCGTCGTGACGCGTGGGGGCTGGGCTACGCGACCGAGGGTGCGGGGGCGCTGCTCGACCGAGGCTTCGCCGAGCCGGGACTGCACGAGGTGACCGCGAACACGATGTCCGTGAACCGGGCCTCGCGACGGGTGATGGAAAAGCTGGGCCTGACCCTGCGACGCACATACTTCGACACCTGGCCCGAGCCGATCGAGGGCTCCGAACACGGCGAGGTCGAATACACGATCACCCGCACCGAATGGCTCCACCGGACCCGACCCACCGCCTGACCCGGCGCAACACCGCCCCCGTCGCACTCGGCCCAGCCCGGATCCGCCGCCCCGAGAGCCCACCCACCCGACCACCGGCCCACCCATCCGGCTGCCCGCCCGCCGCCGGGTCGCCCGACCGAACCGACTGCCCGCCCGCTCGCCTACTCGCCGGCCCGCTTGCCTGGCTCCTCGCTTCCGTGCGGCGGCCTGCTCGGCTTGCCCGCCTGCTCGCCCCGACCGCCCGACCGACGGGCTGCCGGAGGGGTGGGTTGTTGTTACCCGTGCCGTTCGTTTGGTCGGGGGGCGTGGGAAGCTGCGTTGTGTGACTGTTCTTGCCGGGATGCCGCTGTTTGTTGGTCGTGAGTCCGAGATGGGGCGGCTCGTCGAGGCGCTTGGCGAGGCCGATGGCGGGGAGCCCCGGGTCGTGTTGCTCACCGGGGAGGCCGGGGTCGGGAAGACCCGGTTGTTGGACGAGTTTTTGGCCGGTGCCGCCGATCGCTCGCAGCCGACCGTGGTCGCGGTCGGGGCCTGTCTCGAACTGGGTGCCGAGGGGCTGCCGTTCGCGCCGTTCTCGGCCATCTTGCGGGCGTTGGCGACCACGCTCGGCGACGACTTCGACGCCGTGGTCGGCGACCGCCGCCGCGAGCTGGCCTGGATCTCGCCGACGCTCGCCGCCGAACCCGTGGTGGGCCCCGCCCCGGAGCGGGCCGGGCTGTACGAGTCCGCGCTGCGCCTGCTGGAGCGCGCCGGCGAGGACCGCACCCTCGTGATCGCCTTCGAGGACCTGCACTGGGCCGACTCGGCCACCCGCGAACTGCTCGCGTTCCTGGTCCGCTCGCTGCGCCGGGGACGGATCCTGCTGGTCGGCACGCTGCGCGCGGACGCGATGGACCGCAGCCACCCGATGCGCCGCCTGGTCGCCGAGCTGGAACGCATCCGCTCGGTGGCCCGGGTGGAGCTGGGCCGGCTCACCCTGCCGCAGGTGGAGAAGCACCTCACCGGCCTGCTCGGCGAGACCCCCTCGCGCGCCCTCACCCGGCAGGTGTTCGAACGCTCCGAGGGCAACGCGTTCTTCGTCGAGGAACTGGCCGCCGGCATCCGCGACGGGCGGCTCACCGACCTGTCCGACACGCTCCGCGACCTGCTCCTGATCCGCATCGAACAACTGCCCGAACAGGCTCGCCGCGTGGTTCGGCTGGCCGCCGTCGGCGGCATCGGCGTGGAGCACCGGCTGCTCGCCGAGGTGGCCGGTCTCGACCCGGACACCCTGGAGACGGCGCTGCGCGCGGCCGTGTCGGGGCACGTCCTGGTCTCCGACGCGGACGGCGAGGGCTACACCTTCCGGCACGCGCTCGTCGGCGAGGCGGCGCTCGGCGACCTGCTGCCCGGCGAGCGCACCCGGATGTACGCGGCGTTCGCCCGGGCCCACGACACCCTGGTGGAGCGCGGCGAACTGTCCCCGCACCGCGACCACGTGGAGCGCCGGGCCCGCTACTGGACCGCCGCCGGTCGCCCCGCCGAGGCGCTGCCCGCGAGCCTGACCGCGGCTGTCGCCGCCGCCGACCGGTACGCCTTCGGCGAGGCGCGGGAGCTGTACGAGCGGGCGATCGCGATGTGGGACATGGTCCCCGACCCGGAGGAGTCCACCGGCACCACGCTCGCACAGGTCCTGGACGGCGCCATCGTCGCGGCCCGCTACGACAACTCCGGCGATCGTGAACTCGCCCTGTTGCGCCACGCGTTGGACCTCGTCGACGAGGAGCGCGACCCGCTCCGGGCGGCGCTGCTGTGGACCCAGCGGGCGAAGTCGCTGAACCGGCTGGGCCGCGGCTCCGGCATGGTCGAACTGGAGCACGCCGAAAGCCTGTTGCAGGACCGACCCGACTCGATCGAGTACGCGGGCGTGGCCCTGCGCAGCGCCCGCGCCCACTTCCTGGAGGGGCACGTCCAGGAGGCCCTGCAGATCGCCCGGCAGGTCCTGGAGATCGCCCGCCGGCTCGACGACCAGGACATGATCGCCGGCACGCTCCAGGCGCTGTCCTGGTTCCTGACCGGGTCCGGCGAGCCGGACGAGACGCAGGCACTCGCGTACGGCATCGAGGCGGTCCGCGTCGCGGAGGCGGCGACGGGCGGCAAGCCGGACACGCTGATCTACGTGCTCGGCAACTGGGCCTCCGTCCTGGAGGGCGTCGGCCGGCACGAGGAGTCGGTCGCCGCGCTCCACCGCGCGCTCGACCTGTCCCGGGAACGTGGCGTGGTCCGCAACACCGGCGCGTTCCTCCTGGGCAACCTCGCGGAGAGCCTGTTCTCGCTCGGCCGCTGGGACGAGGTGGCCCGGACGGTGGACGACATCCGCGAGCACAACGCCGACGGCTGCGCCACCGGCCACGCCGAACGCATGCTGGCCATGACCCACCTGGTCCGCGGCGACATCGCCGAGGCGGCGGCCCCGCTGACCCACGCGCGCGAGAGCGCACGCGGCAGGCACCAGGAGGCGCAACACCGCATCCCGCAGTCCGGCGCCGCGATCGCGCTGGCCCGCGCGCAGGGCCGGCGCGCCGAGGTGGTCGAGATCCTGGACGCGGAACTGCGGGCCGGCTTCGGCGTCGGCAACCAGCGGTTCGCCTTCCCGCTGCTGATCGAGGCGGCCCGCGCGTACGGCGACGACGAGCCGACCGAGGCGATCCGCGCCGACCTCGCCCGGATCCGGGCGGCCGGCGCGGCGCTGGCCCAGGACTGCGCGCTGGACCGCACCCAGGCACGCACCCTGACCGCGTGCCTGGACCGCGTCGAGGGCACCGACACCGTGGACCGATGGCGCGAGGTGGTGGCGGGCTGGGAGGCGACCACGCAGCCCTATCCCACCGCGCAGGCACAGGCCGACCTCGGCGCCGCGCTTGTCGCCGCCGGCGAGCGGGCGGCCGCCGCCGAGGTGCTCGGCCGGGCCCACGAGACGGCGGTGCGCCTGGGGGCCGTGCCGCTGCGCGAACGTATCGAACTGCTCGCCCGACGGGCCCGACTCGAACCGTTCGGCCGCGCCGGCGCGAGCCCGGCCGCGGCCCGGTCGGCGCACCAGACGGGCGATCTGACGCCCCGTGAGCAAGAGGTGCTGGGCCTGCTCGTCGACGGGCGGAGCAACCGACAGATCGCCGAGACGTTGTTCATCAGCGTCAAGACGGCGAGCGTGCACGTGTCCAACATCCTGGCCAAGTTGGAGGTGGCCACCCGCGGCGAGGCCGCCGCGCTGGCCCACCGGATGCGGCTGCTGGACGACTGACCCGGCGCCGCCGAACCTCGACGAACCCGATACCGATCACACCGAGCGGGGTGTCCGGGGCCGGGTGCACGGGCTATACATGACCCGTCGATGGTTCGGGGGCAGTCGTCGGGGGGCGCTCATGGCAGGGCACGGGATCCGGGTCGCGGCGTGCGACGTGGAGCGAACGGTCGGCGGGCGGACCGTGCTTCGCGGCGTCTCGCTGGTCGCCGAGGCCGGTGAGGTGTCGGCGATCGCGGGCGGCAGCGGGTCCGGCAAGACCACGCTCCTGGACACCCTGGCCGGGATCCGGGCGCCGAGTGCGGGCGAGGTGCGGCACGACGGTGGGCGGCCCGACGCGCGCGGCCTGGGCTATGTCCCGCAGGACGACATCCTGCACCGCGCGCTGCCGTTGGCGCACAGCCTGCGCTACGCGGCGGCGCTGCGCGCACCGGCCGACGAGGGGCCGGCCGACGCCGTCGAGCGCACCCTGGCCGCGCTCGGGCTGACCGCGCGCGCGGGTCAGCGGGTGGGCACGCTCAGCGGCGGCGAGCGCAAGCGGGCCAGCATCGCGGTGGAGTTGCTGACCCGGCCCAGGGTGTTGTTCCTGGACGAGCCGACGTCCGGCCTGGATCCGGCCGCCGCGGCCGAACTGATGGACCTGCTGCACGAGTTGGCCCGCGCGGGCACCACCGTCGTGCTCACCACACACGCCCCGGCCGACCTGGCCCGCTGCGACCGGGTGGCGTTCCTGGCGCCCGACGGACGCCCCGCCTACGTCGGCGATCCCCGGGCGATGTGCGCGCACTTCGGCGTGGCGACCGAGGCCGACGTGTACGCCGCGGTGGCGTCCCGAGGGGCGAGCGTGGACGCGGGCCGTGAGCCGGAACTGCTGCTCGAACCCGAACTGGGCGCTTTGGAACGGGAGTTGGAGCAGACAGCCGGACCGGGAGGCAGGTCGGGCCCGATCGCCGGGTCGGTGCCCACACCCGATCACCCGGCCGAGCCACGTCCCGCCGCCCCGAAACCCCCGGCGGTCCGCAGGCCGGGCCCGGCTTGTGGCGCCGGAAAGGCCGATCACCCGCTGCGCCAATGGTCGATCCTGGCCCGCCGCGATTTCGAACTGATCACCCGCGACCGGCTGACCGCCGCGATGCTGATCGGCTCGCCGCTGGTGATCGTGGCCATGTTCGCGATGCTCTTTCGCCCCGGCGCCTTCGACCCGCTCGCGCCGAGCCCGTCCGGAGCGGCGATGATCCTGTTCTGGATCGCGTTCGGCGGCTTTTTCTTCGGGCTGACCTACGGGCTGTTGCAGATCTGCGTGGAACTGCCGATCGTGCGCCGCGAACGGCTGACCGTGCTGCGGATCGGGCCGTACCTCGCGGCCAAGTTCACCGTGCTGTTGCCGATCCTGGTACTGGCCGACGTACTGCTGCTCGCCGTGCTGCGCGGGATGAACCGGTTGCCCGCCGCGTCCTGGAGCGTGTACGGATCCCTCCTGGTGACGCTGCTGCTCGCCTCGGCCGCGGCGCTCGCGCTCGGGCTGCTCACCTCCGCCGCGGTGACCGAAGTGGGCCAGGCCACGCTGATGTTGCCGCTGCTGTGTTTTCCCCAGGTGCTCTTCTCCGGCGCGTTCGTCCCGGTGCCCCGGATGCCCGCGATCGGACACACCCTCAGCTACGCGATGACCAACCGGTGGGCGTTCGAGGCTTTGGGCAGCGACCTGGACCTGTCCGGCCGCTGGGCGCACAGCCGTTCCCCGCTCGGACCGCCGCTGCTCGCCTCGTACGGGGACAGCTTCGACCACTCGCCACTGCTCGGCTGGGCGGTACTCGCGGGCTGCGCCGCGCTGTTCGTCGCCGCGACCTGCGTCGTGCTGGCCCGCCGCTGCCCCCGGGCCGGGCGGTGAGCGGGCGCGGGCGTGGTCAACAGCGCAGGCGCGGGGCCAGTCCGTTCGGGTCGACCGGTCGGTCGCGGTAGGTGCGGTCCAGGAAGTCCAGGAAGGCGTCCACGTCGGCGCGGGTGGACGGCAGGCCGAGCGAGACCCGGACCGCGCCGCCCGAGGGCAGACCGAGTCGGGTCAGGTAGTCGTCGAGGGTGCCGCCGGACGCGGCGGTGCGCAACACCGCGCCGCGCAGCGTGCGTCGGCCGATCGCGAACGCCGCCTCGCCCGCGCCGGGATTGCAGAAGCAGCCGGTGCGCACGCAGATCCGGGCGGCGGCGGTGTCACGCGCCACGACCCGCTCGTCCACCACGTGCCCGGCGGCGTCCAGGACGTTGAGCGCCACCGTCGCACCCCGCTCGTCCGTCGTGCCCGGCCCGTACACCCGCACCAGCGGCTCGCCGCCGTGATGGTGCAACTCGGCCAATCCGGCCAGCAGATGCGCGGTCAACGCGGCGACGCGCTCGTGGATCGCCGTCATCCCCACCTCCTCGACCCAGGCCAGGCCCTGCGCCACGTCGGGAACGGCCAGGAAGTTGAGCGTGCCGTCCTCGTACGCGGACTCGTCGTCGGCCATGCGATGCCAGCCGCCCTGCGCGCTGACCGCCTCGATCGTGCCGCCGGCGAACCACGGCCGACGCAGCCGGGCCAGCGCGTCCCGACGCGCGATCAGCGCGCCCACGCCGGTCGGGTAGCCGAACACCTTGTACCAGCTGACGGCGACGAACTCCGGTTGTACGACGGCCAGATCGAGCACGTTGGTGGGGGCGTAGGCGGCCGCGTCGAGCAGTACGTCCCAGCCGTGCTCGTGGGCGACGTCGATCCACTCCAGGGGGTGGCGTACGCCGGTGAAGTTGCTCTGCGCGGGGAACGCGAACAGACCCCGGCGGCGGGCCAGTGTGGCGCGTAATCGTTCCCCGTCCAGGCGCAGTTCGGGACCGGCCAGGCCGATGTACTCGGTGCGCGCGCCGCGGGCGCGGGCGTACTCGCGGATCCCGTTCACCGAGTTGTGGTTGTCGATCGGCAGGACGAACCGGGTGCCGCGCCGGAACGGGTAGGCCTCGCCGACCAGTCGGCAGGCGCCGGTGGCGTTCGCGGTGAACACCGCCGCGTAGCGGTCCGGATCGGCGTTGAAGTGCGCCAGGATCGCCCGGCGGGTGTGCTCGACCAGGTCCGTGGAGGCGACCGACGCCGGGTGTTCGGAGTGTGGATTGCCGTAGGTACGGCCCGCCATGCGTGCGGCGTGCGCCCGCCACTGGCGGCGTGCGGCCAGGCCGGCGCCGGTGTGGTCGAGGTAGACCAGGCCCTGGTCGTCGAGGTAGCCGTATTCCGTGCGGCGGATCGCCTCGAAGTCCGGCGGTCCGGCCGGCTCGGCGATTCCCACGGTCCCCACCTCCCCCGAATGTCCGAGTCTCGCGCCCTCGCTAAGCGCACGTCAACGGATGCGACCGCGTGTTCCGGATGCCCGTTCTCACCCCTGATGGCGGTTCCGCGCCAACCATCCTCTAGGGTGAGGCAAGGTAAGCCTTACCTGAACACAGGTGGGTCGATCGCCGCCATACCACGGCGTTCGGCCCGCGTCCCCCACGCGCCAAGGAACCAGCACCCATGCCGATACCCCGCCGCCGAATCGCCGCCGTCGCCGTGACCCTGTCCGCCGCCCTGCTCACCGGGGCCTGCGGCAGCTCGGACTCGTCCGACGGGAACAAGGGCGGCAAGCCCGCCGTCGCCGCCGGCGGCAAGGAGTTCGGCAACGCCGGTCAGGTCACCACGGGCCTGGGCACCGACGCGGCGCCGGGGCAGTACCCGCGCACCATCCGTACCGCGATGGGCGACGTGGTCCTGAAGGAGCGGCCGAAGCGGGTCGTCGTGCTGGACACCGGCGAGTTGGACAACGTCGCCGCGCTCGGTGTGCAGCCGGTCGGCGTCGCGTTCACCGACGGCTCCCAGGAACTGCCCGCCTACCTGGAGGGCAAGGCCGGCAAGCCGGCCAAGGTCGGCACGATCAACAGCCTCAACCTCGAGGCGATCGAGAACCTGAAGCCCGACCTGATCCTGGGCAGCAAGCTGCGCGCCGAACAGCAGTACGCCACGCTGGCCAAGATCGCACCGACCGTGTTCTCCGTGCGCCCCGGCTACACCTGGAAGGAGAACTTCCTGCTCAACGCCGCGGCGCTGGACAAGACCGCCGAGGCGAAGCAGCAGCTGGACGCCTACCAGGCCCGGGCCAAGGCGCTCGGCGAGAAGCTCGGTCCGAACAAGCCGACCATCTCGATGGTGCGGTTCATGCCGGGCAAGATCCGCCTGTACGCGAACAAGTCGCTGATCGGCACGGTGCTCCAGGACGTCGGCCTGCCGCGCCCGGCCAACCAGAACATCGACGACCTGGCCGTGGAGCTGTCCGAGGAGCGGATCACCGAGGCGGACGCCGACCGGATCTTCGTCGGCACCTACGGCCCGGCGGACAAGACCGCGCAGGGCAGGGTCACCGACAACCCGCTGTGGAAGAAGCTCGGCGCGGTGGAGAAGGGCAAGGCCGTCACCGTCCCCGACGAGACCTGGTACCTCGGCCTCGGCGTGGTCGCGGCGAACTCGATCCTGGGCGACCTGGAGAAGAACCTGGCCGGCTGAGGCCGCTCCCACCGCGCCGGCGGGACCGGCCCGTGTCAGGCCGGTCCCAGCGGTTCGCGGGCCGCGTATGTCAGCAGGCCGGCGATGCCGGCGGCCGGGCCGTGTGCGCGGCGCCAGTGTTCGTCCTGTTCGGTCAGTGCCGCGAACAGGCGTTGCCACGAGCGGTCCTCGGTGCCCAGCAGGTCGACGGCCAGTACGGCGACCTCCACGTATGCCGCGTCGACCGCCGCGCGCACCGGACCGGCCAGGTCGACCCGGGCCCGGGCGTCGGCGAGGTAGCGCAGCGCCCGTTCCGCGTGGCCGACCTCGTGCACCAGGTCACGGCCGGTCAACAGGCCCGCCTCGACCAGGCGTTCCACCTCCGCGTGCCACTCGGCGGTGCCGCCGTCGGGCACCACCAGGGCGGTGACGGCGCGGGCGGCGCGCGGACCGCGCCGGGCCGCGGCGAACGCCTCCGCCGGGTGCAGGTCGGCCAGCATCGACAGCACGATCTCGTCGGGCGCGTCCGGCCGGGTCGCGAGCGCGTGCCGCACGCCCGCCGGCCACGGCTCGCGCGCGTGCTCCCGCGCCAGCAGCACCCAGTCGCGCCGGTACGGCCGATCCAGGACCCGCTCCGCGTCCGGCAGCCGCCGGCACCCGCGCAGCCGGGCCACCAGCCGGGCCGGCGACGACTCCCGCTCGACTCGCTCGCTCAGCACCGCCGACCCGGCGTCGAGCGCGGCGCGCGCCGGCGGGGACACGTCGAGCCCGGCCCGCCCTCCGGCGTCGAGCGCCCGATCGTGCGCCTCCAGGGCCTTGCCGGCGATCCTGGCCGCGCCGCTGCCCAGGAGGCCACGATCGATCACCGCGCGTAGCCGGTGCGCGCCGCCGAAGCGCAACACGTTCCGGGCCGCGAGCAGTTGGTCGAGCAGGGACAACTTCCCGGACATCGCGGCCAGCGCCGATTCGACCACGTCCGCGTCGGCCGCCTCGACGGTGACCCGCAGCGCGTCCACCCAATACGCCGAGAACACGCCGGGTTCGAGCAGCCGGGCCCGCAGCGCGGCGGACAGCGGCCGGGGGTCGTCCGCCGCGCGGGCCAGGATCCGCCGCCGCTCGGCCACGTCGCCGCGCCGCTTCACATCGCCGTACAGCCGGTCGTCCAGCGCCGGATCGCGCCGGGCCAGCAGGCGTTCGCGCACGTGTCGGGTGTGCGGCGGGCGGGCGTCGCCCTCGGCCAGGATCAGCGCGGGCTCGACGTCGGTCAGGCCGAGCACGTACTCGACCAGGTCGGCGCTGACATGCCGAGCCCGCTCGGCGTCGCGGGCCAGGATGCTCGGCGCGCCGGGCGCAAGCAACGGCAGGACGGCGCGCAGCACCCGCACGCCGGCGTAGACGAGCAGCGCCGACCCGGCGTCGGAGAGCACCGGGGGCGGCCCGTCCTCCGGCGGCTCCGGCGCGCCGGCGTTGACCCGCTCGAGGAGCTTGGGCAGCGGCAGTTCGCCGCCGTCGCTGTCCATCACCGCCAGTGCGGCGAGCCAGCGGCGCGGGTCGTGGCCGAGGTGTTCGGCGAGCAGCGCGCGCACCGCCCGGGTCAGCGGTTCCCGGGCGAGCTGGGAGAACTCGCCCGGCCGCGCGGTGCTCAACGCGCGGGCGGGGGTGGCGGCGATCAACTCGGCGGGGCCGACCAGCCCGGCGCGGTAGCGCACCGAGGCCGAGGCGCCGGCGCGGAAGCCGACCGGATCGCGCCCGGCCAACCGCTCGCGCGGCAGGTCCACGGGAGCCGCCGCGCAGGCCGCGCGCAGCCAGTCCGGATGGGCCAGCCCTGGTACATCCGCCTCCGGGGTCTCCGCGAAGACCGTGAGCACGGCCGGATCGGTGGGGATCGGTGCGCCCGGCACCATCGAGCGCAGCAGATGCGCGGCGGCCAGCGCACAACTGCGGTCCGGGGCGCCGCGTCGCCCGCACCGGGTCGGCAACATCGGCCCGACCCGCTCGGGGGTGCGCGACGTCGGCGTGGACGCGGCCGGTTCGCGGGCCGATTCGGCGATCTCGGCGTCGGCGGCGGCGCGTTGCCCGGGACCGGGCGGCGGTCCGGCGGCCTGTGCGGCGACATCGATCAGCTCGCCGACGGTGCCGGCGAACGAGTCGAGCAGGCCCAGCGCGATCACGGTCGCCTCGACGTGCCCGGCGAGCCGGGTCCGCACCAGCGCGCCGATCCGGGCCCGGACCGGTGCGGCGACGGTGTCCCGGGTCAGCTTGGGCAGCGCGCGCAACACCTCGCCGGCCGGGCGGGCGGTGTCCACCAGGCGGATCGGATCCAGGAGTTCGTGCTCGACGCAGGCGTTCACCCAGCCGGCGTCGGTGCGGTGGAAGGCGACCTCACGCAGCCGGTCGATCGGCTCACGGTTCAGGTCCTGGGCGGTGGTCCCGCCGGCCCGGTTGACCACCGCGAGGCGCAGCAGGCGGGCCGGTTCGCCGACGGCGTCCTCGTGGCGCAGGAGTTCGTCGATCGATTCGGGCGCGTAGGGTGTTTCCCGATGCCGGGCGACCAGGCGCGGCAGGTCGTACGTGTACGGCTCGTGCACCAGCGTGGCCAGGAGCCGGCGGGTGGCGTTGCGCCCGCGCGCGCCGGCCAGCACGTTCGGCAGGGCGTCGGGGTCCTCGTACGGGATGCGCACCGCGCCCAACCGGCCCGGCCCGTCCGCGGATTCGAGGTGGTCCGGGAGGGCGTCGGCCCGGTGCGGCCCGAGTCCGCCGATCAGTTCCACCAGGCGCCGCGCCGCGTCGGGGCCGCCGCGTTGCCACACCTTCAGGAACGCGAACGCCCGCGCGTCGGCGGAGGGCAACGCGTACAGCGCGGCGTGCACCAGCTCCGGGTCGCCGCTGACCACCAGCGGGGTGAGTCGGCGCCGGTCCGCGCAGTCGAGCAGTTCGGCGCGCAACGCCGGGTCCAGTGGCACCGGTTCGGTCCGACCCGCGGTGCGCGGCGTGCCCGAGGCGATGCGGCGGCGCAGGGTGAGCGGGCAGTGGTGGTTGCGGTACACCGCGGCGTTCACGCGGGGTTCGTCCAGCCCGACGAGTCGGCCCAGCCGGCGCGGATCCAGGCCCGAGTTGGCCGCCGACGCCGCGCAGACTCTCGGGTCGCGGCCGGCGAGGGCGGCCTCGAAGACGTGCTCGGGGAGCGGGCCGCGGCCGAGCAGGTCGCGCAGCAACTCGTCGGGCAGGTGCGGCAGCAGGGCGCGTAGATCCTCGGCCGGGGCGGCGTGGAGCAGGAAGCGGTAGGACCGGGACAGCGCCGGAGGAGGGGCGTTTCCGGAGCCGGGCACGGTGCCGTCGGCGATGCCCGTCAGCAGGTCGGCCAGGGTGCCCCGGTAGCGGGACAGCGCGCCGCGCAGGGCGGCCCAGCGGTCGGCCGAGCAACCCAGGTGACGGTGGATCAGCTCGGCGAGCGGGCGGCCGGGCGGGAGTTCGGCGAGCATGGCCACCCCGACGCGGGCGGGGGCCACGCGGCTCGGTATGAGCGCGGCGTGTCGTTCGTCGGCCAGTCCGGACGCGGCGGCAGCGGCGGCGATCCGAGTCGCCTCGACATGGCCCGGCAGGTGCGCCGCGGCCTCCAGGAGGGCGACCGAGGGGCGGGCGACCTGCGCCACCGCGGCCGGGTGGGCCCGATACAACTCGGCGAGCAGCACCTCGGGACAGTCCGGCCGGGCGGCCAGCGCGACGGCGGCCGACTCGGGCAGCGGCTCGGTGCGGTGCGCGGCCGGCAGCCGGGTCCAGTCGACGTGCCGGCGCCAGGTCGGCTCCGGCTCGCCGGCCCGCAGCCCCGCGATCAGCCCGGCCGAGCCCTCCGCGGCGAGCACCGCGGCCCGCAGCTGCCCGTCGTCCCCGGACGCGAGCGCGGCGGCGGCGAGGTCGGCGACACCGGGCCCGGGTGCGCTGCCGGGCTCGGGCGGCACGCCGGGCCGAAACCGCACCTGGCCGAGCAGCGCGCCCAGCCGCTCCGGCTCGGCGAACATGCCGAGCAGACCGCGCAGTTGCTCGGCGCGGGTCAGCCGCGCGCCCTGGGTGCGCAGTGCGTGCTCGATCAGCGCGGGGATGCCGGAGACCACCGCCGCGCCGACGAAGTGCGGATGGTCCGGCGGGTCTTCGGCACAGGCGCGGATCTCCTCCCACAACACCGCGAGGGCACTCGCATCCGGGTGCCGGCCCGGGGCGAGGATCTCCCGGCGCATCCACGGCAGCGCGGTGGCGTGCCGGTAGACCAGGCGATCGACGACCGGGTCGGGCCGTTCCAGGAGCGCGGCCAGATCGGCCGGGGTGGCCCGGGGGTTGCGCGCCACCGCGCGGCGCACCGGCACGTCCGGATCGCGCACCGCCCGACGACGTGCGGTGATCGGCAGCGCCGCATCGGCCAACCAGGCCGGCTCGCGCACGCCGAGTCGATGCCGCAGCCGGCCCGCGTCGCCCGGCTCGCCGCTCGCCACCGCGAGTCCGAGCAGCACCTCCGCGGCCGGGTCGGGTCGCCGCGCGGCTCCCTGCGTCACTGTTCGCCTCCCCTTGGCTGTCGGACCCACCGGCCGTCCGCCGTGTTCCCGCCCGGGTTCCGGGCGGCATCGCGAGGACCACCCCACCACAGCTCACCGACGATCGGCCGTCGAGCACGGACCGGTCAGGGGCCGACAGGGGTGCCGGACAGGGGCGCGGGCCGAGGTCGGCGGCGATCGCCCGGGGCGGTCGACGGGATCGCCGACGAGCGCCCGCGCATCGCGACCGCACCGGCCCCGATCCGCGCGAACCGGCCCGGGCTGGTACCCAATACACGCCTGAAGTGCCGGTTCAGATGCGACTGATCATAAAATCCCGCGGCGGTGGCGACGGTGTGCGCCGGCATGCCGTCGAGCAGGAGCGTGCGGGCCAGGTCGACGCGACGGCCGGTCAGATACTGGTGCGGGCCGATTCCGAACTCCCGGCCGAAGGCCCGGATCAGATGGGTGGGATGCGCGTACAGCACCTCGGCCGCCTCGCGCAGCGTGACACCTTCGACGTAACGCTCGTCCAGCAGGTCTCGCAACCGGCGGGCCAGGCCCGGATCGCGCACCTCCGGCGGTGCGCCGACCCGGCCCCGCAGGTGGGTGCGCAGCCGCTCGGCGATGAACGCGAGCCTGCTCTCGGTCTCCAACTCCTCGCCGGCACGGGCCAGCGACAGGTGCAGCCGGTCCAGCCGGAGGCGCAATTCCGGATCGTCGAACACCGGTCGGTCCACGGCCGGGCCGATCAGGGAGTGGGGCAGGTGCGAGGAGTCCAGATACAACACCCGCTTGTGGAACCCGGTCGCGGTGGCCGCGGCGCCGTTGTGCGGCACATGTGGCGGCAGCAGGCTCACAGTCTGTCGCAACACACCGTGTTCGTGCCGGTCCAGGTCGTAGCGGATCATGCCGTCGTCGACGATCAGCAACGTCCACGCGGCGTGTGTGTGCATCGGGTAGGCGTGGTCGGTCATGTGTGCGTGCAGCACCTCGGTGACGCCGGCCACCGGTGGCCGCCACGCCACGAGTTCCGCACCGGCAACCATGTCAGGATCGTACAAGACGGGCCGATGCGGGCCCCGGAAGACTTCCGGGCATGGAATCCGAGCACGCCGAGAACGCGCCCATCCGTTTCGACACCAAGATCGCCGTCCTGCTGCGCGAGGACCTGGCCGCCTGGCAACGACTGAACGTGACGGCGTTCCTGGTCAGTGGCCTGGGCACCCGGGTACCGGAGGTGATCGGCGAGCCGTACACGGACGCCGACGACACCGCGTACCTGCCGATGTTCCGCCAGCCGGTACTGATCTTCGAGGCCGGGAAGGAACTGCTGACCACGGCGCACACCCGCGCCCTCGGCCGGGACCTGTCGGTGGCGGTGTTCACCTCGGACCTGTTCGCCACCGGCAACGACCGGGACAACCGCGCGGCGGTGCGGGCGGTGCCGCGTGCGGATCTGGACCTGGTCGGCATCGCCGTGTACGGGCCGCGCAACGCGGTGGACAAGGTCTGCAAGGGCGCGGCGATGCACCCGTAGGGCGTGTCCGCGTGAAACACGCAGGGCCCGGACCACGTGAGGTGGTCCGGGCCCTGCGTCATGGTGCGTGGGTTCACTTCCCGGCGATGGCCTCGCGCCACACGGGGCTGTCGACGTAGTGGTTGTCGAACCGCTCGGACGTCGCGCGCAGTTCGGCGAAGTCGGCCTCGCCGCGGTGCACCCGCTCCAGCAGGCGGTAGTAGTCGAAGCGGTCCATGCCGGGCGTGAAGACCACCAGCATCTTGGCCTCGGTGTCCGGGGCAGGGGCGAAGGCGTGCGTGGTGTTCGGCGGCACGAGGAGGAAGTCGCCCGTCTCCAGGGTCACGATCTCCTCGCCGAGCAGGATGCGCATGGTGCCCTCGGTGACGTGGAACATCTCGCTCGCCCGGGTGTGGAAGTGCGCCGGCGCGCCCGGCGAGCCCTTGCGGAACGTGGCCAGGTTCGCGGTCAGCCCGGGGGTGTCGGCCAGCAGCGTGATCAGGCTGGTCGGACCGTCCTGGATGATCTCGGCGTCCCGGGTACGGACCAGGACGGGGACCTCGCCGGTGGTGGCGGCGGTGTTCGAGGTGTTCGCGGACATGGTGGCTCCTTGCGTACGGACGTGCGGGAAAGCGGTGAACCGGTCGACCGGTGCCGATCGAGGTGATGCGTACGGACGGTGGGGGCGCCTCGCTGCTTCCTCGGCGCCCGGCCCCGCCGTTCGTTGACACCAATCTACGGCCGCTTTCGACCCCCGCAATGGTGCATTTCGAGGACGAAATGATGGGTCAATTTTCCGCCCTCGGTCAACCCCGCCCAAACAAGGGAGGGGTTTCGCCGCCCCGTGACGGCGAAACCCCTCCCGCGCCCCCGAAGGAGTCCCGGACGCCTACTCGGCGTCGATCTTGTCCCGCAGCGCGACCAGCAGATCGCGGAGCAGGCCGATGGTCGTCTCGTCGGTGAGGTTGCCCGCCTCGTCGAAGCGCTCGTGCGACCGGAACGCGATCACCTCGGGCTTGACCACCACGTCGGTGTGCGTCCAGACGAATACCTGACGCAGCGCCAGCTGGGCCCGTACGGAGCCGAAGTTGGTGGGTGCGGCGCCCATGATCGCGGTCGGCTTGTGCAGCAGCGGCAGCCCCTCCGTGCCGCTCCAGTCGGTGCTCGCCCAGTCGATCGCGTTCTTCAGGACGCCCGGGATCGAGTAGTTGAACTCGGGCGTGGCGATCAGCAGCCCGTCCGCCTCGGTGATCCGCCGGCGCAGGTCCGCGGCCGCGGCGGGCCGATTGTCCGGCGTGTCCTGGTCCATGTCGTACGGGGGAATGTCGCGCAGGCCCTCGTAGATCTCGATGTCCACGCCACCCGGGGCGAACTTGCGTGCGGCGTGCAGCAGTCGGGTGTTGTGCGACTCGGCGCGCAGGCTGCCGGAGACGGCCAGGATCTTGACGTCGCGCACGCGATGGCTCCTTCGGGTGGATGTGGCCGGGTTCGGCGACCGAGTCGGTCGACGGTGCGCGCGTTCTCGGGCGCCGAACCAACGTATGGCCCGTTCGATGTCGGTATGACCGGCCCGACATGCCAATTGGGGGACCGATTGCGACACGCGTACGAGCCCGCGCGGGTGACCCCGCCCGCCCCGGCCGCGCTGTGACGCAGGACACGTGCATCCGGCCCCTCCTCCGGATGCGTATGGATCAGGGACGGACGCGACAGGAGGGGAGGTCGGGATGGGACGGCAGGGCCGCGACGGGTTCACCGAGTACGCCGAGTCCTCGGCGCAACGCCTGTGCCGGACGGCGTATCTGCTGTGCGGCGACTGGCATCTCGCCGAGGACCTGACCCAGATCGCCCTGGAGAAGCTGTACGTGGCCTGGCGCCGCATCGAGCACACCGACCAGCCGCACGCGTACGCGAAGCGGGTGCTCCTGAACGCCTACCTCGACCGCAGGCGCCGACGCAGTTCCACCGAGCTGCCCGGCATCGACACGGCGGGCCTGGAGCGCCGCCCCGACGCGGCGGCCGACGCCGATCTCCCGGACGTACGGCTGACCCTGATCGACGCGCTGATGCGGTTGGCGCCGAGGGACCGGGCGGTGGTGGTGCTGCGGTATTGGGAGGACCACAGCGTGGAGGCGGTCGCCGAGATGCTCGGCATGTCCACCTCCGCGGTCAAGAGCGCCGGCCCCCGCGCACTGGCCCGGTTGCGCGGAACGCTCGAGGTCAACCCCCTGATCGGCTGAGCGAGGAGAGCAGTGACCAGCGAGACCGAGCACGACGGCGAAACCGAAGCAGATACGAAAACCGATACGGCGACCGATGTCGACCGGAACGGGAGGCGGCAATGGCGGCGGATCGGGTGACCCCACGATCCGGGACCGAGCCGGGGCGCGGGTCCCCCGGCGGAGCGGACACCGACCTCGACGTCGTGATCGACGTCGACCACGACCTCGAAGTGGCCTTCAGACGGCAACTGCACGCCGAGTTGGGGAGCCAGGACGCCCGCCCGATGGCCGATGTGGTGGCCCGTGCCGCCGCCCGGGGCCGGCGGCGGGTATGGATCCGCGCGGGCGCCGTCGTGGCCTCGATGGCCGCGGTGGTGACGATCGGGGTGCTCTCGGCCACGGTCGCCCTGGACGCGGGCGAGCCCGAGTCGCAGCAAGCGATGTCACCCGCGTCGAGCGGTGTACCCGAGGCGCGACCTCGGTCGGAGGCGGCCGAGGCCCGAATCGCCGAGGCGCGGGAGGTGATCGCACGGCAGCTGGGTGACCTGCTCGTCGCCCTGCTGCCGGCGGAGGGCACGAAGTCGGCGGTACGGACCGGATATTCGCCGGAGTACGGCATCTCGGCCGAGCTGACGTGGGACAACGGCCAGGGACCGGCCGGGGTGTCGATGTCGCTGCGCTCGGGCGAACTGGCCGCGTGCGCCCCGGATGCCGCCACCGAGCCCAGCCGGATCGACGAGTACGGGCGCAGACACCACCTCAAGTGCGTCGGCCCGCTCGGGGAGGCCGACCGCTTCGCGTCGGAGTCCGTGCGCAGGACCGAGGCCGGCCTGGTCTGGGGGCAGGGCATCCAGATTCCGTCGGGGCCGACCGTGTTCCGGCTGTTCTGGGCCATCGGGCCGCTCGACCGGGTGGAGATCCCGGACGAGAAACGACGGATGCCGTTGACCGACGACCAGGCGCGGGCGATCGTGCGGGACGCGCGCTGGTCGGACATCTCCCGGCAGTTGCGGGCAGCCGAACCGGGGACGGGGTGAGCGGGCGCGCCATGGGCCGACGATCGAGATCACGCACCCCGGCCGGGAGCCGCGCGTGAGCCAGGGCGAGGGCCCGCTCGCACGCCCGCCGGCGACTGGTGACCGGCGCGTGGGTCGTCGCCGGGGTGGTGACCGCCGTGGTGCTCCTGATCGCACTGATACCGCACGGCTCCGGCGGCGGCTCACCGACCGCCGACATCGGCGCCGCCCGGCCCGAGGCACCGACCGGACGGCTGCCCGAGGCCTCCCCGAGCCCGGACGGGCCGTCGGCGCAACGGGACCTGCCGGTACGGACATCCGCCTCGCCGGACCCCGAGGCGCAGGCGAGCGTGCCGTTCGCCCTGGACGCCGAACTGCGGCTCGGCGGAACGTTCGTCACCGTGCCCGGGGAGGCGGCGGCGCCGCGTCCGGGGCGGCGAGTCGCCTATCGGGTGGAGATCGAGCAGGGACTGCCCCTGGACGGCGCGCTGTTCGCCGACATGGTGCAGCGCACCCTCAACGATCCGCGCAGCTGGTCCCGGGACGGGCTCGCCTTCGCCCGCACCGACGGCGCCGCGTCGTTCGTGGTGCGCTTGTCCAGCCCCGGCACCCTGCATCGGATCTGCTCGCCGATCGTGGGCGACACCAGCAGGTCCAACGTGTCGTGCAATGCCACCGGCACACCCTGGGTGATGATCAACGGCAGCCGCTGGGCCCAGGGTTCGACCGCGTACGGGGACGACCTCCTCGGTTACCGCCGCATGCTGATCAACCACGAGGTGGGCCACCGGATGGGCCACCAACACAGCACCGGATGCGCAGCCGGCGGCCTGGCTCCGGTGATGATGCAGCAGACCAAGTCCCGGGTGGCGGACAACGGGGAACTGTGCGAGGCCAACCCCTGGCCATACCCGAGCGCCGGCGGCTGACGACCCGCCCGCCCGTTGCCCCGCCGCCGCCCGGCGGACCGCTCAGCGTGGTGGGAGGCGCAAATGGCGCCGCAGGAAGTCGAGTTGATGGGCCAGCAACTTCTCGAAGAGGTTCTCGTCCGTGGGCGTGTGGCCGGTGCGGACCAGCGGCAGCACCTCGTGCGGCCTTCCGGCGGCGAGCAGTTCGCCGGACAGGCGCAATGTGTTGGCCGGCCAGACGTTGTCGTCGGCCAGCCCGTGGATCAGCAACAGGGGTCGGCGCAACTCGGCGGCCGAGGACAGCGGTGAGCAGGCGGCGTAACGTTCGGGGTGCTCGTCGGGACGGCCGAGGAAACGTTCGCGCCAATGCGTGTCGTACAGGCGCTGGTCGGTGACGGCGCCGCCGGCGATCGCGGCGTGGAAGACGTCCGGGCGGCGCAGGATGGCGGTCAGGGCCAGTGTCGCGCCGAACGACCAACCCCGCACGGCGACCGTCGAGGCGTCCAACTCGGGCCGCTGGCGCACCACTTCGGCCAGCGCGGCGACCTGGTCGGCGAGCACCGGGCCGAGGATGTCGCCGGCCGGCTCGCGCTCCCAGGCCGGACCGCGCCCCGGCGTCCCGCTGCCGTCGGTGATCAGCACGGCGAAGCCCTGTTCGGCGAACCACTGGGAAACGAAGGTCATCGGCGCCTGCTGAGCGGTGACCCGCTGGAGGGCCGGACCTCCGTACGGGTCGACGAGCACGGGCAGCGGCGGGTCGCCCGCGCGATGCCACGACGGCAGCAACACCTGGCTGTGCAGGCCGCGTTCGGTGGTGATGATCCGGGTGGCGCGCAGCCGCAGGACCGGCTCGGCCGGATACGAGCGGATCGGCACGGCGGGGCGATCCGCACGCAGCACGTGCGTGCGGGCGCCCGGACGATCGGGGGTCCGGGCCGTGTGTACGAGCGTGCCCGCGCGGCGCACGCCGGCATGTACGCCCGCCTCCCCGTCGAGCCGTTCGGCGCCGGCACCCGGTCGGTACGTCCAGATCCCGGCCTCGGTGGGGTCGTCGGCGGCGCCGAACAACACGTCGTCGCCGTCCACCCCGAACACTTCGCGCACGTGCAAGCCCGCCGGGGTGACCGGTACTCCGTCCAGGGTGAGTCGGCGGGTGCCGTCGGCGTCGGAGTGCCCGACCAGGGCGCCGGACGCGGTCCGTACCGGGGTGCCGCGCAGCAGGTGCACCCAGTGCGGGTCCTGCCGTTCCGCGAGCAGGCGGGTACGGCCGTCCCCCTCGTCGGCGGCCAATACGCGGACGGTGCGCTGGTCGCGGCTCTGCACCTCGGCGAACGGGCCGTGGGCGTCCCAGCCGGCGGCCGTCAGGTATTCGAACCCGGCTCGGTCCCAGCGCACTTCGACGCGTTCACCGGCGAGGGTGACGAGCCACAGGGTGACCTCGGCGTTGGGGTCGCCCGCCGCCGGGTAGCGCAGGGCGCGCGGCGCGACGCCCGGATCCGTCGGGTCGGCGAGCCAGCGGATCGGCACCTCGCTCTCGTCCACGCGGGCGACCAGGAGCCGCGTACCGTCCGGGGACCACCAGTAGCCGCGGTCCCGGCCGATCGACGCGGTCGCGACATACTCGGCGACCCCGAAACGCACGTGGGTGCCGTCGGCTTCGGCGACCGCCCGGTCCCCGGTGCCGTCCGCCTCGACCACCCGCAGCGCACCGTCGGCCAGATAGGCGATCCGCCGCCCGGCCGGGTCGGGGCGGGGGTCGGCGACCGGCCCCTCGACGGGCAACCGACGCGCACGCCCGGTCGGCACGTCGACCACCCACAACCCGTCCGGCAGCACGAACGCGGCGAGACGAGCCGCGTCGTCGGTGGCGTACGCGGCGATCCCGGCCCGGCCGGCCGCCCGCGCCGAGCGTGCGGGATCCAGGAGCAGCCGCTCGGCGCCGGTGTCGAGGTCCAGACACCACAGGCAGCCCACCGGATCCTCCCCGGAACGACTGCGCAGGAACAGCACCGACGCACCGTCGCCGGACACGGTGAACGCGGTGGGCAGACCCGAGGTGAACCGCCGAGTGCGCACGAACTGCCGGGGCAAACCGATCATCGACATGCGCTACAGACTGGCCGCCGGGCCCGGCCCCGCCGAATGTTTCGCCACCCGGCGAAACAACCCGGGCCGGCCGGTTGACGGGCGCGCGTCGCGCCGGCGGCGGCGCGGACCGGCGCGCGTCCGGGCTTTCCTGTCGGCTTCGCACCGCTTGCGGCCCTTCGGACGCACGTGGCCGGCGTTGTGCCGAGCACGCCCGCCGCCCACCCCGGCCACATCGGCCCGGTCGGGCCGTAGCGCTCTCGGCGCACGCCGTATCCGGGGCGTCGGGGGCAACCTTCCCAGGCCGAAAGCCGGTTGGCCCGCCGCGCACGCGGGCGGGGCCGTGTGTCAGGGTGCTGTCATGGGCGAGAAGCCGCGTGCCGATCAGCCGAGTCCGCCGCGCGATCACCGACGTCGCCGGTGGGCCGCGCCGGTGGTCGCCGTGATCGCGGTCGGCCTCGGCGGGACCGCGCTGCTCAATGCCGCCGGGGAGGCGCCCGCGCGGTATTCGGCGACCGCCGACCCCGCGCCGCCGCCCGCTCCCGTGGACGCGGAGGGCTGCCCCCGGTGGGTCGACCCGACCACCCCCGACTGGCGGTTGCCGAACCATGCCGCCCCGGCGGACCCGTTCGTCCCGGGCACGCCGCGCTCCGCCGTGGTGTGCCGCTATCCACGCGACGACCGACCGGCGCGGCACCGCACGGACCTGGCCGGCACGCGCGCCCTCCCGGATCCGACCGAGTACGCCCGGGCGCTGCGGACCCAACCCGCGTTGCCCGCCGGCGGCCTCGCCTGCTCCGGGGCGGGTCGCCAGGCGGACTACGTCGTGATGTTCGGGTACGACGACGGCCTGCGCCACGGCGTGCGGGTGATGTCGTCCTGCCCGATCGCCGCCGACGCGCGCCGCGCGGTCCTCCCGGACGCCGCGCTGGTCGCCCGCCTGCACGCGTTGTTCCCCGAACCGGGCATCGAGCCTCGCGCTCCCGGTGTGGCGGCGGTGACCACAAGCCACCGGTGATCCCCGGAGCGTCGGCATTTCGCACCGAACCGGGCGAGGTCGGTTATTTCCGGCCCCGGTAACGGGAAACCGCCGCGCTCCGGAGGCAGGGGCGGCGGCGGTCGGTCCGGCCGGCGGCGGACGGGGCCGCCGCGGGCTTCGGGTGGGTCAATGGGCGAGGCCGCCGACGAGGGAGCTCATGGCGGTGCCCAGGGCCTGCTGCGGGGTGATGCCGTCGGTGGCCGAGGCCGTGCTGTCCGGGGTGGTGAGGGCGATGTCCGGGGGCGGGGTACCCGCGTTCGCGACGGGGGTGGCGAGTGCGGCGGCGCCCGTCGCCAGGACCACGGCGGCGATGATGCGTCGAGTCTGGGTCATACCGTGCTCAACGCCGGGATCGGCCGGGGGCTACGCCATGTCACCCGCCCGGGCCTGCGCGGGGGCGGTCCGCCCCGGCGTACCCCGGCGCTCGTCACCGGCGCGGAGCCCGCGCGCCCCGGCCGGCTCAGTCGGGTCGCCGCGCCTCGAACAGTACCCGGGTCGAGTGCGCGAGGAACGGTCCGTCCCGTTCGATGAGTTCGTGCAGGTCGTGGAGTCGGTCCCGGTAGGCGTCCACGGTGAAGCCGGGCACCAGCCAGATCACCTTGCGCAGGAAGTACACGACCGCGCCGACGTCGAAGAACTCCATCCGCAGCTGTTCCGTCCGCAGATCGACGATCTCCAGACCGGCGGCCCGCGCGTCGGCGCTCTCGGTGTCCGGGTGTCGACCCTTGCGCGCCTCGGGCTGCGGGCCCAGGAAGTATTCGATCAGCTCGAACACCGAGGCCGGGCCGACATGCTGGGCCAGATAGGTGCCGCCGGGCCGCAACACGCGGGCGATCTCCGACCACCAAACCGTCGCCGGATGGCGGCTGGTGACCAGGTCGAAGGCGGCGTCGGCGAACGGCAGCGGCGGTTCGTCGGGGTCGGCGACCACCACCGCGCCGAGCGGGTGCAACAACTCCGTGGCCTTGGCCACGTTCGGCGGCCACGACTCGGTGGCGACCATGGTGGGCGGCAACTTCGGTACGCCGGCCAACACCTCCCCGCCACCGGTCTGGATGTCGAGGGCGGCGGACACGCCGGCCAGGCGCTCGCCCATCAGCCGCTGGTATCCCCACGAGGGGCGGGCCTCGGTGGCCCGTCCGGCCAGCCAGGAGAAGTCCCAGCCGGCCACGGACACCGACTCGGCCTCGGCGGTCAGATCTGCAAAGGTGCGTGACATATCCGCATCAATACCGCGCCGCCACCCATCCGGCAAACGTTTTCCGCCCCGGCCCATCGCCGCGAAACCGGCCGAGCGCGGCCGGGGCGGGATGTGCGGCGACGCACGCCACCGTCGCCGCACATCCCGCCCCGCACGGTCGTCGTGCCAGGCCCTGTCCGGCGGATCTTGGCGGGTCCGCGCCGCCTGGCATCCGCCCTTCGGGCTCCTCGCTGCGCTCGCCTCGCCGCACCGGAGAAACAGCCGAAGAGAACCACTATGCGGCTGCTTCTCCGGCACGCCGATGCACGGCACCGGACGACGCGGCCCGATCCACCAAGATCCGCCGGACAGGACCTAGCCGACGAACTCCCGGTCCCCGTAGTGGACCGTGGCCGACGACCAGTCGCCGCCCAGGGTGCCGACGAAGCGCTCGACCAGGGCCGCGTCCGCGCGGTCGGCGACCAGGATCAACTTGCCACCGCGCACCGTGACCGAGCCGCCGAAGAGACGTTCGCGCGCCTCCGGGTCGGCGGCGAGCCCGTCGTGCAGGCGCTGCACGCCCACGTTCGGCACCTCGACCTCGATCGCGTCCGCGCGCGGGGAGTCGGCGCGCAGGTACTCGAAGGTGAGCACCGACTCCTGGTCGTAGCGCTTGCGCAGCACGTCGGCGATGTGGTTGAGCTCCGCCGCGTCCAGGCCGTCGACGTCGAACTCGCGCGAGCGCTCGTAGGTGACGCTCTGCGACTCGCCGGACCAGAACACCCCGTCCAGCAACGAGGACTTGTCGGGGTCGGCACCGTGCGCGCGGATCGTCGCACGCACCTGGCAGGCGAAGCGGTTCAGTTCCGTCCGCAGTCGGGGATCGTTCGGATCGCTGATCACGGCGGTGTTGTCGGTCACGAAGATCTCCGCCACCGGCAGATGCCGGCGCGTATGGCCGGGCGAGGCGTCGGCCACGCAGGCGGGGGTGTGCGTGGACGCGGCGACCGCGCTCTGGGCGCCGCCGGCGCCGATGGTGATGCCGAACGCGAGGACAAGGGCGGCAGGCCAACGCTTCATGTGGGATTCCCCCTGGATGCATGGGTCGTCATGGGACGGACGAATGATGGGACGGGTGTGGCGCACGATCATCGAAATGATCATGAAGCAGAAGATACCGGAGAGTTGCCGTGACCGTGCACAGCGTCACCGACTCGTGCGAGGCATCACCAATTTCGGTACGGAGCACGGCAGTCCGTCAACGCCACCTCTCGAACCGCTCCGCACGGAAGATGGTGAACAACACCCGCAACACCAGTACGCAGCTGACCACGAGCAGGTTGTAGCCGAACACCTGGTACAGCCCCACACTTTCGCCCACACGCGGCCCGCCCTCGGTGCCCAGGAGCAGGACCGCCATGATCCCGGCGGTCGCCCCCAGCACGGTCAGCAGCGTCCGATGCAGCAGCGAGGTGACCACCCGGCGATCGCGCTCGTCGGCCAACAATCGTACGTTGACGCCCAGTCGTCCCTCCTCCAGTGCCCCCGTCAGCCGCTCGAAGCGGCGCGGAAGCCGGCGCAACACCGGGAGCAGGTGCAGCAGTTCGCTCGTGGCCGCGTCGCGCAGGCTGCCCGGTTCGAACTGTTCGGTGACGTGCGCGGTCGCATAGCCGCGTGCCTCGGCGAAGATGTCGAAGCCCGGTTCGATCCCGGTGAGCGTGCCCTCGACCGTGGCCAGTGCCCGGAACACCGCCGCGATCTCCGGCGCCACGGTCAGCTCGAACGCGGACACGAGCCGGAACAGGTCGGTGAACATGGCCATGTCCGGCGCCAGTCCCGCGCTGAGATGGCGGGCCATGAACCGGCCGAGCGCACGTTGCAGCCGCTGCTCGTCCAACTCCGCCGGGCGGGTCACCACCCGCAGCAGCGCGTCGGACATCGCGGCGGGATCGGCCCGGCCGAGCGCGAGCAGCAGATCCTGCAATCCGCCCCGCAGTTGTGCGTCGATCCGGCCCACCGAGCCGAAGTCGAGCAGCGCCAACCGGCCGTCGGTCAGCAGCATGATGTTCCCCGGATGCGGGTCGGCGTGGAACACCCCGTCGAACATGATCTGCCGCAACAACTCGCCGAGCAGCGTACGGGCCAACCCGCCACGGTCGAGCCCGCGTTCGTCGAGCGTCTGCACGGCGGTCCCCAGCGGTATCCCGTCCAACCGGTCCAGGACCAGCACCCGCGCGGTGCTCAACTCGGGGTGCGGCCGGGGCAGGATCAGCTGCGGATCCCGCCGCCCGGACCCGGCGGCCAGCACGGCGGCGGTGTTGCGCGCCTCGATCCGGAAGTCCAGTTCCTCGCGCAACGCGACCGCGAAGCCGTCGGCCAACTCGACCAGACCGAGCGCGTGTCCCCACGCGGTGCGCCGATCCAGACTCGCCGCGAGCCGGGCCAGGATGTCCAGGTCCCGCTCGACGATCGGCCCGATCCCGGGGCGCTGTATCTTCACCACGACCTCGCCGCCCGAGCGCAACCGGGCCCCATGCACCTGGGCGATCGACGCGGCCGCCAGCGGCTCCGGGTCGAATTCGGCGAAGACGTCGGACACCGGCGCGCCCAACTCGGCGGTCAGCAGAGCCTCGACCTCGGCCCACGGCGCGGGCGCGACCCGGTGTTGGAGCAGCGCAAGCGCGTCCACGAACTCGACCGGCAGCAGGTCGCGGCGGGTGGACAACACCTGGCCCAGCTTGACGAAGGTGACCCCGCCCTCCTGGAGCGCCTGTTGCAACGAGCGGGCCAGGACCGCGCGCCGGCCGCCCGCGTCGGCCCGGCGCCGACCGCGCAGGTACGGGCCCAGTCCGTGCCGGGCGGCAATCCGGCTGATCTGCGAGTAGCGCCGCCCCCGCGCGGCGCGCCGACGCAGTCCGCGGACGAACTCGACCGTGCCGGGCCACGACCCGCTCGGCACGAGTGCCTCGATCACCACGATGAACGTCATCGAGGCGAGCAGCGCGACGCCGAGCGTCACCGTCATGAAGACGCCGGGGTTGTGCCGCTGGATGTTGCCGCCGACGGCCCACGACACGACCATGCCGAGCAGCCCCGCCGCGAGCGTACGCCTCGTCCCCACCGGCAACCCCAGCAACCGCCGGGCGCCCCAGGCCAGTCCGACGACGAGGGCCAGCGCGGTGAGCGTGGTCGCCACCCACAACACGCCCCGATCCACGCCGGCCTCACCCGCGCTCAGCACGGGCACCCCCGGGAGCCGGCCGCGAATATGACGTGTCCGTCGGCGGGCGCCGAGAATCCATGCGACATGCTGATGAGACCTTCCCCGAGTGATCTTGCACGTGCGGAGGAGAACCTACCGCCCGACCCCCCACCCGGGGCCGGGCGAAGCGCCGTCGAGGGCTTGGATCATCATCGTCGTAGGGCGTCGCCGCCCTCGCCCTCGTCGTCGGGAAGAAGGTCGGAAGGCACATGACTCGGTCGCGCACGTTCACCTGGCAGGACCCGAAGCTCTCCGCCGTCGCCGTGGGCACCATGTCGGGGCTGGACTTCCTGCGCGAGATCGTGGCCGGACGGCTGCCCGGACCGCCGATCGCGGCCAATCTCGACTTCACCCTGGAGGAGGTCGAGGAGGGCCGGGCGGTGTTCGCCGTCGTCCCGGGCGAGGAGCACTACAACCCGATCGGCAGTGTGCACGGCGGGCTCTACGCCACCCTGCTCGACTCGGCGGCCGGCTGCGCCGTGCACACCACCCTCGCCAAAGGCGTCGGCTACACCTCGCTCGACCTGTCCACCCGGTTCCTGCGGCCGATGACGGTGGATACGGGCAAGGTCCGGGCGATCGGCACCGTGCTCACCCGGGGCCGGCGCACCGCCCTCGCCGAGGCCGGCCTGTACGACGCGAACGACCGGCTGCTGGCCCACGCCACCAGCACGTGCATGCTGTTCGACCTGCCGACACCCTGACCCGAGCGGTCGTCCCGGCGCTCGGGCGAAACGCGGCCGGGGCACCGGCGGGACCGCGGTCCCGGCGATGCCCCGGTGGCGGTCGAACGTGCGACCGCGGCCTACCTGCGGACGACGACGTTCTCCGCTTGCGGACCCTTGGGACCCTGAGTGACGTCGTACTCGACCTCGTCGTTCTCCTCCAACTGCTTGAAGCCGGTGCCCTGGATGGCGGAGAAGTGGACGAAGACGTCCGGACCCTTGTCATCCTGCTCGATGAAGCCGAAGCCCTTGTCCGCGTTGAACCACTTCACCTTGCCTGTTGCCATCGTTCATTCCTTCATCTGATGCCACGACGCGCGACGGGCGCGTCCGCCGGAGCCTCGTCGCGACTGCGGCCCCCGAGATTTCCCGCCCGGCCGGCGGCGAAACACGCGGTGGACGCGGGCGGCGGCCCCGGATCGGCTCAGCGGGCCGAGTAGCCGCCGTCCACCAGGTGGTAGCTGCCCTGGACGAACGAGGCCCGGTCGGACAGGAGGAACGCGGTCAGTTCGGCGACCTCCTCGGCGGTGCCCAGGCGGCCCTGCGGGTGCAGCGACACCAGGAGCGCGTGCTGCTCCTCGTCGCTGTCCCGCAGCAGCGGGGTCTCGATGAACCCGGGGCCCACCGCGTTGACCCGCACGCCGTGTTCGGCGTATTCGACGGCGGCGGTCTTGGTCAGGCCGATCACCCCGTGCTTGGCGGCGACGTAGGCGGCCTGACCGGCGAAGCCGTTGGTGCCCAGGATCGACGACATGTTGACCACGGCCCCACCGCCGGCGGCCAGGATCGCGGGCAGTTCGTGGCGCATCGAGTAGAAGACCCCGGACAGGTCGGTGGCGATCACCCGGTCCCAGGCCGCGACGTCGTACTCGCCGGTGGGCCCGCTGGGCCCGGCGATGCCCGCGTTGTTGACCGCCAGGTGCAGCGCGCCGAAGGTCTCGACGGTGAAGCGTACGGCGGCCTCGACCGAGTCCGGATCGGTCACGTCCACCGCGACCGCCGCGGCCCGCGCGCCGGTGGCTGACAGGGCGTCGGCGGCCTCCCGGGCGCCGGCCTCGTTGAAGTCGGCGAGGACGACCGCGGCGCCGCCCGCGGCGAGTCGGTGGGCGATGGCCAGGCCGATGCCGGATGCCGCGCCGGTGACGAGGGCGACCTTGCCGGCGAACTCGACGGCGTACTCGGGGGTGGTGGTGCTCATGGGTGGTTCACGACCTTTGTGGAACGGGTGTTGCCTGATGTGGGATGGACGTCCCCCGTCGGGTCGGCGAGCATGCCGACCAGGGCATCGAAGAACCGCTCGGCGAGCGCCGGCAGCGCCCCCGGATCGCCGGTCCGGGCCCAGGCCCGCAACGCGGCGACCAGGGTGCCGGCGCCGGCCCCGACGACCACCGCGGGGCGCGGATCGTGGTCGGGGTCGACGCCCAGACGGGCCGCGATCACCCGCACCGATTCGGCCTCGGCCTCGACCCGGATCCGCTGGTAGGCGCCGAACAGCGCCGGCTCACCGTCGACCCGGCGGAACAGTTCCAGGTGTCGGGCGAGCCGGGCGTCGGCCGCGGTGTACTCGATCGCCAGCCAGTCGGCCACCGCGGCGCGGTAGGCGAGCAGCGGCGATTCGGCCTCGGGACGGGCGCGCAGCGCGTCGTTGATCCGGGCGGTGTTCTCCCGGAACTCGGCGAGGATCGCGTCCTCCTTGCCGGCGAAGTGCCGACTGAACGTGCGGCGCGTGACCCCGGCCCGCTCGGCGACGGCCTCGACGGTGACTCCGTCGAGACCGTGCGCGAGCAGCAGCTCGACGGCGGCGTCGGACATCGCCTCCCGACTGCGCCGGGTGCGTTGCCGACGGCCGTCGGACTCGGGGTCGTCGATGCTCATATCAGCACCGTAACACCCTATTGTCCCGATGGGACATAACCCGCCTCGGGTCTCGGGCTACCTCAGCCCTCCGACCTCGCCCGCCGCCCGTCGGGTCGCCGCCTCGTCGAGGATGTACGCCGGGGTCAGGGTGTGTTCGTCGTGGTCGTCGTAGTAGCGGTGGTACACCGGGGTCAGCCCGCCCGAGACGGGTGGCACGATCCAACTCCAGTCCGCCGGACACCTGCGACCCGCCTCGGCCTCGCGCTCGACGTGGCGCAGGAAGCGGGTGGACTCGGTGTGGTGGTCGGTGATGGTCGCGCCGGCCGTGTCGAAGGAGTGCAGTACGGCCCGGTTGAGCTCGATCAGGGCCCGATCGCGCCACAACGTGCGCTCGCTGGAGGTGTCCAGCGCGAACAACTCGGCGATCGCCGGCAGCGCGTCGTAGCGATCCGCGTCGACCAGGTTGCGGGCGCCGATCTCGGTGCCCATGTACCAGCCGTTGAACGGCGCCGCGCTGTACGAGACGCCGCCGATCTCCAGGCGCATGTTGGAGATCGCCGGGACCGCGTGCCAGCGCAGCCCCAGGTCGGCGAAGTCCGGGTGCTCGGGGTGGGTCAGCGCGATCTCGCGGATCGCGTCCGGGGGCAGTGCGTACGGCCGCAGCCGGCCGTCCCGGCCCTCGATGATCAGCGGCAGCGGGTCGAACTCGGTGCCCTCGCCGCGCCAGCCGAGTTCGTGTGCGAGATCGGTGATGCCGAGATTGCGGCCGTCGCCCACCGGGGTGCCGTCCGCGCGACGGTAGCCGGCGTAGCGGATCAGCTGCTCGTTCCAGATCCGTACCTGCGGACCGGTGGGGGTGTCGGGGGCGAACACCGTCAGCGTCGGGCGGATCCGGCCGCCGCGCCAGGTCTCGCGCAGGTGCCCGGCGCACTGCGCGGCGACTTCGTCGGGCCGGCTCACGTGTCGGCGGTCGCGCACGGCCAGGCTGTTCCAGTACAGCCGGCCGATGCAGCGGGCCGAGTTGCGCCAGGCGACCCGGGCGCCCCAGGTGAGTTCGGCGGAGGTGTGGGTGTAGGTGCCGGTGTCCCGGATCTGCTCGGCGATCTCACGCCATCGACTCGCGGGATCCACGGGCGACTTGGTCTCACGGAGGAAACGCTCCAGGAAGGAGCGGGCGAGTTCGGGATCGACGGCACCGCGGGGGCGTGGGGAGTGGATCAGCGGTGGCGGGGCGGGCAGGGATGCCGCCGGTGCGGCGAGTTGGGCCGGTATCGCGCCCGCTTCGACCGCCGCCGCGGGAGGGTGGCCCGGTGGGGCGGGGAATCGGCCCGTGGGACAGGCGACTTCGTCGGGCGGTGACGGAACTCCGGGATGGGACCCGACGGGTGACGGCTGATCCTCGCGGATTCGGGTGCTGCCGTGTTCGGTCAACGTTCTCCTGGGAACCGGCTCGGCGGCGCGACGACCGGGTCGCGGGAGCCTGTTTCGGGTCTGGGCGGGGTACGAGACGGCGAGGGTGGTCCGAGGGTTCAGCCGGGTGCCTCCGCGGCGACGGGGGTCGGGATCTCGACCTCGGCCTCGTCGGCGTACGCGCCGACGACCGGATCGTGGTGGATCTGGCTTCTGTTCAGGCCCAGTCGGCGCAGTACCCGGGCGCTGTCGAGCACCATTGCGGGAGGTCCGCTGAGATACGCGTCGCAGTCGAAGCGCGGCCCGTACTCGCCGACCACCTCCGATATCCCTCCGCTGATCCCGGCCAGGGTCAGGTCGTCGAGCGCGGGTCTGACCCGCAGCCAGGACACCTTCTGGGACAGGCGCAGCAGGTCCTCCAAGCCGTACAGGCCGCTGTGCGCGCTGGCGCCGTAGAAGAGGTCGACGAACCGATCGGTGCCGTAGTAGGCCAGTTCCTCCACCATCGCCTTCAGCGGTGCGAGTCCGGTACCGCCCGCGACGCACAACATCGGGTTGGGTGCCAGGTGGTCGACGACCATCTCGCCCATGGCGGCACCGAGTTTGATCCGGTCGCCCGGCTTGGCCTTGTGGACCAGGGCGTTGCTGACCCAACCGGCCGGTACCGAGCGCACGTGGAAGGTGAGCAGGCCCTGGGGGTCGGGCGCGTTGGCGATCGAGTAGGCCCGCCATACCCGTGGCCACCACGGGGTTTCCAGGAACGTGTACTGGCCGGCGCGGTACGGGAACGGGATATCGGGGCGGACGGTGACCACCGCGATGTCGTCGGCGGCCTTGTGGTGCGAGACGATTTCGGCCGCCCAGTGCGGGGGGTTGGTCCGGGCGTCCTCGTCGGCGGCGCCGGTCATGATTTTGGCCGCCGCGCCGTACGCGCGTACCCAGGCGGCCTGTACCGCGTCGTTCCAGGTTTCGCCGCTGTAGCGGGCGAGTGCGGCGACCAGGCATTCCCCGACCAGGTCGTAGTGTTCGGCGATCACGTCGAACTTGCGATGGTCGCGGCCGAGTTGGCCTAAGTAGCCGTGCAGCGCGGGAGCGTCGTCCAGATCGCCGACGATGCGGATCAGTGCGTGCAGCAGGCGATCGCGCTGGACGTCCATCGCCGGGGGGAAAAGGTCGCGGAGTTCGGGCTGCCGCAGGAACAGCAGCGCGTAGAAGTGGGACGTGACGTCGGCGGCCCGAGGAGCGACGACCGCGAGGTTGTACCGGATGAAGTCGGCGTCGTTATGTCGGATGTGGTCTGCGTCGTTGGATTCCAAAATCGGCCCATCGGTAGCCCTTCCACAAGAGGGTTGCTCGGCCGGTTCCGTCGCGAGTCCTTCGCGAGTCCATCGCGGAACACCGGCGGCCGGAACACGATCATCGGATCATTGGCCCGGCGTCAAGCCGAAGGCCCGGTTCCGGTTCTGGAGGGATAGAAGTCTGTTATGCGCCGGTTGACCGGTAATCCACCCACACTCTCCGCAGCCGTACGCACACGTATGGGAGTGGTAAACCCCCAGGTGAGAGTGCAATTCCGGCCGGCGGAGAGCGGCGTGCGAGGGTGCCGGGAACCGCCCGGCCGGAGCCCGGGACGGCCGAGTGCGTCGTCGCGGAGGTGGGCGGCACGCGCCGAATCGTGTCTACGCGCGTCGCGGACGCATCGCGCGAGTGGCCGCCCCCGACGGTTGTGGGCGGGGGCGCGACGCCCGGGAATCGGCTCGGCGAAGCCTCGCCGCGCGCCCGAAAAGTCCGCATAAGCGCACGGACCGCGCCCCGGGTCGACGCGAGGGCGCGGTCCGTCGGCGGTGCGGGTGGGGTCAGAGCGGGGTGATCTCGCCGTGAGCCTGCGCCAGGAACCGGTAACCGACGCCGTTGGCCTTGATGCCGGCGCGCTCCTCCTCGGTGAGTTCGCGCCGGATCCGGCCCGGTACACCGGCGACCAACACGCCCGGCGGCACCCGCATGCCCTGCGGGACCACCGCGCCGGCGGCGATCAGGGCGCCGGCGCCGATGTGCGCGCCGTTGAGGACGGTGGAGTTCATCCCGACCAGGACGTCGTCCTCGATCGTGCAGCCGTGCAGTACCGCGTTGTGGCCCACGGACACCCGCGCGCCGATCACCGTGGGGAAATCGGGGTCGCTGTGCACGGTGCAGTTGTCCTGGATATTGGTTTCGGGGCCCACGGCGATCGACTCGGCGTCGCCGCGCAACACCGCGCCGTACCAGACGCTCGACCCGGCGGCGAGGGTGACGGCGCCGACCACGGTCGCGTTCACCGCGACGAACGCGGCGGGATCGACCTGCGGAACGCGTCCGCCCACGGCGGCGATCAGCGGGTTGGACATGACCCTCCTTCGACACGCGGACCCACCCGATCCGCGACCCTGGCACTGTAGCCGCGGCTTCGCGGCCCCCGACCGGCAGTGCCACGCCCCAGGGGGCCTGTCTCGGCCGGATTCCGCGGCGCAAAGGTCGCGCGCCGCGATGTCGTCGGGTTCTGCGCCCGATGCCTGGGCATACTGGCGGGATGGCTGATGCGCGGCGGTTGCCGGGGATGGGTGCGGGGCGGCTTCGGGGGGTGTGCCTCGGGTTCAACGGCGCCGTCGAGGAGTTTCCGTTCGGACGGAACCCGGATGTGTCGACCTTCAAGGTCGGTGGGAAGATCTTCGCCCTGTCCACGCTGACCGACACGCCGCCGCTGCGGGTGAGCCTGAAGTGCGATCCGGACCTGGCGGTTCGGCTGCGCAACGATCACCCCGCGATCGTGCCCGGCTACCACCTCAACAAGCGGCATTGGAACACCGTGACCCTGGACGGCTCGTTGCCGGAGGCGATGGTGCGGGATCTCATCGAGGACTCCTACGATCTGGTGGTCGCCTCCCTGCCGCGACTGCAACGGCTCAGGCTCGACTGGCCGGGGCAGCGGGAACGCAATCGCGAGGACGGATAACGGCGCCGACACCTTCCGGTCCTCCCGGCCGGCCCTGCGGCCGGACGGGGTGGCCGCCAACCGGCGTCGTTCGCCAGCGGGTTCCGAGGCGGTTCGCGCAACAGGATGACCGCTGCGACGAGTTCCGGGACGAGGCGGCTCGCGGTCGTCGTCCCCGGAGTGGCCCGCCCGGTCGGCGGTGGCCGCACGTATCGGGAGGGTGTGGGTTCGGGCCGTGGGGCCGTGGGCGATTTCCCGGGACCGTCGGGTGGGTGGTGGAGGTCGTCGGCCGGGTCCGCCCGCCTGCCGCGCCCCGGGCGGGGGCGCGGATTGGCTCGGCCCCGTTCGATTTCTCGCTCATTCGTTCGCTTTCTCGGGTGCACCAACCGCTATTCGGCATGCCGAAGTCGGAATTCCGGAAGGGGCGCGGCCAAGCAATACGGAACGGGTGCGAGGGTGACTGAGGGTGAGTCTCCGGGAGCCGTCGGCCGGTCGGAGTGTGGTGTGAGCTGCGGGTTCATGGACTCGCCCCGCCGTGATCGGGGCGCCCGGGGCGCCCCGATCCGTCATGTTTCGTGGTGGGTTCCGGGGGCGATCGGCCCGATTCGGCGCAGGGAGTCGGGAAGCCGGCCCGGATGTGCCTTCCTTCCCCGGGATCCGCCTGTTTCGGGATCCGGTTCGCCCTGGAGCGCCCTGAATCGCCCTCCACGGGCCTGGAGTCCACCGCCCGTCCCAGGGGTCGACCGGGGCGCTTTGAGCGACTCTGTCCCGCGCGTGGACCCTTTCACGGCCGACGCATGGTGCCCCCGGCCGTACGCCCGCCGTCGTGAGCCCCGGATCGGCGTGCGCTCGCGGCATTTCCGCCACCGGTATCCCTCCCGTCGTGGGGCCGCCCGATGTCCCGAGTTCGACCCGCGAGCACGCCTCCGGCCCGGCCGACGCCTCGTGTTGGGGAGCCCGGTTCCGTCCCGTGCGCCGACGGGTGTTGGCGCGCCGGGGTGGGAAATCGGTCTCGACCGGCCGCGTGTCGGCGCGTATTTCCCGATTACCGGACCCTCGACAGGGGGCCGAAGGGGTGTTTCCCGCGCCGGATCCGAGGGCCCTCGTGCCGCCTCGGGCCTTGTCCCACAAGGGGAAAACGGTCCTCCGCCGGCGAACGTCGCGACCGGATACGCGGATTTGGTCGGTGTCGGACCGATCTCCGTGCGGGGTCCCCGTCGTTGATCCAAGGGGGTGTTTCGAGCGCGTCGTTACCGCAGTTCGAAATGCCCCCCGTGTGACGGAGAGTTACAGTCATGGAAATGGGTACTGGCGCAACGGCGTTCGACCCGATCGGTCGGATGGTCCGGCCGGTCGAAAGCGATCGGTACCCCCGCACCACGAAAGGCGTCTCATGAACAAGGCACAACTCGTCGAAGCCATCGCCGACAAGCTCGGCGGCCGGGCTGCGGCCGAGGAAGCGGTCGACGCGGTTTTGGACACCATCATTCGTTCGGTCGTCGCGGGTGACCGGGTCTCGGTCACCGGCTTCGGGTCGTTCGAGAAGGTCGACCGGGCCGCTCGTTACGCCCGTAACCCCCAGACGGGCGAACGGGTTCGGGTCAAGAAGACGTCGGTGCCGCGCTTCCGCCCGGGCCAGGGCTTCAAGGACCTCACCGGCGGTACCAAGAAGCTGACCAAGGGCGAGACCGCGATCAAGAAGGCGTCCCCGGGCACCGTGTCCGGCGGCACCACCGTCGCGGGCAAGAAGGCCGCGGCCAAGAAGACCACCGCGAAGAAGGCCACCGCCAAGAAGACGGCCAAGAAGGCCACCACGCGCGCCGCCGCGCCGGCCGCCGCGCGCAAGACCACCGCGAAGAAGGCCACCACCCGGGCGACCGCGGCGGCCAAGACCACCGCGGCGAAGAAGACCACCGCCAAGAAGGTGACCGCCAAGAAGACGACCGCCAAGAAGACCACGGCCAAGGCGACCCCGGCGAAGACCACCGCCAAGAAGGCCGCCAAGCCGCCGACGCGCGGCGCTTCCGGTCGCAAGGGGACCGCCGCCAAGCGCGCGACCGGCGCTCGCAGCGCCAACCGCGCCTGAGGACCACCCGGTCGGATGTGATGGTCGGACCGCCCACACGGGGCGGTCCGACCGGGCTCGCCGCGCCGGCGCGGCACGGCGGCCCATCTCCCGATACGCACACGCTCCGGCGGGGCGACCCGCCGAAGCACCATCTCGTCGACCACCCGTCGCGGCACACCGTGCTGGTCGACCACGCTCGACCGGACACCACGGGCTCGCCCGGCCGATTTTGCCCCGAGCCCGTCCGCGGCGCACGCACCGCCGCGACGGGCGCCGGCGCCGGCTCTACCGCCCGTTCAGCTCGGCCACGATCGACGCCGGGGTATGGCCGCTCCCGTCCGACAGTCGATGGAAGTCGACCGCGACGAAGTTCGGGGCGCGGCCCGCCGCCTGTTCGCACTGCTGTGCGATTCGATTTCTGAGCTTGGTCCCGTTGTCCAGGGCCGCGGTGCCCACCGTCGGCACGTTGCGGAAGTGGCTCATCACGAACAACCGGCGAAAGCCCGGTTCGGTCCGGTCCAACGGCACGTCCGACCAGCGGCTCGTACAGGCGAGGTCGTTGCCCAGGTCGCCCAGGCTCCAGTAGTTCTGCACGGTCCACGCCTTGTCGTACATCACCCCCAGGCTCGTCTTGTCCGACCGGTCGGAGAACATCAACAGCCGCTTGTTCGCGCCGACCAGGTCCGCCACCCTCGGCCAGCCGTTGTCGCGTACCCCGGCGGTATCCGGGCGGAACAGCAGATCCGACAGGCCGCGCACCCGGCCGAGCGAGCCGCGCAGTTGCTCGGTGTCGACGTAGTCCTCCAGGAAGACGGACACCACCTCCAGCGGATTCGCGGTCAGGAAGTCCACGACGGTCTGCATCGTGCCCGCGAAGCTCTGCCGGGGCAGTGCGTACGTCACTCCCGCGAACGCCTTGCAGTCGCCGTGGCACAGGTAGACGTCGCTCGGGTAGCAGTCGCTGCCGAAGCTGATCACGCACAGCGCGGTGCTGTGCTCGTACCAGTGTGTGTCGAGCATCAATCCGCGTACACCGCCGGCCAACTGGTTGCGCACCGACTCGGATTGGTTGACCGAGGACCATCTGGAGTCCTCGTAGTTGGTGAACGAGTTGTGCGTGGTCAGCGAACCGACCTGATCCAGCCGGGCGTTGCCCCAGCGTTGCTCCGCGGCGGTGAGGGGTGCCGCGGAGCCGACGGCGGAGGCGGCCGAGGGGAGGAGGGCGGCCAGGAGGGCGAACACCACGACGAGCAGCCCGAGTCCGGGCCGGCCGGTTGAACGCGACCCGCCGCGCGCGCCGCGGTGTTCGCGGGATCCGAGAGAGGCGGCCGAGACGCCGCCGGAAGAGTCCATGGCCCGGGAACGTACCCGGAATCCCTCACGATGTGACCCCCACGAACCGACCGGCCCGCGACCCCTTTCGGGCGATCCGGCTTCACGCATGACGGTGTTCAGGCCAATGTCACCGTCACCGGGAGTTCCTTGATGCCGTTGACGAAGTTCGAACGCACCCGGCGGATCTCGCCGGCCAGGCGGATGTCGGCGATTCGGGGGAGCAGTTCCTCGAACATGATCCGCATCTCCAGGCGGGCCAAAGCGTTGCCGAGGCAGAAATGCGGGCCGCCTTTGCCGAAGGTGACGTGGTCGACGCCGCGTCGGGTGACGTCGAAGTCGTACGGGTTCTCGAACACCGCCTCGTCCCGATTGCCGGAGGCGAACCACATCACCACCTTGTCGCCCTCGCGGATGCGCCTGCCGCCGATCTCGACGTCCCGGGTCGCGGTGCGGCGGAAGTGGTAGACGGGCGAGGCCCAGCGCAGGAACTCCTCGACGGCGTCCGGCATCAGCGCGAGGTTGTCGCGCAGCAGCTCCAGCTGGGTCGGGTTGTCCAGCAGGGCCAGCATCGAGTGCGAGATCGCGTGTCGGGTGGTCTCGTTGCCGGCCACGACCAGAAGCAGGAAGTAGTTGTCGAAGTCGTGCCGTGACAGCGGCACACCGTCGGAGGGGGCCCGGTTGACCAGCCGGCTGACCAGGTCGGTGCCCTCGCCGCCCCGGCGTCGTTCGGCCAACTCGCGTCCGTAGGCGAAGACTTCGAGCGAGGCCGGGCTGCGGAAGGGCAGGTCGCGATACCGCTCGCTCTCCGCGCTCTCCAGGAGTACGTCCGCGTAGTCCGGGTCGGTGTTGCCGATGATGCGGTTGCCCCAGTCGATCAGTTTCCCGGTGTCCTCGCCCGGCACGTCCAGCATCTTGGCCAGCACGTTGATCGGGAAGTCGGCGGAGACCTCGTGCACGAAGTCGAACGTGCCCTTGGCCAGTGCGTTGTCGAGGGTGCGGGCGGTCAGCCCGCGCAGGAACGTGCCGTAGTCGGCGATCGCGCGCGGCGTGAACTGCTTTTGCAGCAGCCTGCGCAGCGCGCCGTGGCGCAGGCCGTCGGTCTCCAGGAGCGAGCGGCGGATGGCGATCTGCGAGTCGTCGACCTCCTCCAGGTTGGTGAAGCGTGTGGAGGTGAAGGTCTGCGGGTCGCGGTCGACCGCGACGATGTCGGCGTGCCGGGTCACCGCCCAGAAGCCGCTGTTCGGCGCCGGTTCGGGCTGCCAGTGCACGGGATCCTCGCGGCGCAGCGTGTGGAACATGCGCCACGGCGTCTCGCCGTCGAGGAAACGGTCGTTGTCCGTGAGGTCGATCTCGTCGAGCGGCATCGGCTCGGGTGTCGCCGAGGCGGTGGTGGGGGTGCGCACGCGGGCTCCTCAGAGGTGGTGGGCGTACTCGGTGAACTCCCAGTCGGTGACGTGCCGGTGGAAGCGGGCGACCTCGTCGCGCTTGTAGGTGAGGAAGGCGTCGGTGAACTCCGCGCCGAGCAGCGCGGTGAGCGCGTCGTCGGCCGCGAAGGCGTCCAGCGCCTCGGTCAGCGTCGCGGGCAGGACCGGCGCCTTGGCGGTGTCGTAGCCGTACCCCTCCAGCGGGGGCGGCGGCATCGCCTTGTCGCGCAGGCCCAGATGCACCGCGGCGAGCAGCCCGGCGACGGCCAGGTACGGGTTCGCGCTCGCGTCGCCGAGGCGGATCTCCAGGCGCGCGCCGGCGCCGCGCTCGGGCGGTATCCGCACCATCGCGCTGCGGTTGTCCAGGCCCCAGTCGATCAGCCACGGCGCGAGCGTGTCCGGCCCGAAACGTTTGTACGAGTTGACCGTCGGGTTCAGCAGCGCGGCCAGCCCGGGGGCGTGCGCGAGTACGCCGGCGATGGCGTGGTGCGCGACGGTGGACAGGCCGTGCGCCCCGTCGGGGTCGTCGAACGCGTTGGTCCCGTCCGGGTCCACGCAGCTCAGGTGCAGATGGAACCCGGAACCACCCTCGTCCGCGAAGGGTTTGGCCATGAAGGTGGCCAACCGGCCTTCCAGGCGGGCCAGTTCCTTGACCGATGCCTTGAAGCGGAAGGCCCGGTCGGCGGCGTCGAGCGCGTCCGAGTGGTGCAGGTTGATCTCGAACTGGCCCGAGCAGTACTCGTGGTTGCCGGTGGTGGCGCCGATGCCCAGCCTGCCGAGGTGGCGCAGGGTGCGCAGCAGGTGGCCGTCCGGGTCGCCGCGCCGGCCCGCGACGTAGACGTTGCCCGGCGCGTCGCCGTACCGCCGCCACCCGCCCCGGAGGTCCGGGTCCGGCTCGCACAGGAAGTATTCCAACTCGGGCCCGACCACCGGCCGCAGCCCGGTCTCGTCGGCCATGCGACGCAGCACGTCGCGCAGTACCGAGCGCGGTGCCTCGGCGGCGGGTCGCCCGGTCGCCGGGTCCATGGTGTCGCCCAGACACCACGCCACGCCCGGCTCCCACGGAATGTCGACCAGGGTGTCCAGGTCCGGGTACACGCAGATGTCCGGCAACCCCGCGTCCATGCCGCCGGCGACGGCGACGGTCTCGCCCCGGGGTGTGGTGTGGAAGACCGCGCGACAGAAGGCCAGTCCGTGGGCGTGCACAGAGGGCAGGTGGTCCACCAGCACGTCGCGACCACGATCGGTGCCGATCAGGTCCGGGTAGGCGACCCGGACCACGTCGATCCCGCGCGCCCGCAGCTCGGCGACGATGTCGTGGACCCGGTCCGACTCGGATGGATTCACCGGATTCTCCTCGCACGGGATGGACGGCGGCGGCACGAGCCGATTCGTTTGAGCCCAAACCATATGGAGGTCCCAGGTGTCGCACAAGGGGTTGGACAAGCCTTTTACGCACGTGACAACGCGGAGTGGGAGGCATATCGTACGGACCCAAACGATGCACTGCTCGGCTTCGGGCTCGCAGAGGGAGGCGCCATGACCGGCGTACGCGGCGTACACGGTTTCTTCCACCCCAAGACCGGCACGGGCCGGTCGTCGATGATCCCCGCACCCCCTTGGCACTACTCCGGCGACCTGCTCACCGTCGAGTACCGCACCGACCCCGCCCGGGTGGCCGAACTGCTGCCCCCACAACTCGAACTCGCCGACGACGACCCCGGCGCGGTCGCGCTGATCTGGGCCGACTGGCAGTCCTGTTCGGCCGGACGGGGCGAACTGCTCGACCCGGTGCGCGCGCAGTACAAGGAGTGCTTCGTGGTCGTGCGCTGCCGCTACGCGGGGGTGACCTACTCGCGCTGCGTGTACATCTGGGTGGACAAGGACTTCGCCATCGCGCGCGGACTGCATCAGGGCTATCCGAAGAAGCTGGGCTCGATCCACCAGACCCGGCCGCACCCGTACGGCCCGGCGCCCCGGATCGAGGCGGGCGCGAGGTTCGGTGCCACCCTCGCCGCCGCCGACCGGCGCCTCGCCGAGGTGGTGGTGACGCTGCGCGAGCCCGCGCCGACCAACGGCTTCGTCAACGGGCATCCGATGGCGCACCACCGCTGGTTGCCGTCGATCGAACCGGGCGGGGGACTGGCCCTGGACGAACTGGTGGTCACCGGCGCCGAGTCCGCCGAGGGCGGGCAGGCGTGGGCCGGCGACGCGGAGTTGACCCTGTTCGAGGCGCCCACGGAGGAACTGGCCCGGCTGGAGCCGATCGAGCCGATCGGCGCCTACTACCGCCAGGTCGGCGTGGTGTGGAACGGCGGCACGCTGCTGGCGAGCGGCGCGTCGGGGGTGTCGGGCGTGGCGTAGGCCCGGCGGGAGTACACGCGCGAAGGGCCCTGCCGACCGGCAGGGCCCTTCGCGTATCCGCGGTCAGCCGCGCCCCCGCCCGATGCCCGCGTACACGTGCGGTCGGGCCGCGCGCAGGTACAGCGCGAACAGCGCACCCACCGCCCCCGCGCCGAGCACCAGCGCGGGCAGCACCCAGCGCAGCGCGGAGCCCGAGTCGACGCCCAGGAGTACGCCGAAGTTGTCCAGGGCGGCGACGAACACCACCGCGAGCAGTACCGCGGCGACGGCGGGCGCCACCCAGCGGCTCCACGCGTTCTCGCCGTCGGCGCCGTGTCGCAGGAAGAAGGCGATCACCGCGAGCGAGGTCAGCACCAGGAGCAACATCACGCCGAGCGCGCCCAGGTTGGTGAACCAGTTGAACAGGGTCGCCATCGGGTCGCGGTCGAGCACGGCGAACACGATCACCACGGCCGCGGCGAGCACGGTCTGGGTGGCCGAACCCAGGTGTGGGGAGTCGTTGCGCGGATGGGTGCGGCCCAGCGGGGTCGGCAGCACTCCCTCGCGTCCGAGCGCGAAGAAGTAGCGGGCGACCGCGTTGTGGAAGGACAGCAGCGCGGCGAACAGGCTGGTGATCAGGAACACCTGGGCCACGTCGGCGAAACCCGAGCCGATCTGGTCGCCGCCGAGCACGAAGATCAGGTTCGGTCCGTGCTCGCCCGCCGCCGCGACCGCCTTGTCGGTACCCGCGCCGCTGATCAGCGCCCAGGCGGTGATCGCGTACAGCACGCCGATCACGCCGACCGAGATGTAGGTCGAGCGGGCCACGGTGCGCCGGGGATCCCGGCACTCCTCGCCGTAGATCGCGGCCGACTCGAAGCCGGTGAAGGAGGCCATCACGAAGCAGAAGGCCGCGCCCATCGAGCCGGTGGTCAGCGCGTCCCAGGAGAAGGGGTGCAGCGACACGCCCTCGGGAGCGTGGCCGAACGCGCCGATGTCGAAGACCAGTACGGTGATCGTCTCGGCGATCAGCAGCGCGGCCAGCACCCGCGCGTTCAGGTCGATCCGCAGGTAGCCGAGGGTGCCGACGATCGTGATGCCGACCAGGACGATCACCCACCAGTCGACGTGCCACCCGAACTTGGCGTCCAGGAAGTCGGCCGTGGTGAAGCCGAACAGGCCGTAGATGCCGATCTGCATGGCGTTGTACGAGATCAGCGCGACGAACGCGGCGCCGAGGCCGGCGACCCGGCCCAGGCCCTGGGCCACGTAGGCGTAGAACGCGCCCGCGCCGGTGATCCGCCGGCTCATCGCCGCGTAGCCGACGCTGAAGACGGCGAGCAGGGCGGCCAGGACGAGGTAGGCCGCCGGGATGCCGGACGTCTCGGTGACCGCGAGGCTCTGCGGGATGCCGCCGGCGGCGACGGTGAGGGGGGCGGAGGCCGCCACCACGAAGAAGACGATGTGCGCGACGCCGAGCGAACCGCGCGAGGAGACGGTCGGGTCGGGGGCGGAGGAGTTGTTCGTCGACGCTTCTCTGACTGCCATGTCCGGCGCCTCCGAGGATGGGGACGGGTGGGGACCGGTGGGAACGGGCGGGAAGCCATTCGTTTGGGTCCGTACGATCTGCGAGTGCCGCCGATCGTACGGATGCAAACAGGTCCTCACAAGGGCTAGATTTCAAGGTGCACAGGGCGTATCGGGCCGGGGCCGGATACGCGCACGACTAGATAAGGCGGGGCACGTTGGTCGGCAAGCGGTCCATCACCGAGACGGAGAAGGCCGTTCAGGCCCGGCTGGGCGACATCCCGCTGCGGCGCGAGCAGATGGCCGCGGTGTCGAACATCTACCGGGCCGCCGCCGCGGTGCGCCAGCACCTGGAGAACTCGGTGCTGCGCGACGCCGAACTCACCTGGACCGCGTTCACGGTGTTGTGGGAGGTGTGGATCTGGGGTGAGAGCGAGACCCGGCACGTCGCCGAGGAGGCGGGCATTTCCAAGGGCACGCTCACCGGCGTCGCCCGCACCCTGGAGACGCGCGGGCTGCTCAACCGCACTGCGCACGCCACCGACGGCCGGCTCGTGCTGCTCTCGTTGACCCCCGCCGGCGAGGAGCTGATGGCCCGGGTCTTCCCCGCCTTCAACGCCGAGGAGGCCTTCGTCGCCGACGACCTGACCCCGGACGAATGCCTCACCCTGGCCGACGGCCTGCGCCGCATCGTGGCGCAGCTGGAGGCCAAGGGAGAGGAACGCCGCCAGGAACTCCTGGCCGGCGGCGAACCGAAGCCGAGGCGCGGGGGGCGACGGCCGAAGGGATAGGGGCGGATGTCGGACGGGTCTGCTTCGCTCGGTGCGCCGCATCGAGCGGGTGGTCCGGACGAGGAGGAAACGTGGGTACGTGGGGCAGTGGCAACTTCGACAGCGATCCCGCCCATGAGCACTTGACGATGATCGTGGATCGGCTCGTCGACGAGGTCGCCGAGGTGATGGCGGCGGACGATCCGGTACAGCTGGAGCCGGACGAGTACTGGGGTGTGGCGATCCCGTGCAACCTGGAACTGGTGTGCGCGCTGTACGACGCCGGCTATGTCGCGGACAGCATGCCCGCCGCCGAGGTGGTCGAGGGCTGGAAGGAGACCTTCATGGGCGTTTGGGAACGCACCATCGACGGTCTGGGGCCGTCGGAGGAGTGGAAGAAGGAGCGCCGGGAGATCCAGATCGCCACGTTCGACCGTATGGTGCGGGCGTGCGCCGAGGTGGCCGCCCGATAGCACGCTGCGTGCCGTGTCGTGCCGCGGGTGGTTACCTCGTGGCCGCCTCGATCAGTGCGTCGAACAGGGCCTGTTGGGTCGGGTCGGTGGCGGCGGTGTCCTCGGGGTGCCACTGGATCGCGACAAACCAGCCTGCGGGGTCGACGAGTTCGACCGCCTCGACGATGCCGTCGGTGGCGGTGCCGGTGATCCGGAGGCCGGGGGCCGGGCGGTCGATCGCCTGGTGGTGGTAGCAGGAGACGTCCAGGTCCTTGGTGCCGGCGGCGCGGGCGGTGGTCGAGTCGGGGGTCAGCGTCACCGGGTGCACGACGTGGCGGTGGTGGACGGGCATGTCCTGGGACAGCGTGCCGCCGAGCGCCACGTTGACCACCTGGAGGCCGCGACACACGGCGAGGGTGGGCAGGCCGACGGCCAGCGCGTGGCGGGCGGCGGCGAGGTCGAAGGCGTCCTGGTCGGCGTCGACGTCGTACACCTCGGCGTGCGCGGTGTCCGCGCCGTAGGTGCTGGGCGCCAAATCGCCGCCGCCGGGCAGCAGTAGGCCATCGACGCGGGCCAACCGGCCGGCGGCGCCGGCGGGTTCGGCCGGGTGCATCATGAACGGCTCACCGCCCGCCCGGTACACCGCCTCGGCGAGGGCGCGGGCGGTGACCTCGGCGGCGTAGCGCAGCGCGGACGTGGTGGCCGCGAACCGGCAGGGGAGGGCTATCAGGGGGCGGGGCACGGGGGTCTCCGGAGGTGCGGCGGGACGGTGGCGCGCTGTGGGGTCGGGGCCGGCGGACCGGCCGCTCGGGACCAACCGCCGTGCGGGTCGGGTGAGTCGCCGGCCGGCGGCGTCACAGGCTGATCCAGGTCGTCTTGAGGTCGGTGTACTTGTCGAGCGCGTGCAGCGACTTGTCCCGGCCGTGGCCCGATTGTTTGACGCCGCCGAACGGGACGTTGAGGCCGCCCTCCTCGTAGCAGTTGACCCAGACCGTGCCGGCGCGGATCGCTCGGGACAGGCGGTGCGCGGCGGAGAGGTCGGTGGTCCACACGCCGGCCGCGAGGCCGTACTCGGTCGCGTTGGCGAGGCGGATCGCCTCGTCCTCGGTGTCGAACGTGAGCACCGCCAGCACCGGGCCGAAGACCTCCTCGCGGGCGAGCGCCATGTCGGGGGTGACCCGGTCGAACACGGTCGGCTCCAGGTAGTGGCCCGGGCGATCGAGCCGGGCCCCGCCGGTGCGCAGCCGGGCGCCGGCGGCGTCGGCGCGGGCGATGTGGTCCCCGACCCGGGCCAGGTGCTCGGCGGTCACCAGCGCGCCCATCGTGGTGGCCGGATCGAGCGGGTCGCCGACGCGCAGCGCGCGGGCCCGGTCGACCACCGCGTCCACCACCTCGTCGGCGATCGAGGAGTGCACGAGCAGCCGGGACGGCGCGGTGCACATCTCGCCCTGGTTGAAGAAGATGCCCCATGCGGCGCTTGCCGCGGCGGCCGGTATGTCGGCGTCGGGCAGCACGATGTGCGGGGATTTCCCGCCCAGTTCGAGCCAGACCCGCTTGAGGTTGGAGTCGGCGGCGTAGCGCAGGAAGTGCCGGCCGACGGCGGTGGAGCCGGTGAACGCGAGCACGTCGACGTCCGGGTGCAGGCCGAGGGCGCGGCCGGTGGTCGGGCCCTCGCCGGCGATCACGTTGAACACCCCCGGCGGCAGGCCGGCTTCGCTGGCGAGGCGGCCCAACCGCAGGGCGGACAGCGGTGATTGTTCGGCGGGCTTGAGGACGACGGTGCAGCCGGCCGCCAGTGCCGGGGCGACCTTCCAGGCGGCCATCGTGAGCGGGAAGTTCCACGGGACGACCGCCGCGACCACGCCCACCGGTTCGCGGGTGACCAGGGCCAGGGCGTCGGCGGGGGTCTGTGGTGCCTCGTCGACCAGCTTGTCGGCGACTTCGCCGTACCAGCGGAACGTGGCTGCCACCGCGCGCAGTTCGATGTCGTACGCCTCGGTGATCGGCTTGCCCATCTCCAGCGAGACGGTCAGCGCGAGTTCGGCGCGGTGGGCCTCGACGGCGTCGGCGAGCCGGATCAGCGCCCGGCCGCGATCGGCCGGGGCCAGTCGGGGCCAGGGGCCGGCGTCGAAGGCGCGGCGGGCGGCGCCGACGGCGAGGTCGACCTCGTGCTGCCCGGCGCGGGCGGCTTCGGCGAGGGGCGTGCCGTCGCGCGGGGCGATCACGGTGAAGGTGTCGCCGCCGGGGTGGTCCTCACCGTCGATGTGATGGGCCGTCACGGGACGGAGCCGGTCGGCGCGTCGCAGCCAGTCGTCATGCGTGGGGTGGTGGGGCGGGTCGTTCGGGTCGTTCGGGTTGGGGTGCTCCGTCATGGTGTCCGCTTTCGTCGGGGCGGTCGGCCGCGCGAGGCGACCGGAAGGCCGGGCCTTCGTGGTGATTGTTTGGGGGCAAACGATACAGCGGAACGGCCTTCCGGGGAGAGGGCTTGACCGTCGTGTTCGACGCCGGCTAAATTGTTTGGGGTCAAACGACTTGGAGGGGTATCCATGACCGAGGTCACCGTCGCGGGCGTCACCGTCGACACCCGGCACTGGATCGGTGGCGAGCGGGTCGGGTCCGCGGACACCTTCACCGACGTCTCGCCGATCGACGGTGCCGTGCTCGGTGAGATCGCCCGGGGTGGGCGCGCCGAGGCCGACGCGGCCGTGGCCGCCGCCCGCGCCGCCTTCCCCGGGTGGGCTGCCACACCGCCCGCCCAGCGGGCCCGACTGCTGCACGCCGTCGCCGACGGCGTCGAGGCCCGACTCGCCGAGTTGGCGATCGTGGAGACCACGGACAACGGCGCGTTGCTTCGCTCGCACCTGCGCGGGGTGATGCCGCGGGTCGCGCACAACTTCCGCTTCTTCGCCGACTGGCTGACCGACTCGCTCGGGCACGACGACTTCGACACCCGGGGCCACGAGAACCGGGTCTCGTGGGATCCGGCCGGGCCGTGTGTGCTGATCACCCCGTGGAACGCGCCGCTGATGCTGGCCACCTGGAAGGTCGCCCCGGCGCTCGCGGCCGGCAACACCGTCGTGCTCAAGGCCGCCGAGTGGACCCCGCTGACCGCTTCGCTGCTCGCCGACATCACCGCCGAGGCGGGCCTGCCGGCGGGCGTGTTCAACGTGGTCCAGGGCTACGGCGAGGAGGTCGGCGCCGCGCTGACCGCACACCCGGACGTGCGCCGGATCAGCTTCACCGGCTCGGTGCCCACCGCCCGGCACATCGGCGCCGCCGCAGCCGCCAACCTCATCCCGGTCAGCCTCGAACTCGGCGGCAAATCCCCGATGTTGGTCTTTGCCGACGCCGACCTTGACCTGGCCGTGGAGCTGGCCGTCGAACAGTACGACAACGCCGGCCAGGTCTGCCTGGCGGCCACCCGACTGCTCGTCGACGCCGCCGTCGCCGAGGAGTTCACCGCGCGGTTCCTGGCGAAGGCCCGCACCCTGGTCCAGGGCGACCCGCGCGATCCGGCCACCGACATGGGACCCAACATCCACCCGGAGCACCTCGCCCGGGTCGACGGCTTCGTCCGCCGCGCGCTCGACGCCGGCGCCAAGGCCCTGCTCGGTGGCGGCCCCGACACCGGGCTGGGCGGGCTGTACTACCGCCCCACGCTGCTCACCGACGTCGCCCAAGACGCCGAGATCGTCCAGGAGGAGGTGTTCGGCCCGGTGCTGACCCTCCAGACCTTCACCACCGAGGACGAGGCGATCACCCTCGCCAACGACACCCGATTCGGGCTGGCCGCAACGTTGGTGACGGGAAGTCGGGAGCGGGCTCGGCGGGTCGGCGCGCGGCTCGTCGCGGGCACGGTGTGGGTCAACTGCTTCTTCGTCCGCGACCTGCGGGCGCCCTTCGGCGGCGCGCGGCAGTCGGGCGTCGGCCGCGAAGGCGGCACCTGGAGTTTCGACTTCTACTGCGACGTCAAGAACACCGTGACCTCGCCGAACGGATGGCACTGACCATGGGAGAGATCGTCGGCGCGGGCATCCTGGCCCACTCGCCCACCATCATGCTGCCCCCGGATGTGCGGCACGAGCTGAACGAGGGACGGGAGATCAGCCTGGTCCCGGCCCTGGCCCGGCTGCGCGCCGAGGTGTTCGAACGGCTCGACTACGACACCGTCGTGGTCTTCGACTCGCACTGGGCGACCACCGTCGAGTTCGTCATCGCCGCCCAGGCGCACCGCGCCGGGCTGTACACCTCGGAGGAACTACCCCGCGGCATGCGGCAGATCCCCTACGCCTTCCCCGGCGACCCGGAACTGGCGCACGCCACCGCCGGGTTCGCGGCCAAGCACGGCACCTGGATCACCCCGATCGAGGATCCGTTCCTGCCGATCCACTACGCCACCGTCAACCTGTGGCACCACCTGGGCGTGCCCGGCAAACGCTGGCTGGGCATCGGTTGTTGCCAGACCGCCGACGTCGAGGACAACCTGCGGCTCGGCCGGGCACTCGCCGACGGCATCGCGGCCACCGACCGCAGGGTGCTCCTGATCGCGTCCGGCGCGTTCTCGCACACGTTCTGGAGCCTGCGCGAACTGCGCGACCATGAAGCATCGGATCCGGTCCACGTGCGCACCCCGCAGGCGCGCGCCGCCGACGAGCAGCGCATCGCCTGGATGGAGCGCGGGGACCACGCGAGCGTGCTCGCGGGCATGCCGGACTTCCTGCGGTACAAGCCCGAGGCCCGCTTCGGGCACTACCTGATGATGCTCGGCGCGCTCGGCGAGGAGCGCTGCACCGCGCCGGGGCGGCTGGTCGGCGACTACGAGAACGCCACCGGCACCGGGCAGGCACACGTCTGGTTCGACCGGCCGGCGGGCGGCTGGACGGCGCCCCACGCACACACCTCACAGGTTGCCGACCGCACATCCCGGGTCGCCGACCCCCACACCTCCCGAGGACGAGTCGAATGACCACCACCGAGTACCGCCGCATCCTGCTCGACGGCGCCGTCGTCGAGGTCGTCCGCGAAGGGGCCGAACTGGTCGCCGCCGACGGCCGCCGGATCAAGGCCGCCGACGCGCACCACCTGCCGCCGATCGCACCGGGCAAGATCGTCGCGGTGCACCTCAACCACCGCAGCCGGGTCGAGGAGTTCGGCACCTCGCTGCCGCCCGCGCCGACCTACTTCCACAAGCCGACCTCGTCGCTGAACGCGCACGGCGGTGCGGTGGTTCGCCCGACCGGGTGCAAATACCTCAACTACGAGGGCGAGATCGCGATCGTGATCGGCCGTACCTGCCGCAACATCGCCCCCGCCGACGCGGGCGCGTACATCCGCGGCTACACCCTCGCCAACGACTACGGCCTGCACGACTTCCGGGACACCGACGCCGGCTCGATGTTGCGGGTCAAGGGTTCCGACACGCTGTGCCCGCTCGGCCCCGGCCTGGTCGAGGGCTGGGACTTCCGCGGCAAGGCGCTGCGGACCTACGTCAACGGCGCGGTGGTGCAGGAGGGTTCCACCGACGAGATGGAGTGGGACATGCACTACCTCGTCGCCGACATCGCCCGCACGATCACGCTCCACCCCGGCGACGTGCTCCTGTCCGGCACCCCGGCCGGCTCGCGTCCCGTACAGCCGGGCGATGTGGTCGAGGTGGAGGCGGAGGGCCTGGGCCGACTGACCAACCACATCGTCACCGGTCCGACCCCCATTCGTACCGACTGCGGCGCGCAGCCCACCGAGTCCGAAGAAGTGCGCTCCACCGCCCTCGGCGGTGACTGGGAGCTGCGCGGAATCCGTGCGCCCAGGCGGTGAGTCGCCGCCCGCCATCCGCTCGGCCCACCACCTCATTCGATCGGAAGGGACCACGACCGTGAAGGTCATCGTCGACATGGACCGGTGTCGGGACCACGGGCAGTGCGTGTTCTCCGCGCCCGAGGTGTTCCGGATCAACGACGCCGGCCGCCTCGAGTTCGTCGCCGAACCGGACGACACGCTGCGCGACGTGGTCGAGGACGCCGCCGACGTCTGCCCGTTGCAGGCCATCACGATCGAGGACTGAGCGATGACCGGGCGTCGGGTGGTGGTCGTCGGCGCGTCCATGGGTGGTCTGCGGGCCGCCGAACAACTGCGCGCGGCCGGCTGGACCGGCGGCATCACCGTCGTCGGCGACGAGCCGCACATGCCGTACAACCGCCCGCCGTTGTCCAAGGACGTACTCGCCGGCGACGTGACGCACGCGGCGGTCGCCTTTCGGCCGCGCGCGAGTTGCGCGGACGTCGACTGGCGGCTGGGCGAGGCGGTGACCGGGGTCGATCTGGACGCGCGTCGGGTCCGGCTGGCGGGCGGATCGTCGTTGTCGTACGCGGGGCTGGTGGTGGCCACCGGGCTGCGTGCGCGCCGGCTGGGTTGTCCGGGGCCGACGGTGGGGCGACACGTGGTGCGCACCCTCGACGACGCACGCGGGCTGCGCGACGCGCTCGGTCCCGGACGCCGGGTGGTGGTCGTGGGCGCGGGCTTCATCGGCTGCGAAGTCGCGGCCACGGCGCGCCTGTTGGGTGCGGAGGTGACGGTGGTGGCGCGGGATGCGGAGCCGATGTACCGCCCGCTCGGCGCCGAACTCGGCGCGGCCGTGCGCCGGCGGCACACGGATCGTGGGGTGCGCTTCGAACTCGGCCGCACGGTGGACCGGTTGACGGGGGAGGGGCACGTCGCCGGGGTCGTCCTGGACGACGGCCGCACGCTCCCGGCCGACGTGGTGATCGAGGCGATCGGCGCGATCCCGAACACCGAATGGCTGGCCGGCAACGGCCTCGACCTCACCGACGGCGTGCGCTGCGACGCCGCCCTGCGGGTCGAATCCCGCCCCGACGTGGTGGCCGTCGGCGACGTGGCCCGCTTCGCGAACCCGCGCTACGACGACGTCCCGCGCCGCGTCGAGCATTGGAGCATCCCCACGGACACGGCCAGGCACGCGGCCCGCACCCTGACCGCCCATCTGTCCGACACCGCCGTCCCCGACGCCCCTTTTGCCCCGCTGCCCGCCTTCTGGTCCGACCAGTACGGGGACCGCCTCCAGTCCTACGGCGCCCCCGCCCTCGGCGCCGCCGACATCCGCCTCCTCGAAGGCACGTGGACCACGGCCTGCGCGGTCGGCTACCACCGCGACGACACCCTGGTGGGCGTGGTGGCCCTGACCCCCGGATCCCACCCCTTGTCCACCAAGTACCGCCACCACCTCGACTGACCGCGACGCGACGCGACGCGACGGGCCGGGCCCGGCGCCGGCGACGCCTGCCCCCGGTCACGCCGATGAGGACGGCCTACTCGTCGGCGCTCGCGTCGCAGGGCTCGAGGTCCACCCCTCCGGCGCGCGAGCGAACTCCCGGGCAATCGGCGGCAAACGGCACCCGAACGGCCGGACGGTCGCCGAACCCCACTCCTTCGCCTGCGTGATCATGCGGGAACGCGCCGTTGCAAAAAGGATCATCGTGGGGGTTGACACTGAAAGTTGGTCTAGACCAACCTAGAGGTACGGGGATTGGAGAGGTGTGTGTCCCGGCATGGCCGCAGCGTGGTAGCGCGGCCGGTCGGTGAGGCATCTCGCGTTCGCTTTGGGTGTCCGCGATCGATGTGCGGCGCCGGATACGAGGAGGTAGGAATCCCGATCGAGGCTTCGTCGGGGATCACGGCCTCCCCGGACCACCCCCCTTGTACCGCCGAACCCCCCGGCCGACCTCCCTCGGCCGATTTTCACGGCTGACTCCCACAGCCGAACTCCCGAGCACCGCACACGGCACCACATCGGCGGCCTCACCCGACACACGTTCCGCGACCGGCAGGACCTCGCGGCAGGCGTAGGCAGGCGAGGTTGTGATGTGTCCTGCCCTCGGCCGGATCGAGGCGACCCGCGGGCCGGGCGAGCGCGCGCAGCCGCGCCCGTCCGATGACGTGCGAACCGCCCTTTCCCGTCCACGACTTCACCGTGCCCGGGAACGGCCGACCGCCGCCCGTGCCTCGACTCGCCCGGTCGATCCCGGACGGCGACGGCCGGGGCGGGGCGATCGCGCCGACGCGCCGGTAGGCCGGCACGAACCGCGATGCCCCACGCCCCCATACCGACCAGATCGTTCGAGCCTTGGAGGGATCGTATGCCGACGCCCGAATCCGACCCATACCCGTACCGAGCCGCGTCCGAGATCCCCTACTTCAGTTCGATCGGCGAGACCTACCTGGCCCCGACTCCGCTGCGCGACCTGAAGAAGACCCGACCCCTGCGGGTGCTCTCCGAAGCCGACTTCGACTTCTGGCAGACCTACGGGTACGTCGTCGTGAAGGAGGCCATCCCGGCCGAGGCCGCCGCGCGACTGCTCGAATTCGCCTGGGACTTCCAGGGGCTCGACCCCGACGACCCCGAGAGCTGGTACTCGGACGACCGGCAGTTCCGCTCCGCGCTGGATCAGGAGCTGCACATCTACGGCTTCGTCGAGGCATACCACCACCAACTCATCTGGGACAGCCGCCAGTCCGCCCGCGTCTACGACGCCTTCGTCGACGTGTGGGACTGCGAAGAGCTGTGGGTGACACTGGACCGGCTCAACCTGAACCCGCCCAACATCCGTGACCGTGACCGCGCGCACATCGCGCCCACGGACAAGGGCTTCGACATCGAGCTGCACTGGGACGTCGACACCACCCTCGCGACACCCCCGCAGCGGGTCCAGGGCATCATCGCGCTCGACGACACCCGCCCGGACCACGGCGGTTTCCAGTGTTCGCCGGAGCTGTTCCGCCGGTTCGAGCACTGGAAGTCCGGACAACCCGAGGACCGCGACCCGATCCGGCCGGACGCAGACCGCGCCGAATACCCGGTGGTGCGACCGCAGTTGGCGGCCGGCGACCTGCTGATCTGGAACGGACTGCTCGCCCACGGCGTGGCCCGCAACAGCTCCGAGCGTGGCGTGCGCGCGGTCCAGTACCTGTCCATGATGCCCGCGCTCGAAAGCAACCGGGAACTGACCGAATCCCGAGTCGACTCCTGGCGGCACCTGCGCACCCCGGACTGGAACAAGACGCTGGTCGGCGACGCCCGCAAGCACGAATCCCTCAGGTACGAGACGGCGACGCTGAACGACCTCGGCAGGAAGCTCCTGGGCCTCGAATCCTGGAGCGGGCACACACCCGCACCATCGACCGGAGAAGCGCAATGCACGCAATCTGCCTGACCCTACCCACCAACAGGGCCTGCGCCGCGACGATTTCGGCGATCGCCGCCGAGGCCGCCCATGCGGCAGGGCACTTCGACGTCGAGGTGCACCTGCTGATCCTCGACTCCTCCGACCCGGCGACGTTGAGCGAACACCGGCAGGCCGTCGCCGCCCTGCCGGCGACACCGCACGTGGTCGTGCACCACCTCGACGAGAGCGAACAGCGCGCCTTCCTCCGTGCGGTCCTCGCCCGCGCCGACGTCACCAAGCCGGACCTGCTGCTCGACCTGATGCTCCCGGACCGGGTCTCCTACGGCGCCTGCACGAACCGCGCGTTCCTGATCGCCGCCGCCCTCGGCTGCCGATCGATGCACCGCCGGGACTCGGACAGCACCTACCAAATGCTCGACGGCGCACCCGTCTTCCCGATCCACCACGAGCTGATGTCGCTCGGCCGACCGGCGCGCGAGGCGAGCGCCGGTGTGTCGGAGACCACCCTCGACCCGGCCCTCGCCGCCGACCCCGTGGTTCTGGTCGGCAGCTCGTTCATCGGCGAACTCTCGGTCGACATCGGTGAGATCCGCAGCCTCGACCCCGAGGTGTACTACGACGTGGTCGGCCTGTGGGCCCCGCCCGCATGGTCCACCGAGCGCAAGCGGGAACTGGTCGACGAGTCGTTCACAGGCGCCGGCACCGCGCCGTTCGTCGCGGACCACTCGCTCCTGACCGTCGTCGACCCGATGCGGGTGGACATGTGCAACGTCGCGTTCGACCACGCGGTGTACGAGCGGGTTCCGCTGCCGCCGGCCACCGACACCATCGGCAGCGACTACTTCCTCCTGCACCTGATCCACGACGCCGGGCTGCCCGGAGTCCTGCACAACCGCAACATCGTGAACTTCTACACCGCCGAACGCCGCACCGACCCCGGATTCGCGGCCTACCAGACCCGGTTGACCAAGTTCTTTCTCTCGATGCTCTACTTCGAGTTCATCTACGACCGCATGGCGGCGGCCGGCGGCACACTCCTGGACGACGAACGCCACGTACGCCCCTCGGTGATCGCCGAACTCGCCCGTGAGAGCACCCGGTCGGACCGCACGGACAACATCGACCGACTGCGCAGCCTCGACCACTCCTACCGGCGACTGGGCGGGCGCTACGCCGGGTTCGCCGACACGCTCGCCACCCGCGGCCCACGCCTGCTCGACGAGGTCCAGGAGGACATCGAGGACTTCGCGCTGCTGATCGAGACATGGGATTCGCTGGTCCGGGCGAGCCGGACCACAAGCCTCCACGAACCGCACGGATAGTGGGACCCGGACCGACATCATGCACGTAAACGCACACATGCGCGCCGCCCTGGCCACCGCCGACGACGACCTGATCGTCTTCGATCTCGCGGGCATCGAAGAACGCTACGACACGCTGATCCGCGAACTCCCCGACATCGCCGTACGATTCGCGATGAAGGCCTGCCCCGTGGACGAGGTGCTCGGCTGCCTCGCCCGCCAGGGAGCGGGTTTCGACGCGGCCAGCCCGCAGGAGATCGCGCAGGCGATCGAGACCGGCGTACCCGTGGACCGCATCCACTACGGCAACACCATCAAGTCCGACCGCAACATCGCCGACGCGTACCGGCTCGGCATCCGCGACTTCGCCACGGACAGCATCGAGGACGTCGCCGCGATCGCCGCGCACGCCCCCGGCTCCCGGGTCTTCTGCCGCCTCGCCACCAGCGGGGAGGGCGCGCTGTGGGGGCTCAGCCGCAAGTTCGGCTGCTCCGGCGCCGACGCCCTGCGGATCCTGGAACGGGCCCGCGCCGAGGGTCTGATCCCCGCCGGGCTGTCCGTCCACGTCGGCTCGCAACAGATGACCACCGAGGGCTGGCAGGAGGCGTTCGACCGGATCGCGGACACCCTCGCGGCACTGAACCGGCGAGGGATCCACCCCGACCACGTCAACCTCGGCGGCGGACTCCCGGCGCTGGGCTACCTCGACCGACACGGCCAACCGCTGGAACCCCCGCTGGACAAGATCTTCGAGGTCATCCGCGAGGGCATCCGGCGGCTGCGCCGGGTGTCCGCCGTGCCGCTCGACTTCCTGATGGAGCCGGGGCGCTACTTCGTCGCCGACAACGGCGCGATCCGGGCCCGGGTGTCCCGCCTGACCACGCGCGAACAGCCCGACGGACAACGCCGCAACTGGCTGTACCTGAGTTGCGGCAAGTTCAACGGCCTGTACGAGATGGACGAACTCCAGTACCGCCTGGTGTTCCCCACGCACGGCGGCGCCGAGTACGTGCCCGCCGTGGTCGCCGGGCCCACCTGCGACAGCGACGACGCCTTCGGGTCGGACGGCGACCTCGTGCAGGTGCCCAGGGCGGTCGCCTCGGGGGATCCGGTGTGGATCCTCTCCAGCGGCGCCTACGCCACCAGTTACACCACACAGGGCTTCAACGGGTTCGCCCCGCTGCCGTACACCTGCGTCGACGTATCCGTGGAAGGTCTGGTGTAGATGGACCACGACGTGCGCATTCGGCACATCACCGAAGGCGACTGGGACGACATCGTCGCACTGGAAGCCGGTACCTATGCCGACGCCGCACTGTCGGAGGGACGGGCCGCGCTGCGCTCGCGGGCCCGTTCCTCGCCGGCCACCTGCTTCGTACTGGAGGTCGGTCGGCAAGTGGCGGGGTACGTCCTGTCGTTGCCCTACCCGATTGGGCAATACCCGGACCTGGACCGCGAGGAGGAGGTGGTCTTCCACTCGCGCAACCTGCACCTGCACGACCTGGTGGTCGGCGAGGCGTACCGCGGCGACGGCTTGGCGGGCGAACTGCTGCGCCGGGTGACCACAGCGGCGCGCGCCAAGCGATACCAGCGCATCTCGCTCGTCTCCGTCGGCGGCAGCGAGGGGTTCTGGTCGGCGCGGGGGTTCCACGCCCTGCGCGAGATCGCTCTCCGCGCGAGCTACGGCCCGGACGCGGTGTACATGTCCATGCCGGTCGCCGCGGACCCCCGCCCGGACCGGCGCGGACCATCGACGATCCGTCGCGCGGATCACCCTCGGATGACGAAGTAGGCCGATCACATGTTTCGCGTTCGCGATGATTTCCGCCGGGCACAGGCGGCGATCGCAGCACTGTTCTGTTTTCTCGGACTCCAGTACGCCACGTGGGCGTCACGGTTGCCCGCGATCAAGAGCAAGCTCGACCTGGGCGAGGCCGAGGTCGGTCTGCTGCTGATGGCCTGCGGAGCCGGCGCGGCGGCCTCGTTCCCGCTCGTCGCGATCCTGACCCGGCGTCTGGGCTCGCGCCTGCTCGCGCTGCTGTCCGCGCTCGCCCTGGGTGTCCTGTTGCTTGCCCTGGCGGTGGCGCCGAACTACCCCGTGGCGCTGCTGATCATCTGCCTCGACGGGGTGGCGGTGGGCTGTCTGAACGTCGCGATGAACGCGCAGGGCGCCGCGCTCGAGGTGCGGTACCAGCGCACGGCGATGGCCAAGCTGCACGCCACGTTCAGCGGCGGGTCGTTGTGCGCCGCGCTGCTCGCCTCGGGGATGAACGCCCTCACCTCCACGTTGGCCGCGCACTTCGCGGTGGCCGCCGTACTGCTGGCGCTGCTGATCGGCTACGCCCGGCCCGGGCTGCTGACCGAGGACGAGGCCGCGCCGAAGGCCACACCGGAGCCGGCTGCCGACGAACCGGCGCCCGCGGGCCGGCGCCGATTGAGCATGCCGTCGCGGATCACCATCTGGATGGGCTGCGCGATGGCCTTCGGCACGGTGACCGAGGGCGCGATGAACGACTGGTCGGCGCTGTACATGAAGGACGTCGTGCACGCGTCGGCCGAGGTGGCCCCGCTGGGCATCGCCGTGGTCTCGGTGATGATGGTGCTCGCCCGGGTCTTCGCCGACGGGTGGCGCACCCGCTGGGGCGACGGGCGGATCGTCCGGGCCGGAAGTGTGCTGGCCGGTGCCGGGTTGGCGGTCGCGCTCCTGGTCGGTGGCGTGGTGCCGGCGCTGATCGGCTTCGCGTGCGTCGGCCTGGGCGTGGCCGCCGTCACGCCGTGTGTGTACGTCGCGGCGGCGCGCGCGGGTTCGGACGCACTGGCCCTGGTCGCCGCGATGGGTACCACCGGCCTGCTGGCCGGGCCGGCCCTGATCGGTTTCATCGCGAGCGGCAGCAGCCTCGTGTGGGGGATGGGCGCGGTCGCCGTCTCGGCCCTCCTGGTCTCCGTATGCGCGACGCAGATCCACTGGCCGAGCGTGACCGACGCCGATACCGACGTCGATACCAACACCGACGCCGACCCGAACGACGCCGAACCCGCCTCCGTCCCCGCCCCGACTCCCGCCCCCGCCGACCGCACCCCACTCACCGACGCGTCCGCGTAACCCGCGGGAGCCCGGTCCGTGGCCGACGAGCCACGACACGGACGGAAGCCCCGTCACCCGCTTACGAGAAGGCGGGCGACGGGGCTTCCTCGTCTGCGCGCACGGCCGGGCGATCGACGACGCCCGACGCGCGACCCGCCGCGGTGATCAATGCGCACAAATGATGATCATCTGTCACATAATGTGACCGCCTGATCCCATGGAGTGCCGTAACCCCGCGAGGAAACGCATGCGCGTACACCCGAGGCTGAGCGTCGCCTGCCTCATCCTGGTCACGGCCATGGTCGCCGGCCTGTTCGCGCTCCCCTCGTGGGACGGCGCGTCGGCCGCCGACGACGGGCGTACGCGGCCCGCGGCCCGCAAGGCCGCCGCGGCCGACGCCGTCGTGGGCATCCAGAAGAAGGTGACCGGGGCAACCATGCCCCTGGAGCCCGGCGCGGTCTTCTCCTACGAACTGACGGCCGGTTGCTCGTCGTTGACCACCTCCTGTGTCGGCGCGGTGGTCGAGGACGTGCTCCCGGCCGGGTTCGACGTCACCTCGCTGCCGATGACCACCGACACCCGGACCGTGAGCTACGACCCGGCCACCCGCCGGCTGGTGATCACTTTCGCCGAGCCGCTGCCCAGCCCGCCCGCGCCGGCCGGCAGCACCGGCCTGCCCGCCGGTGCCAGTCGCAACCTCGCCATCGGCCTGCGGGTGCCCAGGGAGACCACGTTCGAGGACGGCACGCGAATCACCAACACCGCCACGATCAAGGCGGACAACGCCGACCTGGCCGAGGCAAGCGCGGACGTCACCGTGCACATCCCGCGCGAGGTTCGCCCGATCACCACCAAACGCTGGGCCGACGGCTCCGCCGTGGCCCAGTCGCACGCGCAGAGCACCATCACCCTCGGCGTGCGCAACGCGTCGTCCACCTCCGCCCAGGTCACCCGACTCACCGTCGAGGACACCACCCCCGCCGGCTTCGACAATTTCGACCTGGTCGGGGTCGGCCCCGTGGACCGCTTCCCGGCCGGCGCCGACCGGGTGCGGGTCCTGGTCTGCACGAAGCCGATCGGTACCCCGTGTACCGACGCCGAGTACGTCGCCGGACCGCTCACCGCCGGCCCCGATGTACCGCTGCCCCCCGGTGTCGAGCCGGGCAGGGTCACCGGTGTGCGCCTGGAGTTCACCAACGGGTCCGGCTCCGCGCTGCCCTACGACCCCACCGGCGGCCAGGTGCCGATGCGGCTCGCCCTGCGGGACACGGTCCGCTCGACCGGTGACCCGCCGGCTCCGGCCACCCGCACGACGATCCACAACTGCGCCGGCACCACCGCCCAGGACCCGATCGCGGGCAGTGTGACCGGCGCCCCGGCCTGCGCCGACTTCGACATCCTGCCGAACATCGCCACGGTCACCGCGACCAAGGAGTTCTTCTCCGACACCAACGGCGACTTCGTCGCCGACGGCGCCGCCGTGCTCGGCACCCGCGCACCGGTGACCATGGTCGTCGGCGCCGGCAACACCGCCTCCTTCCCGGTCGCGTCGCTGACCATCACCGAGCCGTCCGGCTCCGCCGTGAGCGAGTTCGACAAGGTCGACGTCACCAAGCTCCGGGTCGAGTTCCCGCGCGGTGCGGTCGCCGCGACGCTCACCGTCACCTGCCGCGACGGCAGCACCCCGAGCCCGGTCGCGCTGACCCGGCCGCCGGACCAGCAGGTATTGCCGAACACCGGCTGCCCGAACGGCAGTCCGCCGAGTCGGGTCTCGATCACCTACACCGGCACGGACGCCGCCGGACACGGCACCATCGTGCCCAACGCGACCGGCGGCCTGGCCCTGCACGGCACGCTCAACGCCCGGGTCGACGAATCCGACGCCCGCGACGGCGTGGCGAACTGCGCCGACGCCGGCGCGACCAACCCCGTGGACGGCTCCGGCGCGGGTTCGTCCACGGCCTGTACGGCGCTGCCGCTCGAATCGCCCCGGACCGACATCCGGCAGAGCAAGAGCGTCGACCAAGCCGAACTGCCGCCCGGCACCCCGGTGACGTTCACCCTGGACCTGGCCAACGAGGGCAACGGCGCGATGGACCGGCCCTCGATCACCGACCCGCCGGACCCCACCGCGACCGGCACCGTCTTCGACATCGCCCGGCTGACCTCGCTGAGCGTCGCCTACCGCTACCCGTACGGCCTGCCGATCGTGCTGGAGGTGTACGATCCCGCCGCCTCGGCGTGGGTGCCCTACGTCGAGAGCGACGCCGCCCTGCTCGCCCGGGCCCGGGGGGTGCGCGCCCGCGTCGAGGGCGACCTGCCCTCGCGCGGCCGAATCATCCTGAACGTCACCGTGGAACGCCGCGACAGCGTCCCGGACGGAGCGCAGATCCACAACTGCATGCAGATCGGCTCCGCCGGCACCCCCATCGGCGGCCCCGCCTGCACCAGTGAGAACACCACGACCGCCCCCGCCAGAACCGGCGGCTCGGTGCAGAAGAGCCTGGCCCCCTCCACCGTCGCGCGGCCCCTGCCCGGAGTGCCGACCCAGGAGGTGGACCTGCGGATCCGGGCCGAGAACACCGGCAACATCAACCTGAAGCAACTCGTGGTCACCGACAACGACGCCGACTTCTTCGACGCCGCCGACCTGCTGTGGATCGCCGGGGTGAGCTTCCCGCCCGGTGCCGACCAGGTCCGGGTGGACGCCTGTACCACCGCCTGCGCCGAGCCCGGCGCGACCTGGATCACCGGTACCACGACCGGCAGCAACACCCCCGGCCTGCCCGGCGGGGTCGCCGCCGCCGACGTGCGCGGCCTGCGCTTCACCTTCACCTCGTCCCGGGGCGACTACGACCTCGTGCCCCGGTCCAACTACCCCGCCGACGGGCCCTGTCCGCAGGCCACGGTCTGCCTGAAGGTGGCCGCCCGCTCCGCGCTGCGCTCCGCGCCCGGCACCCCTGTACCGGACACGCTCGCGGACACCGCCTCGGCGGCGGGCGAGAGCCGGCTGCAACAACCCGCCGCGCTCTTCCCGTTCGGCGACAGCACCGCGACGCTCACCCTCCAGGAGGGCACCGCGCAACTCGCGGTCACCAAGACCCCCGACTCGCGGATCGGACCCGGGGAGACCGCCCCGTTCACCATCACCGTGCGCAACACCGGCACCGGCGTGGTGCCCGATCCGGTGGTCGCCGACCCGATCCCCGACCTGCTGCGCTTCGACGAATCCTTCGCCGGCCCCGGCGGCATGCCCTTCCGGGTCACCGCGACCGGCCCCGGCACCACCCCGCCGCCGGTGCCCACGTACGAACCGCAGCGCGACGGCACCGGACGCATCACCAAGGTGATCTGGCGCTTCACCGGCACCGACCTGCTGCCGGGCGCCGAGCTGAAGATCACCTTCCAGGTCCGGCTCGCGCCCGGCGTGCCCGGCGACTCGGTGATCCAGAACATCGCCGGCGCCGGCTCCGACCGGCGTCCCGACCTGGACTGCGCACCGGGCTCGGCCCGCGAGGGTACCGCCGTGGACGACCTGGCCAACTTCGGCCGGGGCACCTACTGCACCTCCCGCGCCGAGGTCACCACCCTGCCCGGCACCGCGTTCGAGGCATCCAAGTGGGTGACCGGCGACCCGACGCTCGGCCTGTACAACTCGGTCACCCACACCTACGTCCCGCTCGACTCGCCCGCCTGCCCGCTGTTCAAGCGCGCCGGCGTCACCTACACGCAGTACCCGTGCACCGCGCTCGTCCTGCCCGGACAACGCTTCGAATACCTGATCCGCGCGGTGAACACCGGCACCGAGCCGGGCCGCGAGGTCCGCCTCCTCGACGTCTTCCCCTACCGGGGCGACACCGGCGTACTGCTCGGCAACCAGCAGCGCGGCACCGAATGGGTCCCGCGCCCGCTGCTGACCGGAGCCCCCGAACTGGTCGGGCCGGGCGCGCTGACCACCCGCTACTCCACCGTCGCGAGCCCGTGCGGTACCACCATCGCGACCCCGAGCCGCCCCTGCGCCCCGGGCAACTGGCAGCCCACCCTCACCCCGGACGCCACCGGCGTGGAGATGGGCGTCGCGTTCGACCCGCTGCTCGCCCCCGGCGGCGAGATCCTGGTCCGGCTGCCGATGTCCGCGCCGACGGACCTGCGGGAGCCCGGCGACCCCGCGATCGCCTGGAACTCGTTCGCCCACTCGGAGACCGTGGTGCGCAACGGCGCCGCCGAGGAACTCCCGGTCACCGAACCGCCGAAGGTCGGCATCGGGATGCGCTTCGGCAACCTGCGGGTGGACAAGGCCGTGGTCGGCCTGCCCGAGGGCCTGCCGCCCGGCCCGTACACGGTCGCCTACCAGTGCACCGTCACCCCCGCCGGCGGCACGCCACAGGTGGTGCGCGAGGGCACGTGGGAGATCACCCCGTACACCCCGATGGCCCTGGTCGGCGTGCCCGCCGGCGCGAACTGCCGGGTGTGGGAGACCGATTCGGCCGGCGCGCACAGCGTCGACCTCGGTGAGGCCAACGCGCTACAGGCGGTGATCACCCCGGCCCGGCCCGACGAGGAGGGCCAACACCTGGTGATCACCAACGAGTACAAGAAGGCGAGCCTGCGCGTCGCCAAGACCGTCACCGGCGCCGCCGCCGGCGAGGTCGGCTCCGGACCGTTCACCGTCCGGGTCGACTGCACCCTGGCCGGGCAGCCGTTGACCGGCTTCCCCAAGGACCTGGTCTTCGCGGGCGCCGGTTTGCAGACGCTCGACGAACTGCCCACCGGCGCGCGGTGCACCGCGACCGAGCCGGTGGGCGGCGGAGCCGGCGGCGTGACCGTCACGGCCGGCGACTCGGTCGGCGCAGCGTCCGACACGGCGGTGGTCGACTCGGTTCCGGGCAGGACCGCGAGCCTGACCGTCGCCAACGACTTCCCGACCGGCTCGCTGCGCGTGGTCAAGCGGATCGAGGGCCCCGGGAGCACGTTCGCCGACCGCACCTTCCGCTTCCACGTGGCCTGCTCGTTCAACGGCAAAGCCGACGCGGTGATCCGTACCCTCGCGCTCAAGGCACCGGACCTGACCGGATCGCTCGACGACCTCCCGGCCGGCGCCGAGTGCGTCGTCACCGAGGCGGACCCGGCCGGCGCCGACCAGGCACCGCCGCCGGCCGGCCCGATCACCATCCGGCCCGGCAAGGACCAGGCCGACACCGTCGTGGTGGACTTCACCAACACCTTCTCCACCGGATCGCTGACGCTGAACAAGCGGGTCGCCGGCGCGCCGGCCGACGCGCCGTACGTCCGCGACGCGGTCTTCGGCTTCCGGGTCACCTGCATCCGGGAGGCGGAGGGCGACGGCGGATCGCCGGCCGTGGCCTTCGTGATCCGCAAACGCTACGAACTGAAGGCCGGCGCGAGCCTGCACATCCCCGACCTGCCGATCGGCGCCCGCTGCTGGGCCGAGGAGACGGCGACCGGGGGCGCCGCCGAGGTGACCATCGACCACGGCAACCACGCCGACGCGGTGATCGTCACCAAGGACGCGCCGAACGTGGTGATCGACGCGGTCAACACCTTCTCCACCGGGAAGTTGCGCCTGGCCAAGCAGGTGACCGGCCCCGGCGCCGGGTTCGCCGCCGGCCGGGAGTACACGCTGCTCCTGACCTGTGTCCTGGACACCGGTGACGGGCGGGTACAGACCCTGGTCGACCGGCGCCCGTACACCTTCGACGGCGCGGGACAACGTGAGGTTGACCTCGGCTACCCGCTGCCCACCGGGACCCGCTGCCGGGCGACCGAATCGCGCACCGGCGGGGCGACGTCGGTGGTCGTGGATCACGACACCCCGGACAAGGCGGTGACGATCGGCAGCGACAAGCCGGTGACGATCACCGCCGTCAACACCTTCGACGCCGCGCAGCTCATGGTCACCAAGCGGGTGGCGGGCACGGGTGGCGACGGTCGGTACACGATCACCGTCGAGTGCGTCGCGCGTGACTCGGACGGAGGCGAACTGCCGATCGTGCTGCCCGCCGGCGATGCGCGGTTCACGCTGACCGCCGACCAGAGCCGGACCATCACGGTGCCGGCCGGTGCGCGCTGCACGGTCGACGAGGTGAACCGGCCGCCGAACACCGACGTGACGATCGTGGACACCGATCCGAGCACGCCGCCGGGGGTGGTGCAGGTAGGGAGCCAGGCGGCGGTGACGGTGACGAACAGCCACCGGGAGGTGCCGCCTACGACGGTGCCGCCTACTACTGCTCCGCCTACGACGGTGCCTCCGACGACTGTGCCGCCGACCACTGCGCCGCCTACGACGGTGCCGCCCACAACCGTGCCGCCGACCACGGTGCCGCCCACGACGGTGCCGCCGACGACCGCGCCGCCCACGACGCAGCCGCCGACCACGTGTCCGCCGAGCACGGGTCCGCCGACCACCGGTCCGCCCACGACGCCGGTCGTACCGCCGACGGAGTCGCCCGAGCCGACGAAGCCCATCAAGCCCACCCGGCCGACCGGGCCGTCGACACCGCCCGCGCTGTTGCCGTCCCCGCCCGCGCCCACGCCCAAGCCGCTCCCGGGCACCGGCGTCGGCCTGTCCCCGGTCCTGCTCGCGGCGCTGGCCGCAGCCCTCACCGGAATCGGCTTCGTGCTGATCCGCGCCGGGGCGCGGAGGCGCCGCAAGCAGCAGTAGGCCACCGGCCCGCGTCCCGAGCAGGTCTCCGGGACGCGGGCCCACGCCCGAGGACGCCTCTCGGCGAGCACCCGACCCCGGGTGTTCGCCGAGAGGCGTTCGGGACGCCCGTTGCTCAGAGCTTGGCGACCTCCGTCAGGAACGCGTCCACCAGCGCGGCGGCCCGCTCCCGCGCACCCGCCTCGCTCCGCCGCAAATCCTCGACATCCAGGCCGAGTTCGGCGGCCTGGTCGGTACCGCCGTGGGCCAACCACGCGGCCGCGATGTCCGGGGTGACCTCCGGATGGAACTGCACGCCCATCGAGCGGCCGACGACGTACGCCTGGGGCCCGACCGTCGAGCGGGCGATCTCCCGGCCGCCCGGCGGCACGGTGAAGCGGTCGAAGTGCCACTGGTACCAGGGTCCGGCGGCGATCAGGTTCGCATCGTCGGTCTCGATCCGGTGCCACCCGAGTTCGTACTTCGGGGCCGGCTCGACCGTGCCGCCGAGTGCCGCGCTCAGCGCCTGGGCGCCGAAGCAGATACCCAGGACCGGGACGTCCGCCGCGACCGCCTCGCGCAGCAGATCGAGTTCGTCGCCCACCCAGGTGCCTATCGTCGCCGTGTCGTAGACCGACCACGGCGCGCCGAGCACCACGATCACGTCGAAGTCGGTCGGGCTCGGGAAGGCGAACCGGACGTCGGGGGAGTGGAAACGTTCGTCGGGGACGACGGTCACGTCGTGCGACTCGAAGCCGCGTTCGGCCAGTCGCACGCCGACGAATCCGGCGTGTGAGGGGTGGTCGTGGCGAATGATCAGGGCACGCACCGGAGCTCTCCTTCCGTCGATCCGGCCCGAGGTCTTGTGGCGGCCGGGTTCGATCCATATCGTTTGGCCTCAAATAATATCGGGTTAGGAGACCTCCATGTCGGTCGGCGCCGATCTCGTCATGATCAATGGTCGGGTACTCACCGTGGATGCCGCGTTCACCATCGCCGAGGCGCTCGCCGTCCGGGCCGGCCGGATCGTCGCGGTCGGTTCGGACGCCGAGATCCGGCCGCTGATCGGCCCGGACACGACGGTGATCGACCTGGCCGGCCGCAGTGCGCTGCCCGGCATCGACGACTCGCATCTGCACGCGTGCGCGTTCGGCGCCACCCGCCCGCCGCTCGCGGTCGACGTGTCCCATCCCGCCGTCGGCTCGATCGCCGACATCACCGCCGCCGTCGCCCGACACGCGGCGACCCTGCCACCGAACGCCTGGGTGATCGGGAACGGCTGGGACGTCGGCTACCTCGCCGAGTGCGGGCCGCCGGCGGCCGGCGGCTCCGGCCCGCGTACGCCGCATCGCCGGGACCTGGACGCCGTGGTGCACGATCGCCCGGTCCTGCTCTACGAGTTCACCGGACACACCGCCTGGCTCAACAGCCGCGCCCTCGAACTGGCGGGCATCGACCGGCACACCGTCGCCCCGCCCGGCGGCATCATCGAACTCGATCCCGACGGCGAACCCACCGGCCTGCTCCGCGAGGGCGCGCAGAACCTGGTCAACGCGGCCGTACCGCCGATGACCCGGGCCGATCGGGAACGGGCGATCCGCGCGGCGGTGGCCATCTGTCACGCCGAGGGCATCACCGGTTTCACCGAGCCGGGCCTGGGCCCCGGCGGCGGCTCGCTCTTCCTCGGCGCGGCCGGCGCAGAGACCCTGGCGGTCTACGCCGACCTGGCGCGCAGCGGCGAACTCGACGCACGGGTCAGCGTGCTGCTGCTGCCGCTGGCCATGGGCGAGGCCGCCGACGTGCTGCCCGAACGCCTTGCCGCACCGCTTCCCGAGGGCATCGGCGACGTGGACCCCCGGCTCCTGCGGGTGCTCGGGGTCAAGGTCTTCGCGGACGGGATACCGCCGAGCCGGACCGCGTGGATGCACGAGGAGTACGTCGGCGGCGGCAACGGCTGCCTGTGCATGCACGGCTCCACCGACGCGCTGCGCGTGGACGAACTGCGCACCATCGTGCGCCACGCCCACGCGGCGGGCCACCAGATCGGCGTGCACGTCACCGGCGATCAGGCGATCGACGCCCTCGTCGAGGCGTTCACGGAGGCCGCCGCCGCGCACCCGCGCGAGGACGAGCGGCACTACGTCATCCACGGCGACTTCTGCACCCCGCGCAGCCTGCGCACCCTCGCCGAGCACGGCTGGGGGGTGAACATGAACCCGGCGATCAAATGGACGATCGCCGACCTGATGGACGGCGTGGTCGGCCCCGAACGCTCCGCCTACCAGTGGCCGGTGCGCAGCGCGGTGCAGGCCGGCATCGCGGTCACCGCGAGTTCCGACGCGCCGATCACCCACCCCGATTGGCGCCGAGGGGTGTCCGCGATGATGCTGCGCGAGTCGAAGGCGACCGGCAAACCCAGCGGCCCCGAACAGTGTGTGGACCTGGCCACGGCGGTGCGCGCATACACGATCAACGCCGCGCGCCAGGACTTCGCCGAGGACTGGAAGGGCTCCCTGGAGGTCGGCAAGGTCGCCGACATCTGCGTCCTGGCCGGCGACCTCACCACGGCGACCCCGCACGAGATCGCCGAACTGCCGGTTGCGCTCACCGTGTTCGACGGCCGGATCGTGTACTCGGCCTGACCCGTCCCGACGCACCTTGCCCGAATGCCCCATGCCCGACGTAAGGACCGCCATGCCCGCGCCCCGCACGATCCTCGTGCTCAGCGAGAACTGGACCCTGACCGACTCCCGCGACCTGCCCGCCCTGGTCCGCATGGCGGTCGAGGCGGAGGACGCCGGGTTCGACGGCGTCATGGTCAGCGAACACATCGTGCTCGGCGACATCGTCCGACGCGTCGCGACGATGTGAGCCCCGCGTGCGCGCCGGGCGGTGCGCGACCCCGCCTGATCCCGGCGCCTCGGGGTGCCCTGACGCCGCTCAGACCGGTGCCACGTGGATCGGGTCCACGGGGACGTTGACCGTACGGGTGCCGCCGAGCAGACCCGGGAGGGTGAAGGCGACCTCGATCTCGCCGCCGAACCGGTTGGCCACCACCCAGCCCTCGGCGTCCGCGGGCACTTCCTGGCGAAGTCCGCCGCCGAGTGCCGTGATCGCCCTGACCTTCGTACCGATCTCCATCGCACACTTCTCTCGCCGTGATACCGGAGACCGGTGGTAGTACCCGACCGACGCACATCGGACACCACGCGTTGCGCCGTTCGCGGTGGCCCCGGGCGAGGGAGCCGGGGCCTACTCGTCGGCGTCGGTGCGGGCGCCGCTCAGGATCGCGTCGAGCAGGCCCGGGTAGCGGGCGTCGAGGTCGGCCCGGCGCAGCGAGAGCAGGTTCTCCCGACCGGAGGGCTCCTGGGTGATCACGCCGCTGTCCCGCAATACGCGCCAGTGGTGCGTCATCGTCGACTTCGCGGTCACGCCCAGCACGGCGAGCACGCTGCCGCAGTTGTGTTCCCCGCCCGCGTCGAGCACCCGCACCGCGCCGAGTCGCAGCGGGTTGCCGAGTGCCGACAGGACGCTCTCGATCCGGATCTGATCACGGTCGGGGTGACGGTAGCTCATCTTCCCACTGTACCGCGACATTCGAACAATCCCTGCGGACAAGCCGGATGACCTGCGCCGATGTGGTCCCGCCTGGTCCCGTGGCGGCGGTTCTCGCGAGCCGGGGCCTTGCCGAACAGTCCGACTGTACGCAATCATTCGTACGGTTGGCTTCGGCCGGGCGACCCCGCCCGTCGAATGCCGGAACCACCCCGCGACCCGACCCGCCCAACCCACGAAGGGGCGTATCCGCATGTCCACTCTCTCCGCGCCGACACCGCCGAGGGCCGCCGCCGGTGGGCGACACCTCGGCTGGACGTTGGCCCTGTTGGCCCTCGCGCAGCTGATCTACGCCCTCGACCTCAACATCGTGTTCGTCGCGTTGCCCGAGATCGGCGACGACCTCGGCTTCCCCGGACAGACCCAGCAGTTGGTGGTCAGCGCGTATGTCGTCTTCGCCGGCGGCTTCCTGCTGGTCGGCGGGCGCGCCGCGGACCTGCTCGGCCGACGCCGGACCTTCGTGACGGCCCTGCTCGTCTACGCGCTGTCCTCGCTGGCGGGCGGCCTCGCGCCCGACTCCGGCACGATCATCGTGGCGCGCGCGATCCAGGGCATCGGCGGCGCACTGCTGCTGCCGGCCACCCTGTCGCTGATCAACACCCTGTTCGAGGAGGGCCCGAAGCGCAATCGAGCTCTCGCGGTGTGGGGTGGCGCGGGCGCGAGCGGGCTGACCATCGGCGCCCTGCTCGGCGGTGTGCTGACCGAGAACTTCGGCTGGCCCGCGGTGTTCTTCGTCAACGTTCCGCTCGCCGGACTGGCCGCGCTCGCCGCGCTGTTCGTCATCCCCCGCGACCCGGCCCGGGGTATCCGCCGCCCGTTCGACCTGCCCGGCGCGCTCGGCGTCACCGGCGGGTCCACCCTCCTGGTCGCCGCCCTGGTCGAGGGTCCCGAACTGGGCTGGGGCAGCCCGTGGGTCGTCGGCGCGTTCGTCCTGGCCGTACTGCTGCTCGTGGCGTTCGCCGCCGTCGAGGCGCGCACGCGAGACCCGCTGATGCCGTTCCGGTTGTTCCGCAATCGCAGCCTCACCGTCGGGATGGGCATCACGTTCATCTACATGGCCACCTTCGGCGTGCTGCCCTACTTCCTCACCGTGCTGCTGCAGAGCGTGCACGGCTACAGCGCGCTGGAGAGCGGACTCGCCTTCCTGATCCCCTCGGTCGCCATCGCCGCCGGCACCCAACTCGGCGAGCGCCTGGCCACCCGGTTCGGCAATCGCCGAACGCTGATCATCGGCTTCGTGATCGGCGCCATCGGTACCGCCGTACTCGCCGTCGGCTTCGACGAGGGTGCCGGCTATGGCCTGCTCGTACCCGGACTCGTGGTCTCCGGCATCGGGCAGGGCATCGTCTGGACCGCCATGTGGATCGCCGCGGCCACCGGTACCGCTCCCGCCGAGCAGGGCGTCGCCAACGGCATCGCCTCCACCACCCTCAACCTCGGCAACGCCATCGGCCTCGCGGTGTTCACCGCCATCGCCGACATCGGCACCGACGGCAAGTCCGGCGCCGCGCTGCGAACGGCCACCGCAGACGGTGAGTTCGTGGTCGTCCTGCTCACCGCCGGGGGGATGGCCATCGGCATCCTGGCCACCCTGGCCCTACGCCGCCACTCCACCACCCGGTCCCACATCACAGCCCGTTCGGCGCTTGAGGAGGACGCCGGAAAGTTCCCGAAAGTCCGTTGACTTTTATTCAAAACAGCGCCTACTCTCGGGCCCGGCACGGAATATACGCACAGCGTCGAAGGCAGCTCCGCTCCGCGTCCCACGGCATCGCCCCGCGGCACCGAAATCCGGCCCCGCCCCGCTGCCCCGCCCCGATGTCCCGCGACGCGTCCCGGCCCACTCGCGTGCGTGCGTGGTGTCTCGGCGACTCGTGAACGGCCCGGTCCCACGAGAGGGGAACACAGTGTCCGCACGAAACGGCTCGGCATCGGAACGCGACCTCGGTACGGGCGGCCCGTCGGCGGAGGCCGACGAGGGCGGCACGAGTTGGCGGCGCGCGGCGGCGCTCGGCGCGGTGGGTTTCGGCGTGGTCGGCGTCCTCACGCTGGCCATGGCACAGGGCGCCCTCGCCGCCTCGTTCGCGGTGTCCGGGACCAGCTTCCAGGTGAGTTCGGGCAAGCTGAGCAGCGCCGGCCTGTCGTCCTACGTGAGCACCAACACCTCACTCGACGGCAGGGGACACCCGGTCTCGATGCTCGCCGTCGGCGACGCGACGCTGAGCGACATCTGCCAGTCGGCCAAGGTCAAAACCCCGCTGGGGACGATCACGTTCAAGCTCACCGCCGGCGGCGACGCGGGGGCGGTGACCGCGAAGAACCTGATCATCAGCGCCGAAGACCTGGTCGGCGACGCGCAGTTCGGCACCGTGGAGATCGGCCGCGACGCGTCCACCCTGGACAAGGTGCCCGGTGCGCAGGGCGAGCGCGGCACGTTCGGCCTCCAGGCGGGCGACGTCTCGGTGGCCGGCGTGCGTTCGCACGCGTGGTCGGCCACCGGCGGCACGTTCAACCTCCGGGGCCTGCGCGTCGGGGTGAGCCTCGACGGCGCAGGCTGCTTCTGATTCCGATCCCACCGCCGCTGCCGCTCGCGCTCGCACGTCACCTCCGGAGGACGGAACGACATGGAGCCCAGATCGAGGTTGGACCGGTACCTGCCGTTTCGGGCCGAGCGGCGGGTGGTGCGCCGATGGCGGCGCACTCGGCCGTTCTGGAGCGGGGTGTATCTGATCGCGGGCGGCCTGGAGATCCTGGCCGTCCCGCTGTCCCCGCTTCCGGTGATGATCAGCCTGGGGATCGCCGGCATCGCGAGCCTGGCGATCGGGGTGATCCTGATCGTCGCCGGGCTGTTCATGTGGTTCGCGGCCCGACACCGGCACTTCGTCGGGATCTTCGCGATGATCGTCTCGATCTCGTCGTTCGTGGCGGCCAACCTCGGCGGCTTCCTGCTCGGCATGCTGCTCGGCGTGCTCGGCAGCGCGATGGGCGTCGCGTGGCGGCCGAACCGGGTGTCCGCCGGCGGCGAGACGGTGACGATGGCCGTGTTGTCGCCCCTGCTGGTCGTCGCGTCCATCCTCGGACCGGGCGAGAACCGGGCCGGAGCGGTGGTGCACGGCGGTGGCCGGACCACCGCCACCGCCATCACCGCCGCGCCGCCGGCCGAGCGCATCGTCGTCGGCGCCGCACCCCCGGCGATCACCGCGAGCTTCTTTGCCCCGGTCGGCTTCGCCCTGGCCGGGGTGACCACCCTCGACACCGCGCGCGGGCCGCTGCGCGTACTGGTGTTGACCATGGACTCGGCCCGCCTGCGCGACTATCGCCTGTCCACCCGGGACGGCGCCGGACCGGGGATGCGCATCGACACCACGCGGCTCGACCTGGACGGGCACGTGCGGATCTACCTGACCAGGCTGCACGGCTGCATCGAGGGCCTGCTGTGCCTCGACTTCGCGGCCGACGGCCTGCCGCTGCCGCCGATCATCCCGCCGTTCGTGTTCATGACCGACGTCCGCGCCGAACAGGCGCTGGTCCGCACCGACCGGATCACCACGGACCTGAAGCTCACCTGAGCGGGTTCGGCGCCACCGTCACATGTCGAACAGCGCGCTGACGCTCTCCCCGTTGTGGATGCGGCGTACCGCCTCGGCCAGGGCGGGGGCGATGGACAGCACCCGGAGCTTGTCCGTGTGTTCCTCCGCGGGGATCGGGACGGTGTTCGTACAGACGATTTCGAGCACGTCGGACTGATCGGACAGGCGCTTGAGCGCGCCCGCCGCGAACAGCCCGTGGGTACACGCGACGCGGATCGAGCGGGCGCCCAACTCGCGCAACCGCTCCAGGAGTTCCAGGACGGTGCTGCCCTTGGCGATCTCGTCGTCCAGGACGATCACGTCACGGCCGGTGATCTCGCCGATCACCGAGCTGATCGCCACCCGGTCGTCGGCGAACCGTTGTTTGGCCCCGGCGGCGACCTGGGCGCCGAGCATCCGGGCGAAGGCCGCGGCCTCCTTGGCGTTGCCCAGGTCGGGGGAGACCACGGTGGTGTTGGACAGGTCGTACCGGCGGAAGTGGGCGGCCAACTCGCGCAGCGCGTGCAGGTGGTCGACCGGGACCGAGAAGAACCCGTGCACCTGCGGCGAGTGCAGGGTCATCGCCAGCACCCGGCTCGCCCCCGATGCGACCATGAGATCGGCGACCAACCGGCCGCCGATCGAGATGCGCGGCGCGTCCTTCTTGTCCGAACGTGCGTACGCGTAGTGCGGCATGACCACGGTGATCCGACCCGCCGAGGCGCCGCGCGCGGCGTCGCACATCAGCAGCAGCTCGACCAGGTTCTCCTGCACGGGGGCGACCAGCGGCTGGATCAGGAAGACGTCGTGCTCACGGCAGTTGGCCTGAAGCTGCACCTCGAGGCAGTCGTTCGCGAATCTGTTCACCCGGGTGGGGCTGAGCGGGACACCCAGCTGCGCGCAGACCTGGGCGGCCAACTCGGGGTGTGCGCTACCACTGAACACGGCGATCTCTCGCACGTGGTGCTCCTTCTGCGTGAAGTGCTCCGGCATGCCCGCCACATGCTATGGGCCTGCGGCCGAGGCGCCGAATCCGCCCCGAGGCGTACGCCGGGCCGCCGCTCAGGTCCAGTCCCAGCCGATCCCGAGCAGACCCGGGCCGACGTCCTGTTCGGCCAGGTGGACGATGCAGTGGCGGCCGTTCAGGGTCAGGTCGCGTCGGCCGGCGCGCGGTGCGGTCGCCGTGCTCTGCGTGAAGCGGCGGCAGTGCACCGGCAGTGCGGCCGGGTCGAAGCGCACCTGGAGCACGTACTGCCCGCAGGGGAAGGTGAATCCGCGGACGTACTCCTTGCTCGGTCCGCCAGTGCCGTCCTCGAAGCCGTAGCCGAACACGTAGGTGTCACCCGCCCGCAGCCGCGCGTCGAACAACAACTCCGCGACCAGGACAGCCGAATCGGCGCTCCACCGCACCCGGCCCACCCGGCAGTTCTCGTTCGCCCGCACCCGTACCCGCTCGGGCGCGCAGCCCGGGTCGCCGACGTGGATGGCGAGATAGCGGTCCACCCCGTCGCGGTGCGCGCGCACCACGTGTTGCGAGGCGCGGCCCTGGAGTTCGCGCGCCGGGCCGACCCGCACCCGCTCCAACTGGCAGACGGTGTGCAGTCCGCCGTCGGCCGGGGACTCCAGATCGGTGAGCAACCGCCCCAGCGAGCCGGACTCCTCGACCACCGCGCGATACGGCCGGGACGCGGTGCGCTCGCCGGTCGGCGGTTCGAGCAGCCGGGTCAGCGCACGCGGCGGCAACTCCAGGACTTCCTCCAACGCCCGTACGGCGCGCAACGATTCGGCGCGCTGCGGGCGCCGGGCGCCCTGTTGCCAGTAGCTGAGACTGGTCACCCCGACGTGTACGCCGCGCTGGGCCAGCCGGTGTTGCACGCGGTGCAGGGCGAGGCCGCGCGCGGCCAGTGCCGCGCGCAACGCCAGATGGAACGGGCCCGCGCGCAACGCCCTCGCCAGTTCCGCCTCGACCGGATCGGGTCGGGTATCGGTCCGCGACATCGCTCGCCTCCCTTGTGAACGTTCACGGCCGTCCGGTCGGGGCCGGCGGTCCCGGCCGAGGTGTCCCGGTCGACCGGTCGTACGTCGTTCACACGCCGGTCGAGACGTTCACACCACCGCTTCACCCCGCATTGAAGCGTCTTGAAAGACAGCACGACAACACCCGATGCTCCACCTTGCAGCGTCCGGACGCGCGCCACGTTCCACCCCCCCGTCCCTCCGTTACGGAAGGAACGCCATGACTCGAACGTCCCCACGCACGGGCCCCGCGTCCGGTCGGCGCGGTGCCGCGGCGACCCTCGCCGTGGTCGCCCTGCTCTCCGCGCTGTTCACGGTGCCGTCGGCGGCTTCCGCCGCCGCCTCCACCGCCGGCTCCGCTTCCGCCTCCGTCGCGACCGACGTCGCGGCGCCGGTCGCGCTCGGCGCCAAGCGGCTGAACATCACCATGCAGGCCCAGCAGAAGAGCAACTGGTGCTGGGCGGGAGCCGGCAACACGATCGCGACCTGGTACGGCCGCGGCTACAGCCAGAACCAGTTCTGCAACGCGGCATTCGGCCGATCCCAGAACTCCGAGTGCCCCAACTCCCAGGCCAACCTGGGCAACGTGCAGAACGCGCTGGACTGGGCCGGGATCAACTCCGGCTCCTATGTGAACGGTTGGCTCCAGTACAGCACCGTACAGACCGAGATCAACGCCAACCGGCCGATCGAGACCCGGATCCAATGGTCGTCCGGCGGCGGGCACATGCACGTGATCTACGGCTACGACACCGCGCAGAGCTGGGTCTACTGGGGCGACCCGTGGCCGTCGAGCACCCGCTACAACTGGGCGTCGCACAACTGGTACGTGAACAACAACCAGTTCTCCTGGACCCACTCGCTCTACCGGATCGGAGCGTGACGCCATGACCACAGGCCCCATCAAGCGTCTGTTCGCGGCCGGCACCCTGGCCGCGGCGCTCACCGTGACGCTCACTCCCCAGGCCGCGCACGCCGCATCCGTTCCCGCGCCGCCGGCGCCGGACGCGGCGAGCGTGAGCGCGGCCCGGGACGTGGTCGCCGCGCCGGGGACGTTGGACACGCTGGCCAGGTTCTTCGCCCGGGACGGCGCGCTCGCGACGCCCGACGCGACGCCCAGGATCGACGGCGACGTGGTCGCCGTGTACATGTTGTCCCCGGAGTTCGTCGCGGCCCGACCGGGCGCGGCGGCGGTACCGATCGCCCGGCGGGAGTTCCTGGCCGGCACGGCGGTCGCCGCGGACGGCCGCCGGGCGTCGGTCTGGACGGCCGACACCGCGCAGGGCCCGCAGGTGGTCAACATCGCCGAGGGTGACGACGAGGCCCGCTACGTCGCCACCGGGGCGCGGTTGGCGCCCGGCGGGGTGGTCTTCCGTGAGCCGCAGATCAATGCCTGGTACGTACAGTCCGGCGACCGGGTGTCGCCGCTCAACGCCGACGCCGAGCACGCGATCGGCGCGGGCGGGACCACCGTCGCGGCCTACCAGCGGCGGGTGCACCGGGCGTACGCCGACAAGTTGCCCGGTTCCGGCTACGACGCGAAGGGGTTGGCGGGCGGCTTCGGGCCCACCGACCCGGGTGCGGCGCGGTCCGGTAGCGGCGACGACCCGTTCGGCGTGGCGCCCACCGCGTTCGCCGCGGCCGGGTTGCTCGGTGTGGCGGGTCTGGGCGGGGTCGTGGTGCGCGTGCGGCGCCGCCGCTCCTGAACCCGGGTTGACGCCGGTGCGGTTGCCGGCAGCGTGAGCAGGGCCTTCCCGGTGTCGGGGAGTCGGGTCTCCACCCCCGCCGACTCCCTTGCCGGGAAGGCCCTTTCGCGCTGCGCGCACTACATGCGGTCGGGCGCCTCGATGCCGAGCAGGTCCAGGCCGAGCGCCAGGGCGCGGGCGGTGAGGTCGCACAGGGTCAGCCGGGAGTCGCGGATCCCGGGCTCCGCGCGCAGTACCGGACACCTTTCGAAGAACGTGGTGAACGCGGTGGCCAGGGCGAACAGGTACTGCGTGAGCCGGTGGAAGTCCAGTGACGCGCCCACATCCTCGATCACCTCGGGCAGCGCGAGCAGGCGCAGGGCCAACTCCCGTTCGGCCGGCTCGCGCACGATCGGCACGACACTCGGGTCCGGCGTCTCGACGCCAGCTCGGCGCAGGATCGACAGGCTCCGGACCCGGGCGTACTGGAGATACGGCGCGGTGTTGCCGTCGAAGGCGAGCATCCGGTCGTAGTCGAAACGGTAGTCCTTGCGCCGATCCGCCGACAGGTCGCCGTACTTGACCGCGCCGATGCCCACCGCGCGGGCCACCTGAGCCCGGGTCTCCGCGTCCAGGTCCGGGTTCTTCCCGGCGATCGCCGCCCGCGCCCGGGCCACCGCCTCGTCGAGCAGGTCCACCAGCTTGATCGACGCGCCCGCCCGGGTCCGCAGGATCCGGCCGTCATCGCCCAACACGTAGCCGAAGTCCACGTGTTCGACCCGGGTGGGCGCGGTCAGCCAGCCCATGGACCGGGCGGTCGCGAAGACCATCTCCAGATGCTCGCGCTGCGGCGCGCCGATGACGTACAGCAGCCGAGTCGCGCCCTCCTCGCGCACACGCCGGCGCACGGCGGCCAGGTCGGTGGCGGCGTAGTTGAAGCCGCCGTCGCTCTTGCGCACGATCAGCGGCAGCGGCTCGCCCTCGCGGTTGGTGAAGCCGTCGGGGAAGACGCACTGCGCGCCCTCGCTCTCGCGCAGCAGCCCGGCCTCGGCCAACTCGTCGAGCACGGACGGGAGTCGGTCGTTGTAGTGGCTCTCGCCGAGGAAGTCGTCCTCGGTGAGCCGCACACCCAGGCGGGTGTAGACGGTGGTGAAGTACGCCTTGGACCCGGCGACCAGCACGTGCCACAGACGCAGCGTGGTCGGATCGCCCGCCTGGAGCGCGACCACCCGCCGGCGCGAGCGCTCCCGGAACGCCTCGTCGGTGTCGAACGCGCGGCGGGCGGCCTGGTAGAAGCCGGTCAGGTCGCCGACGGACAATTCGTGTGCGGCCTCGGCCTCGCCGACGTCGAGCAGGTGCTCGATGAGCATGCCGAACGGGGTGCCCCAGTCGCCGAGATGGTTGCGCCGCAGCACGGTGTGGCCCTGCCACTCCAGGATCCGCACGGCCGCGTCGCCGATGATCGTCGAGCGCAGGTGGCCGACGTGCATCTCCTTGGCGGTGTTGGGGCCGGAGTAGTCGACCAGGACGGTCTCGGGGTGACCGGTGCGCGGCACGCCGAGCCGGGGATCGGCGGCGATGTGCGCGAGCAGTGTGCCGAGCCGGGCGGGGTCGAGGTCGAGTTCGATGAAGCCGGGTCCGGCGACGCGGGCCGTCGGGCACAGGTCGTCGAGTCGGGCCTGTCGGAGTACGTCGGCCGCGACCTCACGCGCGTCGCGGCCCAGTCGTCGACCCAGGCCCAGGGCCCCGTCGCACTGGAAGTCCGCGTGCCGGCCGCGGCGTATCGACGGATCGACGGGCGTACCCGCGACCTGTGCGAACGCCGGGGCCAGCCGCTCGATGAGCAGCTTCTCCGGATTGACCATGTCCGGAAGTTAGCCGACCCCGCGTGCTTCGCTCACCTGGATTTCCGGCGCCTGCCCGGCCGCTCAGCGATCGTCGGTGGGCGGGGCCGGCCGGGTGATGCGGTCCAGTTCGGCGGTGAGGGCGCGGGCCGCGGTCTCGGCCGGCATGTGATCGGGGTAGAGCAGGACGTGCACGCTCAATCCGTCGATCAGCGCGAGCAGGCAGGCGGCGACGGCGTCCACGTCGACGCCGTCGACGAGCTCGCCGTCGTCTCGGGCGTCGGCCAGCACGCCGCGTACGATCACGCGCAGGTCCTCGCGTTCGCGCCGGTTGTTCTCGGCGACCTTGGCGCTGACCCGGGCCCGGTGCCACACGGCCAGTTCCAGGACGGTTTCGTCGACCCGGTCCGCGTCGAGCGGGAGCAGGTCGGTCAGGCCCTCGCGCAGCGCGGCCAGGCCGAAGCGGCCGGCGGTGAGGTCGAAGAAGCGCCGGGCGATGCGCCGGTGCGACCAGTGCACGGCGGCGAGCAGGACGTCGTCGGCGTCGACGAGGCCGAGGTCGGCCACGGGCGGTTCGAGCGCGGCGGCGACCCGTTCGGGCGCGACCGCCGCGCCGCCGCCCGCGACCACCAGTCGAAAGGCGGCGGCGCGCACCCGGTCCTCGTCACGAGCTGCATCCCGGGGACCCGACATACCGGCAGCCTACGGCCTGACCGGGCGATTTTGGTGGACCGGCGCCGGGGCGCGGGCGGCGTCCGTCGACTCGACGATTGGTCCAGACCTTTGGTGAGCCACGACACGACCATCGTCGGGCCGCGCCACGACCTTCGTCGGGCTACAACACCAGCGACAACAACAGCACGAAGCCGCCCGCGACCACCGAGATGATCGTCTCCATCAGGGACCAGGTCTTGATCGTCTGACCGACGTTCATCCCGAAGTACTCCTTGACCAACCAGAACCCGGCGTCGTTGAGGTGGCTGAAGAACAGCGACCCGGCGCCCACGGCCAGCACGAGCAGGGCGGTGTGCGTGGTGCTCATGTCCGCCGCCAGCGGTGCCACCAGGCCGGCCGCCGAGATGGTGGCCACCGTCGCGGATCCGGTGGCCAGGCGGATGGCGACCGCGATCAGCCAGGCCAACAGCAGCGGCGAGATGGACCAGTCCTCGGAGATGTCCAGGATCATCCGGCCCACGCCCACGTCGACCAGGGTCTGCTTGAAGCCGCCGCCCGCGCCCACGATGAGCAGGATCCCGGCGATCGGCAGCAGCGCCTTCTCGACGGTGCTCGCGAGCCGGTCGCGGCGAAAGCCCGCCGCCCGGCCGAGGGTGAACATCGCCACCAGCACCGCGGACAGCAGCGCGATCAGCGGTGAGCCGACCACGTCGGCGACCCGCTGGACCCGGTCGGCGGGATCGTCCACGACGATGTCGACCAGGGCCTTGCCGAGCATCAGTACGACGGGCAGCAGCACGGTGGACACGGTGACGGCGAAGCTGGGCCGGCGCTCCAACTCCTCCGAGGGCCGCTCCGGGGTGAGCTGCTCCGGCGGTGCGATGTCCACCCAGCGGGCGGCGTAGCGGCCGAACAGCGGACCGGCGATGGCCAGCGTCGGGATGGCGACCACCACGCCGAGTGCGAGCACCACGCCCAGGTCGGCGTGGATCGCGTCGATCGCGGCCAGTGGCCCGGGGTGCGGCGGGACCAGGCCGTGCATGACGGACAGCCCGGCCAGGGCGGGGATGCCGACCCGCATCAGCGAGTGGTTGCCGCGCTTGGCCACGAGCAGCACCACCGGGATCAGCAGGACCACGCCGACCTCGAAGAACAGCGGCAGGCCGATGATGCCCGCGATCAGCGCCATCGCCCACGGCATGGTGCGATCGCTCGCCTTGGCCAGGATGGTGTCCACGATCTGGTCGGCGCCGCCGGAGTCGGCGAGGAGTTTGCCCAGGATCGCGCCGAGCGCGATCAGTACGCCCACGCCCGCGACGGTGGAGCCGAGTCCGGAGGTGAAGCTCGCGATCGTCTTGTCCATCGGCGCGGCGGCGACCGCGCCGAGGACGAGCGAGCCGATGGTGAGGGCGAGGAAGGCGTGCAGCTTGAGGCTGCCGATCAGCAGGACGATGACGCCGATGCCGACGAGGACGGCCAGGCCCAGTTGGGCGTGTCCGGCCGAGGTGATCGGCGCGGCCGGAGCCGCCGCCAGTGCCGGCAGGTCGATGGTGCTCATGGGGTTCCCTGATTCGGATTCCGGTGCGTGTCCGGATTGCGTGGTGTCTCCAGCCGGCGCAGCGCGGCGACGGCCTGGGCGGTGAGGGTGGACGGGCCGGGCGTGATGTCGAGGGACGCACCCGCTTCGTCCGGCTCCAGGGGTTGCAGGTCGGCGAACTGCGAGTCGAGCAGCGTCTCCGGCATGAAGTGGCCGGTGCGCTCGTGCAGCCGCTCGGCGATCAGGGCGCGGTCACCGGCGAGGTGGACGGTGATCGCGTCGGGCGCGGCGCGGCGCAGCCGGTCGCGGTAGGCGCGCTTGAGGGCCGAGCAGCCGACCACGCCTCCGGTGTCGGCGTGCGCGCCGAGCCAGTCGCCGATGGCGTCCAGCCAGGGTGCGCGGTCCACGTCGTCCAGCGGGATCCCGGCCGACATCTTGGCGATGTTGGCGGGCGGGTGGAAGTCGTCCGCGTCGGCGTAGGGCACCCGCAGTTCGGCGGCCAGGAGGCGGCCGACGGTGGACTTGCCCGTGCCGGACACACCCATGACGACCACGACGTGGGGTGCGCTCATCGAAACCTCGCTGTCTCGGCCCGGCCGGCCCGGCTCGTGCTCGGGCGCCGTCCCATACCCAAACCTATAGGTAGTACTTAATCAAGCCCCCGATGCAATTAAGTCATACATAATCTCACCTACCGGCAGGCCCCGCCCAGTAGGGTGACGCCATGGAGAACGAGGGCCGGGGCTTGCATATGAAGGTGTTGGAATCCCTCGGGCCCGCCATCGCGGCCGGCGCTTACCCGCCCGGCACGGTGCTCCGCACCGACGAGCTGGAAGAGCGCTTCGAGGTCTCCCGCACCGTGGTCCGCGAGGCCGTGCGGGTGCTGGAATCCATGCAACTGGTCGAGTCGCGCCGGCGGGTGGGGGTCACCGTGCGCCCGCCCGAGCAGTGGAACGTCTTCGACCCGTACGTGATCCGCTGGCGCCTGGCCGGCGCCGACCGTCCGCGCCAACTGCGGTCGCTGACCGAACTGCGCTCGGCGATCGAGCCCGCCGCCGCCGCGCTGGCCGCCCGGTTCGCCACGCCGACCCAGTGCGCCGCGCTGACCGGGCACGCGCTCGGCATGGTTTCCACCTCGCGCGGTCGGCAGTTGGCGGCGTACCTCGTGCACGACATCGCCTTCCACCGGGAGATCCTCACCGCGTCCGGCAACGAGATGTTCGCCCGCCTGGGAGACGTGGTCGCCGAGGTGCTGAGCGGACGCACCCACCACCACGTGATGTTCCCCGACCCGGACCCGCCGGCCGTCACCCTGCACGTGCGGGTCGCCGAGGCGATCCGCGAGGGAGACGCGGTCGCCGCCGAGCGGTTGACCCGGGAGATCACCGTCGGGGCGATGGCCGAACTCGAGGTGCTGGCACCGGAGTCCGGGCAACCGGCCGGGCGCGGATGACATCGGGGATCACCAACCCCCCGATATCCCCTCGAAGATCACCAACCACCTTGTATCAAAAGGGACTTCGTTGCCCGCATCGGCATCCGAACCATTGACCGATTGGTCTGGACCTCTTAACTTGAGGAACGTAATACGGATGTGAACACGCGGTGAAATGAGGCGTGCGACGCGGACCCGGACCGTTCGAACGTCCTTCGCATTCACTCGTCCCCAAGGAGAGTTCCATGCGTACAAGGACCATCCTGACGGCGATGGCCGTACCGGCCGTCTCGGTTCCCCTGATCCTGGCCGGCACCGCCAGCGGCCACGGGTGGGTCACCAGCCCGCCCAGCCGGGCCGCCTACTGCGCCAACGGCACCGTCACCAACTGCGGCGAGATCCAATGGGAACCGCAGAGCGTCGAGGGCCCCAAGGGTTTCCCCACCCGCGGTCCCGCCGACGGCACCCTGTGTGCGGGCGGCAACAGCCGCTTCGCCGAACTGGACGACCCGCGTGGCGGCGCGTGGCCGACCTCCCAGCTGACCTCCGGCTCAAGCAAGACCTTCACCTGGAAGCTCACCGCGCGGCACGCCACCACGTCGTTCCGCTACTTCATCACCAAGGCGAGCTGGTCCCCCAGTCAGAAGATCACCCGGGCCCAGTTGGAGAGCACCCCCTTCCTGACCGTCCCCTACAACGGCGTACAGCCGGGCTCCGTCGTCTCCCACACCGGCACGATCCCCGGCGGGCGCAGCGGCCGGGCCGTGGTCCTCGCGGTCTGGGACGTCGCGGACACCGGCAACGCCTTCTACCAGTGCACGGATGTGACGCTCTGATCCGGCGGCCCGAACAGCCCGAATAGCCCGGGCGATTCGGACGCCACGGCATCGCGAACGTGCCGGTGGGTCGCCGCGATTCGGCGGCCCACCGGCCCACGCGCGTTCGTGATGTCCTGCCTTCGGCAGGCCCCGTTTGCCGACTCGGCAACAAGGTTTGTCACGCGACCCCCTTCCGGCGGACCATGCGCACGGGCGACGGACCACGCGCCGCCCGCCCGGTCCCGCCGACCGGGCACACCGCCATCGCCCTGGAGGACGTCCGCGATGACCGACGACAAGCCCCCGACCGCCGAGCCGTCGACCGCCCCGCTCACGCCCGCCGAATCGTGGGACGCGCGCTACGCGGAGAAGGAGCGCATCTGGAGCGGCAACCCCAACGCCCCGCTGGTCCGCGAGACCGCCGACCTGCCGCCCGGCCGCGCCCTGGACCTGGGCTGCGGCGAGGGGGCCGACGCGATCTGGCTGGCCCGGCGCGGCTGGCGGGTGACCGGCGTCGACGTCTCCCGGATCGCCCTGGAGCGCGCCGCGATCCATGCCGAGGAGGCGCAGGTCGCCGGCCTGGTCGACTGGCAGTGGCACAACCTGGACGAGACCTTCCCCGAGGGCGACTTCGACCTGATCTCGGCGCACTTCCTGCACTCGCACGCCGGCATCGACCGCGATCGCATCCTGCGCAAGGCGGTCGCGGCGGTCGCCCCGGGCGGGGTGTTGTTGGTCGTCGGGCACTGCGGACTGCCGCCGTGGGAGAGCGACCCGACGCCCGACATGGCGCTGCCCACGCCCGACGAGGTGCTTGCCTCGCTCGAACTCCCGGACGGGGAGTGGGAGGTGCTGCGCAGCGAGGAGCACGAGCGCATCCAGAACGACCCCGAGGGCCGGCCGGTCACGCGCATCGACAACACGCTGATGGTGCGCCGCCTGCCGAAGACCTGAGCCTCCCCGGCCGTCAGGCCGGTTCGTGGGCGACCGAGCACTCTCCCGACGCGGATACCCGCACCCGGCCGACGGTGCCGTCGCCCCACGCGATGTCCACACCCCACCCGGCGTCCGTGCCCGGCTCCGTCGCGCGCGGCGCCGGGCCGGGCGGGGCGTCGGCCCAGGTCAGGGACAGCGCGGTGACCAGCGGGCCCGCCGTCGCGACGCCGTCGAGCGCGGGCACCTCGGCCGCCGCGCCGAACGCCGTCCCGTGCGGTGCCGGGTGGATCGTGGCCCGGTCCCAGCCCAGCAGACCGGTGAGGCCGGCGTGTACGGCGTCGGTATGCACGCACGCCCGCGGCCCGTCCACGGAGGAGCGCAGGTCCGCGCCGGATGCCGCCGCCGGCGCCCACCCCGTCTCGCGCACCGCCGTGCCGGCCGGCGCCCGGACCCGGTGCACGCGCACCTCGTACGCACCGCGCACCACGGCGACCGATACGACCCGGGTGCCCGGTACCGGCCTCCCGTCGAGCGTGGGCACATGCGCCGAGGCCGCCCAGTGCGACCCGGCGCCCAGCGGCTCGACCCGGCCGCGCTCGGTGACCCGGCCGTCGAGGACCAGGCCCAGGTGGTTGTCGGCGAGGTCGCCGTCGCGGGTGGGGCCGGTCGCCGCGGAGTAGGCCAGGCGGGCGTACAGCGGATCGTCGGGGGCGAGTTCGTCGCTCGGCGCGGCCGGCTGGTGGTCGGCGCCGTGGTTGAGCAACCGTGCCGAGCCTCCGCCGGAGTGTACGAGCAGACCCGGCCCGGGCAGCCCGAATCCGCTCTCCGCGCTCGCCGTCTCGGCCGGCCCCGCGCACTCGGGCGCGGTCCACACCTCGTGGTCCTCGGGCAGCAGCAGGCCGATGAAGCCCTTGGCCGCCCAGTACGGCGACGCCGAGCCCGAATAGGACTGCACGGTCGCCGGGTCCGGGCCGTACCAGCCCAGGGACAGCAGGCCGTCCGGGCCCGCCGCGCCACGATCGAGGAAGTGCCGCAACGCGCCGCTCGCCAGCCGTCGCGTGGTACCGGGGGAGTAGGGCGTGGCGTCCACCAGCGCGCCCAGCCACAGCGGCGCCGCCGCGGCGAACCGGTAGGTCAGCGAGCGCCCCTGGTGCAGCGGCGCGCCGGCGCGGTCGAACAGGCGGCCGTAGCCGGTCAGGAACGTGCGCAGCCGCTCGCGCCGGACCGCGTCGACCGGCTCGCCCGCCACCACCGCGCACAGCAGCGGGTACAGGTGCAGGGCCCAGCCGTTGTAGTGGTCGAAGTAGCGGCCCGCGCCGTCGGTGTACCAGCCGTCGCCGACGTACCAGTCCTCGATCCGGGTCAGACCGCGCTCGATCGCCGCGCGGGACTGCTCGGGATACCGGCCGACCGCCTCCAGGAAGGTGCCGACCGCGACCGGGAAGAGCCACCAGTTGTTGTCCACCGGCTCGTGCCGCAGGGCGCCCGCCAGCCAGTCGGCGGCCCGCTCCCGGGTGGGCTCGTCCAGCCGGTCCCACAGGTGCGCCCTCGTCAGATGCAGGGCCAGCGCCACCGACGCGGCCTCCACCATCGCCTGGCCGCGATCGACCACGGCCGGCCAGGACTGCGGATCCGCAGTGCCCGGTGCGGCGGTTCCCGCGCGCAGACCGTCTGCGTACGGTTCGAGCAGCCCCGCCGGGACGGGCCGACCGGAGGCCGCGGCGCCGGCCGCGCGCAGCGCCGCGAGCAGGAAGGTGCGGGCGTACCCCTCCAGGCCGTCGGAGCGTGCGCCCGACCAGCTGGTGCGACCCGGCAGGGTGATCAGCGCGCCGCCGGGGGAGCGGTATGGGCGGACCGCCGCGAGCAGGCCGTCGGCCACCGCTTCCCAGTGCGCGCGCGTCCAGCCGGTGTACGGGCTAAGCGTGCGGTCCTCCGGCGGGAGCACGAAGGGGTGCGGTGTGTTCACGGATCTCCTCGACTCGGCGGCTCGGCCGTCGGCGTGCTCGCGCCGACCGATCGACCGTTCGACCCGTTCGGCCGTCGACACGCTAGGTGGGGTCGATCGATCAGGTCAAGAGTCGGTTTGATCGAACGATCCTTTTCAATCAAAATCGAATGGCGATGCCCTAGGCTGAGGCGGCGGCCGGACAGCAGCCGGACGCCAGGGGGGCACGCCGGGCGCAGGCGTGCGCGACTCGGAAGGACGACGTCCACGGTGTTGGCGGAACAGCGGCAGGAACTCATTCTCAGGACGGCCCGCGAGCGGGGCAGCGTCAAGGTGGTGGAGATCGCCGAGGAGCTGGGCGTCTCCCTGGTCACCGTGCGGCGCGACGTCACCGCGCTGGTGGCGAGCGGGCTGCTCGCGCGGGTACACGGCGGCGCCACCCTGCCGCACGCGCGCCCCGCCGCGCCCACCCCCGGCCGGCCTCCCGCGAACGGCCACGACGGCCCGACGATCGGCATGCTCGTCCCGTCCGCCACCTACTACTTCCCGGAGGTGGTGCGCGGCGCCCGGGACGCGGTCGAGGCGATCGGCGGCCGGCTCGTGCTGGGCATCTCGCGTTATCTGCCCGCCGAGGACCGCGACCAGGTCGACCAGCTGCTGCGCGGCGGCGTGGACGGGCTGCTGCTGACCCCCTCGCGCGCGCCGGGACCGGGCGGCGAGGACGCGTGGATGGGGCATCTGCCGGTGCCGGTGGTCCTGGTGGAGCGCCGCGCCGAGATCGGCTCCGGGCTGGAACACCTGGACCGGGTGGCCTCCGACCACGCGCTCGGCGCCGCCCAGGCGGTGCGCCGGCTGGGCACGCTCGGTCACCGGCGCATCCTGCTCGTGGCCCGGTTGGGCAGCCCGACCACGCCCGCCGTGCATGCCGGGTACACCGCCGCGATGGCCGCGCTCGGGCTGACCCCGCCGGATCCGGCCGGGGTGGAGACGCCGCATCCGGGCGAGGACGCGGACGGCTTCGACCGGGCGGTGACGCGGGTGATCGAGGCGGCCCGTACCGGCGCCGCCACCGCCGCGCTGGTGCACAACGACCAGGACGCACTGCTCCTGGTGTCCCGACTGCGCGCGGCGGGACTCGACGTGCCCGGCGACTTGGCGCTGATCGCCTACGACGACGAGGTGGCCGCGCTGGCCGACCCGCCGCTGAGCGCGATCGCGCCGGCCAAGCACGAGGTCGGCCGGGTCGCCGTCGAACTGCTGGCCGCGCGGCTCGCCGACGGCGACGAGGGGCGCGCGCCCCGACACATCTCGCTGGTACCGAGGCTGCGGCTGCGGGCGACCACCGAGCCGGCCGACCCGGACGCGCCGACCGAGGAGAGCGGAGCGATCCCGTCCGCCGAACCGACACCGACCACCACCCCCTCGCGAACGAGCGAAACCGACCGAACCCCTGCGTGATCGAACGATCATAGCGAGTTTCGTTTTTCATCGATTGTTCATTTGCTCTTGACGCTGTTCGCTCCTGAACGAATGATGCTCGCTATCGCCTTCGATGCAGGTTCGACCCAGGAGCATCCATGCAGCGCACATCCATCCGACTCGGCACGGCTCTCGTCGGCATAGTCACCGCCCTGAGCCTCGTCACGGCCTGCGGCGGTGGCGACGACGACAAGAAGAAGGACACGGGCGCCGGCCCAGCCGCGGGCGGCGCCCCGGGGCAGAAGCAGGAGCTGAGCTTCTGGTCCTGGACCAAGGGCACCCAGGAAGTGGTGGACGCGTTCAACAAGTCGCACCCCGACATCCAGGTCAAGTACGAGCAGATCCCGTCCGGCAACGCGGGCGGCTACGCGAAGATGTCCAACGCGGTCAAGGCGGGCAACGCCCCCGACGTGCTGACCATCGAGTACCCGCAACTGCCCGACTTCGTCAGCCAGGGCGCGGTGCAGGACATCACCTCGAAGGTGTCGGGGCTGAAGTCGAAGTTCCCCGCGTCGGTCAACAAACTGACCGAACTGGGCGGCAAGACCTGGGCGGTGCCGCTGGACGCCGCGCCGATGGCGCTGTATTACCGCAAGGACTTCTTCACCGACCACAACATCGCGGTGCCCAAGACCTGGGACGAGTACCGGGCCGCCGCCGAGCAGGTCAAGAAGGCCGACCCGAACGCCCGGATCGGCACCTTCTACCCCGACGACCCCAGCACCATGGCGGGCCTGACCTGGCAGGCCGGCGGCGCGTGGTTCGGCACCGAGGGCGAGTCCTGGAAGGTCTCGCTCACCGACCCCAAGTCGCGCAAGGTCGGCGAGTACTGGAACAAGCTGGTCTCCGACGACCTGGTGCGCGTGCAGCCCTCGTTCAGCCAGCAGTGGAACGCCGACCTCAAGAGCGGCGGCACCGTCGGCATCGTCGGCGCCTCGTGGAGCGCGGGCGTGCTCAAGAGCAGCCAGCCCGACCTGGCCGGCAAGTGGGCCGTCGCGCCGCTGCCCGACTGGGGCACCCCGGCCAACGCCATGCTCGGCGGCTCGACCTTCGCGGTGAGCAAGGACAGCAAGAAGAGCAAGGCCGCGCTCACCTTCATCGAGTGGATGACCACCACCAAGGAGGGCATCTCCGCGCGGATCGCCTCCGGCACCTCCAGCGCCTACCCGGCCGCCACCGAACTGGTGCCCACCGCCTCGCAGTTCTTCGACACCGGCTACTTCGGCAAGCAGGACATCTACCCGCTGTTCACCGACGCGGCCGGCAAGGTCGGCGCCGGCTGGACGTGGGGTCCGTCGATGACGCAGACGAACACCATCCTCAAGGACCAGTTCGGCAAGCTCTCCAGCGGCGGCACCATCGTGGGCGCCCTGGAGGAGGCCCAGAAGACCACCGTCGAGGAGCTGAAGAAGCGCGGCATCTCGGTCAAGTAGCCGACCGACCGTCGACGCCTCGCGCCGGGCCCGCCCGGCGACGACGATTCCGGATCCGAGATCCGCAGGCCCCCGACGCGCGCCGCGCCGTCGCGCGTCGGGGGACCGCCACCAGGAAGCAGCTCCACTCCATGAACACATCCCTGCGCGCCGGCCGCCGGCGCCGGAAGACCACCGCCGCCCTGTTCTTGACCCCCTTCTACGTGCTGTTCATCGCCACCATGATCGTGCCGATCGGGTACGCGATCTGGCTCAGCCTGTTCACCGAGAAGACCTCGGGCCTGGGCTTCGGCGGCACCAGACGGGTGTTCACCGGCCTCGGCAACTACGCCGACGCGCTCGGCGACGACAAGTTCCGCGACGGTTTCATCGCGATCGGCCTGTACTGCCTGCTGTACATCCCGATCATGGTCGGCGCCGCACTCGCGCTGGCGCTGCTGCTCGACTCGGCGCTGGCCCGGGCCCGCAGGTTCTTCCAACTCGCGCTGTTCCTGCCGCACGCGGTGCCCGGCATCATCGCCGCGCTGATCTGGGTCTACCTGTACACCCCCGGCCTGAGCCCGATCATCGACCTGCTCGAATCCGGCGGTCTGCACTGGGACTTCCTGGCCTCGGACACCGCGCTGTTCTCGATCGTCAACATCGCCACGTGGGAGTGGATCGGCTACAACATGATCATCTTCTACGCCGCGCTCCAGGCGATCCCGCGCGAGGTGGTCGAGGCGGCCACCGTCGACGGGGCCGGACCGGTGCGCATCGCGGTGTCGGTGAAGATCCCGATGATCCGCGCCGCCGTCGCCATGACGATGTTGTTCACCATCATCGGCTCGCTGCAACTGTTCACCGAGCCGTCCATCCTCAGCGACGCCAATCCGGCCGTCGGCAGCTCCTGGACGCCCAACATGTACGCCTACTCGGCCGCTTTCCGTGCCAACGACTTCGGCCTGGCCGCCGCCGCCTCGGTGCTGCTGGCCGTGTTCGCCGCGGCGCTGTCGTTCGGCGTCACCCGCCTGTCGTCCGGACGGAGGACCGCATGAGCACCACCGTGCAGCACCCGGGCTCGGGCGGCGCCGCGGCCGACGCGCCCGCGCCGACCCCCGCCGGTACCGGCCGACCCGCCCGCCGCCCCCGCGCCAAGGGCCGCGCCACCGAGGCGCTGATGTCCAGGATCGCGGTCAACGGCGCGCTGGTCCTGGCCACCCTCTACATGCTGCTGCCGCTGGCCTGGTTGCTGATCGCCGCGACCAAGGACATGGGCGGCCTGTTCGGCGGCGACGGCTTCGCCTTCGACGGATTCCACTTCACCGAGAACGTCAAGGCGGTGAACAACGAGAGCGACGGGATCTACTGGCGCTGGTACCTCAACAGCCTGCTGTACGCGGGCGTCGGCGCCGCCCTGGGCTCGTTCGTGAGCGTGCTGGCCGGCTACGCGTTCGACAAGTTCGACTTCCCCGGGAAGGAGAAGCTGTTCGGCGGCGTGCTCCTGGGCGTACTCGTGCCCACCACGGCGGTGGCCCTGCCGCTGTACCTGCTCGCCTCCAAGGTGGGCCTGGTCAACACCTTCTGGGCGGTGTTCATCCCCGTGATCGTCAACCCCTTCGGGGTCTACCTGGCGCGGGTGTTCAGCGCCGGATACATCCCCGGAGAGGTATTGGAAGCGGCCAGGATGGACGGCGCCGGCGAGATCCGCACCTTCCGCGCGGTGGCCCTGCCGATGATGATGCCGGGCTTTGTGACCATCTTCCTGTTCCAGTTCACCGCGATCTGGAACAACTTCTTCCTGCCCCTGGTGATGCTCTCCGACCAGAAGCTCTACCCGGTGAGCCTGGGCCTGTACTCGTGGAACACCAACGCGCACGCGTCGCCCGAGTTCTACCCGCTGGTGATCACCGGATCGTTGATGGCCGTCGTCCCGCTGGTCGTCGCCTTCGTCTCGCTCCAGCGCCACTGGCGTTCGGGGCTGTCCGCGGGGAGCGTCAAGTGACCGACGGTACGACTGACACCACCACCCGACTCGGCGGCCCGGAGCGGCGGCGACCGAGGGTATTGCTCGCGATGGACCCGGCCGTGGCCGCCCGCATCCTGGACGACGAGGCCCGGACCCGGCTGGCCGCGCTCGCCGAGGTCGACCTGGACCTGATCGCGGCCGACTTCGCCGCCCCCGACGCGGTCGCGGCGCTGGCCGAGGCCGAGGTGCTGTTCACCTGTTGGGGCAGCGCGCCCCTGGACGAGGCGGCGTTGGCCCGTGCGCCGAGGTTGCGCGCCGTGGTGCACGCGGCCGGATCGGTCAAGCACCACCTCACCGACGCGGCCTGGGCGCGCGGCCTGATCGTCTCCTCCGGCGCGGCGGCCAACGCGCTGCCGGTGGCCGAATACACCGTCGCCGCCGTGCTGTTCGCCAACAAGCGGGTGCTGCGGATCCGGGACGCCTACCGCGCGGAGCGGCGCCTGGTCGACTGGGACGCCCGGTTCCCGGGATTCGGCAACTACCGGCGCACCATCGGGATCGTCGGCGCGTCCCGGATCGGCCGGCGTGTGCTCGAACTGCTGCGCCCGTTCGACTTCGAACTGCTGCTGCACGACCCGTACGTGACCACCGATCAGGCCGAGGCACTGGGCGCCCGACGGGTGGACCTGGACGAACTGATGTGCCGCTCCGACGTGGTCAGCGTGCACGCCCCCGAACTGGAGTCCACCCACCACCTGTTGGACCGCCGCCGGCTGGCCCTGATGCGGGACGGCGCCACGTTGATCAACACCGCGCGAGGCTCGCTGGTGGACCAGGAAGCCCTTACGGAAGAGCTGGTGGCGGGCCGCCTGGACGCGGTCATCGACGTCACGGAGCCCGACGTGCTCCCGGCCGCGTCCCCGCTCTACGACCTGCCCAACGTCCTGCTGACCCCACACATCGCGGGCTCCCTCGGCGGTGAACTCCGCCGCATGGTCGCCTCGGCCCTCGACGAACTGGACCGCTACACCAGGGGCGTGCCGTTCGCCCACGAGGTGGAACCGGCCACGCTCACGCGCTCGGCCTGACCCTCCGTCCGCCCCGACGCCCGAACCCCGCCTTCGGGCGTCGGGGCGGGGTCAACCTCGAACACCGCTCCAGCCCGGCCGGCGTTTGAGGCCACCTCGGGCCGGTCACTTCAGCCCGGCCGGCGTTCGAGGCCAACCCAAGCCGAGTGATTTCGGTCCGTGCTGTGTGTACGCAAGCCACCTCAGCCCGGCCGGCGTTCGAGGCCAAAAGCCAACGCCGGCCCCATTCTTCCGGCCCCGCCGGATGCACTTGCAAGACCCCCACGACCGGAGGTCACATGCACGGCTTCAGACCGATTGCCGCCACTTTGGCGACAACCCTCATGGCGAGCCTGGCCGGCCTGGCCGCTCTCGCCCCGACCGCCGGCGCCGCGACGACCGGCCCCACCACGACCTACATCGATTGCGGGGTGGGCCGACCCGACGGCGGCGGCAGCCCCGACGACCCGCTCGGCGACCTGAGCGCCGTCAACTCCCGCACCTACGCCGGAGGCGACCGCATCCTGCTCCGCGCCGGCACCGTCTGCGTCGGCACGCTGCAACCCAAGGGCAACGGCGCCCCCGGCAATCCCATCACGATCGGCGCCTACGGCGAAGGCCCGCGCCCGATCGTGCAGGGCACCGGCGGCCCCTCCACCCTCCGACTGGTCGACCAGAGCTGGTGGACCGTACAGGGCCTGCACGTGACCAACCCGGCGTCGACTCAGGCGCTGCGTACCGGAGTTCAGGTCGACACCACCACCCCCGACCGCAAATACGGGATCGTGCTGCGCGACCTGGAGGTCTCCGACGTCGCCGGCTGGAGCGACAAGACCGGTACCAACGCGGGCTGGTTCTCCGCGTCGGCCGGCATCGTCGTGCTCGGCAAGGCGACCGCCGGCCCGATCGAGGGCATCACCATCGCCGACAACCAGGTCCACGACACCGGTGGCGGCGGCATCAAGATCTCGGTCAAGCCCGCCGATTTCCACCGTGACGTACTGATTCGGGCGAACACCATCCGCAGCGTCGGCGGCGACGGCATCGTGGTGCACGGCTCGGACGCGCCGCTCGTCGAGTACAACCTCTTCGACGACGGTGGAGGTGGCAAGTACCCCTATCTGAACGGCAATTTCGCTGGCATGTGGCCGATCAACTCGCGCGACCCGGTGTTCCAATACAACGAGGTCACCCGGCAGCGGCCGTCGATCTTCGACTCCACCGCGTGGGACTGCGACGGCGCGATCACCGGATCCTGCACCTACCAGTACAACTACTCGCACGACAACGGCGGCGGTTTCTACCTGGGTTGCCAGAACTGCACCTCCTTCGGCAACTTCCACGCCACCCAGGTGCTGCGCTTCAACATCGCCCAGGACGACTGCCGGATCAGGGCCAACGCCTCGGGGGACAACACCAGTCCGCTGCGGATGTACAACAACACCTTCTTCTGCCCGAGCAAGAAGCTCGACGTCGAACTCCCCAACGGTCCCGGCGCGAACACCCTCGTCGCCAACAACGTCTTCGTCGCGGGTCAGGGTGCGCTGCCCACCGGCACGGGCGTCGACTATCGGGCCAACGTCTACCACGGCGGATTCACCGCGCCCACCGGCGACACCTCCGCCGTGACCACCGATCCCAGGTTGGCCGCACCGGGTACGGCGACCGGCCACACCGACGCCGCCGGATACGCGCTGCTCGCCGGATCTCCCGCACTGGGTACGGGAGTCGCCGTTCCCGGACTCGGCACGAGCGACTACTTCGGCAACGCCGTCCCCGCCGACGGGACGGGGGTCAACCGGGGTGCGTACAACGGCCCGGCGGTGGTCGTGCCGCCGCTGTACCCCTCGATCGCCGCCGCCTACAACAACGTCGGGGTCGGCGACGACGCCAATCCCAACGTCGGCGGCTTCGGATTGTCCGGCCGCAGCTACTCCGGCCAGGCGCTGGCGGCGGCCGGCTACGTCCCGGGTGCCCGGGTCACCGCCGGCGGGGCCGAGTTCACGTGGCACCCGCGCGCGTACGGCCTGCCGGACAACGTCAAGGCCGCCGGCCAGCGGATCGCGCTGAGCGGCAGCGGCAGTCGCCTGGTGGTGCTGGGCGCGGGCGCGTACGGCGCACAGACCGGCACGACCACCGTGACCTACACCGACGGCACCACCACGACCGCGACCCTGACCCTCGGCGACTGGTGGAGCACCACCGCCGGCCCGAGCGACCAGGTCGCGGTACGAGCCGCCTACCACCACAAGCCGCAGACCGACTACCGCACGCCGGCCTCGGCCCGCTCCGAGGAGGACGTCACGCTACGAGTCGCCGCCCTCGCCATCGACCCCGGCCGGACCGTGGCGTCGGTGACCCTGCCGACGGGCAGCCCGATCGCCGGGCCCGGCCTGCACGTGTTCGACGTGAAGGTCGTCTGATGTCCCGCCGAGGACGGGCCGCGGGGGCACGGAGCGCCGGTCCCGCCGCGCGGGGTCGGGTGGTGGAGGGCGCCGCGGGCGCCGATTCCGCCGCGCGGCGCCGGGTGGCGGCGCGTGTCGCGCTCGGCTTCGCCGCGCTCGGCGTGGTCGGGGCGCTTGCGGTGCTTCTCCTCGGCCCGTTCTCGGCGGCTACCCCCGGGCGGGCGGGATCGTCCTCGGCGACCCCGCCCGCCACCCCCGTCGATCCGGCCGCCGTGGTCGCGACCGTGGACGGCGTCCCGGTGACGGCGGCCCATCTGCGGCGGGTGGCGACGCGGCTGCGGGCGGAGGTGGTGGCCGAGTTCCCGATGCGCGGTGGGCGAGCCGCCTACTGGGCCACGCCGGTCGCGGGTCGCACGCCGCACGCGGTACTGGTCGAGCGGTCGCTGCGGGCGGCGGTCGCGGATACCGTGCTGCGCCGGTGGGCGTACGAGGCCGGACTGTCGACCGACCCGAGCGAGGCGGGCTTTCGCACCCGCCTGGACACGGAGAACGCCCGCCGAGAGGCGGCCCGCTCGTCCGGCCGCCCGATCCCCGGCGTACCACGCTACGACGAGGAGAGCTTCGCCCGCACCGAGACGGCCGAGTGGTCGGCGGCACTGGCAGCCAACCTCGAAGTGGACCTGTCGGAGCCCCGGTTGCACGCCCGATACACCGAACTCCTGGCCGCGGCAGCCCCGTCGACGAGCCCGCCACCCTTCGAAGAGGCCCGCGACCGACTCCGCCGCGACCTGACGACAACGGCCTTCAACACCGAACTGACCCACCGCATCACAGCAACCCGACTCCTCCCGGCCCCAACCGCGGACACCGTGGTCCGCCAGGCGGAGTAGCAGTCAGTCTCGCAGCCTCAGCCGCTCACAAGCGGCCTCGAGCCGCTGGGCGTAATCGGGCATGAACAGCTCGGGCAGCACGGTGTCCAGCGTCCCGGCAATGCGATGGATGGGAGCCCACACCGCCGAATCCTCCACGACACGGCTGAGGTCGGTCATCTGGAGCCGATACAGCCAGTCCGACAGGACCAAGGCCTCGTCGCTCGTGAGCTTGATCGTGACGTGCTCATCGCCCATGCACACCCCCACAGTCCGGTCTCCGCCCTCGGCCACATGAAACCACCGACCCCGACCCTGGTCGAACTCATTTGCGTGGGCCTCACAGGCGGACCAGCATTTTGCCGGTGTTGGCGCCGTGCAGCATGCCGAGGAAGGCTTCCGGGGCTCGGTCGATGCCGTGCACGATCGTTTCCCGGGTGTGCAGGCTGCCGTCCGCGAGCCACTTCGTCGCCTGGGTGAGGTAGGCCGGGAACTTGTCGTAGTGGTCGACCACGAGCAGGCCCTTCAGGGTCAGTTGCCGAAGCACCAGGTCGTAGAGGTTGCTCGGGCCCGGGACCGGCTCGGTGGCGTTGTAGCCGCTGATCATGCCGACGATGGCGGCCCGCCCATGCATCCGCATCGCCCCGATCGCGGCCTCCAGGTGCTCTCCGCCGACGTTGTCCACGTACACGTCGATGCCCTCCGGCGCCGCCTCCGCCAACTGCTCCGCGATCGAACCGGCCCGGTAGTCGATGGCGGCGTCGAAGCCGAACACTTCCGTCAGGATCCGCCCCTTCTCGGGCCCGCCGGCCGATCCGATCACCCGGGACGCGCCGAGGTTGCGGGCGATCTGCCCGGCCAGGCTGCCCACCGCGCCGGCGGCGCCGGAGACGAAGACCACGTCGCCCGGACGTACCGGAGCGACCTCCGCGACCGCGAGGTAGGCGGTGAAGCCGACCTGCCCCAGTGCGCCGAGGTGGTCCTGCGGGCGGGTGGCCGAGACGTCCAGGACGGTGGCCTCGGCGCCGTCGATCACCGCGTACTCGCGCCATCCGGCGAAGTGCGACACCGTCGCGCCCACGGCGACCTCCGCGCTGCGGGAGGCCACCACCTCTCCGACCGCGTGGCCCTCGAGCACGGCGCCGATCGCGAACGGGACGATGTAGGAGGCGTCGTCGTTCATCCGGCCGCGCATGTACGGGTCCACCGACATCCAGGTGTTGCGCACCAGGATCTGCCCTTCGGCGGGCTCCGGGATCTCCGTCTCGACCAATGCGAAGTTCGCCGGCTCCGGTTCGCCCACCGGGCGTGACGCCAAGTGGATTTCCCGGTTCACGGAGGGACGGGGGGTGTCGGTGCCGTTGGTGCTGTCGGTGTTGTTGCTCTTTGGCTTCATCGCGGGGACTTCCTTGTCTGTGTCTCTCGGTCGGTGCGGCACTCCATACGTTGGCGGACCGCACTTCCGGTTTCCTTCCGATCGGCTGTAGGTCCGTGTGGGGTAGCGTGCGAGGGTGCGATTCGGGGTGCTCGGCCCGCTGGCCGTCTGGACGGAGGACGGCGCGTCGGTGCCGATCCCGGAGGCGAAGGTGCGCGCGCTGCTCGCGGACCTGCTGATCCACGAGGGCCGACCGGTGCCGGCCGACCGGCTGATCGAGGACCTGTGGGGCCGCCGACTCCCGCGCAACCCCGTAGCCACATTGCAGACCCGGGTGTCCCAACTGCGCCGAGCCTTGGAGGCCGCCGAACCGGGCGGACGGGACCTGGTGGTATGGCAGCCGCCCGGCTACCGCCTCGCCGTCTCGCCCGACGCCGTGGACGCGGGCCGCTTCCGGGTCCTGGTGGAGCGGGCCAGGACCACCGAGGACGCGCAGACCCGGAAGACGCTGCTGACCGATGCGTTGGCACTGGGACGCGGGCCCGCGTACGCCGACGTCGCCGACGAGGAGTTCGCCCGCTCGGTGGCCGTGCGGCTGGACAAGGAACGGATCACCGCCCAGGGGGAGCACGCGCTGGCCCGGCTCGATCTGGGCGAACAACCGTCTCCGGTCGACGAGATCGGTGACCTGGTGACCCGTCACCCGCTGTGCGAGCGGCTGCGCGCGGTGTACATGCGGGCCCTGTACCTGGCCGGGCGGCAGAGCGAGGCGCTGGCGGTGTACGCGGAACTGCGCGAGCGGCTCGCGGACGAACTGGGCGTGGACCCGGGGCCGGAACTGGCGGCGCTGTACGAGCGGATCCTCAGGCAGGATCCCCGGTTGCAGGCGACGGCGCGGGGTTCGGCGATGGTGGATTCCCGCGCGGGGGCGGCCGCTGTGCCGGGACGGGTTTCGGATTCGGCAGCGGGGTCGGGTTCTGTTCCCGACTCCGGCTCCGGCTCCGGCTCGGGCTCGCTTTCGGGCTCTGGCTCCGGCTCGGGTTCCGTCGCGTTTGCCGCTGCCCCGGCGGTGCCGGTCGGGTTGCCCGTCGCGCTTACGCCGTTGGTCGGTCGGGCGGACGCGATGGCTCGGGTGCGGGCGCTGATGGCCACGGAACGGCTGGTCACCCTGACCGGTCCCGGCGGTGTGGGCAAAACCGCGCTGGCGGTCGAGGCGGCCCGGGACGCACCACCGCCGGTCGCCGATGGCCTCCCAGGCGTCGAGGCGGTCGGATTCGTCGACCTTGTGGAACTCGACCGCGCCACCGCCACCCCGGCGGACGTCGCCGCGACGATCGCGCGGGACCTGGGCCTCACCCAGGGAGTCGGCGGCGAACCGCGCCCGTTGGCCGCCGCGTTGGCGTCTCGGCGGCTGCTCCTGGTGTTGGACACCTGCGAGCACGTCGTCGACGCGGCTTCCACCGTCGCCGAGGGGCTGCTTCGGGCGGTGCCCGGTCTGCGGATTCTGGCCACCGGCCGGGAGCCGCTGGCCGTACCGGGCGAGCGGTTGTGGCCCGTTCCGCCCCTGCCGGTGCCCGCGTCGGAGGCGGCCCCGGAGGACGCGATGGGCCACGCGGCCGTGGAGTTGTTCGTCGAGCGGGTCGCCGCGACCGTACCGGGCTTCCGTCTCGACGCCGACAACGCCGCCGACGTGGTCACGATCTGCCGTCGTCTGGACGGGATCCCGCTCGCACTGGAACTGGCCGCCGGCCGGGTACGCGGCCTCGGCGTCGCGGAGGTGGCCGCGCGCCTGGACGATCGATTCGCGATCGTGGCCTCGGGCCGTCGAGCGGGCCCGACCCGACACCGCACCCTGCGCGCCACGCTCGACTGGAGTTGGGGAATGCTGTCCCCACCCGAACAGGATGTGCTGCGCCGCCTGTCCGTGGCCGAGGGCGGCCGGCTGCTCCCGGACGTGATCGAGGTCGCCCCGGCGGGCGGCGACGACCTCGGTGTCGTCGACGCCCTGACGCGCCTGGCGGACCGCTCCCTCGTCGCGATGACGATCGAACTCGACGGCCCCCGCTACCGGTTGGCCGAATCGGTCCGGGCGTACGCGCTGGACCGGCTGTGGGAAGCCGGCGAACTCGCGGGCCGACCGGCCCTGACCTGACGGACGACCGCCCTTGACGGTGCGGCGGCGGGTACCGCACCGGTGGACGCGCTACGCCGGGTGTTCCGCGCTCTCGGGGCGGGCGGTGTCCGTACCGACGGCGGTGAAGACGACGTCCTCGGCGTGCGGGACGATCTCGACCTCGTCCCCCAGCGCCCATTCGGCCACCCGTGAGACCATCCGGGCCGGTACCGCCTCGCTGATCCCGGGCGCGGCCGGGATGTCGTACGTGGCGTGCGCGTCGTGTGGCAGCACCACGCGGTAGCCGCGTTCCAGCGCGGCCCGTGCGGTCGCCCCCACGCACATCTCGGACATCACGCCGCACACGGCGACGCCGGCCACCTCCGCCGTGGCCAGAACCTCGGCCAGCGACGTACCGTCGAAGCCGTCGTCCTCGGTTTTGCGGATCACCACCTCGCGGGGACCGGGCCGTACCGGCAGCATCAACTCCCAACCGGGAGAGCCGGTTTCGTCGTCCGCGTCGACCGGTCCGTCGTTCTGGAGATGCACCACCAGCGACCCGCGCGCCCGTGCCTCGGTGAGCAGGGCGCCGACCCGATCCAGCACACGCGCGGCGTCCGGGACCGCACCCTCGCCGGTGACGAAGGCCACCTGTACGTCCACGATGATCAATGCCGAGACGGCATCCACGTTCTGCGTCATGCCACCCCATCCTGCCTGGTCATCCGCGACGGTGCCGAGGGGGTCGAAGCTTGGGCGACTCGAGTTTGATGAGGTTGCTCGTGGGTGTCACACGGGGATGCCCGGCATCGTCAACGTGGTGTCGCAGCAGATCGGGGCCGAGGGGCCCCGGGACGGATACGAAGAGGGAGAACACCATGGAGACTGGTTCGAGGATCGCGGTCGTCGGAGCCACCGGTCGGGCCGGGCGGCACGTGGTCGACGTGCTCCGGGAGCGCGGGCACGACGTGGTCGCGATCTCGCGGTCCGCCGGCGTGGATGTGATCACCGGTGCGGGGCTCACCGAGGCGCTGGAGGGGGTCGACTGCGTCATCGACGTGTCCAGCACACCCTCGCCCGACCAACAGGAGGCCACCGAGTTCTTCACCACCTCGGCGCGCAACCTCCAGGCGGCGGGTGCCAAGACCGGCGTGCGGCGCATGGTGGTCGCCTCGATCATCGGCATCGACGCCTCGGTCGCGGGCTACAACGCGGCCAAGCTGGCCCACGAACAGGCCGTGTTGGCCGGACCGGTGCCGGTGCGGATCCTGCGCGCGGCGCAGTTCCACGAGTTCGTCGAGGAGTTGGCGAGCTGGGGGATGCGCGGCGAGGTGTGCTGCGTGGCGAAAATGCGTACCCAGCTGATCGGCGCGCGGGTCGTGGCGGAGGGTCTGGTCGAACTGGCCACCGGTGACGGGCCGATCGCGGAGACGGCGGGTACCCCGTTCGCGGAGATCGCCGGTCCGCGCGAGGAGAACCTCGCCGAGATGGCGCAACTGGTGTTGGAGCGGCGTGGCCACACGGTCCGCGTCGAGGAGGTGAGCGACCCGGCCAACCCGGATCGCGACCTGTTCGAGAACGGCGGCCTGCTTCCCGGCCCGCACGCCACCCTCGCGGGCCCGACCTACCGCGACTGGCTCGCCGGCACCACGGCGTGACCATCCCGCATGCGGGGACGGCCGTCCCGGGTGTGCATGCCCCACCCCGGGACCGGGCACCGTCGGCACTTGTACCGGCCCACCCTGGGCCGTCCCCGGTCAGGTCGTCGTCGGAACCGAGCGCGTCGCCCAGATCTCGCGTTCGGCGGCCAGGGTGTCACCGGTGACATAGGGCGTCGTGTCCCACACCATCGTTTCGCGGCCCGAGCGGGTGTAGCGCGGCCAGGACCGCCCCGGGTCGAGGTCGCGGACGAACGACACCCAGGCCCCGTGCATCGCCTCGGCCAGCGCGACGGGCGCGTCGGGGCCGGTCGCGTCCTGCGCGCGTTCGGCGCCGAGCAGGTCGAAGGCGAACGGCAGGTCGAGGCAGTGGAACGCCTGGCCGGCGAACATCGGGGCGGTGGAGCGCCATTCGAAGGCGTACATCCAGGTCGGCAGGTCCTGGACCGCACGCGCCTCGGCGATCGACGAGGCGGCGGCACGGAACAGCGAGTCGGTGATCGCCTGGCCGATCACCCCGGCGGGGGTCGCGCCCTCGTGCAGCGCGAGGTAGGCCGAGGTGCCCTCGGGCGTTAGGCCGATCGAGCCGAGTACGCCGACGGCTGCCTCGATCGGGGCGTCCGCCATGCCGAGTTCGGCGGCGAAGTTGAACTCGTGGTGGGTCGCGCCGAGCATCAGCGGGGCCGGTGAGGCGGAGCCGTCCCGGAACGCGCCGTGTACGTCCTCGGGGATCAACTCGCCGTCGGCGAAAGGCGCGAGGAGCAGTTCGGGCAGCGGCGCGGCGCCGTCCTCGGGCGCGGTGACCACGTCCTGCAGGCGCTGTAGCTCCTCGTGCGAGAGGTCGCGCAGCGCGGCGGCGGTGGCGGGCAGGCCGGTGCGGGCGGTGAAGCGCGCGGACACGGCGAGGCCGTCCGCGCGACGCTGCGGGTCCATCACCGCGCCGGAGACCGAGATGCCGGCCCGGAACAACTCGTGCGCGGACGGGGTGGCCATCAGCGTCTGCACCGCGCCGCCCCCGGCCGACTGGCCGGCGATGGTCACCTTGGCGGGGTCGCCGCCGAAGGCCGCGATGTTGTCGCGGACCCAGCGCAGGGCGGCGATCCAGTCCAGTACGGCCCGGTTGTCGGGCGCGTCCGCCAGGTGCAGGAAACCCTCGATGCCGAGTCGGTAGCCGAGCGAGACCAGGACCACGCCGTCGCGGTTGAAGGTGCGGCCGTCGTACCAGGGGCTGGCGGCGGAGCCGGCCACGAAGCCGCCGCCGTGGATCCAGACCAGTACGGGCAGCGCGGCGTCCGGGGTGGGGTCGGGGGTGAACACGTTGAGGTTGAGTACGTCGTCGCCCGGGATCGACGGCTCGGGGATGATGGTCGGCCCCTCGCCGAAGCCGCGACGCTGGGCGGTGGGCCCGTAGGCGGTGGCGGCCAGCGGCTCGGTCCACGGCTCCGGGACCTCGGGGGCGGCGAAGCGGAGGTCGCCGACGGGCGGCTTGGCGTAGGGGATGCCCAGGAAGCGGGCGGACCGGTCCTGCCACACACCCCGGACGGGGCCCAGGGTGGTGGTGACGAGGGGCTGCTGGGACACGGGCGATCCTTGGGTGCGGGGTCGGGGGTCGGGGGTGGTCGGCGTTCGACGGGTACGACGGTCTTGTCAAGGTTTTGTCGAGGTCTTGTCGGTGAGTATCGACCCGGGTCGATAAATATTGCAAGAGTTGAAAAAAATAATCACCTGAGCGGGGAGAGCCAGGGCACAATCGACGACGTGAATACCGCCGCAACGCCCGACCCGGGGCCGGGGCCCGACTCCGGCCTCCGCCCCGGTCCCAGCCCCAGCCCCACCGACACCGCCGCCGTGCGGCGTCACAACCTGGCGCTGGTCCTGCGCGAGATCGCCGCCCACGGGCCGTGCGCGCGGACCGAGGTCGCGGCGGCCACCGGCCTGGTCCACGCGTCGGTCACCGCGCTGGCCGCCGAACTGATCGGGCGCGGCCTGGTGGCCGAGGTCGGCTCGGCCTCCTCCGGCGGACGGGGTCGGCCGCGTCGGCTGTTGCGCCTGGTGCCGGGGCGGGTGGTGGCGATCGCGGTACAGGTGACCCTGGAGCGGGTCGAGGTGCTGGCGGCCGACCTGGCCGGCGAGGTGGTGCACCGCGCGTCCGTCCCGCACCACGCGCCGTTCGGCGACCCCGAGCCGCTGGCCGCCGTACTCGCCGACGCCATCCGCCGCGCCGAGGAGGTGGTCCGCACACGGCCCGACGCACACCTCGCGCGGGTCGTGATCGCCATGGCCGGGCCGATCACCGGGCCCGGCCACACCGTCGCCGCCGCGATCGACTTCGGCTGGGCCAGGACCGACCTGCGGGCACTGGTGACGGCGCACCTGCCGGACCTGGCCTGCCCGGTGGACCTGGTCAACGACGCGAACGTGGCGGCCCTGGCCGAGTATCACGCCCGCGCCGAACAGGGCGGCGAACTCCCGCACACCGTCGCGTACATCAAGGCCGACACCGGCGTCGGCGGCGGCCTGGTGGTGGGCGGCCGAATCCACACGGGCACACACGGCCTGGCCGGCGAGGTGGGACACATCCCCCTCGCCTTCGACGGCCCCGACTGCCCCTGCGGCGCACGCGGCTGCCTGGCTGTGTACGTCGGCCCCGAACCCCTCACCACAGCCGCCGGCCTCGCCGACATCGCCACACACGAGGGCGTCGACGCGGCCCTGACCGAACTCGACCACCGCCTACGAGCCGGCGACCCGACCGCAACCGAAGCCCTCACCGCCGCCGGCCGCGCGGTCGGCGCCGCGGTACTGGCCATCACCGGCCTGGTCGACCCGGCCGAGGTAATCCTCGGCGGCTACCTGGCCACCTGGTATCCCTGGCTCACCGAGGGCATCAACACCACCCTGTCCGGCCGCCGCGCAGTGGCCCCCCACCTGGAACCCACGATCACGGCGGGCAAACTGTCCGAGGAAGCCACCCTGAGGGGCGCGCTACAAACCAGCCGAGAAGCCACCTTGAACACCCCAACCCAGGTCCCACACCTGCCCCCCCAGGCCCCCTGACCCCGCCGACACCGCCGAACGCCACGCCGTGACCGGCGAGTTGCCGGCCGCGGGAGGCCGGCGCGGGGGCGGCGCGAGCCGGCCACGGACCGCCGCACCGGCGTGCGCGGCTCAGAGACCCGGGCTTCCGCCGAGACGACAGCGGCGGGGAGGGGGCGCTCGGGCCGGGGCGCATTCGGCGTGCGGGGCTCCGAGACTTGGGGCTTATGGCGGGGCGGGGGTTGTGGCTCGGCGAAAAAGCGGCCTGCAGCGGCGGACAGGGAGGGCGCTCGGGTCGGGTTCGCCGGGCATGCGTTCCCGCGTGGGCCGGGTGTTTTCGGCGGGCGTTGCGCCTTGGGTTGCGGGTGGCCGGTGGGGGGCTGGTCAGAGTCGGTGGTGGGCCGCCGCCGGCGTGCGGGGCTCCGAGCCGGAGGGCTCC
>NZ_JBIRUB010000014.1:0-213047 GCF_044334985.1 Embleya sp. NPDC020630
CCACCCCCCAGGTCATGCGTTCGACAGGGGGCAAAAGCCATGCCGGACCCGGAGGCCAGGAGCCCCATTTCAGGACCACGAAAAAGGTAACGGGGCAGACTCGACTGTGTGGATTGTTCGCAGCAGACGGGAGGCTTCCCATGCCGGACCTCAAGTTCGAACGGAAGAGTTCGTTGTCGCGCGCCGAGGCGGCCGCGTTGCTCTCCGCTCTCGCGAGCGCACTGACGCGCGGAGGGGAGGTCGAGTTGGAGCTCGGTTCGAGCGTGCTGAGCATGCGTGTTCCCGACGAACTGCGCACCGAGGTCGAAGTGGAGGCGGACGACGGCGAGATCGAGCTGGAGCTCGAATTCAAGTGGTCGACCGCGCGGGCGACTGATGCGGCTCCGAAGCCGAAGCCGAAGTCCGGGTCGAGGTCGGGCGAGGCTGCGTCGACGGGTGACAGTCGAAAACCCGGCTGAGCAACTACGGGTCGTCACCCCGTGGCAGGCCGTGATTCCCGGTCCTGCGCACGGATCGATGCACCACTACCGGACCCGCGGCCGGCACGCCGGCACACCACCCGGGAGAGGGCATCGTGACGAACCGCTTCTCGCTCATCTCCGGGCACGGGTTCGCAGCTCTGGAGCATCGGTATCGGAACTCCTACGCGGTGATCGCCGCCACCCGCCGAGACGGCGCGGCCGAGCGCACACCCCGTGGCCCGGACCGGGCGCGAGGAGCATCGCGCGCCCGGTCCGGGCCACGAACGCCGGCCGCCGGACGACTACTTCGAGGTGGGGTGCTGCGCCGAGAGGCCGACCCGTCGGACCGCAGGCAACGGCGACGGCGGGGTGCGCGTCTACGGCAGCTTGAGCGTGTTCTCCGGAGGCCGAACCACGGGGAGCGATCCACGCCCTCGCCCGTGCCGTGCGGCCGTGCCGAGGCGGTCGACTCCGCCGTGAGGGTGGCGGCGAACGCTCTCGGCCCGTTGCCGTCGGTCACTTCCCCATCAGCATGAACGTCGGTCCGCACACCGGGCTGGTCGAAGTCCTGGTGATTGCCGGGAACGTCGGACCGGGCCGGTCGGTGTTGGGAGGTGAGTCGGCGGCAGGAATCTCACCCACCGCCGCTCTCAGAACCGTGCGTGAAAGTCTCCCTTCACACGGCTCCCGTTGTTGAACCGGTAGGCAGTGCTCCGTGTCGCCAATGGGCGAACATGCCGGGATAGATTGATGCAATCTCGGCGAGCTTCCGACGGACCTTCCGAGCAGCCCGCCGGTATTGTTTGAACTTCCTTCGCGCCCATTTCACCAGAAACGGGTTGATCTGCTGCTCCAAGAAGCGAATCAACCTGGACTTGTAGAAGCGCCCGTAGTAGTTGATCCATCCGACCACGACGGGATTGATCATCGTGGCGATCTCCTTGAAGCTCAGCGTGGTCCTGCGACCCAACCTCGACCCTCGGATGACCTCGGCCATGGACTTCATGGCCTGTTTGCTCACTGCGGGGAGGAAACCCGACTTCAGTCTCCCGTCCCGCAGTCGGGCGGGTCGACGACGGAACGTGAACCCGAGGAAGGTGAATTCCGTGATCGGATGGTGCAGATCACGGCCTTCCTGCTTGCAGTACACGATCCGCGTCTTCTCCGGATGCAGGTTCAGGCCGAAGCGCCGTAGTCTGCGCTCGATCAAGTCACGGACGAAGACCGCCTGTCTCTTGCTGGCACAGTGCACCACGACGTCATCGCAGTACCGCTCGAATCCGACCGATGGACACTCTCGATCCAGCCAGGAGTCGAGAGCGTAGTGCAGGAACAGATTCGACAACAGCGGCGAGATCGCGGAGCCTTGCGGCGTTCCTTTGACCCGCTCGACGAGCGTTCCGTCGGCCTGCCGAACGGGGGCGACCAGCCACCGTTTCACATACAGCAGTACCCACGGAAGTTCGGTGTGTCTGCCGACCGCAACGAGAATGGGGTCGTGCGGTACGTTGTCGAAGAACCCCTGGATATCGAGGTCGATCACCCACGGGTGACGCCAACACCGCTGTTTGCACGACTCCACCGCGTCCCACGCCGACCGCCCCGGACGATAGCCGTACGAGTCCCTGTGGAAGATGGCTTCCACCTCGGGCCCGAGAGCCATCGCCACCGCCGTCTGGGCGATCCTGTCGGCGACGGTGGGAACTCCCAGAGTTCGCACACCGCCCCCGCGTTTCGGTATCTCCACCGCCCGGACGGGCGGAGGGAAATAGCTTCCCGACGAGAGCCGATTCCAGAGCCTGTACAGGTTGTTCTTCTCATCCTGCGCGAACTCCGTCAGCGACTGCCCGTCCACACCGGCCGCTCCTCTGTTGGCCTTGACTCTCTGATATGCGTTCCACACCAGAGACTTCGGGATGTCAAACGGTTTGCCTGCCGATCTCGTGTCGGTCATCCGATTCCTCCCATTCCTGGTTGATCGTCGATCGACACCCAACAACACGCCCCCTTCGCTCCGCTCCCATTACGGGAACTTCGACGCTACTACGGGGCGTTCCGCCCTCCTGGCGCGCGACCGGTACTCTGCCGCTCACAGGCTTTCGCCGCTTGCGGCTCTCCCTCTCGCGATCCGCCTCAACCAGCGAATCGTGGTTTCGCACCGAGGAGTTCTCCTGTTCCGTTGTGAAGCCCGGACCGAGCTCGCGCCGCCTTCATGCCGGACACCGCCAGACCAGTGGACAGGTTCCCGTCTGGCTTATCCCAGGACAACATTGAGGCCCTGGTTCTGATGTCGTTTGGCTTAACGACACGTCATCAGCGGTTCACTCACGTTCGCCTTCTCGGCCCACACCTGCCGCATCTCGTGCGACTTTTCCACGACGCTCACCACCACGGCTCATTCACCGCAGCAGCTCGTGGTGGTTTGACACCCGCACCTGCATGCCGATGCCGAAGGACCTACCTTCATCTCCACAACAGCACGACAATGGAAGCTTTGTCTTCTACACCGAACCTCCATCATCTTCAGGACACACCAACGCACTCACCGAGTTCATGGGGTCGACGCCGGACGACCCGGGCTTCGAGGGCAGCGGGGTCTGCCCTCGGAGGCGCCCCCGCGGACATCCACCACACGGCACGATCGCGGGATCATGGCCGCCTCCCCGTCGGTGTAGGAGGTCGGGCTCATGTGGCAGCGGAAGCGCGGCTCGCGCGAACACGCCGGTCGGGACGACCACGCGCATCGCCCCCGCCGCCCCGACCGCTCCCCGTCCCCCAGCCCGCTCACCAACACCACCGCGTCCGCCCTTCAGAGCTCAGTCGGCAACGCTGCCCTCACCCGCATGCTCCGCGCGAGCCCGACCACCGCCGCCCCGCCCCCCGTACAGCGCGTGAACGGCGCCGACGGCGACCAGCCCGCGCAGAACCCGCCGGCGGTCCAACAGCCCACGCCCGACCAGGTCATGGCCGGGATCACCACGCTGGTCGACAACCCGCCCATGGTCAACTACGGCGCCCGCCGACAGGGCCGTGCACACGGCGAGTTTTGGATGCGTTTCCCCCGTTCCAAGCAGGGCGAGGAGGCGGAGGAGACCCTGTCCGAGACCAGCGCCCTGCTGTTCGACAGCATGAAGGCCGCCCAACAGCAGGCCCGCGCCGATGACCCGGACAACGCCGCCGAGGACACCAACAACCGTGAAGTGCAAGGGATGTTGATCAACGACCGACTCGTGTTCGCCACGAATTACAACTCCTCGATCGACATCCTCGTGGGCCAGGGCACAGAGGCGGTCGGGGAGGAGCCCACCCTGCGGGAGCTGCTGCAGTTCCAGCAGAGCGACGAGGACCGCGTCCGGGGTCTGCGCGGCCACGAGGCGGAGAACCTGCTCGCCAAGCTGGCGAGCTTCCGCCGCAAGCACGAGGCGATCTTCAGCGGGCAGCGCGGCGCGGGCGAGCAGGGCCGAGGACCGGACGCCACCGCCATGGCCCTGCGCGCCAAGGTCGACGCCCCGGTCGTCGTGGTGGACGTCGAGGACCCGGATCTGCACACCATGCTCACCGATACCGACCACGAGGGCCGGGTGTTCCTGCTCCGCTTCGCGGCGCTGGACCCCAGAGCCAAGACGAAGGGCAAGAACAGGGGCGCGCCGACACAGGAGGGGTCGGTGCACGCGGAGCAGAAGTTGCTGCTCGCGCTGCGGCAGGCCGGCATCCACCCGCGGCGCGACGTCCGCAAGCCCATCGCCATCATGGGCAAGTACCGTCCCTGCATGGGCTGCGCGGCGGCGCTGATGTACTACCGGGAACGACTCGGGTTCGCGGGGCTGCGTTTCGACGAGAACTACGGACACTATTTCCAGGGGTCCGTGGACTCGCTCTACGCGCACCAGCGCCACGTCCTGGACGCGGACTACTACACCTACATCCGCCAGATGGTCCGCGACGACATCACCAGCACCCCCGCGATGGCCAACGAGGCGGCCCCGCAGGGCGCGCAATTCCGGCGGGGCGGCCCCACCCTCAGGGTGCCCGGACGCTACGCGTCCCGCCAGGCCGACGTGACCCCGCCCACCAGCGACGCCGAACTCGACGACGACGGGATGTACACCCGCGTCCGGCGACCGCTGGCCGACACCTGGACGCTGGACACCGCCCCGGCCGGGATCGGCCAGGGGTCGGCGACCCACACCATCCCGCGCCGCAAGTACGAACGGCTCACCGACGAACAGGCTCAAGAACTCCATACCCTGTGGAACGGCGCGAAGGGCGCGCCGCCCGACGACGCGAGCCGGCGCCGGGCACTGGAACTCGCCGACGAGTACAACGCGCGCGACCGCATGACCTTCGAGTATCTGGGCGGCGTGGTGAACATGGACCCCGGGCGCTTCGGCGGCTACGTCGCCCGCTATCGCAGCGACGGCCATTGGACGCACATCCCGTCTCGGTCCAACAAGTTGGAGAGTGAGCCCAGGAGTCGCAAGAAGGGCGCGCCCGAGAAGCAGTTCACCAAGGGCGGCGACCTGGACGACGACGGCAGGAACATCATCAAGGGGGTCATCCGCGGCCTGCCCACCAATACCTGGTCCACCGAGTGGGAGCGGTACCACCGCGGCACGGCCCGCGGCGAACTCAATCCCACCAAGGCGCCCGACGACCTGCTCAGGACCCTCGCCCAATTGCGGCGCGATCGGGCCTACAACGTGCCCAGCATGTCCAAGTACCTGCACACGGGCGAGAAGGGCGACAACCTGCGCAAGGCGATCAGCCGCAAAGGCGAGAAGCTGCTCGCCGAGTACGAGGCGTCGTCCTCGAAACCGGTGAAGACCGAGGCCGACGAGACGACCTCGCCGCCACCTCCGCCGAGGCGCTCGGCCGGAGGCGCCTCGTCCCGTTCCCGAGGCGGACGCACGGAGCGGTTGCCCATGCGCCCGGCGCCGAGCTCGCACACCGGTCAGGCCGAAAGCAGCTCCGCCGGCGCCGGGCGCCTGCAACCGGTCCCCCAGGTCCCGGGCTACACCCTGCGCATCGACATGTACAACAACCAGCCGTACTACGTCGACGAGGACACCGGCTACCACTATGCGCTCATCAACGGTCGCATGGTCCGACTGGAGAGCCGGGACGACGTCGAGATGGAGGACGACTACCGCTGACTCGCCGGGGCACCTGCCTCGGCGTGGGACCGGGGCACACCGTGAGGTATCGGCCGGGCTACGCGCCTTCGGGCGGGCCGTCCTGCGGCACGGGGCCGCTCATCACCCTGCGCGCCTGTGCCTCCGCCGCCCGTTCCCAACGGTCGCCGGGGTCCGAGACGGACAGGCCCCGATGGTCGATCTCGCCGCCGACCGGGCCCGCGCGCTGCTGGAGGTAGTGACCCAACTCGTGGGCCAGGGTGTGCTTGTCGTTGCCGCCGGCCCCCACCACGACATGCTCACCGGAGGTGTACGCGCGGGCGCCGACCTCGGCGGCGGAGCCGCGTGCCGAAGGTCCGCTGTGCAGACGCACTCCGGAGAAGTCGGCGCCGCCGAACCGGGCCTCCATCTCCGAGCGCACCGCGCGCAGGAAGCCTTGGGTGTGCCGAGGAGTTCGGCGGCCCGGCGGGTGGTGTAGGCGGGGTAGTGGGCGTCGTCGAGACGACTGGGGCTGTCTGCTGTCATCGCACCTCTCTGGTATCCGTGTCCGTGTTCCATGTGCGTGGCACGCCTGGAGGGGCCCTGGCGCCGTTGGCACCAGGGCCCCGAAGGAACTGCTACACCACCTGCCGGCCCTGACACTGCGCCGGCCTGTTTCCGCAGGCCCGACCGAACTGCGGTCGGGGGTACGGGGATCGCGGATTCGTGACCGGAGACCACCTCGCTGACGATGTCCTCTGCGGTACCCGGGCCGTCACGTGCGCCCGGGCGATCCGATGGCGCTTTCACTCCCTCGTTGTTTCCTCGTTGACCATCTTGCGTACTGCGGTCCATCGGTTACTGCGTACTGCTACTGTGGGTTACTGCGTATTGCCGTTCTGCTTTGGTACTGCCGGTTCTGCTTTCCTGCGTGCTGCGGGTGATGCGTACTGCTCGGTGGCCCGTGACGGCACCACCCCTGCTTCGGCAGCCGGCCCCGATCGCCCGTCCTGCGTTCGCTTGGCGTGGAACCCCACTGCCGAACCTCCCGGTGCGCGCGTCCGCAGCCGACGCCTTCACCGAGGTGCTGCTCGTCTACCCGACTGCTGTACCGCGAACTGCACTTGCGGATACTACGACTGCGTGAACTGCGATCCCGCTCATGGCGGCCCCGGTCGTCGCGGGCCACCCGATGCGTCCGTCAGTCCCGTCGCCGTCCTGCGACAACCCTGGCTTCGGGACTCCACAAGCGCACCGTCCTGCACACTGCTCCTGCGGGTACTGCGTAGTTCAACTGCGCTACCACGGCCGGTAGTTCGTCTCTGCCAGGCCCTTCGGTCTCTCTGGGCTACGAGAGAAACCATAACCACAGCATCACCTGATGTCTACTCTGGTGAGCATAGATTTTCGTGTGATCCACGGTGAGACAATCGACCGCGAGCGGCGATGGCACGGCCGGCGAGTCCGCCGTCGGCGGGGTCGGCAACCGCCGGCCCCGGCTTCGGCCATCCCGCGTTCCGCCGGGTCACCCGCGCCGGACTCGACGGCGCACACGATGCGCTGGTCGCAACAGTCGGCGCGATGCCCCCGACCGATCGGCGGGGCGCGGCACACCGCGATCGACACCTTGGCCTGCCCGCCCACGCCGAAGACCATCGCCCCGGCCGCCGTCGACGTCGCCCGGAGGGGCGTCACCCCGGGCGCGGGTGGTCGTCGGGTTCGGGTGTGGTGATCCGGCGCATCCCCGTCGCCGGGCCCGCCGCACCGGACCGGCCCATCCCCCAAGGCCGACCGGGCGTACCGCGGACAGGCGCCGGGCGGTACGACGCCGGCACCCGCCCGCGGCCGGCGGCCTCGGGACCAGGGACGGGATCCGGAAGGGGCGGGACCCTGGAGAGGTGGCCAGGACGAGTGCCCGGCGGTGCGATCGGTGCGGTGGTCCGCTGCCCGAGGGGTCGCTGCCCTCCCGCCGGTTCTGTTCTGCGGCCCGCCGAACGAGGGAGTGGCGACTATGGCGCGCGCGGACCGCCCCGGACCGCCCGGATCGCTACTCGGGCGGGTCGAGTGTGCGGGGCCGGGCGTTCCACCGCTTGCCGGCCGGCGCCCGCTCGGGCGGTGGCGTAGCCGTCGCGGGTCGCCGCGCTCACGTGTTGCCGGGCCATCGGGGCCAGGATCCGCGGGTGGGCGCGCAGGGCCGGGTGGTCGCGGTAGCCGGCCGGCACCTGCGCAGGGTGGTGATTCCCGGCAGCACCGCAGTCGACCGCCGCGTCGATGTCGGGGATGACCCTGGGGCCTCCTCGGGGTGGAACCAGGGACCGGCCAGGGGCGGACCCGATGGGAATCCGGCCGCGCGGGCACCACGATGGCCCCTGGGGCGGAGAGCGCAGTGGATTCGAGTCCGGCGGTGGCCGACGACCGAACGGTCGCGGCAGGAGCACGGCGGGCTCGGTGATCATGGCGCGGTCGATCGCCGGGACTTCAGCACCTGTCTCGTTCCATGTCGACACCGCGCGGGAGGGATTCCGCGAGTCTTCCTCGGGCCGCTGGCTTGATGTCCGCGAGCTCGAAGCCTCGACCTGTTTGAACCGACCATCGAACACACCTGGGAGCGCTGCAACAGATGATCGAAGCCAGAGGGCTCACCAAACGCTATGGGACCAAGCGGGCGGTGGATCAGCTTTCCTTTCAGGTGCGTCCGGGCTCGGTGACCGGCTTCCTCGGGCCCAACGGCGCGGGCAAGTCGACCACCATGCGGATGATCCTCGGCTTGGACGAGCCGTCCGGCGGTGACGTCACGGTCAACGGCCGGCCGTACCGCAACGTGCGGGCGCCGCTGCGGGAGATGGGCGCGCTGCTGGACGCCAAGGCCATGCACGGTGGGCGCACCGCGTACAACCACCTGCTGTGCCTGGCGCAGAGCAACGGGATCCCCCATCGTCGGGTGGACGAGGTCCTGGGCATGGTCGGACTGAGCCAGGTGGCCAGGAAGCGTTCCAACGGCTTCTCGCTCGGCATGGGCCAGCGGCTCGGCATCGCCTCGGCGCTGCTCGGCGATCCCGGGATCCTGATGTTCGACGAGCCGGTCAACGGGCTCGACCCCGAGGGCATCCTGTGGATCCGCAACCTGATGAAGCAGTTGGCCTCGGAGGGTCGCACCGTCTTCGTCTCCAGCCATCTGATGAGCGAGATGGAGGTTACCGCCGACCACCTGATCGTGATCGGCGCCGGCAGGATGATCGCGGACACCTCGATGCGTGACTTCATCGAGACGAACTCGCAGGCGTTCACCGTCGTGCGCTCGCCCGAGGTCGAGCGGCTCAAGGCGCTGATCGAGGGCAAGGGCGCGCGGATGAGCCCCGATCGGGGCACGCAGGGCTCGTTTCGCGTCCACGACATCGACCCCGCGGGGATCGGTGACCTCGCGGCCGAACACGGCATCGCGCTGCACGAGTTGTCGCCGCGGTTCGACTCGCTCGAAGAGGTCTACATGCGGCTCACCCAGCACAGCGTGGAGTACCGCGCCGGCGTCCCGGGCGGCCCCCCGCCGGGCATGCATCCGGCGATGGCGTCGGGGACCGTCCCGCCCGGCTTCGCGCAACCCGGCAGTCCGCCGCCCGCCCAACCGCGGCCCGGTGCCGCGCCCGCCGGTTCACCGTCCACACCCCGATCCGACGCAAGCGAGGGCTGAGCGATGACACGGAACACGCCTCCTCCCGTGCCCCAGGACGCCCCGCATCCCTCCCCCGGGCAGCAACCCATGCCCCGGCAGCGGCAGTTCGGGCAGCCCCCCGGCGGACGGGCCCCCCACTCGCCGGTTCACCAGGGTCGGCCGGGCGGTCGACTCGGGGGTGGCAACGCGGGCTTCGGCCGGGTGCTGCTCTGCGAGTGGACAAAGATCCGCACGGTGCGCTCCACGGTGTGGACGCTGCTGGTGGTGGTTGTGCTGATCCTCGGCCTGGGGGTGCTGTTCGGCGCCGTCGCCAAGCCGAAAGCTCAGGACGACTACATCTCGATCTCGCTGATCGGCGTGATGATCGCGCAGATCGCGGCGGCCACGCTGGGCGTGCTGACCATCTCGGCCGAGTACACCACCGGCATGATCCGCACCACCTTGACCGCCTACCCGCGCCGAATCCAGGTCCTGGTCGCCAAGGGGCTGGTGTTCGCCGGCCTGATCTTCGTGGTCGGTCTGGTCGCCACCACCTCGTCCGCGCTGATCGGCGACGCGATGCTGACCTCCCGGTTCGGCGACTCCGTCGCGCAGGACTCCGACTTCTTCCGCAGTGTCGTGGGCAGTTCGCTCTACCTCGCGGTGATCGGCCTGTTCGGGCTCGGGTTCGGCGCGTTGCTGCGCCACTCGGCGGGCGCGATCACCGCGCTGCTGGGCGTCATCCTGCTGCCGATGATCATCGGCCCGATGCTGCCGTCCGGCGGCGACAAGGTGATGGAGTATTCGCCGATGTTCGCGCTGATCAAGCTGATCGACGGCGGCGGCGACACGGGCGGACCCGGCCCGTGGCCGTCCCTCCTGCTGATCGCGGGCTACGCGGGAATCGCGTTGATTGCCGGCGGCGCGCGGTTGACAACCCGCGACGTGTGATCTGCGCGCCAACAGAAGTGTCGTCTTCAACAATGCTGCTCGGCTCGCTCGTGGACGCGGCGATGACCGACGACGACGCGCCCGGCCTGAGCCATCCGGCGTTTCGCCGGGCTTCCGGCGCCGGACTCGACGGCGCGAACGATGTGCTGTTCACGACGGTCGGCGCGATGTCGTCGGGAGATCGGCGAGGCGCGGCGAACACCGCGATCGACACCTTGGCCGGCTTCCCGGGCCCGGCCGGCCCGCACTGAAACACCGGCCCGGCCACCGTCGACGTCGCCCGGGGCGTACCCCGGGGGTGGGTGGGTCGTTGGATCCGGGTGTGGTGGTTCGCCGTCTCCCCGTCACCGGGCCGGCCGCGCCGGATCGGCCCATCCCCCGAGGCCGCCGGGCGGGTCGTGGGCGGGTGTCGGTCGGTGACATCGGTGTCCCCGATCTCGTGGACCCGTGGCGCACGGTGCACGTGCCGCCGGCCCGGCGGGACGCGGGCGCGTTCCTGCGCGCCGCGCCCGAGTGTTCGGCCTGGACCGGACCGGCGGCCAGACGAGCGCGCTGTACGTGGCGTGCGAGAACGACGCGTTGCGGGCGCAGGTGATCGAGTGGCTGGAGCGGGCGGGGACCCCGGTGCTCGTCGTGCGGGGGTTCGGCAGCCAGAGCTACGTCCAGGTGGTGCGCGAGCGCACCGGCCGCGACCCGCGCCCGGCGGAGTTGCTCTACGTGGGTGATTTCGACTGTTCGGGCGAGGACATCGAACGGGACTGGGTCGCGCGCACCGGGTGTTGGGCCCTGGTGGAACGCGTCCTGCTCACCGGGACCAGGTCCTCGAACGCGACCTGCCCGCTGAGGCCGGCAGCATCGGCGATCCGCGTTGGCCGGCGTTCGCGCGCCGGTACGGCCTCGATCCGACCCGGCCGGTGCAGTGGGAGGCGGAGGCGCCGGCCCCGACCGAGCTGCGGCGCCTGGTCCTGGCGGCCGTCGCCCCCGTACGTGAACGCCACCGTCCTGGCCGAGCGCATCGCCGAGGAGGACCGACAACGCGAACGCCTGCGGGACTTCACCCGCCGATGGGGCACCGACGGGCAGGAAGACGACTCGGCGTAGACGGCGCGGGAAGCAGGTCGGGGCCGGCTTCCCGGAGGCGGGTGGCGGTTCGCTCGAATCCCGGCGTCGGTGCCTTCGGCCGGGCGAGGATGTGGGCTCCGTCTCCTACGGGAGGGGCGGCGGCGTGGCCGAGCACATCGAGGACCGGGAGCACGACGAGCGGGGCGGCGGCGGTGGCGTCGGCGGCCGAGCGCATCGCGGCCGAGGTCGCCGACGGGCGGTGGATCGTGGCCCCGGCCCGGACGACGACGAGGTCTTTGCCTCGTCCGGCCGCGCGGGACGAACTGGTGCGCGCGGTGACGACCCGAATCGCTGGGCCGTGTTTCAGAAGTGATCTTCAGTCGCCGCTGAATATGAGGTAGCGGTGCGGCTTGTGCTCGAGCTGCTCGGTCAGGGCAAGCACTTCTGTGGCGGCCTCGATCTCGGCCTCGGTTGCCGAGGTACTGTCGATCAGCGTCTTCAACTCGGGGACCAGGAACCGCATCTGTGACTTGTTGAACCAAGTGTCGTCATAGGGATCGACACAACCGAGCATCGGCAAGGCCAGAGTCTCGGCTCGTCGGCACAGGTCATTGATCGCCGGGTGCGTGCAGACTGCCGGGGTCTGTCCGGTGTAGGTCCGCACGTTCACGCTGATCGGCATGCCGTCACCGTAGTGCCGGCAGCGTCGGGCGGCGACATCGTTTCCGCAGCGTGCGGCTGTGGGTCACAGCCACTCGTCGATGACCGCGACGGTGATGGTGGCTTCGAATCGGACGGCGGGTTCGTCGTACCCGGCCGCCACGGCACGGTTCCTCCTCAGGCGGTTGATACCGCATTCGACCGCGTGGCGGGCCTTCTGCTCCTCGCGGTCGACCGCCTGTGGCGGCCGGAGCGCCGGGGAGCAGGGCGGTGTTCGACCGAGCGATCTCGCCGAGGGGTGTCCCAGGGAGGAAGCCCGCGCTCCGTGGCGGGTGTTCGGGCACCTGACCAGGGGGAACGGTCGTATGCGGCCGGATGTGTAGGCAACACATATGGCAATACGTATGGCAACACGGTAGGCACCCCACCGCCCGGGTCCCCGGTTTCAAAAATCGCCCCCGTTCGAGGCGGCCGGGCCGGCCATCGCTCACCCGCGAGCGCGTGTTCGACCAGGACCACGGCGTGCGCGGCGCGCGGGGACGACCCGGATCGCTGATCGATCGGGTCGGGTGTGCGCGGCCGGGCGTTCACCGCTCGCCGGTCGGCGCCCGCTCCACCAAGTCGACGGCGCGCTCCGTCGCGGCGACGCGCAGTCCATGGTGAACGGCTTGCCGTGGAGGGTCAGGACCTTCGGGTCGGTGTCAGGCTGCCACCCAACCGCTGCCACCACGCCGATCACTCACAGCAGCGTCGGGGCCGTGTGGCCGGCGCGGGAATGCCCCGTTCGCACGGCCCCGATGGCTATCGGGCTCGGGCCGGGTGTCTGCCGGCCCGGTGGTCAGCCGATCTCGATGCCGCCGGTGCCGATGGGCAGGACGGGGAGGGTGACTCCCGCGACGGTCAGCCGGAGGCCGGCCGAGCTGCCGGAGGGGGCCAGGACCGCCGCTGCCGGCAGGGACAGCGGGAGCGCGCCGGCGACGGTCACGGTCGCGGTGCCGTTCAGCGTCGCGGTGCCGGTTCCGGCGGAGCCGGTGGTCGTGGGCAGGTCGATGTCGATGTCCAGGACCGCCGCGCCGAGCAGCAGGCAGGACACCTCGCCGGCGGCGCTCCCGCCGGTGGTGACCTCGGCGCCGGTGCCGCACAGGCCGCCGGTCAGGCTGACACCGAGCAGGGTGGTGGAGAAGGTGCCGGTGGTGGCTGCGGCTGCCGGGGTCGCGGAGGATCCGCCGGTGGTGGTGGAGACGGTGACGTGCCCTGCCAGGAGGGTGCCGCCGACGGTGGTGGTGTTGTAGGTCAGGGTGAACGACCCGGTGCCCTTGCCGCCGTCGGTGGTGGTCAGGGTGAACGACCCGGTGCCCTTGCCGCCGTCGGTGGTGGTCAGGGTGAACGGGCAGGGGCTGGTGACGCCGCCGATGCGGCAGTTTGCGGTACCGGTGGCGTGGGCGGTGCCGGAGGCGGTGGTGTAGACGTCGGTGAAGGTGGCACCGCCGAGGTGGACGTCGGCGGCCTGGTCCTCGAACACCAGGTGCCCGGTGACGGCGCCGGAGGCGGTGGTGCGCCGGACGGCCACGCCGAATTCGCCGGCGTGTGTGCCGACCGGGATCCGCCCGGCCCCCTGGAGCCGGACCAGGGTGTTGACGTAGCTGTGTACCGGTCGGCCGTGCCGGTGGCGCTGGTGCCTCCGGGGGTGGTGACGGTGACGTCTACGGTGCCCAGGGCGTGGGCCGGGGCGGTGGCGGTGGCGGTGGCGGTGATGGAGGTGTCGCTGTTGACCGTGAACGAAGTCGCCGCAGTTCCGCAAGCCGGGACCGGTCGGCCCCGGGGTCGACGTCCGCCCCGGTCCCGGTCGGGTCAGATGCGCCAGGACCGCAGGTGCTCGGCGACGGTGTACACGTCGGCCTTGCCGGTGTCGACGGCGCGGGCGAGGTCGACGAGCGCGCCGTACGGCGGATCCACGCCCTGGTCGGAGGCGGCCATGTAGGCGACGGCGACACCACACGCGAACAGGGCGTTTCGCGCGGGCAGCGGCCGCAGCCGGATCAGGGTGTGCAGCAGGGACGCGGCCCGCCAGGCGGGATCGGCGTCCTCGCCCAGGCGGGGGGTGTTGACGCGGTGGCGGGCGACGGCCGCGACCAGACCGGAGTAGTCGTGGACGTCGGGCCCCTCGGGCAGGACGTCGGTCTGGCGCTCGAGGAGCCAGCGCAGGTCGATGTGGAGGATCACCGGGTCAGGCCGCCCCGCGTCGACGGGCCCCGGTGGGGGCGTCGTCGGGGAACGCGTCGTCGAACGCGGTCGTGTGCTCGGCGGTGAAAGCGCGCAGGACCGCGGTCATCGCGGCCAGGGCGCGGCGCTGCGCCAGGTCCTCGGTGACGGCCTCGCGGACCAGGCTCTTGAGGGTGACACCGCGGGCCTTGGCCGTCTCGCGGAGTTCGGCGAGTTCCTCGTCGCTGAAATCGATGTTCAATGCGGGCATGGCCCCAGCATACGTTCGAGGTACCGGAAAGGGAAGAAACCCAGGTGGGAGGGCATGGTCGTGGGTACCCGGCGTCGACGCCGCAAATGTGGTCGACCAAGGCCCCGAAATGCGGATCGCGACCGAACGCGAACCGCCCCGGGCACGCCTCACCGCACAGGCGTGCACGACGAACGGTGCCCCGGTCGCATCGAGTCGGGGGCGACCGCCGGGGAACGGGGACGCGGCGGTGGAGGGCGACTCGTCGGAACGCCCCTGGACGGGCAGCCCCGCGACAGCGGTACCGTCTGTCCTTTCCCCGACCCACCACAGCGGTCCGGTCGGCCCGTGTCAGCCGGTGACACGCACCGTCGAACAGGCACAACGACCCCCACCGCCGCCGCCCAACCGCTGTCACGACGCCGACCATTCACACCACCGCAACCACACAGGCGCGACGGCCACGCCGTCGGCACCGAACCGACACGAAGTTGCGGCCGCCAAGCGGCAACAGCCGTCTCGAACGGGTGGTCTTCCTGGAAACGAACCTGTGCCCGCCCCGCGCGCCTGCGGTCGGTGTGGAGCAGGCCCTCGTCGTTCGCGACGTCCCATGGGGTGCAACAGCCGTGGCACGCACGGGGCTCGGGAGATGTCGAAGCGCGGTGTGTGCTGCCGGCTCAGCACACGTGAGGCCAACGCGGGGGCGGCGATGTGCCGGCGTTGTCGATCACGAGCACGCCCGGAGGCCCGAGGGCTTCCAGGAGTGTGCGGTCGGCCGCGTCGGTGCGGTTCGTCGGGCCCGATGGCGACCCGGTCTTCCGCGGATCGAACCCGCCCGCGCCCGGGCGGTCGCGTCCAACGATCCCCGGGGGTTGTCGAGGCCGGGGCCGGCGGCCCGTCCGGCGCCGTTTGCCGGGCGCGGCCGCCGCCGAGGCCGCGCCGCGCAGGGGCAGCACCAACTCGGCGCCACGGGCGAGCGGCAACCGTGACACACAGGTCCAGTTCGCCGACCGCCGGGTCGTACCACCAGACCGAGTACGTGCGGAACAGCCCGGTCCCGGTCGAACCGTCGGCTCCCCTGCGACTGCCGTGGCCGTACCCACGTCGTAGGACATGTCTTCCGCAATGGATCCCGGGTTCGAGTCGAGCCCTGGCCAAGCCCGAACAGGGCGGGCCGGTAACGACGTTGCCGCGTTCGCCCCCCGTGACCCGGGGCGAACGGCGTGATCAGGGTGGCGTTGACCAGAGCGGATCGGGCGAACGCGGGGTCGTCGACATGGTCCAGGACGAGAAGTCACCCGTGGTGGTCGGCAACCGGCGAATCGCGCGTTCGGCCTGCAACTCGGCGGGCAGTCCGACGAATCCGGGTTGCGGGGCGCGTGCCGGCGCGGCCGGTCCGCGTCGCAGAGCGTGGCGGCTCCCGGCTCCGGAAGCACCCCTCAGTGACCCGTGTGGTTCCCCGCCCACACCGCCGGGGTCCGGCCCGACCAGGGGCTTGCCTGTTCGAGTTGTCCGGCAAGGCGGAAGAGGCGACCTTCGAGCCCGTATCCGGCGGCGAACTGCATACCGATCGGGAGACCCGTCTCCGCGTCGGCCGTCACCGGCACCGACATGGCGGGCGTACCCGCCACATTGAACGCCACGGTGAACGGCGAAAGATCCAAGAGGTACCGAAGCCGGCCGAGGCCGTCCAGCGTCTGCGCGTCCGCCGCGTGAGTGCCCAAGAGCACGGGAAGCTCCGGCACGGTAGGGGTGAGCAATATGTCGTGGGCGCCGAAGTACCGCGCCAGGCTCCGGGCGATCCGGTTGCGGACTTCGAGAGCGGTGACGAACTGGGCACCGGTGACCCGCTGCCCGTAGTGGTAGCCGGCCAGGGTGGGCGGCTCCAGGGTCGAGGAGTCGATGGGGCGGTCGAAGGCGGCGGCCAACTCGTCGACCGAGGCCGTCAGGTTCGCCGTCCACTGCCGGGCGCTGGCCAGGACGAACTCCTCCCAGTCGACCCCGAGGTCGACCTCGACCTCCTCCACCCGGTGGCCGAGTCTCACTCAAAGTCGGCTTTCTGTTACGTTGAGCGATCAAGGCTGTCGGCGACAAGGCTCCGTACGACCGCCCGCCGAGTCCCGCCCGCCGTCCGAAGGAGCCGGATGCCCAGGTACTGCGTGGAGAGCAAGACCGTCTTCGTCACCGGCGCCGCCGGTGGGATCGGAGCGGCAAGCGCGAAGGCCCTGCACGCCCGGGGTGCGAACGTGGTGCTGACGGGACGCAACCCCGACTCCCTCGCGCGTCTGGCCGAATCCCTCGGCCCGGCGCGTACTCTCGCCATGAGCGTCGATGTCACCGACGGACACGCCCTTGCGGAAGCCGTCGACCGCACCGTCGACCGCTTCGGTTCACTCGACATCGTGTTCGCGAACGCGGGGATTCCCCCGAACCCGCCGGCCACCGTCGCCACCATCGACCCCGACGATTTCGAACGCATCGTCGAAACCAACCTGCTGGGCGTGTGGCGCACGGTCCGTGCCGCTCTTCCCGCCGTCACCGCGGCACGCGGCCACGTCCTGATCACCTCCTCTCTCTACGCCCACCTCAACGGCGTCCTCAACGCTCCGTACGCCGCGTCCAAGGCGGGCGTGGAACAATTCGCCCGCGCCCTGCGCACCGAACTGCGTGTCCACCACACCACCGTCGGCATCCTGAACCCCGGCTGGGTCGACACGCCCCTGACCACCTGCGTGTTCGGTGGCCACCCCGTCGCCACCAGGATGCTCGCCACGATCCTGCCCCGCCCCCTCCGCACGGCCATCAGCCCCCAGGCCGTCGCACGTCGGGTCGTCACCGGCATCGAGAATCGCTCGTCGAGCATCAACGTCCCCCGACGCTTCGCTCCGATCTCCGCCTTCCGGGGCGTCATCGCCCCTCTCGGCGACCAGTGCCTCAACCGCTACACCACTCTGCAAACACTCCTGGCCCAAGCCGAGAACACTCCGAGCCCCACCCGCCGACCGCCGAACCGCCATCGACGCGTCCCGTGACCGCCACTCCTCACGGCGAGAACGGCAGAACCCTCCGAAAAGCATCGGCGCCCTGACCAACGCGGCGGCCGCCCACGTCCTCGTCGTCACGGGGCCGGCAGGATCTGCGCCACGTGCTGAGCGGCCCGGTCCCGGCCGGGAACTTCGCCGGCCCGGCGGCATCGACCGTCACATGGGTGCACGAGATCCGGACCCGCGCGGAACGGGGTGAGGCCCTGCGCCGCGCCCCCCGGCCCGATCCTCCTCTTACACCTCACCCCTGCCGGTGCCGTGCCCGAGGCCGCGCCCGGCCGGCGGCCGTGCCGGGGTCGTCCGGGGCATCCATCTGGCCCGACGGTTGGGTGGGGCCATACGGCTTGGGCGGGTTCTTCGTCATGTACGGACCCGGGCCGCAGGCGGAGCCGTGTGCGTGGCTTTCGTCACACAACAGAAGGTAAAACGGGCGATATCCAGCAAAGTTCACAGAACTGCCATAACGCCATCACAGGACGAATGCCGTACAAACGTTTAGGCCGGTCACGACCGCGAGCGGCATCGAACGTCGAGTCGACACGAGGGAGCAGAGCACATGCGGATACGCGTCCGGACGGGTCGAACGGCAGTCGGCGTTGCCGGCGCCGGCCTGATCCTCACACTCGCCGCGTGCGGCATGGGCAACCCGGCGCCCCACACCGAAGCCGCCCCCGCGAAGACCGCGGACACAACCTCCCAGCTGCGTGTTAACCCTGACACGACGTCGACCGGCAGCGGCACCACAGACTCCGCGACACCGAACCCGACGGCCCCGACGGCCCCGACGACGCAGACCCCGACCTCCGGCACTGCGAGCACGTCAACGCCGACCACCGGTTCGCCCGGCGCGAAGACCCCGTCGACGCGGACCCCCGGCACCGGGACCCCCACGCGCACCCCCGGCACCGGCATCTCGAACACGGGGACCCCCGTCGACGCGTCGATCAGCCACGGCACCGAGGACGGTGGCAGGTCCATCGCCCTGACCTTCGACGACGGCCCCGACCCGACATGGACGCCGCAGGTTCTGGCGCTGCTCGCCCGGCACAACGCCAAGGCCACGTTCTGCATGATCGGCCCCAACGCCCAGGCCCACCCCGAGCAGGTCAAGGCGGTCGTCGCGGCCGGGAACCGGCTGTGCGACCACTCGATGCACCACAACACCGCGCAGAGCAAGGAGTCCGTCGGCTACAACCGCAACGAGATCGAGCAGGCCGACCGGCTCATCGAACGGGCCGCCGGACCGGGCGCGCACATTCGGTACTACCGCGCCCCCGGTGGCGACTTCACGCCGTGGATCCGCGACATCGCCGTCCACAACGACCTGCGGCCGCTCGGCTGGGGCATCGACTCACAGGATTGGAAGCGCCAGGGCGCGGACACGATCCTGCAAAACATCACCGGCGAGCTGAAACCGGGCCGCATCCTCCTGATGCACGACGGCGGCGGCGACCGCTCCGAGTCGGTCCAGGCACTCGCAAAGCTGCTGGACCACCTGGACGCCCACGGCTACACATACAGCTTCCCGCAGGCGTAACCCGGGCAAGGCCATGTCGGGGCCGTGTAGGGGCCGGATATCCACCGGCCCCGCCACCGCGCACGCCAAGACAGGCTCCGACACCTCCACGGAAGGCCGGCTGCCTCGCGGTGAGGCGCCTCGAAGACCGGAAGGCAAAGGGCACCCGCGGCGAGCGCCCTGGCGCCCTCCTGGATGCTTCCGAACGTCGGACTGCCGTCGGCACTCACCAGCTGCTCGCCGCTGATGCTCACGGTCCCGGCCTCACCCGAGGCAACGATGTCGGGCATGCGACCACGCCGTGTGGCGGAGGGTTCCACCCCTCTGCATCACGGCATGGGGACGCGTCACCAACGCGCGTGCGTACACCGAGGAGTCCAAGCCGCGCGGCTGCATGATCGTGCTGTCCGCGACGAACTGCTCCAAGGCGAACGCGCCTGTGCGCGAGCACGTGGCGAGCGTGCGCAGGGAAGGCATCGACGATCTGACGCGGAGACTGTGCCAGGGCGTGCGCGACGGTGATGTCCCGCCCGGCGTCGACGCCGCCGGCGTCGCCTCCTTCTATGGCGCGGTCATCCAGGGCATGTCCGTTCAGGCCCGCGACGGCGCGTCACGCGCGGACCTGGAGCGGGTCGCGGCGTACGCGATGGCGGCGTGGGACGCGGTTGTCGGCGACACGATGTGCCCGGGTTCAGCCGACCTGGGAACGTGCTGACCTCGACCGAATTCCGGTCGGGTGGGCGCGGGTTCGCGCAGGCGGGGGCCACCGGCACTCGCGGTCGTCTCCGACCACGGGTGGGTACCACAACGCCCGGACCGACGCGGCCTGTCGGCCGGCGACCGGCGCCGCCTCGTTCACGTCCGGGACGGCGAGACACCCGGCCGCGTCGTCGAGTTCCCGCGCGCCGATCCGTGCGCACGATCGCGGCCGAACTCGACCGCCGGATCGTCGCCGCCGGCCGAGCCGATGCCGCTTGCGGTGCCGGCGGCCGACGCGCGGCCGGGGACCGGGTCCGCGCCCATACGGGCTGCGCGCCCGGGAGGGCGCGTAGGGCCCACCCGTGATCGAGTCGATGGGCGGTATTTATCGAATATGAAATCCCCAATTGACATGCTTTACGGCAGACACAGCCGACATTGCGTTCCATATATTCGACTGTGATTACGACGCCTCATTCCGTTGACTCTCCACATCCGCTTGAATACGCTCCGCAGACCGATTTGGCGCCGTGGGGAGCGCCTGATTCGGGCGGAAATGACCAAGAAAACGAAGCGCCTCGTCCGGGTTCCGGCTCCAACGTCCGGCCGGTGAACGGCACGAACATCGTGGGTTCGGTCGGCGGCCGGTGGGACGACTACTACGGTAGTTCGAGTGGTCGAGCATTTCGCGGCGCAAGGTCTTACGGTGATGTGTGCGGCCGATGCTCGCGGAAGCGCCGCAGCCAGGTGTGTACGGACTGCCGCGACGTTCCGTACCGGCGGGCGACCTCGGCCGGCGGCGAACCGTTCAGGACCTCCACCACCGCCCGAAACCGGTGCTCAACCGTCCGGTGCCTCGTCGGTGCCGCCGCCCCTTGGTACCTCGCCCAACCACTACAACGACCACCAGCCGTCACGAATGTGGCCGGACCGTCTACCCCACGGATACGTGAAATGCCTTGTCGGGACCTTTGGTGGCGCGTCACGCCGGTGCGGCGGATGCTGAAAGGGAATACCGACGCGGTTGGAGGCGAGGATCATGGCGACCACGAAGCGATGGACCGTGGACATCTTCCTCAGCGAGAATACCGAGGACGATGTCGCGGACAAGGTGACGGTGCGCACGCACGCGGAGGCACGGTTGCGCACCGAAGCCACCGCCGGACTGCGGGGCAGAGGCGATGCCCGCAAGAGTCCCGTCGATCCGAACATCCCGGAAATCGGTGACGAGTTGGCGGCGGCACGAGCCCTGTCGGACCTCGCCCACACACTGCTGCACAACGCCGCCCGGGACCTCGAGGCAGTGGCCGGCAAGTCCACGGCACGGCCGCCTGCGCCGCCCTGGGTAGACCCCGCACGCTGAGGATCGGACCGCCCACCGTCGGCCCGGCGGACCACTTCCTCGATGAGCCGGCGCCTGTCACGCCTCGCCGCCCACGTGGGTGACGCGGTCGTCGCCGACGCGCCGCTGCACGTCCGTCAGCAGGAGGTGAAGCAGTTCCGTCAGCTGCCGCCGCCGGTCGGGAGTGAGTCCTCCGATCAACTCGGCTTCGCGCAGGAGCACTTGGTCCACGGTGGCCTCGACAAGATCGTGCCCGGCCGCGGTCAGGGTGACCTGGACTGTACGGGGGCGCCCGGTGCCGGGCCGCCGGGTCACCAGGCCCTCCCGTTCGGCGCGGGCCACCCGTTGGGAAATGGCCCCGGCCGTGACCAGGGCGCGCCGTCCGAGTTCGCGGGTGCTCAGCGTGTACGGAGGGCCGCTGCGGCGCAGGACGCTGAGCAGGTCGAGTGTCGCGGAGTCCACCCCGGCGTTTGCCAGCACCCTGCGCCGGTCGTCGCCGAAGAGCTTGGCGAGCTGCCAGATGGGGGTGACGATCGCGATCGAGTCGGCCGGAGTGCCGGGGCGCTCGCGCTCCCATGCCGCGGCGATGTCCCGCGCGGAATCGCGCCCGGCGCCGCCGTCGCCGTTCGTCGCCTGGGGTTCCTTTGCCACGGCTCACTCCCACTTGTATGTTTAGATCTAAATTTAGATCTCAATGGAGAAGAATCGGGAGTCAGCATATGACACGCACCATCATGGTCAGCGGCGGCGGAACGGGCATCGGCCGGGCGACCGCCCGGCTCTTCGCAGAGCAGGGCGAGAGGGTGATCGTCACCGGTCGCCGCCCCGGTCCGCTCCAGGAGCTGGCGGAAGAATCCGGCGTCCGCGCGCTGGTGTGCGACCACACCGACCCCCGAGCACTCGACACCCTCCTGTCCGATCTGCCGGACCGGATCGACGTCCTCGTGAACAACGCCGGCGGGAATACCGACTTCGACACCGATGAAGCCACGGACCTGGTCGCGTACGCCCGGAACTTCCGCGCCAACCTGGACGCGAACCTGGTGAGTGCCGCACTGACCACGAAAGCGCTGCACGACCGGCTCGCCCCCGACGGCGCGGTCGTCCACATCGGCTCGATCGCCGCCGACCAGGGAGCCGGCTCCTACGGGGCCGCCAAAGCGGGGCTCGCCGCCTGGAACCTGGACCTGGCCCGCGAGCTCGGCGCACGCGGCATCACCGCGAACATCGTCTCGCCCGGCTACATCGCCGACACGGAGTTCTTCCGCGACCGGCTCCCACAAGCCCGCCGCACCGCCCTCGTCACAGCCACGGCGACCGGTCGCGCCGGCACCCCCGCGGACGTCGCCGCCGCGGTCGCCTTCCTCGCCTCCCCCGGCGCCCGCCACATCACGGGCCAGGTGCTGCACGTCAACGGAGGCGCACACAGGACCCGCTGACCGGAGCGGGACACGAGAAGAGCGTCATGGCCCATTCCAACCTCCGCGGCCTCGGAACACGCACCTGAGAAGCGGGCCACCGGTACCGGCCGCGGGGCGCGTCCACTCCCGACGGCGGGGCCCGGTCGCGCGACCGGGCCCCGCCGGCTGGATCACGATCTGCGGGCAGACGGCTGCCCGGCCCAGCCGGTAGCCGTCACCACCCGGCGTGCGATGTCCACAACGGGCTGCCCGTCCGTGACCAGCCGCACAGCTTGCGCAAAGACCCGCTGGTCCAGGATCCGCGCCATGCGGATACCCGTACGTATGGGGCCCGGTTGGATTGTGGGTCAGCCGCGGATGGCGCCCGTGGTCAGGCCGGCCGCTATTCGGCGTTGGACGAGGAGGAAGGCGGCGACGACGGGCAACGCGGTCAGGGTGGCACCGGCCATGAGACCGCCGTAGTCGGTGCCGAAGCTTGTCTGGAAGGAGACCAGCCATACCGGCAGCGTGCGCTTGTCGTTGCTCGAGAGCAGGACGTACGCGAGGACGTACTCGTTCCACGCCTGCACCAGGCCGAAGATCGAGGTGGCGATCAGGCCGGGGGCGAGCAGCGGCAGGGTGACGCGCAGGAAGGCGCCGAGCCGGCCGCACCCGTCCACCATCGCGGCCTCCTCCAGTTCCGGGGGGATGGCCACGATGAAGCCGCGTAGCATCCACACCGTGAAGGGGAGGGCGAACGCGAGGTAGGTCAGGACCACTCCGGTCAGGGTGTCGGTGAGCGCGAGGTCGTTGAGCAGCAGGTAGACGGGGATGACGAGGGCGATGAGCGGGATCGTCTGGACGGTCAACAGGACGAGGATCAATGCCCGCCGCCCGGCGAAGGCGAAGCGGGCGACGGCGAAGGCCGCGAGCGTACCGATGACCAGCGAGATCAGCACCGTCCCGGCGCCGACCACGACGCTGGAGCGCACGTTGGCCCAGAACGTGTCCGAGCCGATCGCCCGGCGGAAGTTGTCCAGCGTGAACGAGCCGGGCCAAAACCGCGGCGGCACGCGCAGGATTTCGCTCGCCGGCCGGAAGGCCGTCAGGACCATCCAGTACACCGGAAAGGCCATGACGGCGGCAGCGATCAGCCCGACCGCGTCGGCGCGGCGGCGGCGTCGACGTCGGCGGCTGTCGATGCTCATTCGAGGTCTCCCGTCCGAAGGATTTGACGCAGGTAGACCGCGGAGCCGACGAGCAGCAGCAGGACGGTGACGACGGCTATGGCGGCTCCCGCGCTGTAGCGGTTGACGGCGAAGGACTCGATGAAGGAGTAGACGCCGAGCAGGTAGTAGTCGCGCTCGGGCTGGCCGCCGCGCATCAGCCAGATCTGGCTGAACGCCCCGAAATCCCAGATCGTCGACAGGGCCGCGACCACCACGAACAGCGGTCGGATCATCGGGAAGACGACGTGTCGAAAGAGAGTCATTCCCCTGGCGCCGTCGACCCGCGCGGCCTCCTCCAACTCGGTGGGCACCTGGGTGAGCGCCGCGTGCAGGGTGATGGCGGCGAACGGGATCGCTCCCCAGACCACGACGGCGACGATGACCGTGAAGCCCTGCCAGGGATCGGCGAACCAGTTGTGTCCCTGGAAGTCGGAGTCGGTGAGCCGGCCGAGCAGCCAGTTGACCACGCCGTAGTCGGCGTCGGAGAGCCAGCGGAACACCGACGCGGCGACCATGAACGGCATGGCCCACACGGCGACGAGGACGCCGATCAGCACCGTCCGCACCCAGGGCGAGACTTCGCGCAACAGCAGAGCCAGCCCCAGTCCACACAGCATGGTCAGCGTCGCGCAGACCAGGGCGAAGGCCACCGTCCGGGCCACCACGACCCAGAAGAAATGGTCCGACAGGACCATCCGGTATTGGTCCAGGCCGGCCCAGGGTGGGGAGGTGCCCGCGAACAACTCCCTGCGGGTCATGTCCTGGAAGGAGAGCAGGATCATGTCGAGCAGCGGGTAGCCGAGCACCAACGACAGTGTCGCGATCGTGGGCGCGATCAGGAGGTATGGGGTGGTTCTTCGCGCGATGCGCCGCCCGACGGGGGGTCGGCGCGTGGGCGGGGGTGTGGGTGTGGGTGTGGGTGAAGGGTTGGGCTCGGCGGGGTGCATCGCCTCCTCAGTTCTTGTTGATGACGGCATCGATCCGCCGGTCGGCCGACTCGGTGGCGTCCTTCACCGAGTGTTTGCCGGTGGCGATGTCCTCCAACATCTCCTGGAGGATGTTGGCCTTCTCCACGGCTGCCCAGCCGGGGGCCTGTGGGGTGACCCATCCGCGTGTGGCGGCTTTGGCGGCGGGGCCGTTGACGCCTTCCGCGTCCACCTCGGAGAGTTGCGCGGTGTTGTTGGGCAGGGTGTTGGCGCGGATCAGGCGTTGTTGCGACGTCCGGTCGGTGAAGAGGCGAATCCAGTCCTGGGCGAGTTCCCGCTTCTTCGACTTCACGGGGATGGCCAGTTCGGATCCGCCCAGGAAGGGCGGCAGCGGTTCGCCGGAAGGGCCGGGGAATGTGAACGCGGCGAAACGACCCTTCAGTTCCGGGTTACCGCCGGACTTCGAGTCGGTGGCGGCTTCGGCCTCCCAGGTGTTGCCGTAGAACATCCCGACCTTGCCCTGACCGACGACGGCCGGCTCGTCGCTGTTGTCCTTGGAGCGGTCGCCCACGTAGTAGGCGTCGATCAGGTCCTTCCACGCCTGGAGTCCCCGCACGGACCGGGGGTCGGACAGAGTGCTCTTCCAGCGGCCGTCCTTCTCGACGGCGATCTCGCCGCCGGTGTCCTTGATGAAGGGCAGCGCGGCGTACCAGTAGCGACCGGGCATGTGGAGCGCGGAGAAGGTACGGTCCTCGGAGCCGAACTTCGCCTTGAGCGCGTCGAGTCCGGCGATCAGTTCGCCGTAGGTGGCGGGTGCCTTCGTGATGCCGACCTGTTGGAGGAGGTCGGTGCGGTAGATGCCGACTCGGGCACCCACGTAGTACGGCACGCAGTAGACCTTGCCGTCGTACTCACAGGGTTTGCGCAGGGCTTCCAGCCACTGGTCGGCGTGGTCGAACTTCGCGGGGTCGACGGGCGCGAAGGCGTTGTTGACGATGTAGTTGACGGTCTCGCTGTTGCCCATCTCCACGACATCCGGTACGTCGCGTCCGGCCAGGGCGGCGTCCAGTTTCAGATTCTTGCTGGTCCACTGCTGGTACTGGACGGTGACGTTCGTACCCGGGTGCGCTTGCTCGAATCGATCGTTGACGGACTTCACCAGGTCCGGCCAACTCTCCTGGGCATCGATGGTGAGCCACACGGTGAGCTTCCCCGAACCCTTCGCCGAACCGCCCCCACCGGAACACCCGGACACGCCGGCGAGTACCGCCAGTGTCGCGGTGACCGCGACCAACCCCCTTAATGCACTGGTCACTTCTGCTCCTTCTTCGCGTCGGCTGCCGGTCGCAGTTACCCCGGCGGGAATCGCCTCACGCCGTCGGCGGGGGCTTCCGGCTAATACCGGCAACTGCCGGCAGCCTCTGGTGATCTGCGACGATTCACAGCGATTCACGGTGATGCACTGCGATTCGCGGCAACCGAAGCCGCACGTGCCGCTAGACCTGGATGCTCGCGCGGGTCGATGGCAGACCCGAACCGCGCGCGAACTCTCGATCCCGTCCGTGCGCAGGCCGATGACCACCACACCGGGGAAGGACGACTTCCACTCCTCCCACACCAACCGACCTCGCCGCGCCGGCTCTTCACCGGGACCGCCTGGCGGACATCCGTTTTGCGCGGACCAACCGCCTTCGGACGGCCGGGCGTTGCGCTCGACCGGGTGACGGGGGGTCGGCGCGGGCGATCGAGCGAAGAAAGTTCCGTTCCCGTGTCGAATCCGTCATCGTCCGTCACGGTCGGGGGCGAATGTGCTCACGTATTGATAATCGGCGATACACGTCGGGTATCGCCGCGTTCCGCGGCGGGTCCACAGGATGGCATTGATGCCATGACCTTGTAACAACAACTTTCCGTATGCGCCGAAAGCGCGACACAAATGATCATTTCGGAGCGCGATCGGGCTTGGTCGCGGCATCCATTGTCGGCAGTATTTCGCCGCGTAGGCCCTTCGACACCACCGTCCCGTTCGGATCGGTCACGTCGACCCGGGGTCTCGTTCAATACACATTCGGGGAGCTCAAACCGTGTCACAGTCAGTCAACAAGAAGGCCAGGAGCGCCGCTCTCGTCGGCGCGCTCGCCTTCGCGGCGCTTCCGCTCGTGGGCGCCGGCACCGCGCACGCGACCGGGGATTCGCAGGCGCCGCAGTGCACCAAGGTCACCGACACCTCGTTCGTCTACACCGTCAACGACGGCGCTCCCGTGAAGTCCGGCACCGGCACCAAGCAGATGCCCGAGCGGCCCAGGAAGGTCGTCGTCAAGCTCGGCGACGAGTTCGCGTCTCTGCTCGAGCAGGGCTGCAAGTACCCGGTCCAGCTGTCGACGTACTCGACCCAGGGCCCGAACTGGGCGACCTCGGGCACGCAGAAGTTCATCGGCTGGCAGACCGACACGATCACCAAGCAGAACAAGGCGGTGACGTTCGACGCCACCAAGTACCCGGTGCCGTGCTTCGTCCAGTACGACCTGCTCGGGAACCACAAGAAGTACGACGGCGGCCAGTACCCGCTGCCGCACTACAACGACGTCTACATGGACAACCTGCTCGGCGGCTGGAACGGCGGCACGAACGAGAAGTGCACCGGCACGCCGACGCCTTCCACCCCGGCCACCTCCAAGCCGCCGACGACTCCTCCGCCCGCCACGTCCGCGCCGTCGACCGGCTCGGCTCCGACCACGGCCACACCGGCCACCACGACCGCGGCCCCGGGGACGAAGTTGGCCGAGACGGGCGGCGACAGCAACGGCACGGCCATCATCGGCGCGTCCGCCGGCGGTGTGCTCGTGCTCAGCGGGGGTCTGTTCTACGTCAGCCGCCGCCGTGGCAACCGCGGCACCGCGGCCTGACCCGACGGTGAGTAACGCCCGACGCCCGACACCGGCGCCGGGTGCAAGCCGTCCGCTGGAACGCGCGACACCGATCGACGCTCTCGGTTGATGCGGATCCCGCGTGGCACCGGTCTCCGGAGGCATGTTGCCGGAGACCGGTGTCGTCGTTTCGCGGCGTTGGCGTAGCCGGCGCCCGCCGAACGGGCCATCGCCCTCTACCCGTCGTCCAGGTAGGCGATCAGTCCGCGTTCGCCATCGTGTTCCCCCGCCCGGATCCGTCCGTGGTCGAGCCCTGGTATCGGCCAGGCGTGCGAGTGTGCTCGTTCCGTGCTCGGGTCGCCGCCGGCTCGGTGACGTTCTGCGCTATTCGGGTGAAACATCCGCGACGCGCGTGGCAGGGCCAATCCCACGCTTCCTCCGCTGCGAATGTTCCGTGTCGTCCGCAATGGGCGGGCCGCGCGTGGAAGGGAGCCGTGGGATGGGCGAAACTCTCGATACCCGGCTGCTGACGGAGTTGACCGAGACATCCGAGGATCTGCACAGCGACGCGAGCAAACTCACCAAGGCGGCGCTGGCGGACTTCGGGCAGGAGAACGCGGAGCGCCGCGGGCGTTGGTGGCGCCCCGGCCTGTGGGGCGGAGCCGCGGCCGGGGCGGTGTTGTGGGGCGCGACGCGCGCGTCGGCGGCCGGCGCCGACGACGTGCCCGCGTTGCAGACCGCCGCGTCCTTGGAGAATCTCGCGGTCGACGTCTACACGACCGCGGCTGGGTTGCCGTTCATGAAGAGTGGCAACGCCGTGGTGAACGCGTTCATCGCGAAGACCACACAGCAGCACAGGGCGCACGCCGAGGCGTTCAACGCGGCCGCGGTGCAGGCAGGAGGGAAGGCGCAGACCGGGCCGGACCCGAAGTACGCGGAGATCGTGAAGTCGGCGCTGCCCACGATCAAGACGCCGGCGGACGTGGTCACGCTGGCGATCACCCTTGAGGACGTCGCGGCACAGACGTACACCAAGAACGTGTCCCAGGTGAGCGATCCCAAGCTGCGCCAGTTGTTCGGGTCCGTGGCGCCGGTGGAGGCCCAGCATCGCGCGGTGTTGCTGGCGGTACAGGCGCTGTTGGCGGGCAACGCACCGGAGTTGATCGCGCTGCCGCCGGACCTGGCGAAGTTGCCCGCGGCGGCGGGCGCCGTCGGCTTCCCCGACGCGTTCTACCCGACCAAGGACGCCTCCCCGACCAGCGAAGGGGCCGTGAAGTAGTGACCGGTGGGAAGCGCACGTGGGAGCCGGCCGTCTCCGAGGCCGAACTACGCATCCTCACACGCGAGTTGGACGAGGCACACCGCGCCTCGACTCCGGTGCTGTTCGCGGCGGCGGCGGAGATCGGCGAGCAGATGCGCGAGCGGGAGGACACACTCTCTCGTCTCGGTGACCCGATGGCACGGCGACGGTTCCTGATCGGACTCGGCGCGGGTGCCGCGGCGTTGTCGTTGGCTGCGTGCGGCTCCGACGACAAGGAATCCAAAACAGCCTCCTCCGCCCCCGCGACCACGGGATCGGGAACGAGCGTGTACACCGGCGACCTCAAGGTCGTGGCGTTGGCGACGGCGCTGGAGAACCAGGCCGTCGGTGCCTATCAGGCCGCGTTGGGCGCCGCGTCCGCGGGCAAGCTCGGCACGGTGCCGCCGGCGGTGGCCACGTTCGTGCAGACCGCGATGGCCCAGCACGCCGATCACGCGAAGGCGTGGAACGCGGTGTTGACCGGCGCGGGCAAGCCGGCGATCACGGATGTCCCGCTCAAGAGCCAGGCCGCGGTCACCGCGGCGTTGGGCAAGGCCGGCGACATTCCCACGGTGGCGAAGCTGGCGTTGTCCTTGGAGGACCAGGCCGCCCAGACGTACCTGTTCGCGGAGTACAACGTGACCAGTGCCGGTGGGATCTCCACGGCGGCCACGATCGCACCGGTCGAGGCCATGCACGCCGCGATCCTGCACTTCGTCCTGGGCGAATATCCCGTGCCCAAGGACTTCCTCCCGGTGGACATGGCAGCCAAACCCGACGACCTGACGGTCTGAGGCACGCACTTGCGCCACGGATGCGGGTCGGGTCGGGTCCGGCGGAACGCGCCGGCCCGACCCGCCTCGTTTCCCCTCTTGCAGAAAGGCCGTTCGTTGATGCCTCACCTTTCCCGCCGCCGGTTCGGCGTTCCGGGAGTCGTCCTGGCCCTGGTGTGGTTGTTGTTCGTCTCCGGTTGCGGGGGCTCCGGGGGTGGAGGTGCGAAAGCACACGAGGGCGCTTCCCCCTCGGTGCCCGGGAACGGGGCATCGGGCGCGGCGACGATCACGATCGAGAACTTCGCGTTCTCCCCGGCCACGGTCACCGCGGCGCCGGGAGCCGTGGTCACCGTCGTCAACAAGGATTCGGCGACGCACACCGTGACCGCCGACAAGGACAAGGCGTTCGACACCGGCAACCTCGCCGGCGGTTCCACCACCACATTCACCGCCCCGCTTGCCCCGGGGTCCTACGACTACCTGTGCACGATCCACCAATACATGAAGGCGGTCCTGCTCGTGCGATAGCGGCACCACCCGGTCGGGACGGCACCGATCACCCCACCCGGCTCTCTCCGCGTCGTGGCCGCCCCGGGCCTCGCGCATGCATCCCGCCGGGCAGGGGCCCTGCGGCGTGGTGAGACGACCATCCGGACCGCCGTGCACGCGACGCGTCCGACGGCGGACCTCTGGTTCGCTCCCTCGGGAGCGAAGCGGTGGGCCCGGATCCTCCGGCGGGGTGAGGGCGAGCCGAAACCTTCCATCGCGCACGGCAAAGTCGTCTGCGTCGGCGAACAGCGGGTCCCGAGGCGTGCGTTGGCAACGCAGGGCCGCCATCGTCGTGGCCCGGGCAAGTGTGTCCTTGACGTGGGTTGCGGACCGGCCCCGATCGACGACGCGCTCACGGAGTGGACGGTCCGCGATGCTCGACTCGGCTGGGTGTGCCGGCCGGTGGCGAGTGGACTCGTCAAACCGGGGAGCTCGTCGTACCGGGCCCGCACGGGGGACGCCGGGGCGCGGCGATCACCGCCCCGTGCCCGATCGGCGCCGAGGGCGCCGGCGCTCTTCGGTGTCCTCGCGTGAGCCGGGATCCGGTGGCCACCGGCGATTCGAAACCCTCGTCGGCCGACACCGGGCGGCACCGGCTGCGCGGGAGCACGGTGGGCATGCGCGGATCGGCCGACGCGAAGGCGGGGCGCCCACCGCGTGTTCCCGATCGCGCTGTGCGCGATCGGGCATGCGGTCGGCGATCACTGCGATCGGCCGCCGGCCGGCTCCCGGTCACGTGCGACGAGGGTTGTGCACCGCCACGTGCGATTCGCCATCCCCTGCGGCTTTCCGAACGACCGTGTCACACCACCGGGCGCGCGTCGGCGGCGGGCCGATCCTCCCCGAGGGGTCAGGCGGGCGGCCGGGTGGCGGTGTCGAGGTAGAAGGCGTCGATGCTTTGGACGGCCTGTTCGAACTCCTCCAGGTTGACGGGCTTGGCCACGTACGCGTTGGCGTGGCTGCTGTACGCGCCGTTGACGTCGTCGGGAGCGGTGGACGTGGTGAGGACGACCACGGGGATGACCTGGAGTTCGGTGTCGCTCTTGAGGATCTTCAACAGGTCGCGGCCGTTCATGCGGGGCATGTTCAGGTCCAGCACGATCAGGTCGGGGCGCGTACTGTCGGGACCGCGCAGGTACTCCAGGGCGGCGACCCCGTCGGTGACCCGGATCAGGTTGCGGGCCCCGCGTTCGGAGAGGGCTTCCTCTATGAGCATGGCGTCGGCGATGTCGTCCTCGACGAGCAGGACGTCGAAGGGCTGGGTGGGGACGGTCATCGTCGAAGGCTCCGTGGGTCGGTCGGTCGAGTGGTTGAACAGCCCCGGCCAGCGCCGGCGGGCACCTTGGCGGGTCAGGCCGCAGGCGGCCCCGATCTGCGGATAGCCGGCTCCCATACGCGCCGCCTGGGCCGCCGCCTCCCGCTGTAGACGGTCCGCAGCCTGCCGAATCCCGTCCAACGCGTGTAGCAGAGCCAGGGACTGCTCCGGATCTGCGGAGCACGGAGCCCCGGGCAAGGCCGGTGGCCGGCCGGCGAGGCGTCCCGCGAGGATGGCGACCCCCGCCTCCGCGAGAGCGGCCGGCGTTGCCGGGGTGGTCCGCGATCGGGAGTCTTTGCCATGCATACCGGGCACTGTAGGGCCCCGGGCGAGCCCGCGACAACAACGGTTGTCGAGCCCCCTCTAGAGTATGCCGGCGCCCCGAACGTGACCGCGAAGGACCAGGTGGAGGAGTTCACAGATGACCGGCGACCACGATCAGCCACCCGCGCGCGGGCTCTACGCCTGGACGACCCGGCGATGGCTGCGCGTGGGGGTGGCCGTGTCCCTGACGATCCTGACCCTGCTCGGTGCGACGGGGGCATGGATTTTGGCCCGCACCGGGACGCTCAGCAACGACCTCGCGGACGTGCGATCGCCCGCAGTGTCCACCGCTTTGCATCTGGAGTCGGCCATCCTCAACCAGGAGACCGGCATCCGCGGATACGGGCTCACCGGCTCCCCGGACTTCATAGGCCCCTACGAGCAAGGACTCCGCCGGCAGCAGGAGGACATCCGACAACTCACCAGCCTGCTGCGCGACGACCCCACAGCCCTGAACGACCTCGAGACGGTACGGGACGCCGTCACGAGATGGCAGGACGGGTTCGCCCGCCCGATCGCCGCCTCATCACCCGGCGCGCCCTCCCCCCTGGCCTCGGAACGGGCCGCCGAGGGCAAGGCGGCCTTCGACACGGTCCGCGCCGCCTTGGCCCACCAGCAGCAACGGTTGCTTGCGGAGCGCGACCACGCACGGGACGACCTGAAGACCACCATGGCCCGGCGGAACTGGGTATTCGGAGCGATCGCGCTCCTCATCCTCGTCCTCACCGCCCTGGTCTTCGAAGGGCTGCGCCGCGGCATCCGCACCCCCCTGGAACAGTTGGAAGCCGACGCCCGCATCGTCGCCGGCGGCGACTTCGACCATCCCATCGCCGCCACCGGCCCCGCGGACCTGCGACACCTCAGCGACGAGATCGACTTCATGCGTCGACGCCTGGTGCGCGAGTTGGCCTTCACCGAGCAGGCGCGCCTGCGTCTGGACGCGCAGGCCGCGAACCTCGAGCGCTCCAACGCGGAACTGGAACAGTTCGCCTATGTGGCCTCGCACGACCTCCAGGAACCGCTGCGCAAAGTCTCCAGTTTCACCCAACTGCTCCAGCGACGCTACGCCGGGCAACTGGACGAACGGGCCGACAAATACATCGGCTTCGCGGTCGACGGCGCGAACCGCATGCAGGTCCTGATCAACGACCTCCTCGAGTTCTCCCGGGTGGGACGGGTCCACAACGCCCACAGCGAGGCGGATCTCGACGAAATCTTGCAGCAAGCATTGTCCGCCCTGAGTGTCGGCATCGAGGAGACCGGCGCGACGATCACCCACGACCCGCTGCCGACCCTGATCGCCGACCCGACCCAGATCGGCATGCTCTGGCAGAACCTGATCTCCAACGCCGTCAAGTTCCACCGGCCCGGCGAACAGCCGCGCATCCACGTCACCGCGACGCCGGAAGGCGAATCGTGGCGGTTCACCGTCACCGACAACGGCATAGGCATCGACCCCGAGTACGCCGACAAGATCTTCGTCATCTTCCAACGCCTGCACACCAAGGACGCCTACCCCGGCAGCGGCATAGGCCTCGCGATGTGCAAGAAGATCGTCGAGTTCCACGGCGGCACGATCGCCGTCGACCCGCACCACCGCGACGGCGCCTGCATCACCTTCACCCTCGCCGCCCAACCGCCCCGGGAACCCGTGCCGGTCGCTCTGCCACAGGCCGTCCGCGCCGACACGGAGCAGACACCATGACCACGCCGGCGGTCGCCCGCGAAGAGCCGAAGTACCGCATCCTCCTGATCAAGGACGACCGGGGCGACACCCTGCCGGCGGCGACGTTGGGGGGCCGGGGCGGAGAGGCGGAACGAATCAGTGATCGCGATCACTTTGACCCGGGTCATCCCGATGGCCATCGGGACGAGCCGTCTTCCGGCTCCTGCCGAGGTACCGGGCCCGTCGGCGGCAGGGGCCGGGAACAGGTACGCATCCCCGACCCCCGTCCCACCAAACCGGCGCACACCGTCCACCCCCGCCACCCCACGGCCCCGGCCCCGGCCCCGGCCCCGGCCCCGGCCTCGGCCGGGCATCGCGGGCAGCGTGGAACGGCGGCGGGCTCAGGGACTCAGGTCAGGCGCCATTTGACGACGGGCTTGCCGAAGCCGGGCAGGAATTCGACGGTGACGGGCGACGTGCGGGGAGCGCCGACGACGGGTGCTCAATCGTCGTTTCCGCCTTCGCCGGCCGGCCCCGGTTCGGGGCCGGATCCGGCGAGAAGGCGTTCGACCTCCGTGTCGTCGACGCCTTCGACGTCGACGATGCCGTCGACGATCAGGTCCAGATGCGCGAACCGGCCGACGAGTTCGGCCAGTGCGGCCGACGGATCACCGTCGAGGTCCTCCCGTTCGATCGTCAGCTCCCCGATGGTGAGCGAGCGCAGTCGTGGCAACACCGAGGACTCGGCGAGGGTCTCGAGCACCTCGTACGGGGAGGCGTCGAACTCCGCCCCGCTCAGGTCGAGATGCTCGAGCGCGGGGTAGTCGGCGGCCCGCAGCTCGTCGAGTTGGTCGACCGGGCAAAGGCATCCGAAGACGTCGGTTCCGATCTCGACCTCCAGTGACGTGACACCGGGGGTCTCGCCCAGTTCGAAGAGCGCGCCGTCGGAGACGACCGGGCCCCGAACCCGCAACCGTCGCACACCGTCGTGGCGCACGGAGCCGAAGAGGAAGGCTCCCTCGAGTTCGAGAATGCGCAGGGCGGGCAACGCCCCCCACACGTCGGTCCGCACCAGCGCCTTGTGGTGGTGGTCCAGGGGATCGATCCGGCCGCCGGTCGACGTCTTGCCCGGCGCGTACAGCAGCTCGAAGTCGTAGCCGAAGCAAAGGCGTTCCAATCGTGGACGCGTTCGGTTCGCGAGTGCGGCAGCGGCGTGTTCGGCGGAGTGGTGCCAGTCGGTGAGGCGTAGTTCGAGATCGCGCAGACGGCGCGCGACCGGATGCGACAGCAGAGCGTCGATCAACACCCCCTCCCACCGCTCCGGGTCGGTCGGGTCGACGGTCGCGGCGGACGGAACGTCGACCATGAGCCGGTCCACCAGTTCCCGGCGTCGTGACCGGGTGTCCTCGGCGAGACGGAAGGACGCCTCGTCGACGAAACCGCGCGACCACGCGAACCGCCACGAACCGTCCGCCCGCAGCCCGTCCAGGCCCAACTCGCGTTCCACGTCCGCGTAGGCCGCAGCCGCGAGGGCGGGGTCCCCGCCCTCGGTCGCACAGCGGTGCTCCGACCGGATCGCCTCGCCTCGTGGGTCCCCCGCGTCGGCCAACACCTCGGCGTAGGCGAGCCAAGCCCCCCAGTCCCGTGTCTCCGGAACGTCCGGGGCATCGAAAAGTCGCACGTCATTCTCCCGATGGTGACGGCGCCGTCGCAACCGACAGGGGCGCCGGCGTCGACGACGCTCCAGGGCTCGTCCGACCCACGACCTCGAGCCACTCGGCAACCGGCACACCCTCGGGACCGCGCGGGACCGCGCGGGACTTCGCGAGTACCCGAGTACGAACTCCGGCCCCATACCTTGCGATTGTCCGTACCGGACACCTACAGGCCCGACGCCGTGTGTCGTCCGGATCCTAGGCTCTGCCGCCGACACGATGCTCCCCCTCGGTGAACGAGCCTTGCGCAATGCCGCACGCTACGGGTACCGACTCATCCGGAGTGCGAGTACGCATGGGTGTGAATCCGGCGGGCCGGCCGGGTGGCTTTGTCCACCGGTCGTGGCGGCGGTCGTACACCGGCGCGGCGCCCCCATCAGCCCTCAGTCGACGTCGCCGCCGGTGGTATCCCGGGGTTTGATGATCGCGACGACGCTCGCGGCGGTCGAAGAGGCGCGGTCAACTCTCATCCTCACACCCGCCCGCCGAAAGCCGTAAGGGACCGGACGAGGAGGAAATGGGTCTTGATCCCTCGACGGTTGAGCCGGGCGTTCGCGCTTGCCTAACCCGGATACGTGAACACGCTGTCGGACATCAGGCTGCGTCCTCAGGTCGGCCGACCCGTCGCCGAAAGGCACGCCCGCCGCCACGGGCCAGAGCCCCAGGTCACCAAGCTCGGACCGACATTCTCGGGTGCCGCCGCGACGCTGGCGCCGGGCCGCTGGGACCGGGTCCTGGCGGTCGACCTCAACGCGGTCTTCTACACCAGCCAGGCCCTGCACCGTGCGCTATCCGCCCGCCGCGGCCTGATCGTCAACATCGCCTCCGTCACCGCCCATCGCGCCGGACGCAACCGCGCCGCCTACTGCACGGCCAAGGCCGGCGTGGTCATGCTCACCGAGGTGCTCGGCGTGGAGTGGGCCGCCGACGGCATCCGCGTCGTCGGCGTCAGTCCCGGCTACACCCGCACCCCCATGGTCGAGCGCGCGCTGGCCACCGGCGGCCTGGACGAGGACCGCATCCGCGCCCGGACCCCACAGGGCCGGCTCCTGGCGGCCGACGAGGTGGCCGCGTTCGTGCACGCGCTGACGGAGGACACCTTCGCCGCCGTGACGGCGACCACCCTGCCCTTCGACGGCGGCTGGACCGCGAACGGGGACTACTGATGGACGAGACCCACGGCGCCGCCCCCGAAAATCCGGCCGACGCGCCCGCCCGGCACGTCGACGACGTGCACGCCGACCTGGTCGTGGTCGGCGGCGGACTGGCCGGGCTGTGCATGGCGCTGGCCGCCGCGCGCGGGGGCGCCGACACCGTCTTGGTGCACGATCGGCCGGTGCTGGGCGGCAACTCCTCCAGCGAGGTCCGGGTCACCCCGGCCGGAGCCGGCCACGTGTCCGCCTGGGCCCGCGAGACCGGCATCGTCGAGGACCTGCTCCTGGACGACCGCCGTACCAACCACGCGCAGTTCTGGGAGGGCGGGCTGACCAACTCCGGCTGGGACCTGACCCTCCTCGACGCCACCCGCCGCAACTCCAAGAGGTGGACACCCTGTGGTCGCGTGAGGACGGCCTCGTCGTCGCCGAGGGCACCGTCGACGTACCGCCCGGCAACGGCCCCGTCGTGCTCGCCCCGCACACCACGACCCGCCCCGGACGCCTGCACCGCCTCGTGGTGGGCATCCCCGGCGCCGGCGCGCACACCGGCGCGGCCCTCGCCGGCGCCCACTGGATCGCCGCCACCGACCTGCCGCCGGGCAGCACCGCGCAGTTCCTGCACACCTGCGCCGGCGGCCCCGACCCCACCACCGAGGCGCGCGGCGCGTTCGACCCCGACGAGATCGACGTACCCGCCTACCGCCACTGGGCCCAGGACAAGTGGACCGCGCTGACCCTGCGTCCGACCCCGCACCAATACCCCTACGGCCCCGCGAACGCCGTCAACGGCCTGCACTGGCCCGAGGCGTGGCCCAACCTGTGGATGTCCGACCCGGCCGCCCCACTGCCGCAACACCTGGACCTGGTCCACGACACCGCGGTCACCTTCGACGAGATCCGGCTGCGCTTCGACACCGACCTCAACGCCCGAATCAGCTCCGCCCCCGGACTGTGGCAGGCACCCCAGTGCGTCTCGCGCTACCGGCTCCTGATCCGCACACACCCCGACGCGCCCTGGGAACGGATCCACCACGTCGCCGCCAACCATCGTCGGCTGAACGTGATCCGGTTGCCGAAGCCGGTGACCGCGCACGCCCTGCGGGTGGAGATCCTCGCCGTCGGCGCCCCGCATGCCCGCCCCCTCGACGACGCGGAGGCGACCTACTGGCGCGAGGACGGGCTGCGGGCGAGCCGCGCCACGCTCGCACCGGGCTGCCGCGTCTACGGAGTCGGCCTGTACCTCGCCGGCGCCGCACCCACGGGTCGATGTCGCCCGTCGCCGCCCCCGCTCGGCCCGGTCCCCGAGCCGGACCCCGCCACGCTGCCACGACCCCACACTCCCGCCGGCACCCAGGAGAGCACACCATGTGCGGCATCACCGGATGGACCGACACCGAACGCGACCTGACCGCACCCGAACACCGGGCGACCGCCGCCGCGATGACCGCCACCATGGCCTGCCGCGGACCCGACGCCGACGGCGTGTGGACGTCCCCGCACGCCGTCCTGGGCCATCGACGCCTGTCGATCATCGACCTCGACGGCGGCCGCCAGCCGATGACCGACACCGAACACGACCCCGACGTGGTGCTCACCTACAGCGGCGAGGTCTACAACTTCGCCGAACTGCGCGCCGAACTCGCCACGCGCGGCCACCGGTTCCGCACCCGCTCCGACACCGAGGTGGTACTGCGCGCCTACCTGGAATGGGGCGCCGACCTCGCCCCGCGACTGAACGGGATGTACGCGTTCGCAATCTGGGACGCCCGCTCGCGCGAACTGCTCCTGATCCGCGACCGGTTGGGCGTCAAGCCGCTGTACTACCACGTGTACCCGGGCGGGGTGCTGTTCGGCTCCGAACCCAAGGCCATCCTGGCCAACCCGCTGTTCGAGGCGGCGCTGGACGACTCGGGCATCGCCGAACTCTTCGCCCTGCCCACCGCGCCCACCCCCGGACACGCCGTCTACGCCGGCCTGCGCCAGGTCCGCGCCGGCCATGTCGTCCGGGCCGACGCCCGAGGGGTGACGGAGAGCGCCTACTGGCGCCCGCCCGCGCTCGCGCACACCGACAACCTCGACGCCACCGCGGCCCACGTACGCGAACTCCTGCGCGACACGGTCACCCGGCAACTCGTCGCCGACGTGCCGCTGGGTTCGCTCCTGTCGGGCGGGGTCGACTCCAGCGCGGTGTCCGCGCTCGCCGCCGAGGCGCTGGGCCGCGACGGTGCCAAACTCGACACCTACTCGGTCGACTTCCCCGGCGCCGACACCGGATTCCGCCGCACCGCGTGGCACGACAGCCGCGACGAACCGTACGCCCGCGCCGTCGCCGCCCACCTGGGCACGCGACACACCACCATCGTGGTCGACCCCGACGATGTACGCCGCCACGAGGAGGATGTCCTGCGCGCCCGCGACCTGCCCGGCTGGGGCGAGATGGACGTCTCCCTCCATCTGCTCTTCGCGCACGTTCGCAGGCACTCCACGGTCGCCCTGTCCGGCGAGTCGGCCGACGAGGTCTTCGGCGGATACCCCTACTTCCGTGACCCCGCCGCGCTCGGCCACGACGGTTTCCCGTGGTTGTACGACCGCGACACCCCGGCATCGCTGCTGCGGCCCGAGGTGCGCGAGCGGGTACGCCCGGCCGAGTACGCGCGCGCACGCTACGAGCAGGCTCTGGCCGAAGTACCGCGACTGCCCGGCGAACGGGGCGCCGACGTACGGGTACGCGACCGAACGGCGCTACTGGGAACCGGAACGGCGCGAGCACCGGCACGACCGGGCCGAGACGATCGCCCATGTGCGCGACCTCCTGGCGGAGATCGTCACCCGTCAACTCGTCGCCGACGTACCCCTGTGCACCCTGCTGTCCGGCGGCCTCGACTCCTCCGCGATCACCGCGCTCGCCCGCCGCGCTCGTTCTCGGTCGGATTCACCGACGCCTCCGGCAGGGCGGCCGAGACCGAGGACGACCCCTACGTGCGACTGGCCGCGGCCCACCTGGGCAGCGAGCATCGCGACATCGTGCTCGACGGCACCCGATTGGCCGCCCCGGAGGTACGCGAGGCGTGTGTGCGCGCCCGCGACCTGCCGCTCGGCATCGGCGATCTCGACCTGAGCCTGCATCAGTTGTTCGCGGCGATCCGCACGCACTCCACGGTCGCGCTGTCCGGCGAGTCGGCCGACGAGGTGTTCGGCGGCTACCGCTGGTTCCACCACCCCGAGGCGGTGCATGCCGATACCTTCCCCTGGATGGCCGACTCGCCGGCGCACGGCCGGCTCCATCAGCGCATCCTGGCGCTGTTCCGCAAGGATGTGCGCGAGCGGTTCGCGGTGGAGGACTACGTCGCCGACCAGTACCGCACCGCGCTGGACGAGGTCCGACACCACGACGGCGCGGCTGCGTTGGAGCACCGCATGGACGAGATCGGGCACCTGGCGCTCACCCGATTCCTGCCGACCCTGCTCGACCGCAAGTACCGACTGAGCATGGCGGTCGGTCTGGAGGTACGGGTGCCGTTCTGTGACCACCGCCTGGTGGAGTACGTGCACAACATCCCGTGGAGCATGCGCACCCACGACGGCCGCGAGAAGAGCGTGCTGCGCGCCGCCGTCGCCGACCTGCTGCCCGAGGCCGTGCTGTACCGGCCCAAGAGCCCCTACCCCTCCACCCCCGACCCCGCCTACTCGCAGGCGCTGCGCGGACAACTGGCCGCGCGACTCGCCGAACCCGACTGCCGGCTCCCGGAGTTGTTCGACGACGCCGCGCTGCACGACGCCGTCACGGTCTCCGAACAGGGCAGCCTGATCAGCAACGTCGGGGCCGAACTCGCGCTCAACTTCGATGTATGGCTGCGCGCCTACGACCCGGTGCTGCCGCTGTGAGCGCGGACGGGGGCGGGCGGGTCGCCGCGCCCGACGTCGCCGCCGCGCCGACGCCGCGCCGGGCGCTGATCGGCTATCTGCCGCTGTACCTCTTCCTGTTCATGGTCGGCGCCGAGATGTACCTCGTGTCGCCGCTGCTGCCGGAGGTGGCCGCCGACCTCGACGTGTCGGTGACGGCCGCGGCGCACCTGGTCACCGCCTATGTGCTCGTTCAAGCGGTGACCGGGCCGTTCCTCGGACTGGCCTATCCGCGGCTCGGTCCCACCGTCATGGTGGGTATGGGCGCCGCGCTGTTCGTCGCCGGCAACGTGGTCGCGGCGCTCACCGGCGACTTCGCGCTGCTCGTCGGCTCGCGCGCGCTCGCCGGGCTGGGAGTGGCCACGGCCGGCCCCGCGATCTGGACGTGGATCGCGACCACCGCCCCGGAGGCGGTTCGGGGCAGTGCGATGGGCGCGGGGATGGCGGCGTTCGCCCTGGGCCAGGTGCTCGGGGTGCCGCTGGGCGCGTTCGTCGCCGACGCCGCCGGGTGGCACCGCGCGTTCGCGCTCCTGGGCGTGGGGGCCGCGGTCACGCTGCCGCTGCTCCTGTACGGCCTGCGCGGTGCGCGCGAGCGACCCCGGGATCCGGGGGAGGGACCGCGAGCCCTGCTGAAGGTGTGGACCCGCGGTCCGCTGCGGCGCACGTTGGCGATCACCTTCCTGTTCCACGCCGCCAACCTCGGCGCCTACACCTACCTCGCCGACGTGCTCGACACCCGCTACGACCTGTCGGCGAGCGCGCTGGGCACGGTGGGGCTGCTCAGCGGTCTGGGCATGTTCGCGGGCGCGGCGCTCGGGGGCAGGGTGGGGGACGCGGCGCGGGCGGGGGGACGCACCGAGGACCTGCTGTTGCCCGTGTGGACGCTCGTGCTGCTGGTCGCGCTGGTGGTGGCGGTGGGCGGGCGGCCGCTGTGGCTCAACGTGGTGGCAGTGCTGGTGTGGTTCCTCGCCGCGGGGGCCTTCGACACCAACCAGCAGACGCTGGTGGCCTCGCACGCGCCGGGCTTCACGGCGGTGGCGCTGTCGTGGAACCTGGCCGTCCTGTACGGCGCGACGTCGTGGGGCGTGTGGCTGATGGGTCAAGGCGACCACCGGGCGGGCACGGTGGTCGCGGCGGGCGCGGTGAGTGGCACGTCGCAGTGCGGAAATCGGCCGCGGCCCGCCTCGCTCACCCCGGATCCGGCCGGTTCCCGAGGTAGGCCAGGACCGCCAGGACCCTGCGGTGTCCGCTGTCGCCGGGGGCCAGCCCCAGCTTTGCGAACACGTTGCGGATGTGCTTGTTGACCGCGCCGTCGCTGACCCGTAGTCGTGCGGCGATTTCGGCATTGGCCTCTCCCCTGGCCATCAGGGCCAGGACCTCGCGTTCGCGCTCGGTGAGGTCGCGCAGCGGGTCGTCGGCCCGGCGTCGCACCAGGAGTTGCGCGACGACTTCCGGATCCATGGCGGTTCCGCCGGCCGCCACACGACGCAACTCCGTCATGAAGTGGTCGAGATCGCCCACTCGATGCTTGAGCAGATAGCCGACCCCGCCCCTGCCGTCGGCGAGCAGGTCGGCCGCGTACCGGTCCTCGACATACGACGACAAGACCAGAACCGGCAGAGCGGGGACGCGGCGCCGGGCCTCCAGGGCCGCGCGCAGCCCCTCGTCCCGGAAGTCGGGCGGCAGCCGCACGTCGACCACCGCCACGTCCGGGCCGTGCTCCGCGACCGCGGCCAGGAAGTCGTCCGCGTTGTCCACGGCGGCGCACACCTCGCACCCCTCGCCGGCGAGGAGCAGCGAAAGTCCCTCCCGCAACAGCGCGTCGTCCTCGGCGATCAACACCCGCACGGCAACTCCGCCCGCAGTCGGGTGGGTCCGCCGGGAGGGCTGGTCAGTGTCAACCGCCCGTCCAGGGCTTCGGCCCGGCGGCGCATACCGTCCAGACCACCACCCGCGGCCTCGCGCGCGTCGCCGCGCCCGTCGTCGTCCACCTCGATCACCAGCGTGCCCTCCTCATGGAACAGCCGCACCCGTACCCGCTCGGCGCCACTGTGCTTGGCCACATTGTTCAACGCTTCGGCTGTGATGAAGTACGCGGCCGCCTCGACGGACGCGGGCGCGCGCACCGAGCCCGCCGTGTCCACCGAGCACGGCACGGGACAGCGCGCGGCGAGCGTGACCACCGCGCCGTCGAGGCCGCGTTCGTCGAGGATCGGCGGGTAGATCGTGCGGACGACGTCGCGCAGTTCGTCCAGGGCGTCGACCGCGGCCTGCCGGGTTCGGTGGACCAGCGGCAGCGCACCCGCGGGATCTCGCTCGATGGCGCGTTCGATCAGGCTCAGGTGCATGACGACCGCCACCAGCCGGTTCTGCGTCCCGTCGTGCAAATCGCGCTCGATGCGTCGCAGTTCGACGCCGTGCGCCTCCAGGGCAGCGGCGCGGCTCGCGGTGACCTCGGCCAGGCGCTCGGCGAGCGACCGCCCGGGCGGCGGACCCAACAGCGCGCGGCAGAGCCGGGCCTGTCCCGTCACCAGTGGCGGAACCAGAGCCGGGACGAGGACACCGAGCAGGACTGCGACGGGCAGCGTCAACGCGGCACGCCCCCACGAGTCGACCGCGAAGCCCACCCCCGACGGCGACCGGCCCGGCACCGCCCACCACCACGCCGGCATCGTGAGGTTGTTCAGCGCGGCGAGTACGAGCGCAAGCCCGACGAACCCGGCGAGCAGTCCGCTCACGCCGTGAACCGGCAGCCACAGCAGGTCGCGACGCGTCTGCCGGTCCCGCAGGACGGTGTACACCCGCGTGGGCAACGAGCCCTCCAGCGGGCGGTAGGCGTCGGTCATCGGGGTGCCCAGGATCGCACCCACCCGGCGGCGCTCCACCCCGGCCAGTCGGCGCACGCCCCGGGCCGCGACCGGGAGCAGCGGCAGCCCGACACCGACACAGCACAGCAGCACCACCGCCACCACGACGGGCAGCGCCAATAGTGCGAGCAGCGCCGTGGCGCCACCGAACACGGCGCGGCGCACCGCCCGACCGCCGGCTCGTATCGCCGCCCCGAGTGTGCCCCGATGCCCTGCCACCACGTCGTTCCGTTCGTCCCGAGTACGGCGCCGGCACCTCGCCGCCCCCGCGAACACCCTACGGACCGTCGGCCGACCGTCTCGAAGTAGTGCAGGCACCACCCCCGACCATCCCACGAGGGCGAGCGCACATACGCGTGTCCGCGGGATGGTCCGCACCCTGCGGCGAAACCTACGGTGGGCGAAGTTCCGCGACCCCGTACGAAAGCGCGACGGGCACCGACCGCGGGCCCGACTTCCGGAGGCGAGATGGACCTGCCCGCCGGGCAGCGCACAGAGTCGACGACCGCGTACGCGGTGTCCCTGGAGGCGGTGTCCCGCATCCACCCGGGGCACACCGCCCCCGGCGTCCGGCCGGCGGCCCTCGTCGAGGCGCGGCGAACCGCGCTGCGCCGGTCGGGGAACCCGTCGCCGGGCCATGGCTGGTCGTCCGAGCGGACGGGGGTGAGGGATATCGCGATGAGTGCGAACCAAGGCACAAGCCATGACCGCGGTAACCGCCAACTTCACCTTCGATCCGTTCCGCTCTCCCGAATGACCCAGTCCATCAGTCCACGAAAGGCAACCCTCATGAACCACGACCGTGACAACACCCCTTGGGAGTCCCCGAAGGAACGCCCGCTGTGGCCATGGATACTGCTGGCCATCATCGTCGTCGGCGTCGCCGTCAACGTCACGCTCACGGTATGACGGCCGCCTCGCCTCGGGAGCACCTCGCACCGAACACCCGCTCGCGAGGCGGATCGATCCGGGGGCGAGGCACCATGACCGATGCCCCGACGTATCGACGAACACGGCTACGGGTACGCGTTCCGGGCGTCGGAATTTGGTGCTTGGATGGGTCCGCTCGTCGCGGGTGGGGGCGGCGGAGCGGGCGGCACCCGCGCCTCCGCCCTCCCCGGTCTACGGAGGTGTCGGCGAGTGCCGACGACCGGTCGGTGGTGGAATTCCCGGGCAAACGCCTCGCGGTGGGCCCACCCGCAGGCGTCACCGACTTCGCCAAGGCGGTCCGAGTACGCGCGGCGGACACCACGTTCGTGCTCGACCGCTTGGCCGCGATCGCCGTCGGCGACAATCCCGACGCCGAGCGGCGGCCCCTGCCGGGCGGCCTGGCCGGCGCCGTCGACATGACCCGGATCGGCATGTTCGGCCATTCGCTCGGCGGTGCCGCCACATCGTCCGCGATGCTCGCCGATGCGCGCATCAAGGCCGGTGCGGGCTTGGACGGCGCGGCGCTCGGCCCGGTCGTCACCGCGGGCCTGGATCGCCCGTATCTCGTGGTGGACACGCCGTCCAAGGGCGGCATGGCGAGCAATCCGGCGCTGCGCGCCTTCTGGTCGAACCTGCGCGGGTGGCGGCTCGAACTCACCGTGGCCGGCGCCGCGCATCATTCGTTCGGCGACGACGCGCAACTGCTCCCGCTGCCGGCCCCGATCCTCGGCACGCCTCCCGGGGACCTGATCGACATGGTCGGCACGATTCCCACAGCCCGCGCTCTGGCCTTCCAGGTGCCTTGATCGGGGGGAGGTGTACGTGACGTGAGCTCCGGAACCGCCGCCGATCCGAACCCACTTGCCGGTATTGACGCCGGTGCGACCGCAGATCCTCATGATCCACTCGCCCTCCACGCGATCGATGCCGCGGTAGCGGGTGATGTTCGATTTATAGATCCGGGCCGCACAGGTTCTGTGATGACGGCGATGTGGGTTCGGCGCCTTCGCCGACGTTGAGCCACCGGTAGTGGCGGGCGGTGTTGATGAGGACGTCCATCAGTTGCGCGGTGATGCCGAACCTTTCGCGATTCATGCGCAGGGCGCGTGCCAGGTCGCCGTCTCCGCCGCGTTCGGTGGCCGCCTTCCAGTCCGCGAGCATCTCGATCAGGTCGACCAGCGTCATGCCGTTGATCCCGTCGGGGAAGTGCTCCGGATGGTGGCGGTTGTGCGCGTAGTGGTGGCGAAGCCCCTCGCCCATCCCCGCCACCAGCGCCGCGTGTTCCGGAGTACCGTACGTGGCTTCCCGCAGCCTCGGAGCGAATTGGTCGTAGGCGGACAGCTCCGGTTCGCGGGTCTTGCTCAGGTCGTGTCGCACGGACCGGTCGATCAGCTCCTTGATCGGCTCGCCCATGAGCTCGGCAACGCGCAGGCTGTGTCGCAGGGTGTCGGCAGTGGAGTCGAACGGTGTGTCCATCATGGCTCCAGGCTTGATTCACGATAGGACTGCGTCGTCGCTGTGCGATCGCGGTACGACGCACATTCGTCAAGTCTCCGACCTGTGGTAGAGCAGAGTGTGAGAACCCGGTGATGGAGATCCACCGCCTCAACCCCCGCACCACCACCGGCGCGCAGATCGCCGACCTGTTGAAAGACCTCACCGAGCGGACACCTGACGGTTTCGGCTTTCGTGGGCGTGTGCGCACGACCTGCCGCGGTTCGGTCGTCGGCTTCGTTCGGAGCCGGGGTCGCGGCAGGTCGTGGTCGACGGCGGAGCCGTCACGCGTGGGCGGACTGCGCCGGCGCTGCGACGTCTCCGTTCAGGATGTCACGAACGGTGAACCGTTCGAGTTCGGTGGCGACGGCGTCGGAGACCCTTCGCTCGAGTGCGGTCAGCGTCTGCTGGACACCGCGGCCGACGGCGCACTCGGGGTCGGGTCCGTGCAGTCCGAACACCGGGTCGGTGCCCTGGAGGAGTCGCCAGACCTGCGCGAGCGCGATGTCCCCCGCGTCGACGGCCAGTTCCCAGCCCCCGTGCACGCCCGGGCGTGAGCGCACCAGCCCGGCTTCCCGCAGCGGGCCGAGCACCCGGCGCACGTGGACGGGGTTGGCGTTGGTGCTCCCGGAGAGCTCGTCCGAACTCACCGGCGTGCCGTCGGTCGTGTTCGCGAGGTAGGTCAACAGATGTTCGTACCGCGGAGCACCGACCCGCGGGAGGTCGTACTGGCCCTTCGGAATCCGGAGGCGCTCACCGACCCTTTCGCCCCCGAAACGAATCACTGCCCGCCCGGCGGCTACCGGCCGCACCACAAGGAGGCTCGAAATGACCACTGGAATCCAGACCCGAACTCCCCACCTGCGTCGCCTGGCATGGGCCGGCGTCGAGGTTCGCCTCGGCGACACCCGTCTGGTCATCGACCCACTCGAAAACGCCGAGCCGCTCGCCCCGGTCATGGGGCCGCCGCGCCGGCCCCTGCCTCCCATCGACACTCCTCCCGGGACACACGTCCTGCTCACGCACCTGCACCCGGACCACTACGACCACGAACTGATCACCCGACTCGCCGCTTCCGGGACCGTCGGCTGCCACACACCGATCGCACCGACGCTGAGGGAGGCCGGCATCGACGTGATCCCTCAGGAGATCGGGCTCCCCCGTTACATCGGTCCGTTGACGGTGACGCCGGTCGTCGCGCTGGACTGGCGCGGCAGCGAGGCCGACCAAGTCGCCTGGATCGTGGAGGGCGCAGGGCGACGGATCATCCATTGCGGCGACACCATGTGGCACGGCAACTGGTGGCAGATCGCCCGCGACCACGGCCCGTTCGACGTCGCGTTCGTGCCGGTCAACGGCGTCATAGCCCATTTCGATGGCCACGAGGCCGATGTACCCGCCACCATGACGCCCGAGCACGCGATCGAGGCCGCCGCCGCGCTCGGGGCAGGCACCGCCTGCGCGATCCACCACGGGCTCTTTCACAACCCGCCCATCTACACCGAACAACCCGACGTCGAACGCCGCTTCCGCCGGGCCGCCGAGGCACGCGGCATCACCGCCGCACTCGTGAACGACGGAGAACCCGTACCCCTCCCGATCCGGAACGCCGAGGAAACAGGGGACGGTTCGCCGGTGTAGGGCACGACCGGAACGGTGAGCAGAGCAACCGGAAGGCCCAGGGAAAGCGTCACGCGCAACACATCGACGGCGCGTGACGCTTCGCGGGAGTCAACGGCGTCCGACGTCGATCGGGTCGTCGCGTCGCGGGAGTCGAGCACGGCCGCGAGAGCGTGGGTCACGGATCCGAACTCGCGGGCTTCGGGGCAGGTTTGTACCCACCGGTGACCACTCGACGACGTCACGAGTCCGCGCCGGCGCCGACACCGACACCGACACGACGACCTCAGCGGAGGCACCCGTAATCCCCGGGCTCCCCCACCGCACGATGCCGACCGACACACCGCCACCACACCACCCACTCACAATCTGCGCCCGCCCGGTGGCAATCGGTGGACGACACCCGTGGGGCCGGTGGTAACGTCGTTCGCGGCCACGACCGCGCTACCCGCTCCGGGGGTGACAACCGTGTGACGAAGGACCTTTCGGGGTCTGCGCGTTCGTCCTGGCCACCGCATCGCCACTCCGGTCGACCAGGTGCTGTTCTCCTCGTTCGTGCCGTTCACCTCGTTCGTGCCGTGCTCATGTCCGGGCCCGATAGTCGGGCCGGTAGGGCATCGACCGGCCATTGACGACAGTGGGTGCAAAATGACGGGTCGATGGACATCGGATCGACGCCTTCGCGGGCTCGGCCTGGTCGGGGCATCGGCGAGCGTGCTCGCCGTCGTGCTGCTCGGTGGCTGCACGTCGTCGGGCCACGCCGGCCGGGTCCGCCCGACCCCCGCGCCACCGACCGGCCCGAAGCCCACGCAGGCGAAGGGTTCCACCGGTTCGGCGCCGACCGGCGGCACGTTCGTGGTCCGCTTCGAGGACCCGGCGCCCGCCGACAGGCAGGCCGCCACCCTCCTGCGCGACCGGGCTGCGATGGAGGCCGTCGCCGAGGCGCTCAACGACTTCTTGGTGCCCGGCCGCGAGATCACCCTCGTCGGCCGATCCTGCGCCGGCGCGGGCTCGGCCTACGACGACGCCACCGGCCGCATCGAGATGTGCTACGACGACATCTCCGACGTGCGCGAGGTCTTCGAGGGCGGCGGCCGTCACCCGGCCGACGAGGAGGTTCTCGCCGTGGTGACCGAGGTGCTGTACCACGAGGCGGGCCACGCTCTCGTCGACACACTCGACCTGAACGTCGCCGACGCGGCCGAGGAGGACGTCGCGGATCGCTTCGCCGCCTTCATGGAACTGCGTCGAGGGGCCGAGGGCGAGCGGCAATTGCGGGCGGTGCTGGAGGAGTACCGGCTCTCCGCGGCCGAGGACGACCAAACCGACGAGGACGCCACCGCGGCACCGGACACCACCAGGGACGACACCCTCCCCGATTCCGCCCGCGCCGCCAATCTGCTCTGCTACCTCTACGGGGCTGCCCCTGACGGCAACCGCGGCCTGCTGAGCACGAACCTCCTGCCCCCGGAACGCGCCGCCGGGTGCGCGGGCGAGTGGACGAACGTCCGCGACACGTGGCTGAAGGACCTGAAACCCGCGCTTCGAACCCACTGAACATCGCCGCACCCATCCCCCGGGGTATCGGTACCGGACACCGGCGCCAGTACTCGATCCGGTCCTCATCGACCGCCATCGGTCAAGTCCAGATCGCGCAGGCGACGACTCTCCGCGAATCGACGCTCGCCACGCAACCGAATAGGGCGCCCATGCCGAATCACGCGGGCCGCCCGTCAGTCGTGCCGTCGGATGCGGAGCAACTCGGTGATTTTTTCCCGGAGTTCGCTGTCGGTGTGGACCGCGCTGTCGTGCACGAGGGCGCCGAGGCGGTCCGCTGTGAGGGTGTCGTACGCCTCCTCGACCTGCGCCCCGGGGACGGACTCGTATCGGGCGGAGGCCCGGAACCCGACGGTGGCGTCGATAATCTTGGCGAGCACCCAGCTGAGCACGAACGAGAAGGTGGCCATGGCAAGGATGGCGAGTACCTGCTTGCCGAGCAGGCTCCAGCCTCCGCCGTGGAACAGGCCCTTCCGGCCGCTGATCCGAGCGGTGGCGAACAGGCCGACCATCACGAGGCCGGTGATGCCGCCGACGCCGTGCACGCCGACCACGTCGAGCGTATCGTCCACGCCGAAGCGGTACTTCAAGGTGATGGCGAACGCGCAGACGAAGCCTGCCACCAGGCCCGTGACGACCGCGCCGAGCGTATTGATCTCGCCGCAGGCAGGGGTGATGGCGACCATGCCCGCGACCGCTGCCGAGACCACGCCCGTGGTGGTGATCCGCCCGGTCCGCCACTTCTCGACGAGCGGCCAGGTGACCATGGCGCCCGCGGCACCGAGTTGGGTGTTGAGGAAAGCCGCCGCCGCGGTGCCCTGGTCGTTGAGCGCGGAGCCGGAGTTGAAGCCGAACCAGCCGAACCACAGCAGCCCGACGCCGATGACGACCAGCGGAATGTTGTTGGGGCGCTCCTCGCGGCGGGCCCAGTCGCTCGGGCCGCGCAGCGCCAGGGCCACGGCCAGTCCGGCCGCCCCGGAGTTGAGTTCGACGGGCAGGCCGCCGGCGAAGTCGAGCGCGCCGAGTCGGTCGTGGATCCAGCCGCTGTCGTCGAACACCCAGTGCGCGGCCGGCGCGTACACGATGAGCAGCCAAAGCGGGACGAACACCAGCCATCCGCGCATCCGGGCGCGGTCCGCGATGGACCCGCTGATCAGCGCGACCGTGACCACGGCAAAGCCCATCTGGAAGGTCGCGAAGATGTAGGTCGGGATGGCACCGCTGAGCGTGTCGAGCCGGATGCCGCGGAAGAACGCCTGGTCGACGTTGCCGATGAGTCCGACGCCGCCGACGTCCGGTCCGAACGCCAGGGTGTAGCCGAGCATCCACCAGACCAGAGTCCCGAAGGTGAGGGCCGCGAAGCTCATCTTGATCATCATCAGGATGTGCTTGACCCGCACCATGCCGCCGTAGAAGAACGCCAGTCCCGGGGTCATCAGCAGGACCATCGCGGTGGAGGCCAGCAGCCAAGCCGTATCGCCGGCGTTGTAGGCCGGGGGCATCGGCGGCGGCGCGGAGAGCATGGGCACTGTGTCGACTCTTCCTTCGTAGGCGGAACGTCAGGTCTTGCGCAGAGCGGGTGCCGGGCTGCCGGTGAGCAGCAGGCGGACCGCACGCCATGCGTCGGAGAACGCCTCGGCGGTGCGGATCGGGCTGTCCTCCAGCAGGCGCAGCCACGCCCCGGACTCCTCGGGCAGGGTGGACACGCCGTAGCGCAGGTCCCGTCCGGCCAACGCCTCGTGCAGGGCATCGGCGATCGCCGCGGCGGGACGCAGATCGCTGACCACGAACAGGGAGCCCAGATGGTCGTATCCGTCGAACACCGCGGGACCGGTGACGGCGCTCCGGTCGTCACCGGGCATGAGGCGCAGCGTGTCGACGGCCAGCAGGGTGCCGTCGGGGCGGCGGATCTCCAGATCGGTGGCCAGCACCCGGTAGTCGTGGCGCTCGCCGCGGGCCAGGCGGCCGGCGGTGAGCGTTTCCCCGAGGACGACGGTGGAACCGGGGGTGGCGGTGACGGTGGTGCGCTGGTAGAACCGCGCGTCGCGGAACAGGATCAGCGGGTCCGGCAGGTATTCCAGGTAGGCACCGGATTCCGCGGTGAGCTCGACCGATTGGGTGGCATAGTCCTGCTCCATCCGGAACACCTTGGTGGCGGCCTGGGTGGTGAGGTGGACGCGCGCGCCGGGTCCGCAGCGGATGTCGATGCGGTATCGGTCGGCCTGGGCGACGCCGCCGCCGGTGGCCATCACGTAGACGTACGCGGTGTCGGGCTGTGCGGGGTCGATCCACAGCGGGCGCATGAGCTGGAGCGGGGTCTTCTGGTAGCGCTCGACCAGTTCGGTGCGTCCGCCGCGCACCTCGAAGGCCAGGTCGAGGATGCCGACCTTGGCCGCGGAGCCGGGGGCGAGGGTGTCGGGACGCGCGGCCAGGTCGGCCACCTCCGCCGGGAGGTGGCCGACCGCCCAGTGCGCCTCGGCGAGCCGGTCCGGCACGGACCGCGCCAGGCCGGGGGGCGGGTCGACGGGTGGGTCGGGGGGCACGTCGGGTGCGCCTCCGGAGGTCTGCCGGGCCTCGGCGGACCGGTCGGTCAGCGGCAGTGGCGGGGCGGTGGTCATGTCAGATCAGCACCGTGCGGCGGGAGTGCAGGAACGTGGCGAGGTCTTCGACGCCGACCCCGGCCAGCGAATCGGTGAGCAGCACGGGGCGTCCCTCGCGGACCCTGTACGCGTCGGACTCCATGACCGTGATGTCCGTGCGGACGTACTGCGCGATGTCGATCTTGTTGATGACCAGCAGGTCGGATTCGGTGATGCCCGGGCCGCGCTTGCGGGGCATCTTCTCGCCTTCGGCGGTGTCCAGGACGAAGACGAACACGTCGACCAAGGCGGGGCTGAACGTCAGCGTCAGGTTGTCTCCGCCGGACTCGTAGAGCAACGTGTCCACCTCGGGGAAGCGTTCGAGCAGTTCCGCGCCGGCCGCCAGGTTCATCGTGGGGTCGTCGCGGACGGCGGTGTGCGGGCACGCGCCGGTCTCGACGCCGACCACCCGTTCGGGGTCGAGGACACCGGCCAGCGTGCGGCGGACGTGCTGGGCGTCCTCCTGGGTGTAGATGTCGTTGGTGACGATGGCAGGGCGGTGGCCCTGGCGGATGAGCACCGGCACCAGCGCCTCGATCAGCGCGGTCTTGCCGGAGCCGACCGGCCCGCCGATCCCGATCCGAAGTACGTTGTCGTCCACAGTGCTCCTCGTGGTGGTGAGGCGATGTCCCGAGTCGTCTGCGACCGGGTTCGCGGCTCTTCGCGTGGGCGGTCGCTCAGCTGGCGAACAAGCGGGCCTCGGCGCGCTCGTGGCGGCCGGACATGATGTCGGAGGCGAACGCGGTCGAGCCGAGGTCGGCCAGGTTCCGGGCCAGCGCGGCCCGGACGGTCTCCTCGATGACAGGGGCGGCGCCGCGCAGCAGCACCTGTGCCCTGCGGTGGTCGGTGAGCCGAAGCCGCAGCGCGGCCCCGGCGAAGCTCGCGCTGAACGCGAACAGGTCGGAGGCGACCGCCTGGTCGACGGGCACCCCGGCGGCGGCCTGCACGATGCCGGCCGCGACGGCCTGCGTGCCGGGCGCCTGGCGCTCCTTGACCCGGAGCAGGTAGTCCGTGATGACCGGCACGCCGAACACCTCGGCGGACAGGTCGAGGACCTGTCGCCCGGTGCGGGTCGCGGCCTGGCGCATCTCGCGGCTCAGCTTGCCCGCGAACAGCCGCCGGTCGGCCACAACCGCGCTGTCGAGATCACCGCAGGCCGCCGCCCGGTGGGCAAGCGCGAGAGCGGTGGCGTCGCCCGGTCCGACGCCGTGCCGCAGCAGGTCGGCGAGGAGGTCCGGGAGGGTCTCGGGGGTGACGGCGCGCGCCTGGGCGTAGCCCTCAAGGCTGTGCGAAAGGGTGTAGAAGCCGCTCGGGAACGCCGAGTCGGCCAGCTGAAGGCTGACCAGCAGGGGGGCAAGCCTCCCGAGCCGCGGCTCGAGGGACCGGTCCGTGCCGGGCGAGTGTTCCGAGCTGCCAGGCATCCGCTACACCAGGAAGTACAGCTGGTTGAGCGGCAGCGTCTCGGCCGGTTCGATGGTCGTGACCTCGCCGTCCAGACTGACCTTGAAGGTCTCCGGGTCGACCTCGACCTTGGGCAGGGCGCTGTTGCGGACCATGTTGTGCTTGCCGATGACGCGGGTGCCGCTCACCGGGACCACCTTGCGCTTCAGGTCCAACTTCTCCGGGACGCCCGCGGCGATGCCGGCCTGCGACATGAAGGTGAGGTGCGTGGACTGCTGCGCCCGGCCGAACTGCCCGAACATCGGCCGGTAGATGACCGGCTGCGGGGTGGGCAGCGACGCGTTCGGGTCGCCCATCTGGGCCCACGACACGATGCCGCCCTTGATGATCATCTTGGGCTTGGCGGCGAAGGAGTGGATCGGCCAGAGCACGATGTCCGCGAGCTTGCCCGCTTCCAGCGAGCCCACGTATTCCGAAATGCCGGTGGCGATGGCCGGGTTGATGGTGACCTTGGCCAGGTAGCGCAGCACCCGCTGGTTGTCGTTGCGGGCGCTGTCGCCGTCCATCGGGCCGCGCTTGTCCTTGCAGTGGTGCGCGATCTGGAAGCAGCGGGTGACGGATTCGCCGACGCGGCCCATGGCCTGCGAGTCGGACGACACCATGCTGATCACGCCGAGGTCGTGCATCACCGACTCGGCGGCGATGGTCTCGGCGCGCACCCGGCTGTCCGCGAAGGACACGTCCTCCGGGATGTCGGGGTTCAGATGGTGGCAGACCATGACCATGTCGAGCAGCTCGTCCACCGAGTTCTTGGTGTACGGGAGCGTCGGGTTGGTCGAGGACGGCAGGATGTTCGGCTCGCCGGTGACCCGCAGGATGTCGGGAGCGTGGCCGCCGCCCGCGCCTTCCGAGTGGAAGGTGTGGATGGTGCGCCCGTCGAACGCCGCGCGGGTACTCTCGAAGTAGCCCGACTCGTTGAGGCTGTCGGTGTGGATCGCGATCTGCACGTCGTGCCGGTCCGCGACGCGGAGCGAGCAGTCGATGACCGCCGGGGTGGCGCCCCAGTCCTCGTGCACCTTCAGCACGCAGGCGCCGGCCTCGATCTGCTCGTCCAGGGACATCGGGCGGCTGCTGTTGCCCTTGCCCATGATGCCGATGTTGACCGGCAATTCCTCGGCCGCCTCCAGGAGGCGGGAGATGTTGTACGGCCCGGGAGTGCAGGTCGTGCCGTTCGAGCCGTCGGTCGGGCCGGTGCCGCCGCCGATGAGGGTGGTGATGCCGTTGGTCAGCGCCTGCCGGCACTGCTGCGGCGAGATCAGGTGGACGTGGGTGTCGATCGCGCCGGCGGTGGCGATCAGATGCTCGCCGGAGATCGCCTCGGTACACGCGCCGACGACGAGCTTGGGGTGCACGTTGTTCTGCGTCTGCGGGTTGCCGGACTTGCCGATCCCCGCGATCATCCCGTCCTTGATCCCGATGTCGCACTTGACGACGCCGAGGATCGGGTCGATCACCACGACGTTGGTGATGACCGTGTCCAGCGCGCCTTGCGCGGCGGAGGCCTGGGGGTCGGAACCCATGCCGTCGCGCATGGTCTTGCCGCCGCCGTACAGGATCTCGTCACCGTAGAGGCCCTCGCTGAAGTCCTTTTCCACCTCCACGATCAGGTTGGTGTCGGCCAGGTGGAACCTGTCGCCGACGGTGGGCCCGAACATGTCGGTGTACTGCTTGCGGGAGAGGATCGGCATCAGTTCGCGCCTTTCGTGCTTTTTTGGCCCTTGTCCTTGCCGCCGCTGTCGTCGGTGCCGTCGGCGCCCTCGAAGCCTTCTTCCAGGGCCTTGTGGAACGCGGCGATGCGCGCCGGGTGGGAGACGACACTGCCGTTGAGCAGGCCGCTGAACCCCGTGAGGCGGCCCGTGCCGGCGTATTCGCACAACTCGACTTCACGGCTGCCGCCCGGCTCGACACGGACCGACGTCCCCGCGGGGATGTTCAGGTGCATGCCGAGTGTCTTGTCGCGCTCGAACCGCAGCGCCGAGTTGACCTCGAAGAAGTGGTAATGCGAGCCGACCTGGACTGCGCGGTCGCCCGTGTTGGCCACGGTGACCTTGATGGTCCGGCGGCCGGCGTTGATCTCGACCGGATCGTCGCCGTAGAGGTAGACGCCGATGGTGGATGTCATGGGTGACTCCTTGTGCCGGCCGCGGTCACGGTGGCGGCAGTCGGGGGCGGGGTGGTGGTGCGGATGTGGATCTGCGTGCGCTCCTGCGGAGAGCCACCGAGGTCGCGGCCCTCCCCCGGCCCGCGGTGGCCCTGGTGACCACCGGGGCCGTGACTGTGGTGGTGCTCGGCGCCGGGGCCGTGGTGCGGGTGGTGGCCACCACCGTGATCGTGGTGGTGTTCGTCGCCGAGGCCGTGGGTGTGGCCGAGGCCGAACCCGTCGGCGGCGCCGAGCGCGCGGCCGACGCCGTCGTCGCCGTGGTCGCGCAGCCGGTGGCGCGCGGTGCGGACCCGGGCGGCGAGGACCGCGGCCAACGCGGCCGGGCAGAGCAGCGGGCCGGCGTCGGACACCGGGACCCCGTCGACCGCGGACGGCAGCGGGGCGGCGGCGAACGACGCCGGCAGCACGGCGATGCGTCGCGCTCCCAGAAGTACGCATCTCCGTAGGCCCTCGGCGACGTCCGGGTCACCGCCGATCAGGGCCGTCTCCACCAGCCGGTGTCGTCCGTTGCGGCGCACCAAGTACGCGGCCCGGTCCAATTCGGCGTCCTCGTACGGGTCCCCGCTCGGAGCGATGACCAGCAACGCGGCGTCCTGGGCCACTGCGTTGGCGGCGGCGCGCAGCCAGCCGACCAGGTGGTCGGTGGTACCGAACGGCTCCGCGACGGCGACACCCTCGCGCGACTTTGGCGGCAGCGCGCGGACGGTCCGCGCGGTCTCGGCGACCAGGCCGGGTTCCCGGCCCAGCGTCATCGGGACGACGACGGCGTACTGACCTGATGGCCGTGTGGCGAGCGCCCGGTGCAGTTCCCGTCCGGGGGTGACCACGGACGTGTCCGGCCCGGCGAGTTCGCGTAGATCCGCACCCTGGCCCGACTCCCGGCCGCACACCACGATCACCCGGGTGTGGTCGGACACCGGTCAGCCGCCGATGGGGTCGTGCACCGAGACCAGCTTCGTGCCGTCCACGAAGGACGCCTCGACCTGGAGCAGCGGGAGCATCGTGCGCACGCCGTCCATACAGGAGTCGCCGTCGACGATGTGCCGGCCGAGTTCCATGCAGTCGGCGACGGACTTGCCGTCGCGGGCCGCTTCCAGGATGGCCTCGGTGATCAGGGCGACGGCTTCGCTGTAGTTCAGCTTGAGTCCGCGGTCCCGGCGCTTTCGGGCCAGGTCCGCGACGACGTAAACGATCAGCTTGTCGATTTCGCGCGGCGCGAGGTTCATTGTCGGTGCCTTCCTCAAGACGGAGAACGGTGTTTGCGGGCTGCGCGGGTCAGGTGCCTGCCCGACGTAGACGCGGCAGAAGGGTCACCGCCGCCACCAGCGTCCACGTGGTGAGGATGAACGGCCAGGTGAACGTGTGGCCGTGGAACGGTTTGAAGAGAGAGGTGATCGACGCGGTGAGCCCGGTGGCGACGCCGGCGCCGAAGAGTGCGTAGCACGCGTTCCAGACCGTGTTCGCGAGGAAGACCGCGCCGACCGCGATGGCTACCAGCACGGCGTTGTAGCCGTAGATGCCTTGGGCGATCACCGCCGTGGGCGCGCCGAGCGCCCAGGCGACGAAGATGCCCACGACGCTGCCGAGCACGGCGGCCAGGAGAACGCGTACTCCGGCGAAGGCCAGGCCGATCAGCATGAGGAGGCCGACGTACCACTTACCGACGAGGAAGATCTGCGAGACGTTGTTGAAGAACGCGTGCCACAGGTCGGACCACGTGACGCCGGTATCCCCGGACGTCGGGCCGGCAGTGGAACCGCCATGCCAGATCCGCTCGAACGACGGCGCGCCGAGCACCATCGCCCCGGAAACCAGGCAGAACGGCGCGGTCAGCGCGGTCAGTCCGTAAGGCGTGGCAAGGGTGCTGATCGTCGCCGTGAGGATGGTCGTGAGGATGCAGGCGATCACGGCCAGGATGTAGGTCGCGACGTGGTTGCCCAGGAACACGACCAAAGCGATGCCGGTCAGACAGCCGGAATAGCCCTGAAGCCCCAGGGCGATACTGCCGCGGTCCACATTGAAGGCGTACGCCGCGGCGGTCGCGATCAAAGTGCCGAGCGTGGCGAAGAGCCCGACCTCCCAGCCGGCCACCCAGAGCCCGGCGAGGATGAACACGCCCGTGAGCAAGGCCGGTTGCAGGTCGACCTGACCGATGCCGCGCAATGAGGCGACCAGATAGGCGAGCGGCTCCCGTTCCCAGGGGCGGGGACTACTCCCAGTGGGGTCCACCGCGTCACCTTGCGTCACCGTTTCTCCTGAAATTCACAGGAATGCATCATAAAAACAGTTAGGGTGCTTCATGGTCTTTTCGCCACAAATGTTATGTCTAGACCATGTGACCATTCGTGGGGACCTGCGACATGTGGTCGCATCCGTTCTTCGCCTGAACAGCCCACTGCCGGGCCCTGCCGAAAGGTCTGCCTCCGATGACCAACCCGTACTTCGACACGAAGGACCGCCCGGTCCGCCCACCGGCGCATGCCCATTCGGAGCACGCCCCCGGCCGGCAACTCCCGGTCGTCGCGGCCGTTGCGGTGGGCGGCGGCGTCGGCGCCTGCGCCCGCTACGGCATCGAGCGATTGTGGCCCACATCAGGCACCGAGTTCCCATGGCCGATCCTCATCGTCAACGGGGTCGGCTGCACGGTGATGGGCGCCCTGATGACGGTCCTGACCGCCCGCTTCCCCGCACGGAAGAAGATGGTCGGCGCCCTGCTCGGCACCGGCTTCCTCGGTGGCTTCACAACGTTTTCCCACTACACGGACAACGTCCGGCTGCTCATCCGCGGCGAGGCGTACGGCACGGCGTTCGGCTACCTTTTCCTGACGATCCTTGTGGCCCTGGCCGGAGTTACGCTCGGCGTGTTGGCGGCCCGCGTCGCAGTCGGAACCCCCTCACACCAGAAGGCGTCCGCAGATGCTCGCTGACTGGCTCCTGGTTCTCGCCGGTGGGGCGCTCGGCGCGCCGACCCGCTACCTCACCGGTGTCGCGGTCAAGTCCCGGGTGCACAGCCCGTTCCCCTTCGGGACGCTGGCCGCCAACTCCGCGGCGTGCCTGCTGCTCGGCTTCCTGTCCGAGGGCGTCCTGCGCGGCGGCGTGACCGGCAACGAGAACCTGCTGGCGGCCACCGGGTTCTGCGGGGCCTTGTCGACCTGGTCGACGTTCTCCTACGAGGAGTTCACCCTCACCTCGACCGGCCGGGCGGTGATCGCCGCGCTCTACCTCGCGGTCGCCGTCAGCCTCGGCGTGGGCTTGTCCTTCGCGGGCGCGGGCATCGCGAGCACTATCTGGAACTGAGCGCGGAGGGCTCCATCGTCGGCGGGCCGGCCGCGCTGCGCTATCGGCCGCGCCGTCCGCCGGCCGCCACGGACGTGTCCGGGTTGATCGGCATCGCCCCACTGGCGCTTCTGGCGCCCCCCGCCCCGCTCTTCGCCATCGCTCTCGGCGTGGCCGTGGCCTTCACCATGACCTCGCTTGCCGGCGAAGTCCTGGTGGGCTGTGGGGCGCCGTGGCCTCGGACGAGCGGTGCCCGGCGCAGCGTCGGCGGTGTAGGCGGCGCGACGAGTGCCACGGTCTCGGGGCGTCAAGCCCACGCCCCGACCTACCGGTTCGGCAGCGCCTCACGGAAGGTCGTGGTGATCCACGCCGGTACGGTGATCGCGGTGCCGACCACCACCGCGTGCGCGCCGGCCGCTATGGCCGCCGCCGCGTCGGTCGGGCGGTGGTATCGGCCCTCGGCGATCACGGGGACGTTCACCCGTGCGGCCAACGTCTCCACCAGGGCCAGATCGGGGCCGGGCGTTCGGGCCCTGTCCGGGGTGTAGCCGGCCAGGGTCGTCGCCACCGCGTCAGCGCCGGCCGCCTCGGCGGCCAGCGCTTCGTCCTCGGTGGACACATCCGCCAGGACCAGCGCCCCGACGGCATGCACCGCGCGCGCCGCGTCGGCGAAGGTGCTGCCGTCGGGGCGGGCCCGGGTGGTGCCGTCGATCGCTACGATCCCCGCTCCCGCCGCTCGCACCGCCACGGCGTGGGCGGCGCTCGGCGTGATGTATACGTCCGCGTCGCCGTCCTTCCACAACCCGATCACCGGCACGTGTACCGCCTCGCACACCGCCTCGACGTCGGGGATGCCGCCGATACCGCCACAGCGGATCGCGGCCGCGCCGCCCTCCACCGCGGCGCGTGCGATCGCCGCCATGGTCGCCGAGCCCCGCAGCGGGTCGTCCGCGCGGTGGACCTGGACCGACACGATCAGGCCACCGCGCAACCGCTCAAGCAGATGATGCATGGTCACATCCGTTTCGGTGCAAGGGATTCATCTGTTCTTTCGGATTCACGAAAGCACTCGGGCCGGCTCGGTTCACCGGCCCGTCACATCGCTCACGTTCCCGGCGACCGTCAGGTCCTCGGGCAGCAGGGCCGCACCCACCAGGGGTGCGTCCAGCCCCAGCGCCGCCGTCAGCACGGGGATCGTGCGCAGCGGCGGCAGGACCTCGGCACGCAGCGCGTCGGCGAGGGATTCGGTGAAGCGTGGGCCGATAGCGGCCACCCCGCCGCCCACGACCAGCGCCTGGGGGTCCAGCGCGCTCACGAGTCCGGCGAGTGTGCGTCCCAGGACGACCGCGGCCTCCTCGATCACCCGGCCGGCGCGGGTTTCCCCGGCGTGCGCGCGGCGGGCGATCTCACGCAGGTCCGGTCCGGAGGCGCTGTAGGCGGCTTCGATCGCGGGTCCGGACGCGACCGCCTCCAGGTGCCCGGTGCGACCGCATGCGCACGGTCGCGCCCGCACCGGGCCGGCCACGCTCAGGTGGCCCAGTTCGCCCGCGACTCCGCGAGCGCCGCGCACGATCCGGCCGCCGAGGGCGAGCGCGCCGCCCACCCCGGTGCCGACCGACACGTACAACACCGCGTCGTTGCCGATCGCGGCGCCGCGGCGCAGTTCACCCAGGGCCAGCACGTTGACGTCGTTGTCCACCAGGGTCGGCAGACCGGACGCGGACGCGACCGCGTCGCCCACGGGAGTGCCCGCCCAGCCGGGGAGCAGGTCCGTCGCGAAGCGGACCGTCCCGGTTCGGCTGTCCACGGCGCCGGGCGCGCCGACGCCCACGCAGGTCGCGTCCGGGGCGAATTCGCGCACCAGGTCGATCACCGCCGCCAGCACCCGGTCAGGGCCCGCCGCGGCCGGGGTCGCGCGCACCCGGCGACCGATGACGCTTCCGTCGCGCCGCACCAGCCCGGCGGCGATCTTCGTTCCGCCGATGTCGACCCCGATCCGGGGCCATCCCGGGAGTGTCATGCCGCGAGCAGGCCGGCCCGGACCAGGTGGGCGCGCACGTCGGCGATCTCGGCCGCGTTCAGCGGGATCTGCGGCGCGGCGGTCGCGGGGCAGTCGATCACGCCGAGCAGGTGCAGCGCGGCCTTGAACGCGCCCAGCGCCGACGATCCGCGCCCCATGCGCTTCGGCGAGCCGACGTCGACCAGGCCGAACAGCGCGATCAGGCGCTCCTGTTCGGCCTTGGCCGCATCCCAGTCGCCGGCCGCGGCCAAGTCCCGCAGTCGCACGTAGCCGCGCGGGTCGACGTTGCCCAGACCCGGGACCACGCCGTGCGCGCCCATCCGGAACGCGGTGTCCACGGTCAACTCCGAGCCGGTGAGTACCGCGAAGTCCGCGACGTCGGCGGTTTCCAGGAGCAATCGGCGGAATCCGCCCTCGTCTCCGCTGGAGTCCTTGACCGCCTGGATCACCCCGTCGCGGGCCATGTTCGCCAGTTGCGCGACGCCGAGCTTGGTGTGCACCGAGACCGGCAGATCGTAGGCGATCACGGGCAGGTCGGTGGCGGCGCGCAGCGTGCGAAAGTGAGCGTCGATCTCGGCCGGGTGGGTGCGGGTGTAGAAGGGGGCGGTGGCCACCACTCCGTCCACGCCGTGCTTCTCGGCGGTGCGGACGTGCTCGACCACGCGCAACGTGGCGGTGTCGATCACGCCGGCGACCACGGGCACCCGCCCGGCGACGGCGCTCACCGCGATCTCCAGGACCCGGGCCCGGTGCGTGTCCGGCAGGAACGCGACCTCGCTGGTGGAGCCGAGGACGAACAGGCCGTCCACGCCGGCGTCGAGCAGGTGCGCGATCAGTCGCTCCAGCGAGGGGGCGTCGACCTCCGACTCGGGGGTCAGCGGGGTGCAGACGGGGGGGACGACGCCGCGAAGTGCGGTCGGCGACGAGGACATGCGGTTCAGAGCTCCTGGCAATGGTGAACGGGAGAGGCGGCGGAACAGAGCGGGGAAAGGGCGCTAGCAGGGGTGGAACAACGGCGGATCGCGCACGAGCGCGGGAGCGGTCACAAGGGGTGGTGACAGCGGAAGAGGTGACCGGATTCCGCCTCGCGCGGCTCGGGCGACACTTCGGCGCAGGTGTCCGTGGCATGCCGGCACCGGGTCCGGAACGGGCATCCGCTGGGCGGGTCGACGGCGGAGGGCAGGGGGCCGGTGAGGGTGATCCGCTCCGCCGAGTCGAGCAGGCTGGGCGTGGCCGAGAACAGGGCGACCGTGTACGGGTGCCGCGGGGTGGCGGTGACCCGCGCGGTCGGACCCTCCTCGACGACGCGGCCCAGATACATGACGGCGATCCGGTCGGCGAGGTAGCGCACGGTCTGGATGTCGTGGGAGATGAACACCAGGCCCAGGCCGAGCCGGTCCTTGAGGTCGCGGAGCAGGTTCAGGATCTGCGCCCGCACGGACACGTCGAGCGCCGAGGTGGGCTCGTCGGCGACGATCACCTCGGGTTCCAGGACCAGTGCTCGGGCGATCGCCACCCGCTGGCGTTGTCCGCCGGACAGCTGTCCGGGCAGTGCCTCGGCCGCGCTCGGCGGCAGGCCGACCAGGTCCATCACCTCGCGCACGCGCGCCTCGCGCTGCTCCCTGGTGCCGCGCCCGTGCACGTCGAGGGGATCGCGCAGCACCCGGCGCACGGTCAGGCGTCGGTTCAGTGCCGTGGAAGCGTCCTGGAAGACCATGCCCAGGGCGCTGCCGAATTCGCGGTCGCGGCGCTTGGCGGGCATCTCCCACAGGTTCCGGTCGTGAAAGCGCACGACGCCCGCGGTGGGCTTTTGCAGTCCCACCAGCACCCGGGCCAGGGTGGACTTGCCGCAGCCCGATTCGCCGACGATGCCCAGTACTTCGCCGCGGCGGATCGCGATCCGCGCACCGGTCAGGGCGTGCAGGTGTGCCCTGGCGAAGAGTCGGGCGCCGGGCACGGTGTGGGTGACGTCCACGTCGTGCACCGAGAGCACCGTGGGCTCGGCCGACGTCTGCGGTTCGGGTCCGGTCGCGGGTGTGGGCACGGTACGGGTCCGGCTCATCGGAGGCCTCCGGTCGGGATGTGGGCCGGGTGGTGGCAGGCGGCGGCGTGCGCGTGCACGTCACCGCTCAGGGCCGGTCGGACGTCGAGGCACTGCTCGCTCGCCGCGGGGCAGCGTTCGGCGAATCGGCATCCGGGGCCGAAGTCGGCCGGTGGCGGCACCACTCCCGGGATCTGGTGCAGGCGTTCCTCGCCGGCTTCCAGGGAGAGCACCGAACCCAGCAGGCCGCGCGCGTAGTGGTGGCGGGGAGTGCGCAGGAGTTCCGCGGTCCGGCCGGTCTCGACCACATGGCCGCCGTACATGACCACGATCCGGTCGGCGAGCGAGGACACCAGGGCCAGGTCGTGCGAGACCAGGACCAGGGCGAAGCCCAGTTCGTCGCGCAGCCGGGTCAACAGGTCCACGACCTGGGCCTGCACCGTCACGTCCAGCGCGGTGGTCGGTTCGTCGGCCAGGATCAGCCGGGGGCCGCGCGAGAGGGCCATCGCGATCAGCACCCGCTGGCGCTGGCCGCCGGAGAGCTGGTGCGGATGGCTGCGCAGCGTGCGGGCGGCGTCCAGGCCGACCAGTTCGAGCAGTTCGGCGGGAGTGCGGGTGCCGCCGCGCCTGGTGAGCTGGCTCATCTGCGTCTCGATGAGCAGGCCGGGGTTGAGCGAGCTGAGCGCGTCCTGGTAGATCATCGCGATCTCGTGTCCCAAAAGCGGGCGGCGTTCACGCGGGGTCATCGCGAGCAGGTCCCGGCCGGCGAAGCGCACCTCGCCCGCGGTCTCGGCGCCCTTGGGCAGCAGGCCCATCACGGCCAGGCTGGTCAGGCTCTTGCCGCACCCGCTCTCGCCGACCAGCCCCACGGTCTCCCCGGGGCGTACGTCGAAGGAGACGTCGTCGACGATGCGTACACCGCCATGCCGGTCGGGGAAGCGTACCGACAGCCCACGCACGGACAGCAGCGGTGGCGCGTCGGGGACCTCGCGGATCGGCAGCCGGTCGGCGGCCTCGGCCAGGCGTGCGTCCAGGACGGCCCGCGCGGCCGGGTCGAGCGGCGCGACGCGGGCGGCTTGGCGCTCGGCCTTGACGGGGTCCTTGGCCGTGTGTCCGGCCGGCGCGGCCCACGCGTCGGAGATGCCTTCCGCGAGGACGTTCAGCGCGAGCACGGTGAGCAGGATCATCAGGCCCGGGAAGAAGGTGGCCCACCACCCACCGGTGAGCACGAGTGTGCGGCCGTAGGCGATCACCGACCCCCACGAGGGATCGGGGTCGGGCACGCCCGCGCCGATGAAGGACAGGCTCGCCTCGAAGACGATGGCGTCGGCGACCAGGACGGTGGCGAAGACCAGGATCGGCGCGGCGCAGTTGACCGCGACGTGTCGCACGAGGATGTGGGGGCGGCGGGCGCCGATCACGCGTTCGGCCGCGACGTAGTCCTCGCCGTACTGCGCGAGCACGTTGGCGCGTACGACGCGGGCCAGCGAGGGGGTGTACAGGAACGCGATGGAGCAGACCAGCACGCTCAGCGAGCTGCCGAAGACGGCGACGAACACCGCTGCCAGGGCCACGTTGGGGAAGGCCATGACCACGTCGAGTACGCGCATCACACCCTCGTCGACCGGGCGGCGCGAGGTGGCGGCGAGGGCGCCGAGCAGGCCCCCGAGCACGAGCGCGAGGACGGTGGCGCCCAGACCGATGGCGAGCGACCAGCGGGCGCCGACCAGGAGACGGGAGAACACGTCCCGCCCGGCCCGGTCGGTACCGAACCAGTGATCACCGGAGGGGCCCTGGGCGGGTATGCCGGTGGCGAGCGGATCGTGCGGGGCGACCCACGGTCCGAGCAGCGCCGCCAGGCACAGCAGGGCGAGCGCGCTCACGCACACCCGGGCGGGCACCGAAAGGCGGCGCCATCCGATGCCGGGGCGCGAGAGTCGGGCGACCAGTTCGGGACGCATCATGTCAGGCCTCCCTGGTGCGGGGGTTGGCGAACAGGCAGGCGAGGTCGACGACCAGGTTGACCAGCACGAACACGACGGCGATCACCAGGACGGTGCCCTGTACGACGGCCACGTCGCCGGAGGTGACGCCGTTGAGGATGAGCGTGCCCAGGCCCGGGAGGCCGAAGATGGTCTCGATCACCACCGCGCCGCCGAGCGCGTAACCGGCGCGCAGGCCGAGTACGGTCAGCGGGGTCACCAGGGCGTTGCGCAGTACGTTGCGGCCCACGATCACCAGGGGTGGCAGGCCGTTTCCGGCGGCGGTGCGCACGTAGTCGCGGTCGAGCTCCTCGACCATGGAGGTGCGCACGATGCGGGTCAGCGACGCGCCGACGGGCACCGCGATCGCGACGGCGGGCAGGAACAAGCTCTGCAGCCAGGCGCTCACGCCGTCGACCGGGTTGACGTAGCCGCCGGTGGGAAACCAGCCCAGGCGCAGCGCGAACTGCTGGATGAGCAGGATGCCGAGCCAGAACGAGGGCGTGGCCACACCCGCCATCGACAGCAGGCGGATGACCTGGTCGGGCCATCGGTCGCGAAAGATCGCCGCGGTCACGCCGAGCAGCAACGCGCCCAGCGACGCGAGCAGCATGCCCAGGAAGGTCAGTTGCAGGGTCAGCGGCAGTGCGGTGAAGATCGCGTCCGAGACCGGCTTGCTGGGCGGGGTGGTGACCCCGAGGTCGCCGTGCAGCAGGTCGCCCAGGAACGCGAGGTAGCGCACCACGATCGGGTCGTCGAGGCCGTGGTCGGCGGCGTAGGCGTCGCGCGCGGCCTGGGACGCGCCTTCGCCGAGCGCGTTGTACGCGGGGTCGGTGGGCGAGAAACGCAGGACCACGAAGACGAACAACGTGATCCCCAGGAGGAGGGGTGGGAGCGTGAGCAGCCGTCTGCCGGCCATGCGCAGGATCGTGGTCATGGGGCTCTCGGGAGGCGGGAGGCGGGGCGCCCGCACGGGTGGGTGCGGGCGGCTCGGGTGACGAGCGGGGGTGGGCCGGGTCGCTTACGCGGGACCCGAGTCCAGGAAGGACAGGCCGGTGGTGGGCAGCGGCCGAAAGCCGGTGAGGGCCTTGTCGTTCCAGGCGGTGGCGAGCTTGCGGTGGAAGACGGGGTAGAGCGGGACCTGTGCGGCGGCCAGGTCGATCGCCTGGGCCCACAGTTCCTTGCGCTTGACGGTGTCGGCCTCGGCGGCGGCGGCGTCCAGGAGCGTCCGGGCCTGCTTGCCCTCGGGCGTCTGTGACCACATGTGCCGCTTGTCGGCCCACAGGCCCACGTACCACCAGCGCATCAGCAGGTCGACGTCGTTGCCGAACACCGACGGGTCGCCGGGAGCCGCCATCACCTGGTATTCGCCGTTGTCGATCTTGTTCTTGTACTGGCCGCCGGACTGGCCGATGTCGAGCGTGGTGCGCACACCGATTCCGTCCCAGCTCTCCTTGATCAGCGGCGCGATGTCCTTGACCCACGCGGTGTCGGTGAGGACCAGGGTGAGGTCGAGCCCGCTCACGCCCGCCTCGGCCAGCAGGCTCTTGGCCCGGGCCGGGTCGTAGCCGTAGACGGTGCCCGCGCGCCGGTAGTCGGGGTGGGTCTCCTGGAGGAAGCTGCTCGCGGGCGCGGCGTTGCCGAGCAGGCCGGTGGCGATCAGCTTCTCCTTGTCCAGGCCCCAGTGCAGCGCCTGGCGCACCCGCACGTCGTCGAAGGGCTTGCGGCGCAGATTGAACATCAGGAACAGCAGGCCGAAGCTCTGTACGGAGTCGGCCCGATGGGCCTTCTTGACCTGGGCGTAGTTGATGTAGGGGACGTCCTCGATGACCTGGACCCGGTCGGAGTCGAGCGCCGTGACCCGGGCGGAGGCGTCGGCGAGCAGGAACCAGTTCATCGTGGCGGCGCGCGCCGGCTTGGGACCGTTGTAGGCGGTGTGCTCGGCGAAGACGATCCGGTCGTCCTTGGTCGCGGACACCATGCGGTAGGGACCCGATCCCACCGGCAGCGCGTCGAACTGCTGTTGGCCCTTGGTCACCACGGCCTTGGGGACGATCTTGACCACGGATATCCGTTCGCCGAACAGCGCGAAAGCGAACTTGAGGCCGAACTCGACCGTGTTCGCGTCGACGGCGCGCACCTCGCGCAAGAACGGCAGGAACTGGCTGATCAGGGAGTTGTTCGCCGGGTCCAGGATGCGCTGGAAGCTGAAGGCGACGTCCTCGGCGGTGACCGGCGAGCCGTCGTGAAAGGTGGCGCCCTGGCGCACCTTGACCCGCCATGTGGTGGCGTCCACCTGCTGGGGCATCGTCGCCGCCAGCGCGGCGTAGGGGCTTCGGGTGACCGGGTCGAGGTCGACCAGACCCTCGAAGACGTGCAGGTTGGCCGCGACGGGGAGCGCGCCGGAGGCGGTCATCGGGTCGAAGCCGGTGCTCAGCGTGTAGGAGAGACCGGCGTTGATGGTCTTCTTGCCACTGCTCTTGCCGCCCGAGTCCCCGTTGCCGGTGTTGGTCGACTCGGGGCCGCACGCGGCGAGGGAGCCACCGATGGCGGCGGCGGCGCCGAGAGCGCCGGTGAACCTGAGGAACTGCCGCCGGCCCAGCGCCTGGGCGGGCGAACGCGACTCGAACACGGCGTCTCCTGTCTTGTCCGGTAATGAGGGAACTCGAAAAAGAACCTATGGGAATAATTGCTGAACATCAGACATCGGATGTGGAACGAGGGACGTCCTACGTCTAGACTCGGGTGAGATTAGGAGGCCATCCGTGACCCGGTCAAGAGGGCAGGGCGAACCGATGCGGCGACCACGCTGCGCGACGGGCGCCCATGCATCGATGAGTAGGGTGACGCCCGGAGACATTCGGCGATGGGGGACGCGATGACGGTGCGCGACCGGCGCAAGAACGGCGTACAGGAACAGATCAAGGAGTTGATCCTGGAGCGCGGCCTGAGTGCGGGCGATCCGATGCCCACCGAGACCGATCTGATGGAACTCCTCGGCGTCAGCCGAAACTCCGTGCGTGAGGCGCTCAAGGCGCTCCAGGCCGTGGGCATCGTGGAGATCCGGCACGGTTTCGGCACCTACGTGGGTCGGATGTCCCTCGGCGCCCTCGTCGACGAACTGTCCTTCCACGGCCGCCTCTCACAGGCCTCGGGCGCGCGCAGCATCACCGAACTGGTCGCGGTGCGCGAGGCGTTGGAGGCGGGCCTGATCGGACGGGTCGTCGAGATCGCCGACGACGCCGACCTGGCGGATCTGCGCGCGGTGGCCGATCGCATGGCTGCGGAGGCAGCCGGCGGCGAGGTGTCGCCGCTGACCGACCGCCAATTTCACGAGACGCTGTATCGCCCGCTGGGCAACGACCTGATGCTGCGCCTGCTCGCCGCGTTCTGGGACGCCTACGATCGACTCGCCGCCGACCTGCCGCCCATCGGCGAGTCCGCCGAGGACGTCGCCGCCCAACACCGCGAGGTTTACGAAGCGGTCGCCGCCCGCGACGCCGAACGCGCCCGCCGCGCGCTCACGGTCCACTTCACCGGCATCCGAAGCCGCACGCCCGGGCCCGTTCCGGCCCCGTGAGGAACAGTCGCGCGACAGAGGGAACTCGGCAAGCGCCCGTCCCTTCGGCTCGTACGCCATGCCTCCCCACGGAGATCCCCACGGCCGGCCGCATGGCCCACGCGTCCGGGTCGCCTCCCGAATCGCGCGCCGCGAGCTCGCGCAGCCGGGAGTGCGCCGCGACCTGACCCCGGATCGCCGGCATCCAGTCCGAGTCGAGCGCGCGAAGCGCGTACGAGGCGGGCCGCGCCGGCGTCACCACCTCGCGGTCCGAAAGGCCGCCTTCGGCCGGCGCGTGGCCGATCGCCCGCACCACCCGCCACACGGGTGGGCCGATGCGCGCGCGGCAACCCGGGCCGCGGCTCCCGGTGTGAGCCGGCCCCAGAGGCCCGGGAGCGTCGGCCGCCTCGGCGAAGGCGGCCAAGGCTTCGCCGCGGGTGTCGAGTACGCGCCGCACCAGCGCGACCATGGCTTCGCGCGGCCACGGAGACCAGGGGTGATACACACGATCGTCCCACCGGTAGACGGGGTCGTTGCCGGTCCACCGGGAAGCCTGCCGGGCCACCTCGTCGTCCGCGGTTTCCACTGCGAAGCGCAGCCCCTTGCGCTCGTCGAGGAACTTCGCGCGCAGCTCGGCCGCCAACGGCACCGGGCCCTCCCCCGTGCCGTAGCGGAACTGCTTGCCCACGGCCCAACGTGTCCGGGTCCTGCCGTACCGGTACAGCGCCGCATAGACATCCGGCTCGTCCAACGCCGGCCGGCGCAGGACCGGGCCGTGTGCCGGGGTCGAGCATCTGCCACAGGGCGTGGGACAACCCGGCGATGCCCATGTTGTCGACCTGCGTCAGCCGCGGCGTCGGGGACAGCGGTCGGTGGAATCTCCACGGTGGTCGCGAGCGCCCGGTGTCCACGGCCGGCAACGACATCGTCGCCCGACAAGCGCAATCGTGGCGGGGCAACACGCCAGGATGTGGGGCGTGAACGGGTGCGGGGCGGATGCGCGCCTACGCTTCAGGACATGACGTCAGCGGTGCGTACGCGGGCCGCCGTGTGGGGTCTGAGCAGGGCGTGGGCGGGTGTTCGGCATGTCCAGACGCTGGTTCTGGCGGCCGTGGTGACGGTGTTGCTCACCCGCCTGGCGCTGTCCGAGTCCGGCTATCCCCAGGTCGGCGTCAACCACCTGCACATCGCGCACGCGGTGTGGGGCGGGCTGCTCATGTTGCTTGCGATGGTCCTGCAGCTCACCCTGATCGGGCCGCGCCTGCACGATGTCACCTCCGTCGTCGGCGGCGTGGGCTTCGGCCTGTTCATCGACGAGATCGGCAAGCTGGTCGGCCGCACCGGCGGCTACTTCTACAAGCCGGCCGTGGCCATCATGTACGTGACCTTCGTGGCCCTGCTCGTGCTGGTGCAGTTGTTGTTGCCGGTCGAGCGCATGAGCTCGGACGACCGCCTGGTCAACGCCGCCGTGGCCGCCGCCACCCACCTGCGCCGGGGCCTGACCGTGCCGCAGCGGGAACGGGCCCAGGAGGCGCTGCGCGATCAGGCAGGCACCCCCGAACACGTCGCCGTGATGGGGCTGATCGATGCCTGTCCCCTACACGTGTCGCGCGTCGCGGGCCTGTCCCGGATGATCGAGCGCCGGCTGACCCGGATCCGCGAGGGCATCGAGGCGCACACGTGGTTGTGGCTGGTGATCGCGGTCGCCCTCGGGCTCCAGTCGGGCGCCGGTGTGCTGGTTCTGGAATCGCTGGGCATCGATCGCGCGGCGCTGGGCTACGACGCGCTCGACTCGATCCTGCCCGCCGTCTCCTCGGTGGTCTCGCTGACCCTGGCCGCCGCCGGAGCGGGGGTGTTCCTGTGGAACCGCCTGCTGGCCTATCGCCTGGTCGCCGCGTCGCTGCTGGTGAGCATGCTGGTGACCCAGGTGTTCATCTTCGCCGAGTACCAGTTCTTCGGGCTGTACAGCCTGGCCGCCAATGTGATCGCGTACCTGATCGTCGGCGTCAAGATCCGCCTGCTGCGTCGGACTCGCGCGCGCCCCACGACCTGGACGGCGTCCGTGGATCACGGCCCCGCGGGCTGAGCACGTCCGGCCGCGCCCACACCGGCACGACGGCCAGGCCGAAGGCCGCGTGGTAGGACGAGCGGAACAGTTCGAAATCCGTCATGTGCCGCTCCTGGCCGGGCAGGTGTGGCACCGACCGGACCGGGAAGCTCGGGAAGACCAGCGAGGTGTGCGCCCGGGTGTGCGGGGGTGTGGTGCGTACCCGTCGCCCTGCCCCTGTGGATCACCCTGCGCGGGGCGTCCGGCGTCACCGATCTCCAGGTGACCCCGACCGGCGCAGACCCCGCCGGACTCGTGCGCTTCCGCCCTCCGGCGCACCCCGGACGGCAAGGGGCCGGTCCCTCGATCCGGGTCGGGATCGGGTGCCGTGACGCGATGTGCTCAGCTCGGCGCGGCGCGCCCGTCGCCGGTGTCCGCGCGCAGGATCAGGCCGATGCCGCCGGTGATCCGGCCCTCGCCGTCTCCGGTCACGTCCTCCTGGACGATGTCGATCGCGGTGAACGTACTCTGTTCCAGAGGGGTGCCCAGGACGCCGGCAAGGTGCAGTTCCCGGCTTTCCCCGGCTTCCAGTTCCAATACCCGGGGTCCTTCCCCGCCGTCCACCGCCAAGCGCAGGTCGTCGGCGAGTACGGGGCGGGCACCCAGGGTTCGGGCGAGCGTGCGCAGCACGACCGCCTCGGTCGGCCGGGCGGTGACCACATACCGGGCGGTCCGTGCCCCGGGATTGCCCGCCGACCAGGCGAACTCGAAGGGGAACGGTGCCTGTCCAGGGGGTACGGGCGCGGTGACGAGGTTGAGTTGGGCCCAGTGCGGGTCGTGGACCGGGTCCGGGCCGGCGCCGGCGGGCAGTGGCGTGTTCACCGCGGTCGCGCGGACCAGCAGGCATACGTGCGGCCCCGCGTCGGCCGGAATGGAGTTGGTCATCGGCACGGTCGTGGCCCGGCCGCCGTGCGAGGGCACCGCGACGACGGCCTGTCCGAACCAGCGCAGATCGGTGAAGCCACTGGTCGCGGTGGACCACCACACGATCACGCTCACCGCCGCGGCGCTGGTGCCCACGCCGAAGTTGGCCACCTCCACCGCGACCCGGAACGGCTCTCCGGGCCAAAAGACGCCGGGGCCGGGGGTGCCGGTGACGTGGATGGACGGGCACGCGTACGACACCGCAGGCGCGGGCACGGGGCGATCCGTCTTGGGGTCGCCGCGGTCGCCCGGGAAGTAGGGGATGACCAGGTAGGTGCTGGGCGGCGCCGGGACGTCGGGGTGGGGGTCGGGTTCGGGCATGGCCGCGCCTCCTGTGTCAGAGTTCGCCGTAGCCGAGGTCGACGACGGGTACCGGGTCCTCCAGCACCGATCGGCCGTCCGGCACCGTCCAGCAGCGGTGTCCGAAGCCTCGGTCCGCGTCGAGGTCGAGGTTGACGCTGTCGTGCTCCCGTCGGGCGATCTGCCACAGCAGCGCCAGGGCGATCCCGGGCCCGGTGCGGAAGGCCGCCCCCGGCGTGGGGTCGACGAACACCGAGGGGTCGGCTCCGGTCGGGTACGGGGACGGTTGCTCCTGCGGGTTCTCCACGGGTGCCGTGGGATCCAGGAAGTAGCCGGTCTCGGGCGCGGCGACCGGACGCAGCGGCCAGGCGGGCCGGGCGGGCAGAGAAACGAATTGGCCGTACAGGGGCGAGGCCATGGCCAGATCGTCGGGCGGCACCAGGCCGACGAGCGCGAGGTAGTCGAGGGCCTGGTCGAACGCCTGCCACAGGACGAGTTGCACCTCGAAGAGGTGTTGCGCGAAGTGCGGGCCACCGTCGGTGGTCGCCAACACGGTGAGTTGCTCCTGCGTGAGCGCCGGCGGGGGTTCGCCGTTGTCGCCGCCCTTCGGCTTCCCGGTCACCGCGTCCCACACGTCCTCGATGCCCTTGCCGCAGTCGCCCTTGGTGGCCAGTCCGACGAGGCAGGCGATGCCCAGGACCAGGGAGGTGACGAGGAGGGCGGCGAAGAAGGCCAGGCAACCACCGTCCCCGGACTTGTCGGTGCCGGTCTGGTCGCTCCCGTCGGTCCCGGTGACGCCGGTGCCCGTGCCCGAGCCGGTGCCGGAGCCGTCGTCACCGGATCGCGGCCAGGACTTGCCGGTGTCGGGGGTCGGCGCGCCGCCCGTGGCCCCGGCCGCGATCCGTATCGCGATCTCCGGCACGGGCGGGGCCGGGAGGGCGGGGCGGCGGATGGTGTCGAAGGCGGTCAACTGGTCCCTCACGCGCCGGATTCCGAGCGCCGGGTCGGGCGGCGGCGGGGTGCGGTCCGGGTCGTAGGCGTGTGCGAGCGCCTCGCCCAGCAGTCGGACCGCCGCCGAGTCGGCGTCGAACGCGGCCAGCCGGGTGGCGAGTTGCCCCGGGGTCGGCAGCGCGTAGTGCCGAGCGCACCACGAGCCGATCGCGTTTCGGGCCAGCCGGTCGCGGAAGCGGTGGTTGCGGCGCGGCCCGCCGACCGCCCGGCCCTGGTAGGCCGATCCGGCGGCGTTGCCCCCGTAGGCCGCCAGGACACCGAACGCGCAGGCCGCCTCCCCGGGTTCGCGCGCGGCGTCGAACATGGTCCGGACGTACGCGTCGCCGCGGCGGGCGAGGAACACATCGCCCCAGTTCCACGCCGTCAACGGCAGGTCGTCCTGTCGGGGGTGCGGCGGGATGTGTTTCAGCGGACGCAGGTCCTCGCGCAGGGCGAGGGCGCGGGCCGTGAGATCCCGGGCCTCCGGGATCTCGGCCGCGAGGAGTGCGGTGGCGCCGTTGAACGCGTCGACCGCGCCCGGCGCTTCGGGGGCGGTCAAGGCCTGCTCGACGGCGTCGCGGACTTGTCCGACCGCCGTGTACAGGTCCAGGCCGCGCGTCCATAACGCCGCGGCTCGGGCCAGGAGATCGGATTCGGTGCCGTCGGACGCCGCCTGGACGATGACGTGGTCCACGAACGTACCGAGCAGCGCCGCGTCTTCCTCTGTGGCGACCGCCGCGAGCAGGTCGGCGAGAGCGTCGCGGTCCGGTCCGGCCGGTGCGGTCGCGACGGCGCCGGCGGCGTCCGCCCGCAGTCGTTCGAGGATGGCCAGGTGGGCGTGGTAGTCGATCAACGAACACCCCTCCCTCGACGAATTCCTGCCTGACACGGATCGGGCAGCGATTCGGGTGCAAGCCGAGCATGCCACGCGATCACGATGTTCCGCTGGATATAAGGCATTTCGGCGAGATCAGGCTCCCCGTCGGACGTCGATCGTGTCGTGGCTGAGGGAGCGAGGCCGGCAAGCGGCCACGACCGTGCGAGGTCGGCAGGCTCACCGACGAGCGCACGGCGTGGCCGATGAAGGTCGAGCCGTTCCGCAAGCCGGTGCGGCAACGAGAGGACGATGTCGTCGACCTCGATGTCGTCGCGACGAGCAATGACGGCATGTGCCAACTCGTGCGCCCGCCGTGGAGCCGTACGTGCACCGGCGCTGGTACCGGACAACCGATACAGGCACATCGCCGGTGATCGCCCACATCGACGCTCCTTCGTCCGAACCCGATTCCTCCGGCGCGGGGCACACCCCATCGGAGGCCCCACCGCCCGCTTCCGGCGTCGGTCGGTCCGGTCGGGTTCGCAAGTCGCGCGTGGTGCCGCTCATGCGAGCCCGCCCTCCGGGCTCCGTCTGGCGCTGTGCCCGTCGCTGTTCAGTCCCCGGCCCGTATCAGCCCACTCTCGTAGGCGAAGATCACTGCGTGGATGCGGTCGCGGAGGCCGAGTTTGGTCAGGATGCGGCCGAGGTGGGTTTTGACGGTCGTCTCTCCCACGAAGAGGCGGTCGGCGATCTCGCTGTTGGCCAGTCCCCGGGCGATCAGGGCGAGGACTTCCCGTTCCCGGTCGGTGAGTGCGGCCAGGAGTTCGCGCTGGGCGGGCGCGGACGCGGGGGCGTGCCGGACGAAGCGTTCGACCAGGCGCCGGGTGAGTGAGGGCGCTACCATGACCTCACCCCGCAGCACCGCGCGGACGGTGACCAGGATCTCCTCGGCAAGGGCGTCCTTGACGAGGAAGCCGTTCGCGCCGGCGCGCAGAGCAGCGTAGGCGTACTCGTCGAGGTCGAAGGTGGTGACGACGAGGATCCGGGGTCCATGGGGCTGTGCGCAGAGGTGTTCGGTTGCGGCGAGCCCGTCCATGCCGGGCATGCGTACGTCCATCAGGACGAGGTCCGGCTCGAGGGCGGCCACGCCCGTGATCGCCGCGTGGCCGTCGGTGGCCTCGCCCACCACGGTGAGGTCGGGCTGGCTGTCGATGACCATGCGCAGGCCCATCCGGATGAGCTCCTGGTCGTCGCAGATCAGCACCCGGGACAATGCCGGAGCGGGAGCCGGGGTCGGGGTCGGGGTCGGGGTCGGGGTCGGGTCGATCATGGGGTCGCCGTGACGGACTCGGGCTCGGTGGAGCGCAGGGTGGCGGTAACCCGGTAGCCGCCGTCGGGTGTGGGTCCGGCGTCGACGCTCCCGCCGTACAGGGCGGCGCGTTCGCGCATACCGGTGAGCCCGTAACCGGAGAGGAGCAGTGGGGTGGGGTGGTTCGGGGCTGCTTCCCTTCCGGCTCCGGCCGAGTTCTCTACCCGGACGCGGATCAGCCGCTCGGGCCCGTCGGTACCGGTGTCGACCCGTACGTGGATCGTGGCGTCCGGCGGTGCGTGCTTGACGACATTGGTGAGTGCCTCCTGCACGATGCGGTACGTCTGCGTGGTGAGATCCGCCGGAAGACCGCCACCCTCTCCACGAAGATCCAGCCGGGCGCGCGCGCCGCTCGTGTTGAGGCGCCCGACCAGCCGCCGCAGATCCGCCGAAAGGGACTCGCCGGCCCCACCGTGATCCGGCCCGGGGCCCGGGCCGCGGGCCGCGGTGTCCGTGTCGGAGGTGCGCAGTACCTCCAGCAGCCGGCGCAGTTCGTCCAGTGCCTCGCGGCCGGTCGCGCTGATGACACCGAGGGTACGGTCGACGACCGTGGGGTCGGCGTGCCGCATCATCCTGCCGCCCTCCGCGTTCAGCACCATCACGCTCACACTGTGCGCGAGGACATCGTGGATCTCGCGGGCGATACGCGCCCGTTCCTCGGCGACGGCGACCCGGGCCAGCGCGAGGCGCTCCGACTCGGCGAGCGCGGCCCGCCGCTCGAACTCGGCGATATAGGCGCGCCGGGCGCGGACATACTCGCCGAACATCCAGGCCCCAGCCAGCAGGAGCCCCACTGCGAGCGGGGTGAGCCAGGCCCCCCGGGTGCCCGGGCCCCCGTAGTCCCGCCGCCAGGCGGGAATCCACAGCGCGACGCAGCCGGCGGCGCAGAGCACCGTCGCCGCGGCGACCCGGCGCAGGCCGCGTACCGTGAGGGTGGCCAGGACCGCGGCCAGGGCGACGGCGCCGCGTCCCGGTTCCTGTCCCCACACGTGTCCGAGGTACTGCGCCCAGAACGCGGCCGTCACCAGGGCCGCGACGAGGACCGGCCGGCGGCGGCGCCAGAGGAGAGGCAGCACCAAGGCGACGTAGACGCCCGCCTGTACCCAGACCGGTTGCCAGCCCGGCTGCCGGCGGATCACCGGGGGCACGGCCACCAGCACGAGCAACAGGACGTCCACAAGCCACGAATGCTCGCGCCGCAGGCGGGGCAGGGTCTCGATCAGCCGTTGCACCGCCTCACGCTACGGTCGGGGCTCGCTCCCCGGCATCATCCTGGCGGGCACCACGGGGTCCTCCCGCAGTCGTACGGACACCGGCCGGGGATACGACGTGCGGCTACCCGGGGCGCTTCCAGCATGACCGCCATGTCGATCACCACCGAGTTCCTCAGGCGTCCCCTCATGACCGGTGCCGTGGCGGCCAGTTCACGGCGGCTGGCGTACGCGATGACCGAGGGTATCGGCCTGGAGCGGGCCCGGCTCGTCGCCGAGCTCGGTCCCGGGACCGGGGTCTTCACCGACGCGATCCTCGCCCGGCTTGCCCCCGACGCACGGCTCGTCGCGGTCGAGCTCAACCCGGTGCTCGCCGTCCGGTTGTCGGCCACCCGGCGCGACAGTCGGCTGACCGTGGTCCAGGGTTCGGCCGCCGGGCTGACCGCCGCGGTGGGCGAACCGGTGGACGCGGTGGTCTCCGGGCTGCCGTGGACGGTCATGTCGCGGGACCGGCGCGGGCACATCCTGGATGCCGTGACCGAAGTCCTCGTGCCCGGCGGCCGGTTCACCACCTTCGCCTATCTGCACACGGCCCGGACTCCGCCGGCCCGTCACTTCGCCGCCGAACTGGCCTGCCGTTTCGACCGGTTGGAGCGCTCGAAGGCGGTGTGGGCGAACCTCCCGCCCGCTTTCGTGCACAGGGCCACCCGGAGGCCATTGTTGTAGGGTTCCTCGGCAGCTGAGATCGCGGAAGCGGACCGGGTTTTTCTGCCGACCGTTCGCAGCCACATCCGCGCGGTGCTCGCCAAGCGCCCGGAACCCCGGGGCCGGGTCAGCCGTGCCCGCGGAGGCGCGCCCTGCGGTCGGCGAGCACGGTGCCGGGGCAGATGCCGAACGCGCCGGTGAGAAGCGGGGGCGGGCCCAGGGCCGCGAGGGTCCACCAGCCGCCGAGTGTCGCGCCGGCGGCGATCATGGCGGTGCCGGCGGTGATGCGCAGGGGCCGTCCGGTGGGGCTGCTCACGAAGGTGAGGAAGGCACCTGCTGCTCTTGGTCCCGGCGTCGGATACGGCTGGTCACGCGACGAGGGCGGCGAGGACCGCATCGAGGAGGTCGGCCGCCTCGCGGGCAACCGGCTCCAGGGCCGCGTCGCCGCTGAGCGCGACCATGGTCATGGGGTCCAGTGCCTGGACGAGGGTGCGCTCGCCGTCGCGGCGCACGACCACGTTGCACGGCAGCAGCAGCCCGATGGCGCGATCGGCTTCCAGAGCGCGGTGGGCGAGCGCCGGGTTGCAGGCACCGAGGATCAGGTAGTCCTCCATCTCGGCGCCGATCTTGGCCTGGAGCGTCGCGGTGACGTCGATCTCGGTGAGCACGCCGAACCCGTGGGCGGCGAGCGCGTCGCGTACCGCGACGACGGTGGTGGTGAAGTCGGTGCCGACGCGCACGGTGCGGTCGTAGCCCATGTCCGGCCTCCTTCGGTGAATCCCGAGCACTCTCCAATATACCCCCACCCGTATTTTTGTATACCGGTGGGGGTATCGACTACCGTTGTCTCGAACGTACCCCCGGGGGTATCCATCAGGAGGCTTTGTGACGACCACCGATCCCACCCGCGCCACGGCGCGGAACGCGACCGCGCCGCAGCCCGGCGCCGCCGCCGACCCGCCGACGCGTCTCGGGCTCCTCGGGCGCCTCGGCGTGCTCGCCGCCGGGCGTCTGCGCCTGGTCGCGGTGCTGTGGCTGGCGCTGGTCGCCGGACTGGGCGCGTTCGCCCCGCAGGTCACCTCCGCCCTCGCCGGCGCGGGCTGGCAGGCGAACGGCTCGGAGTCCGTCCAGGTGCGCGACCTGGCCCGGGCGCACTTCGGCGGGAACGCCTCCTCGGCGCTCCAGGTGGTCGTCGCGGCCGACCGTCCGGTCGACGACCCGTCCGTACGCGCCGTCGTCGACCGCGCCACCGTCCTGCTGCGCGCGGACTCCCGCATCGCGGAGGTCATCCCGCCACAGAGCGGCGTCACCATAAGCCCCGACGGGCGCACCGCGATCCTGCTCGCCGGCGCCCGGGCCGACACCAACGACATGGTCCGGGCCGCCGACGACCCCAAGGGGCCGCTCGCAGCCCTGTCCGGCGGCGGCGTCGAGGTCTCCGCGACCGGGGCGTCGGTCCTGTGGAGCGACTTCAACAAGGCCAACCACGACGCGATGATCAAGTCCGAGATGCTGTCCTGGCCCGTCACCCTCGCGATCCTGGTCCTCGCGTTCGGGTCGCTGGTGGCGGCCGGACTGCCGCTGCTGCTCACCCTCGCGGGACTCGCCGCGTCCGCCGGAGCGCTGGTACTGCTCAACCACGTCACACCCACGTCGGTGTGGGCGATGAACTTCGCGATGATGTTCGCCCTGGCACTCGGCATCGACTACGCGCTGTTCCTCGTGGTCCGGTTCCGCGCGGCTCTGGCCCGGCACGGCGACGGGCGACGCGCGGTCGGCGAGACCATGGACACCGCCGGCAAGGCCGTCCTGCTGTCCGGCGCGACCGTGCTGGTGAGCCTGTCCGCGGTGATGCTCGTCCCGGCCCCCGCGTTCCGCTCCATGGCGCTGGGCATCATGCTGGCCGTCGCCTTCGTCCTCGCCGCCACCCTCACGCTGCTCCCCGCCGTGCTGGGCCGCCTCGGCCACAGGGTCAACGCCGCCGCCCCGCCCTGGACCCGCCGCAACGCCGACCGGGCCGGCGCCTCCACCGCGTTCACCTCTTGGGGCCAGCGGCTGTGGCGCCACCCGCTGCGCTACGGCCTCCCCGCCCTGCTGGTCCTGATCGCCCTCGCCGCCCCGATCGCCGGGCTGCGCACCGCCATGCCGTCCATCACGGTGGTCCCCGAGGACTCCTCGGCCCGCACCGGATACACCGCCGTCCAGCAGGCGTTCGGCCGCGGCGCCCCCGGCATGCTCCAGATCGTCACGCCCACGGCCGCGGCCGACGCCACCGCCGCCGCGCTCGCCGGCGACCCAGGCATCGCCGCGGTCATGCCCGCCCGGCACGCTGACGACGGCTCCGCCCTGACCCTGCTCCAGGCCATGCCGGCCGTCGACCCGTCCGACCCGCACCTGGCCGACACCGTCGACCACTTGCGCGGCACCCTCCCCGACGACGCGAAGGTCGGGGGCGCGGCCGTGGAGAACCTCGATCTCCAGGCCACCCTCGACGCCAAGACCCCGCTCGTCCTGGGCGTCGTCCTCGGACTCGGCTTCCTCCTGCTGGTCCTCGCCCTCCAGGCCCCGCTCGCCGCGCTGCTGGGCACCGCCACCAGCCTGCTCGCCACCGCCGCCGCGTTCGGCGCCGCGCGCCTGATCTTCCAGGACGGCCACGGTTCCGGCTTCCTCGGCTTCACCCCCCAGGGCTTCCTCGACGGTTGGGCCCCGGTGTTCTTCTTCGCGATGATCTTCGCCATCGCCATGGACTACACCGTCTTCCTGCTCGCCTCCGCCAAGGAGCACTACGAGAAGACCCGCGACCCCCGCCAAGCGGTCGTCGGCGCGCTCGGCCACTCCGGACGCGTCATCTTCGCCGCCGCCGCGGTCATGGTCGCGGTCTTCTTCACCTTCGCCCTCTCCGGACCGCTGCCCCCCAAGGAGATGGGCATCGTCCTGGGCCTGGCCGTGCTGCTCGACGCCGCTCTGGTACGCCTCGTCCTGCTGCCCGTCCTCCTGCGCCTGACCGGCCACGCGGCCTGGTGGAGCCCGAGGTGGCTGCGCCGGGTCCTCCCCGACGTCCGCTTCTCCCACGACTGACCCGCCCGTCGGCGGGGCTTCGTTGGACGGGTGACGACCGCACCACGTTCTCGGCTCGCAACACGTCCCGGCTTTTCCTTTCGAATCCTCTCTGGAGCGAAGGCGCACGACCACGGACGGGCTCGTATTCGAGGACGAGTTCGATCGGAACGGTGACGGAACCGGCGGCATACAGCGGCAAAGGTCTCGCACCTCCACTCGATCGATCAGCGCCTCACGGAGCGCGTGCCACAGATGCCACCGGTCGCTGACCCGGCCCGCGTCGGGTAGGGCGCGTCGGACGCCTTCTGCGTAGGCGCCGGATCCGTCCCGGCAGACGATCTCGACACCCGGGCGCTCACGCAGTCTTCGATCGCCCGTTCGAGAAACACTTCTTCGACTCAAGACGTGGGGTGCCGCGATCGGCGGCCCACTGATCGTGCTGATCCTCTATCGGGTCTTCTTCGGCCGTTCCCGACGCTGACCTCGGCTCGCCGACACCGGGCTGGAGCGCGTCCGCCCAGGAATCCCTCTCGGGAAGCGAGCGCCCTCCCCCCGCATGCCCGAACGCCGGGAGGGCAGCTCACCGTCATGGTCGTCACCGTCGCCGGTGTGGTCGCCACCCGCAACCTCGCGATCGGCGTGATCGGCGGAACGATCACCGCGATGGTGATCTTCGCCAAGCGCCTCGCCCACCTGGCCGAGGTCAGCGAGGTCGTCGACCCCGACGACAAGCAGACGGTGCGCGTGGTGACCGGTGAGCTGTTCTTCGCCTCGTCGAACGATGCGGTCCACCGGTTCGACTGTCGAGGCGACCCCGACGCGGTGGTCATCGACCTGTCGGACGCGCACATCCGGGACGCCTCGTCCGTCGCCGCCCCGACGCCGTGGAGACCGGGTACGCCGCGCTCGGCAAGAAGGTCACCATCGTCGCGCTCAACGAACCCAGTGCGAAGGTCCACGGCAACCTCGGCGGCGAACCCGCCAGCCACTGGATCGCTTCCGGCCCACCTCGATACCGACGCCGCGGCCCCGCCCGTGAGATGCGGGCAGGGCCGCGGCCTCGTATCCGTCGGACGGGACCGTGGAGTCGCAGGTGTCGATGAGCACGGAGTACGCCGAACCCTCGGACTGCGCCACGAGCGCCGAAGCCTGCGCCGCGGGGTCCACCTCGGCCCGGACGCATCCGCCCTCCAGGTCCGGGCGCAGCGGGTCCGCGAGCCGGCACTCGGAGTCCGCGGACGTTGCCGGCATCCGCTCCGTGATCGGTGCGTGCGAGTGTGGGGTGGTCAGTGGACGCAGATGTGGGGTGCCGCGGCGCCTGCGGTGGGGGGTCTGCTCGCGGCGGCGGCACGCGCCACCTCGTCCAGCAGGCGCAGGCGTTCCCGGCGGTCCACGTAGCGGCCACCGACGAGGACGGAGTCGATCCGCTGCGTGTTTCGGATGTCGGCGCGAGGGTCGGCGTCCAGGACCAGCAGGTCGGCGCGGCCGGCGGGCAGCGCGAGCATGCGGGCGGGCGCGGTGGTGGCGGCGGTGAGGATGTCCCGGTCGGGCACTCCCGCCTCGGAGAGCAGTTCCAGTTCGTGGTGCAGGGAGAAGCCGGGGACCGCGTAGCCGGTACCGGTGTCGGTGCCTGCGATCAACTGCACGCCGGCCCGGTGGAGTTCGCCGACCAGCCGGAGGCGGTGCGCGTAGATCTCCCGGAGTTGGGCGATGTCGCGCGCGGTGCGACCGGCCGTCAGGGCGGCCCACGTGGGATTCCACTCGTCGGTCATCCAGGTGGGCAGGTAGCGCATCTCCTCCGGGTCGACCGCGAGTTGGTCGGTGCGCTCCAGGCAGTGATGAACGGTGAGAGTCGGCACGACACACGTCCCGTTGGCGGCCAGCCGATCGAAAAGGGCCCGTGTGCGACCGAGGTCGAAGCTGCGAATCGCCTGCCATTCCAGCGGGTGCACCTGCCGGAACCAACTCGCGTAGCGATCGAGGCTGGAACCGAGACCGGGATCGATGCGGATCCTCGCGATGGCCCGCCTGATCTCGTCTTCTCGGGAGGACGTGGCGAGCGTCAGCGCGTGGAGATGCTCAATGGACTGTTGTCCGGCATCACTTGCGCGCGCCATGGGCACCGCGTCCGGGCAGTGACCCGCGTAACGCAGCCCCTGGCGATGGGATTCGTCGGCGATCGCCTCGTACGCCTCGCGGTCCAGTCGCGAGTACACCTTGACGAAGTCGGCGCCTTGGGCCTTCGCCTCGCGTACCGCGCGGCGTGCGGACGAGGCGTCCGCGACCTCGACGACTTTGCCGACCTCGCCGGCCCAGATCGAGGGCCGCCCATCGATGATCGAACTCGCGATCACCCAGCGGGGACCGAGGAGTCGGCCCGCGCGGACCTCGTCCCGCCATGCGTGGTGCAGGGGTTTGCCCCACATCTCGCGAACCGCGGTCACGCCGTTGAGCGGGAACAGGGGCGGCATGACGCTCTCAGGCCCATCGTTGTGCACATGGGCCTCGACGAGGCCGCCCGGGACGATGTACTTGCCGGTCAGGTCGTAGGTCGTCGTCCCGCGCGGAATCTCGATCTCGGCCGAACGGCCGGTGCGGACGATGTGGCCGTCCCGGACGAGGACGGTTCGGTCGGGGCCCACACCGAGGATGGTGGCGTGGGCGAGGGCGATGGTGCCGCCGGGGGGCCGACCGGAATCGGCCTCCGTGGCCGCTGCGGCCGGGACGGCGGGCAGGAACGCGGCGCCGGTCACGGCGGCCGAGGCGGCGAGTGTCGCGCGTCGAGTGGGCATGACAACACACTGGTACGAGACGATCCCTTCGACCATGGCGCCAGGTGGAGGATGGGGGTGGGGACCGCCCCACCCCCGGGGAAGAGGGCGGCAGAGTCCGGACAACGCGTCGACGGACGGCTTCCGTCACGACCGAACGACTGATCGAGCGTGGAACTCGGTCGGTGGCCGCGCCCGTTGCGTACGGATCCCGGTCGGCCGCGGAGACGATCCGGGGCCGTTGCGATGGCGCACGGTCGCTCTGGAGGGCCCGGTGGTGCGGCTGGGGGGGTGCCTCTATGTCTTTCGTCAAGCGTGGGCGGGTCATGCTGCGACTGGTTCGGCGGGTCGGGATTCGTGGAGGGTTCCGTCTCTGAGCATGGCGAACAGGACGTTGATGCGTGGTCGTACGAGGCGGAGGAGGGCTCGGGTGTGGGTTTTGCCGCGGGCTCTGCATCGGTCGTGGTAGGTGCGGGAGGCAGGGTCGTGCAGGGCGGCGAACGCGGAGAGGAACATCGCCCGTTTTTCAGGAGCCGGTTTCCGCTCCTGGGGCCGTAGGGCGTGTTCCCGTCGAGCCGGAACGGCCGCAGGCCGCGTGGGTCGAGGACGGCGCGGATGGTGTGGCCGTCGTCGGTGACGGTGGCGCCGGCTTCGGTCATCGCGGCGAGGTGGAGGTCGATCAAGCGCGGGCAGAACGCCTCCCCGCCCGGCCGGGGCATGCTCACCTGGCCTGTGCGGGCCGGGACGGCGGCGCCCAGGATGGTGGTGACGCGCACCCGCGCGCCCGATATCGGATGGATCCTGCACGGACGGGGCGGCTCGAGATCGGGCTCGTTCTGCCGGGGCTTCGCTGTCGACGGGCCTGCGAGCCGACCGGGCGGGGTGCGTCACGGGTGATGCGGCAAGTCGTCGTCCGCGAGCAGTCGACGCGTCGCTCCCGCCGCGAAGTCGGACACGGTCGTTAGATCGTCGCCCTGGTCGATTCTGCGGATGCATGCATCGACAACTGCCTGGACCACCGCCACGGTCAGCTCGGGCTGTGGCTGCCCCAGTTCGCGCACGACCCGGGCGAGCGCCTCATGTAGCGAGGTGTGCAGATTCCTCACCCGCTCCCGCGCCGACAGCGAAAGCGAGTCGCGCGAGAGCGCGGCCCGCCAGCCGTGGGTACCGCGAGCCGCCTGTTCGAGGTTGGCCCTGACGTAGGCGGCAGCCTGGTCGGGGGGCGTGGTCTCGGCCGCGATGGCCTGCTCCACTGCGTCGATCCAAGCGGGGAATTCGCGGGTGACGACGAGTTCGAGCAGGTCGTCGATGGAGTTGAAGTAGCGGTAGATGCTGTTTCGGGCGATCCCGGCTCGCGCTGCAACCGCTCCGGCTGTGAGGGCTTCGGCGCCGCCCTCTTCCAAGAGCTCCTCGGCCGCGTCGATCAGCTGCGCGAGCCGCTGGGCCCGGTGCTCCCGGACGCTGCCGGCTTCGATCTTGGGCATTCTCTCCGCTTCACCTCGGACACTGTGCCGTCTCCAGCCAACCTACCCCCACGCCCGAGAGGCCGAGGGGCATGTTAGCTTGACGCGACTTAGAGACACCCTGTCGCCAAATTCTGTCCGTGCTTCCTGCCGAAGGCTGCCCGATGCAACCGATGAACTCCCCCGCTCTGCTTCGATGTCTCCTGGGATCGAAGAAGCGCGCCGCCGTGGTGGTGGCCTTCTGGGTCCTGATCGCGGGCCTCCTCGCCGCGGTCGCCCCGGCCCTGGAATCCGTCGAGGACAACGCGTCCGCCAACCTGCCGCCCGCCGCCTCGGACTCGATGAAGGCCCGTGATCTCGTCCGCGCCCAGCTTCCGGGCCAGGACGCGACGCCGGCGATCATCGTGGTCCGGGGCAAGGGCACCGACGCGGCGGCGAGCGCCACACAGGCGGTCGCCGCCATCACCTCGGCCCTTTCCGGAACCAGCCGACCCGACCACGTCGTGAGCGTGGTCTCCACGGTGACCGCTCCCGACGCTGCGGCCGAGTTGGTCTCCCAGGACCGCGATGCTCAGCTGGTCATCGTGCCCATGAAGGGAAGCCCTTCGGACGAGTCCTTCCAGAACGCGGTCGACGAGGTGCGTGCCCTCGCGTCCGACCAGGCCGGGCCCGCCGACGTCGCGGTGACCGGCCCCGCCGGGATCGCCACCGACACCGTGAAGGTCTTCAGCGGCGGTGACAAAGTCCTGCTGCTGGCCACTATCGTGCTCGTCCTGATCATCCTGCTGGCGATCTACCGCTCGCCCCTGATGGCGCTCGTACCGCTTCTTGCCGTGGGCGTGGCTATGCGCGTGGCGGAGACGCTCGGCGCGATTCTCGCGGACGCAGGTGTCGTCACGGTCAGCTCCCAGACCGCCTCGATCATGACCGTGCTGCTGTTCGGGGTGGGCACGGACTACGCGCTGATCATCACCGCCCGCTACCGCGAGACCCTGCTCGACGAGCCAGACCGCACCCGCGCGATGCAGACCGCCGTGCGCCGCACCGGCGAGTCCGTCCTCGCCGGCGCCTCAACCATCGTGCTCGCCATGTTTGCCCTGCTCGTGGCCGTCTCCCCGGCACTTCATGACCTCGGACCATACCTCGCTCTGGGCGTGGCCGTCATGGCGCTGGTGGCGTTCACCTTCATCCCCGCCCTGGTCCTCCTGCTGGGCAGGGGCGTGTTCTGGCCCGGGGGCGTGGACAAGGCCGCCGAACGCAGTCGCGGCGCAGGCATCTGGCACCGCATCGCCGCCCTGGTCGCACGGGCCCCCGTCAAGGTGGCCTCGGCCGTGATCGCACTCCTCGTGGTGCTGAGCGCGGGACTGCTCGGCTACCAGGAGAGCTTCAACACCCTCAGCGGCTTCCGCGCCGCCACCGAGTCGGAGCACGGGCAGCACCTCATCCAGGAGGAATTCGGGCCCGGCGAGATCGCCCCCAGTACCGTCGTCGTCCATTCCCGGGACAACCTGCGCTCCAGCCCCGCACGCGCCGACATTGCCACCGCGCTCACCGATGCCGATCACGTCAGCCGTGTCGCAGACCCCCGCATGGGCAAGGACGGCAAGACCGTCTTCTACGACGTCGTCCTCGACCTCGACCCCTACAGCTCGAAGGCACTCGACGCGATCGGTCCCCTCAAGCAGGCCACACAATCCGCGGCCCAGGCCGCCGGCGTGCAGGACGCCACGGTGCTCATCGGGGGCGAGACCGCGCAGAACGCCGACATCCGCTCCGCCCTCGACCGCGACACGACCTTCATCGTGCTCCTGGTCCTAGCCATCGTCACCGCGGTGCTCGTCCTGCTGCTCCGCTCGCTCCTTGCCCCGCTCTACCTCATCGCGACCCTGATCCTGTCATTCCTGGCCACCTTGGGCGCCACCACCTTCTTCACCGTGACCGTCCTCGGTGACGACGGCATCGGCAACCGCGTCACCGCGTACATCTTCGTCTTCCTCGTCGCGCTCGGCGTCGACTACAACATCTTCATCATGAGCCGGTTCACGCAGGAACTGCGCACCCAGCCCCCGGCGAAGGCGATCACCGCCGCCCTGACACGCACCGGCGGCGTCGTCTCCTCCGCGGGCCTCCTCCTCGCGGCGACCTTCGCCGTCCTGATGACCCAGCCGATCCGCGAACTGTTCCAGTTCGGCTTCGCCATGGCCTTCGGCATCCTGCTGGACACCTTCCTCATCCGCCCGCTCCTGGTCCCCGCCATCGTCCACCTGCTCGGCGACCGCGCCCTGTGGCCCGCACACCCAGGCACCCCGCAGACGCCTTCCACGCACACCCTCGAACCGCCTTCCGCCGACGTGCCGGCCGCACGGGCTGCCGCAACCGGCTCCGGGCGTCTACTGCGCGCGTTCACCTGGATCGCGGTCATCGAAGCGTGCACGTGGGCGGGTCTGCTGGTCGGGATGTACCTCAAATACATTCCCGAAACCACCGAACTCGGCGTACGGATCTTCGGCGCCCTCCACGGTGCCGCCTTCATCGTCTACGTGTCGCTGACCGTCCTGGTCGCGATCCGGCTGAAGTGGCGGCTGGGCCGGACCACGACCTTCGCCCTGCTGGCCGCCGTACCCCCGTTCATGACTGTCGCGTTCGAAATCTGGGCCCGCCGCACAGGCAGGCTCCCTCAGCCGGCCGCGGCCCCGAGCCCGACTCCAGCCCTGTAACCGCACCCCGCAGAGGGGCTCGATCGGACACGCGGTGCACATCATCGCCATCGCCGTGCGGGCCTCGGCCGGGCGGGACGGCCACCGACATCACGCCAACAACCGAAAGAAGACGGAAATGATCACCGCCGTCACCGAGTTCACCGTCGCCGCGCCCGCCCAGGGCGCCTTCGAGGACAACATCACCGCAGGCATGCGCGCCACCCTTACCGACGCCCGCATGTCCGAGAGCGCCCTGCGTGCCGGCGGCGTCGATGGAAACGTATGCGGCGAGGACGCCTGCTCCTTTCACCTCGGAAGGGGCGGTGCGTGTGCGTCGTGACGCATGGCCGGCAGGCCAGAACGCGTATGAACGCTTCGGGTACACAACCCTTGGCACCGGGGGCGCTGTCCTTCGCGGTAGCGTCCGCAGAACGGTGGCCGCCACGTCGGAGTGGACCGTACCCGGCCGCTACCGGAGGGCATGCTCGGTTGGGTCTTCGGCGGCGGACGCGAAGTCGGCGCGGGCCTTCAGGTCGGGAGACAGGAGCCGGGCGGGACCGGTGCGCCGGTTGCCGTCGGAGGTGTCGCTTTCCCAGTAGCCCCCGAGCCGGGGGGATATTCACCCGTGACGTAGTAGTCGTGGCGAAGCCGAGCGCGGCCCGGGAGCCGAGGGTGTCCCCGTGCTGGCGCACGGGCGGGATCTCGTGATGCTCCATCCACAGACAGGCCGAGGCGTTCGCCGGAATGCTCAGCCCCCGCGTCTTTGTCTTGGCCTGCATGACGGTGACGCTGATACACCGCTCGTTCGCGAATTGGGCAGACAGAAAGGACGGTTCCAGCTCCCCATGACGCTGTGCAGTGCGCATCTACAGCCTGCGTCAAGGATCGATTGCCCGCAGTCGTCAACGATCGTTGCCTGCGGGCGCCGGACCCTTCCCCATCGCAACCGGCTCTCACGGCCTGAGCACGCCCTGGGTCAACGAGCTGGGCGGCGCCAAGCAGATCGTCCTGGACAACTGGTGGGGCATCGGTGTGCTCACCGACGGCGGAGACGCGCTGGTCAAGAACGGCGACCTGGGCGCCGTGTGGGTCAACGAACTGAGCGGCGCCAAGCAGGTGGAGGTGGTCACGGAACTCTGGTGATCCGGCCCGTCCGCCCCGGAGGTATCCGTCGCACGCGGCGAGCGGCGCCGGTCCCTCGTCGAGGCCGGGCCCACCGCGATCCCGCGCCGCCGGTCGTGGAAGGTGGCGTCTCGTCCCACACGCCCCGGCGCATGGCGGCGGGCGCGCCGTCGGGAGTGAGGATATTCGGCGGCCCTACCGGTGGTTTGTCGACGACGGCTTCGAGTAGCGCCATGCCATGAAGTAGCGGTACTGGTGGTCCCGTTCGGGGGGTGTTCCATGACCGCTCGCGTGCCGTGTCCGCCTGTGCCGGGCCGTTGGAGGGGTATGCGGCCCGTTTCGACGACCTGTTCGGGACCCTCGCGCAGCGTCGAGGCTTCGGGGTGTGCACCGCAGGGTCCCGTCCGCTGGGATGCCACGGGTATCAACCGTGACGGGCGAGCGACGGGCGACCCGACTCCGGCGCCGAAGCGGGCACCCCCGTGAACCTCCCCGGGCCCCTCCTCCGCACCGCGAACGAAACGAATCCCCCGCACAACCGCATCCCCACCCATGCGCGGGGAAGTTCGGGCCTGCGGCCGCCCGGGACGAGACCTCCGGCAACGCGGTCTTGCCGTTGCTCATCGTGTCGCGACTCGGTGTGGTGCGCCGATGCCGAGTCCGGCCGCTACACCGCCGTCGACCGCCGCGCCGACCCCGAGAGGTGGGCCGAGGCGGTACTGCGTGCCGACCCCGTGGTCACCCAGGTCGACGACGGCACCACCGAGACGGTGGGGGGCGTGGCGAGCAGCTCGCTCAGCGACTACCGCGCGGTCGCCTCCTTCCTCACCGAACTCGACGTCCACCCAGGCCAACGCGTCCTGGAAATCGGCACCGGACCCGGCTGGACCGCTGCCCTGCTCGCCCACCACCTGGGCGACGAGAACGTCGTCTCGGTCGAGATCGACCCCGCGCTCGCGGACGGCGCACGCGCCGCCCACGCCCGACTCGGCCTCGCACCCACGGTGCTCACCGGGGACGGAACCCTCGGCGCCCCCGACCACGGGACGTTCGACCGCGTGCACGCCACCGCCGCCTTCACCCACCGCCTCCCCTACGCCTGGATCGAACAGACCCGCCCCGGCGCGGTGATCGTCGCCCCGTGGTCACCCGGCTTCGGCGCCGGCGCCCTCCTGCGCCTGGTCGTCGCCGACGACCGCACGGCGTCGGGGAAACTCGTGCGCAGCGTGGCCTTCATGGAGTTGCGCGGCCAACGCGACGACGGCGCGGGCGGGTTCGAGGCGGTGCGTGAGGCGGAGCCGGCCACGGGCGAGGTCGAGGTGGAGTGGGTGTTGGAGTCGCTGTACGCGGACGGGAACTTCACCCACGCCGTCGCGTTGAGGCTGCCCGACGTGCGGCTGGAGACGCTCGGAGGCGGGGCCGTGTGGCGGCTGTGGGACGGTGGGCGGTCCTGGGCGCTGGTCGACGACCGGCCCGGGATCGGCAAGGCCGTCCAGGGCGGGCCGAGACGGTTGTGGGACGAGGTCGACGCCGTGCTGCAATGGCAGGACGAACACCGCGTCCACGGCTACGACTTCGGCATCACCGTCGAACGTGACCGGCAATGGGGCTGGGCGGAGCGGCCCGAACGGCGCTGGGAGATGTAGCCGCCGGTACTCGGGTGCGGACCGCCACGGATGTCGGGCCCGCGCCGTGCAGCGGCCGGTGGGAATCGGGCGGCCTCGACCGGGGCCGCGTTTGCGGGTCGCCTGTCGTCTCGGGTCGTGACTGATTCGCGTGATCTTCTCGACTGGCTGCGGAATTGGTACGCGCGGCGGTGCGACGGTGACTGGGAGCACGAGCGGGGCGTGCGGATCGCCACACTCGACAACCCCGGTTGGACGATCGAGATCGATCTCGCGGAGACGGACCCGGAAGGACACCCGTACCCCCTTCGGATCATCGACCGCGGCCCGCAGGACTGGGTCAGGGCCCATACGGCCGACGGGAGGTTCAACATCGACTGCGGCCCCCGGAACCTGGTCGAAGCCCTCACCCTGTTCCGCGACCGGGCGAACACGACCCCCTCGTGAACCGGTGACACCGCCCCCGACAACACCATCGCCTCGGCATCATGCCCGTGGACCGCGCGGGGGCACAGCCGCGACGCGACGGTCGGATTCCCGCCACCCCACGACGCTCGCTCACGGAACCGAGGGGCGACGAGCGCGAGACCCACGCCGAGTGGGCGAGTTCCGATTCCCACGGCCGAGCGCCTCGGCGAGCCGAAGCATGATCCGATGGGCTCGGTGGCCCTTGCCACCAAGGGTGGAAAGGTAAACGAACGCCGCCTTGCCGCCGTCGCGTCGATCGGGGCCCACTGCCCCGGACACGACCACGCGCCCGAAGGGACCGACACCCGCACCGATGTGGACGTTCGGTGATGCGTCGGTGGCGTCGGGCTCCGGATCGATGTGGCGCAGCGGTGCGGGGCGTTCGGTGGTCAAGTCCGTGATGGGCCGGAGGCGACACGCACCGGGGTCAGCCACTCGGGCTCCGGGGCGATGCCCCAGGCCCGGAAGCCGGTCAGGGTGAGTTCGCGTGTCCGGGGGAGGCAGTGCCGCAGCCCCAGGATCATGAACTCCCGGGAGTCCAGGAGCGGTTCGAGGATCGTCCGGTCGACCGCGAAGGTGAGGTACTCGTCGTCGAGAGCGAGCATCGCCTCCACGGCGTCGAAGCAGGCACGGATGCGACCGACATCGGGAGGGGACGCCGCCATCGCCTTCTGCAGCACCTGGTGGGTGAACCCTCGAGCAGGAACGACGACAGGGGCGTGTCGAGTTCCTCCCATGTCATGGAACCTCACTTCGACCCACGCCATCCCCACCCGACACGAACCTCCGGGGTGGCGTCCAGCCTTCCCGAACCTGCGGCACCACAGATCAAACGAGTCCTCGCACAGGAACACACGACCCGGGAAACGCCACACGAGACCACTCCTCAACCCAACGAACCCGGCCGCTGCCCACCGGCGAACCGAACCGGCTCAGCCCACCGAAAGGTCATTCCTGATACTCCCCGGGCGCAGCGCGGCGCTGGACGCGTTGGTGGAGGGTGAGGCGTGTCGCCCGCCGCATTGGCCGGTGGCGTGGCGGCGGCGCCCGACCCACGCGGTCGAGTACGTGGCCGGCCTCGGCGACGGGGCGCGGCTGGAGGGTGTGGGCCTGGACGTCGTGCACCGCGGGACTGGGATCGGGCTGTTGGTGGCCGGACCGGCGGTCCGGGTGGGACGGGTTGAACGCGGCGCAGCGCGAGCAGCTGCTCGCGCTCGGGCCGGCCCCGTCCGCGCTGGTCGACACCGCCGGCTCGGCCGAGGCCGGGGCGGCGGTGGCGGTGTCGGTGCCGGATGGGCCCCGGCCCAAGCGCACCCGCGAACAGGCGTTGACGATCGCGGTGGACGCGGCAGCGGCCTACCGGAACCGCGTCTGGCACCTTGAAGTCCCGCGCGGCAAAGGTGAGATGGTGACCGCGTTCGACGGGTGTCCGGAGGACGTCCGGCTCGGGGTGTGGGTGACCCCACGTGGGTCGGTGTTGCCGGTCGGGGTCGTCGGGACCGTGGGTGTAACGCTCCTGGTGTCGGTCGCCACAAGGGAGGTGACAGGGAAGCACGACTTCGGCGCGGTACGAGGAGCCCACTTTGGATGGACCTGATGGACCCGATGGACCCGATGGGCCTGGCGGATCGGATGTGGATGCGGTCCGAGGGATCGGCACCGAACCGGTGCTCCTGGAAGCGTTCTATCGCAGACACATCGACGCGGTGGGGCGGTTCGTCGCCCGGCGGGTCGACGATCCGCAGTCGGCCGCGGACCTGACCGTCGAGGTGTTCATCGCCGCGATGGGCTCGGCGGCTTCGTATCGCGGCGGGCCGGGGGGCGAGTTGGCCTGGCTGTACGGCGTGGCCCGCAACGTGGTCGCGAACGAGCGTCGGCGCTCGGCGCGGGAGGCCGACGCGTCGCGGCGGATGGCGGCGCGGCGCGCGTTGGACGAGGGCGACATCCAACGGCTCGAGGAGCGGCTGGACGCGGCGGCGGAGGTTCGGCGTACCTATCGGGCGCTCGCGCGACTGTCCGAAGAGGACCGCGCGGTGCTCGAACTGGTGAGTGTGGACGCGATGTCCGTGGCGGAGGCCGCGGCGGCGCTCGGCATACGTCCGGTCGCGGCGCGGGTGCGGTTGCACCGGGCGCGGCGGCGACTGGCGAAGGAAGTGGGCTCGCCGTCGGCGGAGCCGTACCGCGACACCCGGACCGGACACGTACAGGCGGAGGCGAAGGCGTGATCAATTTCGAGGAACGTGCCTTGGAGGAACTGAAGTTGCTGGCCGCCACGGGAGGTGTGCCGGCGACGGACCCGCCGCCCACGAGGGCGGCGACCTCGCGGGGCCGCCGCATCGGGTACGGGCTCGCCGCCTCGGTGGTGCTCGCGGCGGGCATCGGGGTCGCCACGCCGATGCTCAGCGGCGGTTCGGCCGAGGCGCAGCCGTTCGAGGTGCGGAAGCAGCCGGACGGCGGGATCCTGTTCAAGGTCGACGAGTTCCGCAATCCGAAGGGCCTGGAACAGCGCCTGCAGGAGCTTGGACTGCGGGTGGTGGTCGACTACGTGCCGTACGGCAAGCAGTGCGCGCTTGGACGCTTCGCCGAACACCCGACGTCCCAGGACCGGTTGAATGCGATCTACCACTGGCTTCCCACGCCGGACGGCCGCCGGTTGACGGACGAGGAGATCGACTTCTACCGCAGGATGTGGACCGAGATCCGCCCGGAACTGATGCCCCCGGACGCCACGTTGGTGCTCACCACGACCTTCGACAAGGTACGGGCCGAGGACCTCCCCGACCCGGGCGACCGCGATGGCCGACGTGCTCACAACACGGACAGCGCCGGCAGCACCACCCTGTATCGGCTCGCGGCCGGGCCGGTCGGCGCCTGCACGCTGATCGACGACCCCAGGCAGCGGGGTCCGGTATTCGACGACGGCCCGACGCTCCCGCCGGGTTCGTCCGCCCCGGTGAACCCTGCCCCGGTGAGCCCCGCCCCCAAGCGGTAGGCAACTCCGCCTCGATATAGGCCCGCCCGGCTCCGAGCCACCATGCCGAACGCCGTGGGCGTCGGCTCGGCGTACGCCGGGATCGGGCTCTCGTCGGCATGCCACCCGACTGCCGCGCCGGTGTGCGTCGTGACCTCGCGACATACCCGGCGCCGCAGTCGTCGTTCGGCGCCGCATGCGCCCGGTTCCTGCCCCGTCGTTGCCACGGGCGGCGGGGGATGCGACGCCCCAGGCGACGGGTAATCGGTGGGGGCGGTTCGGCGCCCGGATGTGGGGGCCGGCTGCCGCGGTGGGCAGATGAGCTCCGAGCCAGTCGACCGCGGCGGAGGAGGACGAGGCTGCCGGGTGGGGTGCCGCGGGGATGTGGCGCGTCGGTGCGAGTGGTTCGGTACGCGGCGCGGTGGGAGCGGGTGTGCGCGGCACGGCCGGTCGGCCCCGGACGCGGACGGAGTTCCGGAGCACTTGGATTTGCGCGAGGTGCCGGAGGGGTCGCGGTTCAGCGGGGGTTGGCGGGTGTGGCGCGGCGGGCGGCGCGCGGTGGGGTTGATGCCGGGGATGTGTTCGGCATCGCGTGGGCGGTGGTGTGTCGGTGGTGGGAGTCGACGCTGCGGTGGGAGCGCGCCGCGTCGGGGCGGGTTCAGCCGGCGGCGGCCCGGAGCAGCTTCGGCACGATGTCGGCCAGCACGCCTTGGTCGCGGGCGTGGACGGAGTCCGTCTCGGGATCGGGCTCGTATTCGGTGATGGTCAGGCCCACGACGGTGAAGCGCTCGACGAGCGCGGTGACGGCGGCGAGCAGGGTCTGCGGGGTCAGGCCGCCCGGTTCGGGCGTGCCGACCGAAGAGAACACGGTGGGGTCGAGCACGTCGAGGTCGATGTGGATGTGCACGTGGTCGGCGCCGGTCGCGGCGGTTGCGTCGACCAGGTTCGTCGGGTCGGCGAGTCGAGCCGCGGGCAGCTCGGCGACGGCGTTCCGGTCGACGTACGCACGCTCGTCCGGGTCGAGGGCGCGCACTCCGGCGAGGACGAGCCGGCTTGGTTTCAGGGCGGTTTCGGGCACGAGCTCGGCCGGGCCCTCGCCGAGCAGCGCGCGCAGGATCATTCCGTGGAAGGCCCCGGACGGTGACGATGCCGGGGTGTTGAGGTCGCCGTGCGCATCGAACCACACGACCGCGAGCCGGTCGCCGTACCGGCGCAGGGCGGCCTCGACCGGGGCGAGGTCGACGCCGCAGTCGCCGCCGAGGGTCAGCACGGGCCGGTCGACCACGGCCACGGCCCGGCGGGCGAGGGCGAGGTTGCGGACGAGCACATCCGCGTGCGCGACGCCGTCACGGGCTCGGCCGGCGGCGGCGTCGGTGCTCACCCGGATCCGGGCGGCGTCGGGGACGGCTCTCGCGAGCAGTCGGGCGCCCTCGACCAGGCGCTGTGCGGTACCGGTGGAGGAACCCTGCCACTGCGGGATCTCGACGATCGTGAGATCGGACATGTCGGCTGCTCCCTGGTGGTTGCGCGGAGGGCGGTGGACGGCCCGGAAATCACCCTAGTTCCGCATGACTATGTGCGCCGGCGAATTTTCTTCCGGTGAATCGACGGTGGTCCGCCGGGTCTGGCCTCAGTGTGATGAGGGCGCTGCAGCCGGTCGAGATATTCCAACGCCTCGGGCCGGCCCCGACACCCGACGAGTGGTTCGTGGGCGCGTTCCGCCCAGGGACTACTTGAACAGGCGGAACGTGCACCGGAACCGCACCCTCGCACGGGTGGTACACCGACTTCGAAGGACAGACTCACGACCCAGTTCCTTGCCTCTCGTCTTGCGGCCTGCGCGGGCCGTCCTGGGACGGGCCGGCAGACAACCCGGGCACAGGCGTTGCATCGGCTTGCCCGCGCGGCAGTTCCCCGGATCGCATGGCAGTTCGCCCGTGCCTACCCATGGGCGCGGTGCCTCGCTTCACCTCGGCCGCCCACATGGCTGTGGTTCCCGTGATCGCGGCTCGCGGCTCGCGATCAGCCGGTCGGCGGTGTGGAACGTGCGCCGACGGACCGTGCCGCCACAGACGGCACAGCCCGTCGGCCGACGGTTCCGCATCACCCGCGTCGCCAAAGCCCCCTTGCGTTCCGCCGCGACTCAGGCGCGCCGACGTCGGGTCAGGATGACTGCGGCACCGCCCAGTGCGCCGAACACGGCGGCGGATCCGGCCAACGCACCCAGTGGTGCCGGGGCGCCGGTGGACGCCAGGTGACCGGTGTCGGGCCCGGTGCCCGGTCCGTTACCCGCCCCTGATCCGGGCCCGGTCCCGGGTCCCGGCGGCGGTACCCACGAGGATTCCGACGGCGTCGGGTGTGCGGTCGTCGGCGTCGCGTTCGGAGATCGGGTCGGACGCGTCCACGTGGGATGCCCTGACGGCGGCCGCGTCGACGAGGTGGGAGGGATCGGCGTCCTGCTCGGCCACGTCAGCGTGTCCGAGCACGGCACAGTGGTGGGCGGCGTGGTCGGCGTGGCTGTCGGGGTCGGATGAGTTGTGGGATGCGTATGCGTCGGTGTCGGCTTCCCCGTCTGCGTCGGAGTCGCGGTCGGCGTGTGGGTGGGGCGTGTGCAGGTGACGGTGTTCGTGATGCCGATCCGCAGGTGTTCCGACCGTACTTCGGCGGTGTGGGGCAGCGGGAAGTCCACGGGTGCACCGTCGACGGATGTCACCCGCGCCGAGTCCAGCGTGCAGCCTTCCGCCAGGCGTACCGTCTCGTCCGCGGTGACCTGCTCGCCGATTTGGTAGCCGGTCCGCGGCGTGCCCCACGGCTGGGCGGTCGCTCCCGCGGTACCGGGTCCGGTGAGGGTGAGCCACGCGTCGAATCCGGCGGGCTGGGTGCCTTGGGCGTGGTTCTTGCCGTCGATGCGCCAGGTTTTGTCCGCGAAGACGTCGGCGGCCTGCGCCTCCCGGTTGTAGACGACGCAGCTGACTGCCTGGCTCGCGTCGAGGCCGACGGAGAATCCGGGGGCCGCGGTCGTCCCGGTGTTGGTGACCGGTACCGGTCGGTTCGTGCCGAGGTCGGTGCAGACCGCGTTGCGGCCATTCTGCGTGACGAGTTCGTGGTCGGCGTGCCGGGTTTCGGTGATGGTGAAGTCCCCGTGGTCGACGGCGTTGAACGACGGCTGGAAGGCCACCGAGCCGGTGCCGTCGTCGGTTGTCGTCGCGGTGGCCGGCATGCCGCCGATGCCGGCGGTGGCTGTGGTGGCGCCGAAGGTCCATCCGGCTCCGGCGTTGACCGCCCCGGTGATGTCCTCGCCGGTGGTGCCCGCCGGGACAATCTGCTTGACGACCGAGATACTGCCCCTGCACTGCGCCATCGCGAGGTCCCGCAACTGCTGTCCCGCGGTGGCGAAGTCCGCGGTCTGGTAGTAGTCCGCGGCGGCCGCGTTGGTGCCGTTGTAGGCGGTCGGGCCGGAGAGGGCACGCAGGTTGAGCGCGGACACGCCTTCGACACCCTTGCCGACGCCGAGCGCCACGATGCGCGAGTCCTCGGCCTTCACGGCGTTGGCGGAGAAGATGCCGTTCTCCACGTCGCGGAAGTGCGTGTTGGAGCCGTCGCCTTGCGCGTTGTCCGCGAACCGCGTCGGATTGCCGTCGGTCAGCACGACGACCGCCTCGTAGTGTTGGGTGGCCTGCGCGACCGCCCACAGGCCCTGGTCCCAGTTGGTGCCCTTGCCGAGCGTCCAGTCCCGGTACAGGTTCTTGAAGGTGGTGGCGCCGGCCTTCGTCGACACCGACTGCAGCTCGGGATGATTGGCGGTGACGCTGGTGGCCGGCGACGCCTGGTCGAACGAGAAGACCGCCATCCGCGACGGGGTGCCGGTGAGCGCGTCGGCGAACGTGTCCGCCGCCGCCTTGAGGTCGGGGAGCGCGGAGCCGACGGATGCGGACAGGTCGAGCACGAGGGCGACATCGACACCGCAGTGCGCGGTGAGCCGCGGGTTGTTCCGCGAGTTCTGCCAGACACCGCCGGACGCGGTGTAGTTCGTGCCGTACGTCGAACTGAACATGAATCCGTCCGGGGCCGGCACGGTCGAGGCGTATGTGGTGCCGCCCGCCATCGCCGGTGTCTGGAAGACGTACGCCGGGTCTTGGGAACTGCTGCCGCTCCCCGGGCCCACCCGCAACCGGGGGTTGGTGTACCAGCCTGCGGGAACCCCGTCCGGCACTTGGCCGACCCAGAACCGACGGCCGGCGTTGGCCTGCCCGCTGCCGGTCTCCGGGATGGTGAACGAGCAGTCCCCGTCGGCGTCCGACGTGCACACCGCCCAGACCACGTCGACGGGCGGGCCATTGTTCGGCTCGGTGAACAGTGCCAGCCGCGCACCGGCCAGCGGGCCCTCCGTCTGTGCGCCGGTGCGGTCGCCGCCGACCTTGACGGTGATGACGGAGGTGTCGGCGGTCGGCGTCGGGACGGATCGTGGTACCGCGGACCGGTCCGCCGAAGCGATTCCCGGCACCACCAGCGCGACCGCGGACAGACCGGCTGCGGCAAGCGCGCACCAGCGGGAACGTCGTGGGGACAGCAACGTGGGACTCGACATGAACACATGATTAGTACGTAAATATGACATTCAAGGCATATCGTGACCGACACGCGCCGATGACACCCGTCTGTCGGAAGTAGGGAATAGCCACGGCACAAGCGTGTGCAGGCCGCCGCCGGCCAGGATGCCGGCACGATCGATGACCACGCGGCCTTCCTTGACGACGGCGTGGATGGTGGCCGGGTCGCCGAGGGCTTCAATATCCGTGACGGGGTCCACCCCGGTGATCACGACGTGCGCGGCCCCGCGGCAACCAGCGTCCCCGTCTCGTCCGCCACGCCGCACAGCTCCGCCGCGTTCCGGGTGGCCGCAGTGATCGCCTCTGGCGACGACATCCGGCCGAACCTCACCAAAAGGCCAAGCTCACGCAGGGCGCTCCCGTGGTCGGGGGTCAGGCCGCTGTCGGTGCCCATCGCGATCCGCACACCGGCGGCGACCGACACGGCGACCGCGTCCTGCGCCACGCCGTAAGGCGACCGCGCCCCCAGCGCATGGTGCGCTCTCGGCACTCGTCGCTTCCGATAAGGGGACCACTCGCGCAAGCCGCGCCCTCGACGACGATGTCGGGGCGCGGCCCGGGGTGGTTGTCCGCCCGTAACGAGCACCGCAGCGCGCCACGACCGCACACGTTCGCGGTCGACACGGCCCCGGCGCCCTCCCGCACACCGTTCGGGCCCGTTGCCCCGTGGGTCGATGCTCGGCCGCCGAGACCGCGTTCGTTGGACTCGGCCGCCTTCGACGCCGGCTGCGGATACGAAGTCCTCGCCACGGCGTGAGCGCCATCGTTCGGCGGGCCCGAGGCCGTCTCGTGCACCGGGCGGATGGAGCCCGTCTCGGGGAGTGCCGGGATCGCTGGCGGTGGATCGCCTTCGCGCCGTTCGGCGGAGCATCGGTCGGCCGATCCCGGGAAGCCGGAGGAGATGAGTGCCCTGACCGATCACGCCTCGGATCCACCCTCGGGCCGTGCAGTCACCGCCAACCTCGCCGTGGTCTACGTGGTCTTCGGATCCACCTACTTGGCGATCCGCATCATGGTCGAGACGATTCCGCCACTGCTGGGCGCGGGCCTGCGCTTCTTCGTCGCGGGCGCGCTGTTGTACGGCTGGTGCGCCGTTCACCGCGGAGGGATGCCGCGCCTGGACCGTCGGGATCTCGCCGGTACCGCGGTCGTCGGACTGCTGGTCATCGGTGGTGGGCTGGGGCTGCTCACGCTCGGGGAGCATTCGGTGCCCTCCGGCTTGGCCGCCCTGCTTGCGGCGGCGGTCCCGGCGTGGGTCGTGCTGCTGCGTGCCGCGCATCGCGAGACCATCGGATGGCTCACCTGGTGCGGGGTGATCTGCGGCCTGGGGGGTGTGGCCATGCTGAGCCTGCTCGGTCACGCCTCCGGCGACGCGGCCGTGTGGGGTGTCGTGTTCCTGCTGGTGGCCGCGTTCTGTGAGGCAGTCGGTTCCTACTACGCCCCCCGGTTGTCGGTGGCCGAGGATCCGATCCTGGGCTCGGCCGTACAGATGCTCGTCGCCGGTCCGGTCCTGTTCGTGGTGGGCCTGGCGGTCGGGGAACGTCCGGACTTCGGCGCCTGGTCGGGGCGCAGCGTGGCGGCGCTGCTGTACCTGATCGGACCTGGATCGATCCTGGCGTACGTGTCCTTCGTGTGGCTGATCTCGCGCACCCGGACCTCGATCGCCACGACGTACACGTACGTCAATCCGGCCGTGGCGCTGTTTCTGGGGTGGCTGGTGCTCGACGAGTCGATCACGGTGGGGATCGTCGTCGGTGCGGCGGTGATCATCGTGGGTGTGATGGGCGTGCTCGTCGGCGAGCGGCGGACGGAGGCGCGAACGCGGGAGGGGTCCGACATCGCCCCGGGGACCAAGGCGAACGCCGATTGGGCGTAGCGCCCTTCGGCACATCGCGCCGAAGGGCGCCCCGAGGCCGCGGGCCGCCCCGCCCAGGGGGCGAACTGTGTCAGATCGCCGGTTTGATCGCCTCCACCAGCAGGTGGTAGCCGAGCGTGTTGAACGGCGCCGCGTCGGCCAGGAAACGTTCCATCCCGGCGACGAAGCCGGCGACCGTCTTGTCCGCGAGTACCTCGTCGGCCAGCCAGACGGCGATCGGCGAGTTGCCGCGCAGCTGTGTCACCGTCATGCCGACGGTGGCGAACAGGACGGTGAGTTCGTGCGGGCTGAAGCTGAACCACGGGGCGACGTACTCGTCGCCACTGCGCGTATTGGTGAACAACAATTGTTTGTTGGCCACGTCGGTGACGTCCACCGAGGCGAATCGGTCGCCGGTGAACATGCGCTCGAAAACGGAGTTCTTCACGCCGAGCAGCATCCGGCCTCCGGGACGCAGTACGCGTCGGACCTCCGCGAAGACGGCCGGTCGGTCCGCGATCGGGATGTGCATAAGCGCAAGCATGCTGGTGACGGTGTCGAAGGAGGCGTCCGGGAACGGGATCGCCGCCATGTCGCCCTCACGCAGATCGGCCGCCAATCCCCTTTCACTCAGCTTGCGTTCGGCCACGTCGAGCATCGACCGTGAGATGTCCAGGCCGCTCAGTCGTGCGCCGCGTTCGGCCATCGGCACCGTGAAGCGTCCGGTACCGCAGCCCATGTCGAGCACCCGCTCGCCGGGCCGGATCTTGCCGAGCAGGAATTCCCGTTCGGCTTGGGTGAACAGGTCGTCGGAGGGGCCGTTGCCGGGAATGCGCTCGTCGTACTCCTCGGCGACCCGCAGGTACACGGACCTGACGGTCTCCTTCTGGACGGCCGCCAGGTCGCGTTCGTCGTCGTTCGTGTGGTGGGCGGGCGTCGATTCAGGGGTGGTCACGTTTTCTCCCTCGGGTTCTCGGGTGCGGCGGTCGTGGGTGAAGGCGACGCGGTATTCCACTCGGCCGATGCGAGTGGCTGCGGGACAGGCGCACATGCGACTGGGCACTGCCGTGCCCGGAACTCCGGGCATCCGGCATCGGGCATCCGACATCGGGCCGAGCCCGTTCCCGGGCGGTGCACCGGGTAAGTCGAGTCGATGTGTCGTCGCATGAATCCGCACGGGCCCGCACGGTCTCGCGGATCCGGATCACCGGGCGGCGAGCTGTTGCTCCCGTGCGCTCCGATCAACCCCGTGCGATCGGTTGGGACGTGAATCGCGGTCGTGCGCGGGGCGACCCGATGCCCGGGGTCGGCGTGGTGCTGCGGCCGATCTTCGAGTTCGGGTCATCCGTGATCGGAAAGAAGGCTTTCGGGCCTCGCTATTTCAAAGTATGAAGCTCCGCCCGAGGTTGTCAACAGATCCGTCGCAGCTCTTCGCGGGTCGCAAAAACAGTCTCTGAGCTGCGCGAACGGAGAATTGATCATGCTTTGACGGGTGCATCTTTTCTTTCGAAAAAGAAGTCGAGGCTATGTCTGTTTGTTCGCTCGGATCGCGGGCAGCATTGTGATTCGATCTCCATCGAGGACCGCTCTCGTCGCTGCGATCGAACTCCCGCAGCATTCTCGGAGCGGCTTTGGACACCCGCGTCACCGATCACCGAGGATGAAGTCGGAATCGGAATTCGATCATCCGAATCATTTCTTCGATCGAGGAGCGGTGCAGGCTTTATTCGCGATGCTTCGGGTACCAGAGGAATCGCCTTCGGACCGTTTCGTCGGGACCCGTGGAGGAGAGTCCATGCATGCCGCCATGATCGTGGATCACGTCGACATACGAGTTCGTGCGCGCCGAATACTCGACCGGCCCGCATTGCGTGCGGAGCGAGAACGCGTGTGGGCGGAGGCCCACGACACGGCAGGTCTCGCGCACACCGACGCGACCTACCGCGCGCTCGGCGCCGAAAGCCTGCTCGCGCCCCACTGGCCCCGCGCGTACGGCGGGCTGGGCGCGGACGCGTACGCGGCGGCGGTGGTCGCGGAGGAACTCGCCCTGCACGGAATCCCGGACAGCGCGCGGGTGAACACCATCGACAACGCGGGGGCCACAATCCTCGCCGCCGGCACGCCCGCCCAACGCGCCCGATACCTGCCCGCGATGGCCCGAGGGGAGAGCGTGTTCGCCGTCCTGTACACGGAACCGGACGTCGGCAGCGACCTCGGCGGCCTGTCCACCCGGGCGGAGCCGACTGCGCGGGGGTGGCATCTGAACGGCGTCAAGGCGTGGAACGCCCGTACCGCCGAGGCCGACCACGCGATCTGCGCCGCCCGCACTCCCGGCGACAGCGGCAACAAGTACGCGGACATCAGCCTGTTCGTCGTCCCCCTGCACCATCCGGGCGTGCGGATCGCTCCGGTGCCCACGGTCAACCCCGAGCGCTTCTTCGACGTCCGCCTCGACGATGTCGAGGTGCCGCATGAATCGTTGGTGGGCCGCCCCGGCCAGGGCTGGCCCCTCCTGGCCCAGGCGCTGGGCCTGGAACGCACCGGCATCTGCTTCGCCGGCCGGGCCCGGCGCTGGCTCGACCGCCTGATCGCCTGTCTGGAAACCGACCCGGGCCTCCCCGACGTCCGGGTGCGGCAGGGCCTGCCACGCCTGGACGCAGAGGTGGAAGCCTGTCGATTGCTGGCCTGGCGAGCGGTGCAGGACGTGGCGGAGCGCCGCCCGGGGGCCGCGACGGCCGCGGCGGCCAAGTGGTGGGCGAGCGAACTGGCCCAACGGGTCGCCGCGTTGGCTTGGGAAGTGCTGGGCCCATCCCCCGCCGACGGCACCGCCCACCCGCTGTTCCCGGACCTGGCAGTCGCCGTCCGAGAAGCCCCCGGGCTCTCCCTGGCCGCAGGCACCTCGGAGGTACTCCTGGACACCGTCGCCGGCGACCTGCTGGACGGCGACGACCCCTGGGCAACGGAAGAGGTCTGAGATGTTCGTCCGCACCACGTGGCAACGCCACTTCGCCCACGATCTGGAAGTCGCCTGGCGCGGCTGTACCGGCGACGACGCGCACGAACGCGCACGCACGCTGATGGGCGACAACGGTTGGAACGGCCTGCTCGTGCCGGCCGACGACGGCGGTCTGGGCCTCGGTGTCACCGAGGCCGGATTACTCGCCCAGAGCCTGGGCCGGGCCCTGCTCCCCTTCCAAACCATGGGGTCCGTGCCGGCAAGTCTGGCGCCGGCACACACATGGACCCCACCGCCCGCCGGTGCCGCGGCCCCGCCGCGGCCGAGCGTGGCCGTGTGCGCGCCCTCGCATCCCCACGTGATCCGGTCGGACGGCTCACTCGGCTACCTGCTCCACGACGTCCCGGACCTCGTCCTGCTGGCCGACGAAGCGACCGGGGGGCTGCGGACCGTGTCGAGCGGCCGGCTGCGTGCCGACCCGTACGCCGGTCCCGCCGGCCCCCTGTGGGCGGTCGGCCCCCGGGACGAGGCCGCCGGGCAACTCCGGGGCGACGTCGGTTCGTTGTGGGCCATGACGACATGGTTGCGCGGCGCGTACCTGCTCGGGATCGGCGCCACCGCACTGGATGCGGCCCTGACCCGGGCGCGCGAGCGGCGCCAGTTCGGCCGGACCATCGGCCGCAACCAGGCGCTCGCCTTCCCCCTGGCCGCCCAACGCGCCCGCCTCGAAGGGCTGCGTCTGGCGGTACAGGAAGGTCTGCTGGGCCTGGCCGAGGGCATCGACGCCTCGATCGCCCACAAGCGTGCCGAAGCGTTCGTCGACGCGATTCTCGGACTCGTGCGGGAATGCGTCGACCATGGCCTGCACGTACACGGCGCCGCGGGTCTGGCCGAGGGGCGACTCGCGACCCGGTGCTATCGCCACTTGCTCGCCGAGACGCCCGGCGCCGGCCGACTCGCGGGTGCCGCCGGCACCACCGCACACGTACCCGCGGAGCCGTTGCGATGCCCACGCGTGATCGGCCCGCCCGAACCGGTCGACGTGTCGGCGTCGGCCCGGCTCAGGGTGCCATCCGCAGTCAACGACACCGCTGTTCCCCACCCGCCCGATCTGTGCGTACACCACCTCTTCGAGCGTGCGGCGGCCCGATATCCCGACCGCACGGCACTGAGTTCGGCCACCGGGACGCTGACCTACGCGGAGTTGGACCGTCGCGCCAACCGACTCGCGCACCTCCTGCGGGAGCACGGCGTCGGCCCCGACGACGCCGTCGGAATCTGCCTGGAACGCGGCATCGACACGATCGTGGCCGTCCTCGCCGTCCTCAAGGCCGGTGGCGCATACGTGCCCCTGGACCCGGAATACCCGCCGGCGCGCCTGTCGTTCCTGCTTCGCGACAGCGCGGTGGTGCTGTTGCTGACGCACGCGTGGATCGGCGACTGGCTGCCGGAGACCTCCGTACCGGTCCTGTTCCTCGACGAGGTTCGGGACCGGCCCGACCGCGCCCCCGACACGCCCCCGGACGACGCGGCCACCGCGGCCCATCTCGCCTACGTGATCTACACATCCGGTTCCACCGGCCCCCCCAAAGGCGTCGAGGTCGAACACCGCAACCTGGTCAATCGTCTGCTCTGGGACGCCCGAACGTTCCCCTTGACCGGCGAGGACGCGATCCTGCACCACACGTCCCTCAGCTTCGACATCTCCGTCTGGGAAATCTTCGCGCCGCTGGTCTCCGGCGCCCGTCTGGTCGTGGCGGCACCCAAGGCGGCCCGCGATCCGCACGCCCTGTTGACGGAAGCGGTCGCCGAGGGTGTCACCATCCTCGCCTGCGTCCCCTCGCTCCTCGACGTCCTGATCGAGGAAGACGAGCCCGCGCTCGCCGACATCGCCGGTCTGCGCCGCGTCTTCAGCGGCGGCGAGGCTCTTCCCCCCGTACTGTGCCGGCGCTTTTACGCCGCCAACCCGGGCGTGGAACTGCACAACTTCTACGGCCCCAGCGAGTGCACCATCGACGTCACCCACCGGCACTGCCGACCCGAGGACGGCGAGGGATCGGTGGTACCCATCGGCACACCTATAGACAACGTCCGGGTGTGGGTGCTGGACGCTGACGGGGCGCCCGTACCCGTCGGCTACCCGGGCGAACTCCACGTCGCGGGCGCGTGCGTGGCCCGCGGCTATCGGGCACGGCCGTCGACAACCGCCGAGCGCTTCGTGCCCGACCCCTTCTCGACGGATTCCCGGGCCACCCTCTACCGCACCGGCGACGTGGTGCGGCTGCGCCGGGACGGGGCCGTGGAGTTTCTCGGCCGGTCCGACCACCAGGTCAAGATCCGCGGGCATCGGATCGAACCCGGCGAGATCCGGGCCGAGTTGGAGGCGCACCCCGATGTGCGCACCGCCCTGCCGAAGGTGATCCCCGGGCCGAACGGGATCTCCGGGCGGATCGAGGCCCACGTGGTGATGGCCGACGGCGCCGCGTTCGACGAGGCGCGTCTGTTGGAGCACCTGCGCGAACACCTGCCCACGCAGCTGATTCCGTCGAGGATCGGCGTCATCTCGAAGGTTCCGTTGGACACCAACGGCAAGATCGATCACCGGGCGTTGCCGAACCTCGCCGGTCGCGACATCGACTCGGGCGCGGATCCCGGCGAAACCCCACACGCCCTGGCCACCCTGGCCGCGCGGATCCTGAGCGTGGATCGGGTGGGACAGACCGACGACTTCTTCGCCGCGGGAGGCACATCCCTGGACGCGGCCCGCTTCGTCTCCCGGGCACGCCGCGAACTCGGCCTGGACATCGACGTGGAGACTTTTCTCGCGCAGCCCACGATCGCGGCGTTGATAGCGCGCTCGGCGGGGGCGGGCACCGAAACCGGCGCGCGCACGGATGTGGACACCGGCGCGGACGCGGAACCGGGAACGGAATCGCGGCCGACGCCGGAGGGGAGGGTCACCGATGTCTGAGCCCGCCTCGTGGCTGCTGCCCACACCCGACCCGGGGCCGAACTGTCGCGTGCTCCTGTTCTGCTTCCCACCCGCCGGCGGCGGAGCCGGGGAGTACCGCTCGTGGGCCGCGGACCTGGGTCCGGAGATTCGGGTCTGCCCCGTCGTACCTCCCGGCCGAGACACCAGATCCGGTGAACCCCCGCTCACGGACCCGGACTCGTTGATCGCGGGCGCGGCCCGGGGACTGGCCGAGCGACTCGACACCGCGCCCGAACGGCCCTACGCCCTCTTCGGACACAGCCTGGGCGCGATCATCGCGTACGAGACGGCCAGAGCACTGAACGCCGCCGGCCGTCCACCGGTGATGTTGGTGGCGTCCGGGAGCGAACCGCCCTCGCGGGTGGCCGAGTCCGCCCGCGCCCGCCACTTGCTCCCCGATCCGGAATTCCTGGCCGAGGTGAGCCGGCTCGGCGGCGACTCCGCAGCCGGGGCGCACGCACCCGAACTGATGCGCGCACTGCTGCCGCGACTGCGCGCCGACTACACGATCGCCGAGACCTACACCCATCGGCCCGGCGTACCGCTGACCTGCCCGATCACCGTGTACACGGGAGACGGGGACGACTCCCTGCGCCCAGAACTCCTCACGGAATGGGAGCGGCTCAGCACGGAGGCGCCGACGACCGTGCGACGCTTCCCCGGCGGACACGCCTACCTCGACGACGCCCGCCCCTACCTCCTGCGCGCGCTGCGCAAGGACCTCAACACGGCGCTGAACAAACGGTGAAGGCGTATGCGATCGGCCACCACCCTGCCCGCCCCCGAGCACAGCGAACGATGCCTTCATCCGGGCCGCCGGGCCGTGGCATGCGCCCACCGTCAACCACAGGGTGCCCTCACCCGTGCGCTCGCCGGAAACCGGCATCGGGCGCGCGGCCGGCGGCCGGGGACAGGTCCGCGAGAAGGGCGTCGCCGCTCGCTGAGTCGTTCCAGGGTTGTCCTGCGGCGTACTCGGCGTCGAAGCTCGCGGGGTCGGGCCCGGCACGCCCGAGTGTTCGACGTACCCGGGTGGTCGGTCGGCACCTCGGCCGCGTACTCCACGGGGATCGGTCGATGATCCGACTATTTGGTGCGATCGGGGGTGATGGTCTCGTTTCCTCGCGGGAGTGGGCTCGTTCGCGTGGATGATCGGTCGAGGTGCTCTTGCGCCCGGGGCAGCGTTGCGGACGGCCTTTTGCGTCGAACCTGGAGGACTCGTGCGATACTTCCCGCCTCGCGCGCGCGTGCGGGGTCTGGCCGTCGTGCTCGTGCTGGTCGCGGTCACCCTCGGACCCGCCGACGCGGCCGGCGCAACCGATGGCTACGAGTGGGCCGCGCTCGGGGATTCCTACACCGCCGGTGACTTCGTCGGCGACCCGCGGCCGGGGCTGGGCGACCCATCCCGCGACGGCTGCGATCGCACCACCGACGCCTACCCCGGTGTCGTCGCACGGGCACTCGCCCGGCGCCCGCCCGCCAAGCCCGTACACCTCACCGACGTCTCCTGCGACAACGCCGTCATCGGCGACATCACCACCACCCGACAAACACCCGTCAGTCCCGTCCAGCCCCCTGCCGGCGGCTGGCCCCCGGTCGACCCGCAGATCCGGCGAGCCGGCCTCGACGCCGAAACCGACGTCGTCACCATCGGCGTCGGCGGCAACAGCCTGCCCCTCGGCGAGGTGCTGCTCACCTGTGTCGAACGGGGCGCGGTCGGCAAGTCGTGCCGCGACTACTACGCCGTCCCTCCCGCGGGCACGGAGAGCGTCCCGGACAAACTGGCACGGGTCCGGAACGAATACACCCGGATGCCGGCCCTCGTACACCGGGCCGCCCCCGGGGCCGAGGTGATCACGATCGGCTACCCGACCATCCTGCCGCGGCAAGGCACCAGCTGTGACCCCCAGTCCCTGATCGAACTCGGCGCGATCACCCACACCGACGTCGACTGGTACCGCGATCACGTCCTCGAACCACTCAACGACACGATCCGGCAGGCCACTTCCGCCTTCGGCGACCGCTACGTCGACACCTACACCTCCAGCATCGGCCACGACGCCTGTCAGCCCGAAGGCACCAAATGGATCGAGGGAATCTGCGGCAACGCCGACGACTACTGGCCGGCCCAAGTCCCCGACCTGTTGCTGAACTGCGCCCTCATCGGCAAACGCGCCACCCTGGTACACCCCAACGCCGCAGGCCACACCAACACCGCCGCCCGGGTGGAGCAGGCGATCCGCACCGCCCTGCGCCGACACCGACCCGGGGGCCGGTCACCGGAGCCCGCTCGGCCACCGCGCCCGAGCACGGCGACAACGACACTCACACGCGAGGCCCTCGACACGTGAACCACGTGCGGCATCGGTCCGGATGACCCGACGCAGCGCGCCCCGCCCCTGTGGCCACGTCGGCCGCAGCCACGGGTGCCGTCGAGCAGTGCCGCCAGTCGTGCAGTGCCTCGGAGACGGTGTCTCGGAGACGGCCCGGTCTCACGCCGAGGCGGGCAGCGGGGTGGTGTTCCTCGCCGCGCTCGGGTGGACGGCGTCGCGGAGCGTGCGCAGGTCTGTGACCAGGTCGCGCAGTCGGTCCGGAGTGAAGAAGCCCGTGAACCAGCGCTCGATGTCGTCGAGGTGGTCGGTCGGTACCCCGCGCAGTCGGTCCGCGCCTTCGGCGGTGAGGACGGCGAGACGGGCGGCACTGGCCGCGGGCGGGACCGGCACGGTACTGCCTACGCGACAAGAGGCCCTTCCGATGTAACGGAAGGGCCTCTTGTCGCGAACGGCCCGCAGGCGGACGGCGCACATCGGTCCGTGGAGACGACCCCTGTCAAGGCGGGGGCGCAGGGCGAGCGACCGGACCAGCTTCCGGGTCTCCCTTCCAAGGGACAGCAGCGCTTCGTGGCGCTCCGGCCCGCGCCCGTCAGGCGCCGATGAGTCGGCTGATCACGGTGTGCGGGCCGCTGGTGGGGAAGTTGAAGGGCTCGGTGATGAGGTACGCCCTTGCTGCCTCGTCCATGTCGGGCCACAGGGTGCAGTTCTGCGTGTAGCGGTAGTAGTCGCCGCCGTAGATCGCGCAGTACCAGAAGTACCTGTCGGCGCGGAGCTGGATCTGGCGTTCCTTTCGGCTGCCCGCCGTCGGCCACGCGGTCAGGTGGAGGGCCCGCTTGATCTCCGCTGTTCCGGCGTGGGCGGGCCTGATCGAGCCGACCACAAGAACGACCGCGGCCGACAGCACCGCCCCGGCCTTGGTCATGCGGCGCCGCGTGCGCCCGGCGACGCCGGGCCTGCCGTTGGCGCTCAGGTGCGCTGGTGGCGCGGAAGAAGCATGCCGACCAGGGCGATTGCCGCGGCCAGGCCCGCGGCTGTGAGGAACACGAGGTCATAGCCGTCGGCCAAGGCGTTCGCCGATTCGGCATCGGACGCATGCGCTGCCCGGGCGGCCGCGGCCGTGGCGAGCGCGGCAAGCCCGAGCGATCCGCCCACCTGGACGGCGGTGTTGGCCAGACCGCCGGCCGTACCCGCGTCCCCACCCGCGACCCCGGCGGTGGCGGCGGCCATCAAGGTCGGGAACGTCAGACCGATGCCGGCGGCGATCAGCAACGTCGGGCCGAGCACGTCCGCGAGGTAGCCGCTGTCCGCACCGGCCCGGGACAGCCAGCCGAAGCCGATCACAAAGCACACCGAGCCGCCGAGGACCAACAGGCGCGCACCGACGCGCGGAAGCAGGATCGCCGACTGTCGGGCAACCAGCATGAACGCGATGGCGGCCGGGGTCTGGCCGAGCCCGGCACGTAGGGCGCTGTGGTCGAGTACGTTTTGGAGGAACAGCGACGTGAAGTACCACATTGCGATCGTGATCCCGCCGAACAGCAAGAGCGTCAGATTCCCGACGGCCACACCGCGGAGACCGAAGAGCCGCGACGGAAGCATCGGTTGGTCGGCGAACCGGGCCTCGACGACGGTGAACACCGCCAGCAGGACCAGTCCGGCGGCGGTCGGCGCGACGACGTGCGAAGACGTCCAGCCGAATTCGGTGACCTGCATGACACCGTAGAGCAGCGCGGCGAGGCCGGCCGTACCGGTGACCGCGCCGGCCAGGTCGAGCGACGTGCCGCGTTCGGCGCGTATGCCGGGCAGGACGGTCATCGCCACGGCGACGAGGACCGCGCCGATAGGCATGTTGATGAGGAAGACCCATCGCCACGACAGGCCCGTGGTGAGCGCGCCGCCGGTCAGCGCACCCGCCATCCCGCCGACGCCGCCCGCAGCCGACCAGGCGCCGAACGCCCGGGCGCGGGCGCGTTCTTCGGTGAAGGTGGTGTTGAGGACGGCCAGAGTCGTCGGGGCCAGCACCGCGGCCCCGACACCTTGGGTGATGCGGGCGCCCACCAGGATTTCCGGAGTACCGGCGAGGCCGCCGACCAGGCTCGCCGCGGAGAACACCGACAGCCCGGCGACGAGCATCCGACGGTGGCCGAATACGTCGGCGGCACGGCCGCCGAGCAGCATGAAGCCGGCGAAGGTGAGCAGGTAGCCGTTCACCACCCAGGCCACTCCGGTCGAGGTGAAACCGAGGTCGCGACGGACGGACGGCAGCGCCACGTTCACGATGGACGCGTCCAGGATGACCATGAACTGGCACGCGCAGGCCAGGGCCAGGATCAGTCGGGCGGGGCCGGAGCGCGGTGCGGTGGCTGCGGGTTCGGTGGTTGTGGTGGTGGTCATGGCTTCCCCTCGTGGCAGACGGAGGCTCATACGGCCTGGGTAGCGGGCGTGCCGCCGTCACGCGGTGCGTCGGCGGTGATGTCACGGCCTGCGTGGAGCCGGTCGGTGATGGCGACCAGGCGGCGGCCCTGGTAGGCGGCCGCGTCCAGTGCCGCATCGTCGGGACCCTCCCCGGTCGGGCCTGTGACGGCGGAAGTGCCATAGGGGTTGCCGCCCGCCGCATGGACGGTGGGGTCGGTGAATCCGGGCGGCACGATCAGCGCGCCCCAGTGGTAGAAAACGTTGCTCAGCGACAGGATCGTCGCCTCGCTGCCGCCGTGCCGGTTGTACGCCGACGTGAAGGCGGTCACGGGCTTGTCCGCCAGACCGCCCTCGCGCCACAGGCCGCCGGCCTGGTCGAGGAACTGCTTGAGCTGTGCGGCGGGCGCCCCGAATCGGGTGGGTGTGCCGAACGCGAAGGCATCGGCCCAGGCCAGGTCGTCGATCGCGGCTTCCGGGATGGACGCGGTGGCATCGGTGTGGCGGCGCCACAGCGGGTTCTCGTCGATCGCGCTGTCGGGCGCGAGCTCGGCGGCTCGGCGCAGCCGCACGTCCGCTCCGGCCGCGGCGGCGGCGTCCGCGAGGGCCTGGGCGAGAGCGTGCACCGAACCGGTGGCGCTGTAGTAGACGACGGCGATCTTGGCGGTCATGTACGGCTCCTGGAGCGGGTGAGGGCGCGTGACGGCGTACGGCTGCCGGAGCCGCCCTCGGGGTGGTGCGCATGAAGTGCTTACGCGCATAAGATTATCTGCATAATGTTATGCGCATAAGTAGTTCGTCAAGGAGGAGGACCGTGGACTTCGCCCAGGCCGATGCCCTCAACCAGGCCATCCGACCGTTGAGCCTGCGGCACCGGGCCCGGGCCGCTGCGCTGATCGCGCTGCTCGGACTGCACCCCGGCCAGGAGGCGCTTCTGCTCGAACTCGCCCGCACCGGCGGCCCGCGTATCCAGGCCCAGTTGAGTGAGGCGCTCGGGGTGGAGCCGCCCAGCGTCACGCTGATGCCCCGCAAGCTGGAAGCGTCGGGGCACGTCCGTCGCACGCAGGCCCCTTCCGACAAGCGCGCGAGCATCGTCGAGTTGACCGAAGTGGCCTGGAACTCGTCGAGCGGATCGAGGAGTTGTGGCGCATGCTCGGCGAGGAAACGGTGGCGGGGATCGCCGAGGCGACGGTGGCCGGGCTGCCTCGCGTACTCGCCGCCATGACGGCCGACGTCGATGCGCGTCGCCCTCGCACGGGAGTGTCATGAACCCCGGAAGGCAACGAAGCGCCGGCTTCGAAGGGCAGCCCGACCAGCCCGGAGGCCCCACCGATCGCCCCACACGAATAGCCGGGCGCGCTCTCCCGACGGCCCAGGAGGCCTCGCCGATATGGCACCAGAACTGCAGCGCCCTCCGCTCCAAGCGGACGAACGCACCGTGATCATCGGCCGGCTTGACCTGCGGCGGCAGATCTCGTGCTCGGATACGGGGGTTTGCCCGAGGCGGATGAGCGGCGGGCGTTCTCGGTCACGCCGTCGCAGAGCCGTACGGCGCGCGCCGCCCAACCGCTGCCGCCGTGGCTCGCCGGCCTTCGACGGCGCCTCCCGCCGCCCTCGGCGCCGGACCGGCGGTCTGCGTCGACCGCACGTCCGGCGCCGAGGGTTCTTTTGACGTGCCTGATGTGCGTGCCTGCGCAGCTAGATCGAGCCGACGACCTTGCGCGGGGTGACCCGGACGACGACGCGTGGGGTGTCGTCAGCGGAGGCGGGATTGAAGTCCGCGTAGTCCTTGCCCGTGTACTTGCGCGATAGTTCGTCGATCAGCTCCGCACCGCCTTCCGTACCGAGGGTGGCGGTGCCACGCACCTCGGCGTAGGTGTACGGCGCGTCGGGCGGGTTGATCATCACGGCGACGCGCGGGTCCCTGCGCAGGTTTCGTTCCTTCCTGCGGCCCACGGTCGTGGAGATCAGCAGGTCGTCGCCGTCGCGCTTGAGCCAGGTCACCGACAGCTGCGGGCTTCCGTCGGGCTGGATCGTGGCCACCGTCGCGAAGACGGCGTTGTCGTCGACGAGCCTCTTGAGATCGTCGGAGAGTGCGGCTGACATGGAAAGGGCCCCTTTCGGTGGCGTCTCGCACCCCACGGCACGGGTGCGACAACGGATGGCGCCACGGAGTACAACGACCGTTTCCGATACCGGTGCCGGGCCGCAACGACCGACAACCCCCTACGCGCACCCGTGAGGTGACGTGACGCGGCTGCGCGTAGGAAATACACGGAGCCGAGCACGACCGCAGCCGCTGCCACCGGCCGCCGATCGACCGGATCACCTCAGCTGCGTCAGGCCTCGACCTGGCCGACACCCGCGCCCCCGACCCGGGGCGCCCCCCCGGTTGGCCGCCGTCGGCGTCACCCCGGCCGACCTGTGCGCCGTCGACCGGGAACGCATCGTCCACCTACGCGTGTACACCGGCCGCAGCCGCGCCGAGATGGCCGCTCGGTATGGCCGAGGAGAGCTACCGGCGCCTGGAGACCCGCGGCCGGCGCGACCGGCTCGGCGTAGGCCGCTACCGCCACACCGAGAACCGGTGACGAGCCCGGGAGGAGTGGGCGCCGCCCGCGTTCGGCGTCACCCCCGAATGCCTGCTCTCCGCCGAACGGCACACCCGCGACCACTGGATCGCCGAACGGCGCCCGATGGAAACAGGGGCACGGCCGCGCCCCCCGAAACCGCCGCCACGATCGAGGACACCATCCGGCCCGAGGTGACGCGCCGGCCGGCGCCCGCTCGGTCAGGTCCGCCCAGGCAGGCGCGTCCCGCTCAGGTTTGCACCGAACAGGTCCGTGCCGTGCAACTCAGCGCCGTGCAGGTCCGCGCCGGTCACGTGGAGGCCGGACGGATTCACCAGGGGCCGGAGGGGTTCAAGGAGGGCGAGCGTGGTCAGGGCTGTCTGTACGTCCGGGGCGGTGTGGTCGGGTGCGTCGGGTGCGTCGGGTGCTCCGGTGGCGGGGGCGCGGTCGCGGGCGAGGCGGTGTCCTCGTTGCGGCCCGAGCCGGCCAGGCGGCGTAGTGCGTGCTCGGATGCGGAGCCCGGCTCGGCGGCGAACAGGTCGAGGCCGCTGTAGTCGAGGTCGCCGGGCAGAGTCACGAGTTCGCCGTACAGCTCCAGGTCGCCGACGACGGGGTGGTGCAGGCGGTAGAAGCGGTGGCCCGTACGTGCGACGGGATGGGACAACCACATCCGTGCGAACTCGGGACTGGCCGCGCGCAGCCGCTCGATGTGTGCGGTGAGGCGCGGGTCGCCTCGGTAGCAGGCGGACAACACCCTCAGGTGCGCGACGTGTTCGACCGCCGTGCGCTCCCAGCCGTCGCCGTGCAGGTCGCGTATGTCCGGCCGGAGGAAGATCAGGTCGGAGATGCTGCGCTCGCCCTCGGGCATGGCCGCGAAGTCGCCGAAGAGCGCGGTCGCGACCGGGTTCCACGCCACCACCTCGGTGTGCCGCCCGACCAGGATCGCCGGGGTCGCGTCGAAGGACGCCACCAGGTGCCGCAGGCCCGGGCGCGGCGGGACGGTGGTCCCGGGGCAGGTGCGGGCGTTGGGCCTGGCGAGTTGGTTCAGGTACGTCCGCTCGTCCTCGTCCAGGCGCAACTCCCTCCCGATCGCGGCCAGGATCTCCACCGAGACGCTGTCGGCCCGGCCCTGTTCGAGGCGCGTGTAGTGCGCGACGCTGACACCGGCGAGACCCGCCAGCTCCTCGCGGCGCAGGCCCGCGACGCGGCGGCGGCCGCCGTACACCCGCAGCCCGACGTCCTCCGGACTCAGACGGGCGCGGCGGGACTTGAGGAACTCGCTCAGTTCGATACGTGCGTCCACACCGCGACGATAGCCGGGACGGTGCGAGGGTGATCACGCGGTGCGTAGGCAAAGCCGGGACCTGGGTAACCCGCGGCGGTGCGCCCACGCTGGGAAGCGACCCAGCCGCCCGCCTCGCTCCCGAGGCCCGTTTCCGGAGGTCGGCCTCATGCCGTCGCCTGCCAACCCTATGCGCCCCACCAACCTCACACGCCCCGCCTGGACACTCGCCCTCCTCGCTCTCGCGGGCCTGATCACCGCGCTCGACTTCACGATCGTGTACGTCGCTCTGCCCGAGATCGCCGACGACGTCGGCTTCTCCGACCGCGGACTGCAGTGGGTCGTCAGCTCTTACGCCGTCGTGTACGGCGGACTCCTGCTGCTCGGCGGCCGCCTCGCGGACCTGCTCGGCAGACGCCGCATGTTCGTACTCGGCATGGCGCTGTACGGCGCCGGCTCGCTGCTGGGCGGCCTCGCCACCGCGCCGGCAGCACTGATCGGCGCGCGGGCCGTGCAGGGCGTGGGCGGTGCGGTCCTGTTCCCCGCGACGCTGTCGCTTGTGAACACGCTGTTCGAGGAGGGGCGTTCGCGGACCCGAGCGCTGACCGTGTGGGCGGTGTCGGGAGCGGGCGGGCTGAGCCTGGGTGCGCTGCTCGGCGGCGTACTGACAAGCGTGTTCGGTTGGCAGGCGGTGTTCCATGTGAACGTGCCGCTGGTCGTGGTCGCCGCGACGGCCGCGTTCGCGCTGTTGCCCGCCGACGCGGCGTGGCGCGGCGGACGTGAGGGGCGCGAAGTGCGCGAGGGACGGAACGGACGCAGCGAGCAGGACGGGCGCCGCGACGGTGCGGGTGTGGCGCGGCCAGGCTTCGATTTCCCGGGCGCGTTGACCGGCACGGTCGGGCTCACGCTGCTGGTGTTCGCGATTGCGCAGGGGCCGGAGTGGGGTTGGGCGGATCCCCGGGTGCCGGGCACGGCGGGAGTGGCACTGCTGTTGCTCGCGGGATTCGTCGCGGTGGAATCGCGGACGGCCGATCCACTGCTGCCGCTACGCCTGTTCACGCAGCGCGCTCTGACGGCCGCGACCGGGGTGATCCTGGTGTTCGGACTGACTCTGCAGGCCGTGCCGTTCTTTTTGACGTTGTGGTTCCAAAACGAGATGGGCTTTTCGGCGCTGCGCACAGGAGTCGCGTTTCTGGGGCCGACGCTGTCGATCACAGTGGGCAATCTCGCGGGTGAGCGCCTCATGGGGCGCCTGGGCGTGCGTCGAACACTGATAGTCGGGTTCGCGGTCGCGGCGCTGGGGGCCGCGGTGCTGGCGCTGGGGATGACGGACGACTCGACGTACGTCGGACTGCTGCCCGGCATCGTCACCTTCGGGTTGGGCACCGGCACCTTGTTCACCACGATGTGGGTCGCCGCCGCGTCGGGCGTCGCGGACGCCGAGCAGGGCGCCGCGACCGGACTGGCGTCCACCGCTCTGCAGTTCGGCTCCGGGGCCGGCCTGGCGGTGCTGGTTTCCGTGGGCGGGATCCGGACGGCCGTCGCGGTGGTCGCGGTGGGCGCCCTCATCGGTCTCCCGGCCGCGTTGACTCTCCCGAAGGCCGTGCGGCGTCCTGCCGAACCGGCCGGGGCCGGGCCCGCCGATCCGATCGGTCGGTCTTCGTCGTCCTCGGCGCCGTCACCCTCGGCCCGCGACGTCTCGTAGGCGTTTCCTGTCCCATCTGCCGGTCCCGCCGACCTCTGGGCCCAGCGCCACTCCGGCGGCCTGAACCGCCGACGCACTCCGTGAGTGCCGGGCGATGTCACCGGGGCCGCTCGAAACACACCGCCGCACGACACATCGGTCTTCCCTGTCGTTCGTGTGTCGGCTGCGATCGTTCGTCCGACACCGAGACGATGCCCGTCCTCGCCGTCACATTCGGCTCCCCGCGATCGACCGTCGATGGCAACGGCCCCACTCGGACACCACAGGAGCCTGGACCGGCGTGGCATGGGTCGGGCAGCCGCGCGATGCTGGGAGTGTTCGTCGAACCAGGTCGCGTTGTCGCGTCCACCTCGACCGGGAGCACCCATGACCACTTCGGACTCAGGCACACCTCGGGGACCCGCCGAGGTGGCGCGTGCGGTTTTCGAAGCCCTCAATGATGGAGATCTCGACTGTTTCGCACTTTTCTCGGCCGACGACGTCTTCGACGACTTCATCGCCGTCGGCGAGTTCCGCGGAGCAGCGGCCGTACGTGCCTTCTTCGCGGAACTCTTGGCCGCCGTCCCGGATTTTTCGATTACCGTGGAAGACGTGATCGCCGATGCTCACGGCGCTGCGGTCAAATGGCACGCCACCGGGACGTTCACGGGCGGACCATTTCAAGGGGTCGTCGCGAATGGGCGACGGATCGATCTCCGCGGTGTGGATTTCATGGAAATCGACGACGGGCGGGTACAGCGCAACCGGATCGCCTACGATGGGGCCACATTCGCGCGCCAAGTCGGGCTGTTGCCGCCGACCGGGTCGGGACCCGACCGAGCGCTGCTGGCGGCATTCAACCGGAAGACCCGTCTCACCCAGTGGTGGCAGGCTCGTCGTCGGGCCACCACATCGCACTGACCGCCCCGGAGCATCACCAACTCCTGTTCCAAGGCGCCGAACCTCAGTCGACCAGATCCGCTCGGTACGGCAGACCAGCCGTGGGAAAAGATCACCCGAAAGCAGGTCGGATCCCACTCCGTCAAGTCTCACACCGCCCCTACGGATGGCAAGGCGCGAAGCGCCGAAGGCAACGAACCCGTCGATGGCGGTCGGCAACGCGGCAGCCGTGGTCGGGAAGACCTCGAGTCGCTGTCCTTCCCGCTGCTTCGTCCGTCCCGACGACCGCGGGGTGGCGATCGACCTGATCCATCGGCGGGTCACGAACGTCGCAGGTAGGCGCGGCGCAGCTCGTCGGCGCCCCACATGACGAGGGGGAACACGGCAATGATGCCCACGGCCTCAATCGGCGGGGCGGCGGTATCGAATACCTGTTGCAGGGGTGGCAGATACACCAATGCGGCGGTGAACGCGATCTCGAACACGATTCCCCACAACAGGAGCGGGTTGGTGCCGATCACGACGGCCCGCAGCGGGGCGTGCTCGGTGCGGGCCGCGAAGGCGGTGCCGATCTGGCACGCCACGATGCCCATGAAGGTCGCGGTCGTGGCCTGGATGTAGGTGTGGTGCAGGGCAGTGCCCGATCCGGTCGGATCGCCCGGGCGCCAACCCCCGTGCACGAGCACCGCGAAGAAGGCGCTCAGCACCAGGGCCGCCGCGATCGGCCCGAGGAAGAGCCAGGCCCGAACCAGGAGGTCGCGACGGATCAACCGTTCCTCGGGGGGACGCGGGGGACCGCTCATGAGTCCGGGCCCGGACACGGACCGCCAGCGCGAGGGTGATCGTCGGCAGCAAGCCTTCGGGGACGTTCGCCACCAACAGTCCGATGGCGAACACGAACGCGTCCGTGAGGGACAGTCCGGCCACGAGACCGAGAGGCAGGAACAGCAGACCCGCTCCGACGGCTACCACGGCGATGATCCGCGCCGCTCGCTTGACCTCGATCTCCAACGGGCTGGGTACGCGGGTGACGCGGTGGATCAGTGCGGCGATGCGACCGAGTTCGGTGTGGTTGCCAGTGGCGTACACGAGCGCGTGAGCGCTGCCGTCCACGCATGCGGTCCCGCTGAAGACCAGGTCGGGCGCCTGCAGGAGCGGCTGGGTGGAGTCGGCGGGTTCGGCGGTGCGCCGTACCGGGACGGATTCGCCGGTGAGTGCGGACGTGTCCACGTCGACGGTGCCGTCGACGATGTGTGCGTCGGCGCAGACCCGGTCGCCTTCGGCAACAATCAGCAGGTCCCCGGGAACGATGTCGCGTGCGTCCACCGAACGTGGCGTGCCGTCGCGCACGGCGCGGGCCTGCTCCGGCAGATAGTCGCCGAGCGCCTCCACGGCCCGCTCGGCGTGACGTTCCTGAACGAAGGCGAATACCGCGTTGAGGACGACGACGGCGAAGATCGCCCAGCCCAGCGTCGCGGTTCCCGCGACGAACGCCAGCGCACCCGCGCCGGTCAGGAGCAGTGCCAGCGGGTGCACGAACTGGGCGGCCAATTCGCGCCACCAGCGTCTGCCACCGCGCCGTCGGAGGACGTTGGGTCCGTAGACGACCAGCCGTCGGGCAGCCTCACGCTGGGTCAATCCATCCGTTCCGCAGCGCAGATCGCGAGCAAGCCGCTGGACGGGTTCTCGGGGATCCGGCTCCGGTGCGTGGCGTGCCTCGGTCGGCATCGGCGTGCTCCCTTCCGTGTCGACACGCCACCGGGCGCCGAGCAACGCCACGTAGCGGTCCGGGCCACATGCGAGCTACAGCGACACGAGCCGGGCGGCCGGACGGTCGAGCGCAGGTGTTCCCGGCCGCCGCCAATCGGGCGATCACCCATGCGTCCTCGATCCGTTCCACCCGGCCGTTGATCAGTACGCTCCATCCCAGCCGGGCCAGACGGACCTCCTCGTCGACCTCGAAAGCCACGGGACCGCGGACCGCGCACAGCGGCGAATCGGGCGCCGTACGGAACACCACGTCCTTGCCGTCCAGAATGTAGTTCACGGGCAGAGCCAGCGGTTCCGCCCGTTCCCCGGGCACCACCCTGCCGACCTCCTGCAGGGCCAGGCGCGCGTAGCATTCGGACTCACCCATCTCCACGAGCTGCCGCTCGGTGGGCTGCGCGGTCTCGAAGCGTGCCGACGTCTGGACCGTCTCGAAGGCCGTGGGAGATGCCGTCAGCAAGTGTTCGGGCGTGGTGTGCAGCACCCTCGAAAGGTGGATCAACGCGGCGCGCGACAGCGGGGCCGTGCCGTTCGCAAGGTCGTCCAGCCATTTGGCGGGCAGCCCCGACAGTTTCGTGATGTCCGCCGCTGAAAGGCCCATCGCCTTTCCCCGCGTGTGAATGTTGTCGTACAACGCATGAAGGTCCGGGCGACGGCTTCCGGCGGTCTCGTCGTTCACGGTGAACTCCTGGTTCGACACGTCGGCGGAGTGCCGACACGACTCGGAGGATGGCCTCCCGAGAATCGATCCAAGCCTCGCCTCGGCCCAACGTGGGGCGGTCCGGCGTCACGGGCCGGGTCTTGGGCGCCGGGAGCAACCAACGGTCACCACGGGCCCGCGAACGACGACACGTCGTTCACCGTGTCGCTCTCCGTTTCACCCGGGAAGCTCCTTTATGCTCGCTTCGCCACATACACCCCTTGATGACCGGAGGACGGGACGGCGGAAATCAACCGCGAGCGGCTTATCAGGACGCTGACATTCTGGTTGCGTCCGGCGTTCATGCTGCGAGTCGTCAACCGGTTCCAAAAGATCGCGGGTTTCGACCGCTCGATGGCTCTGGCCTCCGGCGCGCTGACCGCGCTGCTCCCGCTCACGGTGATGAGCGGCACGGTCTTCGGCAGTGAGACCGCGGATCGCGTCATCAATCGTTACGGACTGACCGACGGAGGCGCCGACGCCGTACGGTCGGTGTTCACCGCCGACGCCACGACCACCGGCCTCGGCGTCTTCGGAACGTTGTTCCTGGCGATCTCGGTACTGAGCTTCTCCCGAACCGTGCAGCGGTTGTTCGAACAGACCTGGGAGCTGAAGCCGCTCGGTGTTCGCAACACACGCAACGGTCTGTGGTGGATCTGCGTGCTCGGCCTCTACACCGCGGCCGTCGGATGGCTCTACGTGGTCCTGGGCGGGACGCCCCTGGGGCTGGCGGCCGCCGTGTGCGAGGTGCCGCTGACCACGGCGTTCCTGGTCTGGAGTGGCTGGCTCATCTCCGCGAAGCGGCTCGCCCCGGCGACCCTGCTTCCGTTCGCCGTCGCCGCGGGCGTGCTGACCGCGGCCTACTCGGTGGCCGCCACCGTCTACCTGCCGCGCCTGTTCGATTCCTACGCCTCCCGCCACGGTGCGGCCGGCGCCGTCTTCGGCATGGCCACCCTCCTCTTCGGTGCCATGCTCGTCCTCGTCGCCTCGGCGGCGCTGGGGCGGGAGGTACGCGATGAACTCGTCCGCATTCGCCAGGGCCGACGCCCGTCCCAGGACGAGGTCCGGCACCAGTGGGACGACCTCGTCGAGCAGATGCGGTCACGCCTGCGCGCCGTGCGCGGGTCGGACCACCACATGCCCCCGAACACGTGAACGCTTGAATCCTCTCGACGCCAGGCCCGCCTTGCATCCCCAGGCTTCGGCCTGCTCCGTCACCGACTCCCCCGGCAGGCCGGCGCGGCGACGAATCACCTCCTTGACGGTGGTCCCCATCGATCCCAGATGGACCGGGATGTGCGGGGCGTTGGCGATCAGGTTGCCATCAGGGTCGAACAGCGCGCACGAGAAGTCCAGTCGCTCCTTGATGTTGACCGACTGCGCAGTGGACTCCAACCGCGCGCCCATCTGTTGCGCGATCGCCATGAAAAGGTTGTTGAAGATCTCCAGCAACACGGGGTCCACCTCGGTCCCGACGCCGGGCTCGACGCGTGCGGCCGTTCGCTCCGCCAGCAGCTGACCGATCGGCGTCATCGTCGCCCGCCATCCGTCGTCCACCACGGTGGTCACACCCGACTCGGCAATGATCGCCGGACCGGTCACCGTGTCTCCCGGCCGCATCGCCGCCCGCTCCAGCAACGGGACCTCGCGCCAGGCACCGCCCGTGTGGAGTCGCACGGTGGTGGCCGCCGTGGTGTCGACGACGGGGCCTGCCGGTGCTTCGAGATGCCCGAGGTCGGGTTGTTCGGTGAGTCCCGTCGCCTCGACCCAGAGGGCCTCGACAACGATGGGACGGTCCATCAGGAACGAATAAGTCGCGCGGTGGCTCTTCTCGAAGGCCGCGGTCATGGCGTCCGGCTCCGTCAGGTCTACCGTGACGGTGGTGTCGGTCCCGTCGTAGCGCAGCTGCGCGCGACGGGTCACCCGGATCCGGTCGGGGGGTGCCCTCGTCGAGCAGTTCCGCGCGTGCCGCCGATTCGAGATCGTCGGCGACGGACTGGACCCGCCGCATCGCGGCCGGCGCGAGCGGGCTCTCCACCGACTGCTCGCGCACCACCGTGGTATCGGCGAGGCCGATGCCCAACGCGGAGAGCACTCCGGCCATGGGGGGCACGAGGACGCTGCGAATGCCCAACGAGTCGGCCACCGCACAGGCATGCTGGCCGCCCGCACCGCCGAACGTGGTCAGCACATACCGGGTGACGTCCCGGCCCTGCTGCACGGAGATCCGCTTGACGGCGTTGGCGATGTTCACCACCGCGATGCGGAGACAGCCCTCGGCGACCTGCTCGGGTGAGAGCCGGTCACCGGTGTGCGCTCGGATCTCCTCGGCGAGCTCGGCGAACCGCTCTCGCACCAGGTCGCCGTCGAGCGGCCGGTCACCGTTCGGTCCGAACACTCGGGGAAAGTGCGCGGGTTGGACGCGGCCGAGCATCACGTTGGCGTCGGTGATGGTCAGCGGGCCACCGGCGCCGTAGGACGTCGGGCCCGGGTCCGCGCCTGCGGAGTCGGGCCCGACCCGCAACCGGCTGCCGTCGAAATGCAGGACGGAGCCGCCACCCGCGGCGACCGTGTGGATGGCCAACATCGGTGCGCGCAACCGCACTCCCGCCACCTGGTTGGCCGACACGCGCTCATACTCTCCCGCGAAGTGCGACACGTCGGTGGAGGGTAATCCGGCGGTCGAAGATGCGGGGCGGTTCTGGTAGCCGATGCGCAGGGCGTCGCGGAAGCCGCGGGTGATCACCAACGCGGTCCGTTCGCCCTTGCGTTCGAGCAGGGCGTTGATGGCCACGGTGGTCCCCATGCGCACCACATCGATGTCGGACTCGGGCAGTGGGCGGTCTGCGGGCAGGCCGAGCAGCGCGCGGATCCCTTCCACTGCGGGATCGCGAGTGGGGCCGCCGCTCCCCGTCGGGCCCGCAGGGCGACCCGGGATGTGTGACAGCAGCTTGTGGGTCATCAGCCGGCCGTCCGGGCTCAGGGCGACGACGTCGGTGAAGGTGCCGCCGCGGTCGATCCAGAACTGCCAGCCACGCTTGTCCTCCACGCCCGGCTCCCTCCGCTGTCCGGCGCGATGGCCGCTTCCCGAGCGTGTCGTGTCGAGTATCGGACCGGGCGATCGAGCAACGTGAACACGACATACTCGAGTATGTCGAATTCCTCCGAATGGAGGTGAGGGGCTCCTGGCGGCCACCATGTTCGCCCAAAAGCGTCTCGCGGTAGATACCGATCGGTGAGGGCCGGTGCGGCCGTGCGCACCAACAGACGGCCGCTGCGCCCTCCCCGGGGCGACCACCCCGATCCGGCCGATCACGGCGATCAGGCGCACCACCCGCGTCGCGGGCAGTGTGACCGCGGCGAGATCCAAGAGGCGGGAACACACGAATCGTCAACGGTCTCGGCCGAGTTCGCGTCCGACGAGGTAGTCGGTCGAAAAGATCGCCCATATCCCGTAGTCGAAGGCCAAGGGACCCGGGCGTCACCCGATTCCACGACGTAGGCGATCAGGTCCCGGCTCGTCGAACCGCAGACACGAAGCCGTCGGCAGGTGGCTTTCCGCGCGGTCGTGTAATGCGGGGACCTTTGCCGTACCGACCGGGCCCAACGGCCCTGCCGGTCGTCGGTGATCGGGAGCAGAGTCGATCAGTAGGGCCGCACTTCGGGTCGGCTCGTTTCGGAGAGAGGTGTGCGGTGGCCGGCTTCGAGAAACCGGCGCCCATGGTCGTCGGCGTCGAGAACAACCAGGGCGGTCGGCTCGCGGTCCGATGGGCTGCCAAGGAGGCCGACCGTCGCGGACTTCGGCTGCGGCTGGTCCATGCGTTGGACTGGCCCCTCGGCGCTGAACGTGACCCGGACATGAGGAAGCCGTGGGAGACCTGGAGCGGGATCTTTCGACGCGCGGGGGAACGGGCCCTCGAAGAGGCGCGCTCGCTCGCTCGGGACACTCGTCCGGGACTCCGGATCACCGAGGCCCTTGTCGACGGACGACCTGCCGTCGTCATGCGGGAACAGGCCGCGAGCGCCGCCATGGTCGTTCTGGGCTCGCGTCGGCTCTCCTCGGCCAGGGAACTCATGTCCACGGGGAACATCGTCGTCCCGGTGATCGCACACGCGGCCTGTCCGGTCGCGGTCGTCCGCGCGCCGGAACACCGCGGAGACGATCCGCGACCGTTGAACCCCGAGGCGGTCCTGTGGGGCCGGGACGTGCTCAAAATCCCCATCCACGACACGTGGTGGCAAACGGAGACGGGATGCATCATGATCGCCAACTTCGCCGCGAACGAGGTTCGGCCGGGCTCGATGGGCAGGCCCGTGCCCGGGGCGACCGCGGCCGCCCTCGCCCGCGGCGCGGACGGCCGCGCCGAGGTCGTCGACGGCAAGGTCACCACGATCGACGAACCGGGCGTGGAGGGCGAGTTGGCGCTGCGCGCGGGATGGCCGTCGATGTTCCGCGGCTAGAGGAACCCGACTACGCCGAAGCCGAAACCCCCACGGACTTCGCCAACCTCGTGATGACCCGGGTGGAGAACGCCGATTCACACCCGTGAGGAACAGTCGGACGACGCGGGTCACCCGCCGCGCAGCGTCGATCACCGGGTGGCGGCGTGGTCACCCTCCACGCGGCGGTGGCGCCGTAGGTCAGTTCGGTTCGATGAGGGATCGACGCCTGAATACCTGTGCTGTGGCCTTTGGGTGCACCAGCCCGAGTGCCCGCGCCAGGCAGTCGTCGATGGGTGTCTCCGTATGCAACACCTCGGCATCCTTCCAGGGGGCGTGGCTTCGGGCCAACGCCCGGGCGACGGACGCGTCCGCGTCCGACCAGCCGCCGCCCCGGGATGCGAGTCGCCGAGCGGTGACGGATTCCGATGCCGTACACCTGATCTGGGTCAAGGCCGCACCAGTCTCGTGTGCCAACCCAAGCGCCTCGGAGCGTGTTTCGGCTGCGTTCCAGGTCGCGTCCAGAACCACCGACTCTCCCAGGGCGAGCAACCTGCGGGCGCGAGCGAGCAACGCATCATAATTCGCGGCGATGCGATCGGGTGCGTACATCGAGGGGTCGGCCACCTCGTTCGGACCACGGCCCACGCTTTCCTTGCGCAGACGGTCCGTACTCAGCACGGTCATCCCCAAGCTGTCCGCGATGCCCCCGGCAATGGTGGTTTTCCCGGTCCCCGGCAGTCCGCCCACCAGAACCAGTCGCACCGCCCCCGCGTACAAATGACGCAGCGTCAGGTCGGTCAGTTCCTCGGCGAGCGGCGCGCACCGGGCATCTCCCTGCGCGCACCGCAGCAGGGCCACCTTCGCCCGCACGAAGGCCCGGTAGGCCACGTAGTGGTGCCACAACGATGTCGGCGCGGGGTCGCCGGAGAACTCGACGTACCAGTGAAGGAACTTCTCCGCCAGGGCGGGCGCTCCGAGACGCTCCAAATCCATGGCGAGGAAGGTCGCGTCATCGAGACCGTCGAGGCTGCGCAGGGCGTCGTCGAACTCCAGACAATCGAGCACTCGAGGGCCGTCGTCGAGGCAAAAGATGTCGTCGGCGATCAGATCACCGTGGCCGTCCACGATTCTGCCGTCGTCGATACGCCCGGCGAACAATTCCTCACGTCCGCTCAGGTAGTCCGAGGTGAGCTGCTCGATCTCCTCGACGGCCCGCGATACTCGGTTCGTGATCGATGGTGGCAGGGCACGGACCTGCTCGAAGCTGTCCGTCCAACGCCCCAGGAGAGCGTCGCGCGATCCCTGCCAATCGATCCGCGGGCCGCGTGGGGCCCTCGCGTGCCAGACCGCGAGCATGCGGGCGACATCGCGCAACACCACGTCGACCGATGCCTGTTCGCGGATCAGTCGGGACAGCCGACGATTGCTCGGCATGCGGCGCATGAGCACGAGGTGGTCCACGACGTCGCCGTTCTCTTCACGGACGTCACCGACGCCGAGGTAGACATCGGGGGCGAAGCGCTGGTTGAGAGCGACCTCGTTCCGGCACGCCTTTCGGCGTGCCTCGAGGGTGCTGAAGTCGAGAAATCCCAGGTCAACCGGTTTCTTCAGCTTCACCGCACGATCACCGGCGAAGTACACCACCGCCACGTGAGTCTCGGTACAACCCGCCCATGGCTCGGAAAGATCTTGTTCGTGGGCGTGAACTGTCATGGCGCAATCCCTCGCGAACCTTCGGTGTGTCGAGATCCAGGCGTTGCCGGATCGCGCGGCTGGGTGGTTCGGCTTCACCTGCGGGCCGGGCGCTACTGCCACGTTCAGCCATTGCACACACGTCACGGCGGCGCCGAGGTACCCGCCCACAACGGGCTCAAACCCGATGTCCGGTTCGGTCTGCGGCATCCGAGGGAACGGGGTCGGGACGGCAATCTCCCAGCGATCGGCCAACGCGTTCGGTCCGGCTCCCCTGTCCCCTTGTGGCGGGGGTCGTGAACGTGTTGACGCACACGCTCCACGCCGAGCAAACGACTCGACACGGCCTCGACGTCGCTCGTGAGATCGGGTCCACCCGGCCGGCCCAGCCATGGTGGACGTATCTCTCTACGCAGCTTGTCTGGTGGCCGCTTTCGCGCCGGGTCGGCACGACCGCTGCCCGCATCCGCTGTGTACCGGCGCCGAGACGGCCGATTCATTGAAGGACCTCACCCAAGTCGAGTGCGCGGCCTCCGATTCCGGCCGACCTGCGGTTCGGCATCAAGGCCCGAGCGGCTTGTCGGCGTCGGCACCGCCGCCGGCACGCCCGGCCCGTCACGATGGCGAAGTCCCGGCGAGGAACACCGCGCCTGGCATGCGGCGGCGCAGGTGGGTGGTGATGCGGACGAGCAGGTCTCCCACGCGATCACACCGTCCTTGACGTACACCTTCCACGAACACGAACCGGTGCAATTGACGACCTGAGTGCGCAACTCTCGTGTCGGTTGGGCCGGTTCGCTCCTCATGACGGATACCTGTTGCATGGCCTCCACTGCTTCGCCGGCCGGGGGCGACGGCAGGTCGGAGCCGACGGCGAGGTCGGCGGCGAGATGCACATCGCGCTGACCCTGGCCGACCTCCACCGGGGTACGTTCGTCCTGCGTCGAGAGCGGGGGAAACCGCCGTTCTCGGCCGCCGAGGCCGCGCTCGCCGGACGGCACGCGGACTCCCTGGCCGGGGGCCCGAACTGCTTCGTGGCCGGCAGGTTCCCACGCCGCCCCGCGCGTTGGACGGTGCCGCCCGGCGTGATCATCGTCGACGGCGACGACCGGATCAAGTCGGCGACCCCGATCGCCCGCGCCTGACTGGGCGGGATGACCCCCGACCGCAGCCCCACCGCCGGCCCCGACTTCGACGACCTGGTGTGGCGGATCACCCGGACGGCTCGACGCACGGCCGCCCCGACGCCGATCCGGCTCCCCACGCCGCAGGACTGGGTCGCGCTGCACGCCCAATCCCTGGAGGACACCCACACGGGCGATCTGGCGGGGCCGTGCAACCCGCCCTGGGCGCACTGCTGTTACCACTGATCTTCGCCTGGTCCGGCATCACCCCCCGAGAACGAGCCGTCATCGAGAAGGCCCTGGAGGGCCTGCCCGCCAAGCACATCGCCCGCCGGCTCGGCGTGTCCCCACACGGTCCACGGCCATCTGAAGGCCATCTACCGCAAGATCGGCGTCACCAGCCACAAGGAGTTGGTCGCCGCGCTGTCCTGAGCCGCGGCAATCCGCCGAGCGGCACCCGTTCAGAGGAATTGGAACTCGTCGTCTGCGATCACGCCCGGCGGGGCCCAGTGGTGGGACCGGACCGTCGTGACGTCCCGAAACCCGACGGCCATGAGGGCACTGCGCAGTTGCCCGTCGGCCTCGGCGGGCAGAAACCCCTTCGCCGGCGACTGGAACCGCCACAATGGCAGCTTGGCGAGTAGTTGGGGGCGCGGCGCGGTCAGGCCCCCGACCACGGCGAACGCGGTGCCCCGAACGGACTCCAGCCGGCAGGCCTCGGCAACCCTTCCGCGGTGGGTCAGTACACGGATGTCGATGTCCCAGCATGGGATCGAACCCATCGCGTGCCAGGCGGACAGGGGAATTCGGTGCGGCCCGGAGCGAGCGGACAGGTCCAGCACCCGCTGCGCCTGCGGCTCGTCCCACCGAACCCACACGCGCGGCCGCGCTCTGCCGCGGTTGCGTGGCAAGCCGGGCGACCGAGGTCGAGACGCCCAGAGCGAGGTGGTCGACGATGCAGTGGGTGCCGTAGTGGGTGACGGTCAGCGGTCCGATCCGTTCGACCACTGTGCCGAACCGCGGCGCGCCGAACCGGAGCCACGCAGGATGCGATCGTGCGCTGCCGGCAGTTCCGCCACGTCCAAGGCCACCACGGCATTCAAGCAGCGCGGTTCCCGCGAGACCATTGGTTAATGCGAACGGGCCTTGTCGAACGAATGTGGTTCCGCTCGGCCGGGTGATCGACGCGTACCGGCGGTGTCTCCGACGAAGCTCGCGAAGCCTTCGACGCACAACGTGTACCGCCGGGCGTTCTCCGCAGGCGTCGTCCCTGGCCTGCTCCGATTCCGCGTGGCCGGCGCGGCGTTGTCGATCCCGCGTGGGCGGCGGCACGTCCGGGATCGAGACGCCATCGGCGTGGAGCGGCGGCGTGTCGGGACGGGGGTCCCGTCGTTTGCGGAGTGGGCGGCGTGGAGGAAAGGGTGCCCCGCGCGCCGTTCGTATCTGGCGCATTTTTTCGCCGGCATCGCAACTTTCGGACGATCGTGGCCAACTTCTGTAGGTATCAGGGTGGTTCGGCGGCCGGCAAAGTTGGTCGGGTTCGGATGTGTCCGCGCGGGGATCGGGGTTCGTGCACGACGGGGGGCGGCCTGTGGGTACGGCATCGCCGTCCGGGATGTGTTGGGACTGTACGCGGGTGTCGGGTTGCGGGTTCGCCGTGACGGCGACCGCGACACGCGATGCCCGCGAGACGGGTGGTACACGGGCCGGCTCCGACGACGGAGTGTACGCAGGCTCGCCGCCATGAGATCGAATGCACGAGGAGAACCGCTGATGCGCCTGTTCGGAAGGATCTTCGTCGCCGCGACCGCGGCGTTGTGTCTCACCTCGACGGCGGTGATCGGCGCCGCCTCGGCGGCGCCGGCACCGCCCCGATCGGCTTTCCGATGCCTGCTGGACCAGACCGTGAACCCGTCCTCCGGGCCCGTGCACGGGGCGATCCTGGACGTCACCGCGCCGGGGATCCGCTTCGACGGCGCCGCCGGGAAGCTCGTGCCGGGAGGGCGTGACCAGCGCGCCTCGGACACCTTCCGCACCTCCAGCGTCACCAAGACCTTCACGGCGACGGTGATCCTTCAGCTCGCCGAACGACACAGGCTCGACCTCGACGACCGGATCGGCGCCTACCTGGACCCGGCCCTGGTCGACCGGGTGAGTGTGATCGACGGGGTGTCGTACGGATCCGAGATCACCATCCGGCAGTTGCTCGACCACACCGCGGGCCTCAACGACTACGTCACGGACCCACAGTGGTTCGACACGGTACTGGCACAACCACACAAGGGCTGGACACCGGCCGAACTGGTCGACTGGGCGCTGACCCACGGATCGCCGTACTTCCGGCCGGGCACGGGCTACCACTACTCGGACACCAACTACATCCTGGCCGGATACATCATCGAGAAGGTCACCGGGCGTCCGCTCGCCCGCGCCTACCGCACGCAGATCCTCGACCCGCTGGGGATGGGCCGCACCTACCTCGAACACTGGGAGGCCCCGCGCGGGACGTTGTCGCATCCCTTCCTGGGCGACATCGACACATACGGCTTCAACCCCACCAACGACACCTTCGGCGGCGGCGGGCTGGTGTCCACCGCCGCCGAACTCACCACATTCATACGCGCGCTGTTCGACGGGAGACTCTTCCGGCACGACGCAACCCTGCGAACCATGCTCACCACCACCGCGCAGAGCAACAACACCTACGGGCTGGGCATCGAGAGGAAAGTGCAGCCCGGCGGCGACATCGTCTGGGGTCACAACGGATTCCTGGGCGCGTTCATGATGTACTCCCCCGCCCTGCGCCTGTCCGTCACCGGCACCATGAACCAGGCACACCCGAACCTGCCGCTGCACCTGAACGCCTACCGACTGGCCGCCGGCCAAGCGGTACCCGGCTGCGGCGGCACCTGACCGCGCGGCGTGCGTCGAGGGCGTACACGGAGTGGGTGTTGGGGAGGGCGTCCCTGTGGACATGGACGCCCTCCCCCTCGTCCTCGCCCGCCCGTCCGTCCGCCCGCCCGTCCGTCCGTCCGTCGACACACGACGTACGCGCGAGCCGGTATGTACATCGCGGCGCGCAGCGTGCACAGACGCTCGCGGACCGATGCGCGGATCGGCTGGTGGGGTGAGGCTTGGCGGTATGCGACGAACCGGCAAGACTCCCCCTACCGGACCGCCTCGACGGCGGCCGCGCTGATGATCGGGGTCGCGGTGGTAGGCGCGATGTCGGTCGTGGGGGCGACGGCCTCGGCCGAGCGCAAGGTCGACCGTGATCTGGCCGCGGACTTCGTCGTCGCCGGGGACGGCAAGGGCGCCTTGGCCGCCGACGCCGGCAACACCGGCTTCCCCGTCAGGGTGGCGGACGCCGTGCGTGCGGTGCCCGGCATCGCGGTGACGGCGCGGGAGCGCCAGGCGCCGATCCCGCTGGAGATCAGCCCCGCGAACGGCGCGACGTGGACGCGACTGGCCACGCTGTATGGCGAAGACCCGTCCTTTCCGGCGCTGTTGCGTGAGCGCTACACGGCGGGCGATCCGGTTCGCGCTCTGTCCGGTCCCGACGCCATCGTGGTCGCCGGGGACTATGCCCGCGCCCACGGCCTGCGCCTGGGCGATGCGGTGCGCGTCCGCGCTCGCGGTGGTGGCCGCGAGACGACGCTCTTCATCGGCGCATTGCGGGAATCCGACCCGCCGGGTGGCAGCATCGGCCGCGTTCGCGGCGCGCCCGCCATCGCGCTGCTCTGGACCGCATCGCGCCCGGTGCCGTGGACACCGCCGTTTTCGCCGGCCTCGCCCGTGGCGCCGACCGCGCCGCGACCGCGTCGGCCCTGCGTGGTGCCCTTGCCGATCACCCGCAGGTGACGGTCCGCGACCACGCGAAGATCAAGGCCGAACAACGCGCCCAGGTGGGCGAGATGCTGATGGTCGTCTACGCGCTCACCGGTCTGGCCATCGCCATCGCCGTGCTGAGCGTGGTCAACACCCTGACCCTCGCGATGCTCGAACGCACCCGCGAAGTGGGTCTGTTGCGGGCGGTCGGCATGTCGCGGCGGCAGATACGGCTGCTGGTGCGGTCGGAATCGGTGGTGATCACCGTCTACGGCACTCTCCTGGGCCTCGCCCTGGGGCTGGGATGGGGAATCGCCAACCAGCGCATGACGCAACGGCTCGATGTGCTCGTCATTCCGTGGGGAACCATCGCCATCGTCGTCGCGACAGCGGCGGCGGTGGGGTGTTCGCGGGGGACCTGCCGGCCCGAAGGGCCGCACGGATGCCGGTGTTGGCGGCGCTGTCCGCCGATTGACCGAACCGGCCGGTCCCCCGGGCCGCTCGGTGGCCGCGCCACGGCCACGGGTGGGCGGTGCACGGCGGGGGCGAGTGGCCGTGGTTCTCGTGACGATCGTCGTGGACCGGGAAGGGTTCGTCGACGAGGCGGCACCGTCGGGATCGATGTGACCACGCTCGGCCTCCTCCCCTGGAAGGTCTGGCCGGTCCAAGGGCGGACAGCGATGGCGATGGGTTCCTGGTCGGGACGGGAGAGTCCGCCGCTGACGGCGCGGGTCGCACGGGTGAGCAATCCCCGGGGCAGCCGCGATGCGGGCGCGGGATCATCTGGAGGGGCTGTTCGTGGAAGAGGACTTCGCGCGGTGATCCCCCCGACGGACATCGCGGTCTGTCGCCGGCGCGACTGACCCTGGTGTCGGTGTCGCGGTATGCCGAGAACCTCACCGAGCGGCAGGCTGCGGAGGCGGTCCGGTGCCGTCTGGACTGGAAATACGCCTGGGCTGGAGTTGGACGATCAGGGCTTCGACTTCTCGGTGGTGAGCCAGTTCCGTGGCCTGATGGTCGAAGGAGACCGTGCGGACCGGTTTCCGGCGATGATGGCGGACCGGTCGGCGGAGGAGGGCTGGTCCGACGAGGTGGGCGGCAGCACACCGACTCCGTGCACGTCTTGGCGGCGGTGTGGCCGACCGGGACTCGCCGAGCAGGAACGGGCGCGGTCCCTCACCGGACTCGGCATGCGCTGGTAAGGCGAGGTCGGGTGAGGTGTCGGCCGGGGTGGGATCAAGGGATCCCCGGCCGTCGGGGTCCGAGCCAGGTGACCTGGGTGATGGAGACGCACTCCCGGCGCGGGACGGTGAGGGATTCGAAGAGGAGGTTGCGGCCGGGTCGCTGTGGGTGCGTACACCGGGGCCGGTGCCCTGGAAGGCGGCTCCATCGAGGTAGACCACGGAGGTAACGGTGGCCGGGTCCGCGGCCGTTTTCTCGACGGTGGCCAGGATGTCGGGCGGCAGGCCCGCGGCGACCTCCTCGAAGCCGGGCGGCCATTCCCAGGACCGGTCACTCACCGGCGATCTCGCGGTGCGCCTCGGCCCGTAGGCGAGCGATCTCGGTACCCGCGGTCCGGATCTCCTCGGAGTCGTCGGACCGGGCCACGACGCGCACCAGCTCCCGCAGACGGCGGGCGCAGCACGGGCGCCGCGCCGGCGGCCACGTAGACCGCCGGATAGGCCGAACCGCCGGCAATGGTGAATCGTGCGCGCAACCTTCGAATTGTGCCTTCCAACTTTCGTAGGTGCCGTTCGACCGCGGCAACCGTTCATCCTGGTCCAGCTCGGATGCGTCCGCGTACGGCCTTGTCACTCGCGGGAGTTCCGGCCGTTGTGGGTACCGGCGTCAGTCCGGTGTCCGCCCACGGCGTCGTCCACCGTCACCGTTCCGGGAAAGGATGCACGGACCGTATGAGGATTCCACGTACGAGGTTACGCCGACCCCTCGCCACGACCGCCGCGCTCGCCGCCGTGGCCTGGGGCGTCACGATCGCGCCCGCGCACGCCGATCCGCAGGGCGCGTGCAACCCGAACTTCACCCGCTACTACGGGGTTCCCGAAACCGCCGTGGTCGACTCGGTGATCACCTACCGGATAGCAGTTCCCATCGCGCCCGGCACCACCGGCAGCCGGACGGTCACGATGACCAAGCAGTACACGGTCACCACACAGGTGAACAACAGCACCGATTTCACCGTCGACGCCAAGACGTTGTTCGGCAATGTGAGCACGAAGGTGGGTTTCCAGGTCTCCGACACGATGGGCAGCACGGACACGACCCAGACCACCGAGACCTTCAACTTCCTGCAACCCGACTACTACCTGGTCTACCAGGGCACCAGACGTGTCCAGGGCGAGTGGATCAAGTGGATCTGTGCCCGCACCGGATACGACACCGGCTACTGGTTGCGGGTCGGCGGCCCCAACGGCGTGTACCAGTCCTTCGAGTACCCCGAACAGGGCGTGGTCTCCTGTTCGACCGTCGCGCCGCCGGGCTCCCTGCGGGCCAAGGCCAAGCAGGAGCTGGGGTGTTGACATGCGAGTGATCCGACGCGATCGCCCGAACACCGAGGCCGACGAACGGACCGCCGCCATGCCACGCTCACCCGGAAGCAAACGACGCATCGCGCGCGGTCACATCGCCGTCGCCACCACGCTGATCCTCGGCGCCGGCCTGCTCACCGCGACACCGGCGGCTGCCGGCTCGTGGCCGGCCGACATGACCTGCGTCCCCGGCACCTACCGGATCCACACGGGAGCCGGGATGGTCCTGACCGCCAACGAGGACGACACCAACCACGGCATGATCATCCAGTGGCCCTACGACGGCCACCCGAGTCAGCGCTGGAGGGTGTGCTACAAGATCCTCAACCCGCTCCACCAGATGGAATTCGAGTTCATCAGCGCGATCGGCGGCGGTCCCTGGTGCATGGGCGCCGCTGACGGGTACCCCAACGAAGGCTACATCCTGAAGGCCCAGGATTGCACGAACCTCAACCACCAACGCTTCACGAAGATAATCAGCCAGGCCACCCCGGGCCCCGGGCAGGGGGAGTTGTTCAGCCTCCAGCTCAAGCACAACAACATGTTCGTCGCGATCAAGGACTACACGGTGATCCACGCCTCGGCCGCCCAATACCCCGACCGGGCCGACTTGTTCTGGTACGACCTGGCCTGACTCCCGTAGCCACCCGCCCCACCCCGGGGGCGGCCCCGACCGCACCACTCTCGCCCGGCGACCGCTTTCGAGGTCGCCGGGTGCTCGGCATCCGGGTGCCCGGGAACGTGGAGAGGGGAGCCGCAATCCCGCACTACCGGGTACGGACACGTGGGTAAGATCGCCGCACCCTGTTCGATCGTCCCTCGGGGCCTCCTGTACCTGGAACGACCATCAGGTGACGGGGCAGGCCGCCGCCGGGTCATGTCCGTGGGGGCGCGGGCTCGTCGTGGGTCGCGCAGTGGATTCCGCCGCCGCCCGCCGCGACGGTGTCGATCTGTACCGAGACGATGGCGCGGCCTGGGAAGTGGTCGCGCAGGATCTGCCGTGCGCGGTCGTCGGCGGCCTTGTCGCCGAAGCGCGGCAGGAACACGGCCTTGTCGCCGATGAAGAAGTTGACGTACGAGGAGACGAAGTCGTCGCCGTGGCCGGTCATCTCCAACGGGTCGGGTTGTGGCAGGTCGATGACCTGGATCGGTTTGCCGCGCGCGTCCGTGGCGTCCTTCAGGACCGCCCTGGCCTGGTCGGAGGAACCCGAGAACGCGTCGGCCGGCTCGCCGGGGAACGCCGTGTCCAGCAGGACGACGCCCGGGGCGACGAACCGGGCGAGGGAATCGACGTGCGCGTCGGTGATGTCCCGGCCCCGTACACCCGCGAACCAGATCACCTCGGTCACCCCGAGGACCCGCTTGAGCTCGTCCTCGATCTGCTGCCGGGTCTTGCCCGGGTTGCGGTTGGGGTTGACGACGGAGCTCTCGGTGACCATCAGCGTGCCGGCGCCGTCCGTCTCGAACGACCCACCCTCCGCGACGATCCACGTCTGATCGCGGGGAATGCCGTACTTGGCCGAAACCTCGCGCGCGACCAGCGCGTCGTTGTCGTGCGGTTGTTTGTCGCCCCACCCGTTGAAGCCGAAGTCGACGCCATGGACGGCGCCCGCCTCCTCGACGAACACCGGCACCGTGTCCCGGGCCCACAGGTCGTCGACCTCGACAGGCACCACCTCGACATCGGAGCCGCACGCCTTCCGCGCGGCGTCCACCTGCTCCGGGCGAGCGAGCAGCACCACGGGTTCGGTGGCGGCGATCGCCCGGGCCACGCGGGCGATGTCCTCGCGCACCGCGGGCAGCTCGGAGCCCCAGATCCCGGTCGACGCGGGCCACGACATGAAGGTGCGGATGTGGGGGTCCCATTCGGCGCCGAAGTGCCGTGCCGGCGCGATCGGCCCGGTGGTCGGGGGCGCCGCGCTCGGGGTGCCGGGAGCCACCGGTAGGGAGGAGCCGCCCTGGTCGGACGGGCCGGACGAGTCGGAACACGCCGCCAGGCCGACCGCGAGCGCACTCAGCCCGGCCGAGTACCGCAACATCGTCCGGCGGGGCACCGCGCTGGGCTCGACCACAGGATCCTCCGAATGGGCTGTTACCGCCGCATGCGACTCGAGGCCCGGGTCGACGAGGCGCCCGGGAGCCGGGGCGGCGCCCGATGACCGAGTGCCCGGCATGCCTCCGCTCGCGCAGAGCGAAAGGGTGAATCGTCCTACGGACGAGTGATCCCCTTCGCGTCCGGAGTTGCTCCGGGCGGAGTCCGGAAAGCGCGGTCCGAGCCCATCGAGCCTGTCTCGAACGTCGCCGGGCACTGGGGCCGGGCGAGGGATTCCTGCTTCCTCGTTACCACCGATCCCACCTGGAGCCGCTCCACGCCCGGCGGTCACCGAGTCGGACGGTAGGCGGAGACGACGAGCGTGATCGGGCCGTCGGCGGAGGTGTTCACGACGCGGATGATCGCCAGGTCGCCGGTGGCGCGCGCGCGGACGCAGAACGAGTCTCCGGCTGGGACGTCGTCGAACCTGACGCCGCTGACCGGGCTCTTGCCGATCCTGTCGAGGCACGCGTCGGGAGTGGGGGTGGCACCGTGGAGGACGGCGGCATCGCTGCCCGTCGGAACCAGGAACTCGTCGGCCCCGCGGCCGATGGCCCAGCGGGCCGACTCGGCCGGTTTCACGGCGCCCGTCTCGATGTCGAAGTCGTACGAGCCGTCCGGCGTGGTCAGCACCATCCCCGTGTAGGCCGCCGTGTACGCGACGACCGGCGATGCCGACGGGCTCGTGGGTGGGCTCGCGGACGGCGGCGCCGTGCCCGGCCCGGGTGTGGTGGCCACCGGGGTGGGGGCCGACGTCGCGGCACCGTCGTCGGGCGCGGCGAGTTCGTCCAGGGCGAGTATCGCCACCGCGGTACCGAGCGCGGCCGACAGGACGACGACCAGGGCGGTTGCGGCCGGCCGGCGCCCGCGGCTTGCTCGGACTCGTGGAGCCGGGACCGCCGTGGCCGTCGCCACGCGCGTGGGCGCTGCGGCGGGGATCGGCGCGGTGCCGCTTACGCCCGACGCGGGGACGTGTGCCGGTGCGTGGGCGGGCGCCGGTCGGGCACCCGAGGCGGCGCAGGGTGCCCGGGGGAGGTCGGCGCGCTGGTCGATCTCCCGGCGGATCCGGTCCGGGAGCCAGGTCTCGGCGAAGCCCAGGTGCCCGCCCACGGCGGGATGGGTGCGGGCGAGGTCGATGACTTCGGCGGGTGTCGGTCGGGCTTCGGGCTGCTTGGCCAGGCATCGTCGGATGATTGCGTGGAGTTCGCGCGGGACCCGGCGCAGGTCGGGTTCTTCGTGCAGGAGGCGGTGGACCTGGCCGGTGTCGGGCCGGTCGCCGAAGGGGGCGTTGCCGCCGGCGGCGTAGGCGGCGAGGGCGCCGAGAGCGAACACGTCCGCGGCGGGTGTCACCGGTCGGCCGCGGGCTTGTTCGGGGGCCATGAAGGCGGGTGTGCCGATCCGCAGTCCGGTGCCGGTCAGCGCGACGGCATCGGCGGCGCGGGCGATGCCGAAGTCGATCACCCGAGGGCCGTCGGCCGCGACCAGGACGTTCGCGGGTTTGAGGTCACGGTGCACGACCTGAACCCGGTGGATCTCCTGGAGCGCCTCGGCGACGCCGCCGACCAGCAGCAGCACGGCGGGCACCGGGAGGGTGCCGTGGGCGCGGACGATGTGTTGGAGCGACGGCCCCGCCACATAGGCGGTCGCCAGCCATGGCACGTCGGCGTCGGCTCCGGCGTCGACGACCTGGGCCGTGTAGAGGCCGTGGATGCGCCGGGCGTTGGCGACCTCGCGGGCGAACCGCTCGCGGAATCCGGCGTCCTCGGCGTATTCGGGGCGGACGACCTTGAGCGCGATCGGCCGGCCGCCCGGCGTGTAGGACAGATACACCCGTCCCATGCCGCCCGCGCCGAGCCTGGCGAACAGCCGGTAGCCGCCGACGGCGTCCGGGTCTTCGGGTCGCAGGGGCGGAAGCCGGGTCGGTGGGGTGGCGGGGGCGTGGGGGTTCACGGGGCTCTCCGAGAGCGGCGCGGGCGACGGTGGTTCCCGGGGCGCCGGGTATCCGGGGCGGCGGCGCTATGCGGCGGGCCGCCGCGGCGTGGAGCCGGGGAGGCCGCCGTCTCGCGTCGGCCGGTCATCGTCGAGTCGAACGGCAGGGCGTCCCGGAGGTTGCGGCGGCGAGCGTGGCGTGGGCCCGCGGTTCCGGCACCGATGGCTGCGGCGCTTTGCTCGGTGGCTCGCCGCAGGATGCCCCGGGGGGAAGGAAGCTGTTCGGTCGTGCGGTTCTTCGATTCGAGTTCCGATCCGGTGCGATCCACGCGGTGCGAGGGTGATGGCGAAGACGGAGTACCGCTCCGCGGCGACGGGCGTACGGCTGGGCAGCCGCCGGACGACGACACTCTGACACTTACTGAAAATTCAGTCAATGCCTGAGCCGGTGAGGAGGCGGACCCGCGGCGGGCCGGGGCGGGTCAGGGGTGCGGTCGTGATCCGAGTTCCAGGGCCAGTGCGCTCCGGAGCAGGAAGCGTGCCCGATCCAGGGGGAGGGAGCCCGCCAGCCAGCGCTCGCTCAGACCTTCGACGAGGGCGGTGAGTCGCTCGGCCGCGTCGGTCGGGGCCACGGTCGGGGCGATGTCGCCGTTGTCCTGCCCGCGGCGGATCAGCTCCTGCGCGTCCCGTACCCAGTGCGTGGTCGCTTCGCGCATCCGAAGTCCCAGCTCCGGCACGAAGACGGCGCTCGCCTGGAACTCTCCCCAGGCCGTGCTGTTCTCCCGCACCTCGGGGTCGTCCTGGAGTTCGAGCAGCAACATCTCCTCCAGCCGGCCGCGCGGATCCAGGTCCGGATCGGCGCCGGACCGCGTGTAGCGCTCGGCGCGCTCGTTGATGAAATCCCAGGTGCGCCGCATGAGTCCCGCCCGGTCGCCGAAGTGGTAATAGACCAGCCCGACGGACACTCCGGCCTCGGCGGCGAGTTCCTCCACGCGCAGGCCGCGCACCCCGCGCCGGGCGATGAGCCCGGCGGCGGCTTCCAGGATCAATGACTGACGGCTCGACACTCGTGCCACCCCATCGGGGTGACACGTGGCCACCCATCCGACTGACTGAATATTCAGTCATCATATCGGGTGAGCGCATCCGTGATCTCCGGCCGCCGACGCACAACGGGCGGGGTATGTGGTGCCCGTGAGGCCAAAGGGTAGGGTGTCGAGCCATGGCCGCCGACCGTCGTACCGTGATCATGGAAGCTGCGGCTCGGCTCATCGCCCGCCGCGGGGTGCGGGGTTTGCGCATCGAGGAGTTGGCCGCCGAAGCCGGCGTGTCGAACGGGCTGATCTACTACCACTTCAAGGACCGCGCCGGAGTCCTGCGCGCGAGCTTGGAGTTCATCAACAACCGGGCCGAGCGGTACACCGCCGACCACGTCGCCGCCGAGCGTCTGACGGACCCGCGGGCCGTGCTGGAGCAGACGCTGCTCCTGGAGTTCCAGGACACCGCCGAAGTGCGGGAGAACAGCACCGCGTGGGGCGAACTGCGGGCCAGCGCGATGTTCGACGCCCTGTTGCGCGCGGACCTCGCCGAGGCCACGCGCGTGTGGGACGGCGAGGTCGCCGACCTGATCACCGCGGCACTGCCGGCCACGCCCGCGGGCCGGGCACTGGAGGCCGCCCAACGGCTCACCGCGCTTCTCGAAGGACTCAGTGGGCGCTGGCTGAGCGAGGGGCTGACGCTCGACCGCGCCCGCATCCTCATACTCGGCGCGATCGATGCCGAACTGGCCCACCTCGGCCACGCCTGAGAGATCCCCGGCCCCGGGCCGGAGCGCCTTGCGGGATGCTCCCCCGCGTCGGCGACCGCGCCATCGAATCCTTCGATTCACAGGTCCCGTTCACGCGTGATCCACAGGCTCGTTCACGCTTGATCCGCGGGCCCGTTCACGCTTGATCCGCGGGCTCGCGCGTGATTCACAGGCTCGCTCGCGCTTCGTGCGATCAGGTCCATCGGGTGACCCATCGATGCCGCCGCCGGCCCCCGCGGGGGCCGCGTGCGCCCGCGTGAGGCGCCCGACCCACCTACCCCGCCCGAAACCCGCCGCAGCGGCTGTTTCCGGTCCGCGCTATTGACTGACTTTTCAGTCAGTGGAACAGTATGGGCACGCCACACCGGGACCCCGGGTGCCATGTGCGCCCTGTGCCGTCGGCGAACCCCACCATCCGCGAGTTCGTCCATCCGTGCCGCCGAGCGGCGGAGCTACCACCCGACAGGGAGAGTCAGCCATGCATGGAGCGCGCACCACCCCCTCTTGTTCGGCACCGGAGACCGTGACCGCCGAGCCCTCGCGTCGCCGTGTGCTCGGCGGTGTCCTCCTCGGCGCTGCCGGCCTCGCGGTCGGCGGGCAGGCGTTCCTGGCGCCGGCCGCGCGCGCCGCGGCGGCCCTGCGGGTGCCCTCCGACGACGTCGCGCACGTCCGCACCTGGATGGCCTGGCCGACCCGCTCGTCCATCTGGGGCCGTCAGCTGAGCGGCGTACAGGACGACATCGCCCTGATCGCCAAAACGATCGCGCGTTTCGAGCCGGTGGTCATGTGTGCGCCGGACGCCGCCGGCGCGAGCGCCGCGCGCGCCAAATGCGGCTCGACGGTCACGGTCGTGAGCTCGATCCCCGTCGACGACCTGTGGGCCCGCGACACCGCGCCCGTCTTTCGCACCGACGGCCAGGGTGGACGCGACACCGTCGGCCTCGGCTTCAACGGCTGGGGCAACAAGCAGACCCACGCCAAGGACGCCCGTGTCGCCGCCGGCATCGCGGCGTACGACCGACTCGCCTTCACCCGCGCCGGATTCACCGGCGAGGGCGGCGCCGTCGAGACCGACGGCGACGGTACCGTCCTGGCCACCGAGTCCAGCCTGGTCAACAGCAACCGCAACCCCGGCATGACCAGGGCACAGATCGAGCAGGCGGTGCTGGCCGCCTACGGCGCGAGCAAGATGATCTGGGTGCCCGGGATCAAGGGCCAAGACATCACCGACGACCACATCGACGCCACCTCGCGCTTCATCGGCCCCGGCGTCGTGATGGTGCAGGTCCCGCCCGCGAACCGCACCGACATCTGGGCCCAGGACGCCCGCAACCAGCTCGCGATCCTGTCCGCCGCCACCGACGCGCGGGGCCGTCGGCTCCGCGTCATCCGCATCGACGGCCCGGACACCATCCGATCGACGAACCCGGACTTCGTCGACTCCTACGTCAACTTCCACGTCTGCAACGGCGGCGTGGTCATGTCCCAGTTCGGCGACCGCACCAAGGACGAGGCGGCCCGCCGGGTCGTCGCAGCCGCCTATCCCGGCCGCCTGGTGGTCCAGCTGGACACCGACCGAATAGGCGGCGGAGGCGGCGGCATCCACTGCTCCACCATGCAGGAACCGGTGGCCTGACCGCCCCGCTCCCATCCCCCATCCCCACCGGCGCCGGCCGTTCCCGACGCCCACCGCACAACCCCTCCCGGAGTTCCCCGTGTCCGCTGCCCTCCCGTCCCGCCGCGCCGTTCTGCGCGGTCTGCTCGGTGCCGGTGTCGTCGCCCTCGGTGCCGTCGCGTGCACCGAGGACTCCACGTCCGACGCTCCCGGGGAGGGTGCCGGTCGCGGCGCGCCGGGAGGGGGTCCGGACACGGCCAAAGCCGGATCACGGAGGTTCGGAGCCGAATGGGACCGGCACGAGCGCACTTTCATGGCCTGGCCCGCCTCGGCCGGCATCTGGGGCGCGGACCTGCCCGCGGTACGCCAGGACATCGCCCGGCTGGCGCGAGCCGTCGCAGGGTACGAGCCGGTCGTCGTCCTGGCTGGCGCGGACCAGCAGGCCGCGGCGCAAAACGCCTGCGGGAAGGACGTCGAGGTCCTGGCCATGCCCGTCGACGACCTGTGGGCACGCGACACCGTCCCGGTCTTCGTCGAGGCAGGCGGCGCGGTCACCGGCGTCGATCTCAACTTCAACGGCTGGGGGAACAAGCAGCGGCACGGCAACGATGGCCGGGTCGCGCGCGGTGTCCTCGCGCACTACGGCGTCCCCCGCAACCAGGCGCCCCTGGTGGCGGAGGGCGGCTCGTTCGAGACCGACGGCCACGGAACACTGCTGGTCACCGAGAGCTCGGTGGTCAACGACAACCGCAACCCCGGCAAGTCCCGGCAGCAGATCGAGGAAGGGCTCAAGCAGACCCTGGGCGTTACCCGGGTCGTCTGGTTCGCGGGCGTCCGCGGCGAGGACATCACCGACGCCCATGTCGACTGTCTTGTCCATTACGCCGCGTCCGGCGCCGTCCTGCTGGACACAGCATTCCCCGGCGGCCCCGCGGACTCCTGGTCGCGGGCGGGCGAGCAGGCCCGCTCCGTGCTGAAGACCGCCGTCGACGCCCGGGGCAAGCCCTTCGAGGTCGTCGACCTCCCGCAACCCGACCCGGACCTGATTACCGGCCGCGGTGACGCGTTCGTCTCCAGCTACGCCAACTTCTACGTGGCCAACGACGCGCTGTTCATGCCGCGCTTCGGCGACAAGCGCGCGGACGACCGGGCGCGGCAGATCCTGCGCGACCACTTTCCCGGCCGCGAGGTCGTGCCCGTCACGATCGACGCCATCGCGTCCGGCGGCGGCGGCATCCACTGCGCCACCCACGACCAACCCGCCGCCCCGGCATCCAAGTAGGCGCTGCCGAGGGCGAACACGCACCCCTCACGCGGGGACGAGTGCGATGCCCCGTCCCGCACGTCACGAATCATCTGGAGACACCGTGCAGTTGACCCCGACCGAGCGTGATCGGCTGCTGCTGTTCACGGCAGCCGAGCTGGCGCGCCGTCGCCGGGACGCCGGGTTGCTGCTGAACATGCCCGAGGCGACCGCGCTGATCGCCGACACCGTCTGCGAGGCGGCCCGCGCGGGACACCGGCTCGCGGACGCCGTCACGGCCGCCCGCTGTGTGCTCGGCCCGGACGACGTGCTGCCCGGCGTCGTCGACCTGGTCACCGAGGTGTACGTGGAAGCCGTCTTCCTCGACGGCACCCGACTTGCCGTGGTGACCGACCCGTTCGGCCATCCCGGCCACGGCGACGCGGCGCCCGGCGCGGTGATCCCGGCGACCGAGGCCGCCGTCGGGCCCGAGCCGGTGACTCGGATCACGGTGCACAACACCGCCTCGGTGCCGGTCAGTGTGACCTCGCACTTCCACTTCTTCGAGGCCAACCCACGCCTCGACTTCGACCGTGCGGCGGCCTACGGCATGCGGCCGGCGGCGCCCGCGGGCGTGTCGACCCGGTTCGACCCCGGCGCAGATGTCGAGGTCGGCCTCGTGCCGATGGGTGGCGCACGCATCGCGATCGGCTTCGCCGGTCTGGTCGACGGACCGCTGGACGCGCCGGGCGCCAAGGCCGAGGCGCTGCGCCGCGCGGCGGCGCGCGGCTACCTCGGCGCGATCCCCGGCGCCGGCGACGCCCCGGGCGCGACCCGGCCCAAGCCCGGTCACGGAAAGGAACTCGCATGAGCGGCAGCCCCCTCGACGCCCGTGAATACGCGGCCGTGCACGGCCCCCGGGCGGGTGACCGGATCCGCCTGGGCGACTCCGGTCTGGTCGTCCGGGTCGAGTCCGACACGCAAGCCGCCGGCGACGAGTTCCTCGCAGGTTTCGGCAAGACCGCACGAGACGGTCTGCATCTCAAGGCCGCGACCGTCCGCGAGACCTGTGACGTGGTGATCGGCAACGTCGTGGTGATCGACGCGATCCAGGGCATCCGCAAGGTGTCCATCGGCATCCGCGAGGGGCGCATCGCCTCGATCGGGCGGGCCGGCAACCCGGACACCCTCGACGGCGTCGACGTCGTCGTGGGCACCGGCACCGCGATCGTGTCGGGAGAGGGCCTGATCGCCACCGCCGGCGCCATCGACACGCACGTCCATCTGCTCAGCCCGCGGATCATGGAGGCGTCGCTCGCGTCGGGCGTGACCACGATCATCGGCCAGGAGTTCGGCCCGCTCTGGGGCGTCGGCGTCAACTCGCCGTGGGCGCTGCGGCACGCCTTCAACTCCTTCGACGCGTGGCCGGTGAACATCGGCTTCCTCGGCCGCGGTTCGGCTTCCGACCCGGCGCCACTCGTGGAAGCGCTCGCGGAAGGCGGCGCCTGCGGGTTCAAGGTCCACGAGGACATGGGAGCGCACGCCCGCGCCCTCGACACCGCACTGCGGGTGGCCGAGGACCACGACGTGCAAGTGGCGCTGCACAGCGACGGGTTGAACGAGTGCCTGTCGGTCGAGGACACCCTCTCCGTGCTCGAAGGGCGCACCATTCACGCCTTCCACATAGAAGGCTGCGGCGGCGGACACGTCCCGAACGTCCTCAAGATGGCCGGGGTCGCCAACGTCATCGGCTCGTCCACCAATCCCACGCTGCCGTTCGGGCGCGACGCCGTGGCCGAGCACTACGGCATGATCGTCTCCGTCCACGGCCTCAAGACCGACCTTCCCGGCGACGCCGCCATGGCGCGCGACCGCATTCGGGCGGGGACGATGGGCGCCGAGGACGTCCTGCACGACCTGGGCGTCATCGGCATCACGTCGTCGGACGCCCAGGGCATGGGCCGCGCGGGCGAGACCGTGCGCCGCACCTTCGCGGTCGCCGGGAAGATGAAAACCGAGTTCGGCCCGGCGGACGGGGACGGGCCGCACGACGACAACGCGCGCGTGCTCCGCTACATCGCCAAGCTCACCATCAACCCGGCCATCGCCCACGGGCTCTCCCACGAGGTCGGATCGCTCGAGGTCGGCAAGCTGGCGGACATCGTGCTGTGGCGCCCGGCGACGTTCGGAGCCAAGCCGCAGATGGTCCTCAAGTCCGGATTCCCGGCCTACGGCGTCACCGGCGACCCGAACGCCGCCACGGACAACTGTCAACCGCTGGTGATGGGTCCGTTGTTCGGCGGACACGGCGCGACACCCGCCGACCTGTCCGTGGCCTTCGTCAGCCGAGCCGCCGCGGAAGCCGGGTCGGTCGGCCGGCCGTACGACGCCATGACCACTCGCCGCCGCCGGGTCGCCGTCCGCGGCACTCGCGGCATCGGCCCCGCCGACATGGTGCGCAACGCGCGCACCGGCCAGGTGCAGGTGGACGCCCGCACCGGCCTGGTGACCCTCGACGGCGCCCCGCTGCACTCCGAACCCGCCGACGAAGTCCCGCTCAACCGCCTGTACTTCCTGTGAAATCCCCTGGACACCCCGGGCGTCCTCGGGCGGCACCGTGCCGCGACACACGACGAAACGAGAGATCCGTGACCTACCGCATGCCCGCCGAGTGGACCCCGCACGACGGCTGCCTCATGGCCTGGCCCACGCGGCCCGACCTGTGGGGCGACATGTTCGACCACGCCAAGCACGAGTACGCCGCCGTCGCCCGCGCGATCGCCGAGTTCGAGCCTGTCACCATGGTCACCGTCCCCGGTGCCGCGCAGGACGCCCGCGCACTCTGCGGCGACGGCATCCGCATCATCGAACTGCCCATCGACGACTCGTGGTTGCGCGACTCCGGCCCGATCTTCGTCCTCGACGAAGCCGGCTCACGGGCGGGTGTCGACTTCCGCTTCAACGCGTGGGGCGGCAAGCACCACCCGTGGGACGCCGACGACAGGATCGCCGCGGCCCTGACCGACGTGCTCGGCGGCCCGCGGATCGACTCCCCGATGATCCTCGAAGGTGGCGCCATCACCGTCGACGGCGAAGGCACCCTCATCACCACCGAGCAGTGCCTGCTGCATCCCAACCGCAACCCGGGCATGACCCGCGCCGAGATCGAGACCGAACTCAAGGCGCGCCTGGGCGTCACCAAGGTGATCTGGCTGCCGTACGGCGGGCTCCTGGACACCGAGACCGACGGACACGTCGACGGCGTCTGCGCGTTCACCGCCCCCGGCAAGGTCATCGTGCAACTGCCCGCCGACCCGGCACACCCCGACTACGCGCGCATGCGCGCCAACCGCGCGGTGCTGGAGGCGTCCACCGACGCGCGTGGACGCGCGTTCGAGATCCTCGACGTCCCCCAGACCGCGTCGGTCGCGTGGGGCGGCAGCGACATCGAGGTCTGCTACCTCAACTTCTACGTCGCCAACGGCGGTGTGATCGTGCCGATCGCCGACCACCCCGAGGACGCGGGCGCGCTCGCGATCGTCCGGTCCGCCTTCCCCGACCGCAAGGTCGTCGGCGTCCCGACCCGCACCGTGGCCTTCGGCGGCGGCGGCGTCCACTGCATCACCCAGCAGATCCCCACAGCGCACCCGACGACCTCCGAAGGGAACCTTCGATGACGAGACCCGGGCCCACCCCCCTCGGACGACCGCGACGGGCCGCGCTGTCCGCGGTCGCCGCCGTGGCCGCCCTCGCCATGGTCGCGGCCTGCTCCGGACCGCCCAAGCACGACCCGGCCCGCCAGGCCGCGAACTACCGGCTCTCCCCCGGTACCCCGCCGGCCAAGGGGAACATCGACTCGTTCCGCTGGGCGCTGTACGCCGAACCGCTCTCCCTGGATTACATCACCGCGTTCGACTACCCGCAGAACACGGTGCTGTCCAACGTCTGCGAGAGCCTGATGCGCTGGACGCCGCAACTGACCCTGGCACCGGGCCTGGCCGAGAAGGCGTCCAACCCGGACCCCACCACGTGGGTCTACGACCTCAGACCCGGCGTGCGGTTCCACGACGGATCGGTGCTGACCGCCGACGACGTCGTCTACAGCTTCGGCCGCCAGAGGAACCCCGACCTGGGCGCCGCGTGGGCCGATTCGTTCGAGCACGTCGACACCGTCACCGCCACCGGACCGCTTCAGGTCACCGTCAAGCTCACGCAGGCCGACTCGCTCTTCCCGCAGCTGATGGCCACCGCGGCCGGCGTGGTGGCGAGCAGGAAGGGTGTGGAGGCCGCCGGCAGGGACTACGGCACCACCGGCGACCTCGACTGCACCGGCCCGTACAAGCTCGGCGACTGGGCCAAGGGCCAATCCCTCGAGCTGGAACGCTTCGACGACTACTGGGGTACCAAGGCCAAGGCTCGGACCGTCGAGTTCAAGTTCCTCACCGACGCGTCGGCGCGCACCAACGCGATGCTCAGCGGCGAGGTCGACGGCGGATTCCTCATACCGAGCGAGAGCTACGAGCGGCTGCGCACCGGCGGCGCGGGCACCCTGTACTTCGGTGAGGGCCTGAGCACCCTCAACGTCAACATCACCAGCATGAAGGGCGCGCTCTCCGATGTCCGCGTGCGCAAGGCCCTGTCGATGGCGCTGGACCGGCCCGGCATCGTCAAGACGGCGCTCGCCGGGAATGGGAAGGCGACCGCGTCCCTGACCCCGCGCGCGGCCTGGGTGGGCGCCCCCGCCGACACGCAGGCCGCCGCGTTCGACCACCTGCCGTCGAGCACGCAGGACATCGAGCAGGCGAAGAGGCTCATCGAGGAGGCCGGTGCCAAGGGCAGGACGGTCACCGTCGCCACCAGCCCGATCGGCCAGGACGTCTCCCTGGTCGCCACCGCGATCCGGGACGCCGGCGCCCGGATCGGCCTCGAGGTCGAATTGAAGACCATCGCCCCGGACGCCTTCTCCGCGCTGTTCACCGACCCCAAGGCCCGCGAGGGCATCGACATGTTCCCCGAGACGTACTACCTGTCCGTCACCGACCCGGTCGACATGCTGCGGAACTTCCGCACCGGTGGCTACCAGAACCACGCGGGCTACAGCGACGCCGAATTCGACGCCCTGGTCGCGAAGATCACCGAGACCTACGACCCGGCACAACGGTTCGCGCTGGAGGCGAGACTCCAGCAGAAGGCCGCGGACGACGTGCTGTGGATGCCCATCGCCGAATGGCCGTCCACGACCTTCCTGAACAAGAAGATCACCGGCGCGCCGACGACCATCGCCTACATGTACTACCCATGGGCGGCGGATGTGGGGGCCGCGGGGTGAACTTCCTGAGATTCGCCGTCCGGCGGCTGCTGGAGATGGCCGCCACCCTGCTCGGCGCTTCGTTCGTGGTCTTCGGCGCGATGTACCTCGCGCCGGGCAATGCGGCGAGTTTCCTGCTGGGAGGGCGGTCGGCGTCCCCGGCCGCCCTCGCGGCGATCGACAAGCAGTACCACCTGAACGACCCGTTCATCGAGCAGTACGCGCGCTGGCTCGGGAACATCCTGCACGGCGACTTCGGCCGTTCGATCGAATACCGCACCGACGTCTCCCATCTGCTCTCCTCCCGCCTGCCCACCACACTGCTGCTGATCGGCATGGCCCTGGTCCTCGTGGTGCTCCTCGGACTCGCACTGGGCTGGGCCGGCGCCGCGCGCGGCGGCGCGACCGACTCCGCGATCCTCGTCGGCACCACCTTCGCGATCGGCACTCCGGCATTCGTCGCGGCCATCCTGCTGCAAGGCTTCCTCGCCGTCGAACTCGGCTGGTTCCCCTCCAGCGGAAGCGGCAGCGGCGACGGATTCGGCGCCATGCTGTGGCACCTGACACTGCCGGCCATCGCGCTCGCGCTGTACCTGGTCGGGATGCTCGCCCGGGTAACCCGCAGCGCCATGCTCGAGCAACTCACCTCCGAACACGTCGCCGTCGCCCGCAGCCGCGGCATCCCGGAACGGCACGTCATCGGCCGCCACGTCTTCCGCAACGCCCTCGGCGCGGTGCTGACCACCGCCGGACTGATCGTCTCCAGCCTGCTGGTGTGCACCGTCCTCGTCGAATCCGCCTTCAGCGTCGGCGGCGTCGGTCAGCTCCTCGAACTCGCCTCCACCACAAAGGACTTCCCCGTCGTCCAAGCCATCTGCCTCATCATCGTGGCGCTGTTCATGATGGTGAACCTGATCATCGACCTCCTGCTCCCCGTCGTCGACCCGCGCATCACCCTGGGAACGAGGGCCACCGGATGACCATGACTCTCGTACGCCGCCCGGGGCTCGCGCGGCTGCGCACCGCCGGCCGCGGCCCCCTGTACCCGGCGAGTGCCGGCTTCGTCGGCCTCGTCGTGGCGATCGCCCTGCTCGCGCCGTGGATCGCCCCGTACGACCCGAACACGGTCGAACTGGGCAACGCCCTCGCGGCACCGTCCGGCGACCACCTGCTCGGCGTCGACGCGGCCGGCCGCGACACCCTGTCCCGCCTCGTGGAGGGCGCCCGCACCTCGCTCCTCGGCCCGCTCGGGGTCGTGGTGTTCTCCACCATCGCCGGCGGAGCCGTCGGCGTCGCGGCCGGGTGGCGCGGCGGATGGCTGGACTCGCTCCTGTCCCGCACCACCGAACTGACGCTGGCCTTCCCGGGACTGCTCCTCGCCATCTTGTTCACGTCGGTCCACGGCGAGGGGCTCGTCGCTCCGGTGGTCGCGTTGTCGATCGCGTACCTGCCGTATGTCGCCCGGCTGGCCCGCTCCCTCGTGCTCGCCGAACACGAACGCCCCTACGTGGCCGCGTACCGGGTGCAAGGCCACTCGGGCACCGACGTCTGCCTGCGGCACGTGGTCCCCAACATCGCCCCCGTCGTCCTGGCCCAATGCACCGTCAACTTCGGCTACGCCCTGATCGACCTGGCCGGCCTGTCCTTCCTCGGCCTGGGCGTACCCGCCCTCACCCCGGACTGGGGACGCATGGTCTTCGACGGCAAGTCCGCCATCCAGAGCGGCTACCCGCTCTCCGCGATCGTCCCCTGCCTGGTGATCATCCTGACCGTCGTCGCGTTCAACGTGGTCGGCGAACGCTGGGCCGACAAGGTCGCCGGGAGGAACCGATGAACACCACCGAACACCACCCCTCCGACACACCACGAGCCGCCCCCGGCCGGGACCCGGACACCCCGGCCGCCCTCGACATCCGCGGCCTGCGGATGCGCCTGCCACGTACCGTCCGACCGGTCCTGGACGGCGTCGACCTCACCGTCGCCGCCGGAGAGACCGTGGCCCTGGTCGGCGAATCCGGCTCCGGCAAGACGCTCACCTCGCGCACAGTCCTGCGACTCCTGCCCGCCGGCACCACCACCGAGGGCACCGTGCACGTGGCCGGCGACGACGTCCTGACCATGAACGCCCGGCAACTGCGCCACCTGCGCACCCGGACCGCGGCAATGATCTTCCAGGACCCACGCGCCGCCATCAACCCACTGCGCCGCATCGGCGACTTCCTCACCGAGAGCGTGCGCCTCAACAAGATCATGACCCCCGCCGCCGCACAGGCCCGCGCCGGCGAACTCCTCGAAGCCGTCGGACTGACCACCGACGTGCTGCACCGGTACCCCGGCCAACTCTCCGGCGGCATGCTCCAACGAGTGATGATCGCCGCCGCGCTCATGGGCGACCCGACCCTGTTGCTGGCCGACGAGCCCACCACCGCTCTGGACGTGACCACCCAGGCCGAGGTCGTCGCCCTGCTCGCCGACCTGCGCGCACGCTTCGGCACCGGACTGCTGTTCGTTACCCACGACCTGGGCCTCGCGGCGGCGATCAGCGACCGCGTCTACGTCATGTACGCGGGCCGCATCGCCGAAACCGGCGCCGCCGCATCGGTATTCGCCCGACCCCGCCACCCCTACACCAAGGCACTCCTGGACTCCACGCCCCGCCTGGACGTCCCACCGGGCCGACTCGCCGCCATCGACGGCCAACCCCCGGACCTGCGCCGGGAACCGACCGGCTGCCCGTTCGCACCGCGCTGCGCCCACGCCACCGACCTCTGCGTCACCGAAGCCCCCCGAAGCATGCCCGCACGCGACGAACCCGAACACACCGCCGCCTGCCACCACAGCGACCGTCTCGAAGGGACGCCCGGCGATGCCTGACCCCCTCCTCGAAGTCCGCGGACTGTGCCGAACGTTCGGCGACGTACGAGCCGTCGACGACGTCACCTTCACCCTCCCGGACGGCGGCTCTCTCGGGATCGTCGGCGAATCCGGCTCCGGGAAGACCACGACCGCCCGCATCGTCGTGGGACTGGACCGCGCCGACGCCGGGCACGTCCGCGTGCGCGGACAGGACCGGACGACGCAACCCCGCGGCCGCGCCGAACGCCTCGCCCGCGCCCGCCAGATCCAGATGGTCTTCCAGGACCCCTACCTGTCGCTCGACCCGCGCACCAGCGTCGAGGCCGTGCTCCGCGAGACGCTCAAACTGCACCGGCCCGGCACCGACCCGGCACCGCGGATCCGCGAACTCCTCGACCGGGTCGGCCTCGGATCGCGGGCCGCCGACGCGCTCCCCCGCGAACTGTCCGGCGGACAGCGGCAACGCGTCGCCATCGCGCGGGCACTCGCCGTCGAGCCGGCCATCCTCGTCCTCGACGAGGCCGTCGCGGCGCTCGACGTATCCGTACAGGCGCAGATCCTCAACCTGCTCGCCGACATCCGCGACGCCACCGGCATCGGCTATCTGTTCATCACCCACGACCTCGGCGTGGTCCGATGCATCACCGACGACGTCATCGTCATGCGCCGCGGCCGGATCGTCGAATCCGGACGCACCGCGGACGTACTGGCCCTGCCGAACCATGCCTACACCCGGCTGCTCATGGACTCCGTGCCGCGACCGGGCTGGGACCCGCACGCCATCGGCGCGGCACGGCGCGCGCTGCGGCACGACGACGCGACGGGGTGACGCGGGCACCGGCCGTCCACGCCATGGGGATTCGGGATCCGAGGGACCGGCGTGGCCCGCCGGGGGAGCCGGATGGTTCGGCCGGATCCGCCTCGAAGCCGGTTCCGGGTGAGTGCCGCGACACCCGTGTCAATGGGTGAGGGCACATCCACGCAATGACTGACTTTCAGTCAGCTGAACTCCGGGGACGACGCGGGCCCGAACCCGGACCCGGTCCGACCGGTTGCGCGTACGTGTGCCGCAGGGGCCTACCGGGTACGGCGCTCGTTCCCGGGCGCGCCCACATCACCTCGCACGACTTGGAGACCCTCGTGACCCACAGCAGCGGTGAGCGTTCGAGCGATGCCCGGGTGCCCGCCGACGAGGCGCCGCACGCGCGAACGTGGATGTCGTGGCCGTGGCGCCGAGGAGTGTGGGGCCTGCGACTGGGCAAGGTCCAGGACGACATCGCACTGATCGCCCGCACGATCGCCGAGTTCGAGCCGGTGGTCATGTGCGCCCCGGACGACTACACGGCGAAGCGGGCACGCTCGCGGTGCGGCTCCGGCGTGGAGGTGACCACGGACATCGCCACGGACGACCTGTGGATGCGCGACATCGCTCCGGTGTTCCGCCGCCACGACCGGCACGGCGGCCTGGATGCGGTGGTGCTCAACTTCAACGGCTGGGGCGACAAACAAGTCCACGACGACGACGCCCTCGTCGCCGAGCGCCTCGCCGAACGCCAGGGACTGCGGTACTCCCACGCCGCCTTCGTCGGCGAGGGCGGCGCGGTGGAGACCGACGGCGACGGCACCGTCATGGCCACCGAGAGCAGCCTGGTCAACAAGAACCGCAACCGCGGCATGCACCGCGACGAGATCGAGGCCGCGGTGCTGGACGCCTACGGCGCGGAGAAGATGATCTGGCTCCCGGGGATCAAGGGCAAGGACATCACGGACGACCACGTGGACGTCACCTCCCGGTTCGTTCGGCCCGGCGTCGCCATGGTCCAATTGCCACCGCCCGACCGCAACGACGCGTGGGCGCGGGACGCCCGCGAACAGTTCGCGATCCTGTCCGCGGCCACCGACGCCCGCGGGCGCCGTCTCCACGTCGTTCCCGTACACGGGCCCGACACCGTGCGCTCGCGCAGCTCCTCGTTCGTCGATTCCTACCTCAACTTCCACGTCGTCAACGGCGGCGTCATCACCGCGGAGTTCGGCGACCACGCCAAGGACTCCGCCGCGAAGGAAGCCCTGGCCGCGGCATTCCCCGGCCGCGAAGTCGTCCAGATCGACGTCGACCGCCTGATGGCCGGAGGCGGCGGCATCCACTGCTCGACCATGCATGAGCCGCTGCCGGCCACGCGTTAGAGTTCCGAACAAAGGGAGTATCCGGATTTAGGCTCTTCCAAGATTCTTCCCAACCCTGGCATGTGCTTCAACGCGGCGGTGCGTCGACAGGGGTTGGCGCCGTCAGCCTGGCACGGTATCGGCGGCATGACGCAGACGAGGCAGTCGGCGGCCGCCCGGTGGTGATCGACTTGTCGATGCGGCGCCTGTACTGCGAGAACCCGGACGGTGCACAGCAGACGTTCGCCGAGATGCCGATCACGCCCACCTGCCACAACACCAGCAGACTGGTCGGATCGAACACGCGGTGGCGCAGCAGGAAGTCGCTCGCCTCGATGCTCTGGCATCCGCGGGTGGCCGGATCCAGGCCCGGGTCGGCGAACAGCCAGTCCCCGGCGGAGGATCCGGCAAGCATCCGGGCGGGGATGCCGTCCAGGCGGGCCCGACGCACCGCCTCGTGCCCGGGGAAGGCGAACACCCCGGGATGGGCACTCACCATCGAGAAGGCCCTGCCCGTGCCGTGGCGCGTTCGGCGGGGGCGGGCACTGGTACAACCCTTCGGGTGATCCACAGCGTGGGTTGGCCGATCGCGCACGGTCGGAGCGGCAGGCTGGCCGCGTACGTGTTACCGGCCCTTCCGATCCCCAGGAGACGCATCACGATGAGCACCATCACCCTGTACGGCGCCACCGGCACCATCGGCTCCCGCGTGCTGGACGAGGCCCTGCGCCGCGGGCACTCGGTCACGGCCGTGGTCCGCACGCCGGCGAAGCTGACCGTCCAGCATCCGGCGCTCACCGTCGTGACCGGCGACGTGACGGAGCCGACCTCGGTGGCCGACCACTCCAAGGGCGCGGATGTGGTGGTCAGCGCGGTCGGCGGCGGCGACGGCCCGGGCCACCAGGCACTGATCAAGCAGTCCTTCGAATCGCTGGTGGCAGGGCTGCGCACGCTGGGCTCCGACGCGCCGCGGCTGATCACGGTGGGCGGCGCGGGCTCACTGCGCACCCGGGACGGCAAGCAGGTGTGGGACGCGGCGGGCCTGCCGGAGTCCGTGCTGCAGATCATGCACGCCCACGGTGACGGGCTGGACTACCTGCGGACCGTCGACGACGTGCGCTGGACCAACCTCTCCCCGGCGGCCACTATCGCCCCGGGCGAGCGCACCGGCGCCTACCGCCAGGGCGGGGACGATCTGGTGATCGGCGCAGACGGCGAGAGCCGGATCTCCACAGAGGACTACGCGGTGGCCCTGCTGGACGAGATCGAAGGGCCGCAGCACATCGGCGAGCGTTTCACCGTGGCCTACTGACCCATCGCAGGTTCAGGTGGTGGTCAACCGGCCGAACAGGCGGGACACACACCGCGCCGGTTCGGCCGGAGGCGCCCAGAAGTGGTCGGGCCCGCGGTCGCCGGGCGGTCGGCGCGCCTGCGGCAGCACGACGTCGGGAGCGTCCATGTCCTTGCGCACCGGGCGCACCCGCACCGGGTGCCGGCACCGACCGGCCGAGTCGAGCGCGACATCGGCTGCCATCACCTCCAAGGGGTCTCGGCCGCCCCAGGCGACGGTGAAGCGGTCATCGGGTTGCGGGAATTGGCGCAGGGGGAGGCTATGGCTACCATGCGGCGGATCGCGGACCGACCTGGCCCCGCCACTCGTGGGCCGAACCGGTCGACCGCCTGTGGCACGAGGCCAGGGCCAAGGACGTGACACTCGCCATCCCCGCCTCGGCGACCGCATCGACACCACCGCTTCGTCCCAGCGGACCCCGTGGTGGAGCGTGCTACCAACACCCCCTGGGCCGGGGACGCCCCGCTCCGTCCGACGGCGCCTGGGACGGAGCGCAAGCGCCGAACCGGTCCCGACCGCCGCCGACACGGGGCGATGGAACACGAGCCCAGCGGGAGCATCGCCGACCGAAGTAGCATCGGCCGCCAGTGATCTCAGCGAGGGGAGCATCGCGTGCGGGCGATCGTGGGCGTGACCGTATCGGCCGTCATCCTGTTGGCGGCATGCAACGACACCGACTCCCCGAAGAAACAGGCCACGGCCCCACCTTCGACATCGTCCCCGACGCCGACGACCGCACAGACCGTCGTCGCCCCGGCACCGGCCACATCCGCGCCGCCGGCGCCGACCGGCTCCAAAGCACCGAGCCCGTCGGCGACGTCCGGCTCGCAGCCGGCACGGCAGGCCGCCTCCACGGAGGCCGCGATCCAGCGCTATGAGCAGTTCCTGCACGCCGTGGGCCGCGAGGACCTCACCACGGTCTGCGACATCGCCGGCCCGGCGGCGAAGAAGGCCCAGGACGACGGCTTCGGGCCGTGCACCAGCACGATGCCCATCACGTTCGGAATGTTCTCCGCCACACAGAAGAAGGCCATGCAAACCGCCACGGTCGACCCGAGCCGCGTCTCGACACCCCGACCCGACAAGGTGAAGGTCCCCGCCACGGCGGTCCGCGCGAGCGTCCCCTTCTCCGAAAGCGACCTCGGCGACCAGACCCTCCAGTACATCGACAACGCGTGGTACATCGTCGACCAGAGTTAGACCTGTTCGCCGGGCAGTACCCAAGGGTCTTCTGCCGCGCACGCACGATAGAGGGTGTCGGCGCGTTCGAGGAGGGCTCGTTCGTCGGGGGCGAAGGTTCGACGGTCGCGGCGTTCGGCGCGGCCGAGGGCGGTGTCGACGTCGTGCTCGCGGTCGCCGGGGCGGTCGCCGTCGCGCACTACGGCGAGCCCCCCGCGCTGGAGCCGGCCGCCGAACCCGACGAGGCGGCGCGCGTCGCGGTCCCGTGACCCGGCCCGCGGTCACCCGAGGCGGCACCCGTGCGCGGTCCACGGCAGGCTCGTACCATCGGGCCATGGTCGAGCCCGCGGCGTGCTACTCCTGTCGGCAGGAAGCCCGGCTTCGACGATCTGGGCCCGCGTGAGCACATCGCCGCCGACGCCCATTGGCGGGTCGCTCACGCGGTCGACACGAACCTGCCCGGCCGGCTGGTACTCGTTCCCCGGCGGCACGTCACGGCGATCGCCGATCTGACCGACGAGGAAGCCGCCGCACTCGGCAGATGGCACGAGCACCTTGCGGTCCGCCGACAGCGCCACGGTGAAGCCGGTGGGCGACTTCGCCGCGGGCTGCGAGACGATCGTGCCCGACTCGGCGGCCGGCTTGATCCACGCCTCGACGGTGAATCCGTCGTCGCCGCCGGGCGCGGACCCCGCGAGCACGAACCGGTCGCACAGCAGCACCCGGTCCGCCACCGCGGTCGCGGCCTGCTTGCTGCCGACCGCGGCGGCGGCCCGGTCGCCGGACACGACCCCGCCGGGGGTGTGGAAGACCGCGTCTTGGTGCGACTCCTCCACCGACTGCCGCAACAGCAGGATGTAGCGGCCGTCCGAGAGCACCTGGAACGGCGCGGCGGCGCTGAGGCGCGCGGTCGTGGACAGGAAGAAGCGGGAAAGACCGTTCCCTTCACCAAATCCACACAACCATTCGGTGATTTCCGGCAACTACCGGACACGTGTCGATCAGCCGTGAACACGGCCTCGCGGGAGGGCCGATGCCCGAAAAGTCAGACCCCCTGAGCCAAGCGCCCAAGCACCGCCTCGACCGCCCGATGCCCGGCCTTGCGGAACGATCCCTCATGCGAGTCGACCGGATGGACCTTCACCAAGGTCACGGTCACCACCGCCCGCAGCGGAACGTCCGAAAACCGGCGCTCCCACTCCTCCTCGACGCCCGCCGCGAACGCGGTCAGATACGCCACCGGCAACGTGTCCCCGATCACGCGCACGTCCTCGGCCAACTCGACCCACAGCCCGGGATGCCCCCAGCTCCCGGTGGTCGGGTCGACGTCGAACGTCAGGATCGCGACGTCGGACGGGCACGAGGTCTGCCGCACGTAACGCGCGTGGACATCGCGGAGAGCGCGAAGAGCGGGCGGCGTGGCCCCGGCAGCGGAAACTGCGTCGTCGATCATGCCGCCAGCCTACGAACAGGCCGCGGCCTGTTAGGCGGGCCTCGGCCGAAGCTTGGTCCACGGGTCGCGCCCGAGGACTGTTCGGCGGGCCGCCTCGTTCCCCCGGACGGTCCACCCCGCCTGCGGTCCCCGAGCGCCGGGCGACGATGGCCGGGGCCACCCGCCCGACACCCCGTTCCCGGCCGCGGCGCGACGCGACGCGACGCGACGCACCAGCCCGCCATGCGTGGGACCGCTCGTGAGGAGATCGCCATGCGTGCTGTCGCCGTCCCGGAACTCGGCGCCGAACCCAGGCTCGTCGGGGTCGACGTGCCCGCCCCCGCTCCCGGCGAGGTAGTGGTCGAGGTCGCGGGCGCGGGGCTCGACCCCGTCGACTGGCAGATGGCCGACGGCACCCCGTCCGGACAGGTGCCGCACATCTTCCCGATGGTGCTCGGCGAGGACTTCGCCGGCACCGCGACCGCGACCGGCGACGGCGTGACCCGGTTCGCCGTCGGCGACGCCGTGTTCGGACAGACCGGGAAGATCCCGCTCGGCGCCGGAACCTACGCCGAGGACGTCACCATCCCCGCGGACGGCACCGTCGCCCCCACCTCGCTCGCCCTGGGCGACGCGGCCGCCGTACCGATGGCCGGCCAACCCCGACGGTGCCGACGCCCTCGTCGACCTGGCCTCGGACCCCGACGCGTTCGCCCTCACCAGCGCCCTGGTCGCCGACGGCGGCGTGGCCGTCACCTCGCGCTTTGCCGCCGACCCGCAGGCCCCCGCGGCCCGTGGTGTCGAGGCGGCGAAACTTCGGCATGAAGGCCTCCAGCGAACTCCTGGAGCAGCTCGCCGCCGAACTCGACGGCGGCCGGCTCCGCTTGGACGTCCAGGCCCGCATCCACCTCGACCAGGCCCCGCAGGCACTCGCCGCCAACCGGACGGGCGGCGCACCCGGAAAGACCGTCCAGGCGCGGATCACCATCGGCGGTGGATACGCCACCCCGCCCGGTCGCGGCCGAGGCTCGGGGGCTCGCCGGTGGCCAACGGCAGTGGCGGCGACGGGAACGATGGCTACTTCAGGGAGATTTCGCGGGGGGCCTGGGCCGGTCACGAGTTGGGTGTGACCTGCGAAGAGAACGTCGAAGGTAGGCTCGATTTCCCGTCTCCGTCGTGATCGTTTCCCGCGGGTGGCTACGACAGCGATGTCCCTGGAAGCATCCGGCCGCCCTCGGAACCGACACGTTTCTCGAACGCGGGAGCCACGGCGAAAGCCGTTTTGCAGGTTGGGCATTCCGCCGTTCCGAAGGCGTACGGCAGGCCGCGGGCCTGCGACTCCTGGCGATCGCGGATCGCGATCCCGAGAAGTCGCGCACCCAGCGGGGACATCTCCTCCCGGGCGGTCGGCCGTAGCGGACGGCGGTCGATGCGGATGTGGCCGTCCGCGCATACGCCGGCGGCCACCTCGCAGCTCGACCAGCCGGTGGACAAGGCGCAGCGTCGGCAGGCGAGGATGCCGCGCATGTGCGGATACCGGCGCTGCCACTCGGCGTCCAGGGCGTAGACGTCGGTCGAGAGCGGGATGGGTTTGCGGCACAAACAGCAGGCCAGGCGAAAGCGGGCCACGGACACGGGTGGACTCCGGCTCGTCGATGTCCGGGCCGTGCCCGCGGCGGCGGTCGAGAGTGTGGCCGGGATGCGTACGGCGGTGGTCTTGCCGGCGCCGTTGGGCCCGAGCAGTGCGTGTACGGCGCCGAGGGGGACGGTGGGGTCCACGTCGCGACGAAGAACACGGCCCGAGGGGCCGTGACACCGGATCGCCCGGGAGCGGTGGCGGTCCCTACGGTCGGGCGCGCTGGGTCACGAGCCGTACCTCGACGAGAAACGGGCCCTCGCGTCGGTGACTGTCGAGCAGTGCGCGGCGCAGCTCCTCGCCGTTGGTGACGGACCGGGCTTCGACGCCCATGGACCGGGCGAGGGCGACGAAGTCGATGCGGGGGTGGTCGAGGTCCAGGGCCAGGTAGTCGTGGTCGCCGGGCGCGTGGATCTGCCAATTGTCCTTCAGAACGCGGTATTCGCGGTTGTTGACGACCACGTAGGTGATCGGCAGCCGGTGCCGGGCGGCGGTCCACAGTGCCTGCGGCGAGTACAGGGCGGACCCGTCGCCCACGACGCACAACACCCGCTTTCCCTCGCCGGCGGCTGCCAGCGCCGCGCCGACGGCCGCCGGCATGGCCCAGCCCAGGCCGCCGGCGACCCACTGGTAGCGGTTGGGTCGGCGCAGGCGCAGCGCCTGGCGCAGGTCGTCGGTCGTCACGGGGGCCTCGTCCAGGACCACGGCGTCGTCGGGCAGCGTGGCGGCCAGGGTGTGGGCGACGGAGCGCGCGTCGAGCGGCCCGTCGGAGCCGGCCTGCTCGGCCGCCGCCTCCGGACCGGCGGGCGCCGGCTCGTCGGCGGAGCACGGGCGGTCGGTCAGGGCGGTCGACAGGCGTGCGATCGTGGCGCGCAGGTCCCCGTGCAGAGCCAACTCCACGGGCGTGGTGCGACCGGCGTCGTCGGGCTCGGCGCTGATCTGGACGACCCGGGTGTCCGCGTCGGTCACGGGTCCCGGTGCGTAGGGGAAATAGGCGAGGAAGGCCCGCGCACCGAGCACCAGGACCAGCCGGCGGTCCGACAGCGTCTCGTGGATGCCCGAGGCGGTGGGCGGCAGGTATCCGCGCCACAGGGCATGGGTGGTGGGAAAGGGATTGGCGGACGGCCAACTGGCCCCCCACACCGGCGCCCGCAGGGCTTCGGCGAGGGCGACGCCCTCGTCCGCGGCCGAGCGGGCGACTTCGTCGCCGTAGACGAGGGCGATCTCGTGCGCCGGTGTCCGGGCAAGGAGACCGGTCAGCTCTTCGACCGGGGCGGCGCCGCGGAGGCTCGCGGGGGTGCGTTCGGGTGCGCGGGGGCCGCGCTCGTCCAAGAGGTTCATCGGCAGGGACAGGAACACCGGGCCGGTCGGGGGGCTCAGCGCGAGGCGGAACGCGCGGCGCAGCGACGGCCCCACCTCCGCGCGAGTGCGGACCTCGTGCGCCCATTTGACGGTGGGCTCGGCCAGTCCGGCGAGGTCCCCGGCCAGGACGGGCCCGCTCAACAGGTGGCGCTGGTCCTGCTGCCCGGCGGTGACGACCATGGGTACATGGGCCGCCGCCGCGTTGGTCAGGGCGCCGATGCCGTTGCCGAGTCCGGCTGCGGCGTGGAGGCTGACGAAGGCCGGGCGTCCGCTCAGGCGGGCCAGGCCGTCGGCCATCGCGACCACCGTCGCCTCCTGCAGGCCGAGCACGTACTCGATGTCGTCGCGCCGGGCCAGGGCCCGGACGAACGGGATCTCGGTGGTGCCCGGATTACCGAAGACGTGGGTCACTCCCTCGTCCACGAGAATCCGGCAAACGAGTTCGGCACCGGTCGGGTCGACGAAACGGTCCTGTGGCATGGGGCTTCTCCGAAGGCGTGTGGGTGCGGATGTATCCGTGTGTCGGCGGACTCGTTCCGCGTCCTACCGGCGGGACGAGCGGGTCGTCGGCGACCCGCTCGGGGAGTCGAGTTGGCGGCCGATCCGGGTGACGGCTTCGGCGAAGCGGGCGGGCTCGGCCAGGCTCGTCAACCGGATGTGGTCGCCCTTCGGGTGGTGCAGGCCGCTGCCGGGGGCGACCAACACCCCTTGCGTGCACAGGAGTTCGTGGGCGAACGGCTCGTCTCGGCGGCCCGGCGGCAGGCGGGGGAAGAGGTAGAACGCGCCTCGCGGTCGGACGCAGCCGACGTCGGGCAGCCCGCGTAGCGCCCGCCACGCACTCCGGTGTCGTTCGCGCAGCACACCGCCGGGCCCGGTCAGCTCCCTCTCGGTCCGCTCGATGTCGCGCAGCGCGGGCACGATCGCGTGTTGCGCGGGCACGTTGGGGCACAGGCGCAGCGACGCGATCAGGTGGAGTGCGCGCGCGTATTCGGCGGTGTGTCGGCGTGGACCGGTGAGCAGCATCCAGCCGACGCGGAATCCGGGCATCCGGTGAGTCTTGGACAGGCCGCCGAAGGTGAGGCAGGCCAGGTCGGGCGCGAGGCCGGCGAGGATGGTGTGCGAGGCGTCGTAGAGGATGTGGGCGTAGATCTCGTCGGACAGCAGCGTCAGCTCGTGTGCGCGGGCGTGTTCGACCATGGCGTGGAGCACGGGGGCGGGCCACACCGCTCCGGTGGGGTTGTGGGGCGAGTTGACGACGAGCGCCACCGTCCGCGGTCCGGTCCGGGCGCGCAGGTCGGCGAGATCGGGGCTCCAGTCGGCCTCTTCGTCGCAGCGGTAGTGCACCGGTGTTCCGCCGGCCAGGGTCACGGCCGCGGCCCACAGCGGGTATCCCGGGGCCGGCAGCAGGACTTGGTCGCCGGGGTCGAGCAGGGAGTGCAGGGCGACCTGGACGAGTTCCGAGACGCCGTTGCCCAGGGTGACGTCGTCGGGGTCGATGGCGTCGATTCCGCGGTCCTGGTAGTAGGCGGTGACCGCGTCTCGGGCCTGCGGTATGCCCTGGGAGTGGGCGTATCCGCACGAGGCGTCGAGGTCGCGCCGCACGGCGTCGAGCACGGCCGCCGGCGCGGCGACGCCGTGTTCGGCCGGGTCGCCCAGGTGGAGGCGGATGATGTCGCGCCCCTGCCCTTCGAGTTCGTCGGCGAGAGCGGCCAGCGGACCGCGGATGTCGTAGGAGATGGTGGAGATACGGGCGGCGGTCTTCAGAGCCATGATGGGATTCCTGGGGATGTGCGCGGGCCCGGTGGCGTCCACCGCCGCCGGGCCCGCGCGTCGACGACGTGTCGGCGCCGCGCGAGAGGGGCGGTCAGTGTCGGGCGGCACCGGCGGTGAGCAGGGCGTACCGACCCGCGGTGGAGATCAGTGGGCGCACCGCGTCGATCGCCGAGCGCACCGCTCCCTCCTGGCTGTCGGCGGTCGCGAGGTGGCTTCCCGCGAAGTACACGCCGTGGCGGCCCTGATGGGCCCCGAGCGCGTGGGTCGCCAACGATCCGGCGACGGTGGGGCGCAGTTGTCGGTATTCGGCGCGGGCGATGACGTCCTGCGGCTCGTTGCGGTGGGTGACCCAACTTTTGAAGACGTCGGTGCCCAGGACCGGGCCCAGCCATACCGTGCTCTCGGCCCACGGTTCGTCCACGGTGACGCAGGTGGTGGACCAGTGCGCCGGGTCGGGGGGCATGTGGACGGGGTCCCGGTGCAGGACCACGGTGGTGGGGACGTACTCGTACGACGCCAAATGGGTTGCCGGGGACCGGAGATCGGGGCAGCGCCGGAGCAGATCGTGGGCTTGCGGGGCCGGCGTCGCCACGACGATCGCGTCGTAGTCGGTGGTTCCGGTGGCGTCGTGCAGGTGCGGACGGCCGTCCCGGATCTCGATCGAGTGCGCGGGCGTGCCGACGCGGACGGCGGTGTGGAGCGAGGCGGCGATGCGGGTGGCGATCTCTCCCAGTCCGGTGGCGAGCAGATGCCACACGGGTGCGGCGTCGGGGTGTTCGGGGGAGGCTCCGGTGGTCCAGACGGCGAGCGCCCGTGCGGGAACCTCGGCGGCCTGGTCGAGCGTGCAACCGACGAGAGAGGCGCACCAGGCCAGAAAGGTGCCCCGTACCTCGTCGGGCGGCAGCGTGGCGGCCAGTTCGGCGACCGTGGTGGTGACGGGGCCGTTCTCGGCGTCCAGGCGGGCCACGTCGGCGAGCAGGGTCGCGAACGTCGCGGCGGCCGGGCCGCTCACCGGTGTGCGGCCGGTGGCCTCGTCCGCCGGGGAGTCGTCGGTGACCAACGTCGGCGTCGCGCGTCCCGCCCGCGCGAACGTGGCGGTCATCGGGACGTTCAGGGTGTGGTCGGCCGCCAGGCCCAGGGCCCGGCGCAGGGCGGTGTGACAGGGGTATGCGGTGGGGGAAAGCAGTTGGGCGCCGAGGTCGACGGGCAGGGCGCCGTCACCGGCGCCCTTGACGGGGACGGTGTGGATGTTGCCGCCGACTCGGTCGGCGGCCTCGTGGACGGTGACTCGATGTTCCTCGTCGAGCAGCCAGGCGGCGGTCAGCCCGGCGATGCCCGCGCCGATGACGGCGATGCGCATGTTCTTCTCCCTGGGTTGGATGCGGTCAGCGCGCGTGCGTTCGATCCGGGTGCTCGGGCGGTCGCAGGAAGCCGGACGAGACGAAGTAGCGCAGATACATGTCCAGCAGGTCGGCGTCGACCGGAGGGCAGGTCAATCCCGAGTCGGCCAGGGCCTCGTCGAGATTGGCGCGGCCGAAGTCCGGGAAGGTGCCGGCGAAGTACATCTCCTTCACCGAGATGTCCGCGTCGTGCGCGGACTCCAGGAACATCGGCATGAACGGCGCCATCGGCTGGTCGGGATCGCGCGCGGTCAGGGCCGCCATGTACGAGACCCATTCGTCGTAGGAGACGGTGCGAATGGGGTAGCCCATCGCCCGCAGCCGCTCCACCAACACGCCAAGGCGCGCGTCGTGCGGGTTGGCGATGTTGTAGGCGTGTCCCCACGCGGCCTGTCGGGCCAGGATGTGCACGATGGCGCGTGCGGTGTAGTCGACGGGTACGAAGTCCAGCGGCAGCGGGATGTCGGGGGCCAGGCCCGTCTCGGCGATACTGCGGAACAGCGCGCACATCATCGTGTCGGTGTTCCAGATGCCTTCGTCGGTGGTTCCGGTGATCTCGTAGGGTCGGTACACGGCCGTCGCGAGGCCCTGTTGCGCGGCCTGTGCCACCAACCGCTCGGCCACCCACTTGCTCTCGGGGTAGCCCAGCGAGATCCGGTCGCCGAAACGCAGCGGTTCGTCCTCCTCCACCCGGTCGACGCCGGAGACGCCGAAGCCGGCGATCACCGCGATGGTGGACACGTAGTGCAGGATCTTGGCGGTGCCGCGCGAGGCGAGATCCAGCACGGTACGGGTGCCGCCCACGTTGCTCTCGCGCAGTGCCGCGTAGGGGTAGGCGAAGTTCACCTGCGAACCGGCGTGCAGGATCGTGTCGACCGACGCGCTCAGCGCGTCGAACGCGGCCTCGTCGAGGCCGAACCGCGGCTGCTTCAGATCGCCGAGCACGATGGTGACGCGTTCGTCCAGGCGGCTCGGGTCGAGTCCGTAGCGACGCATGCGCGCGGCCAGTCGGCGCCGGCCCCGGTCTCGGTTCGGCGCCCGGACCAGGCACACGACCTTGTCGGCGACGTCGTCGTCGAGCAGGGCGTCGAGCAGGTAGGTGCCCAGGAACCCGGTGGAGCCGGTGAGGAACACCAGCCGGCCGGTGGCGGGGGGTTCCTGCGCGGAGGGAAAACGCCGATCGGGGTCCAACCGCGCCTCGGCCTCGAAGTCCACCGCGTCCTCGGCGGTGTCCTGCCCCGGGTCCTCGATCAGTGACGCGACACGTGCGGCGAACGCGCCCAGCGTCGGGTTGTCGAGCAGGACGCGGATCAGGAACCGGCTGTTCCCGGGATCAAGGTCGAAACGGGCACGACAGGCCGCCGCGACGCGAGTCGCCTGGAGCGAGTTCCCGCCCAGGGCGAAGAAGTCCGTGTCGCGGCCGATGGTCTCGACCCCGACGACCTCCGACCACACCTCGGCCGTCGCCTTCTCCACGGGTGTGCGCGGATCCGGACCCTCGGCACGGTCGGCCTCGGCATGCTCCTGCGCCTCGCACAGCAGACGCCGCCGGTCGAGCTTGCCCGAGTCGGCCAGCGGCAACGAAGAGCGCACCAGGATCGGCCGCGGCACCATGTACTCGGGCAGCCGGTCACGCAGGTAGTCGCGCAATTCCCCGGGCAGTTCGTCGGCGTCGGCTCCCTCGACCGCGGTCACCCAGGCGATCAGCGATTCCCGGTCGCCCTCGTGCGAGGCGACCGCCGCCGCCTCGCGCACGTCGTCGTGCTGGGTCAGGTGCGCCTCGATCTCGTCGAGTTCGATCCGGTAGCCGCGGACCTTGACCTGCCGGTCGCGCCGTCCGAGGAATTCCAGGACACCGTCCTCGCGCCACCGGGCCAGGTCACCGGTGCGGTACAGCCGCCCGGAGGCGTCCGGGGTGAAGGGATCCTTCACGAAGTGGTCCTCGGTCGCCTTCGGCCTGCCGAGGTATTCCAGCGCCACGCCGTCGCCGCCGACCCACAGTTCGCCGCTCTCGCCCGCGTCGGCGAGTTCGCCGTCGGAGGTGAGCACGTACGCGGTGGAGTTGGCGACCGGCGTGCCGATCGGCACCGTCCGGGCGTCCGGGGCGAGTTCGGTGATCACGTGCACGGTGGACAGCGACGCGTTCTCGGTGGGCCCGTAGCCGTTGAGCAGCGCCCCGGGAGGGCCCTCGGCCAGGACACGGCGCACCGCTTCCGGCGAGAGCGCGTCGCCGCCCGCGATCAGCGTGCGCAGACCGGCGAACATCGCCGGACGCACCATGGCCATCTGATGGAACAGCCCCGCGCTCAGCCACATGACCGTCACGTGCTCCGCGCGCAACACCTCCGCCAGCGAGTCGGCCGCCAGGAGCGTGTCGACTTCCGCCACGACCAGGCACGCCCCGTTGAGCAGGGCGGCGAACATCTCGAAGCAGGAGACGTCGAACGTCGGATTGGTGGTGGCCAACAGCACATCGCGCGACGACAGGCGCAGGCGCGGGTCGCCCTCGCGCACCAGTCGGACCTGTCCCCGGTGCGAGACGACCACGCCCTTGGGCGCGCCGGTGGAGCCGGAGGTGTAGATGACATAGGCGGGGTCGTCGGGCCCGACGCGGACCGAGCGTGCGGCGCCGGTGGACTCCGGCAGGTCGTGCACGTCCACCACGGCCGGGCCATCGACCAGGTCGTCCAGCGACGCGCGGTGGCTCTCGTCGCTGATCGCGAGCCGCACCTCGGCGTCGGCGAGGGTCTGGGTCAAGCGGCGTTCGGGGTAGTCCGGGTCCAGGGGCAGATAGGCCGCGCCGGAGCTCAGCACGCCCAGGACCGCGGTGACGCACTCGATCGACCGCGGCAACACCACCGCCACCACGTCGCCCTGCCGTACGCCCTCGGCGACCAGTCGGTCGGACAACCGCTCCACGTCCGCGTGCAGTTCGCGATAGGTCAGGCGACGGTCGCCGCGCACGATCGCGGGTGCGTCCGGGGTGCGCTCCGCCTGGCGGGCGAACAGTTCGTGCACGGTCGCCTCGCGCGGATAGTCGGTGTGCACATTGTTGATCTCGCGCACCACGGCCACATGGCGCGCGCGCGAAGTGTCGTCCCGATCGGGGGCTGACATGGGGGATTCCCGTCTCTTGGTGGAGGGTCGCTGAAACGTCTTCACCGTTTTCCAGATCCGATGCATTTTCGGCGAATATTGTCCGAAAATTCTTGGGACCAGCCCGCGGGAACAACTCTGGCGGTTCTCCAGGCACTCCCTTCACTCGCGTGCTGCATTTCATGGCTTCGATCATCGGAATCAAGCCGGCGTGACGCTTCGAGGAATATGTGATCAGATATCGATCTGATCACTGACCTGCGGTTATAGGCGCAATCGTGGCGCGCGGAGCACATCGAATCCGTGGCAGGCGGCTTCGCGTCGAGGCAAAAGTGGAACGCGTTCTGTCGGCGTCGAATTTCTTGCACTCGGATGTCCGGCGTTCGATTGGTATCGCTGCGGCCGGGTAGCCGCCCCGGCGAAGGAGATCGCCATATTCGGACCGATCCGGAAGCCGATCCACGGATAGGCCTCGGCGACTCCTTTCGATGTCAAGATTTCCGAAAAGGATCATCGCCGGGCACTGGCCCCCGAAAGGACCATGATGAATGTCGAACAGTTGATCGAAACCATGCGACCCGATGTCGAACGCTGCATCGAGGGCAACGAGACCGTCGCACGCGTACGCGCGGGAGACGTGGACCGGGAACTGCTCCGGCGCCTGGTGATCGCGGAGTTCAACTGCCAGGAGGCCGAACTGGTCACCTACGGACTCCTGGTCGCACGCCACCACGACGACGCGCCTTTGAACCTCTTCGCCCTCATCGTGCAGACCCTGGCGCAGGCACGCCTGTTGCTGGCCGAGGCGGCTCGGTCGGTCGACCTGCGGCCCGAGGAATTCTCCGTCGCCACCAGCGGACGCCTGGCCCGCGCCGTCGGCAGTCTGATCGCGCCGGGCATGCTCGGCAAGCCCGGCGGGGTGGCGCTGTACGTGCACGGCGACCTCGCCGTCTGGTGTCCGCTCTACGCCCAAATCGCGTCTGCGGCCCGCAAGTTGGGCAACATACCGGTACCGCTCATCGAGTACATGGAGTGGTGGGGAAGCGGACCGTCCCCGGAGTTCGTCGACAAGTCCGCCGAGACGATCGCCTACGGGCTGGAGCACGGCGAGGACCCCGAGGACATCCTCGAGGCTGCCCGCCAACTCGACTCGATCGTCGCCGACTACTGGGGTTTCGTGCACGACAAGTGACCCCGGACGACACCGCCCGGGGCACGATCGCGGCGCGGCGTGCGATCGCAGAGCACTCGGCGGCCCGAAGACGGTGGCCGAGGGCGACGCCACAGGCGCCTTCCGTCGGGTCCGGGGTACCGCTGCCCCGGATCCGGCGCCGGGGTCGGGTCCGGTCAGGCCGTCGAGCGGGCGGGCGCGGTGAGTCGTTCGGGGTCGAGGCCCGTCGCGGTCACCGTCCCGTGCGCGTCGACCAAGCCGAACGCCGGATACCCCGTGATCGCGAAGGCGGTACCCAGCGGGCGTTCGGGTGACGCCTCGACCACGACGCGAGCGATGTCGCGAAGGGCCGCCACCTGTGCGCGGGTCGCCGCGGCGTCGCCGTGCAGCACGGCGAGCACGTTGCGACCGCTCTCGCGTCGGGCCGCCTCGACGAATCGCGGCAAACGCTCGGTACACGCGGGACAGTTCGGCGAGAAGAACGCTGTCGTTCTGCCCTTGCCCGTCGACGAGGGGACCTTCAAGGCTGGTTCTCCACGGGGGTATACGGCGGGGCGTGCGGCCGGGTTCATTGCAGTGCGTCACGTTGGACGGAACGCCTCGCCACACCGCGGCCTGGCCCCGGACTCCCCCGTTCGCAGTGCGTGCCGTCAACGGGCGGTTGCGGTCCTGTCGACGGTCAGGTCGAGGAAATGGGCGGAGCAGGAGATGCACGGGTCGTGATTGCGGATCACCCGTTCGCACAGGGTGGTCAGCGCGGCGTCGGTCGCCTCGCCGCCGATCAGTCGGTCCTGGACCTGGCGGCGCAGGTCCTCTTCGATCGCCCCCTGGTTCTGCGCGGTGGGCGGGACCAAGGAGGCGTCGGTGATGGTCCCTTGTGCGTCGAGGGTGTAGCGGTGGTAGAGCAGACCGCGTGGCGCTTCGGTGGCGCCGTGGCCGGTGCCGGCGCGCGGTGGTACGTCGACGGCGGCGCGCGGAGGGGGTTCGTAGGATTCGATCAGGCGCAGTGCCTCGTCGACGGCGTAGAGCACCTCGACGGCGCGGACGATGATGCTGCGGTAGGGATTTCGGCAGACCGTGCCCTGTCGGGGGTCGCCGAGTCCCGCCTCCAGGGCGGCTTGGAGCGCGAGCGGGGACAGCCAACGCCCGCTGATGGCGTAGCGGGCGAGTGAACCGGTCAGGTGGCGGCGTCCGTCGAGTCGCGAGTGCAGCGCGGTGGAGTGCGGCACCGGGTGTTCGACGACGTGGTCGTCGAACGCGGAGACGGCGAATGTGCGCGTGGGCAGTGCCCGGTCGCTGTCCGGGCGCAGGCCGGCGGTGCGCGGGGCCGGCATGACCGTCGGCGTGCCGGCTTCGATGGCGTAGCTGCCGGGTTGTGCCAGGGCGAGGAGGTCGTGGTCGCAGCCGGCGTCGGGGAACTCGAAGCCGGCCACCCAGCGCACCGTCTGCGCGGCGTCGTCCCGGGCTCGGCGCAACGTCTGTGCCAGGGGTCGTAGTTCGGCCGGGAACGGGACGCGGTGGAAGCCGCCGAGGCGGACGTTGACGGGGTGGATCGCCCGGCCGCCGAGCAGTTCGAGGATCGCGTTTCCGGCTTGCTTGAGCCGCAGGCCGCGTTCGACGTCGGCGCGGTGGGTACGGGCCAGGTCGATGGCGCTGTCGCGGCCGAGGAAGTCGGGGGCGTGGAGCAGGTGGATGTGCAGAGTCTGGCTCTCGATCCACTCACCGCAGTAGAGCAGGCGTCGCAGGGCGGCGAGTTGTCCGTCCACCACGACACCGCAGGCGTCCTCGACCGCGCGGCAGGCGCTCGACTGATAGGCGACGGGGCAGATCCCGCAGACTCGGGAGGTGATGTCGGGTGGTTCGGTGTAGGAGCGTCCGCGCAGGAACGCCTCGAAGAAGCGAGGGGGTTCGTAGATGGCCAACCGGGCTTCGACGACTCGGTCGCCGTCCAGGTTCAGGTGCAGCGCGCTCTCGCCCTCCACCCGGGTGAGTGAACCGACGTGCAACACGCGTGAGCCGCGATGGGTCACCGGGACTCTTCCTCCTCGCGGGAGGCCGCGTCGAATTCCTCGGCAGCGGCGTTGAATGTGCGCAGCACACGCACCACGTCGAGGGTGTCCATGCCGTCGCGTCGAAGCAGCGGAATGAAGGCGGGGAAATTCGTGGAGTCGGCGGGGCCGAAGCAGCCATAGCAGCCGCGCCCGAACGTGGGGCACAGCGCGCCGCATCCGGCGTGGGTGACCGGGCCGAGACAGGGGGTGCCGTGAGCCACCGTCACACAGGTGGTGCCGCGCTGCTTGCACTCGAAGCAGACGCTGTGTCGCGGTACACCGGGCGTGCGTCCGGCCAGGTGGGCGGTGATGACCTCCAGCAACTGGCCGCGGTCGATGGGGCAACCACGCAGCTCGAAGTCGACGGGGACGTGGGCGGCGATGGGGGTGGATGTGGCCAAGGTGGCGACGTAGTCCGGTCGGGCGTAGACGACGGCCTGGAATTCGGCGACGTCGGCGTAGTTGCGCAGGGCCTGGACGCCACCGGCGGTCGCGCAGGCGCCGATGGTCACCAGGCGGCGTGAGACGGCTCGCACGTGCCGGATCCGCTCGATGTCCCGCTCGGTGGTCACCGATCCTTCGACCAGGGACAGGTCGTAGGGTCCGGGTGCGACGGCACTGGACGCTTCGAGGAAGTGTGAGATGTCGACGTGCGCGGCGATACCGAGGAGTTCGTCCTCGCAGTCCAGCAGGGTGAGTTGGCAGCCGTCGCAGGAGGCGAACTTCCATACGGCGAGTTTTGGGCGCGGATGGCCTTCGCCCGGCGTGCCGTTGTCGGGCATTGTCACAACTCCCGGACCGCGAGTAGGGGTTCGGCATGGATCCAGTCGACGACGGGGCCGTCGCGGCAGAGCAGTAGTGGGCCGAGTTGGCAGTGCCCGCAGTGTCCGGTGCCGCAGTGCATCGTGCGCTCCAGCGAGACCCGGATCCGGTCCGGGGCGACGCCGCGGTGCACGAGGTCGGCGGCGGTGGCTCGGATCATCGGTTCGGGCCCGCAGACGAACGCCGCCGTCCGCGGCGGATCGAATTCGGCCCGGTCGATCAGCGTCGTGACCAGGCCGACGTCTTTGGTCCACTCGGGGCCGGCGCGATCGACGGTGACGCGGACCCGGGCCGTGGCCTGCCAGGGCTCGTCGGGATAGAGCAGTTCGCCGGGTGTCCGTCCTCCGACGAGTACGTTCAGGCGTCCGTGGCGTTCGGGTGTGGCGAGTGCGGCCAGCACGAGGGGACGCAGCGGCGCGAGGCCAATACCCCCGGCCACCACGAGCAGGTCGTGTCCTTCGGCTTCGCACAGTTCCCATCCGGTGCCGAAGGGGCCGCGCACCCCGACGGTTTGGCCGACTCGCATGCCGTGCAGCGCGCCGGAGACGGCTCCGACGGCGCGGACGGTGTGCGTCAGGCGTGGGCCGTCGATGCCGCAGGCCGACAGGGGGATGTCGCCGACGCCGAAGGCGTACACCATGGCGAACTGGCCCGGGGTGAAGGGCGGAAGGGACGCTCCGGCGGGTTCCAGGGCGATCGTCGCGGTGTCCGGCGTATCGACCCGGCGCGCCACCACGCGGTACGGGACGGGCGTGGTCATGGTGTCGCGCCGCCGCTGCCGGGGGGTCCGTACAGGTCCAGCAGGCGGGTGCGCGTCGCCTTCAGTCGGCGAGCGATGACCTCGGCGACGCAGTGCGTGAGCGCGAGTCCGAAGTCGGTGTCCTCCTCGCAGGCGGCACGGATCGGATCGGCGTCGAACTCGTACGCGGTGACTCCGGCGTGGCAACGCGCGCCGAGGTGCCACCGGTAGGGCTCGAACAACCAGGACCAGCCCAGCAGTTCGCCTTGCCCCAGGGTCTCCACGACGGTTGCGCGGCGGCCAGGGACGTGGATGTCCAGCGCGACCAGTCCCGAGCGGACGAGCCAGAATCGGTCGGCGGGGCCCGCTTCCTCGAAGACGCGGGTCTCGGCAGGGAAGCGCACCTCCCGCGCGAAGGCGAGCAACCGCTCGCGGTGCAGGGGCGCGAGGGCGCCGAGGAAGCCGTACCGGGCCACGCTCATCCCACTTCCCGTCCCCGGCCCTGCTCGCGTTCCCGATGGAGCGCGTGGGCCTCTTCCGTGATGTCGATGCCGGTGGGGCACCACACGATGCAGCGACCGCATCCGACGCAACCGGAGCTGTCGAACTGGTCGTGCCAGGTGCCGAGCTTGTGGGTGGCCCACTGCCGGTATCGGCTGCGCGCGGAGTCGCGGACCGGGCCGGTCGAAAGATGGGTGAAGTCCCGGTCGAAGCAGGACTCCCAGTGCCGCCACCGTTCGGCGTGGTCGCCGGTGAGGTCGGTGACGTCCTCGACGGTGGTACAGAAGCAGGTCGGGCACACCATCGTGCAGTTGCCGCAGGTCAGGCAACGGGCCGTCACGTCGTCCCAGCGCTCGGCGTCCAGGGTCTCGCGCATCAGTGTGCGCAGGTCGACGAGTGGCATCGTTCGACCCATGCGGTCGGCCGCCTCGGCGACCCGCTCCCGGGCGGCGGAGCGGGTGGCAGGGTCGGCGGCGCGGCCGGGCAGTTCGGCGAGGACCGCCGCTCCTTCCCCGCTTGCGGCTCGGACCAGGAAGCGGTGGCCGTCGGCGTCGAGCACCTCGGTGAGGGCGAGGTCATACCCCTGTCCCACGGCGGGGCCGGACTCCATCGACACGCAGAAGCAGGTGGCTCCGGGCTCTGTGCACTCCACCGCCACCAGGAACACGCGGTCCCGGCGGCGGCGGTAGGCCGAGTCGCTGTACCGGCCGCCGCTCAGAACCCGGTCCTGAACGGCGATGGCTCGCAGGTCGCAGGGACGCACGCCGAGGAAGGCGTATGCCGGCACCGGGGTGTCGTCCGGCGTCACCACTACCGTGCCGTCGGCGGTGCGGTCGGCGCTCCACTCGCGTACCCGCGGCGGATGCAGGAACGTCTTCCACGACTGTGGGCCCGCGCTGTGCGCGAACGCGGCACCGTCCTCGCGCGGGACGAGTCGATAGCGTCCGGCTTCCAGGTCCACTCCCCAGCCGTAGGGCAGGTCCGTGCCGCCGGAGATTTCGGCGAGGGTGATCGCGCCGTCGCGGACGGTCGGCCCGATGACCGTGCGCCCCCGCCGGGCGAGGATGGTGATCAGGGCGTCCAGACCGTCCTTGTCGATCACCACGTCGTCGCACTGCGTCATTCGCCGACCTCCGCATCGCGATCCCGATCCCGATCCCACATCAGTATCGTCGCGATACGTGTGCTGTCTGTGACTTGACGTCATCATGCCTGGTCCGGGTGGGCCAATCGTTCCCTCGTTCGGGCCTCTGTCGGGTCAGGGCCGGCCATCGGGAGGGCGTATCGGGGAGGGAAGGCGTCATGGACGTGAGCGTACGAATCGTCGTCATCGGCGTCGGCAACGAGTATCGGCGCGATGACGGCGTGGGATGGGCGGTCGTGGCCCGCTTGGCCGAGCAGGCCACCGTGCCTCCGCTGCCGGCCGGTGTCTCCTTGCGCACGTGCGATGGCGATCCCGCTCGGCTGATCGCACTGTGGGAAGACGCCGATCTCGCCGTCGTGGTCGACGCGGCCCACGCCCACCCCGGACGGCCGGGGCGCGTGCACCGCCTGGTACTGGACGCGGAGCGGTTGCCCGCTTCCGGCGATACGACGAGTTCTCACGGTCTCGGCCTCGGAGAAGCCGTCGAACTCGCCCGCGTATTGGACCGCTTGCCCGGGCGCTTGGTCGTCTATGCGGTCGAGAGCGCCGACACCGGCCCGGGGAAGGGCATGACCGGCGCCGTGGCGGCGGCGGTGGAACCCCTCGCGCGGCGAATCTCGCGAGAAGTCGGCTCGTGTGCCGACTGAGCGATCCGGGAATTGCCCCGTACGCTCCTCACACGCGGCGTACATGTGGTCTCTTTCCGCGATCTCGGCTGCCGAGAAACCGGCGAGTAGGGCACAGAGCACCTGCTGCTCACGAGGCGTCAAGTCGGAGAATCGCCGTGCCTCTTGGGCACGTTCTCTCAGCAGGGATACCAGGTGAGCCGTGTCGTCAACGAGGACCAGCCGGTACTCCGCACGGACCCGCTGTGCGGAACGCGCCAATTCGCTCTCGTCGACCAATTGGATCGACCGCCATCCACGGACGGTCAGAGCGGCCCCGAGCGCAGCGGACAGCAACGCACCACCCGGCAGCAGTAGGACGCGGTCCACCGTCTCCGGCCGGGCCGGAGACGGCCGAGGATCTCGACCACCGCGCACACCACGCGATTGTTCTACCGCAGACCCTCCTGGCCACATGAGCCATCGACGCATGCGACACGGTTACACCTGCTCGACGCTGTGCCGTCCGGACTTCCGTCCCCACCGGCGACAGCAGGACGAGAACCCATCCGGGCGTTTCAGACCGCTCGGACAGTTGAAGTCTCCCGATCCACGGATCGGTTGGCTTCGGCCAGTCATACCGGTCGATCGACGGCTGCGTCCACGCGCGGCGGTGATCTCACCCGAACAGACCGCGCCTTTCCGGTTCGGGACAACCCGCAGGCGGTTCGATCCTCACTGCGCGGAAGGGCTGTTGGGCTGCCGGGCGGGGACGTCGGCGACGGAATCGGGCCGAGGATGGGTACCCAAATGATCGTTCAGGCGGCGCAGTTGCTCCTCCATGCCCCGTAGGCGTTTCTCGAGGCGCGCGTATTCGAGGCGTTCCTCGGCCTGTTGCTCGGGGAGGATCAACCGCGTGGCGATGGTCGCGGTGACCACGCCCATCATGCCGATGCCCACCACCATCAGCACCGCACCGACCAGGCGACCCTCGGTGGTGACGGGGTGCAGATCGCCGTACCCGACAGTGGTGATCGTGCTGATCGCCCACCACAGAGCATCCGGGTAACCCGTGATGTTCGCGTCCGACGCGTGGCGTTCCGGCTCCAGGACGGCGGCGGCGCCGGCGACCAGGATCGTGAGGACCAACACGACCGTGCTCGCCAACAGGCGCCCCGTGCGCCCGCCGCGGGCAACCGCCCCGACCCGGCCGATCACCGCGATCAGGCGCAACACCCGCGTCGCGGGCATCGCGACCGCGGCAAGGTCGAGCGGGTGGGCACGCACGAATCTCCAACGGTCCCGGCTGAGTCCGAGCCTGACGAGGTAGTCGGTCAGGAAGACCGCCCACACCCCGTACTCGATCCACAGCACCGCGCGCCCGCGGGCCTGCAACGCCTCCCCCAGAACGAACGTGGTCAACGAAACGACCGCCAAGAAAGTCAACCACGGGACTATCGCGCCTTCCCACCGCCGATACGCCGTGGACTCCTGGTCTCCGCTCGAGCCCCGCATCACGAACTCCGTCACGGTAGGGACATCGCCGGAACGACCGAGGGTTACTCCCCCACGCATGCTAAACGACCGCGCAGGCCACTCGCGAGGTCGGAACGTCCGCCGTCGCCGAAGATCAATCGGGAAGCATATTCGGATGACGAGAGCCCTGCTCCCCGTGGTCGTCGGGCTTCCCGTACAGGCCCACGAGTATGTCGAGCAGGTCGTGGTCGGTCAGTACGCCCACGGGGTGATCCGTCTCGTCCACCACCAGGAGGGCATCGAGGCCGGCTCCCAGAAGTCTCTCGCTCGCGCTGATCACGTCGATGTCGGGGGCGACGAGACAGGGTTCGGGTCCGAGCACGTCGCGTGCCGTGCGGTGCTTGAGTCCCAGGGGGTCGAGAGCCCACACCGACGCGAGGTCGCGGTCGCTGAGCAAGCCCACGGCGTGGCCCTCGTCGACGACGGCCACGTGGCGCAGATGGGCCGTGAGCATACGGTCCATGGCCTGCCACAGGGTGTCGTGGCCGGCGACGGCGACGACGGGGCCGTGCATCACCTCTCGAACCGCCGGAATGGGCGTCGCTCGCCCTGGACGAACGTGTGTCGTGGACATGATTCACCTGCTCGGATTCGAGGTTGTTCGAGATTCTCCGGGTCAATCGGCGATCAGGACCGCCGCGCCGTGCACTCGATCCGCCGCGAGATCGGCGAGCGCGCGGTCCGCGCGGGCCATGGGGTAGGGGGTGGTCGTCACGCGTAGGTCGATCTCCCTCGCCAGGCGTAGGAACTCGACGCCGTCGTCGCGGGTGTTCGCGGTGACGCTGCGCAGATTACGTTCCCGAAACAGATGCCGCTGGTAGTTCAGCGACGGAATGTCGGTCAGGTGTATGCCCGCCACCGCCACGGTTCCGGAAGCGTCGAGTGCCGCCAAGGCGGCCGGCACGACGTCGCCGACGGGGGCGAAAACGATGGCCGAGTCCAGCGGTTCGGGTGGGGACTCGTAGGTGTCGCCTGCGGTGGCGGCGCCGAGTTCCAGCGCCAGTCGGCGGGCCTGTGCGGATCGGGTCATGACATGGACGGACGCGCCCTGCGCCAGGGCGATCTGTGCGGCGAGGTGGGCCGACGCGCCGAACCCGTAGATGCCGAGCCTGCCACCGGGAGGAAGGTCGGCGCGCCGCAGGGCCCGGTAGCCGATGATGCCCGCGCACAGCAGCGGCGCCAGGTGTTCGGCGTCACGATCGGCGGGCAGCGCGTACGCGTAGTCCTCCGGCACCGAGGCAACGTCGGCGAACCCGCCGTCCGCGTCCCAACCGGTGTACGTCGAATCGGGGCACAGGTTCTCGGCGCCGCGTCGGCAATGCCGGCATTTCCCACAGGTATGGCGAAGCCAAGCGATGCCGACGCGGTCACCGGGGACGAAGCGCCTCGCATGCGTGCCGACGGACTCCACGACGCCCACCACTTCGTGCCCGGGGACGGTGTTCGCCCGGTGCGGCGCCAGATCGCCCTCCGCGAGGTGCAGATCCGTACGGCACACGCCGCACGCCTCCACCCGCACCAGGATCTCCCCCGAGCCCGGCTCCGCACGCTCGTGTTCGACGAGTTCGAGGGGATGGGTGTCGATCGGCCCGGGGCGCGTCACCACCCACGATCGCCCCGCGCGCCCACGCGCAGAGGTATCGGTGCTCATGAGTCTCGCCCCCATGCGGGATGGTCGAGCGCTGTGCCTTCGTCTTCCAGCGTCGTGGGCGCGGGCGATGGAGCACAGGGCCGATGGTGCCGTACCCCCGGGCCGAAGGTCCTGTCGGCGATCCCGTGCCGTGCCGTCGTTCACCGCGGTCCCGCTGCAGCGAAGCGGTAGGAGCGCCGGATTCGAAGGCGTCACATGGCGCCGGACGAATCCTGGGTGTCGTCGGCGCGGTAGGCGATGTGCTCGTGTACCGAGACCACGCCGTCGACGCCGTGGCACAGCGGTATCTCGACGCCGCACATCGGGTGGCCGCTTCGCGCGATCGGCTGGACACAGCCCACGTTCCGAAGAGACGTACGGCTGCCGCCGGCTCGTGCCTTACGAGCCGGCGGCCGCGGACGTGTCGGTGCCGACCGTGCGCGTGGTGCGCGCGGGGACCGAGGGCGAGGTGGCCGCCGCGGATCTGGTCCCCGGCGACATCGTCCGGCTGGACGAAGGCGACATCGCGGCGCGCGGGGCGCGAGGTCGCGGATGGCACCGGATCGCGCGTGGGACTCATGGCCCAGGTCCTTCGGGGACGTCCGGCCCTGTGGTCCCTGCACCGCATCATCGAAACTGGTCATAGCCGGCGCCGGCCCCGCGAATGCGGCCCCGACGCGCCGTTCCCGGCATCCGGCCGCACCGATGGGCCGTGGGGAGAGATCGATATGGACAACACATCCCTGAGTCTCGCCGACGCGCGGTGTCTGGCTGCCGCAGGCGGTGCGGCACCCTCACTCCACAACAGCCAACCGTGGTACTTCCGACCCACGAGAGACGGTCGCGGGATCATGGTGTACGCGGACAAGACGCGTGCCGTTCCGCTCACCGATCCCGACGGTCGGGCCCTGTACATCTCGGTCGGCGCGGCCGTCTTCAACATGTGCGTCGCCGCCGGACGACTGGGCCGGGATCCGCGCGTGACGCTGCTGCCCGAGGGGAGCAAGCCGCCTGCGGCGGCCGTCCTCGATCTGAGTCGATTCACCCACGACTCGCATCCGTACGGTCCGGATCTCTATCCGGCGATCGGTGACCGGCACTCCAGCCGACTGCCGTTCGCCAACCGTGACGTGCCGGAACGCGTCGTCGGTGAACTCATCACCGCCGCCGCGGCGGAAGGCGTGGTCTTGGACGTGCTGGAGGAGGCCGACGCCCGCCGCGTACTGAATCTGACGGCCGAGGCCGAACGACGCACGGCCGCGGACCTCGCCCGGCAGGCGGAAACTCGTACATGGCTGCGCCTCGAGGAACTCACCACCGACGGCATCCCGCGTGCGGCCCTGGGCCCACAGGACCACGACGCCCGGGTGCCGGTGCGTGCCTTCACCGGGCACCCGCCCGCCTTTCCCACCTCGACGCAGCGCTTCGAGGCGCTGCCCCAGGTGGGCACCCTGACCACACGCTTCGACCGTCCGGAAGATTGGCTGCGTGCGGGGCAGGCCATGGAGCGGGTATGGCTGCTGGCGACCGTCCACGGCTTGCGTGTGTCGGTCCTGCATCAGGCCGTCGAATGGCCGGATACCCGTGCGACCCTGCGCGACCCGCGGACCGGCCCCGGTCATGTCCAGATGGTGCTGCGGATGGGGTACGGACCTCCCGGAGCCCCAACCCCCCGCCGACCCGTCACAGAGACACTGGGGCCGGCTGTGGACGACGCCGGCACGAAGACCCCGAACGCAACGGATACGGGCACGGGCACGGGCCGGACCTGATCGGCGTGGAGTCTCCACCGTCATCGACACCACCGGGCGCCGACATAAAACCGGCTTCGGGAAAGAAGGCATCGTGGGCACGTACGACGGACGCGCTCCGATCACCGTCGGGGTCGAACACACCATGCGGCGATGATCGTCCTGGGCTCACGCAAACTGTCCACGGCGACCGAATTGCTCACGACCGGCGGCATCGCGGTGCCGGTTACCGCACACGCTCCCTGCCCGGTCGTGATCGTCCGCGAACCCGAACACGCGACTGCGGACCCGCCTACGGTCGTGGTCGGCGTGGACGGCTCCTCGCAATCGGAGGCCGCCGTAACGTACGCCTTCGACGAGGCCGCGCGGCGCGGTGCCACGGTCGTCGCCATACACGTCCGACAGCCTGGCTCGGGTCTGATGAGCGCCTCGGCCATGCCCGAGGAGATCGAAGAGGGCCGAATCCGGTTGGCCGAAACGCTCGCCGGTCGAGCGGAGAGGTACCCGGATGTTCCCGTGCGTCGCGAGGTCGCGGTCGGACATCCCGTGCGGACCTTGGTGCAAGCCGCAGAGCACGCGTTGTGTCTGGTCGCGGGCACGCGCGGAGTCGGCGGCTTCCGCGGCATGCTGTTGGGTTCTGTGAGCCAGGGATTGATCCACCACGCACGCTGCCCGTTGGTCCTCGTGCCCGCCGCACCGAGAACGGATGCCTCGACGCACGACTGACGTCGGAGGGCATTGCCGCCTTCCTGTCCAGGGCGTCGCCCCGTGTGGCCCCTGCCCGTAGGGCCGTTCGGCCCTTCACCCCGCATGTGGTGAAGGGCGAGCGTGGGCATGAGCGGGATTACGGCGACAGACGAGAGGACGAGACGAGCGATGACGATGGCGACGACTCCCGAGGCACCGGATCTGACGATGGTCGACGCGTGGTGGCGGGCGGCGAACTCGGATACAGCCCAAGGAATACGGCACCACGACGACCCCGTTCGACATGGTCGTCCTCAACGACATGGACCGCTACCAACGCGTCATCGACCGCATCCCCGGCCTGGGCACCCGCGCCGCGACGGTACGCCAGACCATGGTCGACGCCCGCACCCGACACCACGCCTGGATCCTCGAACACGGCGAGGACATGCCGGAGGTACGCGACTGGACCTGGGGGACCGACGCCCGCGACCCGCACTGACGCGAACCGGGCCCGTGAAGTGACCACGCCACCCGAACCGGGTCGCGCCACACGCACTTCGCGGGCCCTTCCATGGACCACTTCCGACCCTTACCAAGGAGAAATCCCGTCATGAGCAGCCGCGCCACCACGGCCTTACCTGCTTCCACCCCCGCCGCAGCCCCGAGCCCTTCCGACATCGACGCCGCAGTGGACACTCTGGTCTCCGATGCCACCAAGGCGCTGGCCGCCTACGACGCGTTGACCCAGGAGCAGATCGACCACATCGTCAAGAAGGCGTCCGTCGCCGCCTTGGACCAGCACACCCGGCTCGCCCGCGAGGCGGTGGACGAGACCGGTCGGGGCGTCTTCGAAGACAAGGCGGCGAAGAACATGTTCGCCTGTGAGTACACCACCGACAGCATGCGCGACCTCAAGACGGTCGGCGTGGTCGCCCGGGACGAGATCACCGGCATGGTCGAGGTCGCCGAACCGGTCGGGGTGGTGTGCGCGGTCACCCCGGTGACCAACCCGACGGCCACCGTGATCTTCAAGGCGTTGATCGCCCTCAAGAGCCGCAACCCGGTCGTCTTCGCGTTCCACCCCTCCGCCCAGCGATGCAGCGCCTCGGCCGCCCGGGTGGTGCGTGACGCGGCCGTCGCCGCCGGCGCGCCCGAGCACTGCGTGCAGTGGATCGAGACGCCCTCGATCGAGGCGACCACCGCGCTGATGCACCACCCCGGGGTCGCGCTGATCCTGGCGACCGGCGGGGAGGGCATGGTCAAGGCCGCCTACTCCGCGGGCAAGCCGGCCCTGGGCGTGGGCGCCGGCAACGTACCCGCCTACATCGACCGCGACGTGGACCTGCGCCGCGCGGTCAACGACGTCGTGTTGTCCAAGGCGTTCGACAACGGCATGATCTGCGCCTCCGAACAGGCCGTCGTCCTGCACACGGACATCCACGACGCGGCCTTGTCCGAATTCGCCGCCCTGGGCGCCCACTTGGCCACCGATCACGAGAAGACCAAGCTGGAGACCTACCTTTTCGGCACGAGCGAAAGCGGAAGCGCGAGCCTGGGTCGTGAACCTCGCGTCAACCCCGCGGCGGTGGGGCAGAGCCCGGCGTGGATCGCCGCCCGGGCGGGCTTCAGCGTGCCCCCGAACACCACCGTGATCCTGGCCCGCGCCGACCGGGTCGGCCCGCAGGAGCCGCTGACCCGCGAGAAGTTGTGCCCGGTCCTGGCCGTGCTGCGCGCCGACTCGCGCGCACACGGCTTCGCGCTCGCCGCCGACATGGTGGCCTTCCACGGCATGGGACACAGCGCCGTCGTGCACACCGAGGATCCAGCCGTCGCCGAGGACTACGGGCGACACATGAAGACCGCCCGCATCATCGTCAACGCGCCCTCCTCCCAGGGCGCGATCGGCGGCATCTACACCGGCCTGCTGCCCTCGTTGACCCTGGGCTGCGGCTCCTGGGGCGGCACCTCGACCTCCAACAACGTCTCGGCCGTCAACCTGTTGAACGTCAAACGTGTGAGCACCCGCCGCAACAACATGCAGTGGTTCAAGATCCCGCCCAAGATCTATTTCGAACCCCACGCGATCCGCTATCTGGCCGACATGCCGGACGTGCATCGGGTGACCGTCGTCACCGACGCGACGATGACCCGCCTCGGCTACGTCGACCGGGTCCGGCACGTACTGCACTCGCGCGAGTTGCCGGTGACGATACAGATCATCGACGACGTGCTGCCCGAGCCGAGCATCGACTCGGTACGGCGCGGCGCCGACCTCATGCGGACCTTCCGACCCGACACCATCCTCGCCCTCGGCGGCGGCTCCCCCATGGACGCGGCCAAGGTCATGTGGCTGCTGTACGAACAGCCCGACGTCGACTTCGCCGACATGCGACAGAAGTTCCTCGACATCCGCAAGCGCGCCTTCCGCTTCCCCGTCCTGGGGGAAAAGGCCCGACTGGTGTGTGTACCGACCACGTCCGGCACCGGTGCCGAGGTCACCCCGTTCGCCGTGATCACCGACTCCGCGACCGGCAAGAAGTACCCGCTGGCCGACTACGCCCTCACCCCGAGCGTGGCCATCGTGGACCCGCTCCTCGCCGCGGAACTGCCACCCGCTCTGGCCGCCGACAGCGGCATGGACACCCTCACCCACGCGATCGAGGCGTACGTCTCGGTCTACGCCAACGACTTCACCGACGGCCTCGCCCTGCACGCCATCCGGCTCGTGTTCGACAACATCGAACGCGCGGTCAACGACCGCCAGGCCAACCCCGAGGCCCGCGAGAAGATGCACAACGCCGGCACCATCGCGGGCATGGCCTTCGGCAACGCCTTCCTCGGCATCGTCCACGCCATGTCCCACACCCTGGGCGCCACCTTCCACGTGGCCCACGGCCGCACCAACGCCGTCCTGCTGCCGCACGTCATCCGCTACAACGGCAGCCCTCCCAACAAGCTCGCCGGCTGGCCCAAGTACGAGCACTACCGCGCGCCCGAGCGCTTCGCAGACATCGCCCGAACCCTCGACCTCCCCGCCGCGACCCCGGCCGAAGGCGTACGGTCCCTGGCCGGCGCGGTCGAGCGACTCAGGGAACGTGTCGGCATCGAACCGTCGTTCCAGGCCCTGGGCATCGACGAGAAGTCATTCCTGGACGCACTCCCCCGCCAGGCACTCAACGCCTACGAGGACCAATGCGCCCCGGCCAACCCGCGCATGGCGATGCTCGACGACATGGTCACCCTCATGCGCGACGCCTACTACGGCACGGCGCCGGCCTCCGTGTCGTAGGCAGTCCCGGCGGTCCGTGGGCCGCGACCCGGGGCGGTGTTTCCGGTGGCACCACAAGCAGTTCCCGAAAAGGGTCGATCAGTGAGAAGAGCTCGACCCGGTGGGGATCCTGCCCGGCCACGAACCCGCCCCAACGCACCACCCGGCCGAGTCCGGTGATCCGGAACGGCCGGGGCGGGCCGGGCCACAGGGTGCGGTCGAGCGTCGCTCGCGAATAGGAACCCACGGATTCCATCGCCGTGAACAGCGCCGCCAGTTCCTCGACAGTCGCCCGTGAGTGCGGCCACCACACCCCGTCCAGCTCATCGCTCCTGCCACCACCGCACGCGAACATCGTCAAACGCGCGGGGCCATCCGCCTCCGTCACCGTCACCGTCAGCATGGGAATTCGCCTACCCGACCGGACACGCGCTTCCGAACTCGGTCGGCGCAAGTGCCGGCGTTCTCACGACGTCGCTTTCGTTCCCTCCACGCTAGCCCCAGGGCGGTCGGAACAAGAAGCGCGCGCCGGGTACCCACCGGACCTGCGATGGACCCCGCCGTCCGGAGGGCATCCCGCCGCAACCTCGTCGTGGATCCGAGTCAGGACACGTGCCAGGTCGTGGTTGGTGACGATACCGAGCGGCAGTCGGGATCGACCGGAGACGACCAGCGCGTCGACGCCCGCGTCGAGCATGCTTTCGATGGCGGTGAGCACGTCGATCTCCGGTCGCACGATCGGCACGCACCGCCGCAGGAGCTCGGTGACGGTACGGGGGCCCCACCCCAGATGCCGGCAGCGGTGCAGCGCCCGCGGTTCGGCGAGATCCCGGTCACGGAGCACCCCCACGGCCTCGCCGTTGCCCGGGTCGACCACAACGAGATGGCGCAGTCCGAGCGCGAGCATCAACTCGTGGGCTCTGCGCGGGGTGTCGGTGAGGGCCACGTACGCAACCGGCGCGCTCATGACCTCGCTCACCCGGGGAATCGAATCGTGTGGCGTCGAGACCCGCTTCGGTTCCGTCGTCTGCGTCCTTGCGGAGTTCACATCGCTCTCCGTCGATCCGTCCGCCCGAGGCGTCCCCCCGGCGACAGGTGGATCCGCCTCGTCCTCGCGCGCAGGCGGATGCGCTCTCACCCCCCACCGTCCGACGCGGCGAAATCTCCTCACAAGGGTCGATCGGCCCCGTCGAGTGGGCCGGTCGGCTCCGGCGTTCGTCGAGCATTCGACGCACCATGAAAGCGGAAGCCGGTTCGGCAACCGAGGAAGGTGAGGGCGATGGAAGTGCTTCCGACCCTGGCGGTGGCGCCCGCGCGCCACGTGGGGCACATGTACGAGGACGACGGCTGGACCTGGGTGTGGGGGTCGGTGATGATGCTGCTCCTGATCGCGGCGATCGTCGCGGTGGTGTGGTTCCTGGCACGCGGCGCCTCACACGGCCGCGGCCCCTCGGAGCCGGCCGCTCCGTCGGCAACCGAGGTATTGGCCCAGCGCTACGCCCGGGGCGAGATCGACACCGACGAATACCGCGAGCGCTTGGCGGTCCTGACCACCGGTGCGCACGCCCCGCGCGGAGGCGAGGGCCGTGGCCGTGGCGATTCGGACACGCCGGGCGGTTGACACCGCATGTGCGTCAGAGAGTGAACGTAGCGCTGCCACCGGGCGGGATCTCGACCACCGAGCCGCGGAACCCGATCGGGACCGGACCGCCCTGTCCCGGGCGCAGGCTCACGGTCACTTCCCGCCGGTCCACCTCGACCACCACGCCCCAGTGCCCGCGGTAGCGCAGTTCGACCTCCAGTCGACGCAAGCGCGCGGGGAGGCGAGGATCGAGCCACAGGACGTCACCACGCGTATCCAGTCCGGTGTAGCAGCGTTGCATCAGGTCCACCGTCCCGGCCATGGCACCGAGGTGGATGCCTTCGGCGGTGGTTCCTCCTTGGACGTCGTGGACGTCACCGCCCAGAGCGTCGCGAAAGAATCGCCACGATCGCCGGCGATCGGTGCGGGCCAGCACCCACGCGTGCACCACCGAGCTGAGCGTCGATCCGTGCACGGTTCGGGCCCGGTAGTACTCGACGGTGCGCTGTGTCATCTCGTGCGCCGCCGGATAACCGAGGCTTCGCAACAGCGCGCGGATCTCCCGGGCGGGGAACAGGTAGTAGAGCATCAGCACGTCGGCCTGTTTGGACGCCTTGTAGCGGTTCACGCTGTCGCCCTCGGCCTCCAGGATGCGGTCCAGGCGTCGATTGTTCGGGTATCGCCGGCGGTAGTGCCGCCAGTCCAGTTCGGCGAGGCGCTCGTATCCGGCGAATTGACTGGGCACGCCGTCGTGGAAGGGGATGTGGAGGCGACGGGCGACCTTCCGCCATCCGTCGAATTCGTCGTGGGTCAGGTCGAGGCGTTCGGTCAACTCGTCGCGTCGGTAGCCGGGCAGCGCGTCGAGTGCGTCGAGCGCGCGGGACAGTACCCACGCCGCGAGCACGTTTGTGTAGGTGTTGTCGTCGATGCCGGGGTGGTCGGCCCACGGGTAGGCGTCGTGATACTCGTCGGGACCCATCACGCCGCGGATCCGGTAGCGCTCCAACGCGGGGTCGTACCGGGCGGTGTCGGCCCAGAAGCGGGCGATCTCCAGCAACATTTCCGTGCCGGACGTGTCGAGGAAGTCGATGTCACCGGTGGCCTGGTAGTACTGCCACGTGTTGTAGGCGACGGCCAGGCCGACATGGCGTTGCAGGTGTGTGCGATCGGGGAGCCACCGTCCGGACATCGGGTTGAGGTGTGTGCTCGGGGCCTGCTCGGTGCCGTCGGCGGCGCTCTGCCACGGGTACATGGCCCCGCGCACGCCGATGTCCGCGGCGGCCTGTCTGGCGGCGTCCAGGCGCCGGTATCGGTATCGCAGCACGGCGCGGCTGATCTGCGGCGTACGCAGGTTGAGCGTTTGCAGCACGAACAGTTCGTCCCAGAAGACGTGTCCGCGATATCCCTCGCCGTGCCAGCCGCGGGCCGGCATTCCGGCATCGAGGTCGACGGTGTGTTCGGAGTAGGTCTGCGCGGTGTGAAACAGGTGCAGGTGAAGGGTGTTGTCCTCGCCGGCGCGGTCGGTGAACTCCGCTTCGGTGCGGAATCGGCGCCACAGTTGTGCCCAGCGGGTGACGTGGTCGCGCAGCAGGGTGTCGAAGGAGCCCGTTCGCGAGAGCGCGCGCAGGGCCGTGGTCCGTGGATCGCCGACGGCCGGGTCCTTGGAGGTATATACGGCCACCGTCTTGTCCATGGTCAGTGACTGCCGTGCGACGGCTTCGACGGTGAAGATCCGCCCTGGTCGGCCGGGGAGTGACTCGGGTTCGGACTCGACGTCGACGGTCGCACCGTCGAGGAGGAGGCCGATGCGCGCCGCCACCGCGATGTGCAGAGGGGATCCAAGGGCGTGCACACACAACCACAGGGCCTCCTTCTCGCACCCCTGCCCGGTCGGAGTCAGGTGGCGACCGACCAGATCCCGGTAGCGGGCGACTCCGGTGTTGGCGACAGTGCCGTCCAGCGCCGCGCGCACGTGCAGCGGGCCCGACCAGTTCTCCGGGGTCAGCACCGTCTCCAGGGCCGCGATGTGCGGTTCGGCGAGACTGACGAATCGCCGTTGCCGCAGGCGCGTGCGCTGGTCGGCCGCGTCGACGACCAGCGCGTCCCGTGTCAGTACTCCCCGGCGCAGGTCGAGTTCCAGGCGCTGGGACACGATCCGCGTCGAGGGGTCCTCGCCGAACCATCCGGTCACGCCGCCGGCTCGGAAGGTGATCGGCAGCCAGTTCGGGCAATTGATCAGATCCTCGTTCTCCACCCGACGACCGTCGATTGTCGAGACCACCCGATCGTAGCGACCGGCGAGATAGGTACCCGGGTAGTGGATCCCGTCGGCACGCGACTCCGGCGCGGCCCCTCGGGTCACCAGATAGCCGTTGCCGACCGCGCACAGCGCCTCTCTCCGGCCCTCGTCTTGGGCTTCGTAGCCTTGGAATGCCAAAGTCCAGGGATCTTGCGGCCGTGGGCATCTGGGTCTGCTCATCGGATCAATACCCGTTCTCCCGGGCGAGGCACGACGGCCATCCAGCCCAGTTCCGCGTCGAGTCGGCCCCGCAGTGCCTGGGCGCCTTCCGGCTCGCCGTGCACGAGGTAGGAGGTGTTCGGGGCGGGTGCGCCCCGCAACCATCGGATGATCCCGTCGGCGTCCGCGTGGGCGGACAGGCCGGGAATGTCCACCACCTCGGCGCGGACCGGTACGTAGGTGCCGAACATCTTCAGGGTACGCGCGCCTTCCACCAAGTCGCGCGCTCGCGTGCCGCGGGCGGCGAACCCGACGATCAGCACGGTGTTGCGCGGGTCGGGAAGCAGCTCGCGCGGTGGTGCACGACGCGGCCACCGGTGGCCATGCCGGAGGCCGGTGCGGCTCGCATGTCGTGCTCCGATCGTCGGTCCTCGTGCGCTCAGTGCTCGATGCGGCCGGTCCACGTCGGCTCCACGACCGCCCACTCCCGCTCCCAGTCGCGGGCTCGCCGGCGGGAGATCAGCAGCTGCTCCACGCCGAATGCCCCGACCGTGACCATGAATGACGCGGCGAACGCGAGCATCCCGACAGCGATCGCGTCGACGACGATCGCGTCGTGGGTGGGTGGGGGTGTGGTGGGCCGGCCCTCGGCGTCGAGCCAGACGCCGGTCGTGCCGCCCGCCGCTGTGCCGAGCGGCACCTGCGCGACGCCGGTGTGGGTCGTGCCATCGGCTGCGACCCAGCTCACATTGGCCGCCACCGTCTCGGCGCCGGGCCTGGCCACGGTGGGCGGCTTGATCGACAACACGGCGGAAACCCGGTGCTTGTGCGCGAGTTCGCGGCTACGAGCCGTCTCGCCGGAGCGGATCTGGACATGAACGGCCGCCAGGACGACCAGCGGCACCAGGATCAGGGCCAGGATCGTCAACGCGAGCGTGGACCGCAGGTGCGTGACGTCGCAGCGCCGATACAGCGGCTCACGGCCGAGGAGGGCGCGCATCCGGCGTCGCCCTCGTGCGAACGTTCCCAACGCTCGCGGCCTCGGGCCCCTCATGACGCGGTCGCGGGTATCGGCACGACAGCCACCGGGCAGGACGCGTGGTGGAGTACCGCGTGGGTGGTGGGGCCGAGGCGCATCGGGAAGGGGCCGTGGGCGCGGTGGGCGGCGACCACCAGCAGATCCGCGTGCGCGGCGACGCCGATCAGCGCGTAGGCGGGCGCCCCGGTGGTGACCATCGCCTCGATCGTGACGTCCGGCGCCTCGGCCCGGATCGGCGCCAGGATTTCGGTCAGCAGGTGGTCGTGGGTGGCCGCCATGTCCAGCGGGTCGCCGAGCAGCGGCGCCACCACGCCCGGGAAGTAGCCCGCCATCGTCAGGGTCCACACGTGGACGGGGATCACCCTGCCGCCGATGAGCCGGGCGCGCTCCACGGCGAACTCGACCGCCGGCGTGTCGCTGTGATCCGCGACGCCCACGACGACGCTCGGGGTGTCCACCTCGTCGGCCTCCTCGGGCACGACCACCACCGGACAGGTCGTGTGCGCGCACACCCGAAGGGAAACCGATCCGAGCAGCAGGCCCGCGAACCCTCCGTGGCCGCGCGTGCCCACCACGATCGTCTCCGCCCGCCGGCTCGCTTCCAGGATCGCGTCCGCGGCGGGTCCCTCGGCCAGTGAGGTCTCGACCGCCAGGTGGGGGTGCGCCGCGCGGCTTCGGGCCGCAGCCTCGTCAAGGAGGGCCCGGGCTCCCCTGCGGACCTCGTCCGTGCGGGCGTGGCCGCCGAGAGCGGCTTCCGGGACGACCATCGTCAAGTAAAGCGGCGTCTTCGCGTCGGCGGCGGCGCGGGCACCCCACACGAGCGCGCGCTCACCTCCGGGCGAGCCGTCGTAGCCGACCAGGATCCCGAGGTCGGGGAGATGGGTTCCGGTGCTCATGACTTGTCCAATCGTCGCCGAACGACGTCTCGGGCGGCGGAGTCGGGTTGGCGACATCCGGTCGGCCCCTCACCCTCAGCGTGCGCCCGCTCGACCGGCGGATACAGGGCTGCCCGGTACCGCGGGACCGGGACCTTCGGCCCGGTCGACCACCCCCACCGGCCCTGTGCCGGGGGTTGCGAAGGCTCGATGGTGGAGACAGGGCGAACCGCGCGATCGCGGGCCCCGGAGCCACAGGAGGCGAACGCGATGAGGACCAGCAGCGGACCCGCCCCGCAGACGGTATCCACCCTCCCCACGGAGGAGGCGGTACGGGAGCGGAGCGTGGCCGACGTGATGAGCACAGCTTTGCTCACCGTGCTCGGCGACGAATCCCTTTTGATGGCCTGGGAGTTGATCCAGCGCACCGGATTCCACCACCTGCCCGTCGTGGACGAGGACGGTCGCTGCGTGGGGTTGTTGGAGCGCGGCGAACTCGCGGTGGCGTGTGCGCTTCCGGCGATCTCGCTCTCCGAGCGGTACGTGAGCGAGCTCCTGCCCGGCAGCGTGCAACCGCAGGTGTCGATCTCCGCCGGGCTCGCCGAGGCGGCCGAGGTGATGACCGAGCACGCGGTGGACGCGGTCGCCGTCACCGACGACAACGACACCCTGGTGGGTCTGGTGACCGCCCGCGACCTCGTCTCGGCCCTCGCCGGACGTACGTCGCCGCACGGCCCCCGGGATCACGGCCCCGTGCTGTTCCGGTTGGAACCGGTGCTTCCCCCCTCGCGCCGCTCCTGATCGGCCTGCCCGGAGCACGACGTCCGCCGTCCCGCAACCGAGACCACCAGGACCACCCGAAGGAGAACTCGACATGGAATCCCTCGACATCCGTTTCGACCGGGACACGACGGGCGCGGCCTCCCGACAGGGCGAAGCGCCCGCCGAGAAGGGCACGCAGAACCACCCGAAGGGCCGGATCGTGGTCGGCCTGGACGGCTCGTACGGGTCCGCGATCGCGTTGCGGTGGGCCGCACGGGAGGCCGCCGAGCTCGGCGTCGTCCTGGACGTGGTCGCGGCGTGGACGGACGCCGACCCGGAACTGCCGACCCTGGATCGGCCGGACGCGCCGCTGTCCGTGGCCCGCGAGCGCTTGGAGCACGCGCTGGCCAACCTGGTGCGGGTGCCGATCCCGCCGGAGCGCATCGTGGCCACTCCACTTCACGGCAGCGCCGGGGAGGTCCTGGTCGCTCGCGCACGAGATGCCCGGTTGCTCGTCCTGGGCACCAGCGGCATCGAATGCCCCACGATCCCCGGTCCCACCGGGCTGTACTGCCTGCGCCACAGCGCCACCCCGGTGGTGTTCGTCCCCGCGTCGGACGCCTGACCTCGCACATCAACCGACTGCCCGAGCCTGCTCCAGGCTCGGGCAGTCGCGCGTGCACTACGTCCCCGGGGTCCGTCTCCCCCGGCACGCTTCACCGCCGCGCGGGGCCCGGGCGCAGGCGGCGTCCGGTCACCCGGCCGGGGTGGATACGCAACCACAGTTCTTCGCGGCGGGCAGGCCATGTGCCGGCGCCGGCTTCGGTGAGCCGGGCGATCTCGACGGGGTCGGTGACGGGTTCGACCACGCCGACGACCAGGACGCTCCAGCCCAGTCGGGCGTAGCGGTCCACGTCATCCACCTCGAAGGCCGTCGTTCCCCGGACGTGGGCGAGCGGGGAGTCGGGGTCGGTGGTGAAGACGATCTCGTTACCGTCGAGCACGTAGTTGACGGGCAGTACCCACGGTGTGTGGTGCAGGTTTCCGGCGAGCCGGCCCACCTCGTGCGTGGCGAGACGGGCGTAGCACTCCTTCTCGCTCATCGCGATCAGGCTGCGGGTGTCGGGTACGCCGGCTTCCGGCGCGTCGAACGCGCCGGACATCAGGGCGCCGACGTTGGTCTTCAGCGCCGCCGCCAGGATGCCGAGGGTGGCGCGAGTCAACGGGGCGTCGCCGATCTCGAGGTCCACGAGCCACTTCGGGGGCAGGCCGGCCCGGGCACAGACCTGTGCCCGGGTCATGCCCAGTTGTTCGCGCCGGCGTCGGATGTTGCGGGGTATGTCGACCATGTCGGGAAGGCGGGTACCTGCCGTTTCGTTGTCCATCGGTCCTCCTTCACGACGGTCCGTCGCGCCGGCTCGAACGTGCCGGGTGCCGCTCAGTCGGGGTCGGATGCGGGGTATGTGGATGCGGTGCGGTCGGTGCGGTGTGCGTCGATCGCGGCGCGGGCGGCCTCCAGGCGGGCGCCGGGGAGGCGGTACGGCGAGCAGGAGATGTAGTCGATGCCGCACGCGTCGAAGAAGTGGATCGAGTCGGGGTCGCCGCCGTGTTCTCCGCATACGCCGATGCGCAGGCTCGGTTGGGTGGCGCGGCCCCGGTCGACGCCGGTGCGCACCAGGTCGCCGACGCCGTCGCGGTCGATGGTCTCGAACGGGGAGACGGGCAGGATGCCGCGTTCGAGATAGGCGGCGAGGAAGGATGCCTCGGCGTCGTCGCGGGACAGGCCCCAGGTGGTCTGGGTCAGGTCGTTGGTGCCGAAGGAGAAGAAGTCGGCCGAGCGGGCGATCTCGTCGGCGGTCAGCGCGGCCCTGGGCAGTTCGATCATGGTGCCGATCGGGCAGCGCACGTCGACTCCGGTGCGTTCGCGGACCTCGGCGAGCACCCGTTCGACCTCGGCGCGCGCGATGCGCAGTTCCGCCGCGGTGGCCACGAGCGGGATCATGATCTCCGCTCGCGGATCGCCGCCGGCCCGCACGCGGGCGACGACGGCCTCGGCGATCGCGCGGACCTGGGTGGCGATCAGACCCGGTACGGCGAGCGCGAGGCGTACGCCGCGCAGGCCCAGCATCGGGTTCTCCTCGTGGAGCAGTTCGCCGGCCTCGTGCAGGCGCAGATCGCGCGGGTCGGGTTGTTGCCCCAGCGCGTGTGCGCGGGCTATGCGCACCGCTGATTCGGTGTGGTCGGGCAGGAATTCGTGGAGCGGCGGGTCGATCAGGCGGATGGTGACCGGCAGTGCGTCCATGGCGGCGAGGATGCCGATGAAGTCGTCGCGTTGGAGCGGGAGAAGGGCTCCCAGAGCGGCGTCGCGGTCGGCGTCGGTGCGGGCCAGGATCATGTCCTCGATCAGGCGGCGACGCTCGCCCAGGAACATGTGTTCGGTGCGGCACAGGCCGATGCCGTGCGCTCCGTAGCGGCGGGCGCGGGCCGCGTCCTCGGGGGTGTCCGCGTTGGCCAGGACGTCCATCCGGCGGATCTGGTCGGCGTGTTCGAGGCAGCGGGCGACGGCGTCGACGATGCCGTCCGATCGGGTGCCGGTCTCCAGGTAGTGGGTGACCGGGGAGGCCACCAGCGGCAGCGCGCCGAGGTGCACGGTGCCGGCGGTGCCGTCCACGGAGACGACGGTGCCCTCTTCGACCACGGTCCCGTCGGCGGCGGTGAACCGGCGCCGCTCCGGGTCGATGTCGAGGTCGGCCGCGCCGCATACACACACCTTGCCCATGCCGCGGGCGACCACCGCCGCGTGGCTGGTCTTGCCGCCGCGGCCGGTGAGGACCGCTTCGGCGGCGATCATGCCGGGCAGGTCGTCGGGGCTGGTCTCGTGGCGGACCAGCACCACGTGCTCGCCGATTTCGGCCCGGCGTACCGCTTCGGCGACATCGAAGACGACGGCGCCGACCGCGGCTCCGGGCGAGGCCGGTACGCCGTGCGCGAGGGCCGGGGTGTCGGGGCCCGCGTCGAAGCGCGGGAAGGTGAGGTGGTCGAGTTGCCCGGCGTCGACCCGGGACAGGGCCTCGGGCCAGGTGATCACGCCCTCGTCCACGAGCGCGCAGGCGATCCGGAACGCGGCTTCGGGGGTGCGTTTGCCGACCCTGGTCTGCAACACCCACAGCCGGCCGCGCTCCACGGTGAACTCGACGTCGCACAGGTCGCGGTAGTGCGCCTCCAGGAGGGCCAGATGCGTACGCAGTCGGCCGTACGAGTCCGGGTCCAGGCGCTCCAACTCGTCGAGCGCGAGGGCGTCGCGCACGCCCGAGACCACGTCCTCGCCCTGCGCGTCGGGCAGGTAGTCGCCGTAGGCACCCGGTCGGCCGGTACCCGGGTCGCGGGTGAACGCGACGCCCGAGCCGGAGTCGGGCCCCAGGTTGCCGAAGACCATGGCCTGGATGTTCACGGCGGTGCCGAGGTCGTCCGGGATGTGCTCGCGGCGACGGTAGACCGCGGCGCGTTCGCCGTTCCACGACTCGAACACGGCCACCACCGCGCGGCGCAGCTGCTCGCGCGGGTCCTGCGGAAACTCCTCACCCGTCGCCTCGTGGATGATTCCCTGGAACTCGCGCACCGTTTCCGCGAGTTGACGGGTGTCCAGACCCAGGTCGTCGTCGGCGCCGACTTCTCGCCGGCGCCGGGTCAGCACGGCCTCGAAGCGGGCGGCATCGATGCCGAGGACTGTGGCGCCGTACATCTGGACCAGGCGCCGATAGGAGTCCCAGGCGAAGCGCTCGCGGCCGGTGGCCTTGGCGAGGCCGAGCACCGAGGCGTCGTTGAGTCCGACGTCGAGGATCGTGTCCATCATCCCGGGCATGGAGAACCGCGCACCGGAGCGCACCGAGACCAGGAGCGGGTCGTCGGCGTGGCCCAGGCGCCGCCCCATGGCCTGCTCCAGGCGGGCGAGGTGGGCGTCGATCTCCTCCTCCAGTCCCTCGGGCACGCGTCCGGTGCGCAGGAAGGCCCGGCAGGCGTCGGTGCCGACGGTGAAGCCCGGCGGCACCGGGAGTCCGAGCCGGGTCATCTCGGCGAGGTTCGCACCCTTGCCGCCGAGCAACCCGGCCTGTTCGCGGGAGCCTTCGGTGAAGTCGTACACGTACGCGGTGGTCATGGCCGGCCTTCCTGCGTGATCGTGTGGGTCCGGGGTCAGAGGCGGTGGGCGACGTACTCGGTCAGGTCGAGCAGGCGGTTGGTGTAACCCCATTCGTTGTCGTACCAGCCGAAGACCTTCACCAAGTTGCCGTTGACCTGGGTGAGTTCGGCGTCGACGACGCACGAGTGCGGGTCGCCGATCACGTCGCGGGAGACGATCGGCACGTGCGAGACCCGCAGGATGCCGCGCAGCGGGCCATCCGCCGCCGCCTCGAACGCGGCGTTGACGCCCGCGGCGTCGGTCGGGCGGCGCAGGATCAGGGCCAGGTCGGTGAGTGAGCCGTCCTCGACGGGCACGCGGACCGAGATGCCGTCCAGGGCGCCGGCCAGCTCCGGCAGGACCAGACCCACCGAGCGGGCCGCGCCGGTGCTGGTGGGGATCATGCTCAGCGCGGCCGAGCGGGCCCGGCGCAGATCCTTGTGGGGTGCGTCGAGCAGGGACTGGTCGTTGGTGTAGCCGTGGATGGTGGTCATCAGGCCGCGGTCGATGCCGAAGGCGTCGTGCAGGACCTTGACCATCGGGACGACACAGTTGGTGGTGCAGGAGGCGGCGGAGACGACGTGGTCGGTGTCCGGGTCGTAGTCGCCCTCGTTGACGCCCATCACGATCGTGGCGTCGATCCCTCGGCCGGGCGCCGACAGCAGGACCTTGGCCGCGCCGGACTTCAGGTGCGTCGCTGCGTACTCGCGGGTACGGAAGCGGCCGGTGGCCTCGATCACGATGTCGACGCCTGCCGCGTCCCAGTCCAGGGCCGCCGGGTCCCGGTGGGCGGTGACGGCGATCGGGACGCCGTCGACGAGGATCGTGTCGCCGTCGGCCTCGACCGCGCGGGCGAGGGTGCCGTAGGTGGAGTCGTACTCGAGCAGGTGGGCGAGCGTGGCGGCGGGGGCGATGTCGTTGATCGCCGCCACCTCGACGGGTGTCGTGCCGGCGTCGGCGCGGCCCAGGACGGCCCGCAGGTAGTTGCGGCCGATCCGGCCGAAGCCGTTGATTCCCACTCGTACGGTCATCGCGGGATCCTCCTCGGATCTCGTGGAACGCGGCTGGAACAAGGTGGTGTTCAGGTGCGGAAGAGGGCGACCTTGAGCGCGCCGGTCTCCGCCGCGCGGGAGAAGACGTCGTAGGCGGTCGGCATCTCGTCGAGACCGAACCGGTGGGTGACCAGTCCTTCCGTGCCCAGTCGACCCTCGGCGAGCAGGTCCAGGAGCAGCGGTGTGCTGGTGGTGTCGACCAGGCCGGTGGTGAGGGTGAGGTCGCGGATCCACAGGTCTTCGAGGTGCAGGGTGGCGGGTCGGCCGTGCACGCCGACGTTGGCGACGTGCCCGCCGGCGCGGACCAGGCGGGTGCACAGTTCGAAGGACTCGGGCACGCCGACGGCCTCGATGGCCACATGCGCGCCCTGCCCGTCCGTGGTGAGCGAGCACAGGGTGTCGGGCGTGGCCTCGGGGAGGTCGAGGACGGCGTCGGCCCCGAACGCCTTCGCGGCGTCGCGCCGTGCGGGCGCAGGGTCGACGACGATGATGCGGGAGGGGGTGAACAGCCGGGCGGTGGTGATGGCGGCCAAGCCGATGGGGCCGGCTCCGACGATGACCACGGTGTCGCCGGGGGACACCTGACCGTTGCGCACGCCGACCTCGTACGAGGTGGGCAAGATGTCGGCGAGCATCAGGGCCTGCTCGTCCCCGACGGCGTCCGGGAGCCGGTAGAGGGAGGTGTCCGCGAACGGCACGCGCACGTACTCGGCCTGGGTCCCGTCGATCAGGTGACCCAGTACCCAGCCGCCGCCCCCCGAGCACTGACCGTAGGCACCCGCACGGCAGTTGCGACAACGTCCACACGAGGAGATGCACGACACGAGCACCCGGTCACCGCGGACGAAGCCGCGTACGCCGGGGCCGACTTCGGTGATCGTGCCGACGGCTTCGTGCCCGAGGATCCGACCGGCGGCCACCTCGGGCACGTCGCCTTCGAGGATGTGCAGGTCGGTGCCGCAGATGGTGACGGCGTCCACGCGAACCACCGCGTCCTGAGGGTCGCGAACGGCGGGCGCGGGCACCTCCTCCCAGCGGTGAAGTCCGGCGCCGTGGTAGGTCAGGGCTTTCATGACGTCCACCTTTCGGAACATGAGCGCCAACGCTCTCCACCTCAGCGTCACAACGCGCGGACGACCGTGATAGGGCCGAGTGGCCCGGCCGAGGGGGCCGACCGACATGACGTCGTCCGGGTTGCGGCGCTCGTGGCGGGCGCTCGACGATCGCAACCGGAGGGGCGTCTCTCTCGTCGTCGGACCCAACGGCACGGGAACTGACCGGTATCGACCCGGGCAAGGACCTCCAGCTGACCGTGACCTCCGGCGTCCTCACCATTCACGCCGAACGTCGAGGAGAACGAGGGCAAGCACCACACGGAGTTCCGGTACGGTTCCGCGCGCCGCAGCGTCCGGCTCCCGGTCGGTACCAAGGAGAGCGAGATCAAGGCTGACTACAAGGACGGCATCCTGACCGTCGCCGTCCCGCTCCACGAGGACAAGCACGAGAGCCGCAAGATTTCCGTGAGCACCGGCAAGTAGGTGCGTCGGATCACCGGTCGCAGGCCTCGACGAGGTCTGCGACCGGTTCGCGTTTCGGAACTGTCGCGCCGGCAACCGCTCGACTATCGGTCAACGGGGCAGTCGTACCAGGAACTCGGTACACCCCCGCCGATCGGTCAACGCGACGGTTCCGCCGTGTGCGCCGACGACCGCCTTGACGATGGCCAGGCCCAGTCCGGTCGACCCCGTGGCACGCGAACGTCCGGGATCGGCGCGGGTGAAGCGGCCGAAGATGTGCGCTCTGGCGGCGATCGGCACGCCGGGACCGTCGTCCGACACACCCAGTTCGACGTGTGTGGCGTCGGCGCCGAGGCGTACCGTCACCTCGGTTCCGGGCGGGGTGTGGACCCGGGCGTTGGTGAGGAGGTTGGCAATCACCTGCTGGAGGCGGTGTTCGTCACCGGTGACCGTCACCGGCTCGTCGGGCACGTCCAAGACCCAGTGATGTTCGGGGCCGGCCGCGCGGGCATCGCTCGTGGCATCGAGTACCAGGCGGGTGAGGTCCACCGTTTCGTGTACGAGCGGGCGACCGGCGTCCAGTCGGGCGAGCAGTAGCAGATCGTCGACGAGTGCGCTCATGCGCTGCGATTCGGCCTGGATGCGTTCCAGGGAGTGACGGACCTGCGACGGCATCGGTCCGGGGTGGCGCAGGGCGAGTTCGGCGTGACCGCGCACGCTCGCGACCGGGGTGCGCAATTCGTGACTGGCATCCGCGGCGAAGTGCCGCAGGCGTTGCTCACTGGCCTGTCGGCGGGCCAGCGCGTCGCCCACGTGCCCCAGCATCCGGTTGAGGGCGACGCCGACCCGGCCGACCTCGGTGCGCGGATCGGTGTCGGGGATCGGCGCGGGCATCGCCACCTCCCCGCCGGCCAACGGCAGTTCCGCCACGCGGGTCGCGGTATCGACGACCTCGCGCAACGGGCGCAGCGACAGGCGCACCCAGAACGCGGCGACCAGTCCGGTGATCACCAGAGCCGCCCCGAAGACCAGCACCTCGATGGCCTCCAGGTGGTGCACCGTCTCCTCGATCTCGTGCAGCGGCAGGCCGGTGATCAGCACGTCGCCGTCCTGACCGGGCATGGCGAGGACCCGGTATCGGCCCAGGCCGCGGATCCGCAGATCGTGCGGTCGGCCGTCGACCGGAACCTCGGCCAGCGCCCGCCGGTCGCCTTCGGTGAGAACCGGCTCGCGTTGTCCGTCCCGGCTGACCACCGCCGCGGCGGTGGTTCGTCCGTTCAGCAGGCGCGCGCCCAGTGTGCCCTCGGCCTGACCTCGGGTATCGGGTCGACCGTCGCCGCCGGGCCGGGTCGAGCGCTCCAGGCCGGCGGCGAACCTGCCTCCCGCATCGTGCAGTTGCCGGTCCAGCCGATCCTTGAGGAATCCTTCCAGCGCGACCACGGTGGCCACGCCGACGGCCAGGCACGCGACCGCGAGCAGGAGCACCAGGGCGGCGGTGAGTCTGCTGCGTAGGGTGCGTGGCCATCGCGGGCCGCGCCTGTTCACGTCTGCTCCGGCTTGAGTACGTAGCCGACCCCGCGCACGGTGTGAATCAGCGGGCTTCGTCCGGCGTCCACCTTCTTGCGCAGATAGCTGATGTACAGCTCGACCACGTGTGCCTGGCCGCCGAAGTCGTAGGACCACACCCGGTCCAGGATCTGCGCTTTGGACAGGACGCGTCGGGGGTTGCGCATCAGATAGCGCAGGAGTTCGAACTCGGTGCGGGAGAGTTCGATCACGGAGCCCGCCCTGGTCACCTCGCGGGCCTCCTGATCGAGTACCAGATCACCGACCACCAGTCGGTCGCCGCCGGCCTCGCGGGCCATCCCGGCGCGCCTGAGCAATCCCCGGAGTCGGGCCAGTACCTCTTCGAGGCTGAAGGGTTTGGTGACGTAGTCGTCGCCGCCCGCGGTGATCCCGGCGATGCGATCCTCCACCGCGTCACGCGCGGTCAGAAAGAGCACGCACACCCGTTCCAGTTCCGCGCGCAAGGCACGCAGGAGGGTAACGCCGTCGGTGTCGGGCAGCATCCAGTCCAGGACGATCGCGTCGGGGCGAAAGGTCCGCGCCGACGCCAGGGCGGCGGCGCCGTCCCCTGCGGTGCGCACCTCGCAGCCCTCGTAGCGCAGTGCGCTCGACAAGACGTCGGTCAGGTCCGGCTCGTCGTCCACGACGAGGATCCGCACCGGCTGCCCGTCGGGCCGGCGCAGCGGGGAGGGCGTATTCGGGTTCTCCATGATCTCACCAGCATCGCGTGTGATCGACGTTCTCCCGCCGGCGGCGCGCCTCTGAGTTTCCTCTGAATCCGCGCCGCTTTGGGCTGTTCAGAGGATGTTCAGAGGTTGCGTTGCGAGGCTGGCCACCCACCGCCGGGCGGAGAGGAGTCCTCGTGAGCCACACGCTGTATCGCACCCGTCCGAAACCGGGGTTCGCCCCCCATCCGCTGCGCCGCGCGGTTCCGGGCGCGGCTCGGGCGCTGATCATCGGCGGAGCCGTCGCGGTGGTGGGTCTGTGGTGGGTCGACACCCCGGCCGTGATCGGTCCCGCGGGCTGGATCACCGACGCAGGGCGCATTACGGGGCTGTTGGCCGGCTACGCGTGCGCGGTCCTTCTGGCGCTGATGGCGCGCGTACCCCTGCTCGACCACCACATCGGGTCGGATCGATTGGCGCGTTGGCATGCCATGGGCGGCCGATACACCGTGTGTCTGGCCGTGGCGCACACCCTGCTGATCGTGGTCGGCTACTCGCTCGCCGCGCACACCGATGTCGTCCACCAGACGGGCACCCTGGTGTTCGATTATCCGGAAATGCTGAAGGGCACACTCGGGTTCCTGCTGTTGCTGGGCACCGGCGTCGTCTCGGCTCGCGCGGCCCGTCGCCGATTGTCCTACGAGACCTGGCACTACCTGCACTTCGTCACCTACCTGGCGGTGTTCATGGTCTTCGGCCACATGCTCGCCAACGGTGCGGACTTCGTCGGCAGCACACCGGCCCGCGCCGGCTGGTACGCGCTCTACGCGGCCGTCGCGGCGCTGGTGCTCTGGTACCGGTTCCTGACGCCGATGCGTCGCGCCCTGCGTCATCGGTTGCGGGTCGTGGCCGTGTCTCCCGAGACTCCGGGAGTGGTCTCGGTCCACCTCACCGGGCGGCATCTGATGGAACTCGGCGGCGAATCGGGCCAGTTCCTGCGATGGCGGTTTCTGACCCGCGGTCTGTGGTGGACCGCCAATCCGTACTCGCTCTCCGCGCCCGCCCACCCCGCCGGCCTGCGCATCACCGTCAAGGCCGTCGGCGCGCACAGCGCGGCCCTTGCGCGGCTGACGCCCGGGACGCGCGTATGGGCGGAGGGCCCGTACGGCGCGTTCACCGCGGCCCGCCGGACCGCGCCCCGGGTGTTGCTGCTGGCCGGTGGCATGGGCATCACCCCGCTACGGGCCTTGTTCGAGACCCTTCCCGGGCAGGTGACACTGATCTATCGGGCCCGGCGCACCGAGGATCTGGCGCTGCGCGCCGAATTGGACGCCATCGCCGCCGCCCGACACGCTCGGGTGCACTACGTCGTCGACACGGCGGGCGGGCTCACCGCCCGAAGCCTGACCGCCCTGGTTCCCGACCTGGTCGCGCACGACGTCTACGTCTGTGGACCGCCCGGGATGGTCGCCGCCGCGATCTCCGCGCTCCGCGACGCGGGCGTTTCGCGGCGGCTTATCCATCACGAGTCGTTCGCCTTCTGAACCATCCGTCTCCGAGGAGTCGTTCATGCGTCGTGTGCTCCTCAGCACCGTTTCCACCATCGCCGGCATCATCCTGTTGCTGTCCCTCAAACCCCACCACGAGCCGCCGTCGGGTTCCGCGTCCTTGGGCACGGAACCCGCAGCCGGCTCACCCGGGACATCCGCTGGGCCTCCCACTCCACAGGGCGTGTCGAGCACCCGCAGCGGCACGTTCACCGGCGATGTGATCGACACGCGGTACGGCCCGGTCCAGGTCGCCGTCACGCTCGTCGACGGCAGGATCACGGATGTACGCGTCCTGCGGACCCCCGACGACAACGGCCGTGACCGGCAGATCGCCGCTCGCTCGGTGCCCACTCTGACTCGGGAGGCGTTGGCCGCGCAGAGTGCGCGCATCCACACAGTCTCCGGGGCCACCTACACCAGCAAGGGCTATATGCAGTCCCTTCAGAGCGCGCTGGACCAGGCACATGGTTGACCTCGCGCAGCGTCGTCTGCACCACGTCGAACACGTCATGGGCACCGTGTTCTCCTTCGACATCCGCGATCTGCCCACCCGCCAGGTACGGGAGGCGCTGAACCAGGCGATCACGTGGCTGCACTCGGTGGACGAGGTTTTCTCCACCTACCGCACCGACAGCGCGATCACTCGCCTCGACCGAGGCGAGATCACGCTCGCCGACTGTCCACCGGACGTGGCCGACGTGCTCGACCTGTGTGGCGAGGTGAGCGATCTGAGCGGCGGTTGGTTCAGTGCCGAAGCCTCGGGCCGGCTCGATCCCTCCGGGCTCGTCAAGGGCTGGGCGATCGAGCACGCCAGTCGTTTGCTCGCCGACGCCGGAGCCCGGAACACATGCGTGAACGGAGGGGGTGACATACGCGTGAGGGGCGAACCGGAACCCGGTGAACCCTGGTGCATCGGGATCGCCCACCCGCTGCGGGACGGCGAACTGTGCACCGTCGTCAGGGGACGGGAACTCGCGATCGCCACCTCGGGCACGGCCGAACGCGGCGGCCACATCCTCGACCGGCACACCGGTCTCGCCGCCCAAGGTCCCGCCTCGATCACCGTGATCGGCTCCGACCTCACTCGTGTCGACGCCTACGCGACGGCCGCCTCCGCGATGGGCGACACCGCGCACGCGTGGATCGAACGTCTGTGCGGCTACGAGGCATTCGCGGTGGTCACGCTCGACCGGACGTGGGCGACCAGCGGGTTCGGAGCGCGCTGTTCGACCGGAGTGGGACTACGTCCGGCGCCATCGGTTGGCTCGAGGCAATGATCGGTCGAACGGACGCGCGGTGCGGCAGGGTGCCGGCGAAGACCGCGGCCTGGACGCGGCGTTCGAAGCCGGGTTTGTGCGGCATCGTGGAGACGTAGTCCTTGACGGTCTTCTCCGCCAGGTGCAGGCGCTCGGCGATCTGGCGGTTGGTCAGGCCCTCGGCGACCAGGTCGAAGATCCGGCGTTCCCGGTCGGAGAGCGACGCCACGCGCGGGTCCTCGCGTGTTCCGGTGCGGACGCGGTCGAGGACCTTGGTGGTGATCGCCGGATCCAGGAGCGAGCGGCCGGCGGCGACCTCTCGGACCGCGCAGGGCGGGTATTCGTCGCATCGCTTCGAGGGCGGACGCCGATTCGCCGACGATCTCGATGTCCGCCTCGGCGCCGAGCAGGTCGGCCGGGCCGCGACGGACGATCTCGTGGTACCGATGGTCACCACACCCGCCGCCGAACGCCCCCTCGAGATCGGCGGTGCGGATGCCCCGGGTCGAACGGCCCGGGGCATCCGGGCAACGCGGCCCTGCCACGGCACCCGAAACGGCGACACGCTCATGGTGTCCGACCGAGAACGTCGCCGTCGAAGCCTCGGTGACTCGCCGCATATCGACCAGGGGGTTCGCATGTTGCAACGCAAGATCGAGGACGTCATGACCCGTGACGTGGTCACCGTGGGGCCCGACGCCGAGTTCCAGGAAATCGTCGCCACATTGGACGCCCGGCGGATCAGCGCCCTGCCGGTCGTCGACGACGAGCGGCGAATCCTGGGCATCGTCTCGGAGGCGGACCTCCTGCGCGCCCAGGTGGAGCAGGCCGAGGACACCCACCTCCTGCCGGGCCTGCGCCGACTGGCCAACCGACACACCAAGGGCGAGGGCCACACGGCCCACGAGCTGATGACCACTCCCGTGGTGAGCGTGGAACCCACCGCCGGCACCCTCCAGGGCGCGCGTCTGATGGAACGCCACCACGTCAAGCGCCTCCCGGTGGTCGACACCCAGGGCCGCCTGATCGGCATCGTCAGCCGCTGCGACCTGCTGCGCACCTTCCTGCGTCCGGACGAGGACATCCGGACCGAGATCGAGCACGACGTCCTGCGCAGCGCGCTGTGGCTGGAACCCGGCACGATCGTGGTGGACGTGCGCGACGCGGTGGTGTGCCTGTCCGGGGCGGTCGACAACCGCAGCCTCATCGACATCGTGGTGCGCCTGTGCCGCGCCGTCGACGGCGTCGAGAGCGTGACCCACACCCTGACCTTCGACTTCGACGACAGCCACATCAGGCCCGGCCCGGCGCACTTCGCCCGCCGCTCGCCCGGCCGTTGAGGAGGACACCGTGTTCCACGCCTTTGGCCGCGTCGGCCGCATCCCCAAGGAACACCTCGATCGGCTCCTGGCATTCGGCAGGCCGGTCACCTTCGAGCCGGGTACCCGCCTGTTCGAGGAGGACCGACCGGCCCGCACCTTCTGGCTCGTCGAGGGCGGCTCCGTGTGCCTTGACGTACACGTCCCCGGCGGGCCCGCGGCAACCGTCGAGACGCTGGGTCCGGGCGAACTCGTGGGCTGGAGCTGGCTGTTCCCGCCCTACCGTTGGCACCTGGGCGGCCGGGCCGTCGGCACCGTCCGGGCCGTGGAGTTCGACGCGGGCGCGGTGCGGGCCGAATGCGAGCGCGACCCGGCCTTCGGCCGAGCGATCACCCTCGCCTGCGCGCAGGTGATCGCCGGCCGCCTCCAGGCGAGTCGACTGCGACTGCTGAACCTGTACGGACCCCACCACTCGACGAACGACGATCCCGCAGAGGGCTGAGTTCACGCAGGCTCCGGAATGGCTTGGATATCCGGGGCCCGCGGCATGCCCAGGGCCGACGACACGGCCGTGCTCCGGCAACCGTTGGCACTCCGCGCAGCGCACACACGCGAGGCGAGATCACGCCCCGCCGGTATTCCCCCTATTCACTCGATCCCGGGAGTTCGACATGAACGACAACATTTCGTCCCACCCAACCGCAGGTGCCGACGACACGACCGTGCGCGGTCACGTCGTCGTGGGCGTCGACGGTTCCCCGATCTCGGACCTCGCGACCGACCGGGCCGCCGACGAAGCGGCGCTGCGACACGTACCGCTGGAGGTACTGCACGTCGTCGAATGGGCTCCGACCCGCGAAGAGGACGGATACGCCGCGCAGTTACGAAGCGAGGCGGAGATCCTGGTCGCCGAGGCGGCCGATCGGGCCCGTCGGCGGTACCCCGACCTGGTCATCGTCAACACGGTCACCCTCGCCCCGACCATCCCCACCCTGGAGGAGGCCGGCGAGCGTGCGGCGCTCGTCGTCCTCGGCAATCGCGGCCGGGGTGGCTTCGTCGGCCTGTTGCTGGGTTCGGTCTCGCTGTCCGTGGCCGCCGTCTCGCGGTGCCCGGTCCTCGTCGTCCACGCGCGAGACACCAACGCCCCGGCGGACGAGCCGGGCACGGTCGTGGTGGGCATCTCCGACTTCGACTGCCACCCCGCCGTCGAGGCCGCGTTCGCCGCGGCACAGGCGCGCGGCGTGCCCCTTCGCGCGGTGCACGCGTGGACGCCGCCGCTGTCCCCCGCGGCGCCCTACGCCGCTCCGCTGTGGTCCGGCGACGAAGGCCACCGGGCCGCCGAGGCCACGCTCGGCGCGGCCCTGTCCCCGTTCGTGGACAAGTATCCCGAGGTGTCCGTCACCGAGCAGGTCGTGTGCGACATCCCCGCTCACGCGCTTTTGGACGCCACCGACGAGGCCGACCTGATCGTCCTGGCCGCCCACCGCCGCCACGGCCGCTTCGGGCCCAATCTCGGCCATGTCGCCCACGTCCTGCTGCACCACAGCAAGGCACCGGTCCTGCTGATCCCCGTCGACTGACTCGTCCCGATCGGGTATACACCGAGACCGCCGGGTGGCGAACCACCCGGCGGTCTCGACACGTTCGGCCGCGGACTCAGTCCGACGGCACGACCAGGAGCGGCGCGTGCGCGTGGTGCAGCAGGGCGATCGGCGCGTGCCCCAGACGGGGCCCGAAGTGGCGCGGTGAGGAATGCCGCCCGACCACGACCAGACCCGCGTCCCGCGACGCCGAGACCAGCGCGGCGCCGGCACTCCCCTGTACGACGCGTTCCTCGACCTTCACCTGCGGGTTGGCTTCCCGAAGCGGCGACATGACGTTCACAAGCATCTGCCGCGCGAACTCCTCGGCCTGGCGGTAGGGCGTCTCGGCTCCCTGCGCTTCCCGCAGCGCTCGCGGGATCTCGGGGAAGTTCCAGGCGTGCACCGCGATCAGACCCACCTCGCGCGCTCGGGCCTTGGCGAAGGCATACTCCAGCGCGGGCCGGCTGTCTTCGTCGACGACGCCCACCACCACGGGCCGCCCGGCCGCCACCCGGGTGCGCACCACCAGAACGGGACAGGGCGCCCGACCGGCCAGGGCCAAACTCACCGACCCGAGCAGGATCCCGCCGACCGCGCCGTGCCCGCGGCTTCCCATGACCAGCAGATCGGCCCGCTTGGCCACCTCCAGCAATCCGGCGACGGGAACGTCGTGCACCACCGAGGAGCGCATCCCGATCGCAGGCTGCCGCGAACGTGCGACGGCTACGGCCTCCCGACGGATCCGTTCGACGTGGTCGCTCAGCGCCTTGCCGCAGCCGGCGTGCCGCCCGCGCGCCAATACTTCCCAGACGAACACGATCTCCAACTCCGCGTCCAGACGGGCGGTTTCGTCGGCGGCCTCGATCACGGCGGCGGTCGCCTCGGGCGAACCGTCGGTCGCCGCGACGACGAGCGGTGTCCGATCCATGTCACTTCTCCATTCGCGCGGGTGGATGGCGTCCGGTCCCACCGTCCCGCTCATCGCGGATGTCGGACAGGGCCGACCGGCCCTGCGCAGGGGCCCGACCGACCCGTCCGGTGCCGAGACCCACGTCAACGGATCGTGCCCATCCCGGCGCGTACGTGCCGCTTGAAGGCCGGTGGAAAGGCTCGGATCAGCCGATCGAGTGCATTGGCCAACTCCCTTACCGCAGCCTGCCCGTACGCATTGAGCGTGGGCTCGGACCGGGCTTGGTGAGCGAGCACTTCGTCGTCCACCGCGGCAGCGCAGCGGGCGACCTCGCCGGGCATCACGAGCAGGCTGGGCGCGTTGTCGGCGAGCAGACACCACGGTGGCACGGTGGTGGGGACCATCGGTGCCAGGCGCTGCCAGGACGGTCCGACGGTCATCGAGGCCGCGACCGGCGCGACTCGCCGACGCAGGTCAAGGAACGGAGTCAGGAACGTACTCAGGTCGGTTTCCGCCTGGTGCACCTCGTGGACCACCGCGGCGCGCACCGTGGCCATCGCCCCGAATCGCATCGCGGCGGCGCCTGCCACGGCGCCGGTGAGTGTGCCGCCTGCGGTGATCCACGCGACGGTGACCTCGGACGCGGCCATGGCTCCCCCGACCCTCGGCGTGCGTGCGGTGTACCGGTCACGCTCGCACGCGCCGTTGTGTTCCCGATCCCGATGGTGGTTCCGGGCCGCCGTTTCCGGTCAGTGGGCGCGCAGTCCGTGCGCGCGGAACCGCGCGCGGACACGCTCGACCAGTCCGACCTGCGGCAGTGGCGTGTCTCGCAACGGGAAAGTGATGCCCAGGTCGTCGTACTTGGCGGCGCCGAGTTTGTGGAAGGGCAGCACGTCGACGCGTTCGACGTTGCCCAACCCCGCTGCGAACGCCGCCAGTTCGTCGATCATCGCGGGATCCTCGGTCAGCCCCGGGACCAGCACGAAGCGCAGCCACACAGGGATGCCGAGATCGGCCAGGCGTCGGGCGAACGCGAGGGTGGGCGCGAGTTCGCGGCCGGTGAGTCGTCGGTAGGCGTCGGGGTCGAAGGACTTGATGTCGAGCAGGACGAGGTCGGTCGCGGACAACAGGCGATCGCCGGCACGGGCCCCGAGGTATCCGGAGGTGTCCAGCGCGGTGTGCAGGCCCAGTTCGCGACAGCGGCGCAGCACCGTCTCGACGAACGGGGCCTGGAGCAGGGGTTCACCGCCGGTGATCGTGACGCCCCCGCCGCTCGCGCGCAGGAAGTCCCGGCATGCCTCGATCCTGTCCATGACCTCATCGACGTCCGTGCGCCGGCCGTCGCGCAGGTGCCAGGTGTCCGGGTTGGCGCAGTACAGGCAGCGCAGCGGGCAGCCATTCACGAAGAGCACGAAGCGGGTCCCGGGCCCGTCCACACCCGTGGACATGTCCCACGAGTGCACCAGCCCGATGTCGCCGAGGTTGCGGGGGCGGGCGCCGTGCATGGTCGGGCCCGGGACCTGTCGCATCGTGATCACCGGGCCTCGTGGAAGGTCCGGCCGATCACGTCGAGCTGCTGCTCGCGGGTCAGGCGGACGAAGCGGACCGCGTATCCGGAGACGCGGATGGTCAGGTTCGGGTACCGCTCGGGGTGTGCCATGGCGTCGGTGAGCGTGGCCCGGTCGAGCACGTTGACGTTCATGTGGAAGCCGCCGGAGGCGAAGTAGCCGTCGAGCAGGCCCACCAGGTTGTCGGCGCGCTCGGTCGGGTCGTGGCCGAGTCCCTCCGGGGTCACGGTCGAGGTGAGCGAGATGCCGTCACGGGCCCACTCGTAGGGGATCTTGGCCACCGACAGCGCGGAGGCGGCCATGCCGTGCCGGTCGCGGCCGTTCATCGGGTTGGCCCCCGGCGCGAACGGTGTACCGGCGCGACGCCCGTCGGGGGTGTTGCCGGTGTGCTTGCCGTAGACCACGTTGGAGGTGATGGTCAGCACCGACAACGTGTGCTCGGCATCCCGATAGGTGGGGTGGCGGCGCAGTTTGAGCAGGAAGGAGCGCACCAGGTCGACCGCGATCGCGTCGGCGCGATCGTCGTTGTTGCCGAACGCGGGATACTCCCCCAGGACGCGGTAGTCCACGGCCAGGCCGGTGTCCGGGTCGCGGATCACCTCGACTCCCGCGTACCGAACCGCCGAGAGGCTGTCCGCGACCACCGAGAGTCCGGCGATGCCGCAGGCCATGGTGCGGTGTACGGGGTGGTCGTGCAGCGCCATCTCCAGGCGCTCGTAGGCGTACTTGTCGTGCATGTGGTGGATGATGTTGAGCGCGTCGACATAGACGCCCGCCAGCCAGTCCAGGACGTGGTCGAACGCCGCGTCGAGTTCGGCCGGATCGAGTCGATCGCCGGTCAGCGGAAGGGACTTCGGACCGACCTGTTCGCCGCTGATCTCGTCCCGGCCGCCGTTGATCGCGTACAGCAGGGCCTTGGCGAGGTTGACCCGGGCGCCGAAGAACTGCATGTCCTTGCCCACGGCCATCGCCGACACGCAGCACGCGATCGCGGTGTCGTCCCCGGTACGCGGGCGCATCAGGTCGTCGGATTCGTACTGGATCGAGCTGGTGTCGATCGAGACCTGTGCGCAGTAGCGCCTGAAGGCGAGCGGCAGTCGCGGCGACCACAGCACGGTCAGGTTCGGCTCGGGCGCGGGTCCCAGGTTGTACAGGGTCCGCAGGTAGCGGAAGGAGGTGCGCGAAACCAGCGGACGCCCGTCGGTGCCGATCCCGCCGAGGGATTCGGTGACCCAGGTGGGGTCGCCGGAGAACAGCGCGTCGTACTCGGGGGTGCGCAGGAAGCGGATGATCCGCAGCTTGATCACGAAGTCGTCGATCAGCTCCTGGGCGCGGCTCTCGTCGATGCGGCCCTCGCGCAGGTCGCGCTCCAGGTAGACGTCCAGGAACGTGGAGGTGCGGCCGAGCGACATCGCGGCGCCGTTCTGCTCCTTGGTCGCGGCCAGGTAGGCCAGGTACAGCCACTGCACGGCCTCGTGCGCGGTGGCCGCGGGGCGGGCGACGTCGCAGCCGTAGGTCGCGGCCATCTCCTTCAACTCGGCCAGGGCGCGCACCTGTTCGGCCAGTTCCTCCCGATCGCGGATCACCTCGCCGGTGGCGGGCAGCGGATCCAGGGCGCCGCGCGCGGCCCGCTTGGCCTCGATCAGGCGGTCCACGCCGTACAGGGCCACGCGCCGGTAGTCGCCGATGATCCGTCCCCGGCCGTAGGCGTCCGGGAGCCCGGTGATCAGACCCGCTCGGCGGGCCCGCAGGATCTCGGGGGTGTACGCGTCGAAGACGGCGTCGTTGTGGGTCTTGCGGTAGGTACCGAACACCGCGCGGACGAACGGGTCCATCTCGTAGCCGTAGGCGCGCAGGCCGCTCTCGACCATGCGCAGCCCGCCGCCCGGCATGATGGCCCGCTTGAGCGGTGCGTCGGTCTGCAGGCCGACGATCAACTCCCGGTCGCGGTCGATCCAGCCGGGGGCGTGCGAGGTGATCGTGGAGGGCGTCGCGGTGTCCACGTCGAGCACGCCCTTGCGGCGCTCCTCGGGGAACAGTGCCGACACCCGCTCCCACACCGCACGCGTGCGTGCGGTGGCCTCGCACAGGAAGTCCGCGTCGCCGGTGTAGGGCATGTGGTTGGTGTGGATGAAGTCGCGGACGTCGATGGCGTGTTGCCAGGCCCCGGGGCGGAAGTCGCGCCAGGGCGCGAGGTCGACGTCCGCGGGGGATGTGGTGGTGGTCGTCATGGTGGCCTCTCGATGGACTCGATCGACTCGATCTCGACACCTCACACACTGGCCGCCTCCCACCGCGCCGGGCAGGGGCGGACGGCCCGGCCGACCCTGCCGAACGACCCTGCCCCGGGGGCGTGTCGAGCGTGCCCTTTTCGGAGGCGACGCGCCCGACATCGTGCAGGGACGGTCGGGCCCGGCACTCCTCCGCCTCCAAGGATTTCGGCAGGGCCGTTGGAGCCGCTCGCGCGGAAAACGGCCGGGTCCGAGCGGACTTGCGAGGCGTCCGACCGGATCACTCGCGCCGGGTCTCGGGGGCGCGGTAGTACAGCGTCACCGGGACATACGGCCAGGCCGGGGTGAAGGGCGCGAGGGCCGTCCGGACCGCACCGCGTACACGACGGAAGGCGGTGGCCGTCGGGGAGGCGGCGACCGTGATGTCGGCGACGACGACGCTCTCGCGCGCCGTCAGGTCGACGTGCACGTCGGCGGGCGCGGTCACCCCGGCGAGCGCGCGGGACACCGCTCGCGCCACCACCCGGTGCGCGGTGGGCCCGACCGGGGAGAACGCGCGGTGGCACGCGGCCTCGACGTCCGCCCGCCCACACACCACGTCCGCACGCGACAGTGCGCCTGTCCCGCCGAGGGTGTCGGCAGGCCCGCAGATCACCAGCGGGACACCGGCCACGAGCGCGCACATCACGCCCTGCTCGCGTACCGTCTGCGGCCCGACCTCGGTACGCACGTCCACGACGACGTCGACGTCCGGTGCGATCAGTGGGCAGCCGCCCCCCGCCGTCCAGGCCACACACGGTGCTTCGCTACCGACCGCCGATTCCCCATGGCAGCGCAGCACCCTGTGCCCGGCCGCGGTCAGCTCGCTCGCGACCGGTTCGCAGCCGCCCGTGTGCGACTCGGTTATCACGATCTTCAGGCTTCGTCGACGCATGATCCCTCCCCTGGGTCGCGTCCCAGCCTGCCTGCCGACGAGAGCCCCGCAGAAGGGCCGAACGTCGCTCTGGAGATGACTCGTTCGAGCCCGTGCGCCCGTCATTCGAGCCACCGTGCGCTGGTCCACTCCGGGTGGCGAACCGGGTGGCGAAACCAGGAGGCGTGATGTATCCGGGCCGAACGGCCCCCGGACGCCGGGCAACGCGGCCCTGTCACACCGTCGACGGCGGTCGCATGCTGAGGGTGCCCCGGGGAGGTGACATGGTGAACGTCCTCATCGCGTACGCGAGCATGCACGGCAGCACGCGGGCAATCGCCCACCACATCGGAGAGCGCCTGCGCCGGCGAGGTCTGCACGCGCGGGTCGGCCCGATGGACAAGATCGAGGACCTGTCCTCGTTCGATGCCTGCGTCCTCGGCAGCGCCATCCACGGTGGCGCCTGGCTACCGGTCGCCACCACGTTCGTCAACGAGCACTGCGTAGAACTCGCCGATCGCCCGGTCTGGCTGTTCGACGTCGGGTTGACCCGCACGCTCGGAGGGGGCTTCGAGCGCCACGCTCCCACACCCGAGAGCGTAGACAAGATCTCCGCCGTCGCGAAGGTGCACGATCACCACCGCTTCGCCGGCGCCATCGCCCGCAAGGACCTCTCTCTACGCCGTCGGTTGTTCTTCCGCGCGGCAGGGGGGCACTACGGCGATTTCCGGGACTGGGCCGAGATCGAGGCGTGGGCCGACAGCATCGCCGCCGAACTCGTTCCGCAGGCGCCTGCGTCGGGAGGTACGACATGACACACGGCACGATCGGGGACGTGATGACCCGTGACGTCGTCACCATCGGCTCCGGCGCCCGCTTCCGTGACATCGCCGGGGTGCTGGAGACGTGGCAGGTCAGTGCGCTTCCGGTGGTGGACGACGCCCATCGGCTGCTCGGGATCGTCTCGGAGGCGGACCTGCTGCACGCGCGCGTCGCCGGCACCGGGACGTCGCGGACACGGCGGGACTGGGCACGGGAACGCGAGGCATCACCACCCGACGAGGCGCTCACCGCCCGCGGGTTGATGACGGCGCCGGTGATCACCGTGGCAGCAACCGCGAGCACTCTGCGGGCGGCTCGGCTGATGGACCGCCACCACGTCAAGCGCCTGCCGGTGGTGGACCGCTCCGGGCGGCTGGTGGGCATCGTCAGCCGCTGCGACCTGCTGGGCGCCCTCGTGCGGTCGGACGCGGAGATCCGCACGGAGATCGAGCGCGAGATTCTCGGCGAGGCGTTGTGCCTGGATCCCGGAACGATCGAGGTCGAGGTCCACGACGCCGTCGTACATCTCACCGGCGAGGTCGACCACCCCACCCTCGTCGACGTCGTGGTACGGCTGTGCGCCGCCGTGGACGGCGTCGAACAGGTCACCCACGAACTCACCCACGCCCACGGTCCCGAACGCCCCTTCGGCACATCGACGCGCGGATGTGTCGAAGGGTGGTAGACCAAGAGGCCCGCGACGCGCAACCACCGATGCTTACCGGGCCGTCGGCCGGCTCGGGGCGCCGGTGGGTGCGCCTCGGGCCCCGTTCTCAGGTCCGTTGACCCTCGTTGCCCTGGCGCAGCTCTGTCATGTACACCTCCGCGTGGACCCGGCGTTCGAGGCCGAGTCTGGCCCTGGGCGATGTCGACACGGCCCTCCCCCGGGGGTCGGGCTCGACTCCATTGTGGAACGTCGCGGACGTCCGTGCCGGTCACCGTGGGCGGTGCAGCCCCAGGAGAACGGTCAGCAGGTCACGGTCGGTGAGAACCCCGAGTGCCACGCCACCGGCGTCGACGACGAGCAGCGCGTCGCGGCGATGCCTGAGCAACTGCTCACCCGCGGTCACCACGTCGGTGTCGGGGGAGACGAAGGTCGTCTCGGTGTCTGCGACGACGCGTCCGGCGGTGTGCTGCTTGAGGCCCAGCGGGTCCAGGGTCCAGACGGCGGCCAGATCGCGGTCGCTGATCAGGCCCAGGGCCCGATCCCCGTCGAGGACGCAGACGTGGTGCAGCCGAGTGGTGATCATGTTGTCCATCACCACCCACAACGTGTCCTCGGCAGCCACCGAGACCACCGGCCCATGCATCACCTCGCGCACGGTCGGGATGCGCGGACTCGTGTCCTGAACGGACTGCGTCGTCTCGGTCATGGCGTTACTCCTGTCGTGTGTGTCGCCACCGGAGTCGGGCGGCGATCCTCCTCGTCCGGCGCGACACCGACGGTGACCACCGGACAGCGTGCGCAACGCAGGCACTCGCGTGTGACGGGTCCGAGAGGGCGCCGATCCTCGTAACGGGGCCGGCTGCCCAGGACCCGCAGGGCGGCCTCGCGCGCCGCGCCGAGCAGCGCCGGCACGGTCGGCCCCTCGATCGGCCGCCGGACCACCAAGAGGTCCGGCCGGAGGTGGTATGCGGCCTGCTCCGCCGCGTCGAGCAGCTCGCGGACCTGTCGACGCCGCTCGGTCGGGTCGACGAGGGTGTGCATCGGCGCGTAGGGCGCGCGGTGCACGGGCGCCGGTTCCCAGGCGTACACGAGGTGCAGCACGGCGCCGCGCAGACCCGCCTCGTGAGCACCCCACCCGACGGACCCGCGATTGATCGACGGGTCCGGGTTCAGTCCGACGACCACACACGGCGGCCGGTTCTGCGACGGGCGCGTGTCCATGGGTTCCTCCTCGACGAGAGGTACACCCCCAACCCTGCTCCGCCTCGTACGGCCCGCACAGGGTCTCCCGGCCCCCTCGCAGGGACTTCTCCAGGGTCGTTCGGCCCTGCGGGAGATGTCGTCAACCGGAGCCACCCGCCTTCCATCCGGCGAAGACGAGACGGGAGGGGCATGGTTTGACACGATGAGCACAAGAAGCGTTTAGACAATCTTCGACACCTGGGGAGCGGTTGTGGCGTCGGACGAGCGACCGGCTCTGCCCCGCATGCGCCTGGACGAGCTGCTGGACGAGCTCCAGGCACACGTGGAGGTGGTGCGTTCGGCCCGGGATCGGGTCAACGGGCTGCTGGAGGCCGTGCTGTCGGTGGGCAGCGATCTGGACCTGGAGACCGTGCTCCGGAGAATCGTGGAGTCGGCGGTGTCGCTGGTCGACGCCGAATACGGCGCCCTCGGGGTGATCGGCGACGAGGAACGACTGGCCCGGTTCCTGCCCGTGGGCATGGACCCCGAGACGATCCTGCGCATCGGCCCGTTTCCCACCGGGCGGGGCATCCTCGGCCTGATCATCCGCGATCCACACCCGCTACGCCTGCACGACCTTTCCGAACACCCCGACTCGTTCGGCTTCCCGCCCGGTCACCCGCCCATGAACTCCTTCGTCGGCGTGCCGATCCGCATCCGCGACACCGTCTTCGGCAACCTCTATCTCACCGAAAAACGCGGCGGCGCAGACTTCGACGACGATGACGAAGCAGTCCTGCGCACCCTCGCCGCAGCGGCCGGCGTCGCCATCGACAACGCACGCCTGTACGACGACGTCCGCCGCCGCGAACGATGGTTGGCGGCGAGTTCGGACCTGACCCGAAGCCTGCTCTCCGGCGACGCCCCCGCCGACGTGCTGCGCTCGTTCACCACGACCATTCGCGAGATGGCCGACGCCGATCTGGTGACTCTGGCGGTGCCGGTGGCCGGCAGCGACGACCTGGTGGTGGAGGCCGCCTCGGGCCCCCTCGCGGACGGCGTTCGCGGTCTCGTCCTGTCCGGGGAGAGCACCCTGATGGGCAAGGTGTTCGGCTCTGGCGAGACCATCGTCACCAACACCCTCAGCCACGACCCCGGCGCGGTCGTGGCTCAAACCGTCGAACTCGATCTGGGCTCGGCGTTCCTGCTGCCGCTCGGCACCCCCGACAGCATCCGCGGTGTGCTCCAGGTCGCCAATCGAGCGGATCGCCCGCAGTTGTCGGACGCGGTGCTGCGCATGGTCACCGGCTTCGCCGACCACGCCGCGCTGGCCTTGGAGATCGCCGAGCGGCGCCGCGACGCGGAGTTGTTGACGGTGCTGAAGGACCGCGACCGCATCGCCCGCGACCTGCACGACCTCGCCATCCAACGACTGTTCGCCACCGGCATGACCCTGCAAAGCGCCACCCGCTTCATCGACCACCCCGAAGCCCTGGAGCGCGTCGAATCCGCCGTGGACGCCCTCGACGACACCATCAAGGTCATCCGCTCCACGATCTTCTCCCTCAAGGCCCGCGACCGCGACACCGGTACCGGACTGCGCTCACGCTGCCTGCGCGAAGTCGACGCCGCCACCGAAGTCCTCGGCTTCGCCCCGACCCTGCGCGTCGACGGCCTCCTGGACACCTCAGTCCCCGAACCCATCGCCGTCCACCTGATCGCGGTCCTGCGCGAGGCACTCGCCAACGCCGCCCGCCACGCACACGCGACCCGCGTCGAGGTACACGTGGAGACCGACGACAAACATGTGCGCCTTCGGGTACGCGACGACGGCGTCGGTCCGCCTGCCGCCCCGGCCCGCGACAGCGGACTGGGGAATATGCGAGAACGGGCCGAATCACTGGGCGGCACATGCTCGTTCGGCCCCGCGCCCGACGGCGGCGCACTCGTGGAGTGGCGCGTCCCGCTGAGTTGACCGCATTCGACATCGCTCGTCGCGATGCGTCGTCGGACGCCGGACGCACACCCGCGATCGGGTCGCTCGGCCCCACCGCTGGGCCCATCGGCCCCTGTGTGGCGGAGGCGATATGCGTTGACATGGACTCGAAAAGGCAACGCCGCCCGCTCGGTTGCCCCCTCTCGAAAGGACGAGTCCATGTCCGCCATTCCACCGCCTCCCACCGGACACGTGGTCGTCGGCGTGGACGGCTCCTCCGCCGCGCTCTCCGCCGTCACACAGGCTGCTCTGGAGGCGGCGAACCGGCATCTGCCATTGGAGATCGTCAGCGCCTGGACTCTGCCCGACGATGGTCAACTCGACGCCTACGTGATGCAGATGCGCCGGGAGGCCGAGGAGGCGACGAAGGCGGCCGTCGCCCACGCACGGGCCCTGCACCCGCAGATCTGGACCATCGCCCGGGTCCGTCGCGGCCCCGCGCACGAGGTCCTGCTCGCCTCCGCCGAACACGCCTGCCTCGTGGTGCTCGGCAGCCGCGGACACGGCCGGATGGCCGGTCTGCTCCTGGGCTCGGTCAGCCTTTCGGTGGCCGCGTACACGCCCTGTCCCCTGCTGGTGGTGCGCGACAGGCACGAGGTCGCGTCCCGAGCGCACGGTTTTGGTGAGGGCCTGGTGGTGGTGGGTGTCGAGGGCTCGGATTGTGGTCCCGCAGTGGAAGCCGCCTATGAAGAAGCTCAGTTGCGGCATCTGCGGGTGTGTGCGCTGAACGCGATCCCGCCGGTTGTGCGCGAAGGCGCGAGTCAGGCGCTGGTGGAGGCCTCCGGCGAGGCGGACCTGGTGGTCCCGGGCCGCGATCCGGGGCGGTCGTCGCCGATGCCTCGGGGGCGACCGCTCTTTCGTTGCCGTGGGTTCGTGCGCTTCACCGGCAACGTCCCGGCGGCAACCGGCTGTTGGACCCGGTCGTTCGGGCCTGTCGGCCCTGGGGCGGCCGCCGGGATCACGGGAGATTGATGTCAACGGCCCGGCAGCGCACGTCGGCGGCCGAGCGTCGGGCACCGGGCCCGGCGCCACCAGGGAGGGAACCCGACATGGCAACCGCACACGACCACCGACTGTCCTCGCGCCTGCACCTGCCCCGCCACTCCGCCTCAGCGCCCCGGAGGGACGAGACCGGATCCGTCGTCGTGGCCGGGTCCCCGGCGATCGCCGTGGTCCGCGCGGCCGATGTCGCCGTGGCGGGCCTGCGTATCCTGCTGGGCTTCGTATTCCTGTGGG
>NZ_JBIRUB010000015.1:0-209643 GCF_044334985.1 Embleya sp. NPDC020630
GCAGCGAAAAGGGCGTCCGCTACGGCGGACGCCCCCTCACCCGAGCAGCCTGACCACCCCGGCCACCCGGTGAACGTTTCCGGTCACAGCACTAGCGCTTCCTCCTGCCGTAGGCCCGTCACCGCACGCGGTGACGGGCCTACGGCACCCTGCTATACACACGAGGTATACCTGGTGCGTATAGTGCTCGGCATGTCAATCGGTCACACCCTGCTCGGGCTCCTGGAGTCCGGACCCTGCCACGGCTACGACCTCAAGCGCAGCTTCGACGAGCGCTTCGGACGCGACCGTACCCTCGCCTACGGCCAGGTCTACTCGACCATGTCGCGGCTGTTGAAGAACGGCCTCGTCGAGATAGACGGGCTCGAATCGGGCGGTGGTCCCGAGCGCAAGCGCTACGCGATCACCGACGCCGGTGTCACCGACGTCGAACAGTGGCTCGGCCGGCCGGAGACGCCGGAGCCCTATCTCCAGTCGACGCTCTACACCAAGGTCGTCCTCGCGCTGCTGACCGGCCGCGACGCCGCGGACATCCTCGACACCCAGCGGGCCGAACACCTGACGATGATGCGCGAGCTGACCCGGCGCAAGATCGACGGCGATCTCAGCGACCGACTGATCTGCGACCACGCGCTGTTCCACCTCGAGGCCGACCTGCGCTGGCTCGAACTCACCGCCGCCCGGCTCGGCGAACTCACCCTGGAGATCCGCAAGTGACCGACTCCCTGCTCAGCGGCCACGACCTGCACAAGACCTACGGATCGACGCCCGCCCTCGCCGGCGCGGAGTTCACCATCCGCTCGGGCGAGGTGGTGGCCATCATGGGCCCGTCCGGATCGGGCAAGTCGACGCTGCTGCACTGCCTGGCCGGCATCGTGCGCCCCGACTCCGGCACCATCCGCTACGACGGCCGCGACCTGACCGCCCTGTCGGACGGCGGGCGCAGCGCGCTGCGCCGCAGCGACTTCGGCTTCGTCTTCCAGTTCGGCCAACTCGTACCCGAACTGACCTGCCTGGAGAACGTCGCGCTGCCGCTGCGGCTGAACGCGGTGGGGCGCAAGGAGGCCGAGGCCCGGGCGCGGGAGTGGATGGAGCGCCTGGAGGTGGCCGACCTCGCGCGCAAGCGGCCCGGCGAGATCTCCGGCGGTCAGGGCCAGCGCATCGCGGTGGCCCGCGCGCTGGTGATCCGCCCCCGGGTGGTCTTCGCGGACGAGCCGACCGGCGCGCTGGACTCGCTCAACGGCGAACGGGTGATGCACCTGCTGATCGGGGCGGCCCGATCCACCGACGCCGCGATCGTCCTGGTCACCCACGAGTCGCGGATCGCCGCGTACTCCGACCGGGAGATCGTCGTGCGCGACGGCCGGTCCCGGGACATGGCGCGCGCCGCGTGAACGTGTTCCGTGATCTCAGGATGGGCGCCGGATTCGCGGTCACCGGCGGCCGGGAAGGCTGGATCCGCACACTGCTGACCGCGATCGGCGTGGGCCTCGGGGTGGCGCTGCTCCTGCTGACCACCGCGATTCCGAGCGCGCTGTCCGCGCGGGACGAGCGGGGCCGCGATCGCAACGAACAGCGCGGGCAGGCGGCGCAGGCCGGCGACCATACGCTGCTGATCGCCAATGCCGACACCAGCTACAAGGGCGACGAGATCCGGGGTCGGCTCCTGCGGGCGGAGGGCCCGAAGGCGCCGATCCCGCCGGGGCTGGCCAAGGTGCCGGGGGCGGGCGAGATGGTCGTCTCGCCCGCGCTGGCCGACCTGCTCGATTCGAGCCGGGGGCGGCTGCTTCGGGAACGGTTCCCGTACCGCACGGTCGGCACGATCGGCGACAAGGGCCTGATCGGCCCGGACGAACTGGCCTTCTACGCCGGGAACGACACCGTGACCGCGGGCGACCGATGGAGTTCGGTGCAGCGGATCACCGCGTTCGGCAGCTCGTTTCCCGCCGACCCGATGGATCCCCGGCTGGTGTTGCTGGTCGTGGTGATGTTCGTGGTGCTGCTGATGCCGGTCGCGGTGCTGATCGCCACGGCCGTGCGGTTCGGCGGCGAGCGGCGGGACCGGCGGCTCGCGGCGCTGCGGCTGGTCGGCGCCGACGCGCGCACGACCCGGTGGATCGCGGCGGGGGAGGCGCTCGCGGGATCACTGTTCGGTCTGCTGTTCGGGCTCGGCTTCTTTTTGATCGGGCGGCAACTGGCCGGCGTGGCCTCCGCGTTCGACCTGAGCATCTTCCCGTCCGACCTGGACCCGAGCGTGCCGCTCGCGGTGCTCGTGGCGCTGGCGGTGCCGTTCTCGGCGGTCGCGGTGACGCTGTTCGCGCTGCGTGCCGTGGTGATCGAACCGCTGGGCGTGGTCCGGACCGCCACGCCCCCTCGGCGCAGGGTGTGGTGGCGCCTGCTGCTGCCGCTCGCGGGACTGGCCGCGCTGTACCCGCTGATCCGCCGGGGATCGGAGAGCGGGGAGTTCAACCGGGGACAGGTCGTGCTCGGCGTGGTGCTGCTCCTGCTCGGGGTCACCGCGATGTTGCCCTGGCTCGTGGATGCGGTGGTGGCCCGGCTCGGTGCCGGTGGGGTGCCGTGGCAACTGGCGGTCCGGCGGCTTCAGGTGGGCAGTACCTCGGCGGCCCGGGCGGTCAACGGCATCGCGGTCGCGGTGGCGGGGGCGATCGCGCTCCAGATGCTCTTCCTGGGGATCGAGAACGACTACACCAAGAAGACCGGCGCGGATACGACGCGGGCGCAACTCGCGGTGAGCTCCGACGCGCCGCTGGGCACGGAGGGGATCGAGCGCATCGCCGGGCAGATCCGGGAGGCGACGGGGGTGCGCAGCGCATTCTGGCGATCCGGCACCCGCCTGGCCGAGCCGGGCGAGGATTCCGGTCCGGGCGCGTCGTTGACGATCGGGACGTGTGACACGTTGCGCGAGTTGGCCCGGATCGAGGGATGTACGGACGGGGACACGTTCGTCGTCGACCCACGCACGTCGGGTTCCGTGGGGGGCATGCGGCCGGTGCCCGGGAAGAACGTGGTCATCGACATGGGCCGCGGCCCGCGTACGACGCCCGTGCTCACGCCGTGGGTGATCCCCGCGGCCGCGCGCACGGTTCCGGGTCGGGCGGACGCGAGCGGGATCGCCCCCGACGGGGTGTTGGCGACGCCCGGCGCGGTGCCGGCGGCCGTGAGCCGGCAGCTGACCTACTCGATGACCTTGGCGCTCGACCCGGCGGTGCGGGACGCGAGCGACCTGGCACGCAACGCCATGGCCCGGGTGGATCCGTTGGCGCAGGTGTACACGCTGAGCGAGACCCACGAATCTCGGCGGTTCGCGAACGTGCGCACCGCGCTGTTCATCGGTTCGACGGTGGTACTGCTGATGATCGGCGCGAGCCTGCTGGTGACCATGCTGGAACAGCTGCGCGAGCGGCGGAAGTTGTTGTCGGTCCTGGTCGCGTTCGGCACCAGGCGCAGCACGTTGAGCTGGTCGATCCTGTACCAGACGGCGATCCCGGTCGTGCTCGGCCTGCTCCTCGCGGCGGGCACCGGGGTGGCGTTGGGCGCGGCGCTGCTCGGCATGGCGCAACGCCCGTTCGGGGTGGACTGGACCGGGCTGGCGTCGATGACCGGTATCGGCGCGGGTGTGGTGCTGTTGGTCACGGCGCTGAGTCTGCCGCCGCTGTGGCGGATGATGCGGCCGGACGGGTTGCGGACGGAGTAGCCGGACGGGATCGCGCACGGTAAGGCCGGCGCGGCGGGGGGGGGGGCCGCCCCCGCCCGGGCCGCCCCCCCCCCGGGGGGTTTTGGGGGCCCCGGGGGGGGGGGGGGGGGGGGGGGGGGGGGGGGGGGGGGGGGGGGGGGGGGGGGGGGGGGGGTTGGGGGGGGGGGGGGGGGGGGGGGGGGGTGGGGGGGGGGGGGTGGGGTCGGGGGGGGGGGGGGGGGGGGGCCCGGCCCCGCGGGCCCCCCCCGCCGCCGTAGTGTGTTCGTCGGACCTGCGCGCGAGGGGGTCAGGGCTTGCGGGCGACCGCGCCGAACTGCGGGACGATCGGCGGGAGTTCGCCGTCGACGGGGGTGGCTCGCCAGCGGGCGCAGGAGACGATGCCCGGGTCGAGCAGATCCAGGCCGGCGAAGAAGCGGGTGAACTCGGCGAGGCTGCGGGCGGTGATCGGCGGGGTGGCGTTCTCGTTCCAGAACCGCATGGCCTCGACGTTGCCCTCACCGCCGAGTTCGGTGGTCGGATGGGTGATCACCAGGTGGCTGCCCGACGGTACGGCGGCCATCAACCGGCCGACGATGTCCACGGCGGTGTCGGTGTCGAGGATGAAGTTGAGGCTGCCGAGCAGCATCACCGCGACGGGGCGGTCGAAGTCCAGCGTCGCCTTCGCGTCCGCGACGATGGCGTCGGGGTGGTGCGCGTCGGCGTGGATGTAGTCGGTGGCGCCCTCGGGGGTGCTGGTGAGCAACGCGCGGGCGTGCGCCAGGACGAGCGGGTCGTTGTCCACGTAGACGATCCGCGCGGTGGGGTTCACCCGCTGGGCGACCTCGTGCGTGTTGTCGGCGGTGGGCAGCCCGGTGCCGATGTCGAGGAACTGGTCCATCCCGGCCTCGCCGGCCAGGAAGCGCACCGCGCGGCCCAGGAACTCCCGGTCCGCGCGCGCGACTTCGCCGATGCTCGGGAACATGCTTGTGACGTGGTCGCCGACCTTGCGGTCGATCGGGTAGTTGTCCTTGCCGCCCAGCCAGTGATTCCAGACCCGGGCGTTGTGCGCGACGTCGGGCCCCGAGATCGGCTGGCCCTCGGACGGTCGATTCTCGCTCACGGCGGTGGTCCCTTTTCCTGTCCGCCGTTCACCCGGTGCATCCCGAACGAAAGGCTGCGCGCCCAAGCGCCTTCGAACCCGTTCCCACCCCATTGTGCCACCCACCCACCAATCGGTTCACCGCCCCACCGGGCGTGTCGCCCCGCGTGTCGAGCCCCGCTCGTGTCGGTCGAGGCTGCGGCGGTGAACCGTGACGCCATCCCGCGAATCGAGAGCCCGCCCCGGGAAGGTGTGCGCGACGCAGGTGGCCGCTCGTGCCGAGTAGCGGGTGACTGTGCGGCATTGTCGCGCGATCGAGGTCGGCCGGCAGTGGCTCGCCGCGTGGAGGCCGGCGTTCGGGGGCAATGAGGACGTCGACCTTCAGCGTGCGGAGTGTCCGGTCGACGCGATAAGCATGAAAATCATTCCAGATTGCCACGGCGCCACCTCGGCGCCGCTCCACACCTCGGCATCTCGGCCCGTCAGGCGTCGCTTCCGCGGGCTTCCCCTGCCCCGGGCCGCCCGTATGGCGGTGGCCGTGGCGGGCGTACTCGCTCTGGTGTCGGGCTCGGCCGCCTCCGTGGCGCCGCCTTCGCGGGCTTCGGCCCATGCGGACTACGCGCCGGCGGGCGGTGATCCCTCCGGGGGAGGGGCTCGTGACGTCGAGGATCGCACGGGTGCGACCGTGGCCCTGGACGGCGCGCACTTGACGATGGCGCAGATGTCGGCGGTCTTCCGCGGCACGTCCGGCCCGGTAGCACTCTCCGAGAGCGCCGCCGCGGACATGACCCGGACCCGCGACGGCGCACTGGCGTCGTTGACCGAAGGACAACGCGTCTACGGTTGGAACCAGGCCCTCGGCCCGCTCAAGAACAAGGCGCTCACCGACGCCGAACAGGTCGAGTTCCAAAAGCACATCCTGCGTTCGCACGCGGCCGGCACGGGTCCCGAACTCTCCACCGGCGTCGCGCGCCTTGCCCTGGTCCTGCGTGCCAACGCGATGGCCCGGGGGCACATGGGAGTCCGTCCCGAGACGGTTCGGCGCATGCTCGCGCTGGTCAACGCCGGGGTGACCCCCGTCATGCCCGCGATCGGCTCGCTCGGTACGGGCGACCTCCAACCCATGGCCGCCGCCGGGCTCGTGCTCACGGGCGACGGTGCGACGGCTCGGCTGGGCGGCGGGGAACCCGGCCCCGCCGGGGACGTGCTCGCCCGCGCGGGCTTGCCCAGGACGTTCGAGTTGCAGGCGGGCGAGGCGCTGCCGCTGATCAGCGGCAGCGGTGTGCTGACCGCGCGCTACGTCGCCTCCGTGCTCCGCTCCGAGGCCTTCCTCGACCAATTCGGCGGCGCCTTCGCCCTGTTCATGGAGGCTACCCGCGCCGAGGCCGGCTCCCTGGACGCCCGGACCCACGCGGAACGCCGCATCCCCGCCGAGGAGCACGAGGCCGGCGTACTGCGCGCGCTGACCCAGGGCAGCCAGTGGATGACCGAGCAGGGTCGCACCCAGTACGGGGAGACGACGCCGCGCATCCAGGACGCCGTGTCCGTGCGCTCCACACCACACATCGCCGGCACGCTGCGGCAGACCCTCGCGGAGGCCGTCGCGATCATCGAGCGTGAGGCCAATTCCTCGACGTCCAACCCCCTCGTGTTCGAACGCCCCGACGGTAGCCGCGAGTTCGTGATGGGGGGCAATTACGACGACGCCCAGATCGGTCACGCGATCGACACTCTCAACGCCCAGGTCACCGACGTCGCGGTGCTCAGCCACGAGTTGTCGGCGCGCCTGATCGCCGCCAAGTGGAGCTACGGCCTGCCCGACAACCTCGCGGGCCCGCCGGTCGGCCTCAATTCCGGAATGGTGCAGGCGCAGACCGTCGCGGCGGCACTCGTGCCCGAGATGCAGGTACGGGCCGTGCCCGCCGGAGTCCTGTCCCGCCCGGAGAAGTTCGGACAGGAGGACCACAACACGATGGCCATGGCATCGGAGCGCAACCTCGACGACAACCTCGAACGCGCCGAGATCATCCTGGCCGTGCACTTCCTCCTGGCCGCACAGGGCATCGACGCGGCCCGCCCGCAGATGGGCGGCCTGGCCCTGGGCAAGCGCACCGCCGAACTCCACGCCCGCTTCCGGCAACACATCCCCGAACTGGGCGAAGACCGATGGATGACGCCCGACGTCGACGAGGCCGTCCACCTGGTCACCCACGAACACCTGCGCACCGACCCGCAGCCGGCCACCCACACGCAGTCCCTACCGCACCCACGCTGACGCCCCACAGCACAACCGACCGCCCTCGACGCGAGCGGCGACACCATGACTTCGCCTGCTCGCCCCGTGCGGCGAGCCGAAGGGGAGCGCCGTCGGGCTCATCGTGTGCGCAATGGGCCCGACGCCGGTCTCCTCGCACGGTCCGAGTCCCGGCCTCGCGCGATGCGAGCGCGAGGCCGGGACTCGGCGGCGACCGGAGAGCACTCCCTTCCCGGGGCTCTGCGTTGGGTCCCACGACACGGATGTCCTCGAGGGTCGGGCGATGGGGTGGTTCACCCAAACGATGTAGACGCCGTGTCCCGGGAACCCGGCAGATTCATGTGGCCACGGGGACGTCCATCCCCCCAGTGTGACGCGGACCAGCCTCACCGACAGTGCCGAGCGGAGGCCATCATGGCCAGGTACCGCCGTTTCACCGAGAAGTAGTGATTCGGATGTGTTTCTCTGGAATCGTCCCCTGTGTGCACTGGTTCGGCGAATGGCGTGACATGGCGGCCCTGCGACGGCGCCCCGTGTAATGGGCCGCGCCCTCACCGGACACGTGGCACCGGGCGCCGCCCGCGCATCCTCCTGTTCGTTTTGCGGTGTGGGCGGGCCGTGGGGTGGAAGGGATCGAAGTCGGCCCCGCCCCGGGCCGCATCGCCCGTTCACGCCCGCGGTCCCCCGGCGTCCGACACGTTTCGTTCGGAGGCCCCTCCCACGATGACCGACCACCCCGACGCCCTGGCCACACTGCGCGCCGCCACCGACCGCAACCTGGCACTCCTGGCCACTTTGCAACCCGGCGCCCATGCCCACGCCCGACTGCGCAACGAGGTCGTCGAAGACAACCTCAACCTCGTCACACACGCCTGCGCTCGCTACACCCATCGCGCCGACCTGCGCGAGGACCTGCGCCAGGTTGCCGCGATCGGGCTCATCAAGGCCGTCGACGGCTACCGCCCCGACCGCGGTTCAGGCTTCCTCGCCTACGCGATCCCCACCATCGCGGGCGAGCTGAAGCGCTACTTCCGCGACCACACCTGGGCCGTCCACGCCCGCCGCGGTGAACAGGAGCAGTACCTGCGCCTGGTCCGCGCCCGCGACGACCTCTCCGCCCGCCTCGGACGCGAGCCGGACCACGCCGAACTCGCGGCACACCTCGACACCGACGAGGCCACGGTCCGCACGGGCCTGGAACTGGGCGCGGCCCTGCGCGCCGACTCCCTCGACGCCCCGGCCCCCACCACCGGTAGCGGCGACGACGGCGCCTCCAGAGGCGATCGACACGGCGCCCCCGACCCCGCCCTGGACCTGGTCGTCGACCGCGAATCGTTGCGCCCGTTGATCGCCGAACTCGGCGAACGCGACCGCCGCATCCTCAAGCTCCGCTTCTGGGACGACCTCAGCCAGGCCGAGATCGGCGAACGACTCGGACTGTCCCAGATGCACATCTCCCGACTACTCACCCGCACCTTCACCACCCTGCGCACGGGCATGCTCGCCACCACCTGACCAGCCTCGACCCCTCCGCCGGCTCCTCGACCGGGAGGACTGGGGACTGGCTCCACGCGACTTGGACTCGCCGAGCGTGTACGCGAGGAACGGCACGCGCACCTGGAAACACGGTCGGGACGTCTGATGGCCCTGTACTTCTGCGCGAAGATCCAGGCCCGCCCGGCCCGCTGCCGGTGTCGGCTCCGGTTTCCCGTGTCCGTGGGGCGGCTGCCCGCCGCATCGGGATCGGCCTTGGGAAGGCGACCCGTACGGGAAGAGTCGCCGGCGTGAGTCCGCCCGCCGCGGCGCTGGGCCCGCAGCGCCGACGGTGGTGGGTGATGAAACACGACGCACGGGGTCTACGACCGCCGGCGTCCGAGTGCGACCGAGGCGACACAGGTCGTGGACGGTCGGCGCATCGTCACCGAGCACGGCAAGGGAAGCGGCCCCGGCGTGTTGGTGATCAGCGACGCCGGCAGTGACGCCCCCGGCTGGCGGATCCCCTGCGGGGAATGGTCCTGCATCAAGGACAGCGCCACCGTCGCCTCCGGAGTGGTCGTCCATCACCGCGACATCGCGGGATCGGACCTTCGCACGATGCAGGCTCTGACGGGCTTCGACGCCGCCACCGGAACCCTCCTGTGGGCGCCGCGGGACCTCGCCCGGCCGGTCGGAGCAGCCGCCACCTCGCAGCCCGACCTTGTCAAGCAGGACAGCGGCAGGTTGGTCATCGGCTGGTACGACCTCGACGCGTCGCCCACCACCGTCACCTACGGCGTGAACGCACCCGTCACCGGCAGATTGCCGGCGACAGGCCCGACGCTTTCGGGTACGCCCGAGTCCGGGCTCGCCGACGCCGACGTAGTCGTCGTCGTGGTCACGACGACGAGGACCGTCGCCGCCTGGCGGATCGACACGGGCACGCTGCTGTGGCAACAGGCCGAGAACGAGATCCGCCTGGAACCGGTCGCCGTCGTGGGCCCGGTCCTGTACTCCGGCGAGCGCCCCTCGATGGCGGTCGACCTGAGCACGAAGGCGGTCCTCCAACGCGTCGTCTCGGACAGGCCGCGGCCGGTGGGCACCGATCACGCCGTGGTCTTCACCGGCACCGCTTACGTCTTCGCCATCCGACGGGACTGAACCGGAGTCGGTGTCATGCATCCCCACGTCGGAGCGTCGGTCGAACGCGTGCCGGGCCACGATCCGACACGCCCGACCAACCTCCACCATCTCGTTCGTCCTGGTCGGCGCGGGATCACGGGGGTGTGGTGCCGGTTGCGCGCAGGGTGCCCTTGGTGATGGTGCCGTTTCGTATGGTGTACGACCCCGCGTACAGGCGGACGCTGCCGTCGGTGCGCTGTGCGGCGACTCGTACCTGCACGGTGTCGCCGCTGATGGAGTCGATGGTCAGCCTGTCGCTCACGGTGTCCGAGAAGCCGGCGACGAACGTGGCGTAGGTCGATCCGAGGTTGCTGCCGCCGAGGGTCCAGGCCGTTGTGTAGTCGCCTCGGTTGATCGCGTCGTAGTAGTGGGCGACGACGGTGGCCGGGTTCGATGCCGGAGTGCTCGTCGGGGCGAGGGCGGTTGTGCCGGCCGGGGCCGGGCGCGTTGGTGGGAACGACGCGCCCGGGGACGGGCCGGTCGAGAACGAGGCGGCTGCCGTCCTTGGCACGAACACCGGGGTCGGCGGGAGCGGTGTGCGAGTTGCGGGGGCGATGGCGGCTTCGGCGGTCGTGGTTGCCGCGGTGGTGGTGTCGGAGCCGGAGTCGCTCTCTCGGAGAAGAAGAATCGTGACGGCGATTGTGGCCACGCCGAGGGTGGTCAGGATTGCCATGAGGACGCGCCGACTCCCCGTGTCCGCGGGGGCGCTCGCGGGCGCGATCGTTTCGGCGTTCCAGGGGCCTACCTCACCGCCGCACGTGGTGCAAAAGCGCAGTGCCGCCGCCGAGAGGACGGCCCCGCAGTGGGCGCACGTGATCATGATGGCTCGCCTCTCGGGGAGTCGATTCCGCGCCGTGGAAGCGGAGTTCGCCCCTCGGCGGTCGGTCAGGACGCGAACAGGGCGTTGATCGCCTGGATGACGAGTGCGATTGTCCCGCTCAACGCGGTGGCGCCGCCCACGGCGTCGCGGAGGGACGTGGCGGTTCGCTTCAGGCGCACGCGACTCGGTGGCGTCAGGGTGAGTTCGTGGCGCAGCTCCTCGGCGTCGGCGAGGGCCTGTTCGCGGTCGGTCAGTGTGGTTTCGGTCGCCCGGATCCGGACGATGAGTTCGTCGACCGCGGCCAGCAGTTCGTCCGGGGTTCGCGGTGCCGACGGGGTGGCCGATCCGGTGGCCGTGGTCTGTTCCGCCCGGGCCTTGTGGCCGACGGCGATCGCGGACTCGCTGACGCTCGCGTTCTCGCCGATGTCGACCTTGTTTGTTTCCTTGCTCATGTCGATTCCGTTCGTTTCGTGTCGGATTCGGTTCCGGCTCGGGGCGGGCGGTTTCTAGGGTTTTCCGTTCGAGGTGGCCGAGGCTCCTCGGCCGACGCTGAATGCCGAACCGGTGACGGTGGCTCCGGCGCCTACCGTGAGGCTGTTGTTGACGATCGTCTCGGCGCGCCGCTTGAGTTCCGCGGGGTCGATGTTCTTTTCTTCGAGGAAGTCGACGAGAGTGTCGAAGATCCTCTTCTCCACGACCTTCGTATACATTTCCTGATCAAGTTTCTGGAAATATCGGTGATAGCCGATCAGGAGCCCGTTCGAGTCGAGGCCGAGCCGGAGGATTGTTCGAATGACCGGGCTCAGCATCGGGTCGAGGACGGGGCCCAGCGAGGGAAAACGGTCCGGGACACGGGAGCGCAGATCGCTTGCTTCCTGCCGGATGCTCAGCAGGGCACCGTGGTTGAAGGTGAAGCGCCTGGCGACCATCCGCCGTTGGCGCGCCTGCTTCCAACGCCGTCGAGGACCCGCGAAGACCCGCTTGAGGGTGCGCGGGATACAGCGGAACACCAGGCCGAACCAGCGGAATCCACTGGCCACGACGAGCCGCGCGAACTCTCCGAACGTGGGGTGCAGCAGCAGGTCGTCGATCTCGTAGTAGCGCCAGTGCAGAGGTGGCAGCAGGGAGTGGTTCACCTCGACGAACAGATGCGAGGAACCAACGGTCACCCGCAGGAAGAGCGTGTACACGAGCTGCCCGCCCCAGCCGACGATCTCCACCACCAGATAGGGGCGGGCCCGGTCCTCGGGATGCTCGGTGAGGTACGCGACGACCGCTTCGGAGACTCGATCGACCGGGCGCGGGTTCCGACCGGTCAGGAATCGGCTGTCGTGGTGGATGTCGGCACCGTTGATGAACAGCCGGTCATGGACGCTCAGCCCGGGAAGGTCGAGGAGTGCGATCCTGGAGGCGAGCCTTTCGCGCAGCTCGGAGGCCGTGAAGGAGACGACGGGTTCGTCGTCGCACGCCACCGTCGTGTCCAGGGCGAACGACCAGCTGTCCAGCGTCCATCCGTGGCCGAGGAACGGGTCGAATCCGCTGTAGGTGCTTACGTTGCCCGCCGCGTAGACGGCGACCAGGTCGATCTGGTCCCGCGTCACCTGGAGTTGTGGATCGGGCGCTCGGGAGGCGTCGAACGTTCCGCGCCGCAGCGTTTGCGCAAGCGCTCCCCAGCGCGCGACGTACGCCTCGGCGACGACCACGACCCAGGACGCCATGACCACGAGGATGCCTGGGAGCGCTCCGACGCTCACGAAATTCACGATGGCCAGGATCAGCAGTACGGCAAGGGCCGCGTCCCGGGCCAGATGCCGGGCGCGAGCGGCGATGGCGTGCTTCATGACCGCGACGAGGTCGACGCCCGGGGAACGCACCACCGCGCGGAGCGGTTCCTCGAGGACGTCCTCGACGAGTTTCTCGGCCAGCTTGCTGTCCAGATGAACGGCCGCGCACAGGTAGCGCGTCGCCTCGTCCGTCGTTGGACTCGGTGCGTTCGGTGCGCCTACCCGTCCTCGGGGAGGGTGGTGGACCACCCGCGCCGACGGCGGCGGGGCCGCCGGCTGTGCGGGTATCTCCAGGGACCCAGTCACGATCGCGGTGTCGCTTCGGGCCGACGGCCCTGGTGGCACGGGGTTCGCAGGCTTTACCCGTGCACCGCAGCCACCGCAGAAATCTGCTGCTTCGGGATTCTCGTGACCACACGAATTACAGCGCACACCCCATCGCCCCCCGACGCTCCGGAACCGGAGAATACCCCTGGGTGCGACATTACTCGCATGGAGCGCGCGAGGACGGAATAGTCGGGATGTTCGTCGAAGCGATGAGAATCGTCATCAGGAGACAGAATCCGACCTTCCGGTTCGCTGTCGTTCGATCGCTCCCGGCTCCTCGCAAAGGGGCTGCACAAAAATGGAAGAGCAACGAGAATGCAGACCCCGTCGGCCGGTTGTCGTGGTCGAGCACCGGTTGTCAGGCAAGGGCGAGGAAGAGCTTCTCGAGTTCTTCCTCGGTCATGGGGTCCTGGTTCTCGTCGGCGTTGTTCATGCACTGGCGCATGCCGCTGGCGACGATTTTGAAGCCGGCGCGGTCCAGAGCTTTGGAGACGGCGGCGAGCTGGGTGACGACGTCCTTGCAGTCGCGGCCGGCTTCGATCATGGCGATGACGCCGGCGAGTTGTCCCTGGGCGCGCCGCAGGCGGTTGAGGACTGCGTTGACTGCGTCGTCGTCGACTTTCACCGGTGCCTCCTGGCCTTGTGTGCTCTGCTTCATGGTACCCCAGGGGGTATCAGTGTTCGGAGGGCCGGTGGTCGCGGAGGGCGGCGAGGGTGCGGCAGGCGTGCTCGGAGCGGGTGCCGGAGGCGCAGACGATGAGGATGTCGCCGCGCCGGGCGGCGTCGCGGATGTCGGGTAGGGCGCGGTCCAGGTGGTCGAGCGGGATGTTGAGGGCACCGGGGAGGTGGCCGGTGGCGTATTCGCCGGGGGGCGGACGTCGAGGACGACGAGTTCGTGCAGGCGGCTGCCTGCCTGGTCGGTGTCCAGGGTGCGGGGGTTGGTCATGATGCGGGGTCCGTCCTTCTTTTCGGATGGTGCCTGGATATGGGCAGTGCGACGCCCGGGGGCGCTTGGTGTGGTCGTGGCGTGGTGTCAGTGGAGGGCGTCGGCGAGCATGAGGGCGGCGACGGCCAGGAGCACGACGGCGAACGTGCGCTGGAGCGTGGGGCCGGAGACTTTCGCGGCGAGGCGCTTGCCGTCCCAGGCGCCGAGGATCGCGGCGCCGGTGAAGGGAGCAATGACCGCCCAGTGCAGGGATGTGGGGGTGCCGACGCGGGCGGTGAGCGCGGCGAGGGAGTTGACGGTGATGACCAGGAGGCTGGTGCCCACGGCGGCCCGCATCCGCAGTCCCAGGACGGAGACGAGCGCGGGGACGGCGAGGAAGCCGCCGCCGACGCCGAGGAAGCCGGTGACCGTGCCGAGCCCGACCCCGGCTCCGGCCGCCCGGGCGGGGCGGACGGGGTGCGACGGCGGGTCGGTGGCGGGGGATTTGAGCATGGCCGCGGCGGCGAGGGCTGCTATCGCGGCGAAGGCCGCGGTCAGGGCGGCTTCCGGCAGGCGGGCGGCGAGGAGGCCGGCGGCGATGGCGGGCCCGATGCCGGCGGCCGCGAACAGGATGCCGGTCTTCCAACGGACGTTGCCGCAGGTCGCGTGGGTGTAGAGGGCGGTCGCGGAGGTGGCGGTGACGATGATCAGCGAGGCGGTGGTGGCCGCGGCCGGGGTGAAGCCGAGGAGGTAGATCAGGGCGGGGACGGCCAGGACGCTGCCGCCGCCTCCGAGCGCCCCGAGGGCCAGGCCGACGACGGCCCCGGCGGCGAGGGCGAGGAGGAGGGCGCTCACGCTATTCGGCCGCTGCTTCCGTGCTCGTCCACGATCGGCAGCGCGGCCGACGCCCAGGCGTTCATGCCGCCCTTGACGTCGACGGCGTCGGCCCCGCGCTCGGAGAGGAGCTCGGCGGCCTGCCGGGAGCGGTGACCCGACCGGCAGATCACCACCAACGGGCGGCCCTTCGCGGCCGGGGGCAGGTCCTGGCCGGCGAGGAGGCGGGAGAGCGCGACGTGGACGGCGCCGGGGGCGTGCCCGGCGTTCCATTCGGCCCGCTCGCGTATGTCTACGAGCACGGCGTCGCCGGACGTGATGCGCTCGTGGGCCTTGGTGGCAGTGACGCGGGCCGTGCCGCGACGGAAGAGGAACATTCCGTCGTCCTTCCGGTCTCGGGGGTGGGGCTGTGGGCGGTTCAGCGACCGGTGTCGGTGCCGGTGGTGAGGGGGAGGCCGGCTTCGGTGGCGGCGTCGAAGGTGTCGTCGACGGCGACGACGTCGCGTCCGGCGGCGTCCAGGAGGGAGGCCGCGATGGCCGCGCGCATCCCGCCGGCGCAGTGCACCCACACCGTGCCGGACGGGACCTCGTCCAGGCGCCGATGGAGCTGGTGGATGGGGATGTGCGCGGAGCCCGTGATCCAGCCCTTGGCGCGTTCGGAGTCGCGGCGCACGTCGAGGACGACGTCGGGGTGCGGATCGTGGGCGGCGAGGTCGGCGAAGGTGGCGCGGGGGAAGGAACGAGGGCTCGCGCCGTCGGATATCCAGTCGCGGGGGCCACCGGTGGCGGCGGCGGCCGGGCGATCGATGCCGACGCGGACCAGTTCGCGCTGGGCGGCGGCGAGCTGTGCGGGGGATTCGGCGAGGAGGGTGACGGGCTTGCCCCAGGGGATCATCCAGGCGAGGTAGGTGGCGATCTTCCCCTCGGCCTCGAAGTTGACGGATCCCGCGAGGTGGCCCTCGGCGAACGTGATCCGGTTGCGCAGATCCACCACCCATTCCCCGGCTGCCAGACGTGCGGCGATGTCGAAGGGATCGGCCACCGGCGGTGCGGTCAGGTCCACGGGCGCGGGGCCCTCGGCGTTGGCCGGCCCCATGTGGGTGTAGTAGGCGGGCACGTCCTCCAGGCCGACGAGCAGTTCGGCGACGAAGGAGTCGACGTCCTTGACCAGGGCGTCGTTGCCGCTCTTCTCCTTGCCGATGGTGGTGGCGTCGCCCTCGGACCGGGAGGAGGAGCAGAAACTGCCGAAGCCGTGCGTGGGCAGGATCGGCGTCTCGTCGGGGAGTTCGGCCGCAAGCCGGTGGGCGGAAGCGTGCTGGGCGCGCGCCAGTGCTTCGGTCAGTCGAGGCTCGACCAGGTCGGGGCGGCCCACCGAGCCGATCAGCAGCGACCCTCCCGTGAACACGGCCGCCACCGTGCCCCGCTCCTCGAGGACGTAGGACGTGTGATGGGGGGTGTGGCCGGGAGTGGCCATCGCCCGCAAGGTGACGTCCTCGTCGACCTCGACGGTGTCGCCGTCGGCGACGGGAGTACGGGCGAACGCGACCCGGGCGTCGGCGGGCACGAGGTAGACGGCGCCGGTCAGGCGCGCGAGGTCCAGGCCGCCGCTCACGTAGTCGTTGTGGACGTGGGTCTCCGCCACGTGCGAGATCCGCACCCCCCGCGCCGCAGCCGCCGCCAGGACCCGGTCGACGTCGCGGGGCGGGTCCACCACCACCGCACTGCGCGCACCGCCTGCCAGGTAGCCGCGGTTGCCCAGGCCCTCGGTTTCGATGGTGTCGATGAAGAACACGCGGTTGCCCCTTTCGGCTGAGATTTACCCCCCGGGGTATATTTCGAGCGTACCACGAGTACCCCCGGGGGTATTTCTGGCCGACAGTGGGAACCCGCTCTCGCGAGGGCGTGCGGCAACCCGCGCTCGGAATGGATGATTTGCGGCGCTCGGACGAGAGGCGGACGGTGTCCGCCGCTTTCGCCGAGGACGAGGCTCGCCACGCCCGACTCTTCGCGGAGGCGCTCGACCAACTACGGTGACCGGGACATCTCGCCGGTCGGGGGATCGATGACCGTCGCGCCTGTGTGTGCCTTCGTCACCACTCGGTCGCCCCCGGTGCCGCCGCCGCGGTGTGCGGATAAAACCTCGTCATCGACACGAGTGCGACCGGTTCGCGTGATCGTCACGGGGAGTGCTCGGCGGGCTGATCGTTCACGGGCTCGCGGTGATCGTCGGTGGATTGCGGCGCCCACGGGCCGGCCCGTGGGCTCGGCGCCGCTTCACGAAGCGGGCGGCCTGTTCGCTCGCTCTCGTGAACTGCGGGGGCCGACGGCGCGTGTCCGCCGAGCGGGGAGGGCCAAGGCGAGTACGCGACGCCAGTCCACGTGGCGGGTAGGTCGGGGAACGCCCGGGCGATCGCGCGGGACGAGAACGCGTAGCGCGGCCGGACGCAGGGTGCACACGACCGGTGTACCCATTCGGAGAGCCTCGCCGTCGACCGCGACGGGAATCTCGGCAGCCTCGGAGGTGACCTCGACGCGGTGGGCGCTCGTCACGGTCAACGCCTCGGAGCGCTCACCGCGTACGACCAGGTCGGCGGCCGGGACCGCGCCCCGAACGTGGATGCCCAGCACGCCGAGTTCGCCGTCGTCCAGGCGCGGGCGTCGGCCGGTGCCTGCCATCTCACTGGGGGAGTTGTACCGATTGTTGCTGATCAGCAGGGCCTGTTGCGCGGTCAGGACGGTGTCGTCGACGCGCGCGTCGAGCCGTACGCCACCATCACCGACCAACAGGTCCGGCAGGAGGCCGAGCGCCGTCGCGGCCTTGTCGTCGCGATACTCGGGGCGCTGCACGACGTCGGCGTACGCACCGAAGGACACCGTGTTGACGAAGGCGCGGCCCGCGACGTCGCCCAGGTCGACGTGCAACTCCTCGCCATCGGTGAGCGCGTCCAGGCACCGACCCGGGTCGGCGCGGTCGAGCCCGAGGTCCATCGCGAAGTGGTTGCGAGTCCCGGCCGCGATGACGAGGAAGGGCAGGTCGTGTTCGGCGGCGACCGCTGCCACCAGCGCCTGGGTGCCGTCACCACCGGCCACGCCCAGCAGGTCCGCGCCGTCGACGACGGCTTCCTGGGCCAGTTCGGCGACGTCCGCGGGAGTGGAGGGGTCGAGGAGAACGACCCGCGCGCCGAGTTCCTCGGCCCGTTCGACGAGGCCGAAGCGGCCGACCTTGCCTCCCCCGGACTTCGGGTTCATGATCAGGAACGGCCTCGCGGGCCGGGCCGCGGGCGCGGCCGGTTGCACACGATCCGGGTCCGACGTGCGCAGGGCCGCTCGGGCGCACGCCACGGTACCGGCCCAACACGCGCCCAGGATCACAGCGTCGAGCCACAGGCCGTCGAAGGCGAGGAGCACGAGGACGGCCACCGGCGCGCCCACCGCGATCAGTGCGCCGACCAGCCGGACCGCGCCCCGGTGCGCGAGGAACCACCACAGACCGACGGCGCAGGCCGCCAGGCCGAGAAACGCCGCGCCCACGATCAGGAACCCGGCCTCGCGCAGTGCGATCACGAGGACGACCACCACGCCGACGACGGCGAGCAACGCCAGACGCGCCAAAAAGCGTGCGGCCCTGCCTCCATCGACGCGCGCTCGCCGTGACGAGGCCGTTGCGTGCCGGCCCATGGTGTGCCTCCCGGCTTGCTCCGCCCGACCGACGCCTACGGAAAAGTCGGCCGTGCGGTCGAACCGCGTCCGACCGGGTGACGGTGTCTTCCGCCCGTGCCAAGGACGCTCGTCGCGGGTTTCGTGTGATGGAGAGGGCTGATGACCGGTGTCGAACCGCGGTCTCCTGCCACCTCGACGTTGCCACGAACGTTCAATACCGATTCTTGGCCGGTCCCGTGCACAGTGCCCAGATGACGGCGATGTCGATGGCGATGAGGATCGTCGACCACAGCGGATAGTGCGGCAGCCATGCGAAGTTGGCGATCATGCTCAGCCCCGCCAGCAGCACGCCCAGCATGCGCGCCCAGAGCGCGTTGGCGAACAACGCGAGGCCGGCGAGAGCGACCACGATCCCGAGGATCAGGTGGATCCAGCCCCAACCCGCGACGCTGAAGCCGAACGTGTAGTTGTGGGTTCTGAGGATGACGTCGTCTTTCGCGATGGCCGCGATCCCCTGGAATACCGCCAACACCCCGCCGACGATCATCATGACCGCTGCGAACACCGTCCATCCGCTTGCGGCGGTGGACGGTGGGGTGTGATGTCGCGTGCTTGTGTGATTGGTCATCGCTGATCATCCTTGGCTTTCGGCTTTCGAGGCGTCGGCCGCTGCCTGCGCCGTGGCGCCCTGGATCACGGCCGCATGCGTGTGTGCCGCGCATGCGGACGTCACGTTTCCACCGTCTCTCTCGCGTACGAAAGGCGCCACCGGATCGTTGCCGCCACAGGCGGACAAGCGCCGATGCGGCGACCTTTACGAGAGTTTGACGAGTTCGTACGTGCTCTTGGCGGCCAACCACAGGCCCAGCAGCAACGACAACACGACGATGGCCTGGTCCTGGTGGGTGGTGAGGGCCGTGCGTAGCCGATCGAGCTCGATGTGTGCCCGGGCCGGCGCGAACGTGGCGTACAACTCCATCGCGAACAAAGTGGCCGTGGCGAGCAGGAAGTAGCTCATCAAGGCCACGAACGTGGCGGCCGAGGACAGGTCCGCGTTCATCACGGTGGCCCCGCCCGCGGCGACCATCGCCCACGGTTGGAGCAGGATGGCGAGGCCGGCCGCGGTCCATCCGGAAACGCGATCCAGCCGCGCCATCCACCTCGGATTTCCTCGGGAGCGGGTGGCGCCTCGGCGTCGTTTGCGCTCGCCGTAGACCACCAGCGCGATGCCCACGGTCAGCTTGACCACGAGACCCGCCGTCGAGGGCGCACTGTGTCTCGAAGGCGGAGCGCCCCCGGTCAACAGCAACACCCCCGCGACCACCACGACGAGTTCCACGAGCCAGGTCAGGGTGAACACAAGCCCTTTCAACAACCCTCTGTCCGCGGACAACAACAGGATGAACGCGGAGTTGTGCATCGGTCCCAGGGTGATGGCCGTTGCGATGAGGACGAGATCAAGGACCATGGCTGTCCCCATGTGGGTGAATGTGGATCAGGGTCGCGCGAGAGCGTGTCACCGCCCTCGGTACCACCCGTCGGGTCCCGCTACACAACATTTCGGAGCCCGTGCCCGCCATCCGGCTGACGCTGCGGCGCGGCGGATCCGGGCTCTTGTCGGGCGCTGGAACCATGTCGTCATGACAGCCGCGATGGGCAGGCCGGTGCGCTCCACAGGGACACGCCTGGTGCTGGTCCCGCTGGTCCTGGGGCAGTTTCTGATGGCCCTGGACAGTTCGGTCATGAACGTGTCGATCGCGACGGTGGCCGAGGACGTGGGTACGACGGTGACCGGGATCCAGGGCGCGATCACGGCCTACACGCTCGTGATGGCGATGCTCATGATTCCGGGGGGCAAGGTCGGCGGGCTCATCGGTCGTCGGCGTGCGTTCATGATCGGTTGTGGCATCTACGGGTGTGGTTCGTTGACCACCGCGCTGGCCCCGAATCTGCCGGTGCTGCTGCTCGGTTGGGCGGTGTTGGAAGGAGTCGGTGCGGCGCTCATCCTGCCCGCGATCGTGGCGTTGGTGGCGGGAAACTTCCCGGCGGAGCGTCGTCCTTCCGCATATGGGCTCGTTGCCGCCGCGGGGGCGGTGGCGATCGCCGCGGGTCCGCTGATCGGGGGCGTGGCCACTACGTACTTCTCGTGGCGCTGGGTCTTCGCCGGCGAAGTCCTGCTCGTGGCGGTGATCCTGGTACTCGCGGCCCGGGTCGCCGACGCGCCCGTCGCGGCGCGAGAGCGCCTGGACGTCGTCGGCGCCGTGTTGTCCGCCGGTGGGCTCGGGGTCTTCGTGTTCGGCGTGCTCAAGTCGGCCGAGTGGGGGTGGTTTCGACCGAAACCCGAAGCGCCCGCCTGGTTGGGGGTGTCGCTGGTCGTGTGGCTGATGTTGTCCGGAGTGGCCCTCGTATGGCTCTTCCTCTCCTGGGAGACCCGTCTGTCGGCCCGGGGTGGGGATCCGCTCGTGGACCCGATGATGCTGCGCAATCGGCAACTCACCGGCGGCCTGACGATGTTCTTCTTCCAGTACCTCGTGCAGATGGGCGTGTTCTTCGTCGTTCCGCTCTACCTGTCGATCGCGTTGGGCCTGTCGGCGTTGGCGACCGGCGCCCGTATCCTGCCGCTCTCGCTCACGCTGCTGGCGGCCGCGATCCTGATCCCGCGGTTCCTTCCGGACGTCTCGCCGCGACGCGTGGTGCGACTCGGCGTCCTCGCGCTGCTCGCGGGGGCGGTGGCCATGATGGCCGCGCTGGACGCGGACGCGGGCCCCGAGATCGTCACGGTGCCCCTGCTGTTGATCGGACTCGGAATGGGCGCGTTGGCGTCGCAGCTCGGCTCGGTCACGGTATCCGCGGTCCCCGACGAGCGGAGCGCGGAGGTCGGCGGCGTGCAGAACGCGGTCACCAACCTCGGTGCCTCGATCGGGACGGCGCTCGCGGGATCGCTCCTGATCGCCGCCATGACCTCGTCGTTCCTGAGCGCCATCGAGCATAATCCGGCGATCCCGGCATCCGTCGCGAGCCGCGCGACCGTGGAACTCGAAGGCGGCGTCCCCTTCCTGTCGGACGAGCAGCTCACCTCCGCCCTCGACAAAGCCGGCACGAGCACGGAGGTGAAACACGCGGCCATCGAGGCGAACGACGCGGCCAGGCTCGACGGCCTGCGGGCCGCGCTCGCCGTCCTCGCCCTCGCGGCCCTCCTCGCCCTGTTCTTCACCGGACGCATCCCCACGACCCAACCCCGCTCGGCACGGACGTAGCGACAGCGGACGAACGCGCGGATGTGTTCATCCCGTGTCGGACGCCGGACCGCGATCTCAGGCCAGGATCTTGGCCTTGGCTCGTTCGTATTCATCGACGGTGATGTCACCGTCGTTCCTGAGCTGGGCGATGCGGGCCAGTTCGTCGGACGTGCCAGGCGTGGCGGCTGCGTCCCGCACATAGGAGCGGAACTCCTCCTGCTGCTGCTCGACCCTGCGCCGGTCGCGTTCGCCCATGCCGCGCCCCCGCGCGATGAAGTACACGAAGACGCCGAGGTACGGCAGGACCACGCACAGAACCAGCCAGCCCGCCTTGCCCCATCCACTGAGGGAGTCATCGCGGATGATGTCCCGGAACACGTGGAAGAGGAGCATGATCCAGAGGATCCACAAGAAGAACCAGAGCATGGTCCAAAAGGCGTTGAGAAGTGGGTAGTCCATGATCGATCTCCTTCGATCAATCCCGACGGGATCCGCGGGGCCGTCCGGGAAGGCGGAGCCGCCGCCCACCTCGCCGTTGCGGGTGGGGCCCAGAGCGCTGGGAGTGTGCTCTGCTCACACGGGATGGGGCACGATGCCCGCGCGGGACGTGTACGCGTCGCGATCGGCGACCACCGCCCACCGGCACGGCGGCGGATATCCGTGGGACACGCCACCGGACGTCGCCTCGGAGCCGCGCCTTCCTCGGCGTGTCGGCAACGGGCCAGGGGCGCTGTACCCGATGTCCGCACCGTCATGGTGGCCCAATCTCCAGTTTACGGCGGGACCTCACCCGATCGCCTCATCCGGCGCGCACCGACGAATTGCCCGACGGGCCGTCACACTCGTGACCGGACCGGCTCCGGGGCGGGGGCATCACGGCGCACCGCCACCGACCGGGCCCGGCCGCCCGTTGTGGGCGGGAGTCCGCGAGAGCGTCGTTCGTCCCGTCGCGGCCAACAGCGCGATGATCGCGAGCAGGGCGAGAAGCACGGCCACGAGCAGCAGGATCGTCCACGCGGTCGGGCGATTCCACAGGGCGAACCACAGGGCGATGACGAGGAGCGCGCCGATGGCGAGCCACCGCCGGTGGGCGGCTACCCAGGTGCCGGTCTTTCCGGTGTGCAGCCCGTGCGTGTCGGCCCACCGCGCGACGGAGTCGGCCGCGCGCTCCATCGATCCGCGCAGGGCCCGCGGCAGTCGGCCCGTTCCGGACAGGTAGGCGCCGAGGGCGACGACCAGGCCCAGGACGATCCCGGTGCGGACGCTGTTCTTCAAAAAGCGCAGCAGCGTGTCGAAGATCGCCGAGGCGGCGGCGGGGGACTGTACCTGGGCGGGCAGGTGATCCAGATAGAAGCGCCGCGCGATCGCCAGGGCGATGGCCACGACCAGGCAGCCGAAGGCGACGCCCAGAGCGGTGGTGACCAGGGCCCGGCGGCGACGCCGGGCCAGGAATACCCCGATCGCGCCGAGCACAACGGCGATGATGGGCAACCAGTTGCCGAGCACGTCGAGCGCGTGTGCCGCTTTCTTGAACTTCCGCAGCTTGTCGGACTGGATGAGCACCATCTGCTTGTCGACGTCGGGAATCTTGTCCGCGGGGCTGACCCCGGCGTTGACGAGATCTTGCTTGACCGCGTCCACCGCGGCCCCGACATCGAGGGTGACGGTACCTTCGTCGACCCCGACCGCGCCCCGGCCCTTGCCGGTGAGCGCGTGGTCGAGCGCCGAATGGGCGGTTCGGTTGGCGTTCTTCCAGACCGTCTCGAACCTGTCGCTTTGGGTGAAGCGGGTCGCCGCCTTGTGGGCGGCCTGGGTTGCCGCGTCGTCCAACTGCGGAGCCAGTGACTTCACGGCGTTGCCGACTCGAGGCGGCAACCCCTGGGACTCCAACCAGGCCGCGAGGTCCGCGGTGACCTCTTTGCCGTCGACCCGAACGTCGACCGCCTTGGTGATCCTTTCGGCCACGGCGGATTCGATCGCCGGGTTCGACGCGAGGGGGGCGATCGTCTCGACGTACCTGCCGGTGTCCAGCACGATGTCGTGCACCCACACGGTGATCAGGGAGAGTGGCACCAGGACGCAGGTGAGTGTGATCAACACGGTCGAAACGACGCTCATCACGATGCGCCCCGCGCGCGAGCCCCGACGATGGACCGGCGTGCGGACGACCCGGGCAGACCCGGTGTTGGGCGGCTCCGACGGCGTGCTCATACCACTCTCCGGGCGACGGTGGAAGGATTGCCATACAAGTCGAATATGCGCGGGGCGTGTGGGGTCGCGCATGTTGAGTTACGCCTGCCGGCATGGTCGGAGACCGAGCCTTCGGGCGGGGCTCGCCCGTTGAGGTGTCTTCCGCGCGGGACGGGGGATCGGGCGCGTGACGACTCGTGACGACTCGTGTCGAGCGAGTCAGGAGCCGAGGATTGCGGCCTTTTGGGCCTCGAACTCGCTTTCACTGAGCACGCCTTGCTGCTTCAGCTCGCCCAATTCCTTGAGCTGGGCGAGCTTGCTGCCCATGTCGTCCGCCGGTGCGGATGGTGCGGGTTCGGCGGCGTAGGCGGGTCCGGTTGCCGGTTGCTGCGGTTCCTGTTGGGCCCAGCGACCGGCCTGGCGCCGGGAGACTCGGTTGGAGACCGCGGTGGCGGTTCCGGCGACGACGGCGGTGCGGGCGATGCCGCGAAGAAGCCCTGGCATGATCTGTCTCCTCTGCTGGGGTGGGAACGACGTCGAAGCGACTCAGGCCGTGCTCTCGGCGGCGTCGAGCGATGCCAGGATTTCCTGGACCGGGATACGTCCATTGGCGACGAGCCGGGCTCCGCCACGCCGCAGGGCCGCTGCGAGCGGGCCCGCCCACACGTTCTCGTAGACGAGGACGGCCGCCGCGCTGCCGGGCTCCAGTACCTTGCTCGCGTCGTCGATCTCGTCCTGGCCGAGCAGTCCCGAGGAGGCTCCCTCGAAGACGGCGAGGTCGAGGTTGTCGTCGCCGGTCAGGTCGGCGAGTTCGACTCCTTGGACCGATCCGTCCGCGTTCTTGCGGACGAAGAGCAGATCCAGCACCCGGATGATGCCACGGTCGACCAGATCGATCAGGAGGGGCAGCCCCTCGCCGGTCATCCGACTTCCGGGAAACTCGATCACCAGGTAGTCGATCGGGCCGGGCTCGTAGGGTTCGTTACTCATGTCGGCTCCTTGTCCGGTGAGGTCGTCGACGTGTGTCGGGTGGGGTCCGCCCCCGCGCCCCCGCGCCTTCGCGGTGTGCGACGATGCCGGGACCGACGGTGACCGTCGCCTTCGTCATTTCAGCAGCGGACGGCCGGCGACGCATCTCGGCTCACGTTCGACTCCCCTGGCCGGGACGATCCTCGCCGCGTCGGCGTCGAGGGAGGCGAACCCCAGGCGAGCCGGTGTGGCCCGTGACAGGCTGCTCCGGAGCCGAACGAGGGAATCCGAAGGTCGGTGCGGCGTCGGTGCTCCATGCGAGGAAACCACCGCCTCGGTGCTCGAAGCGCCCATGGGGCAAGGCCGCCGGTTTCCCCGTTCCACGTCTTCGGGGCCGAACAGGCCCGGGGGGCCCGCCGTGGCCGCAAGCGCCGGGCCCTTGTCGGTTGGCTGAGCCTTCCTGGCGGGGCGCGGTCAGTGGCCCAACGCCGCCTTCGCGGCAACGATGATCAGGCCGAGGACGAGGTTCACGACCCCCTCGGCGACCACCTGCATACGGCGGGCGCCGGCGGCGACGGCGCCGAGGGAAGCCCAGACGACCTGCTGCGTCACGGCGATACCGAGGGCAAGCCACGCGGTGGCGCCGAGGCCGAGGCCGAGCAGGGGGCTCCCGGCCACAACCGCGGCGGGGATCACGGCGGCTTCGACGATGGACCGCTCGTGGCGTGCGACGCGGCGCACTTCGACGAAGTCGGGTCGTGGGCCGTGGAGTCGTTCGCCGGCCAGGCGCGCGTAGACGTGGGCGGCCCAGAAGACGAGACCGGTGATGATGAGCAGGAGGCTGAGTTGCAGTCGTGGATATTGGCCCAGGGTCCCGGCGGTGGCCACCACGGAGGCCGCGAGCAGGGATCCGTACACGGCACCGGCGTAGTCGGTCCGGGACGTGCGCGTCGCGCCTGAGCCTCGCGATCTCTCGGACGGTTTGTGGGAGCGGGCCATGACTTCACAGTAAAAGGCGGAAGCGAACGGCGCCTGTCACCGTCGCGGCCGAGCGGTGGTCCGAGGGGCGGGTTGATGCGTGATCATGTCGTGGAGACCGCGACCGGCGGAGGGTGATCCGCAGCCCGCGGCCACGCCCGACACGCGTCTACCGTGACGGTTTCGTGTGGGACGAACGGCGTGACTGATGGAGTGCGTTGATCGCGATGTGGGTGACGTGCCGTGGATGAATGAGGAGCAAGGGATTGCCGGTCATGTTGGTGACGCGGGCAATGTCGTAGAACATGCGCGGATCCGTGGGGACGCGTTTGTACCACTGCTCCAAGTACCACACGCCCAGGCGGACGAGCACGGGCGGCCGTTGGTCCTGCCAGGCACGGTCGGACAGGGTCGCAAGGGTCCATGGCCGGCTGACCACACGGGCCGAACGCCGTTGGAACTCGGCGGCCATGCCGTCGAGTCGGCCCCCTCGTGTGGTGAGCATGTCGCGCAGGACGAGGGCTTCCAGGGCCGCGACCGTCATGCCCTGGGCATAGATGGGGTTGAACGCGCAGACGGCGTCGCCGAGCGCGATCAACCCGTCGGGCCAGGGTGCAAGGCGGTGGAGATGGCGGCGCCGGTTGGCCGTGTGGGCGTATCGCACCACCGGGGTGACCGGCTCTGATCTCCGCATGGTCTCGTACAGGCCGCCGGCGAGAGATCTCGCGAATGCCTCGAACCCGCCTTCGTCGCCGGGCGGGTGGTCGCCTGCTGCGCCCTGCAGGCTCACCACGAGCCGGCCGCCCTCGGTTCTGAGGGCGAAGGCGCCACGGGAGAAGAGCGGGGCGTGTGGGAGTTCGAACAGGGCGAGCCAGTCGCCGCGGAGTGCCGGGGCCGCTCGGTAGGTGCGGGAGGCGTAGCCCACGCGGGCGTCGACGGTGCTCTCGCGAACCCCGGGAAGGCCGAGGTCGGTGAGCCAGCCGGGCAGGTGCGAGCCGCGGCCGGTGGCATCGGCGACCAGGTCGGCCCGAAGTGTCTCCGTGGCGGACGCGCGGCCTGCCGTGGACGGTCGCAGCCGCACTCCGGTGATGCGCCGGCGATCATTGCTCAGTGTCAGGCCGGTGGCGGCGCATCCGTCGCGGATGTGTACCCGGGGGACACTCAGGACCCGTGCGCGGATGAGCGTTTCCAGCAGGGGGCGGCTGACCATCCGGATGTGGATGTCGGAGCGTAGCGGTGGTGGCGAGCCGTAGGGGAGGTGCAGGTGTCCGTCCAGGCAGAAGTCCGCCGACGGCGCGCCGGCCGCGGCCAGTTCGTCCCCGATACCGGGCAGCAACCGTTCCAGGGCCTGGTGGCCGCGGGCCTGCAACGCGTGTGCGTGGCGTCCCTGCGGCACTCCCTTGCGCGGGCGGGGCTCGGGGGTGAGACGGTCGCGTTCGATGATCGTGACGTGGGTGAACGCGTCGCCGAGCACGTGTGCGCAGAGCAGTCCCGCGATGCCGGCGCCGATGACGACGGCGTGCTCTGGCCCGGGTGGATGGTCGAGATGGCGTCGGCTCACAGGTTTCATGTGCGCGGCTCCCGAGGGGAGAAGTCAGCCGGTGGGCCGGTCCCACCAACTCGGCAGGTCGATGGGGTGGCTGATCAGCGAGGCGAGGGCCATGGTGACCTGGAACCCCAGGGTGCAGACGTTCATGAATCCGATGCCGGCGAGCAGTCGGCTCCACGGACGGGTCCGCCGGGGCAGTCGGTCGGTGCTGCGGAAGAGGTGGGCTTCACGGCCGGGTTCGGCGTGCACGGCCATGGCCAGGACCGGCGCGATGAAGAAGCCGACCACGGCGAGCGTGGAGGTGATGGGTAGTTGGTACCACCGCCCCTCGAAGAAGGTGAGGTTGCCGGGCAGGGCACGCGGGTAGGCGAACCCGCCGAGCCGCTGGTAGACACCGGTCAGGAGGGGCTCGCACACCAACATGACGACGATCGTCAGCGCGAGCGTGCGACGTCGGCTCCAAAGCGGCCGTCGGGCGGCGCACAGCCGAACGACGGCCAACGCGATGATGATCCACAGCAGCATCACCGGATAGGCGATCTCCATGAGGAAGGACTCGACGGCGGGGGTGTCTCCCCGCCATCCGGGCAGATATGGCCCCCAGGTGTCCACGTTGAGGTCGTAGCGGTTGTTCCCGGCCGCGTAGTGGAACTGGCTGACGTAGGGGTTGCTCCAGAAGGAGAAGCAGAACCCGATGAACACGGCGGTGTTCAGGGTGATGCGGCCTTGGGTACGGCACTCCCGCCGACACACCGCGGCCAGCACGAGGAAGAGCAGCCCTGCGCCGACCTGCCCGATGTGAGTGACGACCTTCATCGTGTGGGGGATGGTGTAGTCGCCCGAGGAGTGGGCGTGCGCGTCGCCACCGACGATCCAGCGGGTGAAGACCACGGCCTGCAGGATCAGACAGGCCAGGCCGAAGGCGCCCCAATACACCACCGGGCCGCGCCGGCGACCCGCGGCCGGGACCCGGCCGTTGCCCGGGGTCGCGGAGCCGGAGGCGGTCCGTGCCGACTGTTCCGTCATGTCAGTGATCCTGTTCGCCGATGTCGAGGCCCATGGCGTCGAGCAGCCGGTCGGCGAGGGTGGCGGGGGTGGGCTTGACCCAGATCACTCCGGGTTTCAGCTCCGTGCGCAAGGCGCGCTGGAGACGCTGCTGGAGTTGGACCGCGCCGAGGGAGTCGAGTCCGAGGATGACCATGCTGGTGTGCGGGCCGATATGGCGGGTGCTGCCACCGAGCAGGTCGCGCACGGTCTCGATGACGAACTCCCGGAGGATCGCCCGGCGTTGTGGCATTCCGTCGGCGGCCAGGAGGCGGTCGCGCACTGCGGTCTCCTCCTCCCCGGCCTCCTCGGTTTCCTCGCCGGTGAGCAGCGGGGCGAGCAGGGTGGACGTACGCAGGCTCGGGTAGGGCGCGATCCACCGGGCGGTGTCCACGGGAGAGTAGGCCGGTTGCCGGTGACCGGCGGTCAGGATGCGCTCGAGCGCGTCGATGCCGTCGGCGGGGCTGATGGTGAGGAACCCCCGGTCGGCCAGGTGCCGTCCGCGGCCGACCTCGCTCCAGGCACCCCAGTGGATGCCGGTGGCGGGCAGCCCCCGGTCGAGGCGGTATGCCACCAGGCCGTCGAGGAAGCCGTTGGCGGCGGCGTAGGCGGCCTGTCCCGGGGAGCCGATGAGGGAGGCGATGGAGGAGTAGAGGACGAAGTGGTCGAGGTCATTGTGGGCGGCGGCCTGGTGAAGGGCCCAGGCGCCTGCGGCTTTTCCGCGCCAGACCCGTTCCAGGAGGGCGTCGTCGAGGTTGGCGACGGTGGCGTCCTCCACGACCCCGGCCGCATGGAAGAGCCCGCGCAGCGTGTGGCCCTCCTTGCCGGTCGCCGCGACCGCCCGCGCCGCGACGGCCGGGTCGCCGATGTCGCCGCGCACGACTTCGATACCGGTACCCGCGTCGCGCAGTGCGCGCAGTCGAGCCTCGATTTGCGCGGTGGGCGCGGAGCGTGCGTTGACGACGATCCGGCCCGCGCCGCGCAGAGCGAGCCATTCGACGGTGAGCAGCCCCAGGCCACCGAGGCCGCCGGTGACGAGGTAGGCGGCGCCCGGCCGTACCGGCTCCGAGGGTTCCCGGGTCGGGTCGCCGGGGCCGGTGAGGATCCGGGCGACGTGACGCCCGTCCGGCAGCAGCGCGATCTCGGTGAGCGGTTGCCGGTCGTCCAGCAGTTCGCTCACGATGCCCGGGTACGGGTTGTCGTCGGGCGTGAACTCCAGCGTGCCTGCCCGCAGTTCCGGATGCTCGTACGCCACGGATCGCAGCAGTGCGCGGACGGCCGCAGCAGTCAACCGCGCCTGGTCCGAACGGTTCAGGACCCACAGCCGGGGTGGCCGGTCCTGCTCGGCCAGGTGCCGCACGAGAGTGACGACCCGATGGACGGCCCCGAGGGCGGAATCGCCGGGTGTCTCACCGGGGTGCGCGTCGCCGAGTGTGAGCACGACTCCCGTGCCGGGAGCCGCCGCGGACGCCGCGCCGAGGGCGGAGTCCGGCGGCAGGATTCGGCAGCCGGCCGTTTGTCTCCCGAGTTCCCCGGCGAGGGCGGCGGCCCACGCATCGTCGCCGGTGGTGAGGACGGTCCACCTGCCGTCCGAATTCCGAGGACGCGCTTCGGATACCGGGGCCGCGACCCACTCCTGGTGGCTCAGTCGGGCGGCGAACCGCTCGGTCGGCGGGGTGATGTTGGCGACGCGCAGTCCGCGGATCTCGGCAACGACGGTGCCGTCGGCGGTGGTCAGCCGGGCCGATGCCGTGCAGCCCAGATCGTCGGCCTCGTGGAGTTCGACCAGGGCCGCGCGGACATGGGCGGTCGGCGCGTGGACGCGCACCTCGTCGAATCCCGTGACGACCACCGGACCGGGGGTGAGGGTGTGGTGGGCGAGCCAGACCGCCACCGCGGTTTGTACCACCTGGTCGGCGAGGGCGGGGTGCAGGGACATGGTCCAGGCGGAGACCCGGGCGGCGTCGTGAGTGTGCAGGATGCCCAGAGCGCGATCTTCGGTGGGATGGACCCGGATGCGGTCCAGGGCGGTGAAGGCGGGGCCGTGGAAGACGTCGTGCCGGTCGCGGAATGTGCGGTGCAGGGCCGCGATGTCGTGGTCCCGCAGGTCCGCCGGGGCCAGGTCGGCGGGGGCGAGCGGTTCGGGATGATCGGGACCCAACGGTCGCACGATGCCGCGGGCATGCACGGTGACGCCCGCGGCGCCGGCGGTCACGATCTCGACGTGGGCGATGTCGCCGTCGCGCACCAGTCGGGTGGTGACCCGCGGTTCGGGGTCGAGGACGAGGGGGTTGAGCACACTGATCTCCGAGGCGGTGACGCGCTCGACATCGAACGCATGCGCGGCGGCGGCCAGCATCATCTCCACCACCGCGGTGCCGGGCAGCACCGGTACGCCGGCCACCGCGTGGTCGGCGAGCCAGGGCAACAGCCGCGGGCCGACGGGCGTTTGCCACAGGTGACGCCCCGGGCTGTCGGGATCGTGGACGTGGCCGCCGAGCAGCGGATGCTGAGTGGCGCCCGGCAGAGCGCGGGCGATCACGCGGTGGGTCGGCTCGCCGCCGCCGTGGCGGGAGCGGTGCCAGGCGGTGACCGGGACGTCGCACAGCTGCCCGTCGCCGTAGCGGGACGCGAAGTCGATGCCGTCGTATCCGGCCGCATGGAGCGTGCCGAGGTGGGTCAGGAACGCCTCGCAGTCGTCCGTGTCCTGCCGCAGACTGCCGACGGCTACGGTGTCGGGGATGGCGTCGTGCCGGGTGATATCCAGAATCGGGCGTACCGCCAGCGGGTGGGCGGTGCACTCGACGAACAGTCGGTGTCCTGCGGCCAGCATGGCGGAGATCGCCGTGTGGAACCGGACCGGGTCGCGTTGGTTGCGTACCCAGTACGCCCCGTCCAGCGGTCCCGGCCGCAGGGGGTCGGGCGAGACGGTGGAGTAGAACGGGATGCCGGGATGCGCCTCGGGCACATCGGCCAGGGCGGTGTGCAGCCGGGCGAGTATGGGGTCGACCTGCGGGGAGTGCGACGCCACTTCGACGTCGATCGTCTTCGCCACCACCCCCTCCGCCGTCCACCGCCGGACCAGCGCGGCGATCTGTGTGGCGTCGCCCGACACGACGGTGATGCCGGGCGAGGTGAGGACGCCGAGGGTCACGCCATCCGCTCCGGCGGCCTCGATCGTCGCCTGCACCCGGGCGGCGTCGAGCATCACCGAGGCCATCCCACCACCGGAGATCGTGGCGAGCAGCGCGGAGCGGCGGCAGATCACCTTCACTCCGTCCGCCAAGCCCAGACCACCCGCCACCACCACCGCGGCGACTTCACCCAGCGACTGCCCTACGACCGCGGCGGGCCGGACGCCCCACGAGCGCCAGACGGCGGCGAGCGCCACCTGGACACCGAACAAAGTGGGTTGAATACGGTCCAGCCCGACCATGTGATCGGGGTGTTCGATCATCTCCCGCAGAGAGAACCCGGCTTCGGTACGAATCAGCGGCTCCAACTCTTCGACGGCTGCGGCGAACACCGGCTCCTCCGCGAGCAGGCCCCGGCACATGCCGGGTCGCTGGGACCCCTGGCCGGTGAACACGAACACCGCGCCCGGGTGCTCGGGCGGCAGCAGCGGCGTGCCGGACACCACACCATCGGCCGACTCCTGTACCGCGAAAGCACGTGCCCGGGCGACGAGTTGGCGGCGATCCCGGGCGACGATGGCCAGTCGGTGGTCGGCGTGCGAGCGGCGCTGGGCCAGCGTGTGTGCCACGTCCGACAGCGCCACCGCCGAGCCCGGACCTTCGGCCCAGTCCGCGAGGCGCGAGGCCGCCAGGGACAGGGATGCGGGGGAACTCGCCGACAGGGTGAACACCCGAGCCCTGCCCCCGGGTTGCCGGGCCGGGCGGGGCTGGGCACGCGGAGTGGGGGCGGATTCCAGGACCACATGTGCGTTGGTGCCGGTCACCCCGTAGGAGCAGACGGCCGCCAGTCGCGCCGCGCCGTCCACCGGCCACGTGGTGAGTTCCGTGGGAACGAAGAGCCGGGACGCCTCCACGCGCGTGATGGCGGGGTTCCACGTCGTGAAGCCGGCGTTCGGGGCGATGGAGCCGCGACGCAGGCACTCCACGGCTTTGATCATTCCGGCGATGCCGGACACCGGTTCCGAGTGCCCGATGTTCGTCTTGATCGACCCCAGGGCGCACCGGCCCCGGCCGCGTCCGTAGACCGCGTCGATGGAGGTGTATTCGATCGGGTCGCCCACCGCCGTGCCCGGGCCGTGCGCCTCCACGAGGCCCACCGCACCCGGGTCGATCCCGGCCTTGGCGACCGCTTCGTGGAACAGCCGCTGTTGCATCCGTGTCGACGGCGCGGTCAGCCGCGACGCCTGGCCGTCGTTGTTCACCGCCGAACCGCGGATCACCGCCAGGACCCGGTCCCCGTCCCGCCGGGCATCGGCCAGCCGCTTCACGACCAGCACACCCGCGCCCTCGCCCCGCACGTAACCGTCGGCACGCGAGTCGAAGGCATGGCACGCCCCGCTCTCCGACAGCAGCAGCGGAGCCTCGTAGTAGTGCGTCTCGGGTGACAGCATCAGGAGGACCGCCCCGGCCAGGGCCGTGTCGCACTCGCCCAGGGTGAGCGCCCCGCAAGCGGTGTCCAACGCGACCAACCCGGAGGAGCAATGAGTACTGACCACCATCACCGGACCGCGCAGGTCCATCGCGAACGCCACCCGACCGGCCGCGCTCGCTGTGAAGTTGCCGAATAAATAAGGGCTGTTGGGCGCGTCTTCGACCGGCTGGGCCTCCCGGAACAGGTTGTCCGGGGCATACGTACCCATGTAGACGCCGGTCCGCGAGCCGCGAAGTCGTCCCAGGGGGATCCCGGCGTGCTCCACCGCCTCCCAGGCCACCTCCGTCAGCACCCGAAACTGCGGATCCACCCACGCCTGCTCCACCGGAGCCACCGACAGCGCCTGCGGATCCCAGGCCCACACATCGCCATCGAGGAAGCAGCCGTACCCGGCCCGCACCGCGAGCTCCGGGTCGTGCACCCCGGCCAGGCGGGCGGCATCCCACCGATCGGCCGGCACCGGGCCCACCGTCGAGCGCCCCTGGGCCGCCAACCGCCACAACCCGCCCGGACTTGTCACACCGCCGGGGAACCGGCAGCCGATCCCGACGATGGCGATGGACGTTTCGTTGCGGGCGGACATGGCAAGTCCCCTATTCGGCGCAGCGGCAGTCTCCGGGCCGTGGACGAATCGGTACCGCGCCGGCCGTGCTCTCGCCAGGGCGCGGTGTATCGATGGGCTCGAGACTCTGATGACGTCCGCGGTCGGCGGGCACGCCCTTGGGGGCACTGGTGCGGCCGTGCGGCACGCGGTACACATGCCGACTCCGACGGGCCCCCGCGTGAGGCGACGAGCCGGAGCGGCCCCGTCGTTGCGGCTGCCACATTGACCACCTACCGGTACCAGGCGCGCATCCCCGCACAGCGGAGACGTATATGGCCGAAATCTACTGCTTCTTGTCTTTCTTGGACATGGCCAGAGACAAGCCATTCGGAGTATTCGGGTGCAGCAGCACGCGGCCGACGACCCTGGGGCGTGGCAAGGGTTGCAACTCCTTGAGAGCGAGTCCTCCGACGTGGTCCGGAACACCATGGACTTCGGCCGACCCGGGGTCCGTGGTGTTCGTCCCCGACGGAGAGGTTCCCTCTTCCGCGCGCCGAGACCGGCCGGCCGTCCTTCACCGGGGCAACGTGTGGATCCGCTGCGGGTGCGCTCACCGGTGGCACGAACCCGAGCCGACCGCAGACGAGTTCGATGAACGGGGCGCCGAGCCCCCTGATCGGTATCGGCCATCTTTCGATGAGGCCGTCGCGTCCATGGGATTCGACGAAACCTTGCGCGGAACGTAACTTCCAGCCATGGATCAGTAGCACAGCGGTGGATGACCGGTTGTGCCAACCCTGCGGGTGTCGGGTCCGGTTCCCGACGGCCGCGACAGCCGTGTCCAACTCGTAGCGATAGTGCCGGCGTTCGGGATTTCGACCACGGCACCGCCGACGACCGGCCATCCGCCGGGACGGCGCCGGCGGATGGCCGGTGGTGGAGCCTCGTCCACCCGTATGCCCGCCGCCGCGGTCGCGACCCGGCTGTCCGGTGTCCGGTCCGGGCCCGATACGGCGCTGCGCCGATCGCGATCGTGACGGTCCGGGCGGGAGGTACCGCGGCGGGGGCCGGCCTCGACGATCACCGGCATGGGCCCGTCGGGGTATGTCAGTCGCGGTCCGATGCGGACAGCGTGTCGGCGACCATGCGGGTGGCGAAGTCGGGGTCGTCGGTGAGGTGATTGATGTGTGCCGCGAGCAGAAAGGCGGTTGCCTCCAAGGGAGTCATCTCGTCCTCGGTCCAGCTTCCGTACTGTGCGCGCCACAGACTTGGGCTCAGGCCCGTCCCCGCGGCGACGACCAGGCCGGCCATGGTGGGGATGGCTTCGGGACGGATGCTCATGGGCATCCTGCGCAGTGTGGCCACGAGGTTGGGCACCACACGTTCGATGGCGTCCATTTCGTGCTCCGCATAGGCGACCCGCAACCACTCCATGAACAGGAGGATGAGCGTGCATGCGCCGTCCAACACGGCCGCCGCTCCCTCGGGGCCCACCGACGCGACGAACCGGTCCGTCAACTCCTGCTGTTCCGGGTCGGTGTCGATTCGGTCGCCTTGGATGCTCTTGAGCCGAGAGTCCACCATCATGAGCGCCGCACCCACGTCGCCGACAGGGGCATGTAAAGGATCGCAGGGCGATGACACGGAACACCTCCTCGCACAGCCGCAGGGGTAGCGCGACATGTCCGCAGATTAGACCTCGGGTGCGGTTCGGATGTCGCGAATCTCGGCATCGGCACCGTTGGGGAAGCGGTTTTCCATGATGCTACGCGGGTTGTGTTCGGGTGGCGGTTCGCGAGTTCAGGTAGTCCAAGAACAGCGATTGCAGATCCGGGGTCAGGGCGATGACGTCCTCGCTCGTCGGGACCAACGCCAACCCGCCTCCCTTGGGGAGGCCGCGGTGAAATGCGGCGTCGGTCCTGCGCGCTTCGAACAGACGCCCGTCCGGAGACAGCACGAGGCTGTGTTCGCTGGAGCCGGTCTCCGGTGCGAACGTCGCCAGTTCCCAGCCCTTCCCGACCTCCTCGAAGACCCGCACCACGTGTGTCTTGCGGCCGAAGAGGCCGGCTTTCTCCTGGCGAGTGTCGACGTGCAGGAACAGTGGTACGAGCTTCCGTGGCGGCAGCCGCCCGGCTACGTCGGCCACGAAGGCGGTGAGCTCGGGAGTCATCCCAACGCCCCGGCGCGATTCGATGCCCGAGAGCCTGAGGCGCTCCCGCTCTTCCGCGAAATTGATCTGTTCGATCTCGTGCTCCCGGCTTCGAGCGTCGTCGACCGGCCCCATCCGCCACCCCCACGTCCCTGGTGTCCGGCACGTTAGCCCGCGATGAGCCGTCGTGACGCACGAATGGCCAAGAACCGCCGCGCGAAGGCGCGGAACGAGCCGGATGGTCGGGCCCGGGGCACGTGATTCGAATCGCTCCGGGGTCCGGCGTCTACGCTTCCTCGCCGCCCGGGTCATCGCCTACGCCAACGACGTCCTGGGATGTCCCCACAGGCAAGCCCGGCCCGTCCTGCGCCGACCGGCGGCGTGACGGGACGAGCGGGGAGCCGGTGTGCGTTGTTCACGGGAGGGCACCCCGCGCCGGTCACCACGACTATGAAGATCCCGACGGCGACGGCTGGATGATTCGCCTCGGTGGGGGATGGGGGGTGGCGGTGGGGCGGGTTGATTTGGGGGCGGGGGTTTTTGGGTGGAGCGGTGGGTGATTTCTTTGCATATGCAATTGCATGGGTGTCACTCGCAGGGGTGGATTCGTGGTCCGGGTGGGCTTTGGGGTGATGGATCGGAGAAATCGGGATGTTTTTCCGTGGTGACGTCTTCCGATCGGGTTTCTCCGGGTCGTTGTCGGGTTGTGGTGCGTGACCTGCGCTTCTTTGGGCGCTGTGGGATCGTTGTCGGCGGATTCGGCGGGGTTCGTGGGCGGCTTCGAGGCGTCGGATGGCCGGCCGTGCATTTGCATTTCTTGGGTTTCCTTGGCGTTCGGGAAACTCTCGGGGTAGCTTCCGGAGCGTCGGACGATCCGGATCGGCGGTCGTCGCCCCGGGGTCGCGAGGGAACAACGATCAAGGAATCGACATGGTGGACGACTTATCCGCCGGAGGAGTTTCGGACGATCTCCGGCGATTCCCGAGAACGGCATTCCCCGCTTTCCGTTCGGGGAAAGCATTCGGCGTGCGGCGGCGGGCCGGCTCCGGGGCCACGCCCGGGACCGGAGGGAGAGACACGGGATGAACGCCCGCAGGGGCATCACCACGTGCGCCGCGTGCGGTCGACGCTTCGCGCGGCGCGACACGGGCGACCGCAAGCGGCGCTACTGCGCCCCCGGGTGCCGGCGACGGGCGCGCACGGCGCGGGAGCGGCAGGCGCCGCGGGCCGCCGATCCTCGGGGGCTGGAGGCGGGCATCGTGGCGATTTTGCGTCGGGTGGCCTGCGCGCTGGAGGAGGCCGAACGTACGCGCGAGCCGTTGCGGGTCCGGCTGGCCTACGCGGACCGGCTGAGCGGGGAGACCCAGCGGTATCGCGCGGTGGTGGGGGAGGCCCGTCCCGGCACGGCGGTACGGCTGCGCCCGGAGTGGTCCGCGCAGTTGGCCGCGCGTCTGGGGGCCCGGTCGCATCCGGGCGACGACGCGCGCGGGGACGCGGACCTGTCGGCGTCCCAGCACGCCGGCGAGCGGCTGGCGGCGGCGTTGCGCGAACTGCGCCGCACCTCCGGGCTCACCGTCGCGGACCTGGCCTGGCAGGCCGGGATCAGCGAGGAGTTCCTGGCCCGAATCCTGGCCGGCGAGGTGTTCGCGTCCTGGCCGGTGGTGGAGACGTTGGCCGCGAAGCAGGGCGGCGAGGCGGCGGAGCTGCGTGCCCTGTGGGAGTGCTCGCGCGGGGTCGACCACGGCATCCGGCGCGAACTTCCGGACCTGGCCGCGTTGTTGACCGCCATGGTGCGCGGCCTGTGGTTGGCCGCCGGGCAGCCGGCATCGGATCGGATCGACGGTGATCCGTTGCGCCCCGGCACGGTCGAGCGGGTCCTGGCCGGCGAGCTGATCCCGGACCGGGCCGTTGCCGAGCTGCTGGTGGAGCGACTGGGCGCGCACCCGGACGTGATCCGGCGGTTGTGGAAGCAGGTGCACTACGGCGTGCTGATCCGCCTCGGCGACGCCGGATTCCCGGCCGGGGGACTGCCGTTCGCCGCCCTGCCGGGGCCCGAGTCGCGCCCGGACCCGGTGACCGGGACGCACACCGGCGACGGCGATGTCGGCTGACCGGGGTGCGGCGGCGCGCACCGCCGTCCGGACGCGCGCCGAAGCGCCGATATCCGCCGCGCCGGAGTCGGATCGCGCCGATGGCGAGCCGGCCGGGTCCGGTGGATCGGCCGGGGCGCCGATCGACTTCGCCGCGTTCTGTCTGCTGCATCGGGCGCGGTGGGCGCAGTACGCCCGGCACCGGGTGGGCGATCCCGTCCGGGGCGAGCGGGCCGTGCAGTCGGCCGTGGCCGAACTCGCGGGCACCTGGGCCGACATGCTGCGCGGGCCCAATCCGACCGCCGGGGCCTGGCGGATCCTGGGCCGGGCCGTCACCGCCTCGCACGCCCCCGCCCGGGGCACCCTGTACGACGCCCTGCCGTGGCCGCAGGCGGACGCGGTGGTGCTGCACTACCGGCTCGGCATGACCCTGACCGCCGCGGCCGACCTGATGGGCACCGATCCGCCCGAGGTGGCCGCCCAACTGGTCCTGGCCGAGCGCAGCCTGCCCACCGCCGTGGTCAGGACCCTCGAACGCCGTCCCGACGCCGCGCCGCGTCCGGACGGCCGCGACGCCCCGATCCACCCCCGCGGCCCCGACGGCCCGGGCGGCGGATGAGGGCGTGCGGGTCGTGCGCAACCCGTGCCGCGCGACCCGCTTCTCCCCCCACCGTGCCGTTTCGCGCCGCGTGCGGACTCCCGACTTCCCGGCCCGAGTGCCCGCCCCGGCGCACGTCACGCATCTAGCATGGTGCGCGCACGGGCGGCGACCGGAAGACCGCGGTGGATTCCGGCGAGCGCGGACGCACGAGGGGGCGCGATGGGGAACGCGGACGGACCGATGCCCGAGATCGACGTGGACACACCGAGTGCCGCACGGATGTACGACTGGTATCTCGGCGGCACCGACAACTACCCGGCCGATCGCGCGGCTTGCGAGGAACTGCTCAAGATCGTCCCCAGCACGCGCGAACTGGCGTTGAACAACCGGGCGTTCCTGCGCCGGGTGGTCCGGGTGCTGGCCGCCGAGTACGGCGTACGGCAGTTCCTGGACCACGGATCCGGGCTGCCCACCCGGGACAACGTGCATCAGGTGGCGCAGCGCGTGGACCCCGCGTCCCGGGTGGTCTACGTCGACAACGACCCCATCGTGCTGGCGCACGGGCGGATGTTGCTGGAGGAGAACGCGAACACCGCCGTCGTCCAGGCCGACATGACCGATACCGACGGCATCTTCGGGCGCCCCGAGGTCGAGCGGCTGATCCGGCTCGACGAACCGGTCGCGGCGCTGTTCGTCTCGGTCCTGCACTGCCTGCCCGAGTCCGCCGAGCCAGGGGCGATGATTCGCCGGGTCGCCGACCGACTGCCCCCGGGCAGCTTCATGGTGATCTGCCAACTGGTCAGCGAGGACCCGGCGATCCGGGACGGCGTGAGCGACTTCATGGCCCAGGCCACCGGGGGCAATTGGGGTCGGGTGCGTGATCGTGCCCAGGTGGACGACTACTTCACCGGGCTGACCGTGCTCGATCCCGGGCTGGTGGAGGTGTCCACCTGGCGCCCCGACTCGCAGGTCGCCGCGCGCCAACAGACCGACGAGTGGATCGAGTACGGCGGCCTGGCCCGGGTGCCCTGAACCGGATGCCCCAGAGGCGTCAGCCTTCGGCGGCCGCGGTGAAGTGGCGTTCGGCGTCGCGCAACATACGTTCGCTGCAGTCCCGATTCTCGGCCGCCGCCCACAGGCGGAGCAGGATTTCCCGATAGGCGTCGATGTCCGCGCGCCTGCTCAGGTACGTCGCACTGTTGGCCTGCTCCAGGTAGATCATCTCGCTCGGCCCGCCCGAGGCGAAGCGGAGATAGGTCATCGGCGACGGCGGGGCGACACCGGCGGCCCGATCGAAGCGCACCACGCGGATGTTGATCCGCTCCCGCGCCGACTCGGCCAACAGGTGTCGCATCTGCGCGGCCATCACCGCCGGACCCCCGACGGGTCGGTGCAGGATGCCCTCGTCCAACAGCGCGGTCAGATCCGGGCGATGCTCGTCCGCGAGCAACGCCTGGCGCTGGAGCCGCAGTTCGATGCGACGCTCGACCTCCTCGGGCGCGGCGCGGGGCAGGCCCGAGCGCACCACGGCGCGGATGTACTCGGGCACCTGGAGCAGGCCCGGCACCACGTGCACCTCGTAGGTGTCGATCTTGGTCGCCGAGTCCTCCATCCCGATCAACCGGGCCAGCCAGCCCGGCATTACGTCGCTGTAGTGGCTCCACCAGGCCCGCTCCAGCGCCTTCTTCAGCAACTCCTCTATCTCGGACAGGGATTCCTCGTCCCTGACCCCGTAGTAGCGGACCAGGTCGAAGACGTCCCGGGGGCGCGGCGGGCTCTCGCCGCGCTCCAGTCGGCTGATCTTGGACATCGACGCCCGGATCGCCTCGGCCGCGTCCTTCAGCCCCCGGCCGTTGTCCAGCCGCAACTTGCGCAGCGTGGCGCCGAGCACCTTGACGGCCGCGGCCGGACTGGTCTGCTGGGTGAGGGACACCACGGGTGCGATCGACGGTGCACGGGCCGGGTGTTCGGCGGACATGGGGACTCCAAGGGGCAGACGGACGTCCGCCATTATCCCGAGACGGGATCCCGCGTGTCCGTCGATTGCACGACCGCGGCGCGGTCCGGGGCAGCGGACCGCGCCGCGCTCCGGGTCAGCCGATCGGCCCGGCACACCCCCGGAGCCCGGGGTTCCCGACGAAGCCGGCGAGGCTCGCCCGGGAGTAGACCAGGGCCGGACCCCGTACCCGCCGCGAGTCGCGGACCGCGATCGCGCCGCCGGGCAGCAGCGCCACCTCCACACAGTTGCCCTCGGCCGTACTCGCACTGCTCTTCACCCAGGTCACCGACCCGAACGAGTCCGCCGCATCCCCGTTGCCGGCACGCATCGTCATCACCTTCCCGCTTCCGTCCGATCACTGCCCCGTATGGCGCGACCACGGACGGTTCCGCTGTTCGTGCAAAACCAGGTGCATTCGCATCATGGAACCGATGGCGGGCGCAGTCACGGGAATCGCCGAACCAAGTGGGCCCGATTCCCCGCGTCAAGGGGCGATTTCGGCCCGGATCGGCGGGTTTTACGCCGTGTCGGATGGTGTTGAAATGCGTTCGACGGACGGTCACAAGATCCTTGCGTACAGTTGGAGATCGGGTCTTGTGGCACGCCACCGCAATGGCGTAACAAGGAACCCGCTGCTGGAGACACAGTTGATCGGCGTGCCCCACATCCCGATTTTCGGGCCGCCGTGCACCGCGTCGGACCGGGGGGCCCGCGCGGTAGGAACGGAACCGCAAGCGCACGGCCGGCCCCGGGGGGACGGTGGTCGAGAACGTACGTGTCCAACCGCTGCGGCCCCGCGGGGAGCCGTCGGCGGCGTTCCCGACGACAATCGGGCTGCCCGGTCTCCCCGCAGGGTGTCGCGGTGCGGGCCGCGCTGGGGGGAAGGGGTCGCTTCAGTGGAACCGGAGCGGGTATCCGAACTTTCCGATCTACTGGCGCACGCACGCGCCTCGCGGACCGGAGCCGGCGGACGCGCCGTGATCATCCGTACCGCGTCGGGCATGTGGTGCCGCGAACTGCTCGTCGAGTTCACCGAGCGCCAACGCCGCGCGGGCGCCGCTCCCGTGCTGGTCTCGTGCCAGCACCGCGACGCCCGCGAACCCTTCGCCGCGCTGCGCCAGTTGCTGGCCGGACTCGGCGACGCTGCGCAACCGGCCGGGGAAGACCGGTTCGACGAACTGCGCCGCGCGCTCCCGCACACCGTGCCCGAGGACCACGGGCGGCCGCTGTTCGACGAGTTGTACGAGGTGCTGCTGCCGGCCGTCCGGCGCTGCCCCCGGGTGATCGTCGTCGACCACGCGCAATGGATGGACGATGCGTCGCTGCGGTGGTTCGCGCACCTGGTGCGCCGCTTGACCCGACTGCCGCTGCTCGTGGTGCTCGGTGTGCGCGTGGACGACGATCTGCCCGCGCGCGACGCGCTCGACGACATCGGCGCGCAGGCCGCCTGCCACGAGAGCACGCTGCGCCCGCTGTCCGTGCACAGCGCGCGGGAGTTGGTGCAACGCGCCTACGCCGGCCGGGTCCCCGACGACCCGTTCGTGCGGCTGTGCCACCACGTCACCGGCGGGGTGCCGGCGTATCTGGTCCGGTTGATCGACACCCAGCTCCAGGCGGGACTGCCGCCGGAGCTGGGCCCGATCCGCTCCGGCGTACACCTCGACGGACGGCCCCGGCAGACCCGGGCCGATCACATCCGCCGGATCGCCGCCCGCATCGAGGCGACCGCGGTGACCACCCGACTGGCCCGCCAACCCGAGCGGGTCCGGGCGTTGGCCCAGACGGCCGCGCTGTTCGGTGACGGCGCCGAACTGGACATCGTGGCCGACCTGCTTGGCACCGGGCCGGACCGGCTGGACGGACCTCTGGCCGAACTCGTCCGGGTCGGCGTGCTGCGCGGCACACCCCCGGGCGGCCGGTTGTCGTTCCGCACCCCCGAACTGCGCGACGCCGTGCACGACACCATCCCCGAGACGCTGCTGCGCGATCGACATGTGCGGGCCGCCCGCCGGCTCGGCGACTACGGCGCGCCGCCGACGCGCGTCGCCGAACACCTGTTGCGTATCGATACGTTGCACGTGGACGAGCACGCGTGGGCGGGGGCGGTCCTCTACGAGGCTGGCCGGGCCGCCTTGGAGGCGGGGGCGACGTTGCGCTGCGCCGAATACGCCCGGCGCGCGCTGCGCGACGACCCGGCCGCCGAACACCGGGCGCGCCTGCTCGTGCTGCTGGGCCGGGCCGAGGTGCCCACCGCGCCCGAGGCGGCCGCGCGGCACCTGGAGGAGGCGCTGCGGCTGCTCACCGATCCGGGTGAACGGGCCGAGGCGGTCCTGGAGTTGTGCCACGCGCACGTGCTGCGCCAAGGGGACAGCGTGGAGGCGGTGATGCGGCCCGCCCGGGACGCGGCGGCGCGACTCGGCGAACTGGCCGAGCGGAACTGCCCCGACCCGGACGTGCGGCTGCGGCTTCGGGCGATCGCGCACCTGGGCGAACCGGCCGCCGAGGCCCGATCCGACCGGCAGGCCCGATCCGCCCTCGACCGCGCCGCCGCCGAGGTCACCGGGGTCACCGCGGGCGAGCGCGAACTGCTTGCCGCGTTCGCGTCGGACAGCGCGTGCCGGGCCGAGCCCAGCGGCATCGCGCTGGACCTGATCGAACGCGCGCTGGCGGGCGAGCCGCCTCGGGGCAGCGCGTCGGCGCTGCTTCTGCTGCGCAGCGTGGTGGTGCTCGCCTGGGCCGGCCGGCTGGACGAGGCCCGGGCGTGGGCGGGCAGCCTGACCGCGGCGATCCCGACCGGCCCGGCCCACTCGCGGATCGGCCTGCCCGCCGTGGTCGCGCACTGCCTGTGCGCGGACATCGCGCTGCGCGCCGGGAACCTGGCCGAGGCGCTGGCCGAGGCACGCACCGCCGGCCGGCTTGCACGCGGCCCCGAACTGTCCGCGCTCACCCAGCTGACCAGGGTGCAACTGGCTCGCATTCGGGTGGTGTTGGGCCAGTACGACGCGGCGACCACGATGTTGCGCGGGGCCCTGGGCGTGCCGCGCGCACGGGCCACCGCGCTGGGTGTGCGGGCCCGATGTAGGTACGCGGCCGGGGACCCGCGCGGGGCCCTGGCCGACCACCTCGAATGCGGCCGACGGCTGACCGAGCTGGGCATCGTCAACCCGGCGCTGAGCGACTGGCGCGGCGGCGCCGGGCTGGCCCTGGTGGACCTGGACCGGCGGGCCGAGGCGGCGCCGCTGTTCGAGGAGGGCCTGGAGATCGCCCGCCGCTGGGGTGCGCCCGCCCCGATCGGCGAGGCGCTGCGCAACCGGGCGCGGATCGAGGGTCCGCGCGGCGCCATCCGGCTCCTGGAGGAGTCGGTGGCGATCCTGGAGCCCTCCGGCGCGCGGCTGCAACTGGCCGAGTCCCTGGTGGAGTCGGGCCGGGTGTACGCGCTGGCCGGCCAACCGGCGGCGGCCCGCCAGGCGTTGCGGCGCGGCATGGGGCTGGCCCAGGAATGCGGCTGGGACCTGCTGGTCGAGCGGGCGCACAAGGACCTGCTCGCCTGCGGCGGCCGGTTGCGCCGGACCAGCCTGTCCGGCCCCGGCTCGCTGACCCCCTCGGAGCGGCAGATCGCGGAACTGGCCGCGGCCGGGCACACGAACCGGGCGATCGCCGAGTCGTTGTGTGTCACGCGCGGCACGGTGGAGGTGCATCTGACGCACGTCTATCGGAAGTTGGGCATCTCGGGCCGTGCCGCGCTGTCCACGAGACTGGCCTCGACGCAGTGACGGTGACGCGCGTCACCCGACGCCTTCGCGGAGCGAACCTCCCTTACGACGTGGGTACTCGGCCGACCACCGCGAAGCCGAGGAGCAGGGTGAAGCCGTCGGCGGCGACGAAACGCTCCCACGCCGCCATCGCCCGGGCGTAGGTCCCCAGGCCCAGCGCGCCGCGCTCGACCAGCGGGAGCAGACGCTCGGGGGACAACTGCGGGGCGAGCGCGGCCGCGCCGCCGACCTCGTCGCTGGTGTACGCGAACGGGCGCACGGTGATCCCGGTCAGGCCCGCGCGGCGCAGGATCCGGGGCAGCCGGCGGGCCACCAGGCGATCCCCGCCGTCGGCGGCCTGGGCCGTGCCGAGCGCGCGGTAGGCGTCGGCGGACAGGGCCGACAGGTCCGGGTCCGCGCAGCCCCACAGCCCGGCGTCCACGTCGATCACGGCCAGCACGCCGCCGGGCCGCAGCAGCGCGGCCAGCGCCCGGGCGGCGCCCACCGGATCGGCCAGGTGCTGGAACACATAGCGGGCCAGCACCAGGTCGAACGAGCCCGCCGGCAGCGGCGGTTCGGTCAGATCGCCCGCCACGTAGTCGATTCCCGCCGCGGGTACCTCGGCTCGCGCCACCGCCAGCAGTCGCTCGTCCGCGTCCAGACCTACCAACCGGGTGTGTGGATCAGTCAGTTCGGCGCGCAGTCGGCGGGTGACCGCCCCGGTTCCGCAACCGGCGTCCAGCACCGCGCCGGCGACCGTGGGGGCCGTGTCCCGCAACACCCGCCACTCGTGTGCCCAGCTCAACTCGGCCTGGATCTCCAACCGGCGCACCTCGGCCGTCACCCCGCCGAGTTCGGCCTGCGGCCGATAGCTGCCTCCGGGGCGGGCCGGGCCGATCACGACCGACCGCCGGCGGCGAACGGGTGTGCGGTCATCAGCAGGCCGTCCCTGGGCCGCAGGGTCACCAGCGCCTCGGGCACCACCGGATGCCCGGCCACACCGCGCAACTCCAGCCGCTGCAACACCGTGGCCAGCACCAGGACCGCCTCGGTCAGGGCGAACGACTGGCCGATGCACACCCGGGGCCCTCCGCCGAACGGCACGTAGGCGTGCGCGGGCCGGGCCGCCCGGGCGGTCGCGGTGAAGCGTTCCGGGCGGAAGAGTTCGGGCTCCTCCCACACCGCCGGGTGTCGGTGCAGGGTCCACGGGCTGATGCACACGAGGGTGCCCTCGGGTACGTGGCGGCCGTCGAGCACATCGTCCGCCGCGGCCCGACGGGAGATCAACCACACCGGCGGATACAGCCGGATCGCCTCCTCCAGGCAGCGCCGGGTCAGCTCCAGCCGGGGCAGGTCGGCGGCCCGGGGCAGCTGGCCGGCCAGTACCTCGGCCAACTCGGCCCGGACCGCCGCCGCGGCCTCGGGATGACGGTCGAGCAGGTGCACGGTCCAACTCAGCGCCTTGGCCGTGGTCTCGTGCCCGGCCATCACCATGGTCAGCACCTGGTCGTGCAGTTCGCGGTTGCTCAGCGCGTCCCCGTGCGCGTCCCGGGCGCCGAGCATCGCGTCCAGCAGGTCGGCGGGCCGATCCGTCGGCGGGCCGGTGTAGCGCCGGGCGGCGACGAGCATGCCGACGACGCGGGCCAGGAAGGTCTGCGCGGCGGTGTACCGCCGGCGGAGCAGCGCCAGGTCCGCGTCCGCGACGGTCGGCGTGCCCGGTTCGCCGTCGAAGTGGCCGATGAAGCGGTTGATGTCGTCCACCGCGCGGCCGAACCCCCGTCCCGCCGCGGCCAGATCGGCGCCGAGCAGCGCGTCCGCGACGATCCGCAGGGTGAGCGCGGTGAAGTCGTGGTCGACGCGGATGGTCCGCCCCTCCCCGGCGGCCCGCTCCCACGCGTCGGCCAGGTCCACGGCCGCCTCGGTCATCAGCGAGTCGAACTCCTCCACCCGGCGCGGCCGGAAGGCCGGTGCGCACAACCGGCGTTGCCGCTCCCAGGCGGGGCCGTCGCTGGTCAACAGGCCCTTGCCGAGCAGCGGGGTGAGCATGAAGTCGTCCGGGGTGCCGGCCTTCGTCCACGCGGTGTAGTTGTCCTTGAGGATGTGCCGGACCAGGTCGGGACGATTGACGAACCACACCACCTCGCCGCGCGTGCGATGGCTGCACAGGTCGCCGAACTCGGCGGCGAGCGTGGTGAGGAAGGCGAGCGGGTCGACCCGGATGCCGGCCAGGTCGAGGTCGTCGGCGGGGCCGGGCGGACGGGCGTGGACGGGCGATCCGGGCACGGGGGCCTCCTGGGTGCGGTAGCGGCCGAACTCGCGGGCGGGTCGGTGCCGTGGGCGGCGGACGCCACCGCCCACGGCCTCAGGTCATCTGACGCTGGACCAACTGGTGGAACAGGCCGTCCTCGTCGGCCAGCAACTGGTCCGGCGGCCCGGACTGGACCACCCGTCCGGCGTCGAGTACCACGATGCGATCGGCCTGCATCACCGTGGACAACCGGTGCGCGATGATGATCCGGGTGGCGTTCAGCCGTCGGGTGCTCTGGGTGACCACCTCCTGGGTGCGGTTGTCCAGCGCACTGGTCGCCTCGTCGAAGAACAGGATGCGCGGCCGGCCGATCAGCGCCCGGGCGATCATCAGCCGTTGCCGCTGGCCGGCCGACAGGGTCACCGCGCCGTCGGAGAGCACGGTGTGCATGCCCATCGGCATCCGGCCCAGGTCCTGGTCCAGACCGGCCATCTCGGCCGCCTCCCAGGCCTCGTCCAGGGTGTAGTTGCGCAGTCCGCAGATGTTGTGCAGCACGCTGCCGGCGAACAGTTGCCCGTTCTGCAACACCACGCCGAACTGCCGGCGCACCGCCGCCACGTCCAGCGACGCGAGGTCCTGGCCGTCGTAGAGCACCGAGCCGGTGGTCGGCTGCTCGAAGCCGATCAGCAGCCGCAGCAGGGTGGACTTGCCGCAGCCGGTGGGCCCGACGATCGCGACGAACTCCCCGGGCCGGGCCCGCAGGTTCACGTCGTCCAGCACCGGCGGGGCGTCCGGCGCGTAGCGGAAGGACAGCCGGCTGACCTCGATGCCGCCGTACAGATCGCCCGGCGGCTGCTTGGACTCCAGCACCTCGGGCAACTCGGCGAGCACCGGCTGCACCCCCTCGAACAGCGGGACCGCCGCCGCCATCATGGTGATGCTCGCGGTCATCTGCAGCATCGAGCCGAGCATCAGGGCGTAGGCCACGCTGAACGACAGGAACCCGCCGACGTCCAACTCCCCGTCGGCGGGGCCGGAGACCATCGCGAACAGGAGCAGTGTGCACAGCAGCAGATAACCCGAGTTGAACACCGTGACCGTGTTCTGGAGCCGACGGGTGCGCACCGACAACACCCGGCTGCGGGCGAAGCCCATCGCCCAGAACGCGAAGGCCCGGTCCTCGGCCGCTGCGACCCGCAACTTAGGTAGGCCGGTGAGCAGTTGGAACATGCGGCCGGACAACTCGTGTTCCTCGGCCATCAGTTCGCGCTGGCGCCGCATCTGGCGCAGCCCGGCGACCGCGCACACCGCGCCGCCCACGGCGGCGAGCAGCAGGGCGAGCAGCGCCAGCGGCACGCTGTAGAAGAACAGCAGGCCCAGGTTGACCAGGAAGATCAGACACGCCGGCACGAACAGCGCGGTGACCCCGCTGAGGATCTCGCGCAGCGCGCTGATGCCCAGCGCGGCGCTGCTCAACGACCCGGACGAGACGGACGCGAAGAATCCGGTGGGCAGGCGCAACAGCCGATCCCACACGGCGGCCTGGGCGATCGCCTCGAACCGCCCCTCGACCCGCAGCAGCGAGAGGTTCTGCACCGCGGACAACACCGCCGCCAAGAGCGCGGAGGCGAGCAGCACCACGCACATCTGGGTGACCAGGACACGGTCGCCCTGCGGGACGAACACGCCGAGCACCTTCCCGGTCAACACCGGTACCGCCAGCCCGAGCAGCGCGGCGCCCAGGCCGCAGGCGAACAGCACGAGTATGTCGACCGTGCTGCCGCGCAGGCCGAAGCGCAGCAGGGTGCGGGCGCCGCCGGGGCGTTCGGGCAGGGCCGGATAGAACATGGTCGCCCGGCGCTCCAGGCGGGCCGCCCGGGCGCGGTCCACGGGCGTCCAGTCGGTGCCGGTGGGGTCGAGCACGTGATAGCGCCGACGCCGCCACATCAGGGCCACCGGACGGCGGGTGTCGGGGTCCCCGTCCGCCGGGCGGGTGTGCCCGACCAGCGGGCCGGAGTCGGTACGCCACCAGCGACCCGTGAGCGCCACATCGCGCACCCGGAAGCCGGAGGAGACGGCGATCCGCTCCAGCGGGTCCAGCCGGGCGTCGGCGGCCTCCGAGGTGCCGCCCCGGGTGATCGTCACCCCGCTCGCCTGCCCGACCACCCGGGCCACCGCGAGGTAGTCGTCCTGGTCGGCCGCGTCCAGGCCGACTCGGTGCACCGGCCGGTAGGGGTCCAGAACCGCGCCGAGGGCGCGCGAGGAGCGGCGCAGCGCGTCGGCGTCGACCTCGCGGCGCGCGTCCAGTTCCCGGCAGGCGTTGCCGCGCCGGCCGCGCAGGCGTTCGTCCACGCGCTGCATCAGGGTGTGCTGGTGGTGGGCGAGGTCGCGGGCGAACGGGGCCTCGGTGAGCACGTCCAGGGTACGGACGACGTGCACGAGCGCGCCGCCGACCGAGTACAGCCAGTCGGCCGCGCCGATCGCCAGCCGGCCGCCGAAGCCGACCGTGGCGCCCGCGTCGGGGACGTCGTCGGCCGCGGCGTCCGCGTCGGCCTCGTCCGGCCCGCCGATGGCCACCGACCCGGACAACACGCGCACCCACAGTGTGCCGGCGACCGAGCGGGCCGAGCCGCCGGCGGGCAACTCGGCGCCCTCGCCCGCCTCCAGGGCGGTGAACGTACGCGGCGGCAGGCCCATCCGCACCGCGTCGGCCAGCGCGCCCAGGCCCCGGTCCAGGCCCGCCGCGAAGCAGCCCGCGAACGCCGCGTCGGCCGCGGCGGCGGCCAGTACGTCGGCCAGCGGCGCGGCCCGCACCGTCCCGCCGGGCAACGGTTTGCCCAACATCGCGGTACCGCCGGCCGGCGCCCCGCACAGCACCGTCCCGGCCCCCACCCGGCACAGGAACTGCCAACGGCCGCCCTCCTCCCGGGTGGTGGCGAACACGTCCACCATGCCGGCGGTGACGAACCAGACCTGGAGGGCGCCGTCGAGCGCGCAGGCCCCGGCGAGTTCGGGGCCGAGCGCGGCACCGAGCGCGTGCAGGTCCGGCGGCGAGTCGTCGGGCGGCTCGGCGGGCTCGAAGCCCTGCGTGGGCTCGGTCATCCTTCCTCCTCTTTTCCGTGGTGGGACAGCTCCGTGGGGGGACGCCCGGTTCGTGGGGAGCGCGGCCGGCGTCGGGGGTGTTCGGGCGGTCGGTGGGTGTGCGGCGCGCCGGGCTACAGGTCGCGGATCAGTTCGGCGTACGGGCCTGGGATGCCCGCCAGGGTGTGGTGGTCGCCGCGCTGCGCGACCCGGCCCTGTTCGAGCACCACGATCTCGTCGCTGTCGCGCACCGTGGACAACCGGTGCGCGATGATCACGCACGCGCAGCCGCGGCGACGCAGGTTGTCGTCGATGGTCGCCTCGGTCTGCGCGTCGAGTGCGCTGGTGGCCTCGTCCAGGACCAGCACGCTGGGGTTGCGGACCAGGGCGCGGGCGATCTCCAGGCGCTGGCGCTGGCCGCCGGAGAAGTTCTTGCCGCTTTCCGCGACCGCGCTGTGGATGGTGCCGGGCCGGGCCGCGACCACGTCGTACACGGCCGCGTCGCGCAGCGCCGCGACCACCGTCTCGTCCGGGATCGAGTCGTCCCACAGCGTGACGTTGTCCCGCACGGTGCCCTCGAACAGGAAGATGTCCTGGTCCACGAACGCCACCGCGGTGCCCATCACATCTCGCGGATAGTCCCGGCGCGGCCGGCCGTCGAACAACAGCTCGCCGCTCCACGGTTCGTACAGCCCGGCGATCAACCGGCTCACCGTCGACTTGCCGCTGCCCGAGCCGCCGACCAGGGCGACCCGCCGCCCGGGGCCCACCCGCAGCGAGAAGTCGTCGAGGAGCGGTTTCCCCAACGGGCTGTAGCCGAAGGTGACATGGGACAACTCGACCCGGCCCGCGAGCACCGTGGCCGGCTCCTCGGCGCCGGAGCGGGCCCGACGGTCCCGTTCGTCGTCGAGGAACTCGGGCGCGGGCGGGAACTTCTCGATGTCCTTGAGCCGGTTGAGATCGGCGGTTACGTCCTGCAACCTCGGACCCAGGTTGGTCAGTTGGGCCACGGGCCGGCTGAACGAGTTGACCAGGGTCTGGAAGGCGACCAGCAGGCCGATCGACATGTGCCCGTCGATCGCCCGCAGGCCCCCGATCCACAACAGCAGACCGCTGTCCACGGCGGCGAGCAGCGGCGGTACCACCGCCAGGATCGAGGTGGGCGCGCCCAGTGCCTGCTGTCCGGAGACCACCCGGGCCTGGAATCCGGCCCAGCGCTTGAAGTAGTCGCCCTCGGCGCCGGATGCCTTCAGCGTCTCGATCAACTGGAGGCCGTTGAACGACGCCGACACCAGGCCCGAGCGGTCCGCGCGCAGCCGGGCCACGGTGTCGGTGCGCATCCGCGAGACCAGTTTGAGCACCACGATGTTGAGCATCGCCACGCCGACCCCCACCAGGGTCAACTGCGCGTCGTACGTCCACAGCAGGCCCGCGTAGACCACCACCAGCAGCATGCTGACCACCGTGGTGGCCACGTCGCGGGACAGGATCTGCGCGATGGTGTTGTTGGCGGAGACCCGCTTGCTGATCTCGGCCGGGTTGCGCTGGGTGAAGAACACCACGGGCAGCCGCAGCAGATGGCGCACCACGCGGACCGAGCTGCGGATCGACGACGCGGATTCGACCCGCAGCAGATGGGTCTGTTGCAGCATGGTCAGCGCGATGGTGACCGCCGCCGCCAACCCCATGGAGGCGAGCAGCGCGGGCAGGAACGAGTGGTCACCGCCGGTGAGCACCCGGTCGATGAACACCCGGGTGAACGCGGGCGCGGCCAGGCCGGGCAGGATCAGCAGCAGGCTGGCCAGGAGCGCGAGCAGCAGCGCGCCGCCGCTGCTGCGATAGCGCGCACGCAGGTCGGCGAGCAGCCGGGGCGGGTGCCCGCCGCGCCGGAAGTCCGGGCCCGGCTCGAAGGTGAGCACGATGCCGGTGAACGCGACGTCGAACTCCTCGGTGGTGACCGACCGGCGGCCCTGCGCGGGGTCGTTGAGCCGCACCATCGGCCGCCCGAGTCGGCGGGTCATGCCCTCGTAGACGACGAAGTGGTTGAACTTCCAGAACAGGATTGCCGGCGGCCGATTCCCGGCCAGTGCGGCGGTCTCCATCTGCATGCCGCGCGCGATCAGTCCGTACGAGCGCGCGGCGCGCAGCAGGTTCGCCGCCTTGGCGCCGTCGCGGGAGACCCCGCACGCGTGTCGCAACTCCTCCAGCGGGACGAAGCGGCCGTGGTGGGCGAGCACCATGGCCAGCGCGGCGGCGCCGCACTCGACGCCCTCCAGCTGGATGACCGTGGGCGTGCGTACCGACATCCGGCGCTCGGCGGACTCGCGGCGGCGGCGACCGCGCTCGCGCGGGGCGGGCGGCGCCCCGGCGGGCGGTGGCGAACTGGTGGTGGTCATCCAGGAAGCAGCCAATCGAGCGGGCGCTCGCCGGGCAGGCGGGCGAAGCCGGTGATGGGGGTCTGCGAGTCGATCCGGAACGGCGGGCCCGACTTGTTGGTCCAGCGGTAGCCGCTGAGCGTGCGCGGGTCGGTCTCCAGGTCGACGGTGACCCGGACCGCGCCGCCGGCGGACAGCAGCCGGCCCGCGGCCTGTTGGTCGCCGCCGAGGAAGTCGGCCACCTGCTGGGCGGTGTACGGGAACTGGTCGATCGCGGTGATCCGGCCGCGCAGCAGCCCGAACGCCTGGGAGGGCGCGGACTGTACGGATACGTCCACCTGGGTGCCCGGGCGCAACATGCCCGCGCTGCGCGGGGATACGAACAGCGTGGCCAGGAGCCGGTCGTCGTTGGCGTCGGTGCGCTCGACGGTCATGAACGTGGTGCCGACGGAGATGTATTGGCCGCTGGAGACGAGCAGGCCGATCACCCGGCCGGCGAACGGCGCCCGGACGATCTGGGTGGCGCCCTGCGCGTCGACCACGGAGAGCACCGGGGTGCCCTTGGGCACGAGCGTGGCCGAGTCGACGAACAGGTTGGACACCAGGCCGGTTTGCGGGCTCTGCACGCGCGAGACGCCGAGCGGGTGGGTGAGGATGCCGGGCACCTCGACCTTGCGCGGCAGGGTGCCGCCCGCCGACCAGGCGGCGGTGGCGCCGAGGAGCAGGGCCAGGGCGAGCAGCAGCGCCCAGGCGCGGGTGCGGACCAGGCGGATGGGCGCGTCGAGTTCCTCGGGGGCCTTCAGTCCCTCCAGGGCCTCGCGACGGAAGTTCATGGCCGTCCCCCTCCGGGCCCGCCCGGCACGGCGGTGTTCGGCTCCGGGCCGATCGTGCCGAGCAGGAACTCGCCGACGGTGCCCTCGCGTTCCCACCGGTTGCCGGTGGCGAGGGCGAACAGGTCGGAGTCGCCGCCGCCGAGCCCGCACCCGCCCAGGCCCATCGCGGTCGCGACCAGGTACATCGTCTGGTAGAGCACCCCTACGTGTTTGAGGACGAGCGCGTAACCCATCGTCTGGTACTTCCACATCACCCGCCCGAACCGCGCGCTCACCAGCAGCACGACCTGCGGCGGCGTGCTCATCAGCGCGGTGGCGCGGGCGATCTCGGACAACCGGCCGACCGCCGGACCGGGGTCGGCGACGTGTTCGAGGCGATGATCGCGAGGGTCGTAGTGGTACAGGCCCGGGGGCACCCCGACCACGTTGTTCACCAGCGGGTACAGCTCCAGTTCGTGGCAGCGCCCGCCCGACGGGTAGGGGCGGTCGCCGACCTCTTGGCGATCCTCGTGCAGGACGGCGCGGTTGCGTGCCGTGCGGTACAGGAACTCGCCCAGCTGCGCGAGGGTCAGCGGCCTCGTGTCGTCGTGCGCGCGCACCGAGCGACGGCCCTCCAGCACCTCGGTCAGCGGCGGATCGGTACGGCGTACGGCGTCCAGGTCGGGGTGGGGCAGGTCGACGGTCGGTCCGTCGAACGCCGGGCGGACCACCGGCAGGGGCGGCTCGGCGGCGGCCCGCCAGTAGGTGCCGCCGTAGGGCAGGTCGTGCCGGCCGGCCCGGGTGCGCCCGTGGAACCACAACTCGTGCGGCGACCACCGGGCCCGGTCCGGATCGGCGTCCTCCTGCTCCGGATCGACCAACAGGCCGTTCCGGGCCAGCAGTTCGAGGGCACGCGCACCGCCGGGTGGCAGCGCCCCGGCATCGTGGTGCGGCAGCGCGGCCACCAGTCCGGCCAGCGCCGGGTCGAGCAGGTCGGCGGCGACCGGGGCCAACGGCGACTCCAGGACGGTGTGTTCGCCCTCGCGGCGGAGCACCGCGAAGCGGGACAACCGCCGGGTCGCCGGATCGGGGGTGCTCGCGCCGCGGGCGAGCGGGGCCGGTGGGGCAAGCGGACGCAGCGCGAGGACGGGTCGGCCGGCCACCTCCAGGGTGGTGCCCAGCCACCCGCCTGCGCGCAACCGCTGGAGCAGCGCGGGCAGTTTCAGCAGGGCGCCCTCGCCGTCGCGGTCGAGTACGGCCCGGTGCAGGTCGTCCTCGCTGCTCGGGCGCTCGCAGAGCAGCGCGACGGCGGCCGCGATGCCCGGGGTCAACACGCCCAGGGACAGACCGCGCGGCCCGAGGAAGAGCAGGGTGGCGCCGGCGTCGTTGGTGCTCGCCCGCGCGTTCGGATGCAGGGCGATGCGTTCCACCGGCACCGTCGTCGCGGCGCCGGCCGCGGTCGGCGGGATACCGAGGCTGGTCATGGAACCTCCGGGGCAGGTCGGGCCGGGCCGGATCGGTTACGCGGCGGGAGCGGCCCGGGCGGAGCGGGCGGAGCGGGCGGAACAGGCGGTGCGGTGGGGGCCGGCCCGGCCCGGCCGAGCCGACCGGGCGCTTCGCGCACGCCGACGGTCGGCCCGGATCCCGGGCCAGGGCACGGGACGTGCTCAGAAGAAGACGCTGTACGGGTTGAGGTCGGCCTCGGGCACCGGCTCGGCCAGCCAGCCCAGCCGCACGGGTGTGTCGTACATCCGCCCCGGACCCAACCGGCGCCAGAAGTGCCGCAGCCCGGGGACCATCACCTTGGCCACGTTCAACTCCAGGTCGGGCAGGGTCTGATCGAGCACGATCACCTCGAGGTCGACCGCGCGCAACCGCTCCACCGTGCCGCGGATGTCGCGCGCGATGTCGCCGCTGTGCAGGATGCCGTAACCCTCCAGCGTGGTCTGCGGCAGATGCCGCGCGGGCAGTGCCCACGGCTGTGCCTCGGCAGTGGCGGCGTGCAGCCAGGCCAGGGTGTGCGGGTCGTCCTCCCAGTAGGCGGTGCTGCCGTCCGGGTTGCGGTTGATCACCGCGGGCAGGAACTGGTTCACCTCGGTGAGCGCGCGCAACACCGCAATGCGCACGTCCAGGTGGGCGCCGAAGCCGAGGAGGATGTCCTCCACCGGGTGGTCGGTGCGCCGGGAGACCGCGGCGAACGTGGGCACACCCAGGTCGGTGGTGATGTCGACGACCTCCAGGGTGCGCTGCATCCCGGCGTAGAAGTCGCGCAGGCTGTCCACGTACGGCTCGTGCAGCGAGTCCAGGTCGAAGCCCGGGCGCAGCGCCCGGTTGTACCACCACAGGCCGACCGCGTCCCGCTCGCAACTCTCGAACAGCCCCTGCATGATCGCCTCTTCGAGGGTGTTCCCCGAGGCGTTGCCGTTGCCGTCGCTGAAGCAGTAGAAGTGCTCGTTCAGGTCGGGGTGGCCGAACCACGAGTAGCCGGCCGGCACCAGGCGGGGTCGGTCCTCGGTCAGCGACCAGGCCCGGGTCCAGTTCAACCGGCGCTTCTCGTCGAATCGTTCCGGCACGATGTGCAGACGCCCGGCCGACTCGCGGTTCCACTCCTCGCGCGTCTCGTACTGGGTGTCGGAGTAGAGCAGCAGGTCGTACGGGTGCACGGCCAGGTCGGCGCCCAACTCCTCGAACGAACCCGGCTCGGTCCGGCGGTCGCCGCGCCACACCCCCGAGTAGCGCTCGATCGCCTCACACACCCCGCTGACCCGGGCCTGGACGTCGCTGCGGCCCTTGCCGCCGCTCTGGCCGCGCAGGTTGCGGCGCAACATGCCGATATTGGGTCCGGGTACGGCGAAGTTGTGGCTGGCCGAGTAGCTGAAGGTGACGCCGTTGTCCACGTCGTTGAGCAGGCGCAGCGCGCTGACCGCGCCGAGCAGTCGGCTGATGTGCTTCTCCAGCCGCTTGAACGTGTCGTCGGGGCGCATCGTACGGTGCCCGCCCTCGTCGTCGAACCGCACCGCCTGGTCCACGAGTTCGACCCGGGGGTCGCGGTCCAAAAGCAGCGTGGGATCGCCGCAGGCGGGGCACTGCGGCTGCCGGATCAACCGGTGTTGCTCCAGCCGCCGGCTGGGCACGTGCAGCGACACCAGGACACCCTCGTAACCGGAACGCCCGTCCGCCGCGAGGAGTTCGGCCGCGGCGGCGGCGACCAGGTGCGCGGACAGGCCCACCGACCAGGCGGTGGCGGCCAGGGAGGTGCGGATCGGCTCCTCGTCGACGGTGCCGTCGGGGCGCCGCCGCAGGAACGTCTCCACCTGCTGGTTGCCGGCCAGGCGGTGGGCCAGACAGTGCCAACAACCGGTGCGCCCGGGGACCAGGTAGGGGCCGGTCCACACATCCGCCCCGGTCGGCTTGGCGAGCAGCCAGGGCAGCCCGGCGGCCCGCAACCGGGCGTCCATCGCGGCCAGTCGCGGGTCGAGGTAGTCGTCGGTGAGCACCACCGTCAGGTCCGGCCGGTGTCCGCCCTCGGCGGTCGCCGCGCCGGTCTCGGCCGAGGTCACCGGGGTCACCGCCGCGCCGATCTCGCGCAGCGCCGCCACCACGGCGGCGGCGTCCACGGTGCCGAGCGCGGCCACCTCGATCCGCGCCCCGCGCAGCCGATGGGTCGCCTCGACCGCGTCCAGGCCCAGGCTCTCCCAGGCCGCGGCCCCGGCCCGGTCGTCGCTCGCCGCGCCGTCCACGAGGTGGCCGAAGCGCTGGAACTTCGAGATCGCGAACACCACTTCGCCCATCGTGAAGCGCTCGGCGAGCTTCTCGGTGATCTCGGCGATGGTGTGCGTGCCGTCGAGATACGGCAACACGGCCGCGACCGCCTTGCCCTGGACGAGGTAGTGGCCCTCCTCGCACAGGAGGAAGACCCGATCCGTACCGAAGGGGCGAGGGACGAGATGTGCCTTGAGTCGAGGCAGGTCCACGAATTCTCTCCCGGCGTAGTCGAATTTCCGGCAGCTTTTCTGGAAGCGGTGCCCTGCGGCCGTCGCCCGGTAATTGTTAGCGGCGTCCCGGGCGTCGGGACAAGGTCGTTCCGGCGAAATTCCGCTGTTTCTCCGGTGCGTTCGCATTGGGGTAGGGGGGTGTCCGGGCGAGTTCTATCGGAGGTGCCCGCCTAACGTTGGGGGGTCCCCCGTTTGTCCTGCCGGCAGGCGGCTTTGGCGTACGGGAGACGGGGCGCAGGGCTTGGGGGAGGGGTGCCGAAATCCTGGGACCCGGCAATTAGGAGTTCGGGCATTGACGGTTCCTCGGCGTGCTCCGCATGCTTCCGGTATTGCAGCCGAACCGATCCGGACCCGATCCGAACGTGCCTCGAATCCGATGTGAATCCGAAGCCGAGCGGGCGGAATTCGCTGCAGATCCCGAAGTCGGACCCAACGAGGGAGACTCAGATGGACCCCAGGGACAGGGCCGCGTTCGTCAGGTCCTACACGAAGGTGCTCACCGCCGCGTGGTCGGACGACGAGTACGCGAGCCGGCTGGAGAACGACCCGCGCGCCGCCCTCGCCGAACACGGCCTCGAACTGCCCGCCGGCGCCTCGGTGCGCATCATCCGCAACGTCGAGGGCGAGCCCGACCTCGACGGCCAGGTCACCCTGTGGGAGGCCGGCACCGTCTCCGGCACGTACGAGCTGCGCGTGCCCAACTCGCCGCAGATCGAACTGCGCGAACTGTCCGAGGCCGACCTCGAATCGGTCGCCGGCGGCACCATCGAAACGCGCGACGACACCACGTACTGCTGCTGCTGTTCCCCGTGCTGCTGCTGCACCTGACGGCGCGCCGCGGCACCGCGTAGCGAGAGGACGGCTCATGGAGCCCAGGGAAAGGGCCGCGTTCGTCAGTTTCTACGCCAAGGTGTTGACCGCGGCGTGGTCGGACGACGAGTACGCGGCCCGGTTGGAATCGGACCCGCGAGCCGCCCTCGCGGAGATGGGCTTCGAACTGCCCGCAGGCGCCACGGTGCGCATCACGCGTGAGGCCGGAGGGGAACCCGACCTCGAGGCGCAGGTGCACGCGTGGGCCGAGGGCACGAAGACCGGTCGGTACGAACTGTGGGTCCTGGACTCGCCGTTGCTGGAGACGCGCGAGCTGTCCGAAGCCGATCTCGACTCGGTGGCGGGCGGCGACGCGTACAGCTGCTCCTGCTCACCGTGCTGCACCAGCACCTGATCGGCCCGGCCCGGCGGCTCCGGTGCGCGGGAGACCCCGTCCTCCCGCGACACCGGAGCCGCCCCACGGGCCGGCCCGTGGCGTCCCGCAGTTCCGGAACCCGCCCCGGAATTCGACCGGCCACTGACCCGAGGTGGAGACCCATGCCCGGACCGACCGCGCCGGCCGCGCGCACACCGCACCCCTACGGGGCACGCGTGACCCACCCGCCCGTCGGCACCCGCCGCCGGGCGACCTCGGCCGTTCGCCGCCGGGTGGCCACGCTCGCCTGCGCCCTGCTCGTGGCCGGCGCCGCACTGGCCGGATGCGGGAAGGGCACCGCCGACCCCAAGCCCGCCGCGCCCCAGGCCGCCGCGCCCCCGGTGGGCGTGGAACAGGCCACTCGCCTGCTCCAGGAGTACTCCGCGGCCAACACGCGGATCAACACCGCCCTGGACCCGGCCGGGGTCGACGCGATCGAGATGCCCCCCGCCTCCACCGGCAGCAAGGCGGGCCTGCAGGTGGCCAAGACCCAGGCGGTCGCGGTGCCGACGACGGGATACGTGCATCCGCGCTTCGTCTTCCCGCGCCAGAGCGGATACCCGAAGTTCTTCGTGGCGATCACCCAACTGCTGCAATCCGACACGGTCTCCCCGTCGCCCAAATACCTGCTGTTCGTCCAGGAGCGCGACGGCGCGCCGTGGAAGGTCGCCTACTACCCGTTCGTCACCGACCGTTCGGAGATCCCGGACCTGGACCAGGACGCCGCCGGCGGCGCCCCCGCCGTCACCGACGGCGCCGGACTGCTCGCCGACCCCGCCGCCCTCGGCCGCGCCTACCAGGACTACGCCCAGGGCAAACGCGACCCCAAGGTGCCGCTGTCGCCGACCAAGACGCTCACCGGGCAGCTCACCGGCGGATGGACCGCCGGCGTCCAGGCGCTGCGCGCCAAGGGCGGCATCCTGGAGCGCGCCATCGCGCCCGACGCACCGCAATACCCGACGTATCTGCTGCGCACCCGCGACGGCGGTGTGCTGGCCTTCACCGCCGTCCAGGTCCGGGACACCATGACCTCCTCGGGCGGCAAGGACGGTGTACCGCTGGACGCGGGCAGCCGGGAGGCGGCGCTGGCCGGCAGCCCCGAGGGGGCCCGGGCGGCGCAGTACGTGATCACCCGCCTGATCGTCTCGCTCAGCCACATCCCACCCGCCTCGGCGCCGGGCACCGGCGTGCAGCTGATCGCCTACGGCGACTACGCCCTGTCGGTCGCGGCCGGCTGAGACCTGGTCCGGCCCGGCCCGGAGACCCCGAACCCCCGTCCCGCACGCCGCAGAGCATCCCGTCCACCAGGCCGCAGAGAGGACCCCGGATGTCGTCGCCCGTCGCACCGGCCCGCCGCCGTGAGGTCCACCTGGTCGAACTGACCGTGATGCCCGGCGTGCGCTACAGCGCCGTGCTCGGCCAACTGCACGCGGCGGCCCGGGCCGACCCGGAACTGGCCGCCGCGGTGACCTTCCACAAGCACGTACACCTCCAGCGCGGCGCCGGCGATCGGGACCGCGTCGCGCACGCGGTCCTGGACCGGCTCGACGACCCGCTCGTGATCGCCTTCACCGTCTACTTCTGGAACCGGGCCCGCACCCTGGAACTGGCCCGCCGGGTCAAGCAACGCTGGCCGCGCTGCCGGGTCGTGGTCGGCGGCAACGACGTCACCCACCAGCAGTGCGCGCTGTTCGCCGAGGCGCCGTGGGTGGACGTACTGGTGCACGGCGAGGGTGAGTTGCGCTTCCGGGACCTGCTGCGGCACTTCGTCGCACACCCCGACGCCCCGCTCACCAACCCCGCGCTGCGGGCCGCGCTGGCCCAGGTGCCCGGGATCAGCCTGCGCGGCCCCGACGGCACGCCGATCGACACCGCCGACGCACCGCGCGTGAGCGACCTGGACGCGCTTCCGTCGCCGCTGCTCGACCCCGAGGTGTGGTCGGACCAGGACCTGGCCGCCTCGCGGATGATCGTCTACGAGACCAACCGCGGCTGCCCGTACTCCTGCGCGTTCTGCTACTGGGGCGGCGCCACCAACTCCAAGGTGCGCCAATACTCCCTGGACCGCATCCGGGCCGAACTGGAACGGATCGTCACCCACGCCGGTAACGGCACCCAACTGTTCATCGCCGACGCCAACTTCGGCATCCTGCCGCGCGACACCGAAATCGCCCGCCTCCTGGTCGAGTTGTGCGCGAGCCGGCGCAAACGCCTGCTCGTGATGACCAACTGGGCCAAGAACACCAACGGCCGCGTGGTCGAGATCGCCACGATCCTGCACCGCGCCGGCCTGACCGGCGCGATCACGCTGTCGGCCCAGTCCTTCGACGCCGAGGTGCTGCAACTCGCCAACCGGACCAACATCCGGGTGGACAACTACCGGCGCATGCAACGGCAGTTCCGCGATCGCGGGATCCCCACCTACACCGATCTGATCTGGGGCATGCCCGGCGAATCGTTGGCCACTCACCTGGACGGCGTCGAGGAGGCGGTCGCCTCCGGCGGGTCACCCGTGGTGTATCCGCTCCTGCTGCTGAACAACACCGACTACACCCACGCCCGCTTCCGCGACGAGCACGCGCTGACCACCCGCCGCATGCCGTGCGATCCCGGCAATACGGATCTGATCGCCGACGTGGTCACCGGCCACTCCCGGATGGACTTCGCCGACTGGCTGCGCGGCATGGAACTGCGCATCCCGCTCACGCTGTTCCACAAGTGCCTGCTCCGCTGCACGCTGCGCGTGCTGGCCCGGGCCGCCGGGGCCCGCACCGTCGACCTGGTCGCCACGCTCGGCGAACACCTGCGCGCCGGCGGCCCGGACCCGATCGCCGCCTTCTGGTACGCCGACTACACCCGCTCGTGGCGCGAACCGGACCGTTTCCCGCGCGAGGCGCTGTACGCCGAACTGGGCACCGAGCCGATCCACGAGGAGGTGCACTACCAGGTGATCCTGCACCGGATGGTGCGCACCCCCGAGCGTGCCCGCCGACACGCACACGCCGCCGTCGACGTGCTGTACGAACACCTGGGCGCCGCCGCGCTGCCCGACCGGGCCGACCTGGACGCCGTGATCGACCTCGACCTCGCCGCCGCCTCGGTCTTCCGGGCCGGCATCCACCAGGTGGCCGAGACCCACGAGTTCGCGGTGCCCGCCGCGCTGTGGGCGATCCTGCGCGAGTACGGCGACGTGCCCGAGGCGGCCGGCGAGGAGAGCGCCGGCGACCTCGGCGCGGCCGTGGTCCGCGGCACCGTCACCGTCCCGGAGTTTCGCACCCACTACCCGTTCAGCCCCTACGCCCTGTCGGTCTGGCACGGCAGCGGACGCCCGATCCACGACTGCACGACCACCGCCGTCGCCACCCCCGCCGAGGCCGTCGAGCCCGCGCGCCACTGAGGGATTACCATGACCCGCAACGTCCGTGCCGCCGTCCCGATGATCTACGCCGTCGCCATCGTGGTCGGCTTCCTGATCGACACCCGCGTCGGGATCGCCGTCTGCATCGTCGGCGGAATGCTCGTCGGCCTCGCCTTCACCATGCTGCGCCGCTCCTGAGCCTCGGCGGCCGTCGACCCGGAGCATGTGGCACGCCGGAACGCCGTCGGCCGCACCGCCGCGTCGCCTATTCTCGTCCCGGATACGGGGGTGGGCGCGGTGACGGTGGACGAGACGAAGCGGCCCGCGGTGCTGCTGGCCGACGACGATGTCGCCATCACCGCACAATTGGGGCCGCTGTTGGAACGCTCCGGATTCGACGTCCGGATCGTGCACGACGGCGCGGCGGCGCTCACCGCCGCCGGCAGCGCGCCGGCCCCGGATCTGATCGTCCTGGACGTGCTGATGCCGCTCCTGGACGGGCGCGAGGTGCTGCGCCGCATCCGGCGCTCCGGCGCGTGGATCCCGGTCATCCTGCTGACCCAGGTCGGCGAGTCCACCGAGCGTGCCATGGCCCTGGAGGAAGGGGCCGACGACTACCTCAACAAACCGTTCGACCCGTACGAACTGGTGGCCCGCATGCGGGCGTTGTTGCGCCGCTCCGGTCGCGGACTGCCACCCCTCGCCGGCGCGCGCACACTCCGGGCCGGCGCGTTGCGGGTGGACCGGACCGCGCGCCGGGCCTGGCTGGGCGAGCGGGAACTGACGCTCACCCCCAAGGCCGGCGCGCTACTGGACTACCTGGTCACCCACCCCGACGAACTGCTCTCCCGCGAACGGCTGATGGAGGTGCTGTGGGGCTGGGAATCGGCCAGCACGACGCGGGCGGTGGACAACCGGGTGGCGGAACTGCGACGGGTGCTCGGCGACGACACCGCGGCGCCGCGCTGGATCGAGACGGTCACCGGCGAGGGATACCGCTTCGTGGCGCGCGTCGAGGCGGCCGAGTGAACCGCCGCCGACGCATCGTCCTGCTCGGCGCGGCGGCGGTCGCCTACCTGGCAGCCGTGACGGCCGCCGCCGTCTTCGCCGGCGACCTGCGCGTCTACGTACGCTTCGCCCCCGTCCTGGGCGTGGTCGTGCTCGGTGTGCTCGCCGCCGGCGCCGCGGTGCTGGTGATCGGGGCCCGCCGGCGGGTCGCCGAGGCCGCGGAGCGCGCCCGCGCCGCCGCGGCGGCCGAACACCACCGCTTCCTGCGCCGGTTGGACCACGAGCTGAAGAACCCGCTCACCGCGATGCGCCTGGGCCTGGCGAACCTCGCCGCCGACAAGGACACCGGCCCCGACGGTCCGCTCGCCGGCGTGGGGGAGCAGGTCGCCCGGCTCGCCCGGATCACCGGCGACCTGCGCAAGCTCGCCGACATCGAATCCCGCCCCCTTGAGCGGGTGGCGGTGGACGTGGCCGTACTCCTCGACGCCGCCGGCGAGACCGGACGCGACCTGCCCGGCGGCGCCGATCGGCGCATCACCGTCTCGGTACCGCGCGTGCCGTGGCCGCTGCCCACCCTGGCCGGCGACCCCGACCTGCTCGAACTGGCGTTGGAGAACCTGGTCGGCAACGCGGTCAAGTACAGCGACCCGGGCTGCGCGATCGAACTGCGCGCGTTCGAGGAGGACGGCTACGTGGTGGTCGAGGTCGCGGACACCGGACGCGGCATCCGCGCCGACGAACTCCCGAGCATATGGGAGGAGTTGGTTCGGGGCAGCGACGCACGCGGCACCCCGGGCAGTGGCCTGGGGCTGGCCCTGGTGCAGGCCGTCGTGCTGCGCCACGGTGGTCGTACCGAACTGCGCAGCCTGCCCGAGTCGGGCACCGTGGTGCGCCTTCGGCTGCCCACGTCGTGAGGGTGTATCGGAACCGGGTACCCGTGTCGCAGATCCGGTAGACGGTTGCCACGCCGCTGCGACGGACGTTCTCTACCGTAATGAGGACAGGCCGAACCGGCCCTTCGGAACCGGCCTTTCCACATGGGGGAGAGAACCGAGATGCGTATTCGTACCGTGCTGCCCGCGATCGTGCTGACCGCCGGCGTCGTCGTCGGTGCCACCGCCTGCGAGGCGGGTGTGGAAAAGAAGGACAAGGCCGCGCCGGCCACCACCGCGCAGGGCACCGGGTCGCCGGCGCCGACCTCGGCGAGCGAGCGGCCGAGCACCTCGACCACGTCGACCACGCCCGTGGCGCCGAACACCGGCAAGCCCGACCACTCGACGCCGGCCGCGCCGGTCACGCCGAAGGGGAACGACACGATCGTGTTCACCGGCAGCGGCGAGAAGCCGACCACCGATTGCACGGGTCGTGATGTGCGGATCGAGGGCTCCACGATCGCGCTCACGCTCACCGGCTTCTGCAAGAGCCTGACGGTGACGGGTGGCGACGGTGACAGCATCGAGGTGGCCTGGTTCGACAAGATCACCGTCTCCGGCACGAACCACCTGGTGATGTACGGCACGAAGCCGGACGGCAGCGTGCCGCAGATCAACGACAACGGACTGAGCAACCGCATCACCAGCAGGGGCTGAGACGACGGGCGGCCGCGACGGTGGGGGACGGCCGCCCGTCCCGAAGGTGTTCGGCTCGGCGCGTGTGATTCGCTGTCCGTCATGAGCATCACCTGGATCACGCGCGTCGAGACCGACGCCGACATCGATGCCGTCCGTGCCGTCGTGCGGGCCGCGTTCGGGTCACCCGCCGAAGCCGATCTCGTCGACGCGCTGCGGAGTGACCCGGCCTGGATCCCGGGCCTGTCCGTGGTCGCCGTCGACGGCGACGACCGGCCGGTGGCGCATGCGCTGCTCACCCGCTGCCACATCGACGACCGACCGGCGCTGTGCCTGGCGCCGGTGGCCGTGTCGCCCGAGTACCAGAAGACAGGTGCCGGCTCGGCGGTCGTGCGCGCGGCGCTCGCGGCGGCGAAGGAGCTGGGTGAGCGGCACGTGGTCGTGCTGGGGCACCCGGACTACTACCCGAGGTTCGGCTTCATCCGGGCGTCGGCGCACGGCATCGGCCTGACCATCGAGGTCCCGGACGATGCCCTGATGGCGCTGACGTTGGACGCCGACGACCCGCTGCCCGGCGGGACCGTCCACTACGCCGGGCCGTTCGGGATCTGATCGGTCTTCACGGTATTCGGCGCCCTCTCTTCGGAGGGGGCGCCGTTTCGTCTTTTCGGGGGTATTTCGCTTTTTGATTTCCTGGAGAAATGGTGAGGAAACGTTTCTCTTAATGATCAGTATAGTCTGCCGATGTTCGATCGTGCACGATTATGAGCGATGTGTGATTCCTCGGTCAAGTCTGTGAGCAGGTGGAATACCACACAGTCAGAGATTGAACACATACAGCTACGCTGGATTCAGGCCGCCTGTGTCGGAACCGAAAGGCTTCGCCCTGTGTGTGTTTCGGATGGATTCCGTTCACGGACGGTTCATTCCGTTGATTCCGCTCCCGTGCGGTTCTGCTATTCGGCCGCGGCGATATCCCGGCCGGAAAAAACGTCACTGCACGACGATCCACGCCCCACCGAAAGGAACGACCCCGCGATGCGTAGCCTTCACGCCGGTCACCCCGGAGTACGCCGTCGCCGCCTGGCGACCCTCACCGCGTTACTCGTGTGCGTGGCCACTGCCTGGATCGGCTCCCCGGCTGCCACGGCGGCCCCCGCCGCCGGGCCGGTGAGCCCGGCCCTGGTCACCACGACCGCCCACCCCGGCAACCAGGTGGCGCTCACCTTCGACGACGGGCCCAGCCCGCAGTACACCCCGCAACTGCTCCAGGTGTTGCGGAAGCACCAGGTCAAGGCGGTGTTCTGCCTGGTCGGCGAGCAGGTCGAGTGGCAGCAGGCGCAGGTGCGCGCGATCGTCGCCGACGGCCACACCCTGTGCAACCACACCTACCGCCACCGCGACCTCACCTCGGTCTCCCCGGCCGAGATCGAGGCGGACATCAAGCAGACCGACGCGCAGATCCGCGCCGCCGTGCCCGGTGTGGAGATCCCCTACTTCCGTGCGCCGTACGGCAACTGGGGTCAGTCGCCGGCCGTCGCCGCGAACCTCGGCCTGCGTCCGCTGAGTTGGACGCTGATGCCCGGCGACTGGGAACTGCCCGGCACCGACGTGCTCCTCCAACGACTGCGGGACGGCATCACCCCGACCGGGGTGGTCACCCTCCACGACGCGGGCGGCGACCGGCAGCAGACGGTCGACGCGGTGGACCGGCTGATCCCCGAATTCAAGGCCAAGGGCTGGAACTTCGACCTGCCGGCGCGCTGACCGCCACCCCTTCCAGGGCCCGGTCCGGCGCCGAGCGTGAGCGGGCACGCTCGGCGCCGGACCGCCGCCCCTCCGCGATCCGGACGCTCAACGCGCCGCGCGGTCCGCCGTCGTCCGGATCCGCAGCGCCGTCGGGACGGCGAGCAGCGCGAGCAGGGCGGTGAGGCCGAACGTGACGCCGAGGGCGGTACCCAGGCCCGCGCCGTGCGCGTGGGCGAGGGCCACCGCGCCGCCGCCGAGGCCGCTGAGCACGGCGACGGCGAACGTCTGGGACAACTGCAACGCCGCGCCGATGCGGCCCTGTTGGTCCGCCGGGGCCTGGGCGAGCACGGCGGCGGACGACGCGTTGTACGCCACGCCCATGCCGAACCCGCCGATCGCCCAGCCCAGTACGGCCACCAGCGGCGGGATCGTCTCCACCAAAACGGCGCACGCCAACAGCACGATGCCCGCGCACAACACGATGCTGCCCAACACGGCGTGGGTCGGGCGCAGCCGGGCACCGTGCCGGTCGTCCCAGCGGGCCTGGAGGGTCGATCCGGCGACCCAGGTCAGCGCGCCCGCCGACAGTCCCAGGCCCGCCTCGATGGTGCCAAGGCCGCGCAACTCGGTCAGCCCGAGCGGCAGGAAGGTGTCGGCGCCGAAGTAGGCCCCCGCCAGCAACCAGCGCATGGCGACGCCCGCCGGCAGCCCGCGTCCGGCACGGATGGTCCCCGGCGGGGTGAGGGCGCGATAGGCGAGTACGGCGACGACGGCGCCCAGTACCGCGAGCACGATCACCGGGACCAACGCCGCGAACTCGAACGCCGCGATCATCACCCCGGTCCCGGCCGCGAGCACCAGGCTCAGGGCGAGATCGGGCAGCCGCCGCAATCCGCGCCCCCGCGCCGCGTCGCCGGTCGTACCCGCCGGTTCGTCCTCGGATCCGCCGCCCAACCCGTGCAGCGCCGGCAGGGTGAGCAGCGCCGCGAGTACGACGGGAATCGGCAGGAGCAGGAACAACGCCCGCCACGAGAGCCGATCGGCCAGCGCGCCGGCCACGACCGGGCCGACCAGCGCGGGCAGCGTCCAGGCGGAGGAGATCAGCGCCACCATGCGGGCCTGTAGGTGGTCCCCGTAGGCCAGACCGATCACCAGGTATGCCAGACCCATCACGGCGCCGACCCCCAGGCCCTGGACGAATCGGCCGGCGACGAAGACCCACCAGGTGGGCGCGGCCCCGGCCAGTACGCAGCCGGCGGCCAGGAGCGTGAGGGCCACCGCGAGGGGGCGCCGGGGGCCGAGCCGGTCGCCCGCCCCGCCCGCGACCACCGCGCCGAGCACGCCGGCCAGCATCAATGCGGACAGGCCCCAGCCGTACGACTCCAAACCGTCGAGGGCGCGGGCGATGCGGGGCATGATCGCGACGACGCCCATCGCCTCGAAGGCGACCAGACCCACCGAGATCAACAGGCCCAGGGACAACGCGCGATGCTCGCGGTCCCAGACCCCGGCGCGGCCCGGGGGCTTCGGGGGCGGGGCGGCCTCCTCCGGGGGGCCGGGCGTGCGCTCCGCGCCGAGGTCCGCCGGGTGCGGCTCCGTGTGGGGGTGCGGTTCGAGTTCGCGTTGCCGTTCGGCTGCCAAGGTCGGCTCCCGGGTCGATTCCACTTACGTTCCGTTCCGGAACAGAACGATATTAGCCCCGATCTATACTCGTGACCATGGCCACCTCCGATGTCCGACCGATCACGACCGGTCGCGGTCGCCCCCGCGACCACCGCATCGACGAGGCGGTCCTCGCGGCCACCATGCGATTGCTCGAGGAGGGCGGCTACGCCGACTTCACCCTCGAAGGCGTCGCCGTGCGGGCCGGCACCACCAAACCGGCGATCCGCCGCCGCTGGCCGTCCCGCCGGCACCTGGTGATCGACGCCCTGGTGACCGCGATGGGCGAGGCCCCCACGCCCGACACGGGATGTACGCACTGCGATCTGATCGTCGGGATCGCCACCCTCACCACGGCCTTCGCCGGACCGGGCACTCGGCGGGTGTGGCCGGCCCTCGTCGCGGACCTGGCCGCCGATCCGGCGCTGGCCCAGACGTTCTTCGCCCAACTGTTCGATCCGCGCCGCGCCGCCACGGCTGCGGCGCTGCGGCGGGGGATCGCGCGCGGCGACATCCGGCCGGACACGGACCTGGACCTGCTCCTGGACCTGCTGGCCTCCACCACCTACTACCGGGCGCTGTTCGGCCACCTGCCGATCACCGACACGCTGGCCGAGGACATCGTGATGATCGTGATGTCCGGCGTGGCCACGGACACCTGGCGGGCGGAACACGAGCGCCCGCACACACACGGCTGAACAGCCGGGCGCGGCGGGCGGCGCTACCGGGTTTTCGTGGTGGGCGACGAACCGCCGCTACGCGGACTTCTCGTGCGGGGATTGCCGCAGGACCACGATCGGCTCGACGCCGTCGGTCACCGTGCGCTCGTTGATCACGACCTTGGCCACGTCCGTGCGGCCGGGGATGTCGTACATGATCGGACGCAGGACGAGTTCCATGATCGCCCGCAGTCCCCGGGCGCCGGTGCCGCGCAGGAGGGTCCGGTCCACGATGGCCTCCAACGCCGAGCGGCTGAACTCCAGTTCGACGTCGTCCATCAGGAACAACTTCCGATACTGCTTCACCAGCGCGTTGCTCGGCTCGGTGAGTGTGCGCAACAACGCGGTCCGGTCCAGGCCGGTCACCCGCGCGACGATCGGCAGTCGGCCGACGAACTCGGGGATGAGGCCGAACGCCATCAGGTCGGCCGGCATGACGCCGGCGAACACGTCGCCCTCCGGGACGGCGGACCGGGTGGGTCCGGCGGGCGGCTCGGCGGCGAAGCCCATGCCGCGTTTGCCGACCCGTTCGTCGATGATGCGCTCCAGTCCGGCGAACGCGCCCGCCACGACGAACAGCACGTTCGTCGTGTCGATGTGGATGAACTCCTGGTTGGGGTGCTTGCGTCCGCCCTGGGGCGGCACCGCGGCGACGGTGCCCTCCAGGATCTTCAGCAGCGCCTGCTGGACACCCTCGCCGGAGACGTCGCGGGTGATCGAGGCGTTCTCGCCTTTGCGGGCGATCTTGTCGATCTCGTCGATGTAGACGATGCCGGTCTCGGCGCGCGGGACGTCGTAGTCGGCCGCGCGCAGCAGTTTGAGCAGGATGTTCTCGACATCCTCGCCGACGTAGCCGGCCTCGGTGAGGGTGGTCGCGTCGGCGATGGCGAACGGCACGTCCAGTAACTTCGCCAGGGTCTGCGCGAGGTAGGTCTTGCCGCAACCGGTGGGCCCGAGCAGGAGGACGTTGGACTTGGCCACCTCGACCGCGCCCGCCCGGTGGTCGCCGGCCCGGATCCGCTTGTAGTGGTTGTAGACGGCGACCGCCAAGGTGCGCTTGGCGGCATCCTGTCCGATCACGTAGCGGCCGAGGAAGTGGTGGATCTCGGCCGGGACCGGCAGGTCGCCGCTCCGGGGCGCGTCGTGGTCCGGGATCGGCTCCTCGTCGATCAACTCGTTGCACAGGCCCACACATTCGTCGCAGATGTACAGGCCGGCGGGTCCGGCGACGAGTTTTCGCACCTGCTTTCGGGTCTTTGCGCAGAATGAGCACTTCATCAAGGATTCACCGTCGCCGATGCGTGCCATGACCTCGGACCCGTCCCCTCCGGCGCGCGGCCGAATGTGCGCCGTGCCGGCGTTCGGAACCGGCCGGCGCACGTCAAGTGGTCGCAACAGATGGTCTCACCATCCGGATAGTACGGTACTTTGACCGTCGGGGAACGGCGGTGCGCTTGGGCGGGGGCGTCCGGACAGGGAGAGCGATGGCCCGGCTGAGCAGAGCGGAGACCCAACAGCGCACGCGGGGACGGGTATTGGTCGCCGCTCGCGCCGAATTCGCTGAATTCGGCTTCCGCGCCGCCCGGATCGACGCCATCGCCGAACGCGCCGCACTCACCCGAGGAGCCGTCTACTCCAACTTCCCCGGCAAACGTGCGCTCTACCTGGCGGTCCTGGCCGAACTCGCGGAATGTCCGGGCGAGTTCGTGTCGGCGCCGCCGGGCACGACCATGCGCGAGGCGTTGGGCGCGCTGGCCCGCGCCTGGGTGGCGCGGCTGCCGCACGCCGACACCGATCCGCACGACCTCGCCCGGCTCGGCTCGGATCTGATCCCCGAGGTGTTGGCCGATGAGCGTATGCGCCTGCCGTATCACCAACTGATGAACCTGGACGCGCTGTTGGTGGCGCTCGCGCTGGAGCGCCTGGAGCCGCCCGAGACGGAGCCCGGGGTGCCGCCGGCCCGGCGCGTGCGATTGGCGGAGACGGTGCTTACCGCGCTGCATGGGGCGAGTCACATGGCCGCCGTGGCACCGGGGTTCGTGGAGCCTTTCGACATCGTCACGGTCTGCGAGCGATTGGCCGGCCTGCGGCTCGGCGACTGGTGGTCGCCGCCGGCCGTGGTCGCGCCCGCGCATCGGGTGGACGAACGTTGGGCGCCGCCGCCGGCGTTCGACCTGGTTCGGGCCGAGCCCGCCGATCTGCTCGACGACGGTCTGGTGGCGGTCCTGGGCCTGCATCGACTGGCCGCGGCCGAGCAGGCGGTACGCTCCACGCCGCCCGGCGCGGCGGTGACCGTGGTCATGGTCACCGGGGATCCGCGGGAGTTGACCCCGCTGGCCCGGTTGATCCTCGCCGAGTTGTGCGACTGCCTGCGGCGGGCGTTCCCGCGCGCGGCCTGGCCGCGACTGCGGGTGGTGTGCGACGAATCGGGCGCGGTCGCGGCGGCGGCCGGAGTGTCCGCGGTCAGCGACGCGACCGAGACGGCGATCCGCATCGATGCCGGCCGGATCCTCGCCCGAGCCGACGGGGCCGACGCCTGCCACGCGGCGGCATCGACCGCGCGCACACCGACACCGTCCGTCACGGGCTGACACCGGCCGGGCCGGCCCGAGCGATCCGCCGCCGCCGGAGGGTCAGCGCGGCCCGTACGTGTGCAGGTACAGCACCGTCCCGTCGCCGAGTCCGCCGCGTGCGTTCAGGTCGCGCAGTGCCGCCAACGCCTTGGCGGTGTAGACCGGTTCGAGTTCCGGGCCGCCGATGCTCTGGCTGTCGCGGATGATTCGCTCGCCCTCCGGTGTCGGATGCCCGTAGCCGGCGCCCAACCATTCGCGGGTCATCGTCACGTCCTCGGGACGCAGGCCCTCGACCCTGAAGTCGCCGGTCCGTCTGCGCAGCAGTCGAGCGGTCTTGTTCGCCATCTTGGTGATCTGCTCGGCATCCAGGGGCAGTTGGTCGTTCACCACGACCCCCGTCACGCGGGTGCGCAGGCCGGCCAGGCGCAGTCCGAGGGCGATGCCCGCGGCCGTACCTCCGCTGCCGACCGGGAGCACGACGTGCGACGGTTCGGGGAGTTCGCCCGCGTCGACCTGTGCGCCGATCTCCAGGCCGCACTCGACGTACCCGAGCATCCCGATCGGTGACGAGCCGCCGGTCGGCAGGACGTACGCGGGCCTGAACCGGCGGCCGACGAACCGTCCGTGACGCAGGGTCAGCCACGGCGCGAGCAGCCTGGTGCGGCGCTTGGTGCGGGTGCGGTGGATCGTCGCTCCGGAGGCTTCGAGCCGCTCCGTCTGTAGGCGCACGTGCTCGTCGAGCGGCTGGTCCACCAGGGCGAGCGCGACGTCGAGCCCATGTGCGCGGGCGAACCGCGCCGTCGCCAACCCGTGGTTGGTGCCGAGCGCCCCGAAGGTGAGGATGGTCGGCGACCGCCGCCCCAGCGCCTCGGCGATCACCCACTCCAGCTTGCGGACCTTGTTGCCGCCCCAAAGATCGCCGAAGCCGCTCTCGTCCTTGATCCACACCTCGGCCGTGCCGTCCGCGAGCCCGGTGAGCCGGCCGACCGGAGTCGGGCGCTCGCCGAGCGGGAGGTGAAGGAAGAACGGCGCATCGGGTTGATGCGCGGGAAAACGTTCGTGCAGCAGCGGAGTCTTCACGGCGCCCAGCCTACGGATCATCGGTGCCCGGGGTGCATGGAGGACGATCGGGAGGTTAGCTTAGGCTGTCCTAACAAGCCGCGACATTTTCGGGCTGTACGCAGAAAGAGGTCATCGATGTCTCTCCGGTTCGAGGGCAGGGTTCACCGCCGATTCGTGGCGCCCGTCGCGGCGGTTGTCATGGCGCTCGTGCTGGGTGGCTGTGGATCGAAGGACGACAAGGACGACAAATCCGCCGGGGCCGATCGTCCCGCCGGGTCCGCGGGTGCGTCCGCCGCCGACGTTCCCGGCGCCTTCCCGGTCAGCATCAAAAGTGCCCTGGGTACCGCCACGATCACCAAGAAGCCCGAGCGGGTCGTGACGTTGGGGCAGGGCTCGGCGGAGACCTCGATCGCGCTGGGGCGGGTCCCCGTCGGCATCGAGAGCTACGCGTGGGGCAGCGACGGGTCCGGCTACCTGCCGTGGATCCACGAGGCGGTCACCAAGTCCGGCGGCAAGCTGCCGAAGCAGTTCAAGGGCGGCGAGGAACTCGACATCGAGGCCGTCGCCGCGCTCGACCCGGACGTCATCCTCGCGCCCTGGTCCGGCATCACGCAGAAGCAGTACGACCTGCTGAAGGACATCGCGCCCACGGTCGCCTACCCGGACAAGGCCTGGAGCACCGACTGGGACCAGCAGATCGACATCGTCGGCAAGGCGCTCGGACAGCCGGACAGGGCCAAGGAGTTGACCGCCGGGATCAAGCAGCAGTTGGCGGACGCGTCCGCGAGCCGGCCGAACTACAAGAACGTCACCTTCTCCTACATCTACACGACCGGCCCCGGCACGCTCGGTGTCTTCAAGCCCGAGGAGCAGCGGGTCTCCGTGGTCTCCTCGCTCGGCCTCAAGGTCGACCCGGTCGTGAACACCTTCCCGGAGACCGACGGTACCGACTCGGCGGTCATCGGACTGGAGAACGCCGACAAACTCGCGGCCAGTGACGTCGTCTTCACCTTTTACACCGACGACAAGACGCGCCGTGAGATCGAGGCCCAGCCGCTCTACGCGTCGATACCCGCGGTCAAGCGCGGCGCCGTCGTGGCGAGCAACGACAACCCGTTCGTCACCGCGTCGTCGATGATCAACCCGCTGACCGTGCCGTGGAGCATCCAGCGCTACCTCCCGCAGATCGACGCGGCGGTCGCCAAGGCCGGCAAGTAGCCCCGACCGAACCGACGCGCATGAAAGCCGACAACCAAGTCGCCGGCGGCGGGGTGTTGCGGACCACCGCCCTCCTGGTCGGGAGCCTCGTCCTGCTGTTCGTCGCGCTCTTCGCGAGCGTGATGTTCGGCAGCAGGACGACGTCCTTCGGGGACGTGGTCGACGTGCTCACCGGCAACGGCGACCCGTACCTGACCACCGTCGTCGAGAGCCGCTACCCCCGGACCGCGCTCGGCGTACTCGCCGGCGCGAGTCTGGCCGTCGCCGGCACCCTGATGCAGGGCGTCACCCGAAATCCCCTCGCCGACCCGGGACTTCTGGGCATCAACGCGGGTGCGGCGGCCGGCATCGTGACCGGCACCGCCTTCGCCGGCGCCACCGGCGGCTGGGCGGCCCTGTGGTGGGCGCTGCCCGGCGCGCTGCTCGCCGGCGGGCTCGTACACATCCTGGGCGGGGGTGGCGCGGGCGGCGGCACCGTGCGCCTCGTGCTGGCCGGCGCCGTGTTGTCCGCGGTGCTCGGCGCGTACATCCAGGCGGTCGCGCTCAGCAGGCCCAAGGTCTTCGACAGCTACCGCTACTGGGTCGTGGGCGCGCTGGGCGGGCGTGGATGGGACGTGTTCTGGTCGGTGCTGCCGCTCGCCGGGCTCGGGCTGGTCGCCGCGCTGCTGCTCGGCCCCGGGCTGAACGCCCTCGCCCTGGGCGACGAATCGGCCACCGCGCTTGGCACCAACCCGGCCGTACTGCGCGCGGGCGGCCTGGCCGCGGCCACCGTCGCGAGCGCCGCGGCGACCGCCGCCGTGGGCCCGATCGCCTTCGTCGGCCTGGGGGTTCCGCACATCGTGCGGGCCGTGGTGGGCACCGACTTCCGGCGCCGGATCGCCTTTGCGGCCCTGCTCGGACCGGCCCTGCTGCTCCTCGCCGACGTGCTGGGCCGGGTTCTGCTCCGCCCCCAGGAGTTGATGGTCGGCGTGGTCACGGCCTTCGTGGGCGCGCCGGCGCTCCTGGTCGCGGTACGACGCATGCGGCCGGCGACATGAGCACGGTCGAGGTCGAACCCGAAGGCGCTGCGGGTGTGTCGGTCGAGGTGCGTCGGCCGCGCGGCCGGCTGCGGATCGGGAACCTGGTCGTGCTGCCCGTGCGCGGGGTCACCGTGCTCGCGGCGATCGTCGTACTCGTGCTCACCGTCGCGGCGGCCGTCGCCACGTTGACCCTGGGGCGGCTCGGGATCGCGCCCGGCGACCTGCTGCCGGCGATCTTCGGCGGTGCGGAGGGCAAGGAGAAGTTCGTCCTGAACCGGCTGCGCGGGCCGCGGCTCGTGGTGTGCCTGGGTGCGGGAGCGGCGTTCGGGTTGTCGGGCGCGCTGTTTCAGACGGCCACCCGCAATCCGCTGGCCAGTCCGGATGTGATCGGGCTCGCGAGCGGCGCGGGCGCGGGTGCGGCGATCTTCGCGCTGGCCATGCCCGGCGGCGCGCCCGTATGGCTGGGCGCGCTGCTCGGGGCGATCGGCGCGATGGGCATCGTGCACCTGGCCACCGGCACCGGCTTCCGCGATGCGGGGCGGCTGGTCGTCGCCGGGATCGCAGTGGCCGCGATCGGGACGGCGATCACCCAGTACGTGGTCTACGTCGTCGAGCGGGACAAGGCGAGCGCGCTGAGCGCGTACGTCAACGGCAGCGTCGCGGCCCGCTCCTGGGACGACGCCACGACCATCGGCCTGGTCCTGCTCGTGGCGGCCGTCCCGGCCGTGGCCCTGTCCCGGCACCTGGATCTCGGCGAGATGGGCGACGAGGTGGCCCGCTCGCTCGGCGGCAACCCCGGCCGGGCCCGAACCTGCGCGGTGGTCCTGGCCATCGTGCTGTCCGCGGGCGCCGTCACCGTGGCCGGCCCGGTCGCGTTCATCGCGCTCACCGCGCCGCAGATCGCCCGCCGGCTGACCCGTGGATCCGGTCCGCACCTGGTGCTCTCCACCCTGGTCGGGATGTTGCTGCTGACCGTCGCCGACCTGGCCGCCCAGCAACTGCCGTATGTCGAACCGCTTCCCGTCGGCATCTACACCCTCGCCTTCGGCGGGGCCTACCTCGGATTCCTGCTGACCCGCGAGTGGAGGAGTGGTCGACTGTGACCGCCGAACCGGCCCCGACGCTCGTAGGGCTGAGCGCCCGCGACGTGACCCTGTCGTACGGTCGCACCCCCGTCGTCGAGGGCGTCGACCTCGACCTTCCCGACGGCGGCCTCACCGTGATCGTGGGCCCCAACGGCTGCGGGAAGTCCACGCTGCTCAAGTCGTTCGCCCGGGTGCTGCGCCCCGTCGGCGGCATGATCACCCTCGCCGGTCGGGACGTACACGCATACCGGGGAAGGGAGTTCGCCCGCAGGGTGGCGCTGCTGCCGCAGAGCCCGATCGCCCCCGAGGGCATCACGGTGCGCGGCCTGGTCCGCCGCGGCCGGCACCCGCACCACACGCTGCTGCGCCAGTGGTCCCCGGACGACGATCGCGCGATCGCCTTCGCCCTCGACCGCACCGGCCTCGCCGACCTGGCCGACACCCCGGTGGGCGACCTGTCCGGCGGGCAGCGGCAACGGGCGTGGATCGCGATGGTGCTCGCGCAGCAGACCCCGGTGATCCTGCTCGACGAGCCGACCACCTTCCTGGACATCGCGCATCAGTACGAACTCCTGGAGCTGTGCGCGGAGTTGAATCGCGAGGGCCGGACGATCGCGGCCGTCCTGCACGATCTCGATCAGGCCGCCCGCTTCGCCTCGAACCTGATCGTGATGAAGTCCGGCCGCATCGTCGCCGAGGGCCCACCCGATGCGGTCCTGACCGCCGAACGTGTCCACGACGTCTTCGCTCTCCCCTGCGACATCGCCCGGGACCCGATCACCGGAACCCCCAAGGTCCTTCCCCATACCCGCGCCCCACGGAGCGGTTCGGGCGTCACGCCGAGCGGCGGAACAGCCGCACGGCCTTGACCATGGCGACGGCGGCGGCGGTGGACAGCACGGCGCGGACGCCGTTCCAGATGTTCCAGGTGGTTTCGAAGTCGGTGCGGGTCTTGGTCGGGTCGGCGCTGCCGGCGTGGGCGAGTGCCTGGTTGAGGGGGACGTTGACGCCGGAGGTGGTCAGGACGGTGGTGGTGTAGAGGGCGAGGGCGGCGAGGGCCCACTTCATGGCTGCGCCGCCGCCGAGCCTGCGGAGCTTCCAGGCGGCGACGGCGGGGGCGGCCATGGCGGCGGTGAAGACCGCGAAGAACAGCGGGTTCTCGATGCCGGTGTTGATGTCCTGCATGGTGGTCACGAAGCCGGCGTCGCTCTTGGTGCCGAGCCAGGGCATCACGGCCGCGGAGAAGGTGACGTAGGTGCCGGCCATCAGGGTGTTGGTGACGGCGCCGGCGGTGAGCCAGCGGCCGACGGTCGTGTGGGTGCGGGCCGTGGCGGTCGAGGCGGCGGTGAGGGTGTGATCGATGGCGGCCATGATGAACTCCCTTGTGATGGTGGGGTGTTGGATATCGGGGGCGGTGGCTTTCCCTGGGGGTCCGCCGTGCCGTTCTTTCCGACACCTCAAGATTCGCGGGTGCGCCGGCTTCGAACAACGGCGGATCGCGCAACCGTCATTAACCCTCGTGTTATCCATCCGGCCGCCGCCTGCGCGAGGCGTGAAAACGCCGTGTGGCCCGCCGAGGATTTCGGCGGGCCACACGGCGTTTCGGTGAGTGGGCGGGAGGTTGGAGCACAACCGCCCTCCCCGGCGTTCAGCTGTGCCTCGTGCGCCACATGGCCAGCGAGGTCAGCGCGGTCAGGACGGCGCCGGAGAGCAGGATGCCGGTGGGGGAGATGGCGTCGACCACGATGCCGCCGAGCAGTGCGCCGAGGGCGATGGCCAGGTTGAACATCGAGGTGTTGAGGGCGGTCGCGGCCTCGGTGTCCTCGGCGGCCGAGGAGCGCAGGATCCAGGTCTGCACGCTCACCGGCACGGCGCCGAAGGCCAGGCCCCACAGCAGGAGCATCACCGCGCCGCTGACCCGGGTGGTGCCCAGGAGCGGGAACAGGGCCAGGACACCGGCCAGTACCGCGCTGATCGCCACGATCGTGCCGCGCAGGTTGCGGGCCGCGGCTGTGCCGGCGAGGAAGTTGCCCGCGATGCCGGCGATGCCGAAGCCGAGCAGCAGGGGGCCCACCATGCCCTTGTCCAGACCGGAGACGTCCTCCAGGACCGGACCGACGAAGGTGAAGGCGGCGAAGTGGCCGCTGACCAGGAGGAAGGTGGCCAGCACGCCGGTACGCACGGCCGGGTTGCGGAACTGGGCGGGCAGGGCGCGCAGTCGCACCGGTTCGCCGGCCGGGATCGGCGGGACCAGGAAGACCAGCGCGGTGATCACGAGCAGGCCGAGCGCGGCGACGGACAGGAAGGCCACGCGCCACGTGGCGAGGTTGCCGATCAGGGTTCCGGCGGGCACGCCGATGACGTTGGCGGCGGTGGCGCCGCCGAAGGTGATCGCGACGGCGCGGGGGATGTGTGCCTCGGGCACGAGGCGGACGGCGAGGCCGGCCGCGAGGGCCCAGAACCCGCCGATGCCGATGCCGACCAGGAACCGGGTGACCAGCAGGACGGCGAAGTTCGGGGCGAACGCCGAGCCGAGGGTGGCCACGACCATCAGGGTGATCAGCGCCAGGAGGACCAGCCGGCGGTCGAGTCGGCCGATCAGGACGGGAAGTATCGGCGCGGTCGCGGCGGCGACCAGGCCCGGGATGGTGACCATGAGGCCGGCCAGGCCCTCGGACACCCCGAGCGATTTGCCGACGGAGGTCAGCAGGCCGACCGGGAGTTGTTCGACGGTCACCACGGAGAACGTGCCGACCGCGAGGGCGATCACGGCGAGCCGGCGCTTGAGTGAAACCGTCGGGGTGGTGGTGGTCGGGTCGGATTGGAGGGTGGTCATGACGGGCTCCCTCTGAGCGCCTGGTGTGTCTTAGCGCTAAGAGAAAACCATGAAACTCAGTGAACGTCAACTTAATGAACGTTGAGATAAATCGGCGGCCGGCGCCCCCGTGAGCGGCCCGCCGGGGATCAACCGGCGGACTCCCCGCGCGGCTCGCCGATTTCGCCCGCGGCGGACAACGCGGAAACGGCGCGGGGTCGCGGCCTACGATGAACCATGGCCGAGACCGCTACACCGCTTTCGCCCCGCACCGACGACAAGGTGCGCCTCGCGCCGGCGCCCGCGCACGTCGCGCCGGCGCCCGCCGCACCCGCACCGACGGCCGCGCCTCGCCGCCCGGCCCCCGTTCCGGACCGCGAGCCGCTGTGGCGACACGTGCTCGGCGAACACCTGCGATCGTTGCGCCACGAACGCGGCGAAACCCTCGCCGAGACGGCCGGCCGGGCCGGTCTGTCGCCGCAATACCTCTCCGAGGTGGAGCGTGGAATCAAGGAACCGTCGAGCGAGATGATCGCCGCCCTCGGCGGCGCGCTCGACGTGACCCTCGGCGACCTGACCATCGCCGTCGCCGACATCCTGACGAGCGCCCGCCCGACGGGCCGTTCCGCCCCGGTGTGCCGCGCCGCGTTCGGCCTGGCGGCCTGACCGCACGTCGTCAAGGAGCGAGCGGGGGCGCGCCGGGCCGAGCACGTCGGTGTCAGTGCGTTACCGCTCCTCCAGCACCATGTCGATCAGGCCGTACTCCTTCGCGCCCTCCGCGGTGAAGACTCGGTCGTGGTCGGTGTCCGCGCGCAGGGTGGCCGTGCTGTTGCCGGTGTGCCGGGACAGGATCTGCTCGATGTCCGCCCGCACCCGCACCACTTCGTCGGCCTGCAGGATCAGATCCGGGATGGTGCCGCGACCCTGCGCGGCGGGCTGGTGCAGCACCACCCGCGCGTGCGGCAGCGCGGCGCGCTTGCCCGGCGCGCCGGCCGCGAGCAATACCGCGCCGACCGCGACCGCTTGGCCGACACACGTGGTGGCGATCTCGGAGCGCACGTACCGCATCGTGTCGTAGATCGCCAGCATCGCGCTGGGGTCGCCGCCCTCGCAGTTGATGTAGAACTGGATCTCGCGGTCCTGGTTGTCCGCCTCCAGGAACAACAGCTGCGCCACGAGCGCGTTGGCCACGCCCGCGTCGATCGCGGTGCCGAGGTAGACGACGCGCTCGGCGAGCAGATGCGAATACACGTCCATGATGCGTTCGCCGCGCGAGTCGCGGGTGATCACGTTCGGAATGGCGTAGGTGCTCATGACAGGGTCCCCTGGAAGCCGGCGTTGGTGGTGAGGCGGCGCGGGCCGCGCGGCGCGATCTCGGCGAAGTCCGCCACGATCGTGTCGATGAAGCCGTAGTCGAGCGCTTCGCGCGCGGTGTACCAGCGGTCGTGGAGCGAGTCCTCGAAGATGCGCTCGACCGGCTGCCCGGTGTCCTCCGCGATCAGGCCGAGTACCGTGTCGCGGGTGTGCCGAAGGTCGTTGGCCTGCAACTCGATGTCGACGGCCGTGCCGCCGATGCCCGCGGAGCCCTGGTGCATCAGCACCCGGGAGTGCGGGAGCGCCCGGCGTTTGCCGTGCGTGCCCGCCGAGAGCAGGAACTGGCCCGCGCTGTACGCGATTCCGAGCACCAGCGTGGACACGTCGCACGGGATCACCCGCATGACGTCGCGGATCGCGAGCATCGCCGGCACCGAGCCGCCGGGCGAATGGATCCACAGCGCGATGTCGGCCTTCGGGTCCTCGGCCGCCAGGGTCAGCAACTGCGTGGTGAGCAGCGTGCCGTTGTCGTCGTCCAACGGTCCGTCGAGGAGCAGCACGCGCTGGGTATACAGGTCGCGTCGGGTGTGTTCGAGGAGGATGGGGCTCTTCGGGTCATCGCTCATGTCTCCACCCTGAGCCCTCGGGCCGGCCCGCGACGACCGGATCTGCCGTGAGCGGATCTGCTCACAGCAGATGCCCGAGGCTCGCCCGCGCCCGACCCGAGCACGACCCGAACGCGCCTACCGCGTCCGCCGATTCGGCCGCGCCGCGCTATCGCGGCAGCCGGATGGTGAACGTCGAGCCCTCGCCGAGGGTGCTGCGGGCGGTGACCTCGCCGTCGTGCGCCCGGGCGAGGCGCCGGCCGATCGCCAGGCCCAGGCCGGTGCCGCCGGTGCGCCGGTTGCGGGACTTGTTGCCCTGTCCACCCTCGGCGGCCTTGCCGGCACCGCCCTCGGGGTGGCCGCGACCTGCGGCTACGCCTGGTCGCGGTACTGGCCCGCGGTCGTTTCGCCGGGCTCGGTCGGGGCCGGTTTCGGCGGCGCGATCGTGGTCGGCATGGCCGCCGGTGTGTACCCGTCGATCCGGGCCAGTCGGCCGGCCCCGACGGAAGCCCTGTCCGGTACCTGAAACCGGCGTGCCCCCGGCCGCGTGGCCGGGGGCACGCCGGTGTGCGGGTCAGACGGTCGCGTTCCGTGCGACGTTGTACATCGCCTGGGTCAGGTCACCGAAGCCGTTGGACATCAGGTACGGCCCGTAGGCCCAGTTCGGGGTGCCGCCGTGCACGATCGCCCAGGCCGCGTCCCACCAGGGGGAGGTGCCGGTGGGGTCGGTGAACCGCGAGGTGACCGCGATCTGGGTGCCGGTACCGGTGGCAGGGTCGAAGTTCATCAGCCACGGGCCGCCGCTGGAGCCGGGTGACATCGCCGAGGCCATGTCGTGGGCGAGGCCGACGGTCGAGTCGGCGATGGTGTCGCCGCGTGCGTACATCAGGGTCCGGCCGTCGAATCCGCGTCGCAGTGAGGGGGCGACGCCGAAGTCGGCGGCGGTGCTGCCGTCGCTGTTCTTCGACCAGTACCAGTTGCGGTTGTTGTCGGTCGGGTAGCCGAACTGATGCAGCGTCAGCGGGTTGGCGGCCACGCCGAACGCGATGTTCTGGCCGCCGGTGATCTGCTGGATCGGGGTGGGGTCGCCGGGGCGTTCGACGGTGGCCATGGCCACGTCGCCGCCGGACCGGAAGGTGCTGTCACCGTCCCAGGTGGGGGTGATCCAGGCACGCGTGACACCCCAGACGCCGTACGGGGCGACATCCGTGCCGGGCGGGGGCGCGGTGGAGTCGTCGGTGCCCGTGAAGCGGGGCACGTTCGCGCCGTTGAAGCCGGGGATGAACACCGCGTTGACCACGACGTCGTCGCCGAGCGCGCCCCGCAGATTGGCCGTCACCTTGAAGCAGTGGCCCGCGGTGACGATGGTGCTCCGGTTGGCGGCGGTGATCACGTTAGCCGAGCACGCGGAGGGCACGTACTGGCTCGGGTCGAAGGAATTGCGGTACACCATCAGCAACTTGCCGGTGGTCCGCGAAACCGTGCCCTGCCCGGCCCACGGCCGGCTGAGGTCGTCCCAGCCGCCCGGCGGCGGGAACGCGTCGGCGCCGTCGGCATTGAGGCCGTACTCGGCGATCCGCGCGAGGTTCCACCAGTTCACCTCGGTCTGCAACATTCCCGCGTGATTGGCCGGGTCGCCGGTGACCAGGCGCGGCAGTTCGACCGGGGCGGTGTCGTCGGCGCGGGCCGTTGCCGGGGCCGCGAACAACGCGGCGGCGGTGATCCCGAGTACACCCACCAATGTGGTGAGCCGGTGGCGTAACGTGCGTCGTAGATCCATGAAGTGCTCCACGTCCTTTCGAACAGGTGGGAAAACCAAGCCCGTTGCTGTCATGACCGGCCGGTCGGTCATAAGGTGGGCGCGACGGGTCCAACTGTCAAGACGACCAGCCGGTTCGGCCGTCGGGAAGTCGAGGTGGGCGATGGCGCGGCCGGCCGGACCGGGACGCGAGGCGCTGTTGCGCGCGGGACTGGAGGTCGCCGACACCTGCGGGCTGTCCAGGATGTCGGTGAACGCCGTGGTGGCCGCGGCGGGCATGGCCAAAGGCAGCTTCTACCAGCACTTCGCGGATCGTCGCGGCTATCTCGTTGCGCTGCACCGCAGATACCACGGCGAGATGGAGGAGCGGGTGCTCGCCACCGTGGCCGGACTCGCGCCCGGACCCGAACGGGTGATCGCCGGCGTGCACGGCTACCTGGACGCCGGGTTGGCCACGACCGGCACCCGCGCACTGCTGGTCCAGGCCCGCACCGACCCCGACCTGTTCGAGGAGACGCGGGCCCGCAACGCCCGCACCCGCGAGCTGCTCAGGCCCGAACTCGCCGCGCTGGGCTGGGATCCGCCGGACGCGATGGCCCACCTGCTCGTCGCGATGGTCTTCGACATCAGCCTCGAGGAATTGTTCGCCGGTCGCCGCGACGACCTGCGCGAAGCATTGTTGGCACTGGTCCTGCGCTGATTTCGGCCGCGCCGATCGGCCGCGGGCGCATCACGATTCGGCGTTTGCCGCGAGGCGAAAAACCTCCGGGGGCCGGCAGGCAACTGCGCCCGGGGCCAAAGCCGGCCGGAGGTCTTGGTGGCTCGTGCCAACGCCGCTTTCGGGCCGCTCATTATGCTTTCGAGGTGTGGCCAATCGAGGAGTTCGGTGATGGTTGTCCCGTTCGACATGACGGAATTCCGACGCACACTCGGACAACTGCCGACCGGTGTCACGGTGATCACCACCACCGGGCCGTTCGGCGGTCCCGTCGGCATGGCGTGCAATTCCTTCGCTTCGGTGTCGTTGACGCCCCCGCTGGTGATGTTCTGCGTGGGCAACGAGTCGTCGACACTGATCGACCTCCGACGCAGTGGCACGTTCTGCGTCAACGTCCTCGGCAGCGACCAGGGACGGTTGTGCCGGCAGTTCTCGGTCAAGGACATCGATCGGTTCGCCGATGTGCGCTGGACCGAGGCGCCGGCCGGCCCGGAACTGTCGGACGCGCTCGCCTGGTTGGCGTGCACGATCGACGTCGAGCATGCCGCCGGTGATCACGTGATCATCGTCGGCAGGGTGAACGCACTACGGGCGAACCGCGACGAGCCCGCGCCGTTGGTGTTCCACCGGGGCAGGTTCGGGTCGTTCCATGAGACGGTGGAACCGCTTGCGGCAACCGGGGTCCCGCCCCGGTCGGGGGCCGGTACCAACGGTCGGACCCCGTCGTCCGTACGGAATACATAGTTCACATGGAGTGCCCTTGTTTCCCGAACCGGATGCCGGATTGTTCGAAGTCTACGAATGGAGCCTGAGCCGGGAGGGATTCGCGGTCGACGATGTCGCCCACGCATTCGGCCTCACGGACCCCGACGCGAGCGAGGCGATCGTCGCCACGCTCCTGGGGCTCCAGCTCATTCGACCGTCCCACGACCGGGACGCCTGGTTCGTTCCCGCGGATCCGAGCATCGCATCCGCGAACCTCCTGACCAGGAGCGAACTGGAACTGCTGGAACGGAAACAGGCGACGGGGCAGTTGCGCAACGACCTGGCGCGGCTCTCGCTGTTGTTCCGGTCGAGCAAGTTCGGCAGCCAGTACACGAATTCCTTCGACATCGTACAAGTACCCGAGACGATCGGGCTGTTGTTGTCCGAGTCGGCGGCGAACAGTTCCGACGAAATCGTCTGCATGCAACCCCGGAGCGAGTGGCCGGCCGAGAACCTGGTCGAGGCCCGGGCCCGGGACTTCCACCGGCCCGACACGGGCGTGCCCATGCGCGTCCTGTACCAGCACGCCGCCCGATTCGACACACCGACCCGCGAACACGCGGGAAGACTGGTCGAATCCGGCGTGGAGGTACGCACGGCCGGGGCGCTGTTCGGCACGATGTTCATCTTCGACCGCACCGCCGCGTACATCCTGGCGAACGGCGAGGACGGCGGCGCCCTGGTGGTCCAGGAACGTTCGCTGATCGACTTCCTGTACTCGTGTTTCGAGCATGTCTGGGCGACAGCCAAGGAGTTCGACACCGGGCGTGCGGAAACCGACCTGATCAGCAACGACATGAAGAAGGAGATCGTCAGGATGTTGATCTCCGGTGCCAAGGACGAGGCCATCGCCCGACGCCTCGGTGTGTCGGTGCGCACGTGTCGCAAACACATCGGTCAGGTCATGCAGATGTTCGGTGCGACGAGCCGCTTCCAGTTCGGCTACCTGGTGAAGGAGGCCAACCTCGCGGAGGACGTATAGCCCCCGACCTGCGTGTTCGCACCACGAGTGGGCTTCGTCGAGCGGCGGCGGGAGAGCTTCATCAAGTGGAAGTGCAGCTTGATGAGCGGGTCGCGGGCTGGAGTCCGCCGGCCCTCCGGCACAGACTTGTAAGCCGTGAGAACAATGCGATCGCGCAGATTCTCGTGGAACCACCAGGGGGCGATATTCCGAGCTCCGGTGGCGCGGTGAGCCGCGCCTGACCGGATGTGCACGCACCGGGTCCGGGCAATCGTCCCGGAAACGGATTTCGTAACAGTCATCGCAGAGAACGGCCTTGCAGTCGGCGTCGCGACGATGCGACTCGGTCGACCTGACGATCCATGCCCGTATTCGGCGTGCGCTTTCGCGCGCGCTCCTTCCTTCCCTTTTTCCTTCCGTCTCGACTCCGGAGAACCTTCCTCCGGAAATGCTTCCGCACGCACAACGCACAAGCTGGGGTGATGATGAGCGGGTCTGTCGTTCGTGACATCGGCCGGGGATCGCCCGGGCCTCGCGCCGTCGCGGCACGGTCGGAAGTGGTCGGCCGATGACCGGGAACGGGCGCGCGCCGCAACTCGCGGTGTTCGGCGCCGGCGTGATGGGCATCGGCATCGCCACCCTCGCCGTCGCGCGGGGAGTGGCGGTGACGCTCGTGGACGTGGACCGAGCGCGACTGGACACGGCACGCGCGCGGTTACGCCACGAACTCCGGCTCGCCCGCATGATGGGAGCGCTCTCCCCGGATGCGGCGGTCGGCGAACTGCACCTCGCCGACACGGCGGCGGCGGCCGCGGACGCGACCTGGGTGATCGAGGCGATCACCGAACTCGCCGGGCTCAAGGCCGACGCGCACAAGGAGATCGCCGCCGTGGTCGCGCCCGGCACCCTCCGCGTCACCAACACTTCGTCGATTCCGGTCGACGAACTCGCCGGCCAGGTCCCGTCCCCCGAGGACCTGGTCGGCATCCACTTCATGAATCCGCCGTACCTGATCGGCACCTTGGAGATCGTGCGCGGACCGCGCACCGGTGAGCGGGCGATGTCGTCCGTACGGGACCTGCTGTCCACCCTGGACCGCAAGGGCATCGTGGTCGGCGACGGCCCGGGCTTCGTCACCAGCCGGCTGCTGCACCGCATGATCAACGACGCGGCGAACCTCGTCGAGGAGGGCCGGGCGAGCGTCGAGGACGTCGACGCCCTGATGGAGGGATGCCTCGGACACCCGACCGGACCGCTGCGCACGGCCGACCTGATCGGCATCGACAACCTCGTCGACTCGTTGTGGGTGCTGCACGAGCGCACCGGCGACGAGGGATGCCGCCCCAGCGAACTGCTGCTGCGCAAGGTCGCCGAGGGCGAGCACGGCCGCAAGACCGGGCGTGGTTTCTACCAGTACGGAGCGTCGTGATGGCCGGCCAGGTGGAGTTGGACGAGCGCCTGCTCGCGTACGTGCGCTCGGTGTCGCTGCGTGACGACGACATCCTGCGCGATCTGGTCGCCGAGACCGCGTCCATGCCCATGCTCGACGCCATGGTCACCATGCCCGAGGAGGGCCAACTCCTGGCCCTGCTCGTCGGGTTGACCGGCGCCCACCGGGTCTTGGAGATCGGCACGTTCACCGGCTACGGCACGCTGTGCATGGCCCGGGCGCTGCCGCCCGACGGACGCATCGTCACCTGCGACATCAACGAGCGCTGGACCCGGATCGCCCGGCGCTACTGGGACCGCGCCGGTGTCTCGGACCGGATCGAACTGCGGCTCGGGGACGGCACGCAGACCATGGCGGCCCTGCTCGCCGAGCACGGCCCCGAAACCTACGACCTGGTGTTCGTCGACGCCGACAAGACCGGCTACGCGCGCTACTACGAGGACGCGCTGACCCACCTGCGGCCCGGCGGCCTGATCGTGCTCGACAACACCCTCTACTTCGGCCGGGTCGCAGACCCGGAGGCGGACGACGCGGACACCAGGGCCATCCGCGAACTCAACGCGGCGCTGTACGCCGACGCCCGGGTGGAGCTGTCGATGCTCGTCATGGCGGACGGGATCACGCTCGCCCGCAAGAACAAGGTGCGATGAGAAAGGGACTCTCCCATGACGGACTCGACAACACGCTCGACGGTGGACTCGACCACGGATCTGCCGGTCGCCGCCATCGAGGAGCGCATCGGCGCGTTCCTGACGGCCAAGACCAAGACGACCTGGGAGCGGGAGGTGGACCTGTTCGCCTCGGGCGCGGTGTCCTCGCTCTTCGCGATGGAACTGGTGGTGTTCGTGGAGGGCACCTTCGACATCGAGGTGGAGGGCCCCGACCTCGCGCTGGACAACTTCCGCACCCTGCGCTCGATGAGCGCGCTGGTGATCCGACTGCGCGGCGGGGGCGAGGGTGCCTGACCACCTGAACGCGCTGGTGACCGAGACGGTCGCCGACGCCGCGAGCGGGTGGGACGTGGCGGGCGAGATCCCGATCGCCGTCCTGCGCGCACTCGGCGCCAAGGGCGTGTTGTGCGCCGAGACCGAGCAGCGGTTCGGCGGCCTCGGCCTGTCCTGTACCGACAACGGCGAACTCACCGCGCACACCGGTGCGTTGTGCAGCTCGCTGCGCAGCGTGATGACCTCCCAGGGCATGGCCGCGTGGACGATTCGGCGCTTCGGGGACCGGGCGCAGCGCGAGGAATACCTGGCCCGACTCACCGGCGGCGAACTGGCCGCGGTCGCGTTCAGCGAACCGGCCGCCGGCAGCGACCTGGCCGCGATGGGCACCGGGATCCGGCGCGAGGGTGCCGACATCGTCGTGCACGGCACCAAGACGTGGATCACGGCCGCCGACTACGCCGACTGGATCGTGGTCTTCGGCCGGTACGAGGGCGGCGGCGCGGTCGCCGTGGTGCCGGCGACGGCGCCCGGGGTGCGGGTGACCCGGGTGGCCCACCCGATGGGCTGCCGCGCGGCCGGACACGCCACGGTGGAACTCGACCACGTACGGCTGCCCGCGGAGCACCTGCTCGCCGTGGCCGGCCAGCCGATCGTCATGCTCACCACCATCGCGCTGACCTACGGCCGCCTGTCGGTGGCCTGGGGCTGCGTCGGCATCCTGCGCGCGTGCCTGACGGCGGTCGCCCGACACGCCGCGACCCGCGAGCAGTTCGGCAAACCTCTCCTCCAACACCAACTCGTCGCCCGTCACCTGGCCGAGCTGTACGCCGCGGAACGCACCGCGACGTTCGCCTGCGAGCGGGCGAGCGGCAGCCGCGACGAGGGATCGCCCGAACAGGTGCCCGCGTCGGTCCTGGCCAAGCACGTCGCGGCCGGTCACGCCGCACGCGGCGCGGCCTCCGCGCTCCAGGTGCTCGCCTCCGCGGGGGCGGCGAGCGGACACGTGGTCGAACGTGCCTACCGGGACGCGAAGTTGATGGAAGTCATCGAAGGCAGCAACGAGATCTGCCAGCTGATCCTCGCCGAGCACGCGGCGTCGTCGGCGGGCTGAACCGTCGTACGAAACGGGAGCGGACATGTCCGAAGCACAACCGGTCGTGAAGTGCCTGATCTGGGACCTCGACAACACGCTGTGGCGCGGCACGCTGATCGAGGACGGCCACGTCGAGGTGGACGAGGCCGTCCGCAAGGTCGTGGTGGAACTCGACGCGCGTGGAGTATTGCAGGCCGTCTCCAGCCGCAACGACCACGACGAGGCATGGGCGCGGCTCGAGGAACTGGGCCTGGCCGAATACTTCGTCCTGCCCCAGATCGGCTGGGGTCCGAAGTCGGAGTCGGTGCGCCGGATCGCCGAGCGGCTGAACTTCGCGACCAAGACGATCGCGTTCATCGACGACCTGCCGACCGAGCGCGCCGAGGTCGCCTACCACCTGCCCGACGTGCGGTGCTACCCGGCCGAGCAGGCCGAGGCGCTGCTCGACCTGCCCGAGTTCAGCCCGCCGGTGGTCACCGTCGACGCGCGTCGCCGCCGGATGATGTACCGGGCCGGGTTCGAGCGGGACCGGGAACGGGAGCAATACCGCGGAGCCGACGAGGAGTTCCTGCGCTCGCTCGACCTGGAGATGCGGATCGCCAAGGCCCGGGACGAGGAGATCACCCGGGTCGAGGAACTGACCCTGCGCACCAGCCAGATGAACGCCACCGGCGTGCACTACTCGGACGCGGCGCTGCGCGCGCTGGCCCGTGACGAGGACCACGACGTGCTGGTGGTCTCGATGAGCGACCGCTTCGGGCCGCACGGGGCGGTCGGGGTGATGCTGATCGAGAAGACCCCGCAGACCTGGCACATCAAACTGCTGGCGACCTCCTGCCGAGTGGTCTCCTTCGGCGCGGGCGCGGTACTGCTGCGCTGGCTCACCGACGCCGCCGCCCGGGCCCGGGTGCACCTGGCCGCCGACTTCCGCCGCACCGAGCGCAACCGAATGATGGAAGTCGCCTACCGGTTCGCGGGATTCGCCGACGCGGACTGCACCTGCCTCGCCTCCTTCCCGCCCACCCAGGGCACCGAGGTCCTGCATCTGGAACCGGTCCACCAGGAGCCGCCGACGACCATGCGGGTCACCGCCCCTGACCCGCGGGCCGGCGGCCGGGAAGCGGAATGGGCGTAGGGCGTTGCCTCAAGCCCTGACCGCGTATCGATCCGAAGGCGCGTATCGATCCGACGGATGACGCAAAGCACGAACGATCTACGGGGGATCTCTTGCAGTTCATGGTGCTGGGTCCGTTAAAACTGATGGACGACGAGAAACCGATCGCGCTCGGCGGCGACCGGCGGCGGGCGACACTCGGCCTGCTGCTGCTCAACGCCAACCGCGAGGTGGCGACCAGCAAACTCCTCGAGGGCCTGTGGGACACCGAGGAGACGCCGCCGACCGCACGCAAGATCCTGCAGAACGCGGTGCGCGGCCTGCGGGTGATGTTCGCCGAGCACACGCGCGGCGACACCCGTCCGCCCGCGCTGCTGACCTGTTCGCACGGATACCAGTTGCAGGTCGACCCCGAGCGGGTCGACATGTTCCGATTCCACCGCCTCGCCCAGGCCGGTCGCGCGGAATTGGCCGTCGGCCGTCCCGACGCCGCCGCGGACACCCTGCGCGAGGTGCTGGAACTGTGGCGCGGTCCGGCCCTGGCCGACCTGGTCGAGGCCGGACACTCCTGGACGGAGCTGACCGCACTGCAAAACGCCCGCCTCGACGTGATGGAGGACTACTACGAGGCCGAGTTGGCCAACGGGCACCACCAGGGCGTGCTCGGCGCGTTGGAGACCATGGTCGAGGCCGAGCCGCTGCGCGAGCGGGCGTGTCACCAGCTGATGCTCGCGCTGTACCGCAGCGGCCGTCAGGCAGACGCGCTCGCGGTCTACCGCCGGGCCCGGCTGCGCCTCGCCGAGCAGTTCGGCCTCGAACCCGGCCGGGAACTGCGGATGTTGCAACACGCGATCCTCGTGCACGACCCTTCCCTGGCCGCGCCCGCCGGTCCGGCCCGACCCGTGGTGCTCGCCGCGCCCACGTCGGAGCCGGAACAGCCCGAATACCCGCTCGCCCGCACCGCCTCGGCCGCCGCGCCGCCGGCCGCCGGAGTGCGGAGCCGGGTCAGCGCCGTACTGATCCGCGCCGACTTCGGCACCGGCTCCCGGGTCGCCGACGTCGGCGAGGCACTGGAACGCACCGCGACAACCGTACGCGAGGAGGTCGAACGTTTCGGCGGCGTCGTCGCAGGCTCGACCGGCTCGGTCACCCTGGCCGTGTTCCGCCCCGACACCCGGGACGACGGAGAGGATCGGGTCGCCGAACGGGCCGTGCACGCCGCCATCTCCCTGCGCCGGCGCATCTGCTTCGACGTCCCCGACGGCGAACGACCCGCCCTGCGGGTGGCCGTGTCGACGGGCGAGATCCCGGTGCGGCCCGCCGAACGATTCCTGGAACCGCTGCCGGTCAACGGTGCGTTGCTCGTCGACTGCGAGTCCCTGCTTCAGTTCGCCGAGGACACCGAGATCGTGGTGTGCGACCACACCAGCCGCCTGACCGGCGCGGCGATCCGCTACGGCCGCGAGGGCGGACCGCGCCCACGATGGACCGTCCGGGGATCCTGTCCGGACTCACCGCTCACACCCGAAGCAGTCGATCGTGAACCCGAGTTGGATGTACTGAGCAGCCTGCTCGAACGGGTCCGCCGGCGGGCCCGGCCACACCTGGTGCTGGTCCTCGGCGGACCAGGGATCGGCAAGTCACGGTTGCTCGCGGCGTTCGAGAGACGGGTGCGGAACGCCGCGACGATCCGGCTCGACCCGCACGGCCCGGCGACCACCCCCAATGTGGCCGAACTCGCCGAGTATCGCCCGCTCGTGGTGTTCGCCGACGACCTGCACCTGGCCGACAGCACGGTCCTGAGCGTCGTCGAGGACCTGCTCGACCAGCCGGAGCCGACCCCGCTCTTGGTGGTCGCCGCCGCCTGCCCGGAACTGTTCCGCCGCCGCCCGGGATGGGGCGACGGTCGCCGGCACGCGAGCCGGATGACCCTGGAGCCGATCGCGCCCGAGGCACCCGCCCGGGTGCCGGAGGAGCGCGACGTGCCCAGGCTCTGCCACGTCCCCGGGCGGGTTCGCCCCCGCTCTTTGGTCCGGGGAGCCAGATTCGCCGCCCGGTCCGGGCTTTTGGAACCGGGTTGCCCGCCGCTCTCGCAGGGTTCACTGGCCCCGTTGAGTACTCGGCCGGAGGAGTGACGAGACCATGGAGAACGAGGGCAGGCTACGGAACTACCTCAAGCAGGCCGTCGGCGAACTCCAGGACACCCGCGAACGGTTGCGGGAACTGGAGCAGGCCGCCGCCGAGCCGATCGCCATCGTCGGCATGGCCTGCCGCTTCCCCGGCGGGGTTGAATCACCCGACGGACTTTGGGAGTTGGTTGCCGAAGGGCGGGACGCGATCGACGCGTTCCCGACCGACCGAGGCTGGGATGTCGACGGCCGCTACGACCCCGACCCCGGTGTGCCGGGCAGCTACTACGCACGCGGTGGGGGATTCCTGTACGACGCCGCCGAGTTCGATGCCGACTTCTTCGGGATCTCGCCGCGCGAGGCGTTGGCGATGGACCCACAGCAGCGGCTGCTCCTGGAGACCGCGTGGGAGGCACTGGAGCGCACCGGGACGGACCCGCAGGCATTGCGGGGCAGCGACACCGGGGTGTTCGTCGGACTGATGGGTCACGGCGGACAGCGGTACGGGCTCGGCGCGGAGGAGGCTGGTCAAGGCGGCGACGGGTTCGGCGGGACCGGCAGCGCCGCCAGCGTCGCCTCCGGGCGGATCGCGTACCTGCTCGGCCTGGAGGGTCCGGCGCTGACCGTCGACACGGCGTGCTCGTCGTCGCTGGTGTCGATGCATCTGGCGAGCCGGGCGCTGCGCAAGGGCGAATGCTCGCTGGCACTGGTCGGCGGCGCCTCGGTGATGGCGACGTTGGACACCTTCGTCGACTTCTCCCGGCAGCGCGGGTTGGCGGAGGACGGCCGCTGCAAGGCGTTCGCGGCCACGGCGGACGGTACCGGGTGGTCCGAGGGCGTGGGCATGGTGGTCCTGGCCCGACTGTCCGACGCCCGGCGGCTGGGATACCCCGTGCACGCGGTGATCCGGGGGAGCGCGGTCAACTCCGACGGCGCCTCCAACGGCCTGACCGCGCCGAACGGCCCGTCCCAGCAGCGGGTCATCCGCCAGGCTCTGGCCGACGCGGGCCTGAGCGCCGCCGACGTCGACGTGGTGGACGCGCACGGCACCGGCACCCGACTGGGCGACCCGATCGAGGCACAGGCCCTGCTGGCGACCTACGGCCGGGAACGTCCCGACGACCGGCCGCTGTGGCTGGGCTCGCTGAAATCCAACATCGGCCACACCCAGGCCGCGGCCGGCGTCGGCGGCGTGATCAAGATGGTGCAGGCGCTGCGACACGGCCTGCTGCCCAGGACGCTGCACGTGGACGAGCCGACCCCCGCCGTGGACTGGGCGTCGGGCGCGGTCGAACTGCTGACCGAGGCCCGCGCCTGGCCCGAGACGGGCCGGGCCCGTCGGGCGGCGGTGTCGGCCTTCGGGATCAGCGGAACCAATGCGCACGTGATCATCGAGGAGGCCCCGGCGGAGGCGGAGCCGGAACCGGAGTCGGAATCGGTACCGGAACGGGAACGGGGCTTGGAGCCGGGCCCGGAGCCGGAGTCCGAGCACCCCGTGGTGCCGCTGCTGCTGTCCGCCGCCTCGGCCCCGGCGCTCGCTGCTCGGGCGCGCCGACTGCACGAGTTCACGGCAGCCGACCCGGCCGCCCCCGTGGCCGCCGCCCTGGCCACCCGGGCCCCACGACTGTCACACCGCGCGGCCGTGCTCGGCACCGACCCGGCGGCGGGACTGCGCGCCCTCGCCGAGGGCCGGCCGTCCCCGGACGTCCTCCTCAGCACCGCCCGCCCGCGCGGGAAGACCGTGTTCGTCTTCCCCGGGCAGGGCTCGCAATGGTCCGGCATGGCCCTCGACCTGCACCGTGAATCCCCGGTGTTCCGCGCCCAATTGCACCGCTGCGCCGACGCCCTGGAACCGCACGTCGACTGGCACCTCCTCGACGCGCTCGCCGGACCGCTCGACCGCGTCGACGTGGTGCAACCGGCGCTGTGGGCGGTGATGATCTCGATTGCCGCGCTGTGGGAAAGCCACGGCCTCGCTCCCGACGCGGTACTGGGCCATTCCCAGGGCGAGATCGCCGCCGCGTACGTCGCCGGCGCCCTCTCCCTTGCCGACTCGGCCACCGTCGTCGCCGCCCGCAGCAAGGCCATCGTGCGCCTGGCCGGCACCGGCGGCATGGCCTCCGTGCAACTCCCCGTGGCCGACACCGCGCACCGGATCGAGCGCTATGCCGGCGCGGTGGAGATCGCCGCGGTCAACGGCCCCGGCAGCACGGTCGTCTCGGGCACCCCCGCCGCCCTGACCGACCTCGTCGAGTCCTGCGAGGCCGACGGGGTCCGGGCGCGGCTCATCCCGGTGGACTACGCCTCCCACTCGGCGCACGTCGAGGCCCTGCGGGACGACATCCTCGGCACGCTCGCCGGCATCCGACCCCGCCCGACCGAAGTCCCGTTCCACTCCACGGTCACCAACGAGATCCTGGCCGGCCCGGAACTGGACGCCGAGTACTGGTTCCGCAACCTGCGCCACACCGTCGGCTTCGCAGCCGGCACCCGGGCGCTGCTCGACCGGGGGCACCGGGTGTTCGTCGAGGTCAGCGCACACCCGGTGCTGACCACCGCGATCGGCGAGACGATCGAGGAGGCCGAAACACCCGACACGGTCGTCCTGGAATCACTGCGCCGGGACGAGGGCGGTTCCACGCGCTTCGCCGCCGGACTGGCCAGGGCCTATGTCCACGGCATCGAGGTCGACTGGCGACTGCCGAAGGTCACACTGGAGTTGCCGACCTACCCGTTCCAACGCCGGCGCTACTGGCTCGAAGAGCCCGCGGCGATCGGCGACATCACCGCCCTCGGCCTGCACCGCGCCGACCACCCGTTGCTGGGCGCCGCGCTGCGCACCGCCGACGCGGAGACGCTGGTCCTCACCGGCCGGTTGTCCCGTGCCGCGCAACCGTGGCTGGCCGACCACGGGATCGGCGAATCGGTGCTGCTGCCCGGCGCGGCGATGGTCGAACTCGCCCTCCAGGCCGGCGACCGGGTCGGCCGCGCGCATCTGGCCGAACTGACCATGCAGGCGCCGGTGGTCGTCGACGCCGACCTCGACCTCCAAGTGCTGATCGGCGCGGAGATCGACGCCGGTCGGCCGGTGGCGGTGTACACCAGCCCGAGCGGGCGGGACGAGTGGACCCGGCACGCACAGGGCATGCTGACCGCCGAGGAACCGCCGACACCGGGCGAGTCGACCGCCTGGCCGCCGCCGGGCGCGGTGGCCGTGCCGGTGGACGGCCTGTACGAGGACCTGGCCGAGCGCGGCTACGCCTACGGCCCGGCCTTTCGCGGCGTGCGGGCGGCGTGGCGCGACGGCGAGGTGATCCTCGCCTCGGTCGCGCTGCCGGACGAGCTGGACGTCTCCGGTTTCGGGCTGCACCCCGCCCTGTTGGACGCGTCGCTGCACGCGGCCGGCCTGGCCGAGACCGACGACCTGCGCCTGCCGTTCGGCTGGACCGACGTCCACGTGTACGCCACCGGCGCCCGGACCGTCCGGGTACGCCTGTCCCCGGCCGGGCCGGACGCGATCTCCGTACTCGTCACCGACGAGGCGGGGCAACCGGTCGCATCGGTCGGCAAGTTGTCGCTGCGCGCCGTGGACGCGGGCACGTTCGGTCGGGCCCGGGTGGACACCTCGGCGCTATTCGGCGTCGACCTCGTCCCGATCGACCTTCCCGAACCGCCCACCGAACACTCGTGGTTCACCCTCTCGACGGCCGGCCACGCCCATCCGACCCCGCCGTCCTCCGCGCCGGCCGCGCTGTGGACCTGCCCGACCGGCGAGCCGGAAGACGTCGTCGCCCGGACGTTGGACGTGGTCCGGGGCCGGCTCGCCGACGCGGACCTCGCCGATGTCCCGCTCGTCGTGCTCACCCGGGCGGACGAGCCCGCACACCGCGCGGTGGCCGGCCTGCTGCGCACCGCGCGTAGTGAACACCCGGGCCGACTGCGGCACATCGACGTCGACGACCACCCGCACACCCGGCACGTACTGCCCGCCGCGATGGCCGTCGACCACCCCGAACTGGTGATCCGCGCCGGGATCGGCGCGGTGCCGCGCCTGGTCCGCGCGTCCGCGTCGCCCGCCCTACCCGAACCGAACGATCGGCCGTGGCGGCTGGCCCTGACCTATCGCGGCGATCTCGACGGGCTGTCGCTCGTCGGGTGTCCCGAGGTGCTGCGCCCGTTGGCGGCCGGCGAGGTGCGGGTCGCGCTGCGGGCGGGCGGGCTGAACTTCAAGGCCGTGCTCCTCGAACTGGGCATGGTGGCGCGGGACGAGTGGTCCTCGCTGGGCGAAGGCGCGGGAGTCGTCCTGGAGGTCGGTGCCGACGTCACCGCACTGGCCCCGGGGGACAGGGTGATGGGACTGTTCACCGGCGGTCTGGGTACGGTCAGCATCTCGGATCACCGGCTGGTCGTGCCGATGCCGAAAAACCTGTCGTTCGCGCAGGCCGCCGGGGTCCCGGTGGTGTATCTGACCGCCTACTACGGCCTCGCGGACCTGGCCGGGCTGCGATCCGGCGAATCGCTGCTGCTGCACGCCGCGACCGGCGGGGTGGGCTTCGCGGCCCTGCAACTGGCCCGGCACTGGGGCGCCGAGGTGTTCGGCACCGCGAGCGCCGGCAAACGCGACGTGCTGCACGCGTGGGGCTTCGACGACGACCACCTCGCCGACTCGCGCAGCCTCGGCTACGCCGAGCGGTTCGGCCGGACCACCGGTGGTCGCGGCGTGGATGTCGTGCTCAACGCGTTGGCCCACGAGCACGTCGAGGAGTCGCTGGCCCTGCTGTCGAGTGGCGGACGCTTCGTGGAGATGGGCAAGACCGACATCCGCGACCCCGAGGAGATCGCGAAGACGCATCCCGGGGTGCGCTACCGGGCGTTCGACGTGATGGAGGCCGGCTTCGACCGCCTCGGCGAGATGCTGGAGGCGATCCGCGTCCTGTTCGACGAGGGCGCGCTGCGACCGATGCCGCTGACCACATTCGAGGTACAGCGCGCCCCGGAGGCGTTCCGGTACCTCCGCCAGGCCCGACACGTGGGCAAGATCGTACTGACCGTACCCGCACCGCTCGACCCCGACGGCACGGTGCTGATCACCGGCGGGACGGGCGTGCTCGGCGGGGTGATCGCCCGCCACCTGGTCGCCGAACACGGGGTGCGGCGACTGCTGTTGACGAGCCGCCGCGGCCCGGCCGCGCAGGGCGCGGGTGCGTTGGTCGAGGACCTGCGCGCGGCGGGCGCCGACGTGGACGTGGTGGCGTGCGACGTCACCGACCGCAAGTCCCTTGCCGAGTTGATCGGTTCGACGCATCGACTGACCGGGGTGGTACATGCCGCCGGGGTGCTCTCCGACGGCGTCCTGGAGGCGCTGACTCGCGACGACCTCGACGCCGTCCTGGGGGCCAAGGCCCGCTCGGCATGGGATCTGCACGAGCTGACCCGGGATCACGACCTGTCCCTGTTCGTGTTGTTCTCCTCGGCCGCCGGTGTGCTGGGCAACGCGGGCCAGGGCGGATACGCCGCGGCCAACGCCTTCCTCGACGGCCTCGCGGAACATCGGCGCGGGCTCGGGCTGCCGGGGTTGTCGATCGCGTGGGGCCTGTGGGCCCGGGAAAGCGCGATGACGGGCCACATGAGCGACACCGACCGGGACCGCCTGTCCCGGATGGGGCTGGGCGCGATCACCGACGAGCAGGGCGCGGCCCTGTTCGACGCCGCCCTCGCCCTGCGCCGCCCGGTCGCGGTGGCGGTGCCGATCGACGTGGCCGGCCTGCGCAAGAGCGGTCGACCGTGGCCCGACGTGTTGTCGGCCCTGGACCCGAGCGGCCCGAGCCGGCGCCGCGTGGCCGCCCAGGCGACCGATACCTCGCGTGCGGACCGGCTCCTCGAACTGCCCGAACGCCGACGCCGCCGCGAACTGCTCGAACTGGTAAGGGAGTCCGCGGCCCTCGTGCTCGGGCACGACACGGCCGCCGCGGTCGACGCGGACAGCGCGTTCAAGGAACTCGGGTTCGACTCGCTGACGGCGGTGGAACTGCGCAACCGGCTGGGCAACGGCACGGGCCTGCGCCTGCCCCCGACGGTCGTCTTCGACCACCCGACGCCGGTCGAACTGGCCGGCTTCCTGGACGAACTGCTCGTGCCCGCCGAGGAGACCGGGGTGCGGTCCGTCGTCACGGAACTCGATCGACTCGCCGTGGCGGATCTCGACGACGAGGAACGCGACCTGCTGGCCAAGGGACTCCAGGAGGTGCTGCGCCGACTCGCCGCACCGACCGACGGGGGCGGCGAGGAAAGGGACTTCACCGCCGCCTCCGACGACGAACTCTTCGACTTCATCGACGGCGAACTCGACATCGCGTGAATTCGCGTCCGTACGGAAGGGGGCTGCCCGGGATGTCCAACGAGCAGAAGCTGCGCGAGTATCTGAGGCGCGTCACGACGGACCTCCAGCGCGCCCAGCGGGAGCTGCGCGACGCCGAGGCCGCCGCCCGGGAGCCGATCGCGATCGTCGGCATGGCGGCCCGGTTCCCCGGTGCCGCCAACGCCCCCGAGGAGCTGTGGGAACTGATCCGTGGCGGTGGGGAAGCCCTCACGGATTTCCCGAGCGACCGAGGATGGGATCTCGATCGGCTGTCGGACCCCGACCCCGACACACCCGGAACCACCTACCTCACCCGGGGCGGCTTCCTGGCCGGCGCGGGGCGGTTCGACGCCGAGTTCTTCGGGATCTCACCGCGCGAGGCGGCGGCGATGGACCCGCAGCAGCGGGTGTTGTTGGAAACCTCGTGGGAGGCGTTGGAGAGCGCCCGCATCGACCCGGCGTCGATGCGGGGCAGCTCCACCGGCGTCTTCGTCGGGGTGATCCCGCAGGAGTACATGCCGCGCGCGGGGGAGACGCCCGAGGAATTGGAGGGCTTCGTCCTCACCGGCGGGACCACCAGCGTCGCGTCGGGCCGGATCGCCTATGTGCTCGGACTGTTGGGACCGGCGGTGACGCTGGACACGGCGTGCTCGTCGTCGCTGGTGTCGATGCACCTGGCGGAGCAGTCGCTGCGCAGCGGGGAGTGCGACCTCGCGCTGGCGGGCGGCGCCACCGTGATGTCCGGGCCGAGCGTGTTCGTGGAGTTCTCCCGACAGCGCGGGTTGGCGCCGGACGGCCGCTGCAAGGCGTTCGCCGCGGCGGCGGACGGCACCGGATTCTCCGAGGGTGTCGGGGTGTTGGTTCTGGCCCGACTGTCCGAGGCGCGGCGGCGCGGGTTGCCGGTGTTGGCGCTGGTGCGGGGCAGTGCGGTGAACTCCGACGGCGCGTCCAACGGCCTGACCGCGCCGAACGGGCCGTCCCAGCAGCGGGTGATCCGGCAGGCCCTGGCCAACGCCGGTCTGTCCCCCGCCGAAGTGGATGTGGTGGAGGGGCATGGCACGGGAACACGGCTGGGCGACCCGATCGAGGCGGACGCGCTGCTGGCCACGTACGGACGGGCACGCACGCCGGGCTCCAACGAACAGGCGTTGCTGTTGGGCTCGGTGAAGTCGAATATCGGCCACACCCAGGCCGCGGCGGGGGTGGCCGGGGTGATCAAGATGGTCATGGCCATGCGGGACGGGGTGGTGCCCAAGACGCTGCACGTGGACGAGCCGACACCCGCGGTCGACTGGTCCGCCGGGACGGTCGAGGTGGTGACCGAGTCCCGGCCGTGGCCGACGACGGGCCGGCCGAGGCGGTCGGCGGTGTCGTCGTTCGGGATCAGCGGGACCAACGCACACGTGATTCTCGAACAGGCCCCCGTGGACGAGCCGGTGGCGGCGACCGAGCCGGCCGGGGTACCGGGGACGGCGTTGCCGGTGGTTCCCGTGGTGGTGTCGGCGCGCTCGGCCGAGGCGTTGCGGGCGCAGGCGGAGCGGCTGATGCCCGTGGTCGCGGGTGGCGCGGCGCCGGCGGATGTGGGCTTGTCGGCGGCGGTGTCGCGATCGACGTTCGAGCACCGCGGCGTGGTGCTGGCGGGCGACGCGGATGAACTTGCGGCCGGTTTGCGGGCGTTGGCCGCGGACCAGTCGGCGGCCGGCTTGGTGTCCGGGGTCGCCGGCGAGGGACTCACGGCGTTTGTGTTCACCGGCCAGGGCGCGCAGCACGTGGGCATGGGCCGGGAGTTGTACGAGACGTTCCCGGTGTTCGCGGCGGCGTTCGACGAGGTTTGTGGCCACTTCGACCCGCTGCTGTCCGGGTCGTTGCGAGATGTCGTGTTCGGGCACGGCGAGGGGCTGGACCGGACCGGGTGGACGCAGCCGGCGTTGTTCGCGGTCGAGGTGGCGATGTTCCGGCTGTTGGAATCGTGGGGCGTACGGCCCGACTTCGTGACCGGGCATTCGATCGGCGAATTGGCCGCCGCGCATGTTGCCGGGGTGCTCGATATGGCCGACGCCTGTGCGGTCGTGGCGGCGCGGGGCCGGTTGATGCAGGCGTTGCCGGCCGGCGGGGCGATGGTCGCGGTGCGGGCCACCGAGGCCGAGGTACGCGAACTGCTGCGCGGGCACGAGGACCGGGCCGGGGTCGCGGCGGTCAACGGGCCGGCGTCGGTGGTGATCTCCGGCGCCGAGGACGTGGTCCTGGCCGTCGCCGAGACACTGCGCGAGCGCGGCCACAAGACGAACCGGCTCACCGTCAGCCACGCCTTCCACTCGCCCCTGATGGATCCCGTCCTCGACGCGTTCGCCACGGTCCTGGACGGCGTGGTGTTGGCCGAGCCGTTGATTCCGATGGCCGCCGACACCGCCGAGGTGCGCTCGGCGCGGTACTGGGTCGACCACGTCCGCGAGCCGGTGCGCTTCGCGGAGCACATCGCCCGCCTGCGGGAGCAGGGCGTCACGCGGTTCCTGGAGATCGGCCCCGACGGAGTACTGACCGCATTGGGCCCGGAGACCGCACCCGACGCGAGGTTCGTCGCCTTCCAACACCGCGACCGCCCCCAGACCCGTACCGCGCTCACCGCACTCGCACACCTGCACACTCACGGCCTCACCGTCGACTGGCAACATTTGTTCGCCGACACCGACGCCACCCTCGTCGACCTCCCCACCTACCCCTTCCAACAGCGCCATTACTGGCTGCCGGACTCGTCCTCGGGCGACGTCGTCTCGGCCGGGCAGGTGGCGGCCGGCCATGCGATGTTGGAAGCCGTGGTGCGGGTCGCCGGTGCCGACGAGGTGGTGTTCACCGGGCGGTTGTCCGTGCGGACGCATCCCTGGGTCGCCGAACACGAACTGGGCGGAAGGGCGTTGGTGCCCGGAACCGCGTTGCTCGACATGGCGATCCGGGCCGGGGACGAGGTCGGCTGCGCCGGCGTGGCCGAGATGGTGGTCACCGCGCCGCTGACCCTCCCCGAGTCGGGTGGGGTGCGGGTGCAACTCGTGGTCAACGAGGCGCAGGACGGCGGGGAGCGGCCGTTCGCGATCCACTCGTGCCCGGAGGACACGTCCGACGAGGAATGGACCTGCCACGCCACCGGCCTGCTGGCCGCCACGGCCCCCGAACCGGACTTCGAGCTGAGCGAATGGCCGCCGGCCGGGGCTCGACCCGTGCCGATGGACGGGTTCTACGACCGGCTCGCGGAGCACGGCTACGTCTACGGCCCGCTGTTCCGCGGGCTGCACACGCTGTGGCGCCGCGACGGCGGTGCAGGGGCCGAGTTCTTCGGCGAGGTCGCGCTGCCGGAACACGCGGAAACGGCCCGGTTCGGGATCCATCCCGCCCTGTTCGACGCGGCGATCCATCCCCGGGTGGTGGCCGCGATCGCCGACGCGGGTGAGGACTTCACGCTGCTGCTGCCGTTCGTGTGGAGCGGGATCGGCCTCTACGCCACGGGCGCGACCGCACTGCGGGTACGGGTCCTGATCGACGACCCGACCGACGGGACGTCCTGCCGGGTGCAACTCGCCGACCAGGCCGGACAACCGGTCGCCGAGGTGCGCTCGGTCGAGGCCCGTCCGGTGGCGACCGACCGGTCGGCCACGCGGGACGAGACCGCCGGCTCCCTCTTCGAGGTGGAATGGGTTTCCGTCGAGCCGACCCCGACCGAGCCGACCGGGCGCTGGGTTCTGCTCGGTACGGCCGACCGCGCCATCGAGGACGCACTGCCCGTCGAGCGCCACGAGACGTTGCGGGAGGCGGCCGGGGCCGACGTGGTGGTCGTCGCGTACACCGCACCCTCGGGCGACGGCGACGTCGTCGCGTCGGTGCACGACACGACGGTCCGGGTATTGCATCTCCTTCGGGAATGGTCGGCCGATGACGGGTTCCTGTCGAGCCGCCTGGTCGTGGTCACCCATGGTGCGGTGGCGACCGAGGCCGCCCCGGACCTGGTGGGCGCCGCCCTGTGGGGCCTGTTGCGGTCCGCGCGGGCGGAACACCCCGACCGGATCGTGCTGGTGGACGTCGACGACGACCCGGCCTCGCTCGCGGTCCTGCCCGCCGCTCTGGCGTCCGGCCACGACGAGGCCGCGGTGCGCGCCGGTGCGGTGACGGTACCCCGCCTGGTGCCACAGCCTGTGCCGGCGGACGCCGCCCGGCCGGTGCCCGCGCCCGACGGCACGGTCCTGGTGACCGGTGGGACCGGTGCGCTGGGCGCGTTGTTCGCCCGACACCTGGTCACCGAGTACGGGATCCGGCACCTGGTCCTCACCAGCCGCCGGGGCCAAGCCGCACCAGGAGCCCGCGAGTTGGTCGAGGCGCTCAACGAACTCGGGGCCACCGTACGGATCGCCGCATGCGACGTGGCCGACCGGGCCGCACTCGCGGCGATCCTCGACACGATTCCCGCCGAACACCCGCTCACCGGTGTCGTGCACACCGCCGGGGTGATCGACGACGGTATCCTCACCGCCCTCACCCCCGAGCGCGTCGACGCGGTGCTGCGGCCCAAGGTCGACGCCGCGTGGCACCTGCACGAGCTGACCCGCGAGCACCCGCTGACGATGTTCGTGGTGTTCTCCTCGCTGGCCGGCACGCTGGGCAACGCCGGTCAGGCCAACTACTCGGCGGCCAACCACTTCCTCGACGCGCTCGCGTACCACCGCCGGGCCCACGACCTGCCCGCGGTCTCCCTGGGCTGGGGGTTGTGGGCCACCGAGGGCGGCATGCAGGCCGGCGGCGCCGACCAGGTGCGGCGGAGCGGCCTGCGGGCGATCACGCCGGAGGCGGGACGGGCGCTGTTCGACCGGGCCCTGGCGGCTAACCGTCCGGTGACCCTGCCCGCCCGATTCGACCTGCGCACGTTGCGGGCCGGGTCGGCGCCGATCGTGTCGATGCTGCGGAGCGTGGTCGGGCGTCCGGCACGCCGCGTGGTGCGGCCGGGCGCGGCCGATCAGCGGGCTCTGGCCGAGCGGCTGGCCGCGTTGCCGCTGCGGGAGCGGAAGGAGCACGTCGTCGACCTGGTCCGGGCCGAGGTGGCCGCGGTGCTCGGGTTCGGCGCGGGCGAACGGGTCGGCGAGAGCGTGCCGTTCCGCGATCTGGGCTTCGACTCGCTGACCGCCGTCGAGTTGCGGAACCGGCTGTCCGAGACCACGGGACTGCGACTGTCGCCCGGGGTTGTGTTCGACTATCCGACGGTCGCGACGCTCGCGGAGCACGTGGTGTCCGAGCTGAGCGGTGATGTGCCCGCCTCGGCCACGGCCGTCGCCGCGTCGGTTCCCGGACCCGGCGGCGCGAACGAACCGATCGCGATCGTCGGCATGGCGTGCCGTTTCCCCGGCGGGGCCGTGACGCCCGAGGAGTTGTGGCGGCTGGTCGTGGACGGCGTGGACGCGATGTCGGACATACCGGATGACCGGGGTTGGGACATCGCTCGGTTGTGGGATCCGGATCCGGACAAGCCCGGCACGTTCTATCCGCGCGCCGGCGGATTCATCGACGAGCCCGCCGGGTTCGACGCGGGCTTCTTCGGCATCTCGCCGCGCGAGGCGCTGGCTATGGACCCGCAGCAGCGGTTGTTGCTGGAGACCTCCTGGGAGGCCCTGGAGAGCGGCGGCATCGACCCGCAGTCGTTGCGCGGCAGCGATACCGGCGTCTACACCGGCCTGACCGCACAGCAGTACGAGGCGGGCGCCGGGACGGTCGAGGAGGGCGTCGAGGGGTATCGGCTGACCGGCTCGACCACGTCCTTCGGATCCGGCCGGATCTCCTACGTCCTCGGCCTCGAGGGCCCGACGATGTCGATCGACACGGCGTGCTCGTCGGTGTTGGTTTCCGTCCACCTCGCCGCCAACGCGGTGCGCAGCGGCGAGTGTGCACTCGCGCTGGCGGGCGGTGCGACGGTGATGGCGCAGCCCATCGGCTTCGTCGAGTTCTCCCGGCAGCGCACGTTGTCCCCCGACGGCCGCGCCAAGGCGTTCGCCGAGTCCGCCGACGGGACCGGATGGTCCGAGGGCGTGGGCATGTTCGTTCTGGAACGCCTGTCCGACGCGCGCCGCAACGGGCACCCGGTGCTCGCGCTGATCCGGGGCAGCGCGGTGAACTCCGACGGCGCGTCCAACGGCCTGACCGCGCCCAACGGCCCGTCGCAACAGCGGGTGATCCGGCAGGCGTTGGCGAACGCCGGCCTCGCCGGGGCCGACGTGGACCTGTTGGAGGCTCACGGGACGGGAACCAGGCTCGGCGACCCGATCGAGGCCCAGGCCCTGTTGGCCACCTACGGCCGGGACCGGCCGGCGGATCGGCCCCTGTGGCTGGGTTCGGTCAAATCCAACATCGGGCACACCCAACACGCCGCCGGAGCCGCTGGGTTGATCAAGGCGATCCTGGCCATGCGCGACGGCCTGATGCCGAAGACGCTGCACGTGGACGAGCCGACGTCGGCGGTGGACTGGTCGTCCGGGGCGATGCGGTTGTTGACCGAGGCGCGCCCGTGGCCGGAGGTGGACGGGCCGCGTCGGGCCGCGGTGTCGGCGTTCGGGATGAGCGGTACGAACGCGCATGTCGTGCTGGAGCAGGCTCCCGAGGAGCCTGCCCCGGCGGAGGCCGAGGTGTCCCTGCCGGCGGTGCCGTGGGTGTTGTCGGCCAAGTCGCCGCAGGCGCTGCGGGCGCTGGCCGATCGGCTGTCGTCGCTGTTGCACGCCACGGATGACACGGACGCCGCCGCGCCGAGTCCGCTCGACGTCGGGTTCTCGCTGGCGGCCCGTTCCGGGTTCGAGTACCGCGCGGTGCTGGTGGTCGGGGAGGTCGCGGAGGCACGGGCCGGGCTGCGGGCGATCGCCGAGTCCGAGCGCGAGGCCGCGCCCGGACGGGACGTGCCCGTCGCCGCGGACGGGCGCACCGCGTACGTGTTCACCGACCGCCCAGCGCCCGGCCCGGATCGGGACCTGTACGAGACGTGGCCGGTGTACGCCCGGGCGTTCGACGCCGCGCTCGCAGACGTCGAGGGTGAGGACCGGTTCGCCGCCGAGGTGGCGCTGTTCCGCCTGGTCGAGTCCTGGGGCATGAGCTTCGGCTGCGTCGCCGGGACCGGCGTCGGCGAACTTGCCGCGGCGTACGTCGCCGGGGCGCTCTCGACGCTCGACGTGCGCCGGTTGTTGGTCGATGGGCGACGGGCCGATGGGCAACGGGTCGAGGTGACCTTCGGGGAGCCGCGCGTTCCGGTGGTGTCGTTGCGCACCGGCAAGCCGCCGACCGCCGCCGACGCGCCGGGCTCGCCCGGAACCGAGGGCGCCGCCGCTGCCGAGCGGTGGATGGCCGAGCAGCGGGTGACCCGCATCGTCGAATCGGGCGGCCCCGGACGGGTGTTCCGGCGCTCGGTGGCGCTTGTCCCGGACGGCCGGCCGCAGGTGCGCGCCGTGCTCGACGGGATCGGCGAACTGTTCGTGGCCGGCGCGCCCGTCGACTGGTCGGCCGTGTTCGCCGGCACCGGCGCGCGCCGCATTGCCCTGCCCACCTACCCGTTCCAGCACGAGCGGTACTGGCCGGCTGCGCCCGAACCCGCCGAGGGCACCGACGCCGGCACCGCATCGCTGTTCGAGCTGCGCTGGATCCCGGTCGCCGCGCCGGCGGACGACGAGCCGGAGAGCCTGCTCGCCCTGCTCGGCGACGACCCCGCCGGCCTGGCCGCGGTGGCGCCGTCGCGATTCGGCGACGTCGAGGAGGCCGCGACGGCCTTTACCCCGTGGGACGTACTGCTGGTGCAGCCGTCGACCCCGGAGGCTCCCGCCGCCGACGGCCCGGCCGAGGTACATCGTGCGGTGGCCCGGGCACTCGACGTGGCGCAGTCGTGGCTGGCCCGGGAGAACCTGCCGGACAACCGCCTGATCGTGGTGACCCGGGGTGCGATGGCCGTCGAGGCCGGGGAGGACGTCCCCGACCCGGCCGGCGCCGCCGTGTGGGGCCTGCTGCGCTCGGCCCAGGCGGAGCACCCGGATCGGATCGTGCTGGTCGACCTGGACGACGACCCGGCCTCGGCCGACGCGCTGTTCATGGCGGCCCAGACGGGAGAGCCCCAACTCGCGGCGCGCAGCGGGCGGTTGCTCGCCCCGCGGCTGATGCCGTCGACGTCCGTGCCGGATGTGGTCCCGCCGACCCCGGTGGCGGGCGGCACCGTGCTGGTCACCGGCGCCGGCGGGCCGCTGGGCGCGCTGTTCGCCCGACACCTGGTCACCGCGTACGGGGTGGAACACCTGGTGCTCGCCGACCCGAACGGGCCCGACTCGCCCGCCACCCGACTGCGGGACGAACTGGCCACGCTCGGCGCCGCGGCCACCGTGGTCGCCTGCGACCCGGCCGACCGCGAGGCGGTACGCGCGATACTCGCGGACATCCCGGCAGAGCACCCGCTGACCGGGATCGTGCACACCGAAAACGTGCTGGACGACGGCGTGTTCACCGCGCTGACCCCGGCGCGCGTGGCGGCCGTGTCGCGGCCCAAGGTGGACGGCGCCCGGCACCTGCACGAGCTGACCGTCGACGCCCCGCCCGCGCTGTTCGTGCTGTGCTCCTCCGTGGTCGGCATGCTCGGCAGCCCCGGCCAGGCCAACTTCGCCTCGGCGAACGCCTACCTGGACGCGCTGGCGACCCGACGCCGGGCCGCCGGACTGCCCGCCGTCTCGCTCGCGTGGGGCCGGATGGTGGCGAGCGCGCAATCCGGCCTGCGGGTGATCGCCGAGGACGAGGCGTGCGCACTGTTCGACGCCGCGCTCACCGACGGGCACACCGTGCTCGCGCCCGCCCCGCTCGACCTTCCCGCGCTGCGCCGCGACGGTGCGCAGGTCCCGGCGGTGTTGCGGCACCTGGTGCCGCGCGACGAGCGCCGGACGGCGAACACCGAGCCGCCGGCCGACCGGTTCGCCGCGATGAGCCGTGCGGAGGCCGAGGCGTTCCTGCGAGACCTGGTGCGCACCGAGGCCGCGGGCGTGCTCGGTCACGCGGCGCCGGACCGGTTGCAGTGGGAGGTGTCCTTCCGGGACTCCGGCTTCGACTCGTTGTCCGCCGTGCAGTTCCGCAACCGGCTGGGGGAGCGAACCGGTCTGTCGCTGCCGACCACGCTGGTCTTCGACCACGCCTCACCGGGCGTACTCGTGGACCACCTCCTCGAACGGCTCGCCGTCACCGACGGAGTGGACCGCCGCGCGGCACTGGCCGAACTGGACCGCCTGGAGGCGGTGTTGATGGCCGTGCCGATCGACCCGACGGACGACGAGGACACCGGGCACACCGAGATCGCCGCCCGCCTGAACACCATCCTCGCCCGCTGGAACAGGGCCCAGGCCGACGCCCGTGCACACGCCCCCGGCGGCGTGATCGACCCGGCCACCGCGATCGAGACCGCGACCGAGAACGAGATCTTCGACTTCATCGACCGGGAACTGGGCCGCTCCGCCGCCAACCCGCAACGCTGACCACAAGGAGACACGGTGAACGCACCCACCCGCTACGCCGAGGCCCTGCTGACCGGAATGCTCGGCACCTTCGGTCTGGACGTCCAGTACGTCCGGGCGGAGCGCAACTCGCTGTACTACCTGGACGACACCGGCACCGAGGTGCCCGTGCTCGACCTGATCGGGGGCTGGGGCTCGCTGATGCTCGGGCACAACCATCCGGAGATCGTGGCGTACGCGAAGGAACTCCTGGACACCGGTTGGCCGGTGCACTCCCAGCACTCCGCGCACCCGGTCGCCGACCAGGTCGGCGCGGTGCTCAACGGCATCCTGGGCCGCGAATTCCCCGGCGCCGAGCCGTATTCGATCGGCTTCGCGAACAGCGGTGCGGAGGCGGTCGAAGCGGCGGTCAAACACTGTGAGTTCGACCGGGTGTTGCGGATACAGAGCCTGGTCCAGGAGATCGAGTGGCACGCCGACGTCGCGCTTCGCGCGGTGAGCGACGGAAGCGCGGCGCTACCCGACGACACGTCGCTGCTGCCCGGGGACGTGCCGGTGCCCACCACCGTCGAGGAGTTCGCCGGAGTGCTCGGTGCGATGGCCGCGCACAACCTCTCGCGCGCGGGTACCGGCCCGGTGTTCTTCGCCCTGGAGCGGGCCTTCCACGGAAAGCTGATGGGCAGCACCCAGTTCACTTACAACCCGCTGTTCCGGGCGGCGTTCGCGGCACTCGGCTCGACGGTGACCTTCGTGCCGCCCAACGACGCGGCGGCGTTCGACAAGGCCGTCGCCGAGCACCGGGTCACCGTGCTCGACGTGGAGGTGGTGCACGGTCGGGTCACCCTCGTCGAGCGGGCCTTCCCGGTGATCGCCGGACTGATTGTCGAGCCGATCCAGGGCGAGGGCGGAATCCACGAGCTGACCGAGGAGTTCGTCGCCCGCGTGCGCCGGATCTGCGACGAGGTCGAGTGCCCGATCGTGGTCGACGAGATCCAGACCGGGATGGGGCGCACCGGCCGGTTCTTCGCGAGCAGCCACATCGGACTGCTGGGCGACTACTACGTGTTGGGCAAGTCGCTCGGCGGCGGCATCGCCAAATCCTCCGCGTTCCTCGTGCGACAGTCGCGCTACCGGCCCGAGTTCGAGCTGGTGCACAGCTCCACGTTCGCCAAGGACGGCTTCTCCACGGCGCTCGCGCTGCGCACCCTCGACCTCCTGGAAGCCGACGGCGGGGCCGCGTACGAACGGGCCGCCGAGCGCGGCGAGCGCATCCTGGGCATGCTGCGCGAACTGGCGGCCGAATTCCCCGACGTGGTGGCCGACGTGCGCGGACGCGGGCTGCTGATCGGGCTGGAGTTCGCCGACCAGAGCAACGCGTCGTCCCCGATCATCCGAGGCAAGGCACAGGCAGGGCTGCTCGTCTTCCAGTTGGGCAGCTACCTCCAGGCGGTGCACCGCATCCGCACCGGCCCCACGGCCAGCGTGCCGACCATGTTGCGGATCGAGCCCTCGATCTACATCAGCGACGAGGAGATCGATCGGCTGCGGACCGGCCTCACCCAGGTCTGCCTGATCCTGCGCAACCAGGACGCACTGCCGCTGGTACACCCGCTGACCGGTGCCGGCGGCCTGCCGCCGCGCGTGGAGAGCGCGGACTTCCGGCCGCGGCGAGGCGATTCGGCCGTGCAGGCCGAGTCGGACGGACAGGCCACGCCGACCGAGCCGGCCGACCGCCGCGTCGCGCTGATCGGCTACCCGCTGACCCCGGACCTGCTGCGGGAGGCCGACCCCTCCCTCGCCGACCTGGACGACGAACACCTGCTCGGCTACTCCCGACGGTCCGAACTGCTCAAGGACCTACCGGCATTCGCGCCGATCCGCTTCGACTCGCCGCAGGGCACGTCGGTGGACCTCACCGTCTACCCGCTGCTGGTGTCCTCGCAGCAGTTGCGGGAGTACCAGGTCTCCGGGCAGACCTTCCTGATCGGCCTGGACCTCGACCGCCGGGTGCGCGCGGCGAAGGCGGACGGCTGCGACACCGTCGGCCTCGGATTCGGCCTCGGCGCGGTCGCCGGCCACGGTCGCGCGCTGCGCGTTCCCGGCATCACGGTGACCGCCGGCAGCGCGCTGGCGGTCGGCTCGGCGCTGGCCGCCGTCCGGCACGCCGCGACGGAGCGCCTGAGCGGGTTCGCCGGATCGACGGTGGCGGTCGTCGGCGCGGGCGGCCGGATCGGCTCGGCGCTCGCCGTACTGAGCGCACGCGAGGCCGCCGTGATCGTGCTCGTGGGCAGCGGCCGGTCCGGCTCGGCCGATCGACTGCGTGCCACAGAGCAGTGGATCTACCAGGAGGCTTGGGCGCGGATCGCCGCCGGCGACGCGGCGACGGGCCTGGCGGCGGCGCTGTCCGCGGAGCCGCTGATCACCGGCTGGCTGGCCGAGGGGCGCGCTGCCGACGAGCCGAGCGGAGCCGCCATCGCCGCCCACCTCGCCGAGGCGCACGCCGTGAACCCGTACGTCGTGGTCACCGACGACCTGCTCTCGGTGCGCCGGGCCCAGGTCGTCTTCGCGGCGCATTCGAGCCCGGTCCCCGTGCTCGACGGGACACACCTCGCGGACGGCGCCGTGCTCGGCGACGTGTCCTTCTTCGGCACCGGCGCCGAATGCGCCGCGACGGTCGGCCGCGACGACCTGCGATACGTACGCGCCGGCGTGCTCTCCGCATCCGACGGGGCCGAAGTGCCGCGTGCCCTGGGCATCTCGCCGAACCCCGGTGAGCTGCTCGCGGGTGTGGCCGAGGCCGTCACGCTCGCGTTGTCCGGCGACGGCGGACCCGCGGGCGACGGCGGACGCAGCGGCGCCGGCGCCCTCACCGGTGAGCGGGTGCAGGCCATGGTCGACCTCGCGCGGCGACACGGCTTCGAGACCGTCACTCCCTGAGAACCGCCGGATACGGCTCGCCGGACCATCGGCCGATGGTCCGGCCCGATCAACAGAAGGTACGCGGAATGTCAGAGTCAGCAGATTCCGAGTCGAAAGTGGCGGCGGAGGGCACGCCGGATCTCCACTACACCAACCGCTGGTTGATCCTGGCGGTGATCGGTCTCGCCCAGATGACGATCTTCCTGGACACGACGGTCGTCAACATCGCGCTGCCGTCAGCGCAGGCGGACCTGGGCTTCGCCGACGGGGACCGCCAGTGGGTCGTCACGGCCTACGCGCTCGCCTTCGGCAGCCTGCTCCTGCTCGGCGGCCGACTGGTCGACCTCGTGGGGGCCAAACGCTCGCTGATGATCTCGATCGTCGGCTTCGGCGTGATGTCGGTGCTGGGCGGTGCGGCCAACGGCTTCGCGATGCTGGTGACCGCACGCGCGTTGCAGGGGGCGTTCGCCGCGCTCGTGGCGCCGGCGGCACTGTCCTTTCTGCTGACCGTGTTCAAGGATCCGAAGGAACGGGTTACCGCGTTCGGGGTCTACGGCGCACTGGGCAGCGGCGGGCTCGCGCTCGGCCTGATCCTGGGCGGCGCGCTGACCGACTGGCTGGACTGGCGCTGGTGCCTGTACGTCAACGTGATCCTGACCGCGGTCGTCTTCGTCGGCGCGCTGCTGACGATGCAGAATCGGCAGGCCGCGCAGCGCCCGGAACGGCTCGACCTGCCCGGCACGGTGACCGCCTCGGTCGGCCTGTTCTGCCTCGCCTACGGTCTGTCCAACGCCGCCGACGGCGAATGGGGCGGCGCCGACGTGTGGGGCTACCTGGTCGGGAGCGGGTTCCTGCTCGTCGCGTTCGTCGTGTTCGAACTGCGGTCGCGCACACCGCTGTTGCCGATCCGGATCGTGCTGCATCGCAACCGGGGCAGCGCCTACCTGGCGATGTTCCTGCTCGGCGTCGGGTTGTTCGTGCAGTTCCTGTTCCTGACCTACTACCTGCAATTGATCCTGAAGTTCACCGCGATCGAGAGCGGCCTTGCGTTCCTGCCGATGATCTTCGGCATCGCGATCGGCGCGACCACCGTCCCGCCGGTGCTCGAACCCAAGCTCGGCGCGCGCATCCTGATTCCGGCGGGCCTGCTCCTGGCCGCTGCCGGGTCGTTCTGGCTCAGCCGGCTGAGCACGGACAGCTCGTACGCCGCCGGCGTGCTCGCCCCGTCCTTCATCGCCGGCATCGGCTTCGGCCTGGTGGTCTCGCTCGGCGCCGCGGTGGCCACGGTCGGGGTCGAACCGCAGGACGCAGGCGCCGCGTCGGCACTGGTGAACACCGTGCAGCAGGTGGGCGGTTCGATCGGTACCGCGCTGCTGAGCACGCTGGCGATCACCGCGGCCGACTCGTTCGTCGAGGGCAAGGAGAAGACGGCGAAACTGGCCGAGGAGGCGTCCGTGGAGAGTTATACGACCGCCTTCTTCTGGGGCGCGATGGTCTTCCTCGGCGGGGCGATCGTCTGCGGCCTGCTGTTCGACCGCTTCGTGACGGCGCAGACCGACCCGGAGATCGAGGAGCCGGCCACGCCGGTCGGCGCCTGATCGGTTTCGGCGCACTGTTCGGGCCGCACTGATTCGCTGTTCGATTCGCCGTGCTGATCGAGTTTCTCGCGCGACCGTTTACCGGTCGTCCTGCGGTACTGGTTCCCAGTACCAGCGGGGCGACCGGTTTTTGGTTTCGAGGCGCTGGGATCGGCCGGCCGCAGGGGATTGACTCGACCGTGAGACGCGGTGCGTGAGCCCGCCCCGATCGGGGCCCGGGCCCGCCGGCGACCCCCGATCGCAGGAGGATTTCGTGACAACTGTGACCAGTGAGCGGGCGGAGGAGACGGCCGCGCCCTCGGTCGACCCGGCCGAACTCGTGACCCGTGCCCGCGAACTCGCCCCGCTGATCCGCGAGCACGCGGCGAAGACCGAGGAGGACCGGCGGCTCGCCGAGGAGGTCGTCGTCGCGCTGCGCGACGCCGGGCTGTTCCGGCTCACCACGCCGACCCGGTTCGGCGGCTACGACCTGCGCATGCCGGACCTGCTGACGATCGTCGCCGAGGTCGGCCGGGCGTGCGGCTCGGCCGCCTGGAACCTTTCCATCGACACCGCCTCCACCCGGTTCGCGCTGAACGGGATGCCGGAGACCGCGCTGTCCGACATGTTCGAGGGCAACCCCGACGCGTACGTGATCTCCACGGCCCACCTGAGCACCACCAAGGCGTGGAAGGCCGACGGCGGGTGGCGGATCACCGGCACCTTCCCGTGGAGCTCGGGCTGCGAGATCGCCGACTGGGCCTACATCCCGGTCGTGCACGTGTACGACGGCGACGAGCAGACCGCGGAACTGGTCGGCGGCGTCGTGCCGATGAGCGACCTGAGGATCGAGCGCACCTGGCACTCGGCCGGCCTGGGCGGCTCCGGCACGCACACGGTCGTCGCCGAGGACGTGTTCCTCCCGGAGCGGCACGCCGCCGCGTTCAGCCTCACCGACCTCGTCGGCGAGGACGAGCGGGACAGCATGCTCGTCCAGGGCAGCGCGCAGTCGCTCGCCGCGATCGTCGGCGCGGCACGGGGCGCGCTCGAGGTCACCCGGGGCGCGCTGGACAAGAAGCGGCCGATCACCTACGTGAACTACGAGGCGGCCGTGGACGCGCCGTCGGTGCAGATGTGGTTCGGCGAGGCCACCCACCTGGTGGAGACCGCCGAGTTGCACCTGCGCGAGATCGGCCGCTCGCTCGACGGGATCCCGGAGACCGCGCCGATGCCGTGGGCCGAGCGGGCCCGGCTGCGCATGCACCAGCGCTCCGCCCAGGAGAAGTCGCGCGCGGCCGTGGAGCGCATGCTCGACGTGGTCGGCGGCAGCTCGTTCGCCCTGTCGAACCCGCTCCAGCGACTGTGGCGGGACATCTCGGTGATGAGCCGGCACACCGCGCTCAACGCGCCGATCATCCTGGAGGACTACAGCCGCGCGGCGCTGGACATCCACCCGGCGGTCACCCTCCTCTACTGAGGGATTCGTCGAGGCAATCGCCGGGGGATTCGGCGAGGGATTCGGCGAGGGATTCGGATTCCATCGAAGTAGATATCGAATGCGTCGGTATTGCTCGGCGACCGGGAGGGTCCGGTGGCCGTCGGGCAATACCGACGTTGTTTTTGGCAATGTGGTCCGCCCGGAATTCCCCGTTGGTTTCGCTCACCAGATTCGCCGGCGCACTTTGGGCCGGAGGAACAAGCCGTTCCGCGGGTACACGGCGTTGACTGGGGAATATGAGACGGATCGCCGTGGTCGGGTTGGCTTGTCGGTTGCCTGGGGCCGGCGACGGCCGCGCTTTCTGGCGGTTGTTGCGGGACGGGACGGACGCGATAGGGGAGGCTCCCGAGGACCGCCTGCGCGGCGCGGAACCTCCGCACCGCGTCGGCGGGTTCGTGGCCGACATCGACCGGTTCGACGCCGCCTTCTTCGGGATCTCGCCGCGCGAGGCGGCGGCGATGGACCCGCAGCAGCGGCTGATGCTGGAACTGGCCTGGGAGGCCCTGGAGGACGCGCGGATCGTGCCCGCCCGCCTGGCCGGCGGCGACACCGGGGTATTCGTCGGCGTCATGTGGGACGACTACGCGGCGCTGCAGGACCGGCTCGGCGCGGCCGGGATCGACCGGCACACGATGACCGGCACCCGCCGCTCCATCATCGCCAACCGCGTCTCCCACCACCTGGGCCTGCGCGGCCCGAGCCTGGCCGTGGACACCGCGCAGTCCTCCTCGCTGGTGGCGGTATACCTGGCCTGCGAGAGCCTGCGGCGCGGCGAGTGCACGACGGCCGTCGCCGGCGGGGTGAACCTGAACATCCTGGCGGAGACCACACTCGGCGCGGCGCGGTTCGGCGGCCTGTCCCCCGACGGCCGGTGCCACACCTTCGACGCCCGCGCCAACGGCTTCGTCCGCGGCGAGGGCGGCGGCGCGGTGGTGCTCAAACCGCTGGACGCCGCGCTCGCCGACGGTGACGACATCTACTGCGTCGTCTCCGGCGGCGCGATGAACAACGACGGCGCGGGCGAGGGCGAACATACCGGCCTCACCGTGCCGAGCCGGTCCGCCCAGGAGGAGGTCGTGCGCCAGGCGTACCGGCGGGCCGGCATCACCCGGCGCGCCGTGCAGTACGTGGAACTGCACGGCAGCGGTACGAAGGTGGGCGACCCGATCGAGGCCGCCGCGCTCGGCGCCGCGCTGGGCGGCCGGGTCCGCCGGCCCGGCGCGCCGCTGCGGGTGGGTTCGGTCAAGACCAACATCGGCCACCTGGAGGGCGCGGGCGGGATCGCCGGGCTGCTCAAGGTGGCATTGAGCATCCGCCACCGGATGTTGCCGCCGAGCCTGCACTTCGTCGCGCCGCCCCCGGAGATCCCCCTCGAGCAGCTCGGCCTGCGGGTGCAGACCGCGCCGACGCCGTGGCCGCAGCCGGACCGGCCGCTGGTGGCGGGGGTCAGCTCGTTCGGGATGGGCGGCACCAACTGCCATCTGGTGCTGACGGAAGCACCGCTCCCGGTCTCGAAGGTCGGTTTCTCGATCGGCCGGCCGCCGTCGGGAGGCGCGGTGGCGTGGCCGATCGCGGGCCGTACCGGCGCGGCGCTTCGGGGTCAGGCCGACCGGCTGTCCACGTTCCTCGCCGAGGACGTGTCGTCGGCCGCCGACATCGGCCGCTCGCTGGCCACCACCCGGACCGCCTTCCGGCACCGCGCGGTCGTGGTCGGCGCCGACCCGGCGGAACTGCGGCGACGCCTGGCCGAGTTCGCCGCCGGCGCGGCCGTCGCGGGGGTGGTCGAGGGGCAGGCCGCGGCGACCGGGAAGGTCGTGTTCGTCTTCCCCGGTCAGGGCGCGCAATGGGCCGGGATGGCGCTCGAACTCATCGCATCGGTACCGGAGTTCGCTGTCTCGATCCGGGACTGCGAGCGGGCGTTCGCGCCATACGTCGATTGGTCGTTGCGCGAGGTATTGGGCGATCCGACCGCGCTGGAACGGGTGGACGTGGTCCAGCCGGCGTTGTTCGCGGTGATGGTGTCGCTGGCCCGGTTGTGGCGCTCGTGCGGGGTCGAGCCGGCCGCCGTGGTCGGACACAGCCAGGGCGAGATCGCCGCCGCGTGTGTGGCGGGGGCGCTCTCGCTCGACGACGCCGCGCGGGTGGTGACGTTGCGCAGCCGGGCCCTGTGCGGGCTCTCCGGCGGCGGTGCGATGGTGTCGGTGCTGCGGTCGGCCGACGCGGTGCGCGAGCGGATCGCCGAGTACGGCGGCGCGGTGTCGATCGCGGCGGCGAACGGCCCGTCCTCGGTGGTGCTTTCCGGCGATCCCGACGCGCTGGTCGCGCTGATCGCGCGGTGGACCGAGGAGGGCGTGGAGACCCGACGGATCGCGGTCGACTACGCGTCCCATTCGGCGCAGGTGGAGCAGATCCGCGAGCTGCTGCACACCGTCCTCGACGGGATCCGGCCGATGCCCTCGTCCGTGCCGTTCTACTCGACGGTGACCGGCGACCTGCTCGACACCACCGAACTGGACGCCGCGTACTGGTACCGCAACCTGCGGCGGACCGTGGAACTGGAGCGGGCGACCCGGGCGCTGATCCGGGACGGACACGGGGTGTTCGTCGAATGCAGCCCGCACCCCGTGCTGCTGCCCGCGCTGCGGGACACGATGGAGCAGGGCGGCACCGACTCCGGGGTGGTCGCCGGCTCGCTGCGCCGGGGCGAGGGCGGGCCGGCGCGATTCCTCACCTCGCTCGCCGAGGTGCACGTGCGCGGGGTCGAGGTGGACTGGCCCCGCGTGTTCGCGCTGCGCGAGGCGCGTACGGTGGCCCTGCCCACCTACGCCTTCCAGCGCGAGCGCCACTGGCTCACCGAGTCCGCGGTTCGGGCCGTCGCACCCGACGCGGAGCCTGCGGTGACCGGTCCGACCGGGGTCACGGCCGTGATCCCGGCCGGACCGGAAATGCTCGGCCTGGTGCGGTCGATCGTCGCGGTCGTGCTCGGCTACTCGGGCGGCGACGCGGTGGATCCGGACAGTACGTTCAAGGACCTCGGGGTCGACTCGTTGTCGTCCGTGGAACTGCGGGACCGGTTGGGCGCGGCGACGGGGCTCGTGCTGCCGGCGGGGTTGTTGTTCGGGTATCCGACGGTGTCGGAACTCGTCGCGCACTTGGAGGCGTTGGCCTCCGGCGACGAGCGGTCGAGCGATGCCGGTGAAACCGTGTTCGACGGCGACGAGCCGATCGCCATCGTCGGGATGGCGTGCCGGCTGCCCGGCGGAGTCGCGTCGCCGGAGGACCTGTGGCGGTTGGTGACGGAAGGGACCGACGCCGTCACGGAGTTCCCCGACAACCGGGGCTGGGACCTCGACCGGCTCCACGCCGCCGACCCGGACCGGGCGGGCACGTCCTACACCCGGCACGGCGGATTCCTGCACGACGCGGACCTGTTCGACCCGGAGTTCTTCGGCATCTCGCCGAGGGAGGCGCTGGCGATGGATCCGCAGCAGCGACTGCTCCTGGAGACATCCTGGGAGGCGCTGGAGCGGGCCGGCATCGATCCCGTCGGCCGGCGCGGCACATCCGTGGGGGTCTTCGTCGGGGCGATGGCGCAGGACTACGGCCCGCCGCTGCACGCCGCGCACGCCGAGTCGGACGGGTATCGGCTCACCGGCAGCACGATCAGCGTCGCGTCCGGTCGGATCGCCTACACGCTGGGCCTTCAGGGGCCCGCGGTCACCGTGGACACCGCGTGCTCCTCGTCGTTGGTGGCGCTGCACCTGGCGGCGCAGGCTTTGCGGGCGGGGGAGTGCTCGTTGGCGCTGGCCGGCGGGGTCGCGGTGATGTCCGGTCCCGGCATGTTCGTGGAGTTCAGCCGGCAGCGCGGGTTGGCCGAGGACGGCCGATGCAAGGCGTTCTCGGCGGGCGCGGACGGTACCGGATGGGCCGAGGGTGCCGGGATCGTGGTGCTGCAACGATTGTCGGACGCGCGGCGCGACGGGCACCGGGTGTTGGCCGTGGTCCGGGGCAGCGCGATCAATCAGGACGGTGCGTCGAACGGGCTGACCGCGCCGAACGGGCGCGCCCAGGAGCGGGTGATCCGCCGGGCGCTGGCCGGTGCCGGGATGGCCGCGACGGACGTCGACGTGGTCGAGGCACACGGGACCGGGACGACCCTCGGCGACCCGATCGAGGCCGAGGCCCTGGCGGCCACGTACGGGCGCGGCCGGGCCGCGGACCGCCCGCTGCTCCTGGGCTCGCTGAAGTCCAACATCGGCCACGCCCAGGCCGCCGCCGGGGTGGCGGGCGTGATCAAGACGGTGCAGGCGCTGCGGCACGGCGTGGTGCCGAGGACGCTGCACGCCGACGAGCCGAGTCCGCATGTGGACTGGGCCGGCGGGGGATTGGAGTTGGCGACCGAGACGCGCGAGTGGCCGTCGACCGGACGGCCGCGCCGAGCCGCGGTGTCGTCGTTCGGGATCAGCGGGACCAATGCCCACGTGATCCTCGAACAGGGCGAGCCGAAGGCGGGCTCGGGGCCGGGGGGCGAGTCGGCGCGCGCGCCGGAGGGTGCGCGGGCCGCGAGGAGCGGGCGGGCGCCGGAGCCCGGGTGCGATGCGGCGGAACCTGCGTGCGATGGGCCGGAACCCGGGCGCGATGCGCCGGAACCTGTGTGCGATGTGACGGACTCCGTGTGCGCTGCGCCGGGGGGCTCCCGTGCGCGCGTGCTCCCGTGGGTGCTCTCCGCGAGCAGCGAGGACGCGATGGCCGCGCAGGCCGATGCGCTGCTGTCCTTCCTGGACGCCGATCCCGACGCGAACCCGGCGGATGTCGGCTTCTCCCTGGCCACCGCCCGCTCCGGCCTGCCGCACCGCGCCGCCGTGATCGCCCCCGACCCGGCCGCGCGCCGCCTGGGCCTGAGCGCACTCGCCACCGGCGCGGACACCCCAACCCTCGTGCGCGGCAGCGCGCGGGCGACGGGCGGCGTGGTCTTCGTCTTCCCCGGCCAAGGCTCCCAATGGGTCGGCATGGCCACCGAGCTTCTCGACGACGCACCCGTGTTCGCCCGTTCGATGCGGGCCTGCTCGCAGGCGCTCGCGCCCCATGTGGACTGGAACCTGTTCGACGTGTTGCGCGACCCCGCCGCGCTGGAGCGGGTGGACGTGGTCCAGCCCGTGTTGTTCGCGGTGATGGTGTCGCTGGCCGCGCTCTGGCGTTCGTACGGGATCGAACCGGCTGCCGTGGTGGGCCATTCGCAGGGCGAGATCGCCGCCGCATGCGTTGCCGGCGCGCTGGACCTGGCGGACGCGGCCAGGGTCGTCGCGCTGCGCAGCAGGGCCATCCTGGCCCTGTCCGGCGCGGGCGGCATGGTCTCGGTCGCGCTGTCCGAGGACGAGGTGGCCGTACGTCTGCGCCGCCACGCCGGTCGGCTCTCGACGGCGGTGGTCAACGGCCCGGGGGCGGTCGTGGTCTCCGGCGACGTGGACGCGCTGGAGCAGCTGATCGCCGAGTGCGAGGCCGCCGAGGTGCGGGTCAAACGACTGCCGGTGGACTACGCGTCCCATTCGGCGCAAGTAGCCGCAATAGCAGACGAATTGGCCGAGGTGCTGGCGGATACCGATCCGCACCCGTCCGTGATCCCCTTCTACTCGACGGTGACCGCCGCCCCGCTGGACACCACCGCCCTCGACGCCGGCTACTGGTACCGCAACCTCCGCGAACAGGTCCGCTTCGCCGAGACCGTCGACGTGCTGGCCGAACGCGGGCACTCGTTGTTCGTCGAGGTCAGCCCGCACCCGGTACTCACTGCGGCGATCGAGGACGTGGTCGAACACGCGGTGGCCGTCGGCTCGTTGCGCCGCGACGAGGGGGGCATCGCGCGTTTCCTGTCCTCGCTGGCCGAGGCGTACGTACGCGGAGCGGCCCCCGACTGGCGGGCCGTCTTCCCCGACGCGCGGCGGATCGACGTGCCCACCACGGTGTTCCGCCGGCGCCGCTTCTGGCTCGAACCGACGCCCGACGGCGGCGCGGCGGACGTCGCGGCGGCCGGACTGGTCGCCGCAGGGCATCCGTTCCTCGGCGCCGTGATCGAACTTCCGGACTCCGGCGGTGTCCTGCTCACGGGCCGGCTCTCCCGCCGGGCCCACCCCTGGCTGGCCGACCACGGTCTCGGCGACACGGTCCTGCTGCCCGGCACCGCGTTCGTCGAACTGGCGATCCGCGCCGGCGACGAGGTCGGGTGCGACCGCCTGGCCGAACTCACCTGCGAGGTCCCGCTGGTGCTGCCGGCGCACGGAGGGGTGGACCTTCGGGTCACGGTGTCCGAGCCGGACGGGTCCGGACGCCGGTCGTTGGCCGTCCACGCGCGCCCGGGCGACGGTTCCGGCGACTGGATCCGGCACGCGAGCGGGCTGCTCGACCACGGCCCGACCGAGGAGTTCGACCTCACCGCCTGGCCGCCGCCCGGCGCGGTCGCGGTCGACTGGGACGGCGACTACGCGCGTTGGACCGAGCTGGGCTACCACTACGGCCCGGCGTTTCAGGGCCTGCGCGCCTGGTGGCGACGCGGTACGGAGATCTTCGCCGAAGTCGCGCCGCCGCCGGGAATCGAGGCGGACGCGCGCCGGTTCGGGCTGCACCCGGCCCTGCTGGACGCCGCGCTGCACGCCGTGGTCGGCGACGCCCCCGACACCCGCCTGCCGTTCTCCTGGCAGGGCGTGTCGCTGCGGGCCGGCGGCGCGACCGGCCTGCGGGTGTGGATCACGCCCGACGGCGAGGACACGGTCACACTGCGGCTCGCCGACGGCACCGGAGCGCCGGTGGCGTCGGTGGAATCGCTGGCCCTGCGGCCGATCCCGGCCGGCGCGCCGATCACCGGGCCGGCCGACGCGCTGTTCCGCGTGGACTGGATCGAGGCCCGCCTGCCGGAGGCCGCCCCCGGGACCGGCCCGTGGGCGCTGATCGGCGCCGACGACCTCGGGCTCGGCGGGCCCACCCACCCCGACCTCGACACGCTGGCCGCCGCCGGGCCCGTCCCGGACCTGGTGCTCGCCCCGCTGACCGGCGAGCCCACCGCCGCCGGCGCGCATGCCGTGGCCGGCGGCGCGCTGCGCCTGATCCAGGACTGGCTCGCCGACGAACGTTGTGCCGCGTCCAGGCTGGTCCTGCTCACTCGCGACGCGATGGCCGTGGAGCCCGCCGAGGCGGCCGCGGGGATGGCGGGCGCCGGCGTGTGGGGCCTGGTGCGCTCGGCCCAGCGCGAACACCCGGACCGCTTCGTCGTCGTCGACCTGGACGACCACGAGGCCTCCACCACCGCCCTGCCCCTGGCCCTGGCCGGCGCGGAGCCGCAACTGGCCCTGCGCAAGGGGCGTTCGTTGATTCCCCGGCTGGCCCGGGTCACCGGGACAGCCGCGCCGCGCCCCGACCTCGCGGCGGGTACCGTACTGATCACCGGCGGCACGGGCACGCTCGGCGCCCTGTTCGCCCGCCACCTGGTCGCCCACTACGGCGTGACCCGCCTGCTGCTGGCGGGCCGACGCGGGCCGAACACCCCCGGCACCGCCCAACTCGTCGCCGAACTGGCCGAGTCGGGCGCCACCGCGACCGTGGTCGGTTGCGACATCGCCGACCGGGACGCGCTGGCCGCGCTGCTGGCGTCGATCCCCGCCGAACACCCGCTGACCGGCGTCGTGCACGCCGCGGGCCTGCTCGACGACAGCGTGATCGAGGCCATGCGCCCCGAGCAACTGGCCCGCGTACTGCGACCGAAGGTCGATGCGGCGCTGAACCTGCACGAACTGACCCGTGAACTCGACCTGTCCATGTTCGTGCTGTTCTCCTCGGTCGCCGGCATCCTCGGACTGCCCGGACAGGCCAACTACGCCGCCGCCAACACCTTCCTGGACACCCTCGCCCAACACCGCGCCGCCCATGGCCTGCCTGCTCTCTCGCTCGCCTGGGGACTGTGGGCGCAACCCGGCGGGATGACCGGCCGCCTCGCCGACACCGACCTGAGCCGGCTGCGCCGCGCCGGCGTGGCCCCGCTGACCTCGGCCGACGGCCTGGCCCTGTTCGACGCCGCGATCTCCTCGGGCGCCGCCCTGCTCGTCCCGGCCCGGATCGACCAGGCCGCGATCCACGCACAGGGCCCGGTACCGGCGCTGCTGCGCGGCGTGATCCGCGAACGGGTCCGGCGCGCGGAGGCGGCCGGCGGCACGACCACCGACGTCGCCTCCCTGGCCGACCGCCTGGCGGGAATGCCCGACGCGGACCGCGCCGAGGCGCTGCTCGACCTGGTCCGCGAGCACACCGCCACCGTGCTGGCCCACGGCACCCCGGGCACGATCGCCCCCGGCCGCACCTTCAAGGAACTCGGATTCGACTCGCTGACGGCGGTGGACCTGCGCAACCGACTCGGCGCGGCCACCGGACTGCGTCTGCGCGCCACGCTGGTCTTCGACTACCCGACCCCGTCGGCCCTCGCCGGCCATCTCGGCACGGCACTCGCCCCGGCGAAGCCGGCCGCGCGACCCGGGCAACGCGAGCAACCCGAGCAACCCGAGCAACCCCCCCTGCCCATACCCGAGTTGAGCGGGTTGGAGCTCGACGAACTGTTCGACCTCATCGACGGCGAACTCGGCCTGTCCTGAGAACTCGGCCCGCCCCGAACGGAGCGCTTGTGAGCAACGAAGAGAAATTGGTGGAATACCTCAAGCGGGTCACGGCCGAGTTGCAGCAGACCAAGCAGCGGCTGCGCGACGCCGAACAGGCGACCCGCGAACCGATCGCCGTGGTCGGCATGGCCTGCCGATTCCCCGGCGACATCGGCTCCCCCGAGGACCTGTGGCGGCTGCTCGACGCCGGCGGCGACGCGATCGGCGAGTTTCCCGCGGATCGGGGCTGGGACCTCGACGCGCTCTACGACCCGAACCCCGACACCCCCGGCCGCACCTACACGCGGCGCGGCGGATTCCTGCGCGGCGCCACCGAGTTCGACCCCGAGTTCTTCGGCATCTCGCCCCGCGAGGCGACGGCCATGGACCCACAGCAGCGCCTGCTCCTGGAAACCTCCTGGGAGGCGCTGGAGCGCGCCGGGATCCGCCCCGCCTCACTGCGCGGCGCCGGAGTGGGGGTGTTCGCCGGGGCGATGGCCCCGGACTACGGCCCCCGGCTGCACCAGGCCGTCGGCGGTGCGGAGGCACACCTGCTCACCGGCACCGCCAACAGCGCCGCGTCCGGCCGGATCTCCTACACCCTCGGATTCGAGGGCCCCGCCGTCACCGTCGACACCGCGTGCTCGTCGTCACTGGTCGCCCTGCACCTGGCGATGCGCTCCCTGCGCCGGGGCGAGTGCACCATGGCCCTGGCCGGCGGCGCCACCGTGATGTCCACGCCGGGCATGCTCGTCGCGTTCAGCCGACACCGCGGACTGGCCGCCGACGGGCACTGCAAGTCGTTCGCCGACTCGGCCGACGGCACGGGCTGGGCCGAGGGCGTGGGGATGCTCCTGGTGGAACGCCTCTCCGACGCCCGGCGGCTCGGACACCCGGTGTTGGCCGTGCTCCGCGGCAGCGCGGTCAACCAGGACGGCGCCTCGAACGGACTGACCGCCCCGAACGGCCCGGCCCAGCAGCGGGTGATCCGCCAGGCGCTCGACGACGCCGACCTGTCGCCGTCCGACGTGGACGCGGTCGAGGCACACGGCACCGGCACCGGCCTCGGCGACCCGATCGAGGCCCAGGCCGTGCTGGACACCTACGGCCTCGACCGCGAACGCCCTTTGTGGTTGGGCTCGTTGAAGTCCAACATCGGCCACACCCAGGCCGCCGCCGGGATCGGCGGCGTGATCAAGATGGTGCTCGCGCTGCGCCACGGCGTGCTGCCGAGGACGCTGCACGTGGACACCCCGTCCTCGCATGTGGACTGGTCGACGGGCACGGTACGGCTGCTGACGGAGCGTCGGGAATGGCCGGTGACCGGCGCGCCGAGACGGGCCGCGGTGTCCTCGTTCGGGATCAGCGGCACCAACGCGCATCTGATCCTGGAGCAGGCCCCGGAGCCCGAACCGGCCGCGCCGCCGACCCGCACCGAGTTGCCGCTCGTCCCGCTGATCCTCTCCGGCCCCACCCCCGACGCGCCCGCCCGCCAGGCCGCGCGACTGCTGTCCAGGGCCGACGCCATCGACCCGCTCGACGCCGGCTTCTCGCTGGCCACCACCCGGACGGCGTTCGAGTATCGGGCCGCGCTCGTGGCCGGGGATCGCGACGAAATGCGATCCGGTCTCCGGGAGATCGCCGCCGGCGGATCCGGTCCCGGCGTCCTGCGCGGCGTCGCCCACCCCGGCCGCACCGCGTTCGTCTTCGCCGGCCAGGGCACCCAACGCGCGCGCATGGGTCGCGAGTTGTATGCCGCCTTTCCGGCCTTCGCGACGGCCCTGGACGAGGTGTGTGCCGGCTTCGACGGCCTGCTCGACCGCCCGCTGCGCGAACTCCTCGTCGAACAACCGGAGAACGCGGCGGGGTTGCTGGACCGCACCGGCTGGGCGCAACCCGCGCTGTTCGCGATCGAGGTCGCGCTGACCCGGCTGCTCGGCTCGTGGGGCGTGCGTCCGGAGGTCCTCGCCGGACACTCCATCGGCGAACTGTCCGCGGCCTTCGTCGCGGGCCTGTGGACGCTGGAGGACGCCTGCCGCGTCGTGGCGGCTCGCGGACTGCTGATGGAACGGCTGCCCGAGGGCGGCGCGATGGTGTCCATCCAGGCCACGGAGGACGAGGTCGCGGCGGCCTCGGCGGACGGTCCGGCCGGCATCGCCGCCGTGAACGGACCCGAGTCGGTGGTCGTCTCCGGCGAGTGGGACGCCGTACTGCGCCTCGCCGAACACTTCGACGCCCTGGGCCGCCGCACCAGGCGCCTGCGGGTCAGCCACGCCTTCCACTCGCCCCTGATGGACCCGATGTTGGCGTCCTACCGCAAGGTTCTCGCCGAAGTCGACTACCACGAACCCGTGTTGCCGATCGTGTCGACCGTCACCGGCGAGCCGTTGACGGCGGAGACGATCTGCGCGCCCGAGTACTGGGTGCGCCAGGTCCGCGAGCCGGTGCGATTCGCCGCATCGATCCGCCGGTTGCAGCACGACGGCGCCACCCGCTTCGTCGGCATCGGCCCGGACGCCGCGGTGAGCACGATGGCCGAGGGCTGCCTCACCACGTCCCCCGAACGGGACGCGGCCCCCTTCGCGGTACCGGTGCTGCGCGCGGACCGTCCGGAACCGCACACCGCGCTGACCGCGCTGGCCACGGCACACGTGCACGGCGTGGAGGTGGACTGGCACCGCGTGTTCGCCGGCACCGGCGCGACCACCGTGACCCTGCCGACCTACGCCTTCCGGCACGACCGCTACTGGATGGACGCGCCCGCGTCGCCGGGCGACCTGCGGGCGGTCGGCCTGGCCGCCGGCGAACACCCGCTGCTCGGCGCGGTGTTGGCCCGCCCGGAGGCCGGCGGTGCGGTGTTGACCGGCCGACTGTCCCTGGCAACCCACCCCTGGCTGGCCGACCACGCGGTCCTCGGCCGGGTGATCGTACCCGGTGCGGCGTTCGTGGAGATGGCGCTGCGCGCCGCCCGCGAGGTGGACTGCGACTTGCTCGACGAACTCACCCTGCAGACCCCGCTGGTCCTGGGTGAGCGGGGCGGGGTCCCGGTCCAGGTCGTGGTCGAGGACGCCGACGAGTCGGGCCGGCGTGCGGTGTCGGTGTACGCCCGGCACGAGGACGACGGCGAGTGGGTCCGGCACGCCGCCGGTTCGCTGGTCGAGCGGGCCGAACCGGCGGTGTTCGAGGCCGCCGAGTGGCCGCCGGAGGGGGCGGAGGAGGTCGCGATCGGCGACGTGTACGCGGACCTCGCCGCGCGCGGCTACGACTACGGCCCGGCATTCCGGGGGCTCGCGGCGGTGTGGCGGCGCGAGGACGAGGTGTTCGCCGAGATCGCCCCGCCGCCGGAGTCGATGGTCGACGCGGAGCGATTCGGCCTGCATCCGGCGCTGCTCGACGCGGCGCTGCACGCGGTCTGGTACGGATCGTTCCTGGCCGGCATGGACGGCGCCGTGCTCCCGTTCGCCTGGTCCGGCGTGTCCCTGTCGGCGGTCGGCGCGTCCGCGCTGCGCCTGCGGATGTCGCCGGCAGGCCCGGACACGGTCTCGATCGAGCTCGCCGACCCGACCGGCGCGCCGGTGGCGTCGGTCGAGGGCCTGCGCTTTCGGCGGATGCCGGCCGGCGGCCGGGGCACGCCCGCGGAGTCGATGTTCCGGGTGGACTGGCCGCCGGCGCCGACGCAGCCGACGCTGCCCGCCGCCCGGTGGACGCTCGTCTCCGCCCTTGCGGAGGTGCCCGCCGACCCGGGCGTGGTGTTCCTGCGCTGTCCGGTCGGATCGGACGCCCGGGAGGTCACCGGCGCGGTGCTCGCGGTCATGCAGGAGTGGCTGGCCGACGAACGGTACGCCTCCGGGACGCTCGTCCCGGTGACCCGGGCAGCGGTGGGCACCGACGCGAAGGATCCGGTCGACGGGCTCGCCCAGGCGGGCGTATGGGGTCTCGTAAGGTCCGCGCAGACCGAGAACCCGGGCCGATTCGGCCTGGTCGACGTCGACACCGACGCGGTCACGGACACGGACTCCCAGTCGCCGCCGTGGAACACCCTCGCCGCGCTGATCCCGCAGGAGCCACAACTGGCCGTGCGGTCCGGCCGGGTACTGGTACCCAGGCTCGTCCGCGCGGAGGTCGGCTCCGGCACCGCGCCGGCAACGGCGTTCGGGTCCGGGACGGTGCTCGTCACCGGCGGGACCGGCACGCTCGGCGTGGTCGTCGCCCGCCACCTGGTCGCCACGCACGGGGTGCGGCGGTTGGTGCTGGTCAGCCGCGCCGGCGCGGATTCCCCGAGGGGCGCGGAACTCGCGGCCGAACTGACCGCGGCGGGCGCCGAGGTCGTGTTGGCCGCCTGCGACACGACCGACCGTGCCGCGCTGTCCCGGGTCCTGGCCGACATCCCGGCCGAGGCCCCGCTGACCGCGGTCGTGCACGCGGCCGGCGTCCTGGACGACGGGGTCCTCACCGAACTGACCCCGCAGCGGCTCGACGCGGCACTGAACCCCAAGATCGTCGCCGCCCGGAACCTGCACGAGGCGACCCGCGACCTCGACCTGTCCGCGTTCGTGCTGTTCTCCTCGATGTCCGGCCTGATCGGCCCGGCCGGCCAGGCGAACTACGCGGCGGGCAACACCTACCTGGACGCCCTCGCGCACCACCGGCGGGCCCGAGGGCTGCCCGCAGTGTCCCTGGCCTGGGGCATGTGGGCCGAGCGCAGCACGATGACCGAGCGGCTGACCGACGTCGACCTGGCCCGGTTGGCCCGGCTCGGGGTGGCCCTGTCCTCCTCGGCGGAGGGCGTCGCGCTGCTGGACGCCGCGCTGGGGATGGACGAGCCGACGCTGGTCCCGGTCGCCCTCGACCTGGCCCAGGTGCGCGCCCAGGCGGACGTACCGCCGCTGCTGCGCCGCCTGGCCGGGCGCGAGGTCGTGGCCCGAACGCCGCGACGGGCACCGGCCGGCTCGGGCCCCGTTCCGGTGTCGGATCGCCTGGCCGGCCTGCCGGAGGACGGCCGCTACGAAGTGCTGCTCGACCTGGTGTGCACCCGGATGGCCGAGGTGTTGCAGTACCCGGCGGGGCGCACGGTCGACCCCGACCGGGCCTTCTCCGACCTCGGCGTCGACTCGGTGTCCGCCGTCGAGTTCCGCAACCGGCTCGGCGCCGAGACGGGCCTGCGGCTGGCCCAGACGCTGGTGTTCGACCACCCCACGGCCGCCGCGGTGGCCCGCGAACTGGTCCGCACGCTCGCGGTTCGCGGCCAGGCGCCGGCGGGGTCGGTACTGGTCGAGCTGGACCGGGTCGAATCGGCGCTCACCATGGACTCGGCGACCGGTCCGGACGGAGACGAGATCGCCGATCGTATCGAGGGCCTGCTGCTGAAGCTGCGCACGTTCCGCGACTCGGCCGACCGCCCCGACGCCAAGCTGGACGTCACCGCCGCGACGGACGAGGAACTCTTCCAGTTCCTCGACGGCCGGTAGCACCGAACGACCAAGGGTCCGCCGGGGCTTCGAAGCCCCGGCGGACCCTTGGTCGTGTGCCGTGTGCCGTGTGCCGGGCCCGGCGGCCCGACCCGCCTACCCGGCTACCCGACCCGCGCGGGCGTCGGGAAGTACCCGACCCGGGCGAAGAACTCCGCGTACCTGCCGAACAGTTCCGCGTCGATCTCCGGGCAGGAGATGCCGGTACCGGCCAACGCGGCCTCCGTCGCGTCCACATCCATCCGCATGTACAGCGCCTCGCCCGCCGTCATGTAGCTCCGGAAGATGTCGATCGTCGGGAACAGCGCGTTGTCCCGATCGGCACGCACACCGGCGACGAAATCATCCCAGGACACCTCGTCCAGGACATGGCCGGACGCCCGCAACTGCGCCACCATGTCGGCGAATCCGATCGCCACGGGATTGAACAGGTGGAACGTGCGCCCGGTCGTCGTGCGCGACAGTGCCAGCACGGCCGCGGCGACGTAGTCCACCGGCACCATCGGGAACAGTGCGTTCGCCCCCACCGGCACCGCCCGGGCCTGGAGGCTGCCCTTCAGGCTCAACCAGACGAAGTCGCGGGTCTGGCAGGCGCCGTTGGTCTGTGCTCCCGAGACGACGTCGGCGCGGTAGATCGACACGGGCAGGCCGCGTTCCCAGGCCAGTCCGATCACCTTCTCGGCGACGTACTTGCTCTGCCGGTACCCGTTGGTCAACTCCTCCGGCGGCCCGGTGGGATCCTGCGGGGTCAGCCCGGCGCAGCCGGGTGCCGGGCGAGCGAAGACGCCCGTGCTGGAGACGTAGTGCAGCGGAACCGTGCGGTACAGCGCCGCGAGCCGCAGCGCCTCCTCCGTACCGGTCACGTTGGCCGCCTTCAACGACGTGTACGGGTGCAGCCAGTTCACCGTCGCGCCCGCGTGGTACACCACGTCGACCTCACGGGCCAGGTGTTCGTACCGCTCGGCAGCCAGCCCGAAGCGCGGCTCGGCGAGGTCGCCGGTGACCACCGACAGCCGGTCCCGATCGATGTCGTCCCAGATGCCGTACCAGCTCAGATTCGCCCGCAGCCGCTCCAGCGCGATCGCCTCGTCGGCACCCCGGACCAGGCAGTGCACGACGGCCCGGGTCTCGCGCATCAGGTCCCGGAGCAGGAAGGCGCCGACGAATCCGGTCGCTCCGGTGAGGAACACCCGCCCCGGATCGGCGACCACGTCGACGACCTCGGCGGCCGGGACCACATCCTCGGCCAGCCGCACCTCGGCCGCGAAGTCCACGGTGGAGCGCGCCGGAGAGTCGGCTCGACTGGAGAGTTCGGCGAGAAGGCGACCGATCAGTGCCGCCGGGGTGTTGTGGTCGAACAGCAGGGTCGGCGGCAGGCGCAGCCCCGTCTCGCCCTCCAGCCGGTTGCGCAACTCGACCGCGGTCAGCGAGTCGAAGCCCAACTCGGTGAAGACGACGCCGGGGGTGATGTGGTCGGTGCCGCGGTGGCCCAGGATCGCGGCCACGGCCACGCGCACCAGATCGAGCAGGAGTTCGCGCCGGCCGGCGTCGTCGAGCGGGGCCAGGCGCTCCGCGAGGTGCCCGGTGTCTTGAGTCGTCGCGGTGATCATCCGCCGGGCCGACGTGCGCACCAGGCCACGCAACACGGGCATGACCGGGCCGGGTTGCCGCTCGATCCGGGCGATGTCGAGATGCATCGGCACCGTCGTCGGGTGCACGGTCACCAGCGCCGCGTCGAACAGGTCGGGGCCCTCGGCCGGTTCGATCGGCCGCAGCCCGGCCTGCGTCGCGCGACCGCGGTCCACCTCGGACAGCCGGGACGCCATGCCGTGCTCCTGCGCCCATGCCGCCCAGGCGAGCGAGTGGCCCGGCAGCCCGTTGGCCCGACGGTGTTGCGCGAGCGCGTCCAGGAACTGGTTGGCGGCCGAGTAGTTCGCCTGCCCCGGCGATCCGACCACGCCGGCGACGGAGGAGAACAGCACGAACATGGCCAGGTCGTCGTCGAGGGTCGCCTCGTGCAGATGCAGCGCGGCGTCGACCTTGGGCCGCAGTACGGAGGCGACTCGTTCGCGCGTGAGCGCGGTGACGATGCCGTCGTCGATGACACCGGCGGTGTGCACGATCCCCGTCAGCGCGTGCTCCGAGGGGATCGCGGCGAGCAGCCGGTCGACGGCGTCGCGGTCGGTGATGTCGGCCGCGACGACGGTGACCCGGGCGCCGAGCGCGGCGAGTTCGTCCCGCAACTCCCGCGCCCCGGGCGCGTTTGGCCCGCGTCGACTGGTCAGGACCAGGTTCCGCACGCCGTACGCGGTGACCAGGTGGCGGGCGAACAGCGCGCCCAGCGCGCCCGTTCCGCCGGTGACCAGGACCGTGCCGTCGGGCTTCAACTCCGGCCCGGCCACGGCCTCCGGGCACACCCTGGCCAACCGGGGAGTACTCGCGTGCCCGCCACGGATGGCCACCTGCTCGTGCCCGGACATGATCGCCGCGCCGAGCCGTGCGGCGCTGGCCGGGCTGTCGTCGACGTCGATCAGCGTGATCCGCCCCGGGTTCTCGACCTGGGCCGACCTGACCAGACCCCAGACCGGGGCCGAGCCGAGTTCGACGTCCGCGTACTCGTGCGTGGCGACCGCGTTGCGTGTCACCACCACGAGGCGGGAGGTGCCGAACGCCAGTCCCTCCTGGACCAGTTCCAGCGCGCGCCCGGTGGCCCGGTGCGCCGCGTCCGCCAGATCCGCCCCGGCCGGTTCGTCGATCATCGCGACGAGGACGTCCCCGGTGGCTTCCGCGACCTGCCCGATACGTCGCGCGTGCCCGACAGGCGGCGAATCCCCGAGCACGGCCCAGCCGGTCGGGTCGAGGTCGTCCGGGTCGGGGAGGGTGATCGGCGACCACGCCGTGTGGAAAAGGGAGCTCGCCATCACCCGGTCGTGCCGGCGGGTGACGGGGGCCCGCCGACGCCGCAACGCACGCACCTCGGCGACCGGTTCACCCGCCTCGTCGGCCAACCACACCCGAAACCCGTCCCGCTCCCCGGGCCTGATCCGAACCCTGAGCGCACGCGAACCGGCGGCGTACAGGTCGAACCCGCGCCACGACAGCTCGGCGACGTCCTGCCCCACCGCGAGCAACGCGTGCAGCGCAGCGTCGAGCAGTGCCGGATGGATCCCGAACGTGTCCGGGGCCGTGTCGTCGGGAAGCCGCACCTCGGCGAACAGATCCGCCCCCTGCCGCCACAGGGCCCGCAGCCCCCGGAACACCGGCCCATACGCGCGACCCTTGCCGTCCAGCCGCGCGTAGAGGTCGTCCAGCCCGACCGGGACCGCGTCGGGCGGAGGCCAGGCGGCCGGCGAGATCAGCGGCGCCGGCGCCGGCTCGGTGAGCAGCCCGACGGAGTGCACCACCCATGCCGCGCCCGGCTCGTCACGATCCGGTCGGGAGCCGATCGTGACCGGTCGACAACCGTCCTCGTCGGGCGGCCCCAGGGTCACCTGGACCTGCACTCCGCCGCTGTCCGGGACGACCAGCGGAGCACGCATCGTCAGATCCGCGACGCCGGAGCAGCCCACCTCGTCGCCGGCCCGGACCGCCAACTCCACCAGAGCCGCCGGGGGCAGCGTCACGGTGTCGTCGACGCGGTGGTCGGCGAGCCAGGGATGGGTGTGCAGGGAGAGCCGACCGGTGAGTACGAGCCCGGCACCGCCCGCGAGCTCGATGGCGGTCGTCAGCAGCGGGTGCTCCGGCGTGATCAACCCGAGGCCGGTGGTCCGGCGTCCGCCGGGGGAGGTTCCGTCCAGCCAGTACGGCCGGTGCTCGAAGGGGTAGGTCGGCAGATCGACGAGCGAGGCGTTCGTGTCGGCGAACAGGCGTCGCCAATCGATGGTGTGCCCGTGGGTGTGCAGGCGCGCGAGCGCGGTGAGAGCCGTACGGGCCTGGGCGCGGTCGCGGTGCTGGAGGGCGACGAACAACCCGTCCGGCGCTGTCTCCGGGCCCAGGGCCGTGAGTACTCCGTCGGGGCCGATCTCCAGGAACCGCGTGACGCCCTGCTCCCGCAGGCGGGCGATGTGCTCCGCGAAGCGCACCGGCTCGCGGACATGGTCGACCCAATACCGCGCCGAGCGCACCTCGGCCGAGTCGGCCGCCATGGGAACGCCGGGCTCGCCGAGTTCGACCGAATCCAGAACACCGGCGAACTCGTCGAGGATCGGATCCATCGCCGGCGAGTGGAAGGCGTGGCTGACGGTGAGCCGATTCGTCTTGTGGCCGCGCTCCCGCAAGGCGTCCGCGACCGCGAGGACCACGTCCTCGGCGCCGGAGATCACCACCGACGCCGGCCCGTTGACCGCCGCGACCCCGGCCCGGTCCTCGTGCCCGCGCAGCAGTTCGCGTACCTCGGCCTCGGTGGCCCGCACCGCGACCATCGCCCCGCCGGCCGGCAACGCCTGCATCAACCGGCCGCGAGCGGCGACGACCCGGCACGCGTCGGCCAGGCTCAGCACACCCGCGACATGCGCGGCGGCCAACTCCCCGATCGAGTGCCCGGTCACGAAGTCCGGCCGTACACCCCACGATTCCAACAGCCGGAACATCGCCACCTCGACCGCGAACAACGCGGGCTGGGTCCACTCGGTCTGATCCAGCCCCTCGCTGTCCCCGAAGACGACGTCCTTCACCCTCCCGGGCAACACGGCGTCGAAGTGACCACATACCTCGTCGAACGCCGCCGCGAACACCGGGAAGGCGTCGTACAACTCCCGCCCCATGCCGACACGTTGTGCCCCCTGACCGGTGAACAGGAACGCCAGACGCCCCTCGCCCACCGGCCCGGACACCACCCCAGCCGCCGACTCACCGGCCGCCAACGCCCGCAACCCCGAGACGAGTTCGTCCCGATCCCCGGCCACCACGACCGCACGGTGCTCGAACATCGACCGCGACACCGCCGCCGACAAGCCCACATCCGGCAACGACGCGCCGTCGGCGCCGTCCACCACGGACACCAACCGCTCCGCCTGCGCCCGCAACGCGCCGGCGGACCGCGCCGACAACACCACCGGAACCACCGGCAACACCGACCCGGCCGCCGGCTCCACCGGCTCCGGATCGTCGACCGGCGCCTGCTCGACGACAAGATGCGCGTTCGTCCCGCTCACCCCGAACGACGACACCGCCGCCCGCCTCGGCCGCCCGGTCGAAGGCCACGCGCGCTGCTCCGTGACCAGCTCGATCGCCCCGGACGACCAGTCCACCGCGGGTGTCGGCGCGTCCACGTGCAGCGTCTTGGGCACCACCCCGTGGCGCATGGCCATGACCATCTTGATCACCCCGGCCACCCCCGCGGCGGCCTGCGTGTGTCCGATGTTCGACTTCAACGAGCCCAACAACAGCGGCTCGCCGGCCGGCCGCGACTGCCCGTACGTCGCCAACAGCGCCTGCGCCTCGATCGGGTCGCCGAGCATCGTGCCCGTGCCGTGCGCATCGATGACGTCGACCTCGGCAGGGGAGAGGCCGGCGTTCGCCAGTGCGCGACGGATCACCCGCTGCTGCGCCGGACCGCTCGGCGCGGTCAGGCCGTTGGACGCGCCGTCGGAGTTCACCGCGCTGCCCCGGATCACCGCGAGCACCGGATGGCCGAGCCGCCGCGCGTCGGACAGCCGGGCCAGCACCAACATCCCGACACCCTCGGAGAACCCGGTGCCGTCCGCCGCCGCCGCGAACGCCTTGCAGCGGCCGTCGGGCGCGAGTCCGCGCTGCCGGGAGAACTCGACGAAGCCGTCCGGTACCGGGATCACCATCGCGCCGCCCGTGAGCGCCAGCGAGCACTCGCCGTTGCGCAGCGCGGTGACGGCGTGGTGGATGGACACCAGGGACGACGAGCAGGCCGTGTCCATGCTGACCGTCGGCCCCTCCAGACCCAGGACGTAAGAGAGCCGACCGGACGCGACGCTGGTCAACATTCCCGTCATCGCGTAGCCCTCGATGCCGGTCGCCGACGCGCTGACCGTCGAGGCGTAGCCGGTGTACATCACGCCGACGAACACCCCGGTGTCGCTGCCGCGCAGGGACCGCGGGTCCATCCGGGCCCGTTCGATGGCCTCCCAGGTGGTCTCCAGGAGCAGTCGCTGCTGGGGGTCCATCGCCAGTGCCTCACGCGGCGAGATGCCGAAGAAGGCCGCGTCGAATCCCTTGACGTCGTCGAGGAATCCGCCTTCCCGTGCGTAGAACTTGCCCATGGCGTCGGGGTCCGGGTCGTATCCGCCCTCGACGTCCCAGTCGCGGTCGGTGGGAAAACCCGAGATCGCATCGACGCCGTCGGCGGCCAGGCGCCACAACTCCTCGGGCGTGGACACGTTCCCGGGGTAGCGGCAGCCCATGCCCACGATCGCGATGGGTTCCGTTCGGCTCGACTCCAACTCCTCGACCCGGGTTCGGGCCTTGTGCAGGTCGGCGGTGACCCACTTGAGATAGTCGAGCAGCTTCTCGTCCTTGTTCATGTCCCGACCGCCGTTCGTCCCCTGACCGCCGTCCGTCTCCCGACCGCCGTTCATCCCGCGCCCACCACCGCTCATGAGGACACCGCCCGAATCGAGTGTTCCAGTCCCGCCGCAGGGCCCTGTTTGGCCAGTACGGACGAGCCGAGCCGCTCCGCCAGATACAGCGCGAAGTGCAGGCGCAGGTGGTCCTCGCGCAACGACCGCCCGAGCAACTGCTCCGCCTTCTTGACCCGATACACCACGGTGTTCTTCGCGATGTGCAGGTGTTTGGCCGTGGTCGCCACACCCCGCTCGTTGTCCAGCAGGCACCGCACGGTCTCGCGCAACGCGGCCATGGTGCGGTTGTCGGCGGCGAGCGGTCCGAGTTCGCGGCGTACGAAGTCGGCGGCGGCATCGGCGTCGTTGCCGAGCAGGATGACCAGTTCCAGGTCGCCGTAGTCGCACAACCTCGACGGGCCGGGCTCGGTGATGCGGCCGACCCGCTCGGCGGTGATCGCCTGCTGGTGCGAGCGCCGGAAGCCCGCGATGCCGTCGCCGGGCAGCCCCGAGGCGACATGCACGTGTGCGGGCAGGTCCATCGGCTTGGCGGAGCGCCGCAGTTCGCCCGGATGGTCGGTGGCGCGCCCACCCCATGCCCACAGGCGTCCCGGGCCGGCCGGAAGCAGCAGCATCGAGGAGCAGCCCACCTGGTCGAGCAGGCGCAGCGCGGTCGTCTCCAGGTCGCGTCTGCTGTCCGGGGTGATCTCGTCCTGCCACAGGATCAGTGCGACGTGATGCAGCGTCAGGTCATAGCGCAGCTGGTGCAGGGCCTTGCGGGTGTCGATCGGCTTGCCCTTGAGGATCGCCGAGACCAACTCGAAGCGCTCGCCCACGGATCCGGCGAACCAGCGGTTGCGTTCGGTGGCGAACTTCTCGGTCACCGAAGCGGACAGGGTCTCCATGCCCTCGAACAGGTCGGCCGAGATGGAGCGCATCATGGCCGGCTGGTCCTCGGCGGGGATCATCGTCTCGCGGAACTCGAACAACTCGCGGGTGAAGTTCGCGTGCGTGGCCCGGACGTAGCGGAGCAGGAGGTCGACGGTCGTGTTGTCGGCGATCCGTTCCCGGATGGCGTTGGTGAGTTCGGCGGAGAGCAGACCGGTGATGGACCGCACGCCGCTGAGCCGCAGGACGACCCACAGTGCGATCGCCTCGACCAACCGGGTTTCACTGCACGACTTGCGATCGAAGCGGGCGAACGGTTCCTCGGCCAACTCGGCGAGTAACAGCCGGCTGTTCTCGATGGCCCAACCGGTCGCCCCGGAGCCGACGCGGGCGACGACCTCCTCGATCAGCTGCGGGTTCGTCGCCGGTAAGTGGAGTACGGAATCGTCGACGGGATGAAGTAGGTGGAGCAGGGAATAGGTGGACGTTATCTGTCGTGGCGCGGGAATGGTGGCCTGCGATATCGAATAGCCCGACAACGAGTTGCCTCCGTACCGGAAAGCGGACGCGACTGGGTGTCGGCAGCCTGGCACGGTTTCTCTCGTGGGGGGTAATCATCCGGTAACCGCACGCTCGGAACAGGATTACCGGCCGGTGGGCGAGAGCGGCCGACTTGCGCGATGTGGTGTGATTCGCCGCCCGGGAACGGGCGGAGACGGTAGGACACCGCCTCCGCCAGACCTCGGATCTCGCGTGCTCGGCGCTTACCTGACGCCACCCGTGCCGCACTGCGCGGAACCCGGAAAACAACGGTTGTTCGGATCGTTTGGAAGACGGCGCGTTCGCTATTTCGTCACGCCGAGGCCGTCCGTACTCAGCGGTGTCGTCACCCGGGAGGAAAATCCGGCGGCCTTGACGGAATTCGCTCGGTGCCGTCCGAAGCGTCGCACCAGCGGCACCTCCACGAAGCGATAGAGGACGAAGGAACACGCGAGCGCCACCAGGAACAGCGGGACGATCAGCAGCGCGCCGGTTGTCGACGAGAAGGTACGGGTGGGCCCGATCCAGTCGGCGGCCGCGCCGATGACGATCCAGTGGACCATGTAGAAGGCGAAGGAGAGTTCGCCCAGCAGGACCATCGTCGGTCTGCGGAACACCGAGGCGGTGCGCCGGCGGTCCGCCACCGCCGCGGAGGCGATCAGCGGCGCGGTCCACACCGTCGCGACCCCGGCGGTGCCCGCCAGATACGGTTCGTACTGCACGATCACGTAGCCGGCGACGGCGATCGCGAACGCCGGCACGAGGCCGATATTCGGCCACCGCCCCGCGGCCACGATCCGGGCCAGCAGGATGCCCAGGACGAATTCGAGCGCGCGGACGGGCGGGAAGAAGTACACGAACCACACCTGGTCGAACGACACGTCACCGGACACGGCGAAGGCGGCGAGGCGCGGTTGGTCGTCCACCACGAAGGTGGCGACCAGGAATGCCCCCACGATCAGCGCGAGTACGGTGGCCAGCGCCGGCCACAACCACGCCTCGCGGACGCGGCGCAGGAGGGGATGCAGGAGCGGGAAGGCGAGGTAGAAGAAGAACTCGCAACACAGCGACCAGGCCACGCCGTTGACCGCCGACACGGACCGGATGTCGGGAATCCACGCCTGCTGCATGCTCAGGGCGGCGAACCAGTCGACCCCGCGGGTCGGCCGATCCGTGTGCAGTACGAGCAGGGCGGCCAACCCGAAGGTGACCAGGTGCATCGGGCCGATCTTGACGATGCGGCGGCGCCAGAACGACCGGGTCGTGTCGCCCGCGCTCGCGGTCCAGGTCAGCACGAAGCCGCTGAGGATGAAGAAGAAGCCGACGCCGTACGAGCCCGCGAGGGCGAAGGTCTTGCGGAGGTGGTCCCCGGTGTCGCCCGGGACCAACTGAGGGGTGTACCAAAGGACATGCGTGGTGAAGACCAGCAGCGCCGCCACGAAACGCAGTCCCGTCAACGACGGCAGTCGGGATGGTTCGGGATCCGTGGACTCGTTCGCCCGGCCGGCGGAGTTCGGGCGGGTCTCCCGGGTCACCATGTCGGCGTCGCGGGTCGAAGTCGGATGACCGGTCGGCGCACAATCGTTTTCCCGAAGTGCGGGGGACCGGACCGGGAATGGGCGGACGCGGTCGGCGGGCACACCGGTGTCTGCTCGGGTGCGTGCTTCGGAGGGCGCTTCGGACTGCGCTTCGGAGTGCGCTTGGAAGTGTGCTGCGAAGTGTGCTTCGGTGTGTGCGCGAGAGAGTGCGCAGGTGAGTGCACTCTCGACAGAGTGGACGGGTGCACGAGGGAGTGCGCGGATGTGCGCGCGGATGTCTGCGCAGGATTACTCGCCTGCGATATCGGATTGCCCGACACGGATAGCCTCCGTACTGGAAAGCCGGCGCGGCTGGGGCTCGGCAGCCTTCCACGATTTCACGCGCGTTCGGTAATCAGTCGGTAATCGTGTCCGGGCGTCCCGATTACCGCGCGGTGGGCCGAAGACGCGGCCTCGTGGATATCTTGCGAAGCACGCACAGTCCACCGTTCGGCACCGACGAGGAGTGCTCGTGAGCAAGCCGGCCATTCAAGACGTTCGGATCGGTGCCGCGGCCGGCACCGTGCCGTGGGTGTTGTCCGGGCGCAGCGCGGCGGGCCTGCGCGGCCAGGCCGCCCGCCTGCTGTCCAGACTGGAATCCGACGCGGCGCGCGACGTCGCCGCCGATGTCGCCGAAGTCGGCCGATCCCTCGTGGCGGCCGGCGCGACCCACGAGCACCGGGCCGTCGTGCTGGGCGGCGACCGGACCGAACTGGTCGCCGGGGTACGGGCGCTCGTCGACGAACAGGCCGCGCCGAACGTGTTCACCGGGCAGGCGACCCGGCAGGCACAGGCGGATTCCCGGCCGGTGTTCGTCTTCCCGGGCCAGGGCACCCAGTGGGTCGGCATGGCGGTGGCACTCCTGGACACCTGCCCCGAATTCGCCCACGAGATCCGGGCCTGTGCGGAGGCGCTGGCGCCGCACGTGGACTGGTCCCTGGAGGACGTTCTGCGGGGAGCCCCGGATACTCCGCCGCTGGACCGGGTGGATGTCGTGCAACCCGTGCTGTTCTCGATGATGGTGTCGCTGGCCCGCCTGTGGTGCCGCTTCGGCGTGCGACCGGCCGCGACCGTCGGCCACTCCCAGGGCGAGATCGTGGCCGCGCACATCGCGGGAGCGTTGTCCCTGGCGGACGCGGCGCGGATCGTGGCGCTGCGCAGCCGCGCTCTGACCGCGATTCGGGGCCGCGGCGAGATGTTGACCGTACTGGCCCCCAACGACCGCGTGCGGACGATGCTGGCCGACTGGGACGGCGTGTTGGCGGTCGCGGCGGTGAACGGCCCGGCCACCATGACGGTCTCGGGCGACGTGGCGGCGATGAAGGAGTTCGGCGCCGCGCTGTCCGCGGCCCGGATGATGCGCTGGCGAGTACCCGGAGTGGACTTCGCGGCACACTCCCCGCACGTGGAGGATCTGCGCGAGACGCTGCTCGACCTGGCGGCCGGGATCGAACCGGCCCGCAGCGACGTGCCGTTCTACTCGACGGTGACCGGAGGGCCGGTGGAGACCGACGAGTTGACCGCGGAGTACTGGTACCGCAACCTGCGTCAGACGGTGCGCTTCGACGACGCGGTCCGCGCGCTGGTCGCCGACGGCCACCGGCTCTTCGTCGAGTGCAGCGCGCAACCGGTGCTCTCGGTCGGGATCCAGGACACCGCCGAGGAGCTGGGCCGCCCGGCCGTGTTGCTGGCCACGCTCCGCAACGAGGACGGCGGGATGGGCCGGTTCCTGGCCGCACTGGCCGAGGCGTACGTACATGGCGTCACGGTCGACTGGACGGCGGCCTTCGCCTGACGGACGGCGCGGTGCCGCCCGGCCGGGTGGGCTCCGCGCGGGACGGACGAGGTCGCCGTCCGGGAGCCGGCGACCTCGTCACGTTCACCCGGGCGCACGGTTCAGCCGGTACGCCGACCACCCGCGGGACCGGAGGGCGGTGCGGTGCGTGGCGGTTGGTTCTCCGGGGGAGTGGTCCGGCGGTCGGACCCGGGGATCGTCTCCGGGGGCGTCGGGGAGTTCGACCCGGCCGCTCTCGTCGGCGGCGTCGTGGCGGCCGTGGACGGGCTCGGCGCGCCGGTGCTCGGCGGCGTACTCTCGACGGGTGCGCCGGTGGGCGGCGCGGGCACGGCCGGCGGTACGGTCACGGGGCGCGGGCCGTCCGGCGTCGAGGTCGACCCCGTCACCATCCAAGCCGCCGCGGCCACCACGATCGCCGCCGCCGCAGGCCGCAACGGAACACGCAGCCGACGCGCCGACGCGGCCGGCAGCGGTACCTCGCGCGCACGGAGCGTCGCGGGTGTCACGGCATCGGCCCGTCGGGCCATCCAGTCTCGCAACTCCGTTTCCAAAGCCGCGTGTTCCGGTACCCCCGAGCGCAGGGGTTCGCCACGGTCACGGCGTCGGTTCACGTGTCCTCCTCCCTCAGCAGCCGATGCAGCGCGGTCAACCCGCGACTCGCGGTGGATTTCACGGTGCCGGACGGTATCCCCAGCGTGCCGGCGATCTCGCTCTCGCTCAGGTTCTCCCAATAGCGCAACACCAGTACCTCGCGCTGCCGCCGGGTGAGCTGTGCCAATGCCTGGCGCAGTCGCCGATCGCGCTCCGCGCGAAGCGCGTCGTCCTCGGGCGAGGCCACCGGCGGCAGTACCGGCGGTACCCAGGCCCGGGCGGTACGTCGGCGGCGCAATACCGATCGTGCGCCGTTGACCACACAACGCCGCAGATACGCGGGCGGGTCGTCCAGCTCGCCCAGCCGTGCGCCGTACCGTCGGAAGGCGGCGGTGAACGCCTCCTGGACGACGTCCTCCGCCGTCTCCTGGTCGTCCACCAACAACGTGGCCAGGCGCACCAACCGGATCCGATGCGCGTGATAGAGCTGCGTCATCGTCGGGGGCGGCTCGCCCGCCTCCCGGGGCCGGCGCCGGAACAGGCCGAAGGCCCGCCGCCGGGGCGGCGGGGCCTCGGCGGGCGGTACCCGAGAGGGCGGGGTCGGGTCGTATCGGACCCTGATGTGGGATTCCTGGATGGCCGTGAACTCCTCGGACGCGAACCGATGAACCACCGGCGCCATACTCGGCACCGGGTGCACGGCCGGTGTACCGGGGACAAGGACATCCCCGGCGCACCGGCCGGTTCCCGCACCGGTCAGACCGCGGTTCGCCCGCGCCGCCGGCCGGCCACCACGGCCCCGCCTCCGAGGAGCAGCAGGCCGCCCGCGCCGCCGATGTACCAGGCGGTCTTGTCGTCGCCCCCGGTTTCCGCCAGTCGAGGCGCCGTCGTCGGCGGAGTGGACGGCACACCTTCGCGCCCACCCGAGACCGCGCCCGACGGCGTCGGGGCAATGGTCGACCGCTCGCCCCGGGGCGACGAGCTGGGCGGTACGGCGCTCGGCGCCCTGGTCGCCGGCGGGGCGGTGGCGGGCGGGGCGGCGGTCGGCGGGGCGGTGGCCGGCGGAACCCGGCCGGCCGACCCAGGCGCCGCGCCCTCGTCGGCCACGGCCACCCCCTGCGCCAACACCACAGCGGAGGCCGCCGCCAACAACCCGGCCCCGAACACCCGACCGACCCGAACCCGACCTCGACGACCACCCGGCGGGGAGCCGATCACGGAACCCGAAACACGCGGCGAACGAATAGTCACCATTCTCCTCAAGGACCATCAACCACCCGGATCCCCGAGCCAGGAACACACGGGGCCGAGGCCGCCACCATCCGACGACAGCCATCCAGACGCCCGACGGCCCCGGGGGTTCCCACTCCCCCCAAACTTTTTCCAAAGCCGCCGAGCCGGCGACCCGCCGTCCCCGATGACCCGCCCCCGCAACAACCTCGGACGCGCGCTGCCAGGATCAACGGACCCGACGATCCCGCGGCGCAGCCCAGGTCACCCGAGAGGTACGAACGGTGCACTCCACCTTGTTACGAGCCGTGGTCGCTTCCGGCATGGCGATCACCCTCGGGGGCTGCACGGGCTCCGCCCCCGAAACCGTGTGCACCGCCGATTGGCGGGTGCCGGTGAGCATCGACATCGGCTCCGAAGTGGCTGATCGGGTCACCGACATCTCGATACGGCTGTGTCGGGCCGGATCGTGCCAGGAGCCCAAGGTAACCCTGTCGCCCGTCCGGGAGGGCTCCGCCCGGGTCGGGAGCGTCCTCGACGCGGGTCTGACGGCGGAGCCGATGGAGGCCACCGTGCAGGTGAGCACGGCGTCAGCCGCCACCCGTGTCTCACGCCTGGGCGTGACGCCGCAGACGACCCGTCGCGGTGCGAACTGCGGCGTCGAGCACCACGTCCGGCTTCGTGTTTCCGCCGACGCGGGTGTTACCCAAGCCTGAGCGGGGGCGGTGTGTTGGGGGCGCCGGGGAGGACGGGGTCTCCTGCCGTCGCGTGTTCGACGGCGTAGGGTGCGAAGGTCGGGGCCGGTGTGCCGAACGCGGGCGCGGCGGAAACGACGGGTCGTCCACCACAGAACGGGCACAGCACGAAGCAGGTTCTCCTGTCGATGAGTTCGGACCGCCCGCATCGTGTGCCGGCGCCGATCCGCGTCGGCCGCACGGGTTCGGCCGGGCGTCCGAGGCATCATCCCGTGCCGATCGATCCACGTCACGAGGTTTGTCCGCGGCGAAGATGTGAGTCGCATCTCGAACCTTCTCCCACGACATGCCGAACAACCTTGTCCTGTCGACCTGTTGACCATCGGGTCCATTGGGTCGAAGGCAGGCATCGCGTCGCAGTTCCCGTGATATGGGAGGTTCCCGTGGGGTGGGGATTGTCCTGAACTCTTCTGGTGACGGTGATTCGGATCCGCCTACGGTGCCAGAGGCCGTCAACGAACCCGAGGGAGGCAACCTCCGTGTGTCCGGCATCTGCCGGTGGGTGAGGGAAATGCGGCTGGGTCGGGCCCGGTTCGCGCCGGACGGGCAGGACCACATCGTGTACCCGCACAACGCCCAGGGTGTGCCCTCGGTCGCCGCGACGGCCCGTACCGAGAACCGAACCACCACCAAGAGGCGGAAATGAGCAAAGCCAGCAAGTTCGTCACCACGGCAGCGGTTTGCGCGACCTCCTTCGCTGCCCTGGTACTTTCCGGCGCGACGGCCTCCGCGGTCGGATCGAGCCCGAACGGCGGGGTCACCCCGCTCGCCGGCACCGGTCCGATCGTGCACTGGGTCAGCGGCAAGTGCATGGACGTCGCCGGTGCAGGCGACGTCGACGGCGCCCCCGTACGACTCGACGCCTGCAGCCCCGGCTCCGCGGCACAACAGTGGACCATCGCCAACGGCACCATCGTGTCCAAGGCCAAATGTCTCGACGGCGGCAATCTGCTGCCCGGGACGCAACTCGCCATTCGGGACTGCACCGGCGGTGCCAACCAGGAGTGGCGTCGCCTCAACTTCGACCGCCTGTACAACCCCGCGTCCAGCCTCTGCGTCAACGTTCCCAACGGCAACGCGACCAACGGTGCCCGACTCGACATCGAACCCTGCGCTCGTACGGGCAACATGGTCTGGACCGTGCCCGCCGGCAGCTTCCGAGCCCAGGGCCTGTAGACAGTTCGGCTCCGTTTCACAACCTGTCGTAACGGAGCATGGTTTCGGTCAGGCGCAATCCGCTGTCGGACCCGCCTGAGGCCGGCCCCGCCACACATCCCGCCACACGAGACGTCCGGTTCCCATGCGGACGCCTTCGACCCGGGACCGTGGCGGGGCCGGGCGCACGACAGGTGGGGCGTAGTCGTCGGTTGCCCTTTTGCCTTGCGCGACAGGGCCCGAATCAGGAAGGCGAGGCCGTCGGCGACGAGGATGGGTACCAATGCACCGCGACGGCATCCGGAAGTGTCCGGCTGACGGACAGAATCCGTTCCGGGACACTGCGGTAGGGGCCGTGGTCCACGCGTGTTACCGCGAACGGGCCGAGCACCGCCGACTCGGTGTCCCGGGACAGTGCGGCGAGTTCGTGGAGGTCCAGGTCCGGGTCGGCCAGAACCGCGCCCAGCAGTTCGGTGTGCATCTCGGTGACCGCCGCCGTGGCCCGCTTCCACACATCGCCGGGAGGACATCGGAGTTCCACGTGGTGGGTGCCTTCGAGGAGGCGGAGGGCGACGATCGGCTGCTCGGAGCGTGCATCGGCCTGTGGGGCCCACCCGGCCGACCCGGAATGCACAGCCACATCGCGGGCGTTCACGTCACCGCTCGCGGACGCGATGTCGGTTACGCGCTCAAACTGGACCAGCGCGCGCACGCCCTGGAACACGGCGTCGATCACATCACCTGGACCTTCGACCCGCTCGTCGCCCGCAACGCCCACTTCAACCTCCACAAACTCGGCGGCACGGCGGACACGTACCTGCCCGACTACTACGGCCCCCTGTCGGACGGACTCAACGCCGCCGACGAGTCGGATCGGCTGACGGGACACCCTGGGCACCCTGCCGGCCGACGGCGCCCGACTGGTCGACTTCGACCGCGCGGCATGCGGTTACGTCCTCACCCGAGGCGAGGGACGATGAGGATCGAGCGCGTCCGCCTCCGACGCATCTCCCTGCCGCTGGTCAGCCCCTTCCGCACGTCCCTGGGCATCGAATTCGGCGGAGGAACCCGCTGGTGCCACGTCGACCGAGCTGTGTCTTCGAGGTTCGCAAAAGTTGTTTCCCGGGTGACCGATGAGTTGTGGCGGCGGAGCGGGTCTTACCTGCATCGCGTACATCACCGTTGGCAGATCGCACCGAAGAGGACACCATGACCATCACGGCCCCCACCACCGCCCCCACCACCGCTCCCGCCGTCGCGCCTCGCTCGCTCGTCCGCACCGGCATTCCGGCGATCGCACTCGCCGCCGCCGCGACCCCCGTGGTCGCCGCTGTGGGCAACGCCGCCGGCATCAGCCTCGACATCGACGGATCACCGATTCCCGTCACCGGCTTCGCCGTGCTGACCGCCGTCTTCTCGCTGTTCGGCCTCGCGCTCGCCGCCGTCCTCAACCGTCGGGCACGCACCCCGCGCCGCACCTTCGTCCGGACCACCCTGGCGCTCACCGCACTGTCGGTCGTCCCCGACATCGTCATCGACGCCGCTCCGTCGACGAAGGCACTCCTCGCCGTGACGCACCTCGTCGCCGCCACGATCGTCATCCCGACCCTCGCACGCCGCCTCGCCGCCTGACCGACCGCACCGGCCGAGCACCTCGTGCCGCCCTTCTCGCGACCGCTCAGCGCGCGGTAAGCCCGCCGTCGACCATCACGGCGACGTCCGCTCCCGGTACAGCACGAGGTGTTCGTGGTAGAGCACTCCGTCCCGGACGTCGCCCGTCGCGGTGAACCCCGTGTCGTCGATGCAGCGCAAGCGGCTCCCGGTTACCGTGTATCGGTCGACCCGGACGACCCGCGCAGCGCGAACTCGTACGGTCAGACCGGCGGCATCAGATCGCTCTCGCTGATGGTGTAGGACAGCAGGGGATAGGTGAAGTCCGTTTCGTTGTTCTCGCGGCGCCGCAGGTGGTAGAACTCTTGCCTCTGCTCATCGTCGGCCGACATGAGACGCGCGCCCTGCGAAAGGTATGCGTGTCCGTCGTGAAAACGAACGAAGGTTTTGGACGTGCGAAACGTTACGCCCAACCATTGATTATCCGCCTGTTGGGCCGGCGTTTCCAATACGATTTTGTGTTTGAATCGCCGATTCGAGTCGACAGAAAAAGCGACGATACTGTTGTGGGCGAGAGGAATCTCGAACCTCTCGCCGCCGGGCCCCTTTGTCTCGAAGATCAGCTTCCTCGGCGGGCTTGCATCGGGATACCGGTAGCTGGAAAAGACGGCGATAAACGACTCGTCGGCGAGATCGAGGGCCTGGTCGGAGTGGCTGCCCATGGTCGTGTAGGCGTTCGTGTAGATCTCGATGAGAGCGTTGTTGAAATCGGCCGAAAGCGCCGCGCGCTCTTGAATCCCCTGTGCCAGCCGTTCGTGCACCGCTCGGAAACGCTGCGCCGGGCTGCCGTACCGAGTGGTGGTACGTACGAGGGGTACACCGCCGGCATCGTCGACCTTGGTCAGCACGGCGCCTCGCCGGCCTTTTCCGATGTCTTCCCAATGAGCCGACGCGGACAGCTCCGCAAAGAGATTCTCGTCGGTTGACAAAGTGCAGGAGAGGATCTCGTCCGGGATTCTAGACGTGCGGGGCAACGTAGTCTCCCGTGTTCATGCTGAAAAGAAACTGGTCACCGTAGTCGATGAAGGACGTGGTCCGGTTCTCCTCTGCGTACAGCCTGCGCAGCTCGTCCATGCCGGCCGGCGTGGGTGGAGCCAACTTCACCAAGTCTTCGGCCACTTTGAGGAACGTGTGGCCGTTCTTGTGAACGGCTTCGGCGCTCGAACAGCGCACCACGTATCCCAGGCGGGTCGGGAGGAGTTCGGCATCCAACGTCGAGGGCCGAATCTCGTGTGTATACAGGCGGTTGGTGGACAACGGCATGAAGAACACGGAGCCGGGATGGAGGGTCAGCGTGAACTGCGAGGGGAGTGCGACCCCATCGCGCCCTTCGGTCGGCTCCTTGAGGTGAAAGCGGAGTTTGGTCAGGCCGCTGACACCCTTCACGCCGTAGTCGAACGCGTCTTCGGCCAGAGGATGCAGCTTGTCCAGCTCGTCATAGAAAGTACAAAAGGCCATGATGCCATTGACCGGCATGTCCTTGGTCTTGTCGGCGTGGGCCGAGATCTTGGCCTTGGACTGCTTGCGCTCGGCCGTGGCAAGGGTGTTGTGGTAGGTCTGGGCGAGGACGTGGTTCAGTGGTGCCTGGTCCCGGAAGACGGTGGCGGCCTCACGGTTCAGGGCCTCGACGATGTGCGTGTCGGTCGCGCGAAAGTTCTCGGTCGGGCCCGAGAGATTCGTGGAGCACCGGAGCAGGCGGAAATGTAGCTCGTCACCGTCCTGTGTGACGGGCGTCAGATAGATGCCGCTGCGGTGCGCCGTCCCAGGCTTGGTGGACTCCGTCAGGGACTGGAACGCGTGCTCGGTACGGATCCGCCCGAAGTGATCGCCGCCGAGCCCGAAAAAGCGGCGGTAGTACACGCCGATGCCGTGCACCCGGAGGGGAACCCGGCCGAGGTCGACGAGCGCCCAGGGTTCGTCGACGCCCTCGTGGAAGCCGTGTGACAGCTCCCTGATGACGAATACCCGGGCAGCCGCTCGCAGTTGACGGCTGCCGATCCCGGATATGTCGCCACACAGATAGACAGTCTTCTGCGTGAGATCGGGCGAACCGGAGGCAAGATCCTCGGGCGTGATCGTGGATCCGAAGAAATCTCTGACCGAGTCGTCGTCATGCAACACCGAAGGCGCGACCAGGATGTTGCTCGTATCCTCGATGCGGGCTTCCGCCGACTCTGGTGTGTACATCAACGCCACCTGCCGTTCGCACGTTCCCAGAACTTGATGATTTGCTCAAAACCTTGATCTTCTCACGGCGGCTCGACAGCGGGCAACGGGCCTCGCGGCACGGGCGCTTGCGCGGCGACCAGGTCGGCGGCCGGCTCCCCGCCGAAGCCGACCCGCCCCCGGGCGACCATCGTTGTGACGGTCAGCCGCAGATCGCCCTGTCCAGAAGGGCTTTCACGGCATCGTCGGGATCACCACGGAAGTCGGGCGTGAGCGCGATCGTGACCTGGCGCCTCCGGTCCTCCGTGGAGAACGACCATGCCTGATACGCCAGTGCATCCCCGTCGTTGCCGTACACGGGCACCCCGCACGAGGTGCCCTGCCACCGCAGTCCCAGCCCGTACTGCTTCCCCTCGACGCCCGCCGTCTTCATTTCGTCGAGCAGATGACGCGGCAGCAGGCGCCCACCGACCAGTTCGGCCATGAACCGGTTGAGGTCCTCGGTCGTGGAGATCATTTCGCCACCCGCGCCCATCAGCGACGGATTCATCTCCGTGAAGTCGACGAGTCGCGTCTCGTCGCCCTGCCGAACCGGTATGTACCCGTGGGGGTGCGGGCCACGAATACGCGAGGACGTCCCCGGCAACGAAGTCCCGTGCAACCGCAGCGGTTCGATGATCCGGCGCTCGATCTCCCGGGCATACGACCGGCCGGTCACCTTCCGGATGATCTCGCCGAGCAGGAGGTAACCGGTGTTGGAGTACGCGTACTTGGTTCCCGGTTCGGGTGTCTCGGAAGTCGGCGGCCGGCTCACCGCCCGCCGGATCAGCTCGGTCGCGGACCAGGTCCGGAACCGGTCGGCCTCGAACTCCGGCGTCGGTGGCATCGGCAGCGTCCCACGGTAGTCGGGCACCCCACTCGTGTGGTTGAGGAGCTGTCGCACGGTGATCCGATGACCTCCGGGGACGACGCCGGGCAGCCACTTCTCGACGGTGTCGTCCAGGCGCAACGAGCCCTTGTCCACGAGTTGCAACACGACGGTGGCGACGAACGTCTTCGTAATGCTGCCCGCCCGGAACCGGCCGTGCGCCGGCATCTCCCGCGTTGTACCCAACTCGGCGACACCACTGGCGCCCCGCCACACGCCGCCGCCGTAGCCGCCCACCTCCATCACCGCACCCACGGCGCCGTTCGCGACGATCTCGTCCAGCCCCTTCTGCAGCCCGCCCCGATCCGCCTTCCCGGGCGAGGCAAGCGCGGCCGAGGGCACCGCGACCACCGCCAATGCCGTCGCCGCAGTCACCAACACCCGATATACACGCTTCATCCCAGCCCCCGATTCGTTCGCGTCGTGAACCTCGGGGCCGCGCCCCGTCGGCAACAAGCTTGTCGGGCAACGCAGCCGACCGACGATGGGGCTCGTGGCCGTATCCACCGGGGGGGCTACCCCCCCGGTCGGGGCGGGGCCGGGGAACGATGGCCCGGGGCGGCGGCGCGACGGGCCGGGATCGCCCGGTGCTTTCCGACTCCTGACAGCCACGAATCCCCGCGTGTAGCGTCACCGCATGAACGACGAGATCACGGCCAGGGCAGGCAGAGAGTTCTACACATTCGACGGCCGGATCCTGGAGATCTTCGGCGGCTATCCGAAGCGCTTCCACATCCGGAACACGGCCCTGCGCGTCACGCCCCCCGACCGGAAGGGGAGGCGAACCATCGAGGTCATCGCCGGCCCGCCCGAAGCCCCGGCATCGCGGCACACATGGCACTTTTCGGCCGAGGAGTGGCAACAGGCCCAGGGCCTGGAAACCCTACTGGAGGCAGTACAGACGGCCATCGCGTCCACCCGGGACCACGAAGCCCAAGGGCGTTTCCCACAACCGTGATCGAGCACGGCCGCAGCCGCGTCATACGCACCCCGCGCATCGAACCGGCCACCGCCTCTCGCCGGACCCCGATCCCCCCACTGGGCTCCGGACGTTCATCCGCGAGTTCAGTGCCTTCAGTCCCTCCGGTCAGGGACGCGGCGCTGTCGTCGAGGAGGCGGGACGGCTTCCGGCCCGGTACCTCGCGCGGCTTCGTGTACGTGCCCGAGGTCCTTTCGCAGGCGCCAGGTGGTGAGGATCCGCCGCTCCTTCGCGGGTTCCATTCCGTGTTCGTCGTGGCGGGGGTGTGCCACGGCGGGGTCGCCGGTGGTCATCCATGCCCAGGTGTCGTGGATGGTCTCCTCGATCGGACGGCAGGAGAATCCGGCGGCACGCGCGCGGTCGCCCGCGATGGTCCACGCCCGGGGTCCGGGCTGCCACAGGGGCAGCTCGGTGAAAGGGCTGATGCCGCAGCGCTGGAGGTGGCCGTCGTCCACCCAGGTGAAGGAGGCCGTGGAGCCGGTGGTCAGGCGGCAGGCATGGAGCAGTCTGGCGAAGGTGAGCGATCCGTCCAGGGGCGTGGTGAGGTTGAACGACGTGTCCTGCGAGCGTACGGCCACGTCGAGGGCGAAGGCGGCGATGTCGCGCACGTCCGTGACCTGTACCTGCCGGTTCGGATCACCCGGGGCGAGTACGGTCCCGCCGCGCTGCACGCGCCGCAGCCACCACGGCAGCCGGCCGACGTATTCGTACGGGCCGACCAGAACGCCGGCCCGCAGCATCGTCGACCGGTCGCCGAAAACGGAGCGAACGGCGCGTTCGCAGCCCGCCTTGAGCTCTCCGTACCGTTGCGGTGCGAACGGCCGCACGGAGCCCGGCAGTGAACCGGTGGCGTCCGGTGGGCAGTTCCGGATCGCCGACTCGTCGCTCACGTGCCGCTCGGGCCAGTCGCGGTAGGCGGCGGCGCTCGACACGAACACGTACCGGCCGACGGCCTCGTGGAGGCCGCGTGCGCCGTGCAGGACGGTGTGGGGGATGTAACCGCTGGTGTCGATCACGGCGTCCCACGGGCCACACGCCGAGAGGCTCCGCATGGCGTCGGGCGACGAGCGGTCGCCGCGCAGGGCCCGGACGCCGGGTGTGTCGGGGCCTGAGAGGCCGCGGTTGAACGTGGTGACGCACAGGCCGCGCCGGACGGCCTCCTCGGCCAGGGCGCGGCCGAGGAACCAGGTTCCGCCGAGAATCAGCAGCCTCACGAGTGGGTCGGCTTCGCCCGCGGAGGTTGTGTCGGGATGACCGGCGGCGCCGGCGCTTCGAGGTCGGCCAGTGCCTGGAGGTAGAAGTCGGCCATCCGCTCCCCGAGGGGCAGCGCCTCGTCGACGACGAGACACAGTTGTGCACTCGTGCCGTGGACGAGCAGGGCCGCCACGAACAGGTGGCCGGGCGGCAGAGCGGGATGGAAGGCCACCGACTTCGGGTCGAAGCCCGCGCCGGCGGTGAACAGGAGCGTGGTGCTGCCGCCGATCACATGCCGGGGGTGCAATTGCCGCCTCAGTAGCCAACCGCAGAGGCGACCGGGCAGCCACCGCACGAGGTCCTGTGCGGCCGCGCGACGACCTCGCGCGGCGGCGCCTCGGGCGATGAGGTCCACCAGGCGCTCCCGGGGCGAACTGAACGCGCCGAGCAGGGGCAGCCGCAGGGCGAGCACACGGTTGCCCCACGACGGCAGGTCGTCGGGACGGCGGGCATCGACGGCCAGGAACAGCGCGGGCCGGTGTAGCCGTACTCCGGACGCCTCCGACCACCGGTGCAACATGCCGGTGAGCGCGGCGAGATGGGCCTCGTTCGGGCCGCCGCCGAGCGGCTGGGCCACGCGTCGCAGGCGTGCGGTGTCCACGTGGGCGTACAGGAGACGACGTCGCCCCGACAGCGGTGTCGCCGCGCTCGTCCCGGCGAGGCTCGTTCCGGCGATCTCGCCCAGCAGCCGGCCGAACAGCCCGGCGGCCCGCATCACCCGGCCCGGCAGCGGTGCGGGCCGGCTCGTCCCGGCCCGGGCGGCGCCGGTGAGCACGGTGCGCAGAGTGTGGGACGCCGCGCCGCCGTCCTGGCAGCAGTGATGGACGCGGTAACACAGGCTGTAGCAGCCGGGTTCGTAGCCGTGGATCAGCGACAGGTCCCAGTCGGGCCGATCCCGTTCCAGCGGGCGGTCGAGCACGGAGGCCGCCACCGCTTCGAGGGGCGTGTTCATCGCCACCTCGACCTCCACGACGTGCCGGCCGAGGTCGAAGTGAGGATCGTGGACCCACCGGGCGCGCCGCGACGAGCCCACGAGCCGGCAGGTCAGTCCCGGCAGAACATCGACGAAGCCCGCCAGCCATGCGCGCAGATCCTCCACACGCGGAGGGGCGCCCTCGAAATGTGCGATTCCCGAGACATCCGAGCGCCCCGGATCGCGCTCCTCCCATCCGAGGAACATGCGGTCGAGTCCGTGCGCCCGAAAACTGGGTGTCAACGTCACGACCGGGAGCGTACCAACTTTCTTGCCGCATACATGACATACGGTAACCAAATGGGCGAACGAGCAGCTCCCGGGACGCGTGGGGGCCGATCCGGAGCGACCTCGGTGACGCACCCGGTCGGCCCACCACCGCGTGGCGAGCCGCCCGCCGGCCGGAGGAACTGGTGCCCTGGGCATCACGGTCGAACCGAGGCGAGCACCGCGTCGCGCGCGGCGTCGGGGTCGGCGTCGAAGTCGGCCACGAGGTCCCGGGTCTCGGGGTCGGCCGCCTCGGTTCGACCGGAAATCCACTTCTCCGTGATGACCCGGACCCAGCCCGTCCGGATACCGCCGCACCTTCGCCGGCTGACACCTGCCCGCCCCGGGTCCGTCCCCGCCTGAACACCCGACCCCACCGATCCCAGCCGCCGCCTCGGGCTCGTGGGCGTCGGGATCTCGTGCTCGGCGTCGGTCGGGGATCCCGTTCGTGGGCCAAGCCGAGTCGATCTCCGACCTGACCCGGGTTCCACTCCCGGCTCTTCACCGGGGGCAAGCCCGCCACCCGGTGGTCCGGGTCGAGACGGGCCGGGTCGAGTTGCGGGTCCGACCGGGTACGGTGTCTCGGGCAACGGCGCTCGGGCTGCGGGGGAGCGCTCGAATACGCGGGTTCCGCCCGGCCGTTACCAGCTCGACGAGTTGGTTGGCTTCGGCGGTGTGGGCGAGGTCCGCAAGGGTCGACCACGAACCCGGCCGTACCGATCCTCCCCGGCGGATCCGGCGGAACCGAACCACGGGGAAGGTCGATCGTCATGCCAATCGGTACTCGTACGCGCAGACGCAGGCAACTCGGGCTTGCCGGCCTGGTCCTCGCCGCGATCGGGACGCTCACCGCTCCGACGTCGGCGCAGGCCACGACGCAGACGCTATGCGGGCAATACCAGACAGCCTCCGTCGCGAACGGGCGCTACATCGTCGACAACAACAACTACGGCGCCAACGTCGATCAGTGCCTGACCACCGACGGGGGCGCGAACTTCACCGTGGTCTCGTCGACGGCGTCCGCGAGTCCCCCGCAGGGTCCGGTCAGCTACCCGGAGATCTTCGAGGGCTGCCACTGGAGCACCTGTTCGTCGAACACGAACCTTCCCCTGCGCGTCGATCGCATCGGCAGTGCCACGTCCAGCTGGTCGACGAGGCAGACACCGACGGGGAACTACAACACGGCGTACGACCTGTGGTTCAACTCCACGCCCGGTACGAGCGGGCAGCCCGACGGTGCCGAGCTGATGATCTGGCTCGACCGGCGCCCGGTGTCGGACAGCCCGCCGGGGAGCATCGCCAGCATCAACGGCGTCCAGTACGTCGCGTGGCAGACGAGCATGTCCGCCAACGGCAAGACCTGGCCGCTCGTCGGGTACCGGCTCGTGAACCCGACCGACACCGTCACGAACCTCGACCTGCGGGCGTTCGTGCGTGACGCGGTCGTGCGCGGGGCGGTCAAACCGGAGTGGTACCTGACCGCGGTCGAGGCCGGGTTCGAGGTGTGGAGCGGCGGTACGGGGTTGGCCACGACGTCGTTCTCGTCGACGTCGAAGCCGGGCTATCCGGTGGGACAGACCCGCTCCGGCGCGTCGAACACGTGCCTGAACAACCGCAACGGCGCGAACACGGCAGGCAACCCGATCACCGTCGAGGCGTGCACCACTTCGGCGGCGCAGCAGTGGACCGCCGGGATCGACGGGACGATCAGCCACGCGGGGATGTGCGTCGGGACGACGGGCACGCAGGTCGCGCTGTATCCGTGCAACGGGGGACCGCAGCAGGTCTGGCTGCCCGCGTTCGAGGGCGGCCTGTGGAATCTGGGCTCGGGGCTGTGTCTCCATGACCCGTCGGGCATCGGTTCGAGCGGCACCCAACTGGACCTGACCACGTGTGACGGCTCCCCGTCCCAGCGCTGGGCGCTCCCCACCACGGTCGCCGCCACGCGGGTCTGAAAGCCCCCGAAGACGTCGGAAGTCCGGCCCCGGCCCGTCGGGGCCGGAGCCGAACTCCGCTTCGCCGTGGCGCCTGTGGCGGAGGAGCGGTGGTGGCTCTCGAGGCGGCGCGACGACCGCGCGGTGGGTGGTGTCTTCGGTGCCGACGACCGAACAGGGTCACGCTTCACGGCGAGGGCCGCCCACCGGGCGGAGGCGTTTCCGCTGGGGTGGGCGGCCACCGTCACGCTTGAGCCAGTCGGCTTTTCCGAAGTCCGACCCATAATCGGCACAGGCGCGACAGCGGCGACGCATCGATACCTGGCCGGCCCTGCAACTCGACCCACGATCCACGACCTACGACCCACAGCGGTGTCCAGTGCGCGGCGACAGTGAGGCACGAATGACCGAATGGCAGGAATTCCGCGGCGGCGTGAACGTCGTGCGCCGCCACGGTGACGTCGTCCACCGGCCGGCATCCCCGGCGACGCCGGCGATCCACCGGCTGCTACGCCACATCCACGACCAGGGGTTCCACGGCGTACCGGAGCCACGGGGCTTCGACGCCGACGGCAACGAGATGCTCACCTTCCTCGACGGCGAGGTGCACAACGCGCTCACTCCGGACCTCAGAAGCCCCGAACTTCTCACCTCCGCGGCCACACTGCTGCGAGACCTCCACGATGCGAGCGTCACGTTCCGGCCGGACCCCGAGGACCCCTGGCTGTTCCCCGTCCGGCAGCCGGCCGAGGTCATGTGCCACGGCGACGCCGCCCAGTACAACTGCGTGGTCAAGGACGGCGCGGCAGTCGGTTTCATCGACTTCGACGCCGCACACCCGGGGCCACGCGTCTGGGACGTCGCCTACACCGTCTACCGGTTCGCGCCGCTGCAGGCGCCGGACAACCCGGAGAGCTTCGGCACGCCACACGAGCAGGGACGCCGGGTGGCCGCCTTCTGCCGGGCGTACGGGCCGGGCGTGGGCGCCGAGGTCATCGACACCGTCCCCGACCGTCTGCAAGCCCTGATCGACTTCATGCGCGACCAGGCCGCACGGGGCAACGAGGCGTTCCGGCAACACATCGCCGACGGCCACGCCGACCTCTACGAGGCGGACATCCGCCATGTCCGCGCCCATCGCGACATCTTGCGCACCGCCTTCGAGGCGCGATAACCGTGCCCCACCCGCCGCTCCGATGCGCCTTTCGCCGACGGCACTCCGAGCCGCCGCGCGGCCACGCCCGGCGGGCAGGACGAGCCGGCCGGCTGCGGGCTTCCTGTCGTGTGCGGCATGGTCGTCCGCGATCTGCGCGCGGCCACCGCGCTGTTCGTCGTGTTCGGTTCACGACTCCCCGGCGTGGTGCTCGCGTTCGGTGTTCGGAGTTCGGCGGCCGGGACTCATCGCGATGCCGTCGTGGACTACACCGCCCGACAACTCGGCGTCCCGGCCGCCTCGTTCACCGGAGGTACGTCTGCCGCGTGGGGTGATCAAGGCCTTGGAACGCTACGGCCTGCTCTGTTCGCCATCGGGACAGCGCGGGGTCGTACCCGGCTCACCCGGCTTCAGCCGGGCCAAGTGCCGGTCAGGCGCCGGGTGGTTACCGCTCCGGCCCGGTCGACGGCGGCCTTGACGACGGCGAAGATCGCGCCTTGCAAGCCCGCGGCAAGCAGAACCTGGGCCCAGGTGTGGTCCTCGTCCGTGGCATCGGGGGCGCCGTCGTCGGCGATCATCTTCCACGTCTGCTTGAAGACCACGCCGGAAATCATGCCGGCGGCGGCACCGAGCACCAGGCCGACCGGCTTGTACGCGATCTTGGACGCCTTCACCGGCGGCTCCGGCCTCGGCGCAGCAGCACCACCACGGCGACCGCGACGGTTGCCGCGGCGATCAGCGGCGTGCGGTTGGCCTTTGCCGTGGTCGCGGCCATGTGGGCCTTCTCGCGGACCGGGTCCGGGGTCTTGTCGGCCGCGAGGTGTCCGACTCGGGCCACACTGTCGCGGAGGTGGGTGGCGGTATGGGCCGCCTTGTCGAGGACCGGGTCGGGCGTCTTGTCCTTGACCGACTCGGTGGCCTCCGCCGCCTTGTCCCGGAGCCGGTCGGTGACGTGGGCGGCCTTCTCGGCGGTTTGATCCTTGATGTCGGCCGCTTTGGTCTTGACTTGGGACTTGACGTCGGCCTTGGCCGCCGGCGCCTCCACCGTGCGGCCGAGTTCGTCGCGGGTGTCCTCGATCTTCTCGCGCAATTGCTCGCGTGTGGGCGCGGATTCCTTGTCCTGCGGCTGGTGGGTCATCGGTGTGCCTTCTCCTTGATTACGGCGACGTCGGCCCTGAAGCTGTCGATGGTCCGTTCCGGTGCGGGAGCGCCGGCCTCGGCGATCTGCTTCTTCCCGGCGGCGGCCATTCCCGCGGCGACGGCCGTCAACAGGGCAGCGGTGATCAGGGCCGAAGCCCACACCGGCAGAAGCAGGGCCAGGGCTGCGACCACGGTGACGACGAGGGCCTCCGCAGCCAGGACGCCGACCAGGCCGGCGCCGCCGAACAGGCCACCGCCGACCCCGAAACGTTTACCCTTTTGGGTCATCTCCGCCCGGGCAAGCTGCATTTCTTCGCGGACCAACTCGGAAATCTGCTGCGACGCTCGTGAAACGAGATTGCCCATCGACTCCTGGGAATTGCCGCGGCCCGACTGTCCAACGGTGCTCATGGAATCCTCACTTTCCTCCCCGCGCCTGGTGCGGCTCCTCAGCGCGACTGCGGCCAACGAACTCGCTCCCCGGGTGATGGGGCCTACGGGCGCGGCTACCCCACAACCCGCAGGCCACTCGCCGGCCACGGCTCCATCGCGGGGCCGCGTACACCATCGGCACGGATCCACACGGTCGAGGAGGCGTGGTACCCGGAGTCGGCCCGGAGGGTGTGGGCGAACATCGCCGTGACCAGATGGGCGACGACCATGCCCAGACGCCGGGCGTCCGGCGGACGGTGGGCGGTGGTGTCGGACGCCAGGCGCAGGAGCGTCTGGGCCAACAGGGGCCCGATCCCTTCCGGCCCGACACGGGGTGTTCCATCGCACGCGTTGCCCGGGCCGCGGACATCCCGATCAGCGCCTTGGGAATCTCCAGGCCCACGATCGTGATCCGGTCTCCGGCGGCGCGGAACGTACACGGGTCCGCCGCGTCGAACGTGTGGAACTCGAACGCGCCCCCCTCCGGTCCGCTCCGTCCCGGGAGGCTCGCGCGGTGCCCGACACGAGAGTTGCCGCGACCGCTCGACCCATCGCGCCGGGTGTACGCCCGGCCCCCGGCCTCCCGGGGCCGTCAAAGGGCAGGGGGCTCACCGTCGGTGTGCGTCTTCGAGGCGGGGCAGGGATCGCGTCACCACGCCGACCACGTCGCCGTACAGGAAGAAGCCCAACTGGCGCGAGTCCACGCTGGCGGCGGCGTTGTCGCCGAGGAGCACCACGAATCCCGGAGGAACCCGCCCGTCACGGCTCTCCGTGGACGGCGGTACCGTCCCACGCGGCAGTGGCTCTCCCGGTACCGCCGCCACCCTCTTCACGATCAGCGGACTGCGCCGGTCCTCCCGCCAGACCGCCGGTGACCGGGGGCGCAGCACCACCACGACCTGCCCCCGGCGCACCGTACGCGTCCGGCGCACCAGCAGCCGATCCCCGTGGTGGTGTGTGGGGACCATGCTCGCCCCTCGCACGGTGACGACGAGCAGCCGGCGGGCGGCGCCCGCGCCGCAGGCCGCGAGGACGGCCAGCGTCACCGCCGACCACCGGACGCTCCGCCGACCGGTCACGGCGACACCTGCGTCAGCGCTGTTCCCTCGGGCGGCTCGACGGCGTCGGGCAGATAGCCCGCGGCCTGGATGGCGAAGAGCCGCGCGTACTCGCCGCCGAGCGCCAGCAGTCGCGCGTGGTCGCCGCGTTCGACCACGCGCCCCTCGGAGAGGACCACGATGACGTCGGCGTTGCGGAGCGAACCCATCCGGTGGGAGATCAGGACGCTGGTCCGGCCGCGGCGGTACCGCGTGATCGAGGTGTGGATCGCGTACTCGGCCTCGGCGTCCAGTCGCGCCGACGGCTCGTCGAGGATCATCAGGTCCCGGGTGCCCCGCAGAAAGGCCCGGGCCAATGCCAACCGCTGGCTCTGGCCACCGGAGAGCAGCACACCCGACTCGGGATCGTCCTTGTCCGCCTCCATGAAGAACGTCCTGGTGAGCGGCGTCCGATAGCCCTCCGGCAACGCTTCGAGAGTGTCGTGCGCCCCGGCTCGCCGGGCGGCCGCCACGATCTGCTCCTCGTCGTCCAGCGCGTCCAGTTCACCCAGTGCGATGTTCTCCGCCGCCGTCAGGTCGTACTGGACGAAGTCCTGGAACACCGCGGTGATCCGGTCGCGCAACCTTGCCGGATCGACCTCGCGCAGGTCGACGCCGTCCCACAGGATGGCGCCCCGGGTGGGGTCGTAGAACCTGCACAGCAGTTTGACCAGCGTCGTCTTGCCCGCCCCGTTGAGGCCCACCAGCGCGACCGAACTCCCGTGGGGAATCGTCAGATCGACGCCCTTGAGGACCCACGGGTGCTGCTCCGAGTACCGGAACCACACGTCGCGCAGTTCGATGCCGCGGCGCAGGGCGGGCAGGGGCCGGGGTTTTGGTGCGAGTGCCAGGTCGGGCGGGGCGTCCATCACGTACTGGTAGTGACTGAAGTTCAGCAGCGACTCGTTGGCGCGGGCCGCCTCCTGCGCCAGCGCGGCGAACGAGGACTGGGTGCCGGCGATGGCGGCGACCAGGAGCGTGACGTCACCCGCCGACAACCGGCCCCGGGACGCCGCGAACACCGCCCACAGCAGACTTCCGCCCGAGATCAGCGAGGCGAGCAGTCCGAGGAACGACTGCACGGCGACCTCGCGCCGGTCCACGGCCCGTCGCGCCGCGTTGGCCGTTCGCCGCTCGGTGAGCATCCGTCCCCGCAGGAAGTCGCCGATGGCGAAGAGCCGCACCTCCTTGGCGGCGTCCGCATCCACCAGGAGACTGCTGTAGAACCATTCCCGTCGCTCCCTCGGCCCGACATGCCAGGCCACATTCGCCCGTCGGCGGGCCAGGGCCAGCTCCGCACAGAGTGTCGGCACTCCGGCGACGGCCACCAAAACCGCCAGTAGCGGGTTCAGGACCAGAAGGGAACCCAGGAACCCGGCGACCGTGATCGCGGACCGTGCCAGACCGAGCGCCGCATTCAGCACCTGCGCGGGGATGTGGCCACCGCCGCGCCGCGCCAGCTGGAGTCGGTCCAGGAACTTCGGGTCCTCGAAGCGGCTCAGGCCGGGGAAGCCCGCCGCCTTCGCGAAGAGCCGGGCGTCGGCGCGCAGAGCGGTACGCCGGTTCACCTCGGCGGAAAGATAATGGCACACGTGTGGCACGAGGGCGGCGGCGGTCCCGACGGCCACAAGGCCGACACCCGGGGCGAGCAGCGCGCTCGTGCCCTGGTCCGAACCCAGGTTGTCCAGCACCGACTTGGTCAACCACGCCGTGGCGACCGTCAACAGACCGGTGGCCAGAGTCAGCGCGCCCAACAGCACGCACGCGACGGGAGCGGCCCCGAGCGCCAGCGATACCGCCAGACGCAGCCCGCCCCGCCGTGCGGGTACGGGTGGATTCATCGCGAGGATACCTTCCGCGCCGACTCCGCCGACTCCGCCGATTCACCGACGACGACGGTACGGTTCCGTTCCGTGCGCACGTGAAGGCTCGTGGGGAACGCGTCCACGCGCAAGGCCGCGCACACCGGACCGCCCTTCGGCTCGACGACGACCCGGGCCACCGGGCTCAACTCCCGGACGAAACCTTCGCACTCGTACGGTTCGCCGACGACGACGGCGAGCGTGTGGTCCCGGCCGGCGGGCTCGGCGGCGGCGTACGCGACGAGTTCCGGCAGCTTCGCGCGACACGGGGCGCAGGTGGGCGAAAGGAAAACGATCAGTGCCTCGTCCGGCAGCACGGACGGGTCCACCGCTGCGCCGTCCACCGTGACGGCGGTGAAGGCGGGCAGTTCCTCTCCGGGGCGCAGCGGCGTCATCCCCCGCCCCGGTGTGGGTCCGGCCGGGCCGTACCCCCGTAACCTCCTGATCACTCCGATGGTAAGCAGCAGATCCAGTACACACAGGGCGCCAACGAGCACCACTGCCGCGGTCAGAGCAGCCATCCGGCACCTCTCAGTCACTTACTCACTCGGTCGGGAAGGAAGGAACAGCGGGTCGGAACAGGCTCACCAGGTCCTCCAGCACGGTGACCACGCCGCCGACAATCACGCCCGCGCACCACGCCACCGCGGCCGTTCCGACGTGCGATCCGCCCGCCGGGCCGGCCGCCACCGCCGCGGTGCCGGCGCCGGCGACGGACGCCAGCAACCCGTTGCGTACGACGTGCACCCGACCCAGCGGCGCGGTCGAGCGGCCGAAGCACCGGCAGAGCACGGGGGTTCCTTTGCTCACCGACCGGGCGATGACCACGGCGAACACCGCGAGGAGGGCGGTGGCCGCCGCCAGGCCCGCCCGTGTCGCCGGGGCGTACGGCCACGCCAGCGCGAGGCAGATCGCGCCCTCCACCGCGACCACCGCGAGCCCCACCGCCCTAACGGCCGACTCGGGCACCACGGCGAGGGGCCGCAACGAGTCGACGAAGGCGGAGAATGCCCCGGTCCCGCCGACCTTGCCGGCAACGGCGATCAGGAACACGGCGATCACGAACCCGCGCACGCCGTAAGCGAAGTAGTCCATCGCGGCCTCTCTCAGGTTCGGGACCCGTCGGCCGGAGACCCGTCGTGCCGGGGAGGGCGTCCCGAGCGGTGCGCCCTCCCCGGTCACTGGAACCGCGCTGTCAGCAGCGGTTGATCGACTCGTCGCCCCTCCAGTAGCAGCCCCCGCCGTCGCGGCAGCAGAACTCCTGCCAGTGGTGACGCGAGTTGCACTGCACCGTGCAGGAGAGCGCTTCCGCGTCGGTGGAGGGGAGGAACCGATCCAGCAGTAAGGTTCCGAGATTTCCGATCTTGTCGAGCATGACCACTCCTTCTTGGGTCAGCCCTCGCAGCCCGCCAGGGAAGTGTCCGATGGGGAAACGAGGGATCCGGGCCTGCCTCGGTGAGTGGGCGGGGAGAACGATGCCCATGCCGGCGCGGCGTGAGCACGGGGCTCAATGCCGGCATCGCGGTGGCTGCTTCCCGTCCGCAGCCGCTCTCGCCGAGGAATCCAGGATGTCGAGCGCCACAGCACCCGGACCAGTCATTCCGCGCGCTGTCCTTGACCATTCGCGCATGCCGTGAGCACCAGATTGCGGAAGTCTCGCGGCGGCATGCCGTAGGTCGCCCGGAACAGGCGGCTGAAGTGGGTCGGGTTGGTGAAGCCCCAACGTTCGGCGACGGCCTGGACCGGGTGGGCGCTCGCGCGGGGGTCGGCCAGATCGAGGCGGCAACGCTCGAGACGGCGCCGGCGTATCCAGGCCGCCGGTGACGTGTCCTCTTCGGCGAGAAGCTGCTGGAGGTGACGCAAGGAGATGTGGTGAGCCTCCGCGACCGCCCGAGGCGTGAGATCCGGGTCGGCCAGGCGCCGTTCCATGAACGCGACGAGCCGGGCACGCAGAGCCGTCCTTCGAGCATCCGGACTCAGCATCTCCTCCGACTCCACGCAGCGCGCCAACACGGATGCCAAAAGATCCAGGGTGACCGAGGCCAGGGTGGGAATATCGGCCGGCGTCAACTCGTCGGCGCGCGCGTTCAGGTCGGACAACCAACGGGCGAACACCCCGCCCATGCCGCTGCGCCCGCTGATCGGCACGGCGAGCACGCGCTGGACCGTCTTCGCGGGTAACGGCAGCAACTCCCGCGGACACTGCACAGTCATGTGCGACCAACTGCCGGGATCGGCGTGGACCTCGCCCCGGAAGGGGCGGCTGCTGTCCATGACCAAGAGGTCGCCGGTACGCAGTGCCGTGTCGTCCTTGCCCACGGAGACGGCCCCGTGTCCACCGAGAAAGTAGTTGATCTGATACACCTCGGGGTCGGACTGTCGGATCAGCCGCGGTGTCCGGGCGACCTCCAGATGCGAGTAGGCGAGCGCGGCCACCCCCAGTTCCGTCAAGTCCAGGGCGCGCATCCCGGCGCGGAAGTCGTCGCGGTCGTTGCTGTGCAGCCGATTGCGTATGTGCGACTGTTCCGCCGCTTCCTCCCACAACGCGAACCGGTCCGGTGCTGCCACGACGTCCGTGCTGAACTCCGTCACCAACATTCCCAGCCTCCAGTAGCGGACTCCCCGGCGTGAGCGGGCACAGGCCGGCCCATGTCCCGAACACCGGGACGCCGATTGACGATTCGCGAGCAACCGGTGGTGCTCTTCGGGGTCTTGTGCCCAGGGGCGCGGGACACGGTGTCCTGTGCCTCGCGCCTGGGTGAAGTCTCCCGAGTCGACACCGACGGCGACGAAGGCTTTCGGCCCGGACCGAATGTCGCTGGTCGGACGGCCGTCCGGACATGGGCAGGGGCGGGCAGTTCCGGACCCGGCGCATCGATACCGGAGCATCCAGGGCTCAGTCGGCCGCGAGCGCGAATCCAGGCGGCGACCGACCGGCTTCCGCTGCCGGGGAATCGCCGCCGCAGTGGCGGAGGAACGACCGAAAGTGGTTCTTGTGGCTTCGAACGCGCGGCGGTGAGACTCGGTCCCAGCCGATGGCCGCAGAACGAGGAAGCGATGTTACGTATCCATTTCACCGCCGCCGATCTGGCGCGGACCCGCGTGGTGGATGGCTGGGGCCCTTTGGGCGAGACGATGCTCAGCCTGACGACGCTGAGCCGGGGCAACGCCCATGCTTTGCTGGGCGGTTGGCGAACCCGGGTGCGGGGCGAGTCCGCCGGGGGCGTCCATCCGTTCGCTTCCCTGTTCGACAGTCAGGCGCTCGACCTGTTCACCGTGACCGGAGCCACGCCCCATCTCGAGGAAGGACTGGAGGCGTTGTCGGCGGCCGGGCCGGACCACCTGCACACGGAACTGGCGTACGGGGAGAGGATCCGAGCCCTGCACACCGGCCGTCCCGACCGGGGGCCCGGCGCGGGAATGGGAGACTTCGCCCACGACCGGTCCAGGCGGAGCGACCTGGTGCGATTCCTCAGGGACCATCACCGGATCGCGATCGCCCCCCACTGGTCGCGCATCCACCCGCGATTCCTGGCCGAGCAGGCCGACCGCGCCCACGCGCTGGCGACCCACGGGGTCGAGGCCATGCTCGCCGGACTGCCCCCGGGATTCCGCTGGCGGCCCCCGTACCTGGAAATCGGACGCGGCCCGGTGACGCGGGACGTCGTCCTGGGCGGGCGCGGCCTGCAACTGGTGCCCTCCGTGTTCGCGCAATACCCCCTGTCCTACGAGTTCGTCGGCGGCGAGGGGGACCAAACCGTCGTGTTCCTCCCGGTCATGCGTACCGCAGCCGACGCCGCGCAGCTTCTTGCCGATCCACAGACCACACGAAACCACAACGCCCTCGCGGCCCTGCTCGGCCGAACACGTGCCAGAGCCCTGGAAGCCGTCGGCGACGGGCACTGCACGACCGGACAACTCGCGCAACGCCTGACCATGTCCCCGGCCACCGCCAGCGAACACGCCACGGTCCTGCGCGAGAGCGGCCTCATCACCACAACCCGCCACGGCGGCGCCGTCCTCCACGCACTCACCCCCCTGGGCGGGGCACTGCTGAACGGAGCACCGGACCAATCCCACGCGCGCCGGTCCGCAACCCCCGCGATCCCCGAGCCGGCCGCCGCTCCGGGGGAGGGCCACATCTCGCAGCGCCGTTCGGGCCCTTCGGCACAGGCCATGGCCGGTCGGGGTCCGACGGTGATGCCGAAGTCATAGCCGTGTACTTGGTTGTCGTCCGGATCGTCTCGCTCCGACGCCGACGCACGGTCGAGAACCCGCAGTGGGCGACTCTCGGCCCGGCGGGTTCGTGGTCGCGAAGGCTGTGGGTCGGTCGGGCGCTTCGTGGGGCGGTGGCCGTGTTGAGCCCGACCTACCTGCCCGAGTTCCGGCAGGAGGAGGACGAGGCCCTGGACTGGGTCGCCGAGAACCTTCAGCCGAACGCGGTCCGGCTCTTCCTGCGCAAGTGGGCCGTGTTCGTCGCCATCGAGCGCCGCCCGGCCCTGGCCCGACGTCTGCGGGAACTGGAACGCGACGTCGCCCGGTCCGACGACCCCGAGGAGATCCGGACCGCGGGCACCGAGATCGCCCGCCTGCGGGCCGAGGCGCACCGCGAGATCGCCGGTGAGTGACCGGTCCTGGGAATGGCCGCCCGGCTTCGAGGAGGTCGCCGCGGGCCTGCCGCCCGACATCCTGGCCGCCGTCGAGAAAACGGCCGCGGACCCGGCCACCGTCAACTCCATGGTCTACCTCCACGGAGCCGAATTCCAGGTCACCGGCCCCGGTGTACGCACCCACGGCGACCCGACCCGCAACCTCCTCTTCGAATCCCTCACCGCCCCGCGCCGGGAGTGCACCCGCGCGTTCGACCGGTACGAGGCCACCAACCACCGTCGACAGCCGGGCGGGGTCACCCGTTGTCCCGCACGGTCCCGCAGGACGCGCAGAACGGCTTTCCCGAGTCCGGGGCCCCGCACCCCCTGCACATTCGAAGACGCGGGAGGTCGGTCGTCGGGACGGCGAGCGGTCGAAGCCTCGCGGTTTCCTCCGCCTCGGGACGCATGCCGACGGCGCCCGAATACCCCGCATTCGCAGCGGGGAACCGGGTTGATACCGGCGGGGTACCGCCGAGTGATTCGACGGCCGACTCCAGCACGTCGCATGCCTTCGCGTAGTCGCCACGCTCGCGCATGAGCCTGGCGTAGGCCAACGACACCCGAGCGAGCACGTCGCGGGAGTGCCTGTCGTCGAGGTTCACGTACACCTCCCGGAGAACCTCCGCGGCCTCGTCGACCTGGCCGAGTTCGTTGAACAACTGCGACAGGTGCAGGTGCAGGTGCAGATGGAGATCGTCGGGTGGCTTGTCGGTGTCCCGGGCGCCCCACAGGGCAGTTCCGCTGCGGAGGGGGACGGTTGCGGGCACGCAGCCGGCGGTCGAGGTGCGTGTACAGGGTTTCGAGGTCGATCAGGTCCGGCCCGTCGGGGATACCGTCGTGCACGATCGAGAGCAACTCGCCGGTGAACGCCGTGTACCTCTCCGGCAGGCGAAAGGGAGACGGAGTCGCGGGATGACGACGTCAGGACATACGTGCCTTCGACGACCGCGTGCTGGGCGAGGTCGTCTCCATTCGCGCCCATCAACGGATGTGCCGCTCGGCCGCTGTAACAGCAGTCGAGGATGACGATCCGACGCCTCGCGGGGCTGCGCATCACGGCTTGGCGGATGTAGTGGTAGGACAGCGCCGTGTACCCGCGGAACTCCCGCGAATGCCGCAGCGCGAGGTGGAGATCGATGTTGTCGGCGTCCAGGAGTCCGTGGCCCGCGTAATACACCACGAGCGTGTCCTTCGCCTCGCGCGCCGCCTCGCTCACCCCGTCGACGACATCGGCCGGCTGTTCGGGGTCCTTGATGATCCGGCACGACGCATCCGCCGGCCCCCACAGATCCGCGTCGCACAACATCGTGTGCATCGCGGCCAGGTTCCGTGTCACCGCTGTGAGTTCGGGCAGGTTGGCGTACCCCGCGGTGCCGATCAGGACCGCGCGGGAGGCCTCAGGGTCGGGAGGCTGCTGCACCCGGTTCTCCCCGTCCTTGTCGTGACCGCCGGATGGTTTACGGGTTCCCGGTGTGCTTCCTCCGGCGCGTCATCGGTCCAGGGCGGCGATGATGCGCCGGACATCGTCGTCGTCGGCGCCCCGCAGGACAACCGACACCTCACCGCGCCTGAGTTCGACGGACGGCGGCTCGACCCGACTTCTGCGCCAGGTCGCGACCGCGAGCGCGAGGTCGGCGATCCCGAGGCCTCCGTCGATGCCGAGCTGGATCAGATCCAGAGCCGGCCCCATCTCGCCGTCCCCGATCGGCCGCAACGAGGCGAGCTCGGGTCCCGTCGACGCGAGCCGCTCGTCGGCCAGCAACCATGCGTGCAGGGCGCGGAGTTCGCCCTCCCGATCCGGGTGGTCGACAATGATCTCAAGGCGCATCCGATGTCCCCCGTCTGGCAAGGTCAGAGTCCGGTCTCGCGCCGGGTGCGAGACCCGGATACCGCAGTGTGTGTGGTTTCGGTCAGTGCTGATGTTTCCGCCTGTTCGACGACGCGGCGCAACAGCACATCGGCGCGGTCGTGTTCCCCGAGGGCGCCCAGACACCACGCCTCCCAGAAGCGGCTGGCCAGGGTCAGGGGATGGTCGGCGCCCAGGAGTGTGGCGCGCAGCTCGGCGATGTCCTCGTGCAACCGCAGCGCGGGCAACAGCTCGCCCCGCTTGGCCAGGGCGACCGCCTCGTGGAAGCGACTGTCGATGCGTTCCACGGAAGGTGGTCGAGGATGGCGTGCGATGGAGTGCGGCGACGCACCCGCCTCCGCGTGCCCGGCCTCGTCCAGCAGTGCGTGACTGAGCCCGGGTGTGGCCCACCAAGGTCTCTCGACGGCCCCCACATCGGCGGCGGACCGATTGTTGCCGCCCGTCACGGTCAGGCCCGCCGACCCCAGGAAAGTGCGTGGCGTGGACGTGCGGTCGATCGCGGAGGGTTCCCCCGCCGCGATCGGCGGGGTGTGTTCGATGTCCACGAGCAGGCCCTGAAGCGGGATTTCGTCGGACCACTCGGCGAAGGCGGACGCGCACGCGCTCGCGGACGGACGCCGGGTCGGGTCGCGCTCCAGCATCCGGCCCACCAACCCCACGAGCGCCCGCGGGATGCCCGGAACGTCTGCGGGAGTCAGAGGAGCGATGTCCTGGGAGACCTTCGCCATCAGGACGCGGGCGACGTTGCGTCCGTCGAACTCCTCGGGCAGACGCCCCCTGAGCATCCGGTAGACGATGCAGCCGAGCGCGTAGACATCCATGCCGGCCCCGATGTCGTACCCGGCGATCGTCTCCGGCGCCATGTACAGAGGTGTGCCGATCACGTGGCCGGTGGCGGTAAGACCGCGTGCGACCACGGAGTCCACGGCGATGCCGAAGTCCAGGAGTACCACCCTGCCGCTGCGGCAGAGGACGACGTTGCTCGGCTTGACGTCGCGGTGCACGATTCCGGCCCGGTGTGCGACGTCGAGGGCGTTGCCCAGCGCCACACCGATCGCGCAGCTCTGGCCGATGTCGAGGCGGCGTCGGAGCAGGATCCGGTCGAGCGACTCGCCGTCCAGCAATTCCATGACGAGGAACAGTTCGCCGTCCTCATGGAGGATGTCGAGCATCCGCACGATGTTGGGGTGTTCGAGTCGCGCCGCGAAGCGATACTCCGACCGCGCGCGGCTGTCGACGGGTGTTCCCCTCCTCGAGCGCACACAGACGGGCACTCGCGGCGGCCTCCGCTTCCGACACCCCGCGACCGGAGGCGTAGTTCCTCGGCGAGGGCGTCGTGATCGTGCGCGAGGGCGGCCGGCCGGGTACGGAGATCCTCTTTCCGCCGGGCGGCCGGCTCGGCGCGGGCGGCGAGTTCCGCAGCCATCGCGGTCAGTTGCTCACCGAGGAGATACGCCTGATAGCGATCCGGGTGCGAGTCGCGGGTCGCCTCGTGGAAGAGACGGCGCCCTTCGGCGGCTCGCCCCCGCACGTCCTCCCCGGTGACCCGGTCAGCGCGGTGCACAGACGCTCGGCGAAGTCCGCCTTGTTCGTGACGCGTTCGCCGCGGAGCGTGCGGGACAGCTCGCCGCGCCCGTAGGGCGCGTGCGCGGGATCACCCTGAGACAGAGCCCGGTCCAGAGCAGCGAGGGATTCCCACCCGCCGTCGATGCACACCGTCCAGGCGTCGGAGGCCTTCCACGGCCTGTGACAGTGGCTGCGCGCCGGGGCGCCGGTGCGGCAGCGTAGCGTCGTGGAGGTCGGGAGTTTGCCGGCTACCGCGATGCACGGAGGCATCAGGGGAACTGCGTAATGGTCGGGCGCCATCAACGGGCACGAGCTACGGTGAACGGCCATGAGCGAGTTGGAATTTCACCAAGCCACGGATGTCGCACCCACCGATGTACGTGCGGGCATCGAGAGATTCGAGAAGGTTCTGCTCGACAGCATCAGCGCGGTGGGACTGCCCACGGACGGCGTCCTGGTCGAGGTGACACAACGCCAGCGTGTCCTGGGGAACCTCGATGGGGCCTTGGAGCGCTTGGACATGGACGACCGCGCACGATCGTACTACATCAGCAAGATGATCGCCGCGGCTGCGGCCGGTCTTTTCGACGCGGCCCTGAACTACCTCTGGGACGAGACCATCGCGGAGCTCCGCCGCCGAGTGGCCGGCTACGACCTCGACTATTTCTTCGACGTCGCGGTATCGGCTCCCGAGAAGCGCAAACACCTGAGTACCGCGGACCACCTCAATCAGATCCAGGACGTCGACCTGATACGCGCCGCACGCGACATCGGCCTGCTCAGCGATGTCGGACATGCCCAGCTCGACAGCGTGAGATACATGCGGAACCACGCCAGCGCCGCGCATCCCAACCAGACGGAACTCACCGGCCTGCAACTGGTGACGTGGTTGGAGACGTGCATCCTCCAGGTCATTACCCTCCCGGTGGACACGGTTACCGCCGAGACGGGAAAGCTGCTGCGCAACATCAAGCAGCGACGGCTGTCGTCACAGGAGGTGTCCTCCACAGCCGGTTTCTTCGATCGGTTGCCTCCCGACCGCGCGGACGCACTGGCCGCCGGGTTGTTCGGCTTGTACACCGCCGACTCCTCGACTCCGGACACCGCGGACAACGTGCGGGTCCTGTGGCCCGAGCTGTGGCCATACGTCTCCGACGAGGCCAGATACAACTTCGGGACCCGCATCGCGCGTTTCGTTGCCAACGCCGACCACCCGCAGGCGACGAGCGCGCGAGAACTGTTCGACCTGGTGGACGCGGACGCCTTCCTGCCGGCCCCCGTTCGCGTGGCCGAACTCGATCACGCCATCGACGGCCTCCTCGAAGCACACCGGGGCTGGAACAACTTCGCCACCGAGCCGTCCGCCGTTCGCCGTCTGGACGCGTTGGTAGGAGCGAAGGGCGAGGTTCCCCAGAGTCTGTCCACGAAGTACGTGAAAGCCGTCGTGGAGGCGTTCCTCACCAACGGGAATGGTGTGTGCTGGGCCGCCGAGCCCACCTACAGGGCCATGTTGGAACGCCTTGACTCGGTGCAAGCCAGCCTGGCCTTGCGGGCCTTCGTCGACACGACGATCTCCGGCAGGCTTCAGACGGCAAGGGCCCGAGGACAGTGGGAAGACCTGCTGGGAATTCTCGAATCGAAAGTGACTCGCCGAGACGACCGAGACCTTCTGCTGGCGATCCGGTCGTTTCGAAGCACCCCCGACAAACTGCGTCTCGACGAGACCATCATGCGCCTGGCCTCACCACCGCGAGTCCAACCGGCGAAGCCCCGGAAGCGGTCGTGACCCACGCATCGAGAGCCTGCAAGAAATTCCGCCGGAGACTCACGTAGAGGGGGCGCACGCTGGGGACGAAGCGGGCTGAATCGTCGCACTCCCCGAACGGAGGGAGGCCGATCACCACACAAGCCGGAAGAAGTTGTGCGGCGTTACCGGAACGAAGGTTTGCTCGGTGATTTTGGCGGCGCCGGTTCCTGTGCTCGTGCGATGGATCAAGAGCCGGAGCGCACCGCTCTCGTAGCTCTTCTGCGGCAGACGGACCGCGAAGGCCACGTTCGCCGAGCAGATGGCGGCGCCGACGTTCCGCCACGGCCGACGGAGCCGGGGACTACAGGCGGCCCTTCGGCGGGTGGCGTTGATGCCGGCCGGCCGCGCCGGGGCCGGCTTCACGGACGCGTTGCACCAACTGACACAGGACGGCCCGCCCCCACCAGTACGGGTGAAAGCGGGCCGTCGTCTCGATGGTGGCTACCGGCTACCGGCTACCGGCTACCAGGTGCCCGGCGACGCCTTCCAGCCGTCGACCGGCGCGTTGACGGTTCCGTCGGTGTTGGTGTGGAGCGTGCGAATGGTGGTGGAGCCGTCGGGGTTCTCGTACATGGCGGCGATGTCGTGGTGTCCGTCGTTGTCGAAGTCCCCGGTCACGGCCTTGGCTTCGGCGTTGGACCATTGGCCGGGTCCGGAGCGCCACTTGTTGACGTCGTTGTCGAAGGTGCCGTCGGGGCGGGCGTGGAAGGTGAACAGGGCCGTGTCGCGTCCCGCGTATTCGTACATGGCGCCGATGTCGGTGCGGTGGTCGCCGTCGAAGTCGCCGGCGACGAGTTGTACGCGGTTCCATTCCCAGTTTCCGGCGGGAACGTTCCAGGACTTGACCGTGCCGTCGAAGCCGCCGTCGGGCCGGGACTTGAGGGTGAACAGGGCGACCGCGCCGCCGTTGGGGTCCCCGTAGCCGTACATGGCGGCGATGTCGTCGCGCCCGTCGCCGTCGAAGTCCCCGGTGACGTACTTCCCGCGGGCCTGACCCCAGTTCCAGGCGCCGCTCTGCCAACTCGCCGTGGCGTCGTCGAACGTACCGTCGGGCTTGGAGAGCCAGGTGTAGGCACCGGTGGTCTCGTTGCCGTGGTCGTACATCATGGCGAGGTCGGCGCGGTGGTCGCCGTTGAAGTCGCCGCCCAGGAGAACGGCCTTGGCCCAGTCGCGGGTACCGGGTGCGGTGTACGCGCTCTGGACGCCTTCGTCGAAGGCCCCGTCGGGGCGCGCGAGGAAGGTGATCAGGCGGGTGGACCCGTCGGGGTAGCCGTAGAAGGCGGCGACGTCGTCGCGCCCGTCGCCGTTGTAGTCGCCGACGGCGAACTTGGCATGGGCCGCGTCGAACCAGCCGAGGTGACTGACCCAGGCCTGCCGGGGTGCGCCGATGGTGCCGTCACTCCCGGCGGAGGAGACGTAGAACGCGGTGGAGGCCTGTCCGTAGTCGTACACGGTCAGCACGTCGGCACGTTTGTCGCCGTTGAAGTCCCCGGCGTACTCCGTGCGTTGCGTGGCGGTGCTGTCGCCAGGGTTGTGCACCGTGGAGATTCCGGTGAGGGCGTTCCAGCGGATGTACCCGCCCTGGTAGTCACCGCGTACGCCGCCGGCAACGGTGTACTCGCCGCTCGTGGGGAAGCCCAGGGGCCCACCCTCGTAGCCCTGGGCGACCCATGCGGCGCGGTTGGCGCCGTGCACGGGCCAGGCGCCGGTGGCGGCGGACCAGTAGATGGATCCGGTGTCGGTTTGCGCACCGGGGGCCCGGAAGTTCTGGTACTGCCCGGGCTTGAGCGTGGTGGGCATCGCGTCCGAGGAGGGGAAGCCGAGGACCCCGCGAGGCCCGCCGGTCGCCTGCCAACGGTTGTAGATGTCGCCGGTGATCAGGTACCCGCCCTCGGCCCAGGTGATGGCCCCGGGCCCGCCGCTGTTTCCGGCGTAGTGGGTGACCCAGCCGATCCCGTTCCCGGCGCCGTCCAGGACCGTGGTCTCATCGGAGACGGGGTAGCCGAGGGGCCCGTCGAGGCCACCGGACTGCATCCACTTCGTCCGGGCCCCGCCGTGCTGGTACCAGGCGCCGGTGGTGGGCGACCAGTTGATGTTGCCGTTGGTGGTGCCGCCTTGGGCGGTGCCTTGGAAGTCGGCGTACTTGCCGCCCTTGCCGTCGTCGCGCACCCCGGTCGTCGGCAGGCGCAGCGGCCCGGTGGGTCCGCCGGTGGCCTTGTACTTGGCGAGGATGGGTCCGCACAGGTCGATCTTGACGTTCGCGTCTCCGGCGCTGGGGAACTTCTCGCAGGTGGTCCACGGTGTCTGGTTGTCGGCGATCAGCTGCATCGGCCCGAACGCGTTGCCGTTCGGTCCGGGGGTGGTCCCGAGTGCGACGTACAGGCGCCCGTCGGCGGCTTGTGCCCACAGATCGACCTTGCCGTCGCCGTTGAGGTCGCCGTCGGAGTTGAGTTTGGGGTAGGCGGCGGCGTCGAACCCGGTGCCGACGATCGTCCGTGTGGCGGTGTTGCCGAGTGCGGTGGTGTCGACGGTGCCGTCGGAGTTCCTGCGAGATGCGTATTGGTGGAGTTGTCCGGTGGTGCGGTCGCGGGTCCACAGGTCGGGGAGTCCGTCGCCGGTGGTGTCGCCGGGGGCGAGGAGGTCGAGGTTGTTCCAGGTGGTTCCGGTGCCGATGAGGGTGGCGTGGTCGAAGGAGGCCGCACCGCTGGTGCCGTGGAAGAGCCACAGGCGGCGGGTGCCAGTGCTGTCCTGTTCGAGGGTGATCAGATCGAGGCGGGCGTTGCCTGCCTCGTCGGTGTCGGCGTCGACGTTGCCGGGGGCGAGGATGGCGACGACCTTGGTCCAGTCGCCGGCGTAGCCGGTGCAGGTCCTGGTCGGCAGGTTGGTGGGGTCGACGCAGCGTGTGGTCGAGGGCCGGGGGACGGTGGAGCGGCGGCTGCCGGTGGCGAAGTAGTTGCCGTTCGCGTCGGCACCGCTGTTGCGGTACATGTACAGGTTTCCGCCGGCGTATGCGTAGAGGTTGTCGCGGAAGATGCCGGCGCCGCCGCGGTGGGTGATCAGTGTCCCGGTCCAGGTGGCCTGGCCGGCGGCGGTCGCCGGCCCGTGGATGGGCGCGGAGGCGGTGACGCCACCCGTGGCCGGGTCGGTGTCGGCGGTGTACATGCGCAGGGAGCCGGTGTCGTCGATGGCGACGAGGTCGATACGCCGGTCGCCGGTGATGTCACCGAGGGTGGTGGTGGCCTTGGGGTCACTGGGCGCGTAGAACTTGTAGTCGGTGGGTTGGGAGCGGTTTCCGGCCTTGTCGACGGTTTGCGCGAAGAGGTGGTTGGTGCCCCACAGGCCGACGGGGAGGTCCCTGATCTTCCAGGTCTTGTCGATGTCGTCCCAGGTGGCGCGAGTGGCGCCGCCGACGGGGATGGGGCCGTTGAGTGCGTATTCGATGGTGTCGACGCCGGATTGGCCGTCGGTGGCGGTGAGGGTGAACGTTCCCTTGTCGCCGGCGGTCCTGCCGCCGCCGTTGACCGGGTAGTCGGTGCTGGCGACGGTCGGTGTCGTGGGTGGTGTGTCGTCGACGGTGAAGGTGCATCCGTCGGTCCAGGGGGAGGCGGTGATGCCGTCTCCGGCCTGCACGCTCCAGCGGTAGGTGTGGCCTCCGGCCAACGTGCCGACGGGGATGGCGGTTTGGGCTTCGTGGCCGTTGGGGCCGCGTGGGGTCCAGGGGCTGTCGTGGACGACGGAGTCGTTCGCGGTGTCGCGGATGACGAAGTGGCCGTCGAGGTCTTGGCCGTCGGGGTCGGTGAGGGTGGCGTAGAGGGTGACGCCGCCGACGGCGGGGTTGACCGCGCCGATGTAGCCGCATCCGTTGGTGCCGCCGCCGTTGACCGGGGTCGGGTTCATCCGAAGCTTCGTCGGGGCGTCCGGAGGGGTGTTGTATTCGATGTAGATGAAGGTGTCGGCGGCGGTGCGGGAGAAGCGTTTGAAGCCGTTGTTGCCGGTGGTCCTGGGGGTTTCCCTGCCCTGGACGCTGAGGGTGAGGTATTCCCAGTTCTGGTGGGGGGCGATGTTGGCGGTGATGTCGAAGTCGACGAGTCGGTTGCCGCAGTGGGAGTCGGTGTTGGAGCTGGGGACGGAGGCGGTGCCCCACAGGCCGGCTTCGGTGGGCCGGTTGTTCCAGGTGGTGTTGGTGGTGAGTGTGTCGTTGGTGAGGTAGAGGTTGACGGGTTCGGCGTATTGGTTTTCGCAGCTGCTGATGGCCGAGTAGACCTGGGTGGTGTTGAAGACGACGCGGTTGATGGTTTTGCCGTCGAGGCGTCCCTGCCAGTTGTAGTCGACGCGGTAGTAGGTGCGTTCGAGGCCGGTTTTGGTTCGGTAGTGCTGGTATCCGGCGCCGGGTTGGTAGTCGGTGCGTCCGTAGCCGGGGGTGTCGGGGTAGGCCTCCTGGGCCCAGCCGTAGAGGCTGGAGTTGTCCCGCATGGGGATCCAGGAGGGGTCGATGTAGAGCGGGAAGACGGTGTCGGGCGACAAGAGAAGCCCCGCGTCCGGGGTCAACGCCAGAGTGCCTGCCGTGACGTCGGTCTTCACCGGAGCGGTGGCCGCACGGACGCCGGGTTGCCGTTCGGTGGAAGCGAGTTCGGTCGCGGGTATTGCGGCCGTGCTCTCGGCGCCGGCGCTGTTGGGGGTGGTCCGGAGCGTTGTGCCGGTGGGTTCGGTGGTGGTGCGTGAGTCCCACATGGTGGGTGTGGGTGCGGTGAAGGCGATCTTGTTGTCGGCGGTTTTGGCTGTCAGTGACCCGTCGGGGTTGGTGGCGACGGTGACGCCGTCGCCGGTCAATCCCAGTTTCAGGGTGGCGAGTTGGGGGTTCTTCGCTGCCTGGGGGGTTTTGACGACGAGGGTGTGGGTGAAGCCGCCCTGTTCGCCGGCGACGACTTTGAGGTCGATGTCGGGCAGGACGCCCGGGTAGAGGGCGCCGTTGCCGGAGAGGATCGGCCTGGGCAGCATGGTGGGCCAACTCAGGGTCAGTTTGCGCCCGTTGTTGGTCATCGACGCGAGCAGTGTGGAACCGCCGCCGCCGAGCTTCAGATCACTGGTGGTGCTTGCCGGCTGCACGGTTCCGTCGGCGGCTCGTATGAGCGTGGGGTCGAGATCGCGCCACGTTCCGGACTTCCTGGTTCGGGTCGGTTCGATGGTGCGTTTGAGGGCGAGGGTGCCGTTGGGCAGGGCGGTGACGGTGTCGGTCTCGGTGGTGGACTCCGGTACGGGGACCGGGAGTCCGGTGCGCCGGGCCTGCTCGGACGCGGTCGTCTCGGCCTGTGCCTTCGCGTCGGCGGACGGTGCCGCAGGCGCGGCCGGGGCCGAACTCGGGACGCTTGTAGGGGTGGTGCGGCCTGCGGGGGAGGCCGCAGCGGTAGTGATCACGCCACAGGACAGCGACAGGGCGACGAGTCCGCAGACGGCTGCGGATAGTCGTGGATTCGGGGAAGTTGCGGGAGGCGAGTGCCTCATGGGGAGTGCTCCCAGGGGTGTGGTGTTCGGGTGGCGAACAGGAACGCGCATGCGTGCGCGAAACCTAACCGGTTGGCAAAGCGCCTATCCATGTGGCGCAGATCACTTTGGGTGGATCGTGGTATCGACAAGTCTTCATCTTGGCGAATCGTGCGAACGGATTGTCGCCAATAGATCCCAACGGGTGATTCGGCCAAGGCGAGGACGTTCGATGGGCGACCAGGGTTGTAGTGACGAAGCACACATCAAGCGGCGGGAACTCTCTTTACCGACAAGGGACTTGGCGCGTACGGTGCGCTCCGTCCATGGCCTTTCGCCTGTTCGGGGCGGGGCCCGTTCTGTCCTGGTGGGGGTTCGGCATGGGTCGTTGGTCGTGGGGGTCGAAGTCTCGGCGCGAACGAAAAGTGCGCCCGGCGCGCCTGTTCGTGGCGGGAGTGACGGTCCTGGCGTTGACGGCGAGCGTGGGCCCGGCCCAGGCGGCGAGTTGGATCAAGAACGAGCCGGATCCGGGGGCGTGGTCGCCGCGCGAGCTGCCCAAGACCCCTTCGGTGAACGGGAGGAAGGCCGAGCTCCCGAAGCCGGTGCCGCCGGCGGGTGACGGTCACCGCTCGTGGAAGCCGACCGCTACGGCGTGGCCGAAGGCGGTCGAGGCGGAGGCCGTGCCGGCTCCGGCGTCGTCGTTCGTCGCGCGGGGAGGTTCGTCACTGTTGGCGGCGCCTTCCGGCGGCAACGCGCCGGGTACACCGGTGTGGATCACCACCCCCGACACGAACGGCCCCGGCCCACTGCGTTCGAGCGCTCTCGCGGCGCCTGCGGGCAATGCCTCGACCCGGGTCAAGGTCACCGTCGCCGACCACGACGCGGCCGAGAAGGCCGGCGTGGACGGCGTCCTGATCACCGTGCGTCCGACGGACGCCGCCTCCGCGCCCGGCAAGGTCACCGTCGGCGTGGACTACGCGGGCTTCCGTGACGCGTTCGGCGCGGACTGGTCCTCGCGCCTGCGCCTGGTGTCGATGCCGGAGTGCGCGTTGACAACGCCTGATGTGGCCGCGTGCCGGGTCAAGACCCCGGTGGCCGGCGGGCGCAACGACCGCGTGAAGAACCGGGTGTTCGCCGAGGTCGACCTGCCTGCGGCCGCCGCCGGCGCTCGTTCGACGGCTGCTTCGGGCGCGATGGTGCTGGCGACCACGGCGGATGCTTCGGGCCCGTCGGGGGACTACAAGGCGACGTCGTTGTCGCCGTCGGGTTCGTGGTCGGCGGGTGGCAACTCCGGTTCGATGAACTGGTCGTACGGCATCGCGGTTCCGCCGGCGGTCGGCGGCACCGCGCCGACGGTGAACCTCGCCTACAACTCCGGCTCGGTGGACGGTCGTACGACCTCCACCAACAACCAGGCCTCCTGGATCGGCGAGGGTTGGGAGTACTCACCCGGTTTCGTCGAGCGTTCCTACGACTCGTGTGCGCGTGACGGTCAGGACAAGTCCGGTGAGAAGTGTTGGTCGAACCGGAACTCGCTGACGCTGTCGCTGAACGGCAAGTCGTCGACGCTGGTGCAGGACGACACGGACAAGTCGAAGTGGCGGCTGGAGGGTGACGACGACTCGCGGATCGAGCCGTTGACCGGTGCGGTCAACGGTGACGACAACGGGGAGTACTGGCGCCTGACCACGGGCGATGGTGTGCAGTACTACTTCGGCGTGGGCCACAAGCCCGGCACCACCACGGGCCCGGCGACGAACTCGACCTGGTCGGCGCCGGTGTACGGCAACAACGCGGGTGAGCCGTGCAACAAGGCGTCCGGTTTCGACGCGTCGTGGTGTCAGCAGGCCTGGCGCTGGAACCTGGACTACGTGATCGACGCCCGCGGCGGCATGGTCACCTACACGTACAACACCGAGACGAACCGGTACACGCGCGGTGCGGTCCTGGTCGGTTCGGGCACGTTGACCGAGTACACGCGCGGTGGCACCCTCGCGAGGATCACGTACGGGTCGAAGAAGGACGACACCACGCAACCGACTGCTCAGGTCGTCTTCGACACCGCGGAGCGGTGTCTGAAGAAGGACGGCTTCGACTGCGACCCGGCGAAGATGACGAAGGCGAACGCGGCCAAGTGGCCGGACGTGCCCGTCGACAAGGTCTGCGCGGCCACGGGGACGTGCGAGCAGTACGGTCAGACGTTCTTCTCCACCCGCCGTCTGACGAAGATCACGACCCAGTCCCTGGTGGGCTCGGCGTATCAGACGGTGGACGAGTTCGCGTTGGATCAGGACTACCCGGATCCGCAGGACGGTTCGTCCGCGACGCTGTGGCTGAATTCGATCACCCGCACCGCGTGGGAGGGCACCAGGAAGATCGACGTGCCCTCCGTCGACTTCGCCGGCACGTTCAAGCCGAACCGCGTGGACGCCGGTGGTGATCTCGCCCCGCCGATGAACCGCCGCCGCCTGACCGGGATCACGAACGAGACCGGCGGCCAGACCACGGTCACCTACAACGACGCCGAGTGCCTGCCGACCGCGTTGCCCACGCCGGATGCCAACTCCAAGGCGTGCTACCCGATGTGGTGGAACTACGACGAGGACGCGGAGCCGGTGCTGCACTGGTTCCACAAGTACACCGTCGCCGAGGTCAGCGAGCACGACATCGCCACCACGACCCCGGACCGCTCGACGCGCTACGAGTACGTCGGCGGCGCGGCGTGGCACCGCGATGACGCGGAGCTGACCGAGGACAAGGAGGCGTCCAAGCCGAAGAGCAAGGACCGCCGCACCTGGAACCAGTACCGCGGCTACGGCCAGGTCATCACCCGCTCGGGTGTGGCCCCCAAGGACGCGGTGACCCAGTCGGCGGCGTTCTACCTGCGCGGCATGGACGGCGACGTGAGGAAGGACGGCACCAAACGCGCCGTCACCCTCACAGACTCCACCGGCCAAGCCATCCTCGACGCGAACCAACACGCCGGATTCGCCTACGAGACCAAGGCGTTCACCGGCAACGGCGGCACGGTGGCGAGCACAACGCTGAGCACGCCGTTCTCCTCCCCGGCCACCGCCACCCACGCCCGCGTTCGGAATCTGCCCCCGCTGACGGCATATCGCACCGCGACATCGAAGACGCGCAACCGCAGCCTCCTCGCCGACGGCACCACCTGGCGCGAGACGTCCAAGACCACCACGTTCGAGGCCTCCCACGGTCTCCCCGAGACCGTCTCGGACAAGGCGGACGGCCTGCCGGAGTACTGCACGAAGACGACCTACGCGCACAACACCGCAGCCTGGATCATCGGCAGGCCCACCGAGACCCTGTCCCTGGTCGGCGCCTGCGGCACCACCGCGTCCAAGGACACCGTCTACGCCTGGTCCCACAACCTGTACGACAACAAGCCCTTCGGCGAGGTCGGCACGGTCGGCGACGTCACCTCCACCGACGCGGTGATCGACTACAAGATGGACGGCACCCCCAACTGGGTGACCACGGCCAAGTCGGAGTTCGACACCTACGGCCGCGTCATCAAGACCACCGACGCCGAGAACAAGGTCACCACGACCACCTACACCCCCGCCGCGGGTACTCTGCCGACCACGGTGGCGGTCACCGGCCCGACCGGCTGGACTTCCTCCACCACCTACGCCGGGGCCCGCAACCTCCCGGTCAAGGCCGTGGACGTGAACGGTCTGGTGGTGGAGCAGGAGTACGACGTCCTGGGCCGGTTGATCGCGGTGTGGAAGCCGGGTCACACCAAGGCCGTCAACGCGGACCTGCAGTTCGCGTACGCCCCGAGCAAGACGGGCCCGTCGGTGGTGACCACCCGCACCTTGCGGGTCAACAACACCTACGCGGTGTCCCACCAAATCCTGAACAGTTTCCTCCAGGAGCGGCAGACCCAGTCGACGACCGCCACCGGTGACCCCGGTCGCGTGATCACCGACACCTTCCACGACAGCCTCGGCCGCCCGATCAAGACCAACCAGCCCTACTTCAACAGCACATCGGGCCCGGACACGACCGTCTTCGTCGGCAACGACAACGAGATCTCCGGCCAGAACGCGGTTGTCTACGACGGCATGGGCCGCACCACCGCCCAGGTGTTCGCGTCCAAAACCGTCGAGCAGTGGCGCACGTCGATTGCCTACGCCGGCGCGGACGAGACGCGGGTGACCCCGCCGCCCGGCGGCGTGGCGACCGTGTCGATCTCCGACGCCCGCGGCAAGCCGGGCGAGCTGCGCGAGTACAACGGCGGCACCCCCACCGGCACGGACTTCTCGAAGATCACGTACACCTACACCCCGCGCGAGGAACTGAAGACCGTCACCGACGCGGGCGGCAACACGTGGACGTACACCTACGACTTCCTCGGCCGCAAGACCCACGTCGAGGACCCCGACAAGGGCCCGTCGGACACCCGCTACGACCTCGTCGGCCGCGTCATCGGCACCACGGACGCCCGAGGCCAGAAACTCGCCTACACCTACGACGCCCTCGGCCGAAAGACCGCGTCCTACAAGGACACGGTCACGGACGCGAACCTCCTCGCCGAGTGGACCTACGACCGCTACGCGAAGGGCCAGCCGGACGGCTCCTCCCGCTACGTCGGCGGCAGGACCGGCGCGAAGTACACCAGCGAGATCACCGGCTTCGAACCCGGCACCTACCGCCCCACCGGCACCCGCGTCACCATCCCCCCGGTCGAGGGCAAACTCGCCGGGATCTACCAGACGAGCACCGAGTACGAGCCCAGGCTGGGCCTGCCGGTGCGCACCGACGTCGGCGCCCACGGCGGCCTGCCCGCCGAGGCACTGACGTTCGCCTACAACGACGGCGGCCTGCAGACCGAACTCGGCGGCAACGTCCCCTACCTGAACTGGGCCGACTACGACCCCTTCGGCCGCAACACCCGCGCCGTCCTGGGCTCCGAACCCCGCCAGGCCGCGTTCACCAGCACGTACGATCCCGCCACCGGCCGCCTGCTCAACACCCAATGGGACAAGCAGACCGCGACCACCACCAGCGTCGACGACACCACCTACACCTACAAACCCTCCGGCGACGTCACCTCCGTCAAGACCGTCCGCGACGGCACCACGACCGACACCCAGTGCTTCACCTACGACGCCAAACGCCGCCTGAAGGAAGCCTGGACCGACACCGCCGGCACCACCACCGCACCCGCTCCCAAGGTCCCCGGCATCGGCGGCTGCACCACCCAATCCCCGACCCCGTCCACGGTCGGCGGCCCGGACGCGTACTGGCAGTCCTTCACCTACGACGCCGTCGGCAACCGCACCAAACTCGTCGACCACGACCCCACCGACGACCCGACCAAGAACATCACCACCGAGTACGCCTACCGCCCGGGCACCACGCCCACCGACCGCACCCACCGCCTGGACTCGGTCACCGTCAAGACCGGCACCCAAACCCCGGTCACCACGAACCTGACCTACGACCAGTCCGGCAACACCAAGACCCGCCCCGGCGCCGACGCCAACCCCCAGACCCTCACCTGGAACGAAGAAGACAAACTCGCCAAGGCCGTCTCGACCACCGGCACGAGCGAATACGTCTACGACGCCGCCGGCAACCGCATCATCCGCCGCGAGAACGGCAAGACCACTCTCTACCTCGGCATCGACGAACTCACCACCAACACCGACCAGTCCGGCCCGGTCCTCGGCACTCGCTACTACCCCACCGCGGGCGGTGCGACGGTCGTCCGCAACGGCCCGAGCGCCATCACCTACATGGCGGCCGACCACCACGGCACCCCCAACAGCACCCTCGACGCCGCCACCCTCACCGCAACCCGCCGCCAATCCAAGCCCTTCGGCGAGCCCCGCGGCCCCCAACCCACTCAAGCCAACGGCCAATGGCCCGACGACAAGGGCTTCCTCGGCAAGCCCAAGGACGCTATCGGGTTGACCCACGTCGGCGCCCGCGAATACGACCCCACCCTCGGCCGCTTCATCAGCGTCGACCCCGTGATGGACCTCGCCGACGCGGGCCAGATGCACGGCTACACCTACAGCAACAACAACCCGCTGACGCTGTCCGACCCGACCGGTATGAAGTACTGCGGCAACGTCATGGCCTGCGATCCGGATCCGGACGTGCCGCCCGTCTACTGCGGGAACGTGATGGCTTGCCCGGGATCGGGCGAACAGACCACAACCTCGCCGACGGCCCCGGGCGGTACCTCCGGGTGCGTGAACTACTGCAAACAGAAACCGCGTTCCGGTACCGGAACGGGCTATCGGCCGGTATACAAACCGGTGAGCCCGCGCGTATACGTCGAGGACGATGGATCTGATTCCTACGTCAAGCTTCGAGCGGCTTGGCAGGAGGAGGCGCGGGCACACCAAGGCGAGACGTGGGCGGGCGACGAATGGGATTACTGGCAGGTCGCCTGCAAGCGCACCAAGCTCTGTGGCTCACGATTTCTCGACTTGCTCGGCATTCAAACCGTTAATGCCCGTACCGAAGGTCAGGCCATCGGCCCACATAGCTACACCGCGCTTTACAGCGGTTGCCTGTTCTCTGGCAATGGGTGTGGTGCGGGTACCTGGCTCATCTCAGACTCGGACGAGAAGGCCGGCGCCCCTGGTGCATTCGGTGGTAAAAATGCTGATTTGCCCACCGATTTCCTGGTCGAATTGCCCAGGGCCGGCGGTACGAAGGGCCAGTCGGTCTCACCCGGCGACCCCGCGCTGCCGTCTGACACTACGGCTGTGGTGGTGTATCGAGACGGGAAATATACAGCAACGTATGTGCCGACTGATGAGTGGGTAAATGGGCCCCGGGCCGGTCGAATCGTGTCCCAGATGCCAGAGCCCATTGATCTTGCTCAGACGAAGACCGTAACGGGCGCGCGGTCCGAGGTGGTGGCACAACTTCTCAAATTGATACACGGACTGCCTTAGTAACCGCTGGAACATGCCGGTGGCGGGCCGACCCGAACGTAGACTTGGGCCGGCCCGCTATCATGCCGGAGGCGCCCAGTCCGGCCGAGCGTGCGCGGTTCGGACGTTATGTCGCGACTTCTAGGCGGGAAACATGACAGAGGAACGAATTTTTCCCAGGGGTGTGGAGCCCTCGGACATCGAGCAGGCACGGTCGACCTTGCTCGGCGTCAGCGACGCCGACTTGTACGAACTGCTGGCGTCAAAAACGTGGACCGTGGGTGCCCGAGGTCGCCGCGATGAGGCAGTGGACTTTATTTCGACGGCGATCGAGGCATTGTCTCGCAGCACAGGTAGACGTTTCGACACGGACTTCGTGGCGGTTGTGCTGGCCATGATCGACGGGCCGGTGCTGGATCGCACGGAGGCGCATCCGGGTATGGATTTCGAACTCGCCTCCATCGTACCCATCCACGTTCACGTGGCTGCGGGGCACCGAGTCCACGTTTTCGCTTGTGATACCGAACGGGCCGCGTATTTTCACGAAATCGCACGGCATTACTTCGACCGTGCGGGAATAAGCTCGGCACACGTCGAACCCTGGCGCCTGGTTAACCTCATGGATTCTGTGCCGGAAGAGCGACGGCATCGCTACATGACGGACGTGGTCTACGGGTCGTACGACACCTTGATTATGGACTCGTTGAGGATGGCGCCGCTCACCCACGGTCACTTTCTGGATGATCGACACATTGCATTCGTGGAAGAAATCGACACGATCTTGATCAAAAGCGGCGACTCGGTTATTCGAATCACCGGACCTGCGGCGTCCAATCCGGATCGATATGCAGCGCTGGCTCGATGGGTGCAAACGCTGGATCAGGATCTGGACTACAGGATTGACGAGGATCCCGTTCGGATTCGGCTGACACCGAGGGCAATGCGTGGATTGTGGGACTACTTCGGCATCACCGAGCAGACTTCGCCGGTGGAACGAATGGATCTGGCCATCGATGCCGAACTGTCGGTGCGCGCAAACAGATACTTCGTGGCGGATGTCGACTATCAGGTTGTGGAGAGGCGAATCGTACCCATCATCGGAGGTGCGCTCCCGGTAGGGTCCCAATACGAGGCAGGACTACACCAAGCGCTGGCGGCTCGAGAAAACCTGATTGTCGAGGAGCGGCAAAAGATCCTTGAAACCGCCAACGTTCGGGTGCATTTCCGCAAGTATGCGGCTGTTTGCGGGGGCTGTCGGTCGACGGTGTCTTACGGCGCCGTTCTCGAAGCGATCTTCGGGCTGAAGGTTGCGGACCTGCGCGCACCAGAATTCCGGGGCGTTGACGCACAGTACTCCGAAATCATGGAGATGGTTGCGATCCGTGGCGTGGAACACCTTCATCTTTGGGACGGGCTGGCCGAATTGGAAGAGCGCTATTGGGGCGTGCGTGCAACGGTTTCGCCCCATGGTGGGTCGCCTTCCGATATCGTCGAGTTGCTTGACCTGGCAGCACGTGGACTGAGCCACGCGCATCGTGTATTTAAGCACTCGGTCACGCTGGACTCGCTCGCCCGCCGCTATCGGGATCAGTACGCGGAAGAGCGGACGGAGTGGCGTGTTGCATGCGCCGAAGCGTTTCGTTCCGAGTTGGATGTGGCCTGGTCCGACCACGTCGACTTCGCAACGCGTATGCGAGAGTCATTCCCGGATCTGACTCTGAGCGAATTCAAGACCCAGGTGACCACGTCTTTCGAGATCCACCTGTCCAATGCTGTGATTCGCGCCTTCGGTCGCATCTTCAATATCCGCCTCTGAGCGGGAGGCTCTGTAGGCTATAAAGCTTGTTGTGGTGGATTTGACCGAGGCAAGCCTTCGGTCGGATCACGCATGTGCGTTTGTGCCCCACCCGAGATGATGCTGCCCGCCGAAACCAGGTGCCGGCGACCTTGGCTGCTTGGCTCCGGCCGACGTCTGCGGTGCCGGGACGTGCTTGCTCGTCGGCTCCACAGTCGCTTTGGGTCCTGCCGGCTGAGCTTTGCTCTTTGGGTCAGCGGCCGGAGAACTTGGGCTTTTCCTTTGCTACGGAGGCGCGCATGCCGGTGGTGCGGTCCTCGGTGGCGAGCGTCGAACATCGGCCACAGATCCCCCCAAGCCCTGGGCGCGATTGCCGTAACCCGATCCGACCAGCCTTTTGACCCGTGGGCCGATCGAGGTGGCCTGCTCGTCGGTCTCCCCGCCGTAGGCGTCAGCAGGACGGCATCCTGACGCGGTGACCAGGTGACCGATCGGGGCCCGGCGCATACGCGCCGGGCCCCGATTCGTGCGTTGTGCGGTTTGTTACCAGGTGCCGGGGGCGACCTGCCAGGAGGGGTCGGTGGTGGGGGGAAGGGTGAAGGTGCCGGTGGGTGTGGCCGTGAAGGTGAAGGCCGCCCAGCGTCCCGTGCCGTAGTCGTACAGGGCGGTGAGGTCGCCGCGCCCGTCGCCGTTGGCGTCGCCGGGCAGCTGCCTGGCGCGCGGGGCGTCCCAGTTTCCGGTGCCGCTGTCCCAGCCGAGGATGGGTGCGGTGAAGGCGCCGGCGGCTGTGGTGAGCAGGGTTTGGAGGGTGGTTCGGCCGTTTCCGTAGTCGTACGTCACCACGAGGTCGGCACGGTGGTCGCCGTTGGCGTCGGTGGCGGTGAGGGTGACCCTGTCGCGCTGCCACGCGGCGGCCGCGGGTGCCTGCCAGCCGGCGACGGGTGCGCCGATGGTGCCGTTGGCGGCGGTGAGGAAGGTGTGTGAGATGACCGCTCCACTGTCGAAGAGGGCCAGGGCACCGAGGTCGGCGCGGCCGTCGCCGTTGAAGTCACCGATGGCGTATCGGGCGCCCTCGTAACCCCACCATCCGGGCCTGGTTTCCTCCCATCCCTTGACGGGTGCGTCGAAGGTGCCGTCGGTACGACCGGCGAAGGTGTAAGTGGCGATGCGGGCGTCGGCGAAGCCGTAGACCACGGCGAGGTCGTCGCGCTTGTCGCCGGTCAGGTCGCCGGCGAGGATCGTGGTGCGGTCGAAGTCCCAGCCCGACGACTGCGACCAGCCCGCGATGCCGGCGCCGAAGCCGCCGCCCGGGAGCGCGGGGTAGGTGAACAGGCGGACGGAGCCGTTGCCGTAGTCGTACAGGGTGGCGATGTCGGTGCGCCCGTCGCCGTTGAAGTCGCCGGCCGTCCACTTGGCGTCACCCACACAGAAGGTGCCGGCGGGTTGGACGTAACTTTCCCGGGGGTCGGTCAAGGTGCCGTCCGCGCGTCGTAGTTGGGTGAACCACCCCGCGGCGCAATGGCCGTAGTCGATGATGGTGGCCAGATCGCTGCGTCCGTCGCCGTCGAAGTCACCTGTGAAGGTGATGCGGGGCATCGGGGTTTCATCGGTGCCGAGGTAGGTCGTCGCTTCGCTCGTGTGGTGGTTCCAGCGGATGTGTCCGCCGGTGAAGTCCTCCCGTACACCTCCCGCGACGGGGATTTCACCGCTGGTGGGGAAGCCCAGGGGGCCCTGCTCCCATCCGGCGGCGGCCCATTTCGTGCGGATGCCGCCGAAGACGGGCCATGCGCCGGTCGCGGCCGAGGCGTAGATGGATCCGATGTTCGCGGTGGCGCCGGGGAGACGGAAGTGCGCGTAACTGCCGGGCTTTTGGGGCGAGGTGGGGGTGATGTCGGTCGACGGGAATCCGAGGATGCTGCGAGGTCCGCCCATCACCTGCCAGCGGGTGTGGATGTCGCCGTTGAGGATGTGCGCGCCGAGACTGTCGGTCCAGGTGATCGTTCCGACGCCGGTGCCGGGCTTGCCGGCGAACATGCTCATCGCGCCGAGGGTGGTTCCCGCGCCGTCCTTGACGGGGTTCTCGTCGCTGACGGGGTAGCCCAGCTCTCCGGTGACGCCGCCGGCGGCCAGCCACTTGTCACGGATCCCGCCGGCGACCCACCAGGCGCCGGTGGTGGCGGACCAGTGGATGGAGGCGTTGGTGGTGGCGGCGGCGCTGCCCTGGAACTCGGCGTACTTTCCGATGCTTCCGTCGCCGCGTACCCCGGTCGTGGGCAGCCGCAGCGGTCCGGCGGGTCCGCCGGTGGCCTTGTATCGGGCGAGGATCGGCCCGCAGAGCTGGAGTTTGACGTTGGCGTCGGCTGCGGAGGGGTACTCCTCGCAGGTGGTGTCCGGGGTCTGGTTGTCGGCGATCAGGCGCATCGGCCCGAACGCGTTCCCGTCCGCGCCGGGGGTGATCCCCAGGGCGATGTAGAGGCGTCCGTCGGCGGCCTGTGCCCACAGGTCGGCCTTGCCGTCGCCGTCGAGGTCGCCGTCGGAGCTGAGCCGCGGGTAGGCGGTCGCGTCGAACCCGGTGCCGACGACAGTCCGTGCGGCGGTGTTGCCGAGTGCGGTGACGTCGCCGGTGCCGTCGGGGTTCTTCCTGGAGGCGTATTGGTGGAGTTGTCCGGTGGTGCGGTCGCGGGTCCATAGATCCGGGAGTCCGTCGCCGGTGACGTCGCCGGGGGCGAGGAGGTCGAGGTTGTTCCAGATGGCTCCGGCGCCGATGAGGGTGGCGTGGTCGAACGAGGCGGCGCTGCTGGTGCCGTGGAAGAGCCACAGGCGGCGGGTGCCTGTGCTGTCCTGTTCGAGAGTGATCAGGTCGTGGCGGGCGCTGCCTGCCTCGTCCTTGTCGCCGTCGACGTTGCCGGGAGCGAGGATCCGGACGACCTGGGACCAGTCACCGGCGTAACCTGTGCACGTCCTGCTCGGGAGGTTGGTGGGGTCGACGCAGCGTGCGGCCGAGGGCCGGGCGACGCTGGAGCGGCGGCTGCCGGCAGCGAAGAAACGGCCTTGCGCGTCCGGGCCGTTGTTGCGGTAAATGTACAGGCGGTTGCTGCCCCACGCGTAGAGGTTGTCGCGGAAGATGCCCGCGCCACCCCTGTGGGTGACCAGTGCCCCGGTCCAAGAAGCGCTGGTATCGCCGACAGGGCCCTGGTCGGCAAGGGAGGCGACCACTCCGCCGGTGGCGGGATTGGTGGCCGCGCTGTACATGCGCAGGGCGCCGCTGTCGTCGACGGTGACCAGGTCGGGGAGCCTGTTGCCGTCGATGTCGCCGATGGATGGGGTTGTCACGTTGGGATCCGCGGCGGCGTAGAACTTGTAGTCGGTGGGTTGGGAGCGGTTTCCGGCCTTGTCGACGGTTTGCGCGAAGAGGTGGTTGGTGCCCCACAGGCCGACTGGGAGATCCTTGATCTTCCACGTCTTGGTGGCCTCGTCCCAGGTGGCGCGAGTGGCGCCGCCGACGGGGATGGGGCCGTTGAGTGCGTATTCGATGGTGTCGACGCCGGATTGGCCGTCGGTGGCGGTGAGGGTGAACGTTCCCTTGTCGCCCGCAGGCTTGCCGCCTCCGTTCTCGGGGAAATCGGTGCTGGCGATCGTCGGTGTCGTGGGTGGTGTGTCGTCGACGGTGAAGGTGCATCCGTCGGTCCAGGGGGAGGCGGTGATGCCGTCTCCGGCCTGCACGCTCCAGCGGTAGGTGTGGCCTCCGGCCAACGTGCCGACGGGGATGGCGGTTTGGGCTTCGTGGCCGTTGGGGCCGCGTGGGGTCCAGGGGCTGTCGTGGACGACGGAGTCGTTCGCGGTGTCGCGAATGACGAAGTGGCCGTCGAGGTCTTGGCCGTCGGGGTCGGTGAGGGTGGCGTAGAGGGTGACGCCGCCGACGGCGGGGTTGACCGCGCCGATGTAGCCGCACGTGCCGGGGCCGCCGTTGACGGGCACCGGACTCATCCGCAGGTTGGTGGGCGGGTTGGGGGGTGTGTTGTATTCGATGTAGATGAAGGTGTCGGCGGCGGTGCGGGAGAAGCGTTTGAAGCCGTTGTTGCCGGTGGTCCTGGGGGTTTCCCTGCCCTGGACGCTGAGGGTGAGGAACTCCCAGTTCTGGTGGGGGGCGATGTTGGCGGTGATGTCGAAGTCGACGAGTCGGTTGCCGCAGTGGGAGTCGTCGTTGGAGCTGGGGACGGAGGCGGTGCCCCACAGACCGGCTTCGGTGGGCCGGTTGTTCCAGGTGGTGTTGGTGGTGAGTGTGTCGTTGGTGAGGTAGAGGTTGACGGGTTCGGCGTATTGGGTTTCGCAGCTGGTGATGGCCGAGTAGACCTGGGTGGTGTTGAAGACGACGCGGTTGATGGTTTTGCCGTCGAGGCGTCCTTGCCAGTTGTAGTCGACGCGGTAGTAGGTGCGTTCGAGGCCGGTTTTGGTTCGGTAGTGCTGGTATCCGGCGCCGGGTTGGTAGTCGGTGCGTCCGTAGCCGGGGGTGTCGGGGTAGGCCTCCTGGGCCCAGCCGTAGAGGCTGGAGTTGTCCCGCATGGGGATCCAGGAGGGGTCGATGTAGAGCGGGAAGACGGTGTCGGACGCGGTGAGTAGTTTCGCGTCCGGGGTCAGGGCGAGGGTGCTCCCGGTGACCTCGGTCTTCAGCGGGGCGATCGAGGCGCGGGCACCGGGTTGCCGTTCGGTGGAGGCGAGTTCGGTTTTCGGTATTGCGCCGGAGGCGTTTTCGGCCGCGCGGAGCGTTGTGCCGGTGGGTTCGGTGGTGGTGCGTGAGTCCCACATGGTGGGTGTGGGTGCGGTGAAGGCGATCTTGTTGTCGGCGGTTTTGGCTGTCAGTGACCCGTCGGGGTTGGTGGCGACGGTGACGCCGTCGCCGGTCAATCCCAGTTTCAGGGTGGCGAGTTGGGGGTTCTTCGCTGCCTGGGGGGTTTTGACGACGAGGGTGTGGGTGAAGCCGCCCTGTTCGCCGGCGACGACTTTGAGGTCGACGTCGGGCAGGACGCCCGGGTAGAGGGCGCCGTTGCCGGAGAGGATCGGCCTGGGCAGCACGGTGGGCCAACTCAGGGTCAGTTTGCGCCCGTTGTTGGTCATCGACGCGAGCAGTGTGGAACCGCCGCCGCCGAGCTTCAGATCACTGGTCGTACTCGCGGGCTGCACGGTTCCGTCGGCGGCTCGTATGAGCGTGGGGTCGAGATCGCGCCACGTTCCGGATTTCTTCGTTCGGGTCGGTTCGATGGTGCGTTTGAGGGCGAGGGTACCGTTGGGCAGGGCGGTGACGGTGTCGGTCTCGGTGGTGGACTCCGGTACGGGGACGGGGAGTCCGGTGCGCCGGGCCTGCTCGGACGCGGTCGTCTCGGCCTGTGTCTTCGCGTCGGCGGACGGTGCCGCAGGCGCGGCCGGCACCGTACTCGGGACGCTTCTGGGGGCAGCCGTGGCCGTGGCCGCGGTCACCACGCCACAGGACAGCGACAGCGCCACGAGGCAGCAGACGGCTGCGGATAGTCGTGGATTCAGGGAAGTTGCGGGAGGCGAGTGCCTCATGGGGAGTGCTCCCGAGGTTGTGGTGTTCGGGTGGCGGCGGCGCGGACGCGCATGCGTGCGCGAAACCTAACCGGTTGGCGAGGCGTACAGCCATGTGATGCAGATCACCATGAAGAAGTCATGGTGTCGACAAGTCCTCGCTTTGTTGGATCGCGCGAACGGATTGTCGCCAATGGATCCCAACGGGTGATTCGGTTAGGGCGAGGACGTTCGATGGGTGGCCAGGGTTGTAGTGACGAAGCACACATCGACCCACGGGAACTCTCTTTACCCACAAGGCATTTGGCGCGTACGGTGCCGTCCGTCCGTGGTCTCTCGCCGGATCGGGCGTGGGACCCGTGCCGTCCTGGTGGGGGTTCGTCATGGGTCGTTGGTCGTGGGGATCGAGAGCGCGACGAGGACAAGGAACGCGTTCGGTCCGCCTCCTGGTGGCGGGAGCGACGGTCCTGGCTTTGACGGCGAGCGTGGGCCCGGCCCAGGCGGCGAGTTGGATCAAGAACGCGCCGGATCCGGGCGCCTGGTCACCGGGGAACCTCCCTAAAACGCCGTCCGTGGGTGGCAAGAAAGAGAGCGTCGCGAAGTCGACGCCGCTCAAGGGCGACGGCCGCGCCACGTGGAAACCCACCGCGACCACCTGGCCCAAGCAAGCCGAGTCCGAGACGGTCGCCGTCCCCACGTCGTCGTTCGTCGCCCGGGGCGGATCCTCGCTCCTCGCCGCCCCCGCCGGCGGCAACGCCCCCGGCACCCCGGTCTGGATCACCACCCCCGACACGAACGGCCCCGGCCCCCTGCACCAGGCCGCCCCGGGCACACCAACGGCCAACGTCGCGAGCCGGATCAAGGTCACCGTCGCCGATCACGCCACCGCCGAGAAGGCCGGCGTCGACGGCGTCCTGATCACCGTCCGCCAGGCGGACGCCGCCGCAGCGCCCGGGAAGGTGACAGTCGGCGTCGACTACGCGGGGTTCCGGGACGCGTTCGGTGCGGACTGGTCCTCGCGACTGAGTCTTGTGTCGATGCCCGAGTGCGCGCTGACCACGCCCGACGTGCCTTCCTGTCGCGTCAGGACCCCGATCGCGGGCGGACGCAACGACCGCGTGAAGAACCGCGTCCTCGCCGACGTCGACGTGCCCGCCGCCGCACACACGACGAGCGCGACCGGCACGTTGCTCCTCGCCCTGACCGCAGGTGCTTCCGGCCCTTCCGGCGACTACAAGGCGACCTCACTGTCCCCGTCGGGCTCATGGTCGGCAGGCGGCAACTCCGGTTCGATGAGCTGGTCGTACGGCGTCGCCGTGCCGCCGGCGCTCGCAGGCGCCGCCCCCACCGTCAACCTGTCCTACAACTCGGGTTCGGTGGACGGTCGTACGACGTCGACGAACAATCAGGCGTCGTGGTTGGGTGAGGGTTGGGAGTATTCGCCGGGTTTCGTGGAGCGTTCCTACGACTCGTGTGCGCGTGACGGTCAGGACAAGTCCGGTGAGAAGTGTTGGTCGAACCGGAACTCGCTGACGCTGTCGCTGAACGGCAAGTCGTCGACGCTGGTGCAGGACGACACGGACACGTCGAAGTGGCGTCTGGAGGGCGACGACGACTCCCGCATCGAGCCGTTCACCGGTGCGGTCAACGGTGACGACAACGGCGAGTACTGGCGCCTGACGACCGGCGATGGTGTGCAGTACTACTTCGGGGTCAATCACAGGCCCGGCGGCAACAACGCGGACCCGGCGACGAACTCGACGTGGTCCGCGCCCGTCTACGGCAACAACCCGGGCGAGCCGTGCAACAGGCGTCCGGTTTCGACGCGTCGTGGTGCCAGCAGGCGTGGCGCTGGAACCTCGACTACGTGATCGATCCGCGCGGCGGCATGGTCACCCACTGGTACAACGTCGAGACGAACCGGTACACGCGCGGCGCGGTCCTGGTCGGTTCGGGCACGTTGACCGAGTACACGCGCGGCGGCACTCTCGCGAAGATCACATACGGCTCCAAGACCACCGACGCCACCCAGCCGACTGCACAGATCCTCTTCGACACCGCGGAGCGGTGCCTGAAGAAGGACGGGTTCGACTGCGATCCGGCCAAGATGACCAAGGCGAACGCCGCCAAGTGGCCGGATGTCCCGGTCGACAAGCAGTGTGCCGCCACGGGTACCTGCGCGGAGTACGGCCAGTCGTTCTTCTCGACCCGCCGCCTGACGAAGATCACCACGCAGTCCCTGGTGGGTTCGACGTATCAGACGGTGGACGAGTTCGCGTTGGATCAGGACTACCCGGATCCGCAGGACGGTTCGTCCGCGACGCTGTGGCTGAATTCGATCACCCGCACCGCGTGGGAGGGCACCAGGAAGATCGACGTGCCCTCCGTCGACTTCGCCGGTACGTTCAAGCCGAACCGCGTGGATGCGGGCGGTGATCTCGCTCCGCCGATGAATCGCCGCCGCCTGACGGGGATCACGAACGAGACCGGTGGTCAGACCACGGTCACCTACAACGACGCCGAGTGCCTGCCGACCGCGTTGCCCACGCCGGATGCCAACTCCAAGGCGTGTTACCCGATGTGGTGGAACTTCGACGAGGACGCGGAGCCGGTGCTGCACTGGTTCCACAAGTACACCGTAGCCGAGGTCAGCGAGCACGACATCGCCACCACGACCCCGGACCGCTCGACGCGCTACGAGTACGTCGGCGGCGCCGCCTGGCACCGCGACGACGCGGAGCTGACCGAGGACAAGGAGGCGTCCAAGCCGAAGAGCAAGGACCGCCGGACCTGGAACCAGTACCGCGGCTACGGCCAGGTCATCACCCGCACCGGCGTCGCTCCCAAGGACGCGGTGACCCAGACGGCGGCCTTCTACCTGCGCGGCATGGACGCCGACGTGAAGAAGGACGGCACCAAACGCGCCGTCACCCTCACCGACTCCACCGGCCAGAGCATCCTCGACGCGAACCAACACGCCGGATTCGCCTACGAGACGAAGACGTTCACCGGCGACGGCGGAACGGTCGCCACCACCACGCTGAACACACCGTTCTCGTCCGGCGTCACCGCCACCCACGCCCGCGCCCGCGGCCTGCCCCCGCTCGAAGCGCGCCGCACCGCGATCGCGAAAACCCGCACCCGCAGCCTCCTCGCCAACGGCACCACCTGGCGCGAGACCTCCAAAACGACCACGTACGAGGCGGCCCACGGTCTCCCGGAGACGGTGTCGGACAAGGCGGACGGCCTGCCGGAGTACTGCACGAAGACCACCTACGCGCACAACACCGCAGCCTGGATCATCGGCAGGCCCACCGAAACCCTGTCCCTGGTCGGTGCCTGTGACACCACCGCGTCCAAGGACACCGTCTACGCCTGGTCCCACGCGCTCTACGACAACAAGCCCCTCGGCGAACTCGGTGTACTCGGTGACACGACGTCGACCGAGGCGGTGGTGGACTACAAGGCGGACGGTACGCCGAACTGGGTGACCACGGCCAAGTCGGAGTTCGACGCCTACGGCCGGGTCACCAAGGCCACCGACGCCGAGAACAAGGTCACCACGACCACTTACACCCCCGCCGCGGGTACTCTGCCGACCACGGTGGCGGTCACCGGCCCGACCGGCTGGACTTCCTCCACCACCTACGCCGGGGCCCGCAACCTCCCGGTCAAGGCCGTGGACGTGAACGGTCTGGTAGTGGAGCAGGAGTACGACGTCCTGGGCCGGTTGATCGCGGTGTGGAAGCCGGGGCACACCAAACAGCAGAACGCCGACCTGCAGTTCGCGTACGCCCCCAGCAAGACCGGGCCGTCGGTGGTCACCACCCGCACCCTGCGCCTGAACAACAAGTACGCGGTGTCCCACCGGATCCTGAACAGCTTCCTCCAGGAGCGGCAGACCCAGTCGACGACCGCCACCGGTGACCCCGGTCGCGTGGTCACGGACACCTTCCACGACAGCCTGGGCCGCCCGATCAAGACCAACCAGCCCTACTTCAACAGCACATCGGGCCCGGACACGTCCGTCTTCGTCGGCAACGACAACGAGGTCTCCGGTCAGAACGCGGTTGTCTACGACGGCATGGGCCGCACCACCGCCCAGGTGTTCGCGTCCAAGGGCGTCGAGCAGTGGCGCACGTCGATTGCCTACGCCGGCGCGGACGAGACGCGGGTGACCCCGCCGCCCGGCGGTGTCGCGACCGTGTCGATCTCCGACGCCCGCGGCAAGCCGGGCGAGCTGCGCGAGTACAACGGCGGCACCCCCACCGGCACGGACTTCTCGAAGATCACGTACACGTACACCCCGCGCGAGGAACTGAAGACCGTCACCGACGCGGGCGGCAACACGTGGACGTACACCTACGACTTCCTGGGCCGCAAGACCCACGTCGAGGACCCGGACAAGGGCCCGTCGGACACCCGCTACGACCTCGTCGGCCGGGTGATCGGCACCACGGACGCCCGCGGCCAGAAACTCGCGTACACCTACGACGCGTTGGGCCGTAAGACCGCGTCGTACAAGGACACGGTCGCGGACGCGAACCTCCTCGCCGAGTGGACGTACGACCGCTACGCGAAGGGCCAGGCCGACGGCTCCTCCCGCTACGTCGACGTCGACGGCAAACCCCGTGCGAAGTACACCAGCGAGATCACCGGTTTCAAGCCGGGCACCTACCTGCCGACCGGCACTCGCGTCACCATCCCCTCGGTCGAGGGCAAACTCGCCGGGATCTACCAGACGAGCACGGAGTACGAGCCGGTCCTGGGTCTCCCGCTGCGTACCGATGTTCCGGCGCAGGGGGGCCTGCCCGCGGAGGGGTTGGAGTACAGGTACAACGACGGCGGTCTGCCCACCGAGGTGAGCGGTGCGCGCGGATATCTGAACTGGGCGGACTACGACCCGTTCGGTCGCAACACCCGCGCCACCCTGGGCGCCCAGCCCCGCCAGGCCGCGTTCACCAGCACGTACGATCCCGCCACCGGCCGCCTGCTCAACACCCAGTGGGACAAGGAGACCGGCACCACCACCACCAGCGTCGACGACACCACCTACACCTACAAACCCTCCGGCGACGTCACCTCGATCAAGACCGTCCGCGACGGCACCACCACCGACACCCAGTGCTTCACCTACGACGGGCATCGCCGCCTGAAGGAAGCCTGGACCGACACCGCCGGCACCACCACCCTCCCCGAGCCCAGCGTCCCCGGCATCGGCGGCTGCGCCACCCAGACCCCGACCCCGTCCACGGTCGGCGGCCCGGACCCGTACAGGCAGTCCTTCACCTACGACGTCGTCGGCAACCGCACCAAACTCGTCGACCACGACGCGACCGACGACCCCACCAAAAACATCACCACCGAGTACGGCTACCGCGCCGGTGCCCAGCCCACCGACCGCACCCACCGCCTGGACTCGGTCACCGTCAAAACCGGCACCCGCGAGGCCGTCACCACGGGCCTGACCTACGACCAGTCCGGCAACACCAAGACCCGCCCGGGCGCCGATGCCAATCTCCAGACCCTCACCTGGAACGAGGAGGACAAACTCGCCAAGGTCGCCTCCGCGACCAACACCAGCGAGTACGTCCACGACGCCGACGGCAACCGCATCATCCGCCGCGAGAACGGCAAGACCACCCTCTACCTCGGCACCGACGAACTCACCACCAACACCGACCAATCCGGCCCCGTGGTCGGTACCCGCTACTACACCACCACCGGCGGCACCGCGGTCGTCCGCAACGGCAACGGCGCCATCGCCTACATGGCCGCCGACCACCACGGCACCCCGGTCAGCACCATCGACGCCACCACCCTCACCGCCACCCGCCGCCAATCCAAGCCCTTCGGCGAGCCAAGAGGTTCCCAACCCACCCAGGCAGGCGGCCAATGGCCCGACGACAAGGGCTTCCTCGGCAAGCCCATGGACTCAACCGGCCTCACCCACGTCGGCGCCCGCGAATACGACCCCACCCTCGGCCGCTTCATCAGCGTCGACCCCGTGATGGACCTCGCCGACGCGGGCCAGATGCACGGCTACACCTACAGCAACAACAACCCGCTGACGCTGTCCGACCCGACCGGCATGAAGTACTGCGGCAACGTCATGGCCTGCGATCCGGATCCGGACGTGCCGCCCGTCTACTGCGGGAACGTGATGTCCTGCGGCGGCTCCGGAACCGACCAGACCACCACATCGCCCACCGCCCCGGGCGGCACCGCCCACTGCGTCAACTACTGCATGGACAAACCCAAACCCAAGGCGAACAAGCCGGACAACCGCAACGGCCTGCAAAAAGCCTGGGGTTGGACCAAGAAGAAGACGAGCCAGGCCACCAAGTTCGCCAAGGACCACTGGCGCGAGGCAGTCGCCATCGCGGGCGGCGTCCTGGCCGAGGGCGGCTGCCTGTTCGCCGCCGGCACCGCCACCGCCGCCACCGGCGGCATCGCGGCGGGGTCGGTCCTGATCTGCGCCGGCATCGGTGGCGCGACGACGGGATACCTCAACAACACCCTCGACCCGAACGCTGATCACAGCCTCCTCGGCGCCACCATGGACACCGTCACCGGCGGAGCCTGGGGTGTAGCGGGCGGAGCGGCCGGCATCGTCGGCGGCAAGGTCGCGCAACGCGTCTGCGGCGGCACCCACAGCTTCGTCCCCGGAACCGGCGTCCTGATGGCCGACGGCACCCGCAAGCCCATCGAGGACGTGGCCCCCGGCGACGTCGTCCTGGCCACCGACCCGGAGACCGGCGAAACCAAGCCCCGCACCGTCCTGGCCTCCATCACCACCGAAGACGACAAGGACTTCGTCGACCTCACCGTCGAAACCGACAACGACGACGCCTCGATCATCGCCACCACGAACCACCCCTTCTGGTCCCCCGACCTCAAACAGTGGATCAACGCAGGAGACCTCAAGCCCGGCCAATGGCTGCAAACCTCGGCAGGTACTTGGGTTCGGATTGGTGTTGTCCGACCATTCCATGAACAACGGCGTACTCACGATCTCACGGTTGATGTCGACCACACCTATTACGTGCTGACCGGAAGTGCATCCCTTCTCGCACATAATGTCAATCTATGCGATGTCTTCGGGCTTCCGGAGGGAGGCTATCGCAACCCCGATTGGAATCCACCGACGCGGGGTATCCTTGACCTTCGCGTGGAGCAATTTCCGTTGCACAGTGGGTCGGCCGGGGTGGTACATGGGAAAACCGGCAGGGTTGTAGAGGGGTTCTTTCTGCCGCCGGGGACGATGAAACAAAACGCTCTTCACGTCGAAACGCAATCCGCCAGTATACTCAGAGTGCACCCTGAAATCACTCAGGCAGTTCTCCGGATTGATAATCCAGGCGGTGTTTGTTATTACTGTCGAAGAACTCTGCCGGACCAGCTGCCGTCTGGAACGGAGCTATGGGTACAATCTCCCCTCGGTACACAGAAATTCGAAGGAAGATAGCAGATGGCAAAAGAACGCCCGATAGCCGATAACTAAGCTGGCGACTGAGGCGTGCGTATGAGGTTTGCCTTCGGGACCACAACTAGCCTCGGGTTTTCACGAGGTGCGGCGTCTGTCATGCGGCCTGAAAAGCGAAAGCACCTGTGACGTGGGACGATTGAGCTTATCGAAAGCTCTGTCGTCTGCGGATCGGGAGGCACTTTTTAGGTGAAGAATAACAGCGGTTCGTATCCGCGTGTCCACGTGGAGCCCGGTGGGACGGGCGTCGTCTCGCAGGCCGGTGGGGTGTTGCTCGCGGAGACGGCCCGAGTGGTCGGGCTGGATCGTGGATCGTCGCGCGCTCGCATCGTGGCGCAAGACGCGGGCGGCCCATGACCCGGGGGAGGCGGTCCTGGATTTCCCAATGACACTCGCGGTGGGTGGGGACTGCCTCTCCGACAACGATGTCCGGCGGGATCAGCCGGGAATGTTCGGTCCGGTGGCGTCCATCCGACGGTATCGCGCCTGTTCACAGCGCTGGCCGCGGCAGGGCCGAGGGCTGTGCGGGTGATTTGGGCCGCTCGCGCGGCGTCCCGGGAACGTGGCCTGGAACCTGTCCGGAACAGCGTCGCCGCTCGGGGACGGGCGGTGGACGATCGACATCAATGGAGTCCTGGTCACCGCGCACTCCGACATGGAAGGCGCGCACCCGACGTGGAAGAAGACGTTCGGGTTCCACCCGTGTGGGCGTTCGCCGACCACGGCGCAAGGATCCGGTAAGCCGCTCGCGGTGTTGTTGCGGCCCGGGAGCGCCGGGTCGAATACCCCGAGCGGGTGCTTCAAGGTCACCCGACAGGTCCTCGCGCAGGTCCCGAAACGGCACCGGCGGGGCCGGGGGACGCTGATACGGACGGATTCCGCGGATGGCACCCACGAGTTCCTCGCGTGGCTCTCTTGGCGCGGCCGGTGGCTCTCGTACTCGGTCGGGTTCACGATTGCCGAGACGATCCACGCGGCGATCCTTCGCGTTCCGAAAGCGGCGTGGACGCCGGCATACGACGCCGAGGGTCTCCCGCGCGAGGGTGCGTGGAGGTTACCGACATGCTCGACCCGTCGGGGTGGCCGAGGGGCATGCGGGTGATCATGCGGAAGGAACGCCCGTACCTCGGCGCGTAGTTGCGGATCACCGATGTCGACGGCAACCGCTGTTTCGCCTTCGTCACCAACACGGCGGGTGGGCAGCTCGCCGACCTCGAACTACGCCACCGACGACGCGCCCGCGCCGAGGACCGCATCCGCCAGGCCCGCGTCACCGGCCTGCGGAACCTCCCCCTGCAGGGCTTCGCACAAAACCAACTCCGGTGCGAACCCGTCGCCCTCGCATGCGAGTTGCTCGCATAAACGTAGATGCTGGCCCTGACCGGGGACACGCGGCCGTGGGAGATCAAGAAACACCGGTTCCGCCTCTTCTCGGCCGGCGCCCGCCTGGTCCACACCGGCCGACGGGTCATCGTTCGCCTGCCGGAGCGATGGCCCTGAACCGGGCACATCGTCGAAGGCATCACCCGCCTCCACGCTCTCACGCCGCACCCACCTGACCACCCGACCCAACCGCCCCAACGAGCCGTGACAAACCCCCGGGGACGTGGAAACCCGGCACCCACCCGACACGACAATCGGGCCATTGCCACACCCGAAAACCGAATCAACGTCCGTAACAGCGGGGACGGGTCGCCAGCAAGCCGACGACCCGTCCCCGAGGCTAGGCATTGAAGGCCGATGTTGTCGTTTGGAGGCGTGTCAATTCAGATGCAAGAATCGGTCGAAATTCTTGAAGGTACTGTGTGGATGCTGCATGCACTGTTCCCAAAGATTGTCGGGGATTCGATTCCCGATCTCCGGAGCGAGGCGACAAGACCCTGTGTAGCTGTCGGCGGGTGGGCTTTTCATAGTACACCGGGTTACTTCGATGGCTGAGCCCATGCTGGTAGAGGTTCTGTTGTGCAACCATGGCCGTGAAGGATCGTTTCCCAGGATTGAATGAACTTCGGTAGCGTGGAAAAATGCCTACTGTCTCGACAGGCAACGGTGGCTTCGAACCGATTTCCGGTACCGCTCGAGATAGACAACACATTGTCGCTGGCTCGGATAACGGTGGAGCTCTCGAGATACTTCCAGTTGAGCTGGATGGAGTAATTGAAAATCTGAGAAAAGGTTGAGTGCTGATGCCGAGTGAAGGTTCCAGTTTTTTTGATCGGGGCGCCGTGTATTGCCTCAAAAAGAGCTGCATGCAAAAGAAATTCTGAGAGTACTTCACCCGTCTCGTGCCAGATCGAGGTTTCCTCGTCAGATTCTTTATTCAGTACCGGGGGATTGTTTCCCGATCTTCCGACGGCCCAGGAGAAGCATCCTTGATTCTCCGTCCAGAATACCATCTTCCCGTTTTCGAATCGCAAACAAGAAGGCTTGACGGCATGATTCTGAAAAGTCAACGGGCGCCCAAATAGAGATTCAAGTTCATGCCATTCACGAAGAGCGCGCGGGATTGCATTGTCGGTACCGAGGGATTTGCCAGGTGAGCGCACGGGATTTCCATACCAGGAAACCAGGAAATCCCGAAGGCTTGTTACCCTAATGGGACTAAGTTTTTCCATGTCAGTATTATGACGCACTTGACGGGTGTTGTGGCCCGGGGGCGGTTGGTTGGTGTGTGGGTGGTGGTGTGGGCTGGAGTGTTGCGGTCTGGGCGGGAACGTTTCGTGGCGCGTCCGGGTGAGGGCTGTGGAGGGTTTGGCCTGGAAGGTGGTGGTTTCGTTGAGAACTCGCGGGTTGTTGTACATAGCTTGTGCGTCTAAATGAGCGTTAGATACCCCGATGGACAACCCCTTCCACTCGACCGCCTCGATCGTTCAGTCTCGACGAAAAGCCGTACACCACGTGCGGATTCGACAACCGCGCAGGCCCGCGCGGCGTTCGCCCCGCTCCTCGCCGAAGTCGCCGAGTCCGACCGCGAAATCGAACGCCTCGGCACCGAACTCGGCTGGTGGGACGACCGAGCCCGAAGGCCGACATCGCTCCGTCGGTGGCTGGCCGCGTCCGCTCGTCGGCGGACAGGTCGTGGCCCGGGGCGCGTGAAAGCCCCGCACGGGGCGGGGCTTTCGCATACGGCGGCTGACCGATCAGGTGCAGATGTGCCAATTGCTCCAGCCGCCGCTGTAGACGTTGCACCAATGCCGGTTGTCTCCGCCGAGTACCTGCACGACGAGATCCCCGTCCGAGAACCACGCCTCGACGCCGTTCTGCACGTCGTGGCTGTCGCCGAGGGTGCCCCAGGTGGACCATGGCCCACCCATGCTGTACTGGTAGCTGTGCCACACCTGGCGGTCGGTTCCGATGAGAAAGAACTCGACCCGTCCGTCCAACCACCCGACCGGTTTGACCCTGGTTCCGCACAGGTAGGTAGCGTCGGCCGGACCGTCCGGCCCGAAGATCTGGCTGCAGGCTTCGTCAATGCGGGCCGTACTTATAGCGGTGGTTTGTTAGACCGGGGTGTAGAGGTCGATGGGTCTTCCTGTGCCGAGGGTGTTGATCAGGTTCCGGAGTTCGGTGGGCGGGGGCTTGGTCGACCATGCCCGCCAGTAGCGTTGCAGCGTGGTCCAGGGCGCCAACCAGCCACGGACCGCCCGGATCTCGCTTGGGGCCAGGAGGCCGTTCGGGGCTGGTGGGACGTGGGAGTTCCCCCTCTCTGGGTGGTGCGGTTCCAACTCCTCGGCATCCACGGGCGGGGGTGGGGGCGGGGCGAACCAGGTGTCCCAGCAGAACGAGAACGCGCAGTTGACCAGGGTCTGGTGGCGGCGGATGGCGGTGTCGGAGCGGACTTGGAAGTCGGCCCATCCGAGTTCGTCCTTGACCTGCTTGTAGCTCTGCTCGATCCAATGACGGATCCCGTATATGCGCACCACTTCGGCCAGGTCGGCGGCCCGGGGCCGACTGGTGGCCTCGCGGGGCGATCCCGGCCGGGGCAGGTTGGTGGCCAGGTACCAGGTGGATCGCGCGGGCAGGGTGGCCGGATCGGTGGTGGCGACCACCAGGCGGGTGGTGCCGTCGGGGCCCCACCAACCCAGTCGTGCGTCGGCGGCCCACCAGGTGGTCGTGCCTCCGTTGCGAAAGGTGCGGGTGACCGCGGTCCAGTCGCCGGGGCGGTTGGGGCCCGCCCAGGCAAGTTCGCGGGCGGCGTCGGTGGGCCTGAACGCATCCTTGTAACTCCAGGCGCCGTGACCGGGCTTGAGCGCCATCACGAACGGCAGTCCTGCGTCCGCGAGTTCGCTGCGAAAGCCGTCCTGGTCGCCGTAGGCGCAGTAGGCGGCCACCGCCCGGAAGGACACCCCCGCCTGCTTCGCTTCCCGGGCCAGGGTGGCCCCGATCCGCAGTTTGGTGCGGAAGTCGGGGTCGTTCCTGCCTTGCGGGAAGTGGTGGGCCGGTGTGTAGGGAACGGCGTGCAGGGGGTAGTAGAGGCGCTCGTCCGCCCAACACGTGGTCACCGTGACGACGCCGCGGTCGATCTTCCCGACCGATCCCAGGTACTGCTTGCCGACGTGCGCGGTCGCCGTGCCGTCCTTGCGGTCGCCGGAGTCGTCGATCACCAACACCCCGCCCGCGTGCGGTGCGGTCGCCGGATCCGCGAGCAAAAGCTCCACGCGGCGGGCGTTGATCCGCTCGTGGTCCCAGGTCGACTCGGACAGGAAGAACTGCAGCCGCTGCACCGCCGGATGCTGCGCACCGACCACGGGTTCCGTGCCGGCCAGGCAGGTCAGCGTCTTGTTGCGGTCCCTCGGCAGCAACAGCCCGGCCAGGTACTCGCGGAACCCGCGGCGCTGTGCCAACGTCGAGAAGAGGTCGTCGAAACGCGCGGCATAGGCCTCCAACGGCCCCGGTGCGGGCGGACAGGGTACACGCTTGGTCATCGCAACCCCCCCGAGGCGCAGGCGACGTTCCCTCCTATCGGCATACCGCGACCCTGACCCGCAGTCAACAAACCACCGCCAGTGGAACCCCGGGGCCCATTTCCCCGAGCAGATCTCCTCGGCACCGGGGCTCGTTGCGGCCTTACGCCGGGAATCCCGACGCCGGAACGTCGGAATTCGGTATCGCCGGGGCCTTCCGTGCGACGTTGTCGGTCCGCGGGCGACGAGCGGCTTTTGGTGGGCGAGACCCGCACGGGCGGCCCTCTTTGATAGTTGTTCACCTTCCCTTCATTCAACGAGGTCAATCTGTGCATGGTATCCGTCGCAAGAGCGTTTCTCCGTTGCACGACAAATGATGTTGAGGCAGCAGGAGTGTCGGTGCTTGGAACGGGGTAGCTCGCGCGGCCGAGCCGTCCGGGTGCACCGGTTTTCCCCGGATATCGGCAGTGCTGATATGAAACGGGAGGTCGATTCGTGGAGTTGGTTGAGCGGGCCGCAGAGCTGACGGAACTCCGAAAATTCTTCGACGATTGCGCGGCCGGCGTCGGTGGCGCCGTGCTGATCAGTGGGCCGGTCGCCGTCGGCAAGACCAGACTCATGGAAGAGTTCTGCCGGTCCGTCGACACGACACGCACCCTCGTACTCGCCGCGACCGCGGCCGAAACGGAGCACGACATTCCGCTGGGGCTGATCCGGCAACTGCTGGGCAACGCCATGGCGTCGACGCAGCCTGCGGACTCGCGAGGGGCTCTGTTCCGGTGTGCGGCGCAGGTACGGGAGTACGCCGCCGCGTGGGATGACAAGGACCCGCGGGCGCGGAAGGCCGCGATCGAGCACCTGTGTGCGGATCTCCTCGCGCCGGCCAGGGACCGGACGGTGGTCATCTGTCTCGACGACCTCCATCTGGCCGACAGCGTGTCCGTGGAACTCGTGCTTTCTCTACAGCGCCGCAGCCGCATGTGTCGCACGATGCTTTTGCTGGGCGTCTGCACGACGGATCCGACATACCTGTCGGAAATCCAGGTGGAGTTCGCCCGGAGTCCGCGCAGCCACACCCTGTGCCTGAGTGGACTGACCCTGCCGGGTGTTTCCGCCGCGTTGCGATTATCTGGCCTACCCGAGGCTCGGGCACTTTCCTTTCTTCGGGCCAGTGGCGGAAATCCGCTCCTGCTCGATGCGCTGTTAACCGACGCCGTGCGGATTGGGCGAGACCGCGACACCGCCGATATACCAAAGGCGGGCAATGCTTTCAGAAAATCGATGTCTGCCTGCTTGTATCGCCTCGATGACGACACCCGCACCGTGCTGCGGGCCTGGGCCGTGCTCGGTCGACTCCGCAGCCGCCGACTCCTGCGCAAGCTACTGGGCCCGGACCGCGACGCCGCCTTCGTGGAACGGGCCATGGCAGCGCTCGCGGCCGTCGGCATCCTCGATCACACCGGCGATTTCCGAATACCCGAGACCGCGCGGATCGCCGTCGACACGACGACCCGGACCGACCGCGCCGACCTGCATCTCCGCGTCGCCGTCCTGCTGCACGAGGAAGGCCTCGGAGCGTCCGTGATCGCGGAACACGTGCTGGCGGCAGGCGATGTCGCGGAGACGTGGATCAGTCCCGTCCTGATCAAGGCGGCCGGGGAAGCCCTGGCCAAGGGTGACGCCGACCGTGCGCTTACCTGTGCCGAGCGGGCCCACCAGATCGCGGCGGGCAGGGCGGCCATCACCGCCCTCGTGGCCCTCGTCCGGCTCAAGTGGTTGACGAGCCCGTCCTCCGCCTCGAGTCATCTCCGACCGTTGCAGCGCGCCATGTACCGCGGCCGGCTGGACCTGTCCGACGCCTTCGCACTGGTCGCCCAACTCGTCTGGGAGCGGCGCTACCCCGAGGCCGCGAACGTCGCACGTTGGCTGGACGAACACGTCGACCGGACCGATGCGGCGGAGTTGCTGCATCTGCGGACCATGCACACGTGGCTCCGGCTGATCGGCCCGATGGCGGCCGATCCGGGCCACGATCTCTTGGTCGGACTTCCCCAGCCCGAGCACGCCTCGGCCGACGACTCCCGGATGCGCGCGGTCTCCGCGCTGGTACTACCGTTCGGTCGGAATCCCCGAACACGGTGTGCGAGACCGCCGTCTACGTTCTGGAGGGTGTCCAGTGCGGCAACGACGCGGCGGTGGACCGCTCGATGCCCGCGCTGCTGGCCCTGATGCTCGTGGAGCGGCTGTCGCTGGCCGAATCCTACTGCGCGAACCTCATCGCCGGAATGAGGGAGGACAACCCTCGACACACGCTGCGCGCGATCCTGGTGGCGATTCGGGCGGACATCGTGCTGCGGCGGGGACATGCCGAGCAGGCCGCGGAACTCGCGTCGACCGCTTTGGAGTTACTGCCGTTCCCGAACTGGGGAATGGCCGCCGGATACCCGATGGGAATCCTCGTCGGCGCCAACACCGTCCTCGACCGGTACGCGGCGTCCGAGCGGCTGCTTGCGCGCTTTCAGCTGCAGGCCATCGGAGCCACACCCTTCGAGCTGTACCTGCTGTGCGCGCGGGGCGATCACCTCCTGGCGATCGGAGACACCCGGTCCGCCCTCGCGGACTTCCGGCGCGCGGGTGAACTCGCGCTCGCGTGCGACCTCGACGCGCCCGCCCTGATCCCGTGGCGACTCGGCGCCGGTCGTGCGTACCTCGGACAAGGACGCGTCGGGGACGCGCGCCGGCAGTTCACGCGGCACCTGGAGCTGCTGTCCGAGGAGTCGGCCGCGTTGCGCGGTATCGGTACCCGCCTGCTCGCGGGCACCGTCGAGGGCGGCGAGCGACTCGGCCTGCTCGAACAAGCCGTGACGCTGCTGGATGGTTCGGAACACCGGCTGGAACATGTGCGAGCCCTCGCCGATCTGAGCAACGAATACTTCGCGATCGGCGACATCATCCGCTCCCGCGATACGGCCGCGCGCACGATGGAGATCGCCGCGGCGTGTGCCAACGAGGACCTCGCCCGGCGGCTGCTCAAGGAGAGCACCCGGTTCGACCTCACGGGCGTCCTCTACTCCGGACGCGGCACGAGATCCGTCCTCACGGACGCCGAACTACGGGTCGCGGGACTGGTTGCGGCCGGCATGAGCAACCGCGAGATCTGCCGCAGGCTCTACCTTTCCGTGAGTACGGTCGAACAACACCTCACCCGGATCTACCGCAAGCTCGACGTGCCCGGGCGCGCGAAGCTGATCGAATTGACCGCGTCGGGCGCAGTGATCCCCCCGACCTGAGACGAGGCCGAGAGCGCCGACGACGGCCGGTGGGCCGGCACTTGCCGCCGACCGACCGTCGTCGTGCTCAGCCCCGCGTCCCGGGCTCGGGATCGGTGTCGTGCCCGTGCCCGTGCTCGTGCTCGGAATCCGTGTCGAGGTCGGCGATGCGTGCCCAGAGGGTGGCAATGCCGTTGTCGTCGAGGCCGCCGTTCAACTCTGTCTGGACGAGGCCGGCAATGTCGGCGTCCAGGAGGACGAAGTCGACGCTCTCGACGTCCACGCCGCGGAAGCTTGCCGGAAACGGTGCGCGCAGGTGCTCCTTCCACAACCGGACGAGTCGGTTCTCGGGCCGTGCTCCGCTCATGTCGGCCGCTGTTGCCTTGGCCGCAGCCGGCGAACGAAGGAGCGGCGCGATGGCATCGAAGACGGCACGCACCAGGTGGACGGCCATGACCGGGCTGACTTCGGCACTGATCATGCCTTGCACGAGTTTGTCGCGCAGGAGTCGGCTGCGGTCGAGCTCCGTGGCGAGTTCGGCAGCGATGAGCTCGGCCTCGACGGCCCGCTCGATCAGGTCCCGGAGTGGCTTGTCGACGGCCAGGCGCTCGGCGAGTACGCACTCCAGGGCGCACAAGGAATGCATGACGGCGACGGTGGCGAACTCGTATCGATAGTAGGAGTGCCGGATGAGTTCGCGGGAGGTCTCCAAGGCGCTCATGACGTACATGGACGCGCCCTCGGGCAGAACCAGGTCGGCAACCAGGTCGTGCATACCCGCATAGTCGAGAACGACATGACGGGCGCGCGGATCCGGTACCGGCAGCGGGGGCGGATCGGGTACCGGCGGCAGGCTGTTCACCGGTGCAGTCTCGTCACCTGAGGCAGTTGGTGCCATCGGATTTGCTCGGGGCAACACCGGCGACCCGCTGCCGTATGCCGGGTCCGACCTTGAAGAACAAGCTCAGTGGCCTCCACGCATGTGGCGGCGTTGGCGATCGACGGCCCGGGAAACTCTTCCCGGGCCCGCCGCTTGCGCACGCCCGGCCAACGCCCCCTACGAACGTTGCTCCTTGACGAGCGCCGGCTCACCACCCGTCGTCCGCTGCCGCTCCCGTCGCTGCGCCCGCGTCCCGCTCCCGGGCTCGTTGGAAGCCGGCGGTTCGGGTTCCGGGCCCGGAGCTTTCGCGGGAATCTTCGTCACCGGTAGACCGGCTGCACACCCACGCGTGTGCTGACCGGTGTCGCACGTCAACAACCGCACCGGACGCGCCGCCAACGACTGGATCCCGACCGCCCGATCGATGATTTCGTCATCGGCAATCGGCAGGCGTACATGCCCGGGCCGATCGAGAACGATCTCGACGTTCACCTCCCCGCCCACGCCACCCCCCTCCAGCGCCGCGGCCTCACGCCACACACCGAACGTACCCCCGGACAAGAGTTCGTCCAAAAGGCCGAGCGTGTGCGACGCACGCCAGCGTGCAGGTTGCTTGGCGGACTCCTTCAACGCATCGAGTTCGTCCACGACCGCAATCGGGAACAACAAACGCACACTCTCACGACTCTCCAAACCCAAGACTGCGTGTAAATCGACGTCGGCCAGCTTCTCGGGGTTGTGACAGTAGAAACTCGAGTCCGCGACCACGAAGTGCTCGAGACCGTTCCAGCGACCTATCCGGGCCTCCAACGCCTGCCGCGCCTCGGCGATGGTGCGGACGCGTTCGAAGAGTTCGAGGTCCACCAGCCCATTGACCAAGCTCTCCTGAGCAGTTCCGGCCAATGATCCACAGCCGCCCAAAAGAACGTGATAGCGACGTGTGAGGACGAGCTGGTCGATGTCCGCGTCGCTGATCTGATGGCGCAACGCGCCGGCAGTGTCCGTCGCCCATGTGAGGTAGCGCAGCAGCCGTGAGTAGGCGCTCCCGTCGGGGTTTCCACGCAGGTTCTCGGCGGTGGTGTATGCGTTGTTGAGAGCGTCCCGAATGTTCCTGCGGTCGGTTCCCGGCCGGGGCGTAATGAGCATGCGCCGATTTTGCCAGGAGCTCCGGTCACCGGTCTGCCTTGACGAATGCCGTACGCGATCGACCCATACCGGGCAGGGATGCGACGGAGAAGGATGCCTCACGGTCTCCGCTCCACACGCCTTGCGGTGCCCGCAGTCGCGTCACGACTACAACGAGGTGCCGTTCACGTGGTCGTCGCGCTGTATCTCGGCGCGGAGCGGCCCAGCCCTGAGCGCAGTGCAGCACCAGCGACGCGATGGTGTTGTCGAACGCGTCCTTCACGGTGGGTGTGCGGTGTTCGTCGGGTGGGAGTTTGGGGTCAGTGGGTGTGCCAGTGGATGGTGGGGGAGCCGGCGAGGTTGCTTGCGCGTCGTGTGAGGTCGGTTCCGTACAGGTCCAGGGCGTCGGTGAAGTCGTGTTCGAGGTGTTCGATGACGCGGACGAGGTCGTGGCGTCCTGCGGCGCGGGCGGCCCGGCGTGCTTCGGTGGTGCGCGGTGGTGCGTCCGTCGGGTCGGCGGGCGGGGGGAACAGCCGGTTTATGCATGCGCGCCATGCGGGGTTGCTCGTCGGGTGGACGGCCGCGGCCCGTTCGGCGTCGTGCTGGGCGTCGAGAGCGGCCTCGCGGCGCAGTCGTGCGGTGATGAACGCTGCCGGGTGTCGGGGGCGCCAGTCGTCGAGGTGCCATGCGGTGAGTTCGCCGGCGATGCGGGTGGCGTCGAGTCCGCGGTCGATCAGGGGTCGCAGGGCCCAGGCCAGGCGGCGTAGGGATTCGTGGGCGGTCCAGGTCACCCGGGCGCGGACGGTGGCGGCGATGCGGATGTCGCGGGCGACCCGCAGGGGTGAACGGATGCCCGTCCCCGGGTGATTGATCGTGGTCGCGGTGGACGGGGCTGCGGTCGTCGCCGTGTTCGGGGGCGTGCGTGTGTTCTTGAACCCGTTGATCGACCGAGACCCGAACGGGGGAGTGGGTGTGTTCAGGGAAGGGGGCGCATGGCGGGGCCTGTGACTCCGCGTTGCGGTGGGGGTGTTCGGATCCGTCCGGCGCGGCGAGGGCAGGATCGTACGTCCTCGGTGGGGTGGGGGTGCGGCTTCGCTTCGCGGGCGTGTGGCCGCAACCGCGGCTGCGGCCATGCGGGCCCGGGCGGTGGAGGTGAGGCCGATCAGGCGGGCTGTGTATCCGTGGCCGGTGGTGCGGTGGCCGTGGGCGTGGTCGTAGGCGGGTGGGACGGTGGCGGCGTAGACGGTGCCGGTGGCGGTGTAGGGGCGGTCGGGTTTGTGCAGGTTGCGCCTGCTTCCGTGGATGTGCCAGGCCAGGGCGCCGAGTTCGCGCAGGATCGCGACGTGTCGTTTGACGGTGGCGCGGGACAGTTGTAGGCGCTCGGCGGTGGTGTCGAGGCCGTAGATCACGGTTCCCTCGTGGTGGTCCATGCGGGCGGCCAGGTCCCGTGCGACGCGGGCGGTGGTCGCCCCGGCCCGGGGGTGCGAGCGCGTGGTGATCAGCCAGGCCACGGCGCGCAGCCATGCCCGCGGTCGGGCGCGACGCGAGGCGGTGGAGCCCACCTCCTGCGCACAGGCCGAGCGGACGAGGGGGACGGCGGCGGTCGGCAGCGCATGACGGGGGTCCGCGTGGGAGGGCCCGGTAATCGGCTCCGGGGCGACCGGGGGCGTGGTGTCCTCGTCCGACGCGGCCCGGGTGGCAGGGTTGTTCGCGAGGGCTGTCGCAGTCCCGGGACGCTGCGGGTCGAGGTCGTGCTCGACCGGACCGGGAGCGGGGTTCGGGGTGGACGATGCCCGACGTGAAGGACTCCGCCGGGCGAGGGGCCGTGGTGGCTGCGGCTCTGCGCGGGTTTCGAAGTCCCCTTGTGGATCGGGCTCGGGCGGCCGGGTGTCGGAGGGCGGGCGCATGGTGTGTTCGTCCTTTCGGGGTGCAAGGCAGGGCGGGATCCGGTCGCGGCTCGCGCAGTTGTGCGCCGGATCGGTCCGGGGGAGTGGGCGCCCGGCGTGTGTGCGTGTGCAGGGCCGAGACGCGTTGGTCCGACCGGTGGGGTCCGGGTGGCCGAGGGTGGTGTGTCGTCGGCCTCGGCGGCTGGTCAGACGGGTCGAGGCGACCGGTGTTGGGGACGTCGGTGCGCGCCACGCGCGGAGGTCACGGCGGATCCGTGGGGGTTGCGGGATGCGACGTGTGCGGCGAAGCCCCGCAGCCGCCGCATCCCTCGAAACCCGTTCCGCGGTGGGCGTGTTCACGCCCGGTATCGCGGGGCGTGGTGCATGGGTCGCATCCGCCTTGTCGTCGTCGGACCCGCCCGTGAAACGCGTTCCGCCGGGTTCGGCGTCCGCAGCGGCGGGTGGGGACGGTACCTCCACTCTTCGCTCCCCGTCGCCGCGGCGGGGGATCGTTGGGGGACCTGCCCCGAAGACACGCGTCGTGGGGACCGCAGCGAGAAGAAACGGGCCCTTGCGCGGGTGTGGCCCGCTGCCCCGGGGGCGGGCGCCCGGCCCCGGCGTGGGGGTGGGCCCTGGCGTCTCGGGCGTCGCGGGAGGGTCACGACGAAGTGTGTCGAACCGTGAAGCCGCTCCGCAGAGGGCAGAGTTCATTGCCGCGTCCGGCCGAGAGCCGCCGTGACGGTCGTCTGCGTGCGCTGTCCCGCGGGTTTGTGACGGGTTCGCAGGCCGGTGCCCGTAGTTGGCTGCACCCGAGGTGCACGTCGAAGCCGTACGCGCGTGCCCCGTCGGCCCGGTGGTGTGATGCCTCGCGGGCCGAGGACGATCCGGATCCTCCGCCGGTGCGCCTGCGGATCGGATACAACTTCCCTCATTACAAGTGGAGTTGGCAACCCTTCACGCGGATGTCCCGGTCCGAATGGAGGCCGTGGTCGGGGTTGCGCAGCGCGGTCGGGTGGCAGCGGTGTTGTCTTGGCAAAGGAGCGTGGGCTCGCGTGCGCATGGCCGTGGTGTATGTCTGGGGTGTGGTGTGGGGCGTGGGGGCGGTGACGTTCCCCCTGTGGCTCATCGGCGACGTGTTGTCTCTCGTGGGGTCGAGTCGTCGACGCCCGGGGCGTGTTCTGGGGCGAATGGGTCGTGCCGTGGACGACGCCGACCGGGCGGTGGGTCGCAAGGTGGCCGAGGCCGAGGCGGAGTTGACGTCGATGGCCGTTCCCGGGCGGACGGCGGTGCCGTGGCGGAGGGACTTGTTGCGGAAGTGGTACCTGGCCGAACGAGGGTTGTGGTGGTTCTCGCTGTTCGTCGCGGGTACTGCGCTCGTGCCGGTGGCGGCGTCCGCGATCCTGGTTCTGATGGTGGACCAGCATTCCCGCATGGCGGTGGAGGTGGTGTTGCCCAGTTATCCGCTCCTGGTGGTCGGCTTCGCATTGATCAGGACGGATCGCATCGCCGGCCGGCGCGGCCGTTCGGAGGCGTACCTGAGATGGGTCGCGGTCGATACCGTGATCGCCTGCGGACGCCGTCACACGGAGCGCACGATCGCGACGACCCGAGGACTCGTCGAGCAGGCCGAGCTTTTGAAGACGGCCCTCGTCGCCCACGCCCATTTCGCCTACGGGCCGAGCACGTTCATCTGCGGCGAGTCGACCTCGGAGGCGTTCAGGGCTGGCGAGGCGGTCCAGGACAAGGTGCGCGCGGTCCTGCGTGGAGATGCCGGCGTCGACGAGGTGGCCGGCGAGGTCGTGCGTCTGCTGGAGGCCCTCGACGCCGGAGACCCACTCCGGCTCCTGCCCGCCGGCGTCACTCCGACCCCGGGCCCGCGACCGGTCCCGGGGACACTGCCGATGCGCTCGATTGCCCTGTATGCGCTGGCAGTTGCCGCTGGCATCGCAACGATCGCGACACTGGCCGCCGTCGGCGTCGACCCCCGTGCCGTGGACGTAGCGGCGGCAGCACTGACTCCGGCGCTGGCCCTGCCTCCGGTGCTCGCCCTGCGCCGTCCCGCAGGCGCCCCTGCGGGCGCGCCGTCGTCCGGGCCCTGACGCGAGAGCGGTCACCGGCCCGAGTGGCCCGGGCGTCGGGATTCGCATGACGAGGGTGGGCCGTCGCCTGCGCCAGGTCCCGTGGCGCGGCGGCGATGCGGGCGCCGTGCGGAGGTCGATATCTATAGTTCCGGGGGCTCTGGCGTCGAAGTCGGCCGGTTTCCATAGGCCCTGGTCCACGGCGACTTCACGGGAACCTCCGCTATGTGCCTCAATAGGGGCAACCTGCCCAAACCCGAATTTTCGCCCAGGGCTGAGCCGTGGGTGTCGGTACGAGCGGCGAGCCGGCCAGCCGACCCGGCCACACGGCACGGCCCGCCGTGGCCCCGACGGCCCGGACGCGCGAACGGGTCCGAGGCGGATTCGACGTGAACACCCGCACCGGGAGCAGGGGCTCGGGCATCCGGTGACGACGGTCGGTCCCCGGCTCACATGTCCGCGTGGGTGGGTGGAGCGTGTGCCCCGTCGACGGCGTGCATGTCCTTGATGAGGTGGTGGAGTGCGCAGCGTGCCTGGTGGGGGACGACGCCGTTGCCGAGGATGCGTAGTTGTGCGGTGCGGGTCAGGTGGGGGGTGTGGGTGACGTGTCCGGGTGGGAGGCCCATGAGCCATTCGACGAATTCGGGGGTGAGTTGGGGCCTCGGGGTCCGGGGCGGGTGGGTGTGGGTGCGGGGCGGTGGAGGAGGGTTTCCCAGTGGCGGATTGCGGGTTCGTACGGGCCCCAGTCGATGTCGGTGTTGTGCCGGGCGGTTGGCGTGTTCGGGCGGTTCGGGTGCGCGGTGCCGAAGGGGTCCGAGGAGAGAGGGCGTTGGTGAGGCCGCCGCGTTGGCGGGGTGAGCCTTTCGTGCCCTCGCTGGCGATCGGCGTGGGTAGAAGGCGTCGACGGGCGTGCGCGGACGCCCTGTTCCTGCGCGCGGCCGTGTCGGAGCCGGTCGTCGGGGCATCGCCGTCGGTGTGCTCCGTGGGCGGTGTCAGGGCCTGGACGACATCGGGGAGGGCGTCGCGTCCGCGCCCGATACGGCCCTTGCCGTCGCGGGCGCGCGGGGTGGGTGGGCCACGCCGCGAGGAACAGGCGTGTGCGGCGGTGTGGGGCGCCGACGTCGGAGGCCGAAAGGCTCGTCCACTGCGTGTCGTACCGCGCTTGGGCCGTCATGGACGCAATTCGCCATCTAGTACTGCAACGACACTTCAGGATGTCCTCGGCGTCTGTAATGGCTGATGCGGGCTCGAGCTTGGCTTCTTCTTCGCCATATGGACCAGGCGAG
>NZ_JBIRUB010000016.1:0-9646 GCF_044334985.1 Embleya sp. NPDC020630
CCCTGTCGCCGGTTGGATGTCCATGACATCCAACCGGCACGCAGACCATCACGACCACCGGCCACCCGGTGAACGTTTCCGGTCACAGCACTAGGGAGTCTGCTGCGTGGGCGGGGCGGTGGGAGTCGCCGCCGGGTGCTTGGGATCCCGCTGCGTGGGTGGGTCGGTGGGAGACGTTCGGAGGACCCGATGTGGGCGTGGTGGAGGCGCCGGGGCCTGCGGGACCTGCCGGGCCTGCGGGACCTGCGGGACCTGCCGGGCCTGCCGGGCCTGCCGGGCCGCTGGGCCCAGCCGAACCGGGTGCCCCGGGTGAGCCGGGTGCGCCAGGTGAGCCGGGTGCGCCGGGTGAGCCGGGTGCGCCGGGGGAGCCGGGTGCCCCAGGTGAGCCCGATGGTCCGGGAGGTCCGCTGGGTCCGGGAGGTCCGCTGGGTCCGGGAGGTCCGCTCGGGCCGATGAAGCAGGTCGGCCTGGTGATGACGTTGGTGTCCAGGGTGGTCGAGCCGTTGCGGGCGAGGGCTCGGCCTTCGATGGTCGATCCGGTGGTGACCGAGATGGAGGTCAACGCCATGATCGTGCCCTTGAAGCTGGTGTTGGTCCCGAGCGTGGCCGAACTGCCGACCTGCCAGAAGACGTTGCACGCTTGGGCGCCGTTGACGAGCGCGACGGTGCTGGAGGACCCGGTGATCAGGGTGTCCGCGATCTGGAAGATGAAGACCGCGTTGGGGTCGCCCTGAGCGTCGAGGGTGACGGTGCCGGTGAGGCCGAGTGGTCCGGTGGACTTGTAGACGCCGGAGACCAGGGTCAGGCCGACGAGGTCTCCCGCGACGCTTGCGGTGGGGGCGCGCCCCGCGGCGTCGTTGTAGGCGATGGTTAGATCCGCCTGCGGCCCGTCTGCCGCCGGGGCCGTTTGGATGGTGCCGTTGATGACGATTCCCGGGGGAAAGCCGGTGACCGAAGAGCCCGGACTGACGCCCAAGCTCCCACTGATGACGCTGGGGCCGGTATTGGTGACGGACTGCCCGCCCAGCACCGCGTAGCTGTCCGCCGTCCCCAGGAGGACCGTGCCGGGTCCCGCCGCGCGTGCGCCGGGCGCTATCGACACGAGAGCGGCCGACGCCAGTAGCACCATCCCGAGAATGATCGCCGTCACCGCCGCGGATCTGGAATGCCTCGGTTCTCGGAAGCCCGTGGAACGAGCAGCATCGATTGCCATGAACTGGGCCTTTCGCATACTCGGCGTCGCCCTCGGTCAACCGGCGCGCAGACGTCCCGGGGCGGGGACTGTCGCAGGTGTGGGAGCGACGAGAGGTGAGCGAGCACGTCGGATCGGAGGTGCATGTGGACGCACTCGCCCGTGGGTCAAAGAGCGCGAAGTATCACAATCCATCGCACTCAATGTCCCAATGAGATCATCCGTTGATCACAATTTCCGGGAGTCAAATGGGTGGTTTTGTGCGACTCCCCGAATGCCCCGTCCCGTCGGCCATCGACGGCCCGGGTACACGTCGATTCGCGATCCCTCGGCGTGTCACCGGTCCGATCGACATACGAGCGCGTGATCGACCGCAATGTGAGTCGCTTCGGCCGGATTCCGGAGTCGTGGAGCCGGTAACCTCCCGAACGACACGGCGCCGAGCGCGGGCGTCCGCGTCGGTTCGAGCACCCCGCCGCGAGGGCATTCCGCACCCCGTTTGTGAATCCCAGGCTGAGACCCACGTTCGAACGCACGTTCCGCTGCGAACGATTGTCCGTCGGGTCAGCGTTCGACGCGGCCTCGGATGGCGCGCGCGGCCAGGCCGGCAGCCGCTCCGTCGGTTGCGGGATCGGCTCGAGACGGCTGCGGTGGCCGACTGTGCCGGGGTGTCCGAGGGCAGCTTCGAGTACGGGCCGATCGCCATCCTCGACGGCTTCGAGCGCCGTCTCGCGCGGGAGGCGGACATGCTCGTGGAGGTCGTCTGGGGGTGATCGCGGTCCTGATTTGCGTCCCCCGTCGAGGCGTTCGGAAAATTCGTTGGTTGGTGGAGGGCGGCCGGATACGGTGGGCGGCATGCACCTCTTTCAGATGTACGGCTGACACGGCAGGGGCCTTGCCCCTGATTTGTCCGCACCGGGCTCGCGCGCGTGTGTTTCGCGCCGCTGTCCGGGGCGTCGGGCTGCCGTGTCAATTTGCCATGGATTCGAAGAGAGAGTGCTCATGCCTGGTCGTCCTGCTCATGCCGCTGATGCCGCTGATGCCGCTTCTGTCGCGCCTGCCGCGCAAACCGCTCACATTGCGATGATTGGCATACCCGCCGTCAGTCACGTGTTGCCGAGTCTCGAGGTTCTGCGTGAGTTGGTGGGTCGCGGGCATCGGGTGACCTACGCCAACGATCCGGCCGTTGCCGAGCTGATTGCCCCGACGGGGGTCGAGTTCGTGCCCTATCGGTCGACGTTGCCGGTCTCCGACAACGGCTGGCCCGCCGATGCGATCGGGGCCATGGGGGTGTTCCTGGATGACGCGATCCAGGCGCTGCCGCAGTTGCGCGCAGCCTACGACCGTGATCCCGCCGACCTGTACCTGTACGACATCGGCGCCTATGCGGCGCGGGCGCTTGCCGAGGTTCAGGGGCGGCCGATCGTGCAGTTGTCGCCGACGTATGTGGCCTGGAAGGGCTATGAGGACGAGGTGTTGCCCGGGATGAAGGCGTTGCCGGGGGCGGATGCCTACTGGGCCCGATTCGCCGACTGGCTCGCCGGCTGCGGGGCGACCACCACCGATGTGGACCACTTCGGCGGCCGGCCGCGACGGGTCGTGGCCACCGTGTCGCGGGCCATGCAACCGTTCGCCGACCGCGTTGACACCGACGTGGTCGACTTCGTCGGGCCGTGCCTGGGTCGCCGTGCGGAACAGGGGGATTGGACTCGCCCCGCCGACGCGGAGCGGGTGTTGCTGATTTCACTGGGTTCGGCCTTCACCCGGCAGCCGGAGTTCTATCGGAGCTGCCTTGCCGCGTTCGGCGATCTGTCGGGGTGGCACGTGGTGTTGCAGATCGGTCGGTACGTCGATCCGGCCGATCTCGGCGAGTTGCCGGGCAACGTCGAACTGCACTCGTGGGTCCCGCAGTTGGCCATCCTCGAACAGGCCGACGCGTTCGTCACCCACGCCGGGATGGGCGGGTGCGGCGAGGGGCTGATGACCGGGGTGCCGATGATCGCCGTGCCGCAGGCCGCCGATCAGTTCGCGAACGCGGATCGCCTCGTCGAACTCGGCGTGGCCCGTCGACTGGATACCGCGGACGCCACACCCGAGGCCCTGCGCGGCGCCCTCCTCGCGCTGACCGCCGACCCGGCCGTGGCCGCCCGCTCGGCCGAACTGCGGGAGCGGGCACGGGCCGAGGGCGGCACCGGGCGCGCCGCCGACCTGATCGAGGCCGAGTTGGGCTGATCCGGCACACCGGCCGCACGACAAGGCGCCCCGAACCCGGCTCGATGCCGGGGTCGGGGCGCCTCCTCGTGCGGAAAGGCCCGAACGGTCGCCGCTCAGCCCTTCAGCGCGGCCGCGACCGTGTCCGCGAGCGGGGTGGTCGGGCGGCCGAGGAGGCCGGACAGGTCGCCGGTGATGCCCGCGAGCGCGCCCTCGGAGACCCGCAGGTCGGCGTCGACAAGCAGTTCGACCAGGAACGCCGGGAGGCCGACACCGGTGAGGATCTCGGTGTACTTGTCGGCCGGCAGGTTCGCGTACGCGACCTCCTTGCCGCTCTGCCGCGCCGCCTCGGCGGCCAGCTCGGCCAGGCTCCAGTTGGTGTCGCCGGTCAGCTCGTACACCTTCCCGGCCTGGTCGTCGGCGAGCAGCACGATCGCGGCGGCCTCGGCGAAGTCGACGCGCGCGGCGGAGGCTATCCGGCCCTCGCCGGCCGAACCGGCGACCGCGCCGCGCTCGACGGCGCCGGCGAGCGAGCCGGTGTAGTTCTCGGTGTACCAGCCGTTGCGCAGCAGCACGCTGGGCAGGCCGGAGGCGGCGATGCGCGCCTCGGTGTCGCGGTGTACCCGGGACAGACCCAGGGGGCTGTCGCTCGCGGAGTAGATCGACGTGTAGAGCAGCTGGCCGACCCGGGCCTCGGTGGCGGCGGCGACCACGGCGGCGTGGTGCGCGATCCGGTCCGCCTCGGGGCCGGTGGAGGACACGAACAGCAGCTTGTCCGCGCCGGTGAAGGCCGGTACCAGCGTCTCGGGCTTGCTGTAGTCGGCCTCGCGCACCTCGACCCCTCGGGCCGCGATGTCGGCGGCCTTGGCCGGCGTGCGCACCGCCGCGACGATCTCCGAGGCGGGCGTGCCCCGGTCGAGCAGGGCGTCGATGACGAGGCGGCCGAACTGCCCGGTGGCCGCGGTGACGACGATCATGAGGCGTTCCTCTCTCCCGCGTACCGAACCCGTCGCCCGGCCGCTGTCCAAACGATGGCACTAACTTTTAGAAAGCGCAACCTATGAGAAGGCGCGGCTTCCTGGTGAGTGCCTGCATGCGGAGAGTGCGTCACTTTTGAAAGCACTGGTTCGGAGGTAGCCTCGACAGATGCAGTCGCAGTCGCAGCCGCAGTCGACGAAGGGGGTAGCGATGGAAGCCGAGACCGAGACCAGGACCGGTCCGGACCCGACCCCGGAGTTCGAGTTCGACGTCTTCGCGAAGGAATGCGGCTCGCGCACGGCCATGGAGCACATCACCGGCCGCTGGGGCGTGCTGGTCCTGGGCGGGCTGTACGACGGCCCGATGCGCTTCAACGCGCTGCGTCGCCGGGTGGACGGGGTCAGCGAGAAGATGCTCGCGCAGACGTTGCAGGCGCTGGAGCGGGACGGTTTTGTGCTCCGCGAGGTGCACAGCACGATCCCGCCCCGGGTCGAGTACACGCTGACCGACATGGGCAGCGCCACGGCGGCCAAGCTGCTCGACCTGATCGAGCACCTGGAGGGTCACATGTCCCGGGTGCTGCTCGCCCGCGAGGAGTACGACCGGGTCCACGGCTGAGCTGTTCGGTCCGCGCCGGGCGGGTGCCGGCGTCGACTGCGATCGCCGGCGTCCACTACGACCGAGGGGTCGGGACCACGGGAGAGAATCCCGTCGTCCCGACCCCTCGGTCGCTCCCGGCCCGGCCGGCTCAGATGCTCCAGACGCCCGCGCCGAGCATCGACTTGATCTCGCCTGCCAGGCCCCCCTCGGGGTTGACCCGGAAGTCCAGGTTGTAGCGGGTGCGCATGCGCGCGCTCTCCAGGATCAGGTGCACCGGGTTGTCGCCGGGATGCGAGGACAACACCCGCTTGATGTCCTTCACCAGCTTCTCGTTGACCTTGGTGGTGGGCAGCCGCAGGCACACCGGCGCCTTGCCGCCGTGTTCGGCCGAGCCGATGTCGAGCGGGACCAGCTCCGAGCCGAACACGCTGAGCGCGCCGTCGCGTTCGTTGAGCCGACCCTTGATGCTGACCGCGACGTCCTCCTCGAGGGCGTGTGCGACGAGGGTGTACGACTGCGGGAAGAACAGCACCTCGATCTCGCCGTCGTGGTCGGCGAGGTTGATCATCGCCCAGGGCGAGCCGCTCTTGTTCACCTTGCGCTGGATGCCGGTGATCAGCCCGGCGAGTTGCACGTTGCCCTCGGTCCGGCCGGAGTTCTTCAGCTCGGCGATCGAGGTGTCGCGGTGTCGGGACAGGATGTGCTCGGCGCCGTCGAGCGGGTGGGCGGAGACGTACAGACCGAGCATCTCGCGCTCGGTGGCCAACTTGAGCTTGCGCGGCCACTCCTGGTCGGTGAGCGTGAAGTCGAGCCCGACGGCCGGCTCGTCCGCCGCCTCGTCGCCGCCGCCGAACAGGTCGTATTGGCCTGCGGCCTCCTGCTTCTTCAGCCCGACCACCGCGTCGAGCGCCTGCTCGTGCACGTCGACCAGGGCCCGGCGGGTGTGCCCGAGCGCGTCGAACGCCCCGGCCTTGACCAGGGATTCGACCGCGCGCTTGTTGCAGGCGGGCAGGCCGATCTTGGTCAGGAAGTCGGCGAAGGAGTTGAACTTGCCCTTGCTCGTGCGGGCTTCGACGATGTCGTTGATGACGTTGTCGCCCACGTTGCGAATCGCCCGCAGGCCGAACCGTACGTCGGATCCGACGGCGGTGAAGTCGGCCACCGACTCGTTGACGTCGGGGGAGAGCACCCGGATGCCGGCCGAGCGGGCGTCGGCCAGGTACATCCCCATCTTGTCCTTGTCGTCGCCCACCGAGGTGAGCAGCGCGGCCATGAACTCGGCGGGGAAGTTCGCCTTGAGGTAGGCCGTTTGGTAGGACACCAGGCCGTAGGCGGCGGAGTGCGATTTGTTGAACGCGTAGCCGGCGAACGGGACCAGCACGTCCCATACGGCCTGGATCGCCTCGTCCGAATACCCGTTCTTGCGGCATCCTTCCTGAAAAGGAATGAACTCCTTGTCGAGGACTTCCTTCTTCTTCTTGCCCATTGCGCGGCGCAGCAGGTCCGCGCCACCGAGGCTGTAGCCGGCCAGCACCTGCGCCGCGCGCTGCACCTGCTCCTGATACACGATCAGACCGTAGGTGGGGCCGAGCACCTCCTGCAGGGGTTGCTCCAGTTCGGGGTGGATCGGCGTGATTTCCTGCTGGCCGTTCTTGCGGAGCGCATAGTTGATGTGCGAGTTCATGCCCATCGGGCCGGGGCGGTACAGCGCGGAGACCGCGGAGATGTCCTCGAACTCGGTCGGCTTCATCAGCTTGAGCAGCGCCCGCATGGGACCGCCATCGAGCTGGAACACGCCCAACGTGTCGCCGCGGGAGAGCAGTTCGAAGGTGACCGGGTCGTCGAGCGGGATCTTCTCGATGTCGACGTCGATGCCCCGGTTGGCCTTGATGATCTTGATGGCGTGGTCGATGATGCCCAGGTTCCGCAGACCCAGGAAGTCCATCTTGACCAGGCCCATGGCCTCGCACGACGGGTAGTCGAAGCCGGTGATGATCACGCCGTCCTTGTCCCGCCGGTGCAGCGGGATCAGGTCGATCAACGGCGTGGAGGAGAGGATGACGGCCGCGGCGTGCACACCGGTGCCCCGGGTCAGGCCCTCGATGCCGCGCGCGGTGTCGATCACCATCTTCACTTCGGGGTCGGACTCGTAGAGCGCGCGGATCTCGCCGGCCTCGGTGTAGCGCGGGTGGTCCTTGTCGAACATGCCGGCCAGGGGCATCGACTTGCCCATGATGTCCGGCGGGTAGGCCTTGGTGATGCGGTCGCCGGTGGCGAACGGGAAGCCGAGGATCCGGCTGGAGTCCTTGATCGCGGCCTTGGCCTTGATCGTGCCGAAGGTATTGACCTGCGCGGTGTACGCGGACCCGTACTTCTCGGTGACGTAGCGCACCATCTGGTCGCGCTGGCGGTCGTCGAAGTCGATGTCGACGTCCGGCGGGTTGATCCGCTCGGGGTTGAGGAAGCGCTCGAACAGCAGGTCGTAGTCGAGCGGGTTCAGGCCGGTGATGCCGGTCAGGTAGGCCACCATCGAACCGGCCGCGGAGCCTCGGCCGGGGCCGACCGGGATGCCGTTGTCCCGGGCGTACTGGCAGATGTCGGCGACCACGAGGAAGTAGGAGTCGAAGCCCATGGGCGTGATCACGCCCATCTCCAACTCGATCCGGTCCAGCACCTCCTGGCTCGGGTTGTCGCCGAACCGGTGCTTCAGGCCCGTGGCGATCTTCTTGCGCAGGTAGCTCGCCTGGGTCTCGCCCTCCGGAACGTCGAACTGCGGCATCCGGTTGACCTCGGCGAAGACCTCGTCGTAGGGCTGGATGCGCTCGGCGATCGCGAGGGTGTTGTCGCACGACTCGGGCATCTCGGCGAACAGCCGGCGCATCTCGTCGGAGGTCTTGATGTAGTAGCCGGTGCCGGCGAACTTGAACCGGTTGGGGTCGGCCTTGTTCTTGCCCACGCCCACGCACAGGAGCGAGTCGTGCGCGTCGGCCTGGTCCTCGGTGACGTAGTGCGAGTCGTTGGTGGCCAGGAGCGGGATGTTCAGCTCCTTGGCGATCCGCAGCAGGTCCTGACGGACGGTGCGCTCGATGTCGAGGCCGTGGTCCATCAGTTCGAGGAAGTAGTTCTCCTTGCCGAAGATGTCCTGGTAGGTCGAGGCCGCCTTGATCGCCTCGTCGTACTGGCCCAGGCGCAGACGGGTCTGCACCTCGCCGGACGGGCAGCCGGTGGTGGCGATGATGCCCTCGTGGTGCTGGGCGATCAGCTCGCGGTCCATTCGGGGCTTCATGTAGTAGCCCTCGATGGACGCCAGGCTGGAGAGCCGGAACAGGTTGCGCAGGCCCTGGGGGTTCTCCGCCCACATCGTCATGTGGGTATAGCGACCGCCGCCGGAGACGTCCTTGCCGCCCTCGCCGTCCTCGCTCGGTGCGCGTTTGCCGCCGGGGGCCCAGAACTCGGGGCGGCGGGCGTGGCGGGTGCTGGGGGCGACGTACGCCTCGATGCCGATGATCGGTTTGACGCCGTGTTTTTTGGACGTGCCTTGGAACTCGTAGGCGCCGAACATGTTGCCGTGGTCGCTCATGGCCACCGCCGGCATGCCCTGGCGGGCCACCTCGGCGAACAGCTTGTCGTTCTTCGCCGCTCCGTCCAGCATCGAGTATTCGGTGTGGACATGCAGGTGAACGAACGAGTCAGACACGGTGTGTGAGGCTCCTCGGAGGGGCGGCGGGGACCATCCACCATAACGCGGCCGGGGGCGGCAAACGGGTGTCCGAGGCCGATGTCCGCGGTGCCTCGGCGAAGGCTTTTCCGAGTCGTTTCCTGGCCGTATCCGGGTGGGCCCGGAGTGGGCTGCGGCGGGGTTTGTGGGGCGGTTGGGGTGGGTTTGGTGTGGAGTTTGGGGTGAGTTAGGCCGTTTTGGTGGGGGCGTGATCGTGGGTGTGGTCGTGGTCGTGGGCGGGCGTCCGGGTGGTGGCTTCGGTGGCTTTGGCGGCGGCTGCGCGGCGGCGGAGTGGGGGCAAGGTGGGCGGGGGTTGGCGGCGTTCCGGGAGTTCGGCGAGTAGGGCCTTGGTGGCTTCGGTGATGGTGGCGACGGCGCGCTCCACGGCCTCCTCCGTGCGGGGTGACGTGGTCTGGACGCCGCTCACTTTGCGGACGTATTGACGGGCGGCGGCTTCGATCTCGACGTCGGTGGCGGCGGGGTCGAGTCCGCGGAGCGTCGTGATGTTTCTGCACATGCCTTTCAGGCTAGGCGGGGTGGCCGACATGTGGCCTGGGCCGGCGGTGGGGGCGGGCGGGTGTCATCCCTGGCCGGCCTGTCCTCAAGCGCCGGACGGGCTGAATGGGCCTGCTCGGGCCGATGGTGTCGCTTTGTGGGCGTCTGGTGCTCCCGTGCCGGCCTGCGGCCCGCCTTGTCCTCAAGCGCCGGACGGGCTGGGTTGGTCGGGTCGACGGTGTCGGCTGTGGGCGCCCGATGCTCCCGTGCCGGCCTGCGGCCCGCTTGTCCTCAAGCGCCGGACGGGCTGAATGGGCCTGCTTGGGCCGATGGTGTCGCTTTGTGGGCGCCTGATGCTCCCGTGCCGGCCTGCGGCCCGCCTGTCCTCAAGCGCCGGACGGGCTGAATTGGGCTTGCTCAGGCCGTGACTTGGGTTGTCGGGTGTCGTTCCC
>NZ_JBIRUB010000016.1:9742-145937 GCF_044334985.1 Embleya sp. NPDC020630
GTCCCCGCGACCCCGCGACCCCGCGACCCCGCGACCCCGCGACCCCGCGACCCCGCGACCCCGCGACCCCGCGACCCCGCGACCCCGCGACCCCGCGACCCCGCGATGGCGTAATGGGCGTTGCCTTCGGGCTGTTGGGGCGTTGGGGTTTGTGGTGGTGTGGGCTGGGAGGAGTGGTCGTGGTCGGCGGTGCTTCGGGGGCCGGGCGGTTGGTGGTTTCGTCGGGGACGCGGGATCACCGGTACGACCCCGCGACCGCCTGGCGGGTTTATCAGCAGGAGGACGGCAGCCTCACCGTCAGTACGGACGCCTGGCAGGAGGAGGCGCACACGCTGATGGCGATCCGCACCGACTGGTACGCGGATGCCGCCGCCGCGTCGGCCGCCGGGGGGATGCCGCCGGACGTGGCGGGCCGGCTCAGCCGCGCGCTCGGCGCCGAGCCGGTCGCGCCGCCGCCGTACCGCGACTTCGCCGAGGCGTTTCGCGCGGGGGTGTCGCCGTCCCATCCGGAACCGGTCGGCGGCCTGGACCTGGCCGTGCGGCATCGGCCCGCGCAGGACGAGTTCGGCGTGGGCGGCGACTGGTACGACGTGTTCACCCTCGACGACGGCCAGGTCGCGCTCGTGGTCGGCGACGTCCAGGGCCACGGCGCGGGCACGGCGCCGATCATGGCCAGGATCCGGACCCTGCTGCACGCCTACGCGGTGGTCACCCCCGACCCCGGCCGGGCCCTCGCCCTGGTGAACGACTTCCTGGACCGCTTCCCCGGCCCGGCCCACGCCACCTGCACGCTGGCCTACCTGGACCCGGCGACCGGCCGGCTCCGGGTCGCCCGCGCCGCGCACCCGCCGCTGCTGCTCGCCGACCCGGCCGGGACGCCGCGGATCGAGGACGTCGAGGGCGGTCTGCCCCTGGGCATGCTCGCGGACCAGGCGTATCCGTGTACGACCCTGACCGTGTCCCCCGGCGCGACGCTGGTCCTGGTCACCGACGGCCTGGTCGAGGGCCCGCAGCTGTCCCTGGACCGCGGCATGGAACGCCTGGCGCACCGCTTCGAGCGCAGCCGCGGCCTGGACCTGGAGGCGACGGCGGAGCGCCTGTTCGGACTCGCCGATCTGACCGGTCACCGGGACGACGTGACGCTGCTGCTGGCCCGTACGACCGTGCGCTGAACTCCCCACGCCCGGGGGTGTCGAGGGCCACAAAGCCCGCGTTTGCTGGAACTTCGGCCTCTGTCGCGAGAGGATCTGACTATGCGTCAGCTCGATGTCCCGGGCGGCGCCTGGCATCTGACGTGACGTTAGCCACGTGTAAACAAAGTTCGGGCCGACGCTCGCATACTGTCCCGTACGCAGACCTCATACAGGCGTACGCAGCGCCGGTTGAACCAGGCGATTTGGGAGGCTCCACGTGGAGTTCGGCATCTTCCTGAACGGGTACACCCCCGGTCCGGCCGCTCACGATCGCGCGAGCGAGCACCTGGTGCTCATGCGCGAGATGGAATTGGCCATCAAGGCCGACAAGCACAACTGGAAGTACGCCTGGTTCGGCGAGCACCACGGTCTGGTCGAGTACAGCCACATGTCGGCCCCCGAGGTCGTCATCGGCTACGTCGCAGCGAAGACCGAGCGGATCCACCTGGCGACCGGCATCAACAGCCTGTCGCCGCGCAAGGAGCACCCGGTTCGCTACGCCGAGCGTGCCGCGATGATGGACCACATCACCGAGGGCCGCTTCGAGTGGGGCACCGGCCGCGGCGCGGGCAGCCACGAGATGGCCTCGTTCAACATCATGGACAAGAACTCGACGAAGACCGAGTGGGACGAGGTCGTTCGCGAGATCCCGCGGATGTGGGCGCAGACCGACTACACGTTCGAGGGCGACCACTTCACCGTGCCGACCCCGCACGACATCCACCCCAAGCCGTACGGCGAGTCGCACCCGCCGATCTGGGTGGCCTGCGGCAACCCGGCCACCTTCGGCAAGGCCGGCTCGATGGGCATCGGCGCGATCGCGTTCAACTTCGAACCGGTCTACAACCTCAAGGGCCGGATCGAGGCCTACAAGGAAGCCGCCGAGAACCCGGTCGAGATCGTCGGCGACTACCAGAACAACAACGTGATGATGACGAACGCCGTCATCTGTCTGTCCGACCGCAAGCGCGCCCGCGAGATCGCGCTCAGCAAGGGCCGCGGCTACCTGGTCACCCTGGTGAACCTGTACCACGACACCATGCCGAAGTCGGCGGACGCGATCACCTGGCCGTCGCCCACCTTCGACCTCTCGATGGGCGGCGACGAACTGCTCGACCAGCTGATCGAGGGCGGCTACATGCTGGTCGGCACCCCGGACGAGGTGTGCGAGCAGGTCAAGGCGTACCAGGAGGTGGGCTGTGACCAGCTCGTCTTCGGTATCAACGACGGCATGACGCACGAGGAGAACCTCGAGATGATCGAGCTCTTCGGCAACCAGGTCATCCCGGAGTTCGACAAGGACCCGGAGCACTCGACCACCAAGTACCGCCGCAACGCGGTGCCGAAGTTCGGCCGTTTCCAGGGCGCGGGCCCGGACCCCGACCTCAAGGTCGAGGTGCTGCCGACGAGCGCGGTGCTGCCGCTCCCGTACCCCACGGCGTAGCCGAGGGCGATCGGTCGCACGAGTACGACTCACGCATACGAGCACGAGCACGAGGCCATCGGGGCGTCCCGGTGGCCTCGTGCGTTTTCGCCGCCGGTCTCGTCCGCGAGGTGCGGGCGGGTTCCGGGGCGCCTACGACACCGAGGACTCGGCGCCCTCGCGCGTGTCGCCGCCGCCCGGCCGCGTGCCGGCGGCCTTGCGGCGGCGCCGGTTGCGGGCGGTGACGATGCGCCGGGCGACCTCGATCAGGACGGTGATCCCCGCCGCGGTGGCCAGCCCCGCCGCGATGCCCATCAGCGGGTTGTCCTTGAACGCGCTCCCGCCCCAGAAGCCGAGCAGTACACCGTACGTCGCCCAGGCCAGCGCCGCGATCGCGGTGAACGCCCGGAACCGCGCGACCGGGTACTCCACCATCCCGGCGACCAGCGCGACCGCCGTGCGCCCGCCGGGGATGTAGCGGCCGACCACGATCATCACGCCGCCGCGTTCGGCCAGCCACCGTTCCGCCCGCTTTCGGGCCCGTTGTCCGCGCTCGCCGTTGAGCATGTGCTTGTTCGCGAACGGCTCGGCCCAGCGGCCGATCGCGTAGGTGATGTTGTCGCCGAGGAAGGCGCCCAGCGCGCCGGCCGCGATGAGCAGGAAGAGGTTGGGCGAGAACCCGCCGGCGGTGGCGAACACGCCGCACGCGATCAGCGCGCTCTCGCTCGGCAGGATCGGCAACATCGCGTCCAGGAGCGCGGCGAGGAAGACGATCAGGTAGGCCCAGGGAGAGCCGGCGAAGTCCATGATCGGGTCGAACCACGCGTCCACGCTCGCTCCCTCGCCGGTGTGTTCGGTGCCGTTTCCCGACCCGCTCGGATGTCTGTTCGGTGGGCCGCTCTCTTCGGCGGCTACCCCGCGCGTGCGGAATCAAGGCATGGTGCGCCGATCGCTCGAACGTCTGTCACCCTTGATCCCCTCGGTTCGGCCCGGCCCGACATCGACGCGGCCGAACGATCCAGCAGCGGAAAACCCACAGCCGAACAACACACAGCCGAACAAAACAAGGGACGTGGCATGGACGCCGTTCACGAAGGTCTGGACGCCGTGCGGGCGGAGCTGGTCGGTCTCGGTCGCCCCGTGGTGGCCCTCCTGGAGCCCGGTCTGCCGGCCGAGGCGGTGCATACGCGGATGGGCGCCGGGGTGCCCGCCGAACTGGTCTCCTGGTTCGGCTGGGCCGACGGTACCCGTGAGGAGCCGGACCAGTTGGTGGACGAGGCGTCGTTCATACCGGGCTACGTCCTGGTCAGCCTGGCCGAGGCGCTGGAGTTCCGCGAGGAGGTCGAGATGGACCAGCCGGAGGGTGTGCGGTGGTTGCCGCTGCTCGTGTCGCCGGCCGCCGACTTCTACGCGGCGATCTGGGACGGGACGGACGTGCAGGTGGCCAGTTTCGTCCAGGGCGCGGACGAGCCGATGGTGTACGCGTCCATCCCGTTGATGCTTCGCACGGTCACCGAGAGCTTCCGGACCGGGGCGTTCGAGGTGGACGAGGAGGGCTACTTCGACATGCACCCGGAGCTGTGCGACCGGGTCTACGAGGCGCTGAACGGCTGATGCGTCACACGCGGAGGGGGTAATCCTCGTCACGCTCCGGCGCGCGTACGGGCGCGTACGTTGCTGGGCTACCTTGTCCGCGTGCATATACCCCGCCGCCGGACCGTCGCGCTCGGCCTCGCTCCGCTGCTGATCGCCGGTCTCGCCTCGTGCGGGTTGATGTCCGATTCGGGCGACTCCGGGGACTCCTCGAAGAAGGTGGAGAACGCCGCGGTGCCCGATCCGGCGGGGTCCTCGGCGGCCCCGGGCGGCGCGTCGGCGCCGCCGCCCGCGCAGGCCGTGCCGGGTACGGAGATCACCGTCGCGCTCGCGGGCGACGTGCACTTCTTCGAGCGCACGGTGCCGCGTCTGAACGCGGGCGCGGAGGGGGCGCTCGGCCCGATCGGTCGCACCCTCGCGGACGCGGATCTGGCGATGGTCAACCTGGAGTCGGCGATCACCGAGCGCGGTACGCCGGAGAACAAGACGTACCACTTCCGGGCCCCGGCGAAGGCGCTGACGGAGCTGAAGACGGTCGGCGTGGACGTGGTCAGCATGGCCAACAACCACGCGGTGGACTACGGCAAGGTCGGCCTGGACGACTCGATCGCCGCGGTGCAGAACCCGCCGATCGGCGTGGTCGGCATCGGCAAGGACGCCGACCAGGCATATCGCCCGTTCATCAAGAACGTGAAGGGCGTCAAGGTCGCGTTCGTGGCCGCGAGCCAGGTACAGGACATCACGAACCAGCTCTACCGGGCCGGGGCGGGCAAGCCGGGCATCGCCAGCGCGCTCCAGGCCGATCGGCTGGTGCGGGCGGTGAAGGACGCGAAGGCCCAGGCCGATGTGGTGATCGTGTACATGCACTGGGGCATCGAGGGCGACAAGTGCCCGAGCACGGACCAGACCGGCCTGACCCGCAAGCTCGCCGACGCGGGGGCGGCGGCCGTCCTGGGCACGCACGCGCACGTGATGCAGGGCGCGGGCTGGATGGGCAGCACGTATGTGGGCTACGGCTACGGCAACTTCCTCTGGTACGGCACCTCTCCGTACCCGAACTCGAACGACACCGGCGTCGCGACGCTGACCATCAAGGACGGGAAGGTCGTCGGGGAGAAGTTCACCCCGGCCTCGATCGACAACCGCGGCGTGCCGATGCCGGCGACCGGCGCCGAGGCGAAGCGCATCCTGGACCGCCGGGACACCCTGCGGCCGTGCACGGGGCTGACGGCGACGCCGAAGAAGTAGCGCGTCGGGGGCGACTCGGCGCGCCTCCGTCGACTCGGATGTCCCGGGTTCGTCCGGCGCCTTCCCGGGCTTCCTCGTGCCGGGACGGGCCCGCGGTCGTCGTATTTCCGGTGTCGGTGGTCGGTTCGGATTGCTAGGTTGGTTGCCATGTTCCTCCTGTGTGCGTAGGGCCCCGCACCGGCCGCGCCCCCGTCGACGGGGTTGCGCGGCTGATTCGGCGTCCACGCAGATGCGTCGGTGCGGCCGGGCCGTGCCGACCTTTTCGGAGGAATTCCCCCATGGCAGCCATGCCTTCCGCCGACGCGCGTTCCGGGTCGGCTCCTTCCTATGCCGCCGTGTTGCGGATACCCCATGCCCGGCGGGCGTTCGGGGCCGCGATGCTCGGGCGGTTGTCGTACGGGACGATCCCGTTGTCGTTGTTGCTCGCGGTGAAATCCGGGACCGGGTCGTATGCGGTGGCCGGCACCGTGATGGCGTTGTTCGGGGCGACGAGTGTGTTGTTGTCGCCGATGCGGGCCGGGTTGGTCGATCGGTACGGGGCGCGGCGGGCGTTGCCGTCGATGGTCGCGCTGTACGCGGTGTTGTTGGTCGGGATCGCGGTGGCCACGTGGCGGCCCGGGGCCTCGGGGGTGTGGGTGGGCGTCGCGGTGGCGGCGGCCGGGGCCTGTACGCCGCCGGTGGGGCCGGTGATGCGCGCGGTGTGGAGCGAACTGGCCCCGGATCGCGAGCTGTTGCAGCGGGCGTACAGCCTGGACGGGGTGGCCGAGGAGATCGTGTTCGCCTCCGGGCCGCTGCTGGTGGGCTTGCTCGTGGGGTGGGCGCCGGCGGCGGCCGGGGTGCTGCTGGCCGCGTCCTTGATCGTGGTCGGGACGATGGCGCTGGTGGGCTCGCCGGCGGTGCGGCGGGCGGGGGAGGCCGGCGACGAGGCCGGGGCGGGGGAGGCGGCCGAGAGCGGGTCGGCGTCGGGCGGTACGGGGTTGTGGCGGGCGGTCGTGGTGGCCGGCGGGGTCGGGGTGGCCCTGGGCGGGATCGACCTGCTCGCGGTCGCGTTCGCCGACGAGCGGGGTCGGTCGGCGGCGGTGGCGTGGATCCTGGCCGCCCTGTCCGTGGGCAGCGCGGTCGGGGGGCTGGCGCACGGCGCGGTGTCCTGGCGGGTGTCGGCCGACCGCCGACTGCCGCTCCTTGCCCTCGGGTTGGGTGCGTCCCTGGCCGCCGCGGGCCTGTCCCCGAACCTGTACGTCCTGGCCGCGGCCGCCATGCTCACCGGCCTGTTCGTGGCCCCGGCGATCACCACGGCCTACCTGCTCGCCGACGCCGCCGCGACCCCGAACACCCGCACCAGGGTCGGCGCCTGGGTCAACACCACCCTCAACGCCGGCACCTCGGCCGGCGCGGCGGCCACGGGCGCGCTCATCGCCCACGTCCCCCTGCCTCTGCTCTTCCCCCTGACCGCCCTCCCCCTCCTCCTGACCGCCGCAGCGACGGCCTTCGGCACAGGGACGGGGCGCCGAAGCCGAAGGCCCGCGCGGGTCGGGTGACGCCGGCCTCCTCCGGGGTGTCGATCGTCCTGGCCTAGAGGCAAGTGCCTTGCCTCACAGGGTCCATGACGGTTCGTCGGCTCCTTGGGTGGGCGAGAGGCGGGCGGCGCACTCGGGTACGCGGGCATGTTGGGTGCCGTTGGGGAGGACGGTCCAGCCGAAGGCTGGGAAGTCGGGACGGCCTGCGGTGTGCCATCGGGACCAGGCCGACTCGACTTCGGTCCACAGGTGGCGGGGGCCGTGTTGGTGGACGGGGAAGGTGGTGAGTTGCCGGCCGTCGTAGTCGACGTTCGCCCACGAGGTGCCGGCCTCGTCGCCCACCCACAGGCGGGTGTGTACGCCGTCGGCCTCGGGGGCCTCGTCCCAGTGGTGCCAGATGTCGGGCGCCATCAGGCCGATCGCGAACTCGGCGACGGGGTCGGCGCCGGCCACGTCCCAGGGGGAGAGCGTGGTGGTGCCGGGTTCGGGGAGGTGGTCCGGGGCGAAGACCTGATCCACGTCGGTGATGCGTGAGCGGTGTCCGCGCAGGTGCATGAACGCCCCGCCGGCGCGGAATCGGCCGTGTGCGCGGCCCCGTTCGTCCACCGTGGCCACGAGGGTGCCGTTCGCGGTCCAGGCGCTCGCCCAGGGGGTGACGATCACGGATCCGGGTCGGCATTGGCGGATCCAGGCGGGCGGGATGTGGGTGACGGCGGCGGTGGACAGGATTCGGTCGTAGGGTGCGCCGGTCGCCCACCCCTCGGCGCCGTCGCCCCAGACCACGGTGGGGTGCCGGCCCAGGCCCGCCAACCGGGCTTCGGCGATTCGGGCGAGGTTCACGTCCACCTCGACGGTCACCAGGCGCCGGTCGTCGTCGAGACGGTGGGCGAGCAGTCCGGCGTTCCAGCCGGTGCCGGTGCCGATCTCCAACACCCGGTGTCCGTCGGCCACATCGAGGGCCAAGAGCATGGCCGCCACGATCGAGGGCTGGGACGCGGACGACGACGGCCACTCGGCCCCGCCGCTCCGGGGCGCCCCGCCGTCGCACATCTGCACGACGACCGGCGCGTCCGCGTAGGCGGCGGCCCACCAGCGCTCCGGCTCCCGCACCCGATCACACCGCTCGTGCCGGTCCCCGCCGGGCCGCCGCAACCACACGACGTCGGGAAGGAACACATGCCTCGGCACCCCGACGAACGCCTGCCGCCACACCTGCGGCAACTCCCCGACGGCATCCTCGACCCGCCGCAGCAATGCGACCCGAGCCCGCCACAACGCCCGCGCCTTCGCACTCACCCACCCCACCGCCCTTTCGGCGTCCCGGGGTTGGCGGGCTTATCCGGCGGAATCGGCGGCGGCACCGGCTTCTCCGGCTTGTGCCCGTCATCGGTCGCGGGATCGCGGTGTTTGGCCATGGACATCCCTTTCATCGTCGAGGTGTCCATTGACACAACGGGAAACCCTGACAGTTGCGGGGGTGGATCAGGTGTTGGCGAGGGTGGTTAGGGGTTGGCCGGTCAGGCGGTAGCCGAGCCATTCCTTTTCGTGGACCGCCCCCAGGGAGTCGTAGAAGGCGATGCTTGGGGAGTTCCAGTCGAGGACGGCCCATTGGAGGCGGGCGTAGCCCCTGGTGGTGCAGATTTGGGCCAGGCGCTTGAGGAGGGCCTTGCCGTGGCCGGCGCCTCGGGCGCCGGGGCGGACGTACAGGTCTTCGAGGTAGACGCCGTGGACGCCCTCCCATGTGGAGAACGACAGGAAGTAGATGGCGTAGCCGACCGATTCGCCGGTGGCGTCGTCCTCGGCGATCAACGCGAAGGCGGCCGGGGTCGGGCCGAACAGGGCCGTGTGGAGTTGGGCCTCGGTGGCCTTGACCTCGTGGAGGAGCTTTTCGTAGTCGGCGAGTTCGCGGACCAGGGCGTGGATGGCCGGGATGTCGGCTGCGGTGGCTTCGCGGATCATGCCTCGAAGCTACCTCGGCCCCGCCGGCCGCTCCCGGGATTTTCCCGGCCGCCCCGACCCGGCCGCGCCCGGTCAGGCCGTTGGTGCGATGTACATGTAGGACTTTTCCTCGCTGCGGGCCGAGATGCGCCACTCGCCGTCGACGCGCGTGAAGGTGTCCAGGTACCACAGGCCGCAGAACATCGTCGGGCCCGGCGTCTCGTCGTCCTCGCCCTTGAACACCATCGGGTTGTGGCACATCGTGCGGCCCGTGGCGGTGTCGCCGTCGACCGTGATCGACGAGTTGGCGATCAGGTGCTGGTAGGCGCCGAAGCCGGGCATCACCGACGCCAGGAACTCCTTGGTCTCGGCCAGGCCGCCCTTGGAGCCGCCCATCGCCGAGTAGTCGATCAGCGCGTCGGCGGTGAAGACGGTGTCCAGGGCGTCCCAGTCGCCCGTGTCCACCGCGTGCGAGTAGCGGACCATCAGGTCCTGGATCTCCATCCGGTCCGAGATCTCCTGAAGCGTCAGCATGCGTGCGCCCGCCCACCTCTCCGGCTCTTCGGTGCGTCTTCGGCGTCGCCCCGGAGTACCGGGCCGACGTGCGGGCCCAACTTGACACGAACAAGCACATGGCGAAAGAGGCAGGGGCTCGGCGACTCGGTGAAAAGTCCATCAATGGGGTTAGTACGAAGAATGCTCGGGGGACCCGGTCCGGTACCGGCAACCGAGCCGTCGCCGGCGGCAGCCGCCGAACCGAGGGAGACATCGTGGGCAGGACGACGCGGCGACGGGTCACGGTCGTGGTGACGGCGGCGGTGCTCGTGCTCGGCGGGGTGAGCGGGTGCAGCGACGACAACGGCTCGAAGAGGAACACGGACGGCGGCAACGGCAACGGCAACGTCGCCTCCGGCTCGGCGGCGCCGGGCAACGGACCGGCGAACGACCTCCAGGCGCAGTACCAGCAGGTGGTGCGCAACGTGCTGCCGTCGGTGGTCCAGATCACCACGAAGTCCGGTCTCGGCTCCGGCGTCGTCTACGACGACAAGGGCAACATCGTCACCAACGCCCATGTGATCGGCCAGGACACCTCGTTCGAGGTCACCCTCCCGAACGCGAGCAAGTCGGTCACCGCGAAGCTCGTCGCCGCCTTCGCCCCGGACGACCTCGCGGTGATCCGCCTCGACAGTCCGCCCGCCGATCTCAAGCCCGCCCGGTTCGCCGATTCGAGCAAGCTCCAGGTCGGTCAGATCACCATGGCCATGGGCAACCCGCTCGGCCTGGACTCCAGTGTTACCGAGGGCATCGTCTCCGCCGTCGGCCGCGTTGTCAGCGAACCGGAGACCTCCGGCTCGCCGGGCGCCACCATCTCCAGCGCCATCCAGACCTCGGCCGCGATCAACCCCGGCAACAGCGGCGGCGCCCTGGTCGACCTGGACAGCCAGGTGATCGGCATCCCGACCCTGGCCGCCACCGACCCCGAGGCCAACGGCGGCGCGGCGCCGGGCATCGGCTTCGCGATCCCGGCCAACACGGTCAAGTCGATCACCGACCAGATCATCAAGAACGGCAAGGTGGACAACTCCGGCAAGGCCGCCCTCGGCGTCACCGTCCGCACGGTGGCCGGCCCGAACGGCCGGGCCGCGGGCGTCGGCGTGGTCTCGGTCCAGGACGGCGGCGCCGCGAAGGCCGCCGGCATCCAGGTCGGCGACGTGATCACCACGATCGACGACCAGGCGGTCACCGACGTCTCGACGTTGTCCGAGGTGCTGGGTGGCAAGCAGCCGGGGGACAGGGTCAAGGTGAACCTGCTGCGCGGCAGCAATGGCAACAAGGCCACGGTCGAAGTGACACTGGGCGAACTCAAGGGCTGAGCACCCGGATCGCCCGATCGGCCCAACGGCACTCGGGGCAACTGCACGCGATTCGACGGCACTCGGACCCGGCGCGATCCGGCCGTTCCGCGCGCCGCGTGCCCCCGACTCCCCCCACGACCCGGCGGAAGGGACGATCTGCGCGATACCGTCCCGGTCATGACGATTCCTCAGCCGCCACGCGGGCCGGGGTCGCCGTACGGGGACCAACCTTCCGTCGACGGTGATCCACACCTGTCCTGGCACCAAGCACCCGTCACCGCACCGGGCCCGATCCCGGACCAGGCGCAACCGCCCGGCCCCGCCCACCCGCCGGCACCCCCGCAGTCCTACTCCGCGCCCGCCCCGTCCTACCCCGCCCCCGCCCCGTCCTACTCCGCACCGGTACCCCCGCAGTCCTACCCCGCGACGGGCGTCGAGCCCGCGGCGCCCGGCGAACTGCCGCTCGCCTCCCGGACCATGCGGCTGATCGCCCGCACCGTGGACTACCTGCTCACCACCGCCCTGGTGCTGCCGCTGTGGTTCCTGGCCTACCACTACATCCAGGGCAAGGCCGCCGACCTGCCCACCAAGGTGGTCCGCGACTCCTTCCTGGACGTGGTGTTCGGGCGCGCCGGCGAGGCGCAACGGGCGCCGCTGGAGGCGGTCGACGGGCTGTGGTCGACCACCAAGACGCTGCTGCTTCTGCTGGTCCTCGCCCATCTCCTGGTGCCCGCGCTCTACGACTGGTACATGCACGCCAGGTTCGGCCGCACGCTGGGCAAGATCATGGTCGGCGCGAAGGTGGTCCCGGCGGGCACATCGGCACAGGCCGTTCGCGGCCGGGTGCCGGTCGGCGCCTGGCGGGCGGCTCGGCGCACGCTGGTGGCGGTGGTGGTGCCGTGGGCCGCGCTCCTGCTCACCTGGTACGAGGTGGCGCTCCGCCAGTGGGGCACGGCCGGATTGTTCGCCCTGCTCGCCCTGGTCGGCTTCCTGGACCCGCTGGCCGTGCTCGGCCCGCGCCGGCGCACCTGGCACGACCGTACCGCCGGCACCGTGGTCGTCAACGTCAAGCTGCTCGCCCGGGGTTGGTCGGTCACCCGCAACGCTTCGGCGGCGGTGGTGCAGGGTGCCCGGGGCGCGTCCAGCACGATGGCCCGCAACGCCCGCGACCGTTGGCAGTCGAGCCGAGGCGCCGCCCCGGACCGCCCGAACGACCCCTCCTGAGCCGCGATCGGCCCGGGGCGGGCAACTCCCGCCCCGGGCCGCGCCGGCTCAATCCAGGATCGAGATGGCCCGGGTCGGACAGACCCGGATCGCCTCTTCCACCTGCGGCCGCAACTCCTCGCTCGGATTCTCGTTCAGGATGTAGAGGAAGTTGTCCTCCCGTACCTCGAACACCTCGGGTGCCTCGGCCATGCACAGCGCGTTGCTCTTGCACTTGTCGAAGTCGACGACGATCCTCATGTCCGGCCCTTCGTCGTGGAAGCGGTGCGATCCGGCGGATGCCTGCCAACCGGTGCGGTGTGGCAACGCTCGCCGCACGCCGCGGTGTTGCCACACCCGGCGCACCCGTTGGCCTATCACGCCCACCCACGGGTAAGGCGAGCCTTTTCCCCCGAACGGGGAACCAGCCGGTGCCCTGGGGAGGTCACAAGACCGGATGAGAGGATTCCATCCCGGTACGGCCGCAGCGGCGGGCCGGCGAACCAACACGGGAGGCACGTCCATGACGGCCGACGGCGGCGCCGAGATACGTCAATTGCGTCCGGGCGATCCGCAGCACATCGGACCGTTCCGGATCACGGGTCGACTGGGTGCGGGTGGAATGGGCGCGGTCTACGCGGGGCTGGACAGCCTGGAGCGCCGCGTCGCGGTCAAGGTGGTGCACGCGCAGTACGCCGACGACCCCGAGTTCCGGGCCAGGTTCACGCGCGAGGTCAACCTGCTGCGCGCGATCAAGGGCACGTGCACCACACCCGTGCTCGACGCGGATGTCGACGCCGAGACACCGTGGTTCGCCACCGAGTACGTGCCGGGGCCGACCCTGGACAAACGGGTGAATCAGGGCGGTCCGATGCGCGGCGACGAGCTGATGGGCCTCGCGGCCGGGCTCGCCGAGGCGCTGGTCGCGCTGCACGACGCCGATGTGATCCACCGCGACCTCAAGCCGCAGAACATCATCTGCTCGCCCGCCGGACCGCGCGTGCTCGACCTGGGCATCGCGCGGTCGATGGAGGACAGCGGGCTGACCCGCACCGGCATGATGATCGGCTCGCCGGCGTGGATGAGCCCGGAACGCTTCAAGGGCCACGACAGCACGCCGGCCGCCGACGTGTACGCGTGGGCGATGCTGGTCACCTACGCGGCCACCGGGGTGATCCCGTTCGGTACGGGCGCGCCCGAGGTCGTCGCGCTGCGGGTGCTCCAGGAGGAGGCCGACCTTTCCGGCGTACCGGACGTATTGCGGTTGATCGTCAAGCGCGCGGGCGACAAGGAGCCGCACTACCGGCCGCAGGCCCGGGAGTTGCTGGCCTCGGTCACCCACGTGTGGCGCGGCGCGCTCGGCACCGGCGCGGCGCCCTCGCTCGACCCGGTCGCCGACGCGACGTCGCTGATCGGCCAGTTGTGGACCACGCCGGCCTCCGGCGGCCCGTGGCAGGTGCAGCAGCAGTCGCAGCAGCAGGTGCCGCAGACCCCGCCGCCGCGCGTGTACGAGGCGCCGCGCGGGCCCGCGCGCTCCGGCGGCACCGCCGCGTTCGGCGCGCCGGTCGTACCGCCGCAAACCCCGCCGCCGGCCGCGTACAACACCCCCACGCACGACCCCTACGGCGCCTCGCCGACCCAACCGCCGCTGTACCGCGACTCCTCCGGGACGCACGGCGCGCCCGCGGCGCAGTCGGGGGCGTACGGGGCGCCCTCCGGGACGCACGGTGTCCCCGCCGCGCAGTCCGGCGCGTACGGGGCGCACTCCGGGCAGTACGGCGGCACCGGCCAGGGTTATCCGGCCGGTCACCACCAGCCGCCCGCCTCCGGCACGTTCACCCCACCCCCGGCCACCCACGGCGGACACACGCCGCCGCCGCCGACCGGTCGGGCCGCGACCCGGCAGCAGGGCGGCGCCGGCGGCGGTCGCCCGGGCCGCAAACGCCTGGCGATCATGATCGGCGGCGCGGTGGCGGTGGTGGCGATCAGCGCGGGCGCGGTGGTCGCGCTGCGCGGGGGCGGCGACGACAAGCCCGAGGCGGGGAAGAACACCAACAGCGCCGTCGTGCAACCGCCGAAACTCACCGGCAAACCGGGCGGCTTCACCCAGGACATCAAGGGCGTGAAGTTCGCGGTGCCCAGCACGTGGGAGCTCAAGGAGGTCAGCGACACCGAGGTGTGCGTGCTGCCGACCGCCACGCCCGCCGCTCAGCGCACCACCTGCGAGCGCGCCGGGCTGCGGATCTGGGTGGGCAAGAACGATCAGCGCAAGGTGGACTTCAAGGATCCGGCGGGCTGGACCCTGGGTACCGCGCCGACCTGTGTGACCAAGCCCGAGGACACCGCGGCGCCGACCAGCAAGTCGGAGGGCAAGAAGCTCGCCGAGCCGAGCAAGGTCAGCCTCAAGTACGACTACGCGTCGTACAGCGTGACCTGCAAGAGCGGCGACTCGTTCCAGCCGCAACTGTGGTGGCTGCCGCAGTCGATGATCTCGTTCTCCACGGCGGGCCTGTCCCGCGAATACGACGCCGACCTGAACAAGATCCTGGCATCGGTGGACACGGCGGGCTACAAGAAGCCCAAGGGATAGCCCGCCGCGTCACGGGTGGAACCGGTCCGGGGCACCGGGACTCAGAAGTCGGCCGCCGCCGCCACCGGCAGGAACGGGTTCTCCGGTCCCGCCGGGAACGAGCTCCAGCTCTGCTCCTCGTACAGGTTCATCAACTCGTGCTCGGACTCCTCGGTGTCCGGCCACTCGGCGTTGACGACCACGTGCACGGAGGGCTGGGGGTACTGCTCCCACCACTCCACTATGTGTCCCTCGCCGTCGACGGGGACCGGGTGGTGCTCGACCCGGTGAACCATCATGTAGGGACCGCCGGTCCACGGCCCTATGTGCGCACCGCCCAGCGGGATCGCCGAGATGGAGTCGCCGCCGCGCGGCAGCGCGGGTCCCGCGAAGTCGCCCGAGAGCAACGAGCCCACGTACCCCGTCGGGGGCCGGTCCGGCGGGACGTCCTGGTAGAAGTCCACCCGGACCCGGTACCGGATCACTCGCGTCCCCTCCGCTTCTTCTTCGTCTCGTGCTCGCGTCGGAGCCCGGCCGGCTGGTTGCGACCGGTAATACGTATACCAGCCGGCGACGGTTCCGTTCCGACGATCGTGTCGGGGCTGGACTTCGCGACGGGGCGCGGGCAGGATCACGCGGACCGGAGGCGACCTGCGCCCGGATCCTTGCGCGCGGCCGGGTTCGCCGGACGACTGCGGGGAGGCACGATGGGCGGCAGCCGGGACAGGATGGCGGCGGCACTCGCGCGGAGCCGGCGGATCGGCGGTGCCGACCCGGTTCCCGAGGTGTCCCGGTTCACCGAGTGGACGATGATCGACGGCGACCTGGTCTGCCGCTACGTCTGGCACAACCTGCCCGACCCCACCGGCGGCACCACCCGCTACACACTGCCCGGGACGGAGATCCTGCGTCGGATCGGCGATCGTTTCGAGACGGTGGGCGAGTTCCACAACGGCGACGACGCCGACGCGATGATCGCGCGCTGGCGGGCCGCGGGCGGCGCGGTCGCCGGGGCCGACGGCGGCGAGTTGCGCGGCATCGTCGGCTGGGCACCCGAGCCGATGCCCCGCGCCGCCGAGCGGGCCGAGGTGGAGCGGGCCCTCGCCGACTTCGCCGGCCGACTTGCCGCGGCCCCCGCCCACGGCGACTGGGCGCCGGTCGCGGCGCTGTTCACCGACGAGGTGCGGGTACGCGATCACGTGGTCGGCTTCGTCGAGGGCCGGCACGCGCTGCACGCGTACATCCTGGACGGCGTGCGCCGCTCGCCGTTCATCGGCTACCGCGTCGTGTTGCGCCTCGTCGACGGGAACCGGGCCGCCGTCCTGCTCCGCGCCGAGGGAGCCGACGTCGGTCTGGACGTCAACGTGGTGCTGCACTACGCGGGCGAGGGCCGCTGGTCCTACGTCGAGGTCGTGTACAACCCGCAGCAGATCGCCCGCGTGTCCGCCTGACAGGGTGTCGGTCCATGGACGACGTACAACGGCTCCTCGCCTACGAACAGATCCGTCAACTGGCCGCCCGCTACGCGCTGGCCCTGGACAGCCGGGACCTGGACGCACTGTGCGCGTTGTTCGTGCCGGACGTGCGCGTGACCCGGGAGGAGAGCGGACGCGCGGCGCTGCGCGCGTCGTTCGCGACCCAACTCGCGCCCCTGGGGGTGACCATCCTCAACGTGGGCACCCACGTGATCGATCTCCTCGACGCGGACCACGCGACCGGACACGTGTACTGCAAGGGGGAGATCCAGGAGGGGCCGCGCTGGCTGCACCAGGCGATCCTGTACCGCGACGTGTACGAACGCCGGGACGGCACGTGGTACTTCGCGCGCCGTCGGCACGACCTCTGGTACGGCGCCAACGTCGGCGCCAACCCCGCCGGACTGCCGCCGGCCAACTGGCCGGAGCGCTCCTACGGTTCGGGTACCGTGCCGGGAATCTGGGAGACCTGGCGGGAGTTCCATCGATTCCCGGACGAAGACGCCTGAGCGGGTTCCGTTCGCCGCACAGGGGGCAGGCGAGGATCGAGCGGACACTCGGCGGAAGGAAGGACCGGCCATGGCCAGGCTTCCGGACGGCGCGAGAAACGCCGCCGCGCGCACCGGCGTACTGCTGGCCCTGACCATCGTCGCGGCGATGGTCGCGCTGCTCGGCGTCTGGGCGCACACCTGGTTCTGGGTGTGGGCGATGCTCTTCGTCGGGCTCGGCATGCTCGGCATGGCCTGGAGCGCGCTGGAGATCCTGATCGCGCTCCAGGTAGCCGAGGAGCAGCGGGACCGGGACCGGGGTGTGTATCAGGTCCGCCCGGTCGAAATGCGTCCAAGGCGCCGTTCCGGACGCTGACGCGTCCGGAACGGCGCCTTGCGGCCCAACACGACTGAAGTTTCGGTTGTGGGCTGCGGGGGTCGGGCTTAGGGGACTACGCGTTCTACTGCGGCCGGGCCCAGTTCGGCGAGCCTGCGGCGGGCCTCTTCGATGTTTTTCTCGGTCAGGTCCTTGCCCTCCGCCAGGACGAGGTCCTCGGGGTCCACAGGGGTCTCGGCGCCGCTGCGCAGGTCCATCCTCGGTCGGTCGCCCTCCGGGATCTCGTCCACGGGAATGCGCTCGTCACTCATGTCGCCGTCCTTCGTTCGGGAGTGGAGTCGGTGCCCCCGCACGGCATCCGGGTACCCGCTGCGGGCGGGGCGGGAACCCCTCGGAAGCCGGCCGACAGCTTTTTATACAAGCGTCATAGACAAGTGTCTTAGACGCTTGTACTGTTCCTGTCATGACCTCCACCGCAGCCAAGGCCGGCCGTAAGGAATGGATCGCCCTGACGGTCCTGCTCCTCCCGCTCCTGCTCGTGTCGATGGACATGGGCGTGCTGTACTTCGCGCTTCCGTTCATCAGCGAGGACCTGGAGCCGACCGCTCCGCAGCAGCTCTGGATGATGGACATCTACGGCTTTCTGCTGGCCGGTCTGCTGATCACGATGGGCGCGCTCGGCGACCGGATCGGCCGCCGCCGACTGCTGCTGATCGGCGCGGCGGCGTTCGGCACCGCCTCGGTGGCCGCGGCCTTCGCGAACAGCCCCGAGATGCTGATCGCCACCCGGGCGCTGCTCGGTGTGGCCGGTGCGACGCTGATGCCCTCCACGCTGGCGCTGATCCGCAACCTCTTCCACGACCCGGCCCAGCGGCGGACCGCGATCGCGATCTGGACCGCCGCGCTGACCGCGGGCGCCACGTTGGGTCCGGTGGCCGGCGGCCTGCTGCTCGACCACTTCTGGTGGGGCTCGGCGTTCCTGCTCAACGTGCCGGCGATGGTGCTGCTGCTCGCGGTCGGTCCGTTCCTGCTCCCGGAGTTCAAGGACGCCGCGGCCGGTCGGCTCGACCTGGTCGGTGCCGGGCTTTCGCTGGTGTCGGTGCTCGCGGTGATCTACGGGATCAAGGAGACGGCGGCCGAGGGTGTGACGCCGCTGTACTTGGCGAGCATCGTGGTCGGGCTGGTCGTCGGATACCTCTTCGTGCGCCGGCAGCGCACCGTCGCCGACCCGCTGATCGACCTCGCGCTGTTCCGCAACCGGGCGTTCAGCGCCTCGATCGCGGTCAACGTGATCGCCGCCGTGGCGCTGATGGGTTCGGCCCTGTTCAACACCCAGTACATGCAACTCGTGCTCGGCATGCGGCCGTTGACGGCGGCGCTGTGGTCGCTCACGGTGATGCCCGGGATCACGGTGGCGCTCACCGTCTCCGGGATCCTGGCCAAGAAGGTGCGGCCCGGGTTCCTGATCTGCGGTGGCCTGCTCCTGTCGGTGGCCGGCTTCGTGGTGATGAGCCAGGCCCGTCCGGGTACGCCGTTGGTCGTGGTCCTGGTCGGCGCGGGTCTGGTCGCCGCCGGGGTGCTGATCGCGACCACGTTGACCGCCGAGATGGTGCTGACCTCGGCGCCGCCGGAGCAGGCCGGTGCGGCGGGGGCCACCTCGGAGACCGGCAGCGAGTTGGGCGGGGCGCTGGGCATCGCGGTCCTGGGCAGCGTCGCCGACGCGGTGTACGGGCGGGACATGCGCGACGCGACGTTCGACGGGGTGCCGGCCGACGCGGTACACGCGGCGAACGACACGCTGGCGGCGGCGAGCGCGACCGCCGGGCGGGTCTCCGGCGGGGCGGGGGAGCACCTGCTCGACACCGCGCGGGACGCCTTCACGCACGGTATGCAGTACGCCACCCTCGGCGGCGCGGTGCTGCTGACGCTGGCGGCACTCGGCGCGACCTGGCTGCTGCGGGAGGTGCCGGTGCCGGAGCAGGCCGAGCAGGCGGACCCGACCGAGCAGGCGGAGCGGGTCGAGGGCACGACGATCGTGAAGGCCACCGAGGGTGCGACCGTCGTCCCCACGCGCGTGGCCGAGGCGGTCGGCAGCCGCTGACAGCCCACCGGCAGGACCCGAAGGCGGCCTCGCGAGAGGTCGCCTTTGTGGTTGATGTGGGAAATGCCCGATGGACGAAAGCCATTGGTGTGCACGCAACCGGATAAACGCGCCCGATCAGGTCGAATCGGCATTGTTTCTTGCCATTTCGAGCGGCTTCGGTGCGCCGAATGCCTTTGCGCACAGGTTTTCCACAGGATGTGGATCTTCCTTGTGGAAGATCAGCGCGCTGCCCGGCCCCGGCTGTGGATAAACGTCTCCAGTTCGAGGTTTTCCGCGTCGGTAAAGACCCGCCTCGGAATGGTCACCGCCTGGGTGGGACCGAACTCGAAGATCCACTGGGTGTCCACGCGGCGGATCTTGCGGAAGGTGCTCCACGGCGTCTCGCTGCGGGTGCCGCCGAGCGTGGTGACGAATTCCTCGTCGGTCAGCGTGACCTCGCAGGGCACGCCGTGCATGTGCTTGTTCTGCCGGGCGGCCTGGATCGGCGCCCAGAACCGCAGCGCCAACATCGCGACGCCGAAGCCCACGAAGGCCGACGGCCACAACACCGTGGTGCCGCTCAGCAGGGCCCGGGTCACCAGCACCACCCCGAGGGCCGAGAGCACCGCCCCGGCGCCGAGCAGTCCGCGAAAGAGGCCGCGGCGGAAGGCGAGCACGCCCTCCGCGATGTCGGCCTCGGTGGGGATGTAGGTGGTCGAGATATGCACCCGGTCATGGTCGCACGGGGGTCGGCCCGGCCCGATTACGGCTGCGGGTCGCGGGGGCCGGGCCATATCGGACAGGGCCTAGGCGCCTCCCGCCGGCGGGGTGGGGTCGGCGGGCGGCTTCGGGGAATCGCCGGGGCGGGCGTACCAGGCCGGTGGGCCCAGCGGTTCGGCCGGGGCGGGGACGCCGCCGTTCACCTGCGCCGGGGGCGCGCCCCACGGCGCGGTCGACTGCGCGGGAAGGTCGGCCCGGGCGCCGTTGGCCGCGTGCCGGGGCGGGCCCCACGGCGGCGGGCCGCTCGGCGGTACGGGACCCCACGCGGGATGCGCGGCGGGATGCCGGGCCGGCGGTACCCACCCGGGCGGCGGCGCGCCGAAGGGATTCACACCGGGCGGCGGGCCGTACGGGGCGACACCGGGCGGGGCTCCGTAGGCAGACATGCCGGACGGGGCTCCGTAGGGTGCCATGCCGGTCGGCGGGCCGTAGGGTGCCGCCCCCGGCTGCGTCCCGTACGGCATCGTCCCCGGCGCACCCCACGCCGGCGCGCCCCAACCGCCCGGCGCGCCGGCGCCGTAGGGCATCCCCCCGGGCGGCCCCCACGGCGGCATCCCCGGCGGCGGCTTGACGTAGCGCCACCTCGGCGACGGCATCGTGTGGTCGATCACCCGCGCGACGGCCGGCTTGGCCGCCCACACCCGATCCAGCAACTCCCGTTCCTGCCCCGGGTACTCCGGCGCCGGACCGCGCCGCGACCGACCCGCGCGCCGCCGCAACTCGGCGAGCAGCGTGGCATCCGCCTGATAGGCGCGCAGTCGCGCGACGCCCTCCGGCCCCAGCGTGGTCCGCGCGGTGCGCAGCGCGCGCGAGCGGTCCGCCATCGAGGACAGCAGCAGCGGCTCGTGCGGCCGGAACCAGCCCGCCGCGACATAGCCCGGCAACTCGTCCTCGACGGCCCGCAACTGGTCCCGCCGCACGACCACCGTGTACCAGATCAGCGCGCCGAGGATCGGCATCATCACCAGGAAGTACACCCCGAGGAACGCCAGTCCCTGGGTGGCCGAGCCGTTCCAGGACGCGTGCAGCCCGACCGCGCACACGTACCCGGCGAGCGGGAGCAGGATCCGCGCGGGCCGCGAGCGGGCCAGGACCGCCAGGCCGAAGCCGAGCCCGATCATCGACGTGAACAGCGGATGCGCGAACGGCGACATGATGCCCCGGGCGATGAATACGCCCCACGTGGTGCCCAGGCCGTCGCCGTTGTCCTCGCTCGCCGCGAACTCGCGGCCGAAATAGAGGACGTTCTCGGTGAACGCGAAGCCCGCGGCGCTGATCGCGGCCGGGATCAGTCCGTCCAGCACGCCGCGGAACTCCCGCCGTACGGTCACGAACAGGAGCACGACCGCGAGCCCCTTGACGCACTCCTCGACCACCGGCGCCACGATGGTCAGCCCGAGCAGTTCGGCGTCCTCCTGGCCCTTGAGGTCCATCAGCTTGTCGAACGACCAACTGTTCGCCAGCAGCGCGACCAGGGCGCCCGCGCACGAGCCCCACGCGAACGCGAAGACCAGGCTCTTCCAGGGCAGCGGCCGGACCCGACCCAGCCACACGATCGCGCTCACCACCAGCGGGGTGGGCACCAGCGCCAACAACGCGCCGACCAGGAGGCCCTGGGCGCCGATGGTGTCGCCGAGCATCACCGCGATGGTGATCGCGCAGCCGAGCAACGCCAGGACGAGCGCGGTTATTCGCGCGGTCTGGTTCGCCACGAGCCGGCGCGGCCACGACTTCTCCGCGGGTCCGGGTTCGTACAGGGCGAACTCGTACGCGGCGGGGTCCGCGGGGACGGGACCGGCCGGCGTGTCGGGTCCTTGCGATGCGTCCATATGGGGTGACGATAACGCCGCGCGGGGCTGCGGCGCGCCTCTCTCGGTCGGCTGTGACGTGGTCGGTATGGGTGACCCTGCCCGGATCGGCCCGCCACCGGCCGCGCACGCGCGGACCCGGGAAAACCGATCCTCGGCTCAGCGCCGGCGGAAGAGCAGATCCGCGACGCGATGGCCCTTGGCCAGCCCCTGCTGCTCGAAGCGGGTGACCGGCCGCCACTGCGGTCTGGGCGCGTATCCCTCGACGGTGTTGACCAGTTCGGGCTCGGCGGTGAGCACGTCGAGCATCCATTCCGCGTAGGGCGCCCAGTCGGTGGCGCAGTGCAGGATCCCGCCCGGGACCAGCCGGGAGGCGGCCAGCGCCGCGAACGAGGGCTGGATCAGCCGCCGCTTGTGGTGGCGGGTCTTGGGCCACGGGTCGGAGAAGAAGATCCGGATGCCAGCCAGGCAGGCGGGCGGCAACATGTCCCGGAGCAGTTCGATGGCATCGCCGTTGGCGACCCGTATGTTCGTCAGCCCGCGGCGCTCGGCGTCGTGCAGCAGGCTGCCCTGTCCCGGGGTGTGCACGTCGATCGCCAGCACGTTGGTGTCCGGATCGGCCTCGGCCATCGCCGCCGTGGTCTCGCCCATCCCGAAGCCGACCTCCAGCACGACCGGTCGGTCGTCGCCGAACAGCTCGCCGAGGTCGAGCCGGCGGTCCGCGACGTCGAAGCCCCACCGCGCCCACAGCCGGTCCAGCGCGTCCCGCTGGGCGAGGGTGACCCGGCCGCGACGCGGGGTGAAGCTGCGCACCGTCGCCATGTGGCGCTCCGCCGGATCGATCGACGCGACGTCCGGGACGGTCGAGGCGCCGGGCAGAGGGGTTATGGGAAGAGGGGACATAAGACCAGGATTTTACAGACCGGGATTCGGCGGTGGCGGGGACGAGCGGCCGATGGTCGGCGGCACGGTCGGCATGGGCGGCGGGGCGGTCGCCGGCCGGGGTAGACCCGACCCCGGAGCGGCTGCCGGCCCGGGCGCTCCGGAAACCGGCCCGGGCGCTCCCGAGCCCGACTGCGCCCCCCACGGCCCCGACTGCGTCCCCCACGGCCCCGGCGGTCCGGGCGGCGGCGCCGGGCGCAGCCGGAACACCGCCCAGAAGCCGACCGAGACGATGCAGAACGCGCCGAACACCCACACCGCCCGCGTCCACATCTGCCGCGTCGCGCCGGTGGTGACCCCGGTCGGGTCGAGCAGGGTGAGCAGGAACAGGAACACCGCGACCGCGTACACCGCCGCCCAGGCCCACCGATTCCACCGCCAGATCAACTGCCCGTCCAGCCAGGTGATCGGCAGCAGGCCGAAGACCAGGCCGATCATCGCGGCGATGTAGATCTGGGTGAGCACGTTCTCCGTCAGCACCCAGCCGAAGGCCGGGGAGTCGTCGCCGGCCAGCACCCGCTCGACCGGGATCCGCCCCACCCACGCCGCCGCACCGAGGCCGGCCAGTGCCCACGCGCCGAGCGCGGTGGCCCGACCCTCCTCGCGCGCGGGCAGTTGCCGCAGCCCGGCGTGGGTGAAGGCCAGGAACAGGCCGTACACGTAACCCGGCACCAGATGCGCGGTCCGCGACACCACTCCGAGCAGCACCGCGACCACCAGCGCGCCGGGGATCAGCTGCGGGAAGGCGCGGATACGGGAGAGCCGGCGACGGTACAGCTCGGCCGGCCCCGAGTAGGCGAGCACGGTCAGCGGGACGGCGATCAGCATGGACAGCGCCAGCGCGTACGTGGCCCGGTCGAAGCCGATCGTCGGCTCGACCGCGACCGTGCACAGCGCGGACAACACGAGGAAGACGAGCACCTGGAGTCGGGGCGCACGCGGCATCGAGCGCGGTCGCGCCGCCCCCGGCCGCAGTCGGCGCCGGATCCGCACCCGGTTCTCCTCGACCGTCTTGTTGAAGAGTTCGGCGGCGAAGCCCACCAGCGGCAGGGCGAGCGCGGTGCCGGCGCCGGCCACCACCAGCGGGCCGGGGTGGTCGAGCAGGTCGCCGGGGGAGGGCAGGTCGAGGGCGGAGTCGGCGCGGTCGGCGGGGCGTGGCGCGAGGGCATCCGCCGCGCGGGTGCCCGGGGGCACGGTGAACGCGAAGCGCACCGTGCCGTCCAGCCGTTCGGCGGCGCAGCCGGCCGTCAGTTCGGTCGGCCCCTCCGGGAGGTCGGCGGGCAGGGTCAGCTCGGCGTCGATCCGCCCGTCGGCGCCGACCGGCACCCGGGCCACGACCCGGTCGCCGCGCCGCAGCGCCACCTCCGCCGGCGCGCCGTCGATCGGGGCGGCGCAGCCGGTGAACCCGGCCCCGCTCGCCCGGATCCGGTCGCCACCGGCGCTCGGGGCGGACAGGGTGAACGTGGCCGGGGCGAAGGCCACTTGGGCGTCGAGCGTCACGCCGGCGTCCACCACGCCGAACCGGGCGTCGTCGGAGAGGCAGGCCACCGAGAGCCGATGGGTGCCCCGGGTGGGCGTTTGCGGGAGGTGCACCCGCAGTGCCCGGGTCTCGGTCGGCTCGGCGGGGGCGTAGAACGTGGTGACGAAGCGGCCGTCCCACCGGAGTGCGCCGTTGTGGTCGGCGGTGGCCGCGCCGCAGCGCAGGTCGGTCCAGACGGTGACCAGCCGGTCGGGCCCGGCGTCGGCCGGTTCGACCACCAGGCGCCGGCTCGCCAGGTTCGCGGGCGGCGGACCCGGCGCGGGGAAGCCGTTCGGGTTGCCCTGCTCGCTCGCGGGATACTCGAACGTGGTCTGTGCCAGCGGCGGGGCGAACGGCTCCGCGCCCCGGTTCGTGCACAACGTCCGGAAGCCCTGGTTGCCGAGGTAGACCGGCGGGTCGAGGGTGAAGCGCACGGTGAAGCCGTGGTCGGGATCCAGCGGTACGTCCGCCGCGATCAGGCGGTCGGCGCCCTCGACGTTCGTGCGCAGCCGCGCGTCGAAACCGATCAGGTCGATCCGCCCGGTGGGGCAGCCGGTGTGGCCGGTGCCCCGGATCGTCACCACGTCGCCCGGCCGCAGCGGCCCGCCGGGGGAGACGGTCAACCGCGCCCCCGGGGTGTCCGCGCGGGCCGGTGTCGCGCCGCCGAACAGCGGTGCGCACAACAGCAGTACGACGCCCGCGAGCAGTGCGCGCAGGACTACGGGTCTCACGGCCAAGGCGGTTCCCCCGATCGGCAGGCCGGCGACCATGATCCACGGGCGACTACGGTTTGGCGAGTTCGCCCAGCCGTTCCGCGACACGCTTCGCGATCTCGTCGCCGATCGGCAACGAGGCGGTGGCCGCCGGGGAGGGCGCGTTCAGCACGTGGACCGTGCGCCGGCCGCCGGTGATCAGGAAGTCGTCGACCAGCTCGCCGTCGGGCCGCACCGCCTGGGCGCGCACCCCGGCGGGCGCCCGGACCAGGTCGGCCGAGGTCACCTCGGGCAGCAGCCGCTGTACCTCGCGCACCATCGCCGGCTTGGCCACCGAGCGCAGCAACTCGCCCGCGCCGTAGCGCCAGTGCCGGCGGGCGATGTGCCACATGCCCGGGTAGGCGAGCGTCGCGGCCAGCTCGCCCGGCGCGATCCGGGCCCACGAGTAGCCCTCGCGGCGCAGTGCCAGGACCGCGTTCGGCCCGACGTGCACGTCGCCGTGGATGCCCCGGGTCAGGTGTACGCCCAGGAACGGGAAGGCGGGATCGGGCACGGGATAGACCAGGCCGCGCACCAGGCCGCGCCGGGAGGGCACCAGTTCGTGGTATTCGCCGCGGAAGGGCACGATCCGGACCGGCGGCGGGTCGCCGGCGAGTGCGGCGATCCGGTCGCTGTACAGCCCCGCGCAGTTGACCAGGACCCGGCCGCGCAGCTCGCCGAGGCGGGTCTGCACGACCACCTCGTCGGCGTGTACGGCGAGGTCGACCACCTCCGCGCCGGTGCGCAGCGAGACGCCGCGTTCGTGCAGCAGGCGGACCAGGGTTCGGCACACGTCGAAGTAGTCGACGATGCCGGTGGAGGCCACGTGCAGGCCGCCGACGGACAACACGTGCGGTTCGTGTTCGCGGACCTGCTCGGTGGTCAGCTCGGCGACCGGCACGCCGTTGGCCAGGCCGCGCTCGAACAGGGTGCGCAGGCGCGGGAGTTCATGCACGCTCGTGGCGACCACGAGCTTGCCCGGGACGTCGTGCGCGATGCTGTGCCGGATGCAGAAGTCGACCATCCGCCGGGCGCCCTCGACGGCGAAGCGGGCCTTGAGGCTGCCGGGGCGGTAGTACAGGCCGGAGTGGATCACGCCCGAGTTGCGGCCCGTTTGGTGGGCCGCCCACGAGGTCTCCTTCTCGACGACCGCGACGGTGCGCCCCGGGTCCTGTTCGGTGAGCGCGTAGGCGGTGGCGAGCCCGACGATGCCGCCGCCGATCACCACCACGTCATAGGTCAACGTCATCAGCACACCTCCGGCCTTCGACCCTAGACGGTCGCCGGCCGGCGGACGGGGCGGATGTGGGGACTCGGGGGTGGGCGCGGGGTGGGGTCAGCGGTTGCGGAGCCAGCGGGACGGGCTCCACCACGCGGTGGAGGTGGTCGGGGCGGTCGGGGGCGGGTCCACGGGTGCGGCGGGCTGGGGGGTCGGCTCGGCCGGGGCCGGGGGCGGCGGGTCGAGCCTGGCCGGCGTGGCGGCGGCCGGCTCCGGCCAGGGGGTGCCGCCGTGTACGGGCTGATCCGGGGTGAAGACGACCGGCAACTCGGTCAGGCCGCGGATCCACGGGGAGGCCTGCCAGGTCAGCTTGCGCGGCGGGACGGCCAGGCGGATGTCGGGCAGCCGGTCCAGCAGGGTGTCCACCGCGGTCTGCGCGATCAGCCGCGCGGGCCCCTGGAACGGGCACGTGTGCGGGCCGCCGCCCCAGGCCAGGTGGGCCCGGTTGCCGGTCAGCTCGGTGCCGGGCGGACGCACGGCGGGGTCGGCGTTGGCGCCCGCCAGGCCCAGGACCAGGAAGTCGCCGGCGCGGATGGCGGTGCGGCCGAGCAGGGTGTCCTCGGTGGCCCAGCGGCCCGCCACGTTCTGCATCGGCGGGTCCAGCCACAACACCTCGTCGAGCGCCTCGTCGGTGGTCCGCCGGCCGCCGGTGAGGGACGCGTGCAGCGTGTGGTCGGTGAGCAGGATGCGCAGCGCGTTGCCGATCCAGTTGACGGTGGGCTCGGTCGGGGTGATCACGAGCAGGTCCTCGATCACCTCGGCGTCGCTCAGCCCGGAGGGGTGCTCGATCAGCCAGGACGCGATGTCCGCGCCCGGCGTGACGCGCCTGGCCTCGACGAGGTCGGTCAGCATGCGCAGCAGGACCCGCTGATGTTCGGGAGCGTCCGGGCCGCCGTCGAAGAGTCCGTTGATCACCCGGACCAGGTGCGGCCCCTCCAGGGCGGACAGGCCGATCAACCGGCCCATCGCCAGCAGCGGCAACCGCTGCGCGTACTCCGTGAGCAGATCGGCCTCGCCCCGGGCGACGAACGTGTCGATCAGCGAGTCGGCCATGTGCTCGATCTCGCCGCGAAAGGCCCGCCGGTCGATGCGGCCGAGGCTGTGCGCGACGGCCGTGCTGTGCCGGCGGTGCTCGGCCCCGTCGGTGCACAGAATCGACGGGCGATACTCGACCATCGACGCGAGCGGCCAGTCGGCCGGGACCAGGCCCTTGATCCGGTCGCGCCACAACCGCGAGTCGTGCGAGAACAGCTCCGGGTCGCGCAGCACGGCCAGCGCCTCGGCGTAGCCCAGGACCAGCCACGCCCGCACGCCGCCCTCCAGCACGACCGGTGCCACCGCGCCGTGTTGTTCGCGCAACTCGCGGTACAGCCCGGCCGGGTCGGTCTCGAAGCGTGGGCCGGACAGGGCCACGTACGGGCAACCGGATCTCTCGGTCATCTCGGGACACACCCCGCTCCGCCGCTGCCGCGGCTGTCGCCGGCGCACATCGGCCCGCCCCCGGTAGGCGACCCGCCTTCTACGGCCCGGAACCATATCGTGCCCGTCGCCGATTGCCACCGGGTCGAATCGGGCGGGAACGGCCTTTTCCCGCAAGGGAGTCGGTGCTCGGCACCGGCCGTGCGCGGCCGGCCGGGCCGGACGGCGCGGATATTGGTCACGGGCGCGTCCGCGATGGCGTACAGTTGGGTTCACCGACGCGGGGTGGAGCAGCTCGGTAGCTCGCTGGGCTCATAACCCAGAGGTCGCAGGTTCAAATCCTGTCCCCGCTACTTGGATCGCAGGCCCGACATGAAAATGTCGGGCCTGCGGCGTTTTTTGGGACCGGATCCGCCACCGTCGGGTCAGGCCGTGATGCCGGCGACCAAGCGCGCGCGGTCGGTGAAGTCCTTGACCGCTCGGACGTCGGCGTAGGGCTTGAGGCCGACCAGCAGGTTGTTGAGGTAGGCCGCGTTGCGGGACGAGTGCACGCGGTCGGCGATCTCCAGCGCCTGCCGGCCCGCCGCGCACGCCGCCTCGACCTCGCCCGCGCGCAACTCGGCCTGGGCGCCCACCGCGAGCCGCAACCCGTGCGAGCGCTGGTACGCCTCGCCGCGCAGCCCGGCCAGCGCCTGCACGGTGAAGTGCCGGGTGCGCTCGGGCACGCCGAGGTCGCGGTAACACTCGGCGCCGTCGGCGCACAGCCGGTCCCAGGTGAAGAAGTCGATCCACTCCGGGTCGTCGTCGCCGGAGCGGGCGCGCTCCAGGTGCGCCTCGGCCGCGTTCAGCGCCCGCCCGCACCCGGCCGCGTCACCCCCGCGAGCGTGCGCGCGGGCCTCGACCAGGTGCAGGAAACCGGTCACCCGCGAGGTCGCGATGCCCTTGTTGCGCTCGATGGCGGCCTGGGCCAGGTCGACCGCGATGTCGGGGTTGCCGCGATACGTGGCCTGCAGGCTCATCGAGGCCAGTACGTACCCGCCCAGCGGCACGTCGGCCGCCGCCCGGGCCAGCCGCAGCGCCTGGATGTAGTAGCGCTGCGCCACCTCGTGCTGCCCGGTGTCGAAGGCCATCCACCCCGCCAGCCGGGACAGTTCGGCCGTCGCGCCGAACAGGCGACGGCCCACGTCGTCGTGGTAGCTCCCGCGCAGCAGCGGCGTGGCGTCGCAGCGCAGGCACTCCGGCACCATCGACGCCCGCCAGTCGCCGCCCCCGTACTTGCTGTCCCAGCGGCGGGCCTCCTCGGCCGCCTCGCGCAGCTTGGTCACGTCGCTGTGTCCGACGTGCGGGCCGCTTCCGCGATGCTCGGCGCGGGCGTCGGCCGGGGTGATCAACCACCGGGCCATGGGGGTGCCGTAGGCGGTGACGGCGAACGTCCCGGCCAGCAACTCGCGTCGATTCACGTGGTCGTGCCTCCACAGGTCGGTGGCGGTGCGAACTGCCTCCCCGACATCGCGTGGGAAGGCCAGGCCGAGATCGGGATCCACCGGCCGACTGTCGTCGAGGCCGATCTCCTCCAGCGGCACCGGGCGGCCGAGCCGCTCCGCGAGCACGGCCGCGATCAGGTGCGGCACCGGGCCCTGCGGAGTCATGCCCTTGCCGACCCAGCGGGCCACGGAGGTCTTGTCGTAGCGGAGGGACAGGCCGCGCCGGGCGCCCAGGTCGTTGACCCGACGGGCGAGTCCGGCGTTGCTGACCCCGGCGACGCCGAGCAGGTCGCCGAGTCGGCCGTTGGGCCCGCGTTCGCGCGAGACCCGGGGACGGGTGTCGACGGGATCGGAGGTCGCGGGTCGCGACGCCGGGGAATCGAGGAGGGGTCTCACGCCGGCGCCCGCCGGGGAATCGCCGAAGGAGTCGTCGGCCCCGGCCCCGACGCCTCCGCCTACCACCCCCGGATCCGGGACCTCCCGGTCCTCGAGGCCGGAGCCCGAGCGCCCCGACTGATCCTGCTTGGGACTGCCGCGCATAGTTTGCCCCCAAAGGCAACCCTCCGTCCGCCTCAGCGTAACCGGACCGGCCACCCTCGGTAAGGGAGATATTCGCCAATCCGGGGAGTCGTCCGAGGTGTTGCCCCCGACCCGGCCCTCCGGGCCGCCCGCGGGGCAACCCTCGGCCAAGCAATCACCAAGCCGGGGAGTCAATCATTGACAGACCGTACTTGACGACACGTCAGTACGCAGGCACGGTCAAAAGGAACCATGCGCCGGGTGCGTGTCCCCGTGCGCCGTCGAATGCGCTCTACTCAGGCTTGCCTAACCTTGGTTCCATGGAACCGTCGGAACCTGTACGGCCGGCATCCATGGTGGGTTTGCGCGGTGCCGTTTACCCGAAGGGGGTCGAGATGCGCTGGTTCGCAGGGACGTCCGAGAGCCCGGGCGTGGCCCGGCCGACCGGGGCCAGGACACTGTGGGATGGCTCCGATCCGCTGTGGCTGGTGGGCAATTGGCCCGCCGACGAGGTACGGGTGGTCAGTCGGGGCAGGTGGCAGATGGCCGTGCTCGGCGTCTGCGGCGCCACCGACGCCGAACTCGAGGTCGGCCTCGCGGTGGCCCGCGGTGGGGCGCTGCGGCACCTGACCGGCTGGGCGGGCAGCTACCACGTGGTGCTGCGCGCCGGTCGGCGTACCGTGGTGCTGGGCGATCTCGCCGGTGTCCGCCAGGTGTTCCACGCCGACCCGGGCGACGGCGTGGTCTACGCCTCGCACGCGCTTCCGCTCGCCGACCTGACCCGGGCGGGCCTGGACACCGAGGCGTTCGCGGCCCGCCTCGCCTGCCCCGACGTGCCCGAACTGGTGGCCGGGCGCTCGATGTTCACCGGCGTGAGCCGGCTGGAACCAGGCCATGCACTCGAACTCACCCACGGCGTGCCCCGGGTGCGGCTCTACGAACAACACCGCTCTCCCCTGGACTTCCCCGGCGCGGCCGACGCGCTCGGGCGCGCGCTCACCGACGCGGTGGGTCGGCGCGTGGCCACATCCGAGCGGCCGGGCGCCGATCTGTCCGGCGGGCGCGACTCCGCGGTGCTCGCGCTGCTCGGCGCGCGCTCGCTCACCAAGGGGACCGCGCGCGACCTGGTCGCGGTCACCTGGGCCGAGCCGTGCGCCCCCGGCGACCCGGCCTCGGCGGCCGACATCGTGGCCCGCTCGGCGCGGCTGCGCCACCTGGTGATCCCGGGCGGGGTGGACCACCTGCCCTACACCGGCCTCGCCGACGTGCTCGACGGCACGGTGATGCCCGACGAGCCCGGCTTCTCGCTGATCGGGATGGCCCGAACCGGCCGCACCCTGGAGGCCGTTCGCGACGCCGGCATCGACATGCACATCACCGGCTACGGCGGCGACGCCGTACTGGGCACCCCGCTCGCCTACCTGGCCGACCTCGCGATGGACCGCCGCCGCGTCACCACCGCCCGGCACGCCCGCACGTGGGGGCGCAACCTGGGGATGAGCGGCTTCGAGTTGGCGAGTACCGCGAGTCGGGTCGCCCGCACCACCTTCCCCCAGGCACTCGACCGGCTCGCCGAGGTGTTCGCGGGCTCGGGTCGAGTGGACACCGGCCCGTCCGCCGCCATCGCGTGGTGCACCGCGGCCCCCACGGCGGTCTGGACGACGCCGGAGATGCGCCACCGCCTCGCCGTATCGCTGCGTCGGCTCGCGGGCGAGTCGGTGGTCTCGGCCGGATCCGTAGTCGCCGCGGATCCGGCTGTCCACGGCCGTCCGGGGGACCGCGCCGCATGGGTCGCGGTCCGCCGGGCGGCCGAACGGCAACGGGCCTACCAGCAACTCGCCGAGCGGGTCGGGGTGCGGGTCCAGGCGCCGTACCTGGACACCGCCGTGGTGCGCGCCGGGCTCGCGCTGCCGGCTTGGGCGCGGGATCGGGACGACGGCCCCAGGGCGCTGCTCACCGCGGCCGTACATGGGCTGATCCCCCCGCACGCGCTCGGCACCGTACACCGCGCCGACTACACCGAGGCCGAACGACGCGGACTGCGCATCAACGCACGCACGCTACGGGATCTGTTCGCCGACCCACTGCTCGGCGAACTGGGCGTACTGAACCCGGTCGAAGTCCGAAACGCCCTCGACCTGGCCATCGGCGGCCCCAGCCTGGCCAAGGGCGACCAGGCCGCACGCCCCGACCTACCACTGGGCCCACTGGCCGACATCGTCTCGGCCGAGTTGTGGCTACGCGGCGTCTGGGAGGGCCGAGTAATGCGCTGGGACGCCACGCCCAGCTCCGCCCCAGGCATCCGAATCGCCGCCGCAGTGGCGTAACGCCATCGGGCCCGGCCGGCCTCAAGCCCCGGCCGGGCCGTTCCGCCTCAAACGCCGGCGAGGCTCTTTGGCCTCAAGCGCCGGCCGGGCTGTTTCGCCTCAAGCGCCGGCCGGGCTGTTTCGCCTCAAGCGCCGGCGAGGCTGCTTGGCCTCAAGCGCCGGCCGGGCTGTTTCGCCTCAAGCGCCGGCGGGGCTGCTTGGCCTCAAGCGCCGGCCGGGCTGTCGGGACCAGGGTGGCGGAGCGCAGTCCGGCTCCGTCCCAGCCACCAGGCAGCCCACCCAGCACAGGAGGCGCCCCAGGCCGGCCATCACCGGAGTCCGCCCGAACCCACCGACAGCGCGAGGCACCCCAACCGCGTCGCCAGGCGAGCACAAATCAGCCTCGCCGGCGTTTGAGGCGAACCAGCCGGGCCGGCGCTTGAGGCCAAGCAGCCGGGCCGGCGCTTGAGGCCAAAGAGCCTCGCCGGCGTTTGAGGCGAAGCAGCCGGGCCGGCGTTTGAGGCCAAAGAGCCTCGCCGGCGTTTGAGGCGAAGCAGCCCGGCCGGCGCATGAGGCCAAAACCCCGGTCAACCCAACGGGAACTCGCACCAGACCGTCTTGCCCTCGTCCGTCAACCGACTCCCCCACGACTTCGCGATCGTCGCCACAATCGCCACGCCCCGCCCGCTCTCGTCATCGGCCGCCGCCCGCCGCCGCCGCGGCACGTGGTCGTCCGCGTCGGACACCTCGACGATCAACCGCCGATCCGTGCGCCGAAGGCGCAACCGCATCGGGGCCGCGCCATGCGTGAGCGCGTTCGCCACGAACTCGCTCACCGCCAGCACCCCCAGCTCGCGCAGCTCCTCGCCCACCTGCCAACTCGCCAGAACCCCGGACGTGAACGCCCGCCCCCGCGCGGCCACCTCACTGCCCCCGAGCAGGTCGAGCGACGCGGTCCGGAACAACCGCGCCTGCGCCCCCTCCCGCCGCGGCAGCTGCAGCACCAGCATGGCCATGTCGTCGTCGTGCTCCTCGGGCAACTGCATGTGCGCGATCAGGTGATCGCGCACCGCCTCCGGCTCGCCCACCGAGGACAGCAGCGCGGCGCCGAGCGTGTCGATGCCCTCGTCCAGGTCCTCGCCCCGACGCTCGACCAGGCCGTCGGTGTACAGCACCACCGTCGAGCCCGGATCCAGGGTGATCCGTCCCGAGGTGTGCGGCCAACTCGCCCCGGTGCCCAGCGGCGGCCCGTTGGCGTCGTCCAGCTTGTGGATCACGTCGTCACCGTCACGCACCAGCGGCGGCAGATGGCCCGCCGTGGAGTAGGTCAGCACGCCCTCGCCCGGGTCGTAGACCGCATAGGCGCAGGTGGCGATCTGGGTGGCGTCGATCTCCATCGCGGTCTCGTCCAGCAGCTGCAGGATCTCGTGCGGCGGCAGATCCAGCCGCGCGTACGCCCGCACCGCCGTGCGCAGTTGCCCCATCACCGCCGCCGCCCGCACCCCGCGGCCCATCACGTCGCCGATCACCAGCGCGGTACGCCCCGCGCCCAGGGTGATCACGTCGTACCAGTCGCCGCCCACCGCCGCGTCGGTGCCGCCGGGCAGGTACTTCGCGGCCACGATCAGGTCGTCGGGGTTCTCCAACCGCTGCGGCAGCAGGCTCCGCTGCAGGGTGACCGCGGCCTGTCGGTGCCGCCGCTCGCTCTCCCGCAACCGGTCGGTGGCCTGGACCTGGTCGGTGACGTCGACCGCGAACACCAGCACACCGCGCGTATCCCCGCCCCGCCCGGCCGCCTCGGGGCGCACCGGCGTGCAGACGAACGTGTAGTAGCCGTGCCTGCGCTCGCTCTCCGGCATGCCCGGGTACGTCTCGCCGCGGTGATCCACCCGTCGCGCCCGCACCGTACGCCCGCGCCCGGTCCGATAGACCTGGTCCATGAGGGTCAGCAGCCCGTGCTCGGCGAGTTCGGGCAGCGCGTCCCGCGCCGGCACCCCCGACCTGCGCGCGCCGAAGACCGCCCGGTAGGCGTCGTTGACGTAACACAGCTCGTGGTTCGACCCCCGGGTGACCGCGATCAGCGCGGGCGCGTGGGCCAGCACGTCGCGCAGCGGGAAGGTGTCGTTCGATTCCTGGCTGCGTGCCGCCGGCACCGAGCGCCGCCGGTCACCGGCCAGCCGGGCGCCCCACCGAGTGATGTTCAACCGCTCGCTTCCTGGAGAGTTCGTTCACGCAAAGCGCATGGAGATATACCGCAGGTGACATCCCCAGTGTGGGCGAAAGTCGGCCGTGAGGGAATCACGTCCCGTGACCGGGCCCCCGTTCGGGGTACCGCAGCAGTGCGCTGTGGCAATGTACGGGACCCGGTCGCGACACACTCAACCCTCGGACAACACGGCAGCCTACGAGCCGCGCGGTCGCACGTGCCTACCCGGTGCGCCTGCGGTCGCCTCGGGTGGCGTACTCGAATTCGGCGCGCGGGTGCTCGATCGACCCCAGCGAGACGATCTCGCGTCGGAACATCAGGGACAGTGTCCATTCCGCCATGATGCGCATCTTGCGGTTCACCGTGGGCACCCGGCTGAGGTGGTAGGTGCGGTGCATGAACCAGGCCGGCAGGCCCTTGGTCTTGATCCCGTAGACCTGCGCGACACCCTTGTGCAGCCCGAGGGACGCGACCGAGCCGGCGTACTTGTGCCGATACTGCCGCTGCGGTTGGCGGCGCAGCCTGGCCACGATGTTGTCGGCCAACACCCGGGCCTGGCGCACCGCGTGCTGCGCGCTGGGACCGGTGAACTCCTCGCCCGGCTTGGTCAGGTCGGGCACCGCCGCGCAGTCGCCCGCGGTCCACACCCCCGGTACACCGTCCACCTCCAGCGTCGCCCGGGCCCGGAGCCGGCCCTTGTCGTCCAGCGGCAGATCGGTGGAGAGCAACATCGGGCTGGGCTTGACGCCCGCGGTCCACACCAGCGTGCTCGCGTCGAGTTCGGTGCCGTCGGAGAGCACCACGTGCCGGTTCACCGCCGACTCCAGGCGGGTGTTCAGGCGTACGTCGATGCCGCGTCGGCGCAATTCGGCAACCGTGTACCGGCCCATGTCCTCGCCGACTTCCGGCAGGATCCGGGGAGATGCCTCGACCAGGATCCAGCGCATGTCGGCGGGGGTGATGTTGTGGTAGTAGCGGCAGGCGTAGCGCGCCATGTCCTCCAACTCCGCCAGCGCCTCGACGCCCGCGTAGCCGCCGCCGACGAAGACGAACGTCAGGGCGTGGTCGCGGATCGACGGGTCGCGGGTCGAGGAGGCGGTGTCCAACTGCTCCAGCACGTGGTTGCGCAGCGCGATGGCCTCCTCCACGGTCTTGAAGCCGATGCCCCACTCGGCCAGACCGGGGATGGGCAGCGTGCGCGCCACCGAGCCGGGCGCGACCACGAGCAGGTCGTAGGGCTCGGCGTAGGTCTCCCCGCCGAGCAGTTCGACGGTCGCGGTCTTGTTCGCGTGGTCGACGTGCTCGACGGTCCCGGTGACGATCCGGCACTTGGGCAGCACCGACCGGAGGGGGACGACCACGTGTCGCGGCGAGATGGCGCCGGCCGCGGCCTCCGGAAGGAAGGGCTGGTAGGTCATGTAGGACTGCGGTTCGACGACGGTCACCGTCGCCTCTCCCGTTTTGAGTTTTCGTTGCAGGCGCAGAGCGGTGTACAGGCCGACATAGCCGCCGCCGACGATCAGGATGCGCTCGGGCCGAGTCGAGGTCGTCATGCGTCCCACTCTGCCCCTTTCCGGGGGACGCATCCAGGTGTTCGACGGCTTTCCACCGTCCGTACTGGTGGTGACGAGACGTCAGCGTTCAGCGATATCTTCACAACCGTGCTGTCGGATTCCGCTTCTGGGCCGGGGTCGGTTCGGGTAGTCTCGACGCCCTGGGCAAAGCGGGGTCTGGTGGGGGAATCGACACACTTGCCTTCCGGGGGAGACGCTATGAGCGGCGCTTCGCGCACGCGGACCACCAAGATGCAGGACACCGGAGCCGACGGCATCGGAGGTCGGCACACAACGACGATTCCATCGGCACGCAAGCCGCAGCGCAGCAGGCCGGCCGAGCCGTCACCTCAACTGCGCACCGACGCCCGACGCAATCTGGAGCAGGTGCTGCGCGCCGCCCGTGAGGTGTTCGGCGAGTTGGGCTACGACGCTCCGATGGAGGAGATAGCCCGCCGCGCCGGCGTGGGGGTGGGCACCATCTACCGCCGCTTCACCGGCAAGGAGGCGCTGGTCCAGCGGATCATGATCGCCGAGACCAACCGGCTGACGGCCGAGGCGGTGAACGCGCTGGACGAGGAACCCGACGCGTGGTCCGCCCTGGCCCGCTACTTACGTCGCGCGGTCGGCTCGGGTGCCGGCCGATTGTTCCCCGCGCTCAGCGGGCGGGTACCGGTCACCGAGGAAATGAGCACCTCCCGCGCCGAACTCAACGACGCGGTGGGCATGTTGGTCGACCGGGCCAAGGCCGGCGGCCTGCTCCGGGCCGATGTGTCCGATGCCGACATCTCGCTGATGATGTCGTGTCTGCTGCCTCCGTCGGGGCTGCCGCATGCACAACGGTTGACCATCGCCGGCCGTTATCTGGAGATCCTGCTCGACGGGCTGCACGCGGGGCATTCCTCGCCGCTGCCCGGAAAACCTTTCACACAGGACGAGTTGGACACGTTGTTCCTGAGTTGAGGCGGGACCGGGCCGTCACTCGCCGCCGCCGCCACCGCACACCGCCGCCACCACCGACCGTACAGAGCCTCAGCCGCGCACCACGAGGACCGGGCACGCGGCATGGTGCACCACCGCCGTGCTGACCGAACCGAGCAGCAGGCGGGCGAATCCGCCGGATCCGCGCGAGCCCACCACGACCAGTTCGTGGCGTTCGGACATGCCGAGCAGTACCTCGGTCGCCGTACCCGCGTGGACCTGGATCACCGTGTGGCCGCGAAACGTGTGTTCGCGCTCGCCGTTCACCTCGCTCACCGTGGCCTCGGTCCGGATCCGCAGTTCGGTGAGCGCCCGTTCCAGGTCCTCCTGGTAGTGCGGGCCGGGCGCCATCACCACGTAGCCGGGCGTCGCGGGCTGCGCGGTCACCACGTAGAGCGGCAGTTCGCGCAGTTCGGCCTCGGTCATCGCCCAGTCCAGCGCCCGCCGGGACGGTTCCGATCCGTCGACGCCGACCACGACGCCCTTCGGCTCAGCGTCGGTCATGGGCCCTCCTCGTCCACCGGAACCGGATGTGGAGGGCCCAATACCACCGGGACGTCGCGCGCTCACTTCCACACCGGAATGCCACCCGGACGGCGGGGTGGGCCGGGCGGACACACACGCACGTCGACGCGGTGCGAGCGGTGGGCAGGGCCCGGGCCGGCCCGGACGCCGGCCGGCCAGGGCACCGGCAGGCTCGGGCGTACGTCGTCTCGGCGCGGGGGCGAACCGGCGCGTGCGCGGGTGGCCACGGCGCCGGTCGGCTCGGGCGCGCGTCGTTTCGGCGCGGGCTCGGGTGGCCATGCCGCCGGCAGGCTCAGGTATCGAGCGGTTCGGGCGTTGGGTGGTTCGGGCGCCGGCGGCAGGCTCGGGTGTCAGCGGTTCGAGCGCGCTTCGTCGGGAGCGGGGCTCGGGTGGCCGGGGCCGACCAACTCGGGTGCCAGGCAACCATGATGCCGGCAGGCTCGGGCCTCGACCGCTTCGGGCGCCGGGTGGCCACAGCGCCGGCGGGCCCGGCCGTCGGCAGGCTCGAGCACCCGGTGCTCGGTATCCAGCAGGCTCGGGCGCCCGGTGACCGGTGCCCGGTGCGCGGCGGATCAGGCGGTGGCCAGAATCTCCTTCGCCCGCTCCGCGAGAGCCCGCAGGCCGTCGGGGGTGAAGCGGCCGGATGTGTCCTGGTCGCCCATCGCGCCGGCCGTGTAGCGGTCGAGCACGCCGGCGAGGATGCAGGCCAGCCGCCAGCACGCGAACGCCTGGTACCAGCGGATGTGGCTCAGGTCCCGACCGGTGGCCGCCGCATAGCGCGCGGCGAACGCGGCCCGGTCGACGAACCCCTCGCTCGCGGTGCCGTCCGCCGGCAGCAGCGTGCCGTCCTCGCCCGCCTCGACCCAGTACATGAGCGTGGTGCCGACGTCGGCGAGCGGGTCGCCGAGCGTGCACAACTCCCAGTCCAGGACCGCGCGCACGGTGCCGTCGGGACCCAGAATCACGTTGTCCAGCCGGAAGTCGCCGTGCACGATCGTCGCGCCCTGCTGCTCCGGCACGGACGCCGCGAGCGCCCGGTGCACCTCGTCGATCGTGTCCATCCCCGGCACCCGGGTGGCCTCCCACTGGCGCTGCCAGCGCCGCAGTTGGCGGCCGATGTAGTCCTCGCGGCGGCCGAGTTCGCCCAGGCCCACCGCGTCCACGTCCACCGCGTGGATCGCGGCCAGCACGTCCGCCAGTTGTTCTCCCGCTCGCCTGCGGGCCTGCGGGGTGAGCAGCCGGTTCGCGTCCTCGGCGCTGCGGATCACGTGCCCGTCGACGAAGTCCATCACGAAGAACGGCGCGCCATTGACCCCGTCGTCCGCGCAATACCCGAGCACCGGCGGCACCGGCACATCGGTGCGCCCCGCCCCGAGCGCCGCCAGGATCCGGTACTCGCGACCCATGTCGTGCGCGGTCGCCAGCACATGCCCGAGCGGTGGCCGCCGCAACACCCACCGCCGCGCGTCGGCGTCGGCGACCACGTAGGTCAGGTTCGACCGCCCACCCAGTACCAACTCGAAGCCGAGCGGCGGTCGCACGGCCGTACGCTCCGCGAGCCAGGTCGTGATCGCCTCGGGGCGCAGCGCCTCGGACGGGGAACTCTGCGGCATGCTGGGACTCTCCGCTTCGGTGCTGCTCGGGGTCAAGGTGGTGCGGCCGGCGGGCCGGGGTGCGTCAGATGCCGAGGGAACGACCGATGATCTCCTTCATGATCTCGTTGGTCCCCCCGTAGATCGACTGCACGCGGGTGTCGACGAACGCCTTGGCGACCGGGTATTCGAGCATGTAGCCGTAGCCGCCGTGCAGTTGGAGGCAGCGGTCGACCACCCGGCTCTGCAGCGCGGTGGTCCACCACTTGGCCTTCGAGGCCGCCACGGCGTCCAGTTCGCCGGCGATGTGCTTCATGATGCAGTCGTCGAGATAGGTCCGAGCGATATCCAACTCGGTGTCCATCTCGGCGAGTTCGAACCGGGTGTTCTGGAACGAGCCGATCGTGCGGCCGAACGCGGTACGGGTCTTGACGTATTCGAGGGTATGCGCGAATACCCGCTCGGCGCCCGCCACCGCGCTGCACGCGATGCCCAACCGCTCCTGGGGCAGGTTGTGCATCAGGTGGTAGAAGCCGCGGTTCTCCTCGCCGAGCAGGTTGGCCGCCGGGACCCGGACGTCGGAGAAGAACAACTCGGCGGTGTCCTGCGCCTTCATCCCGATCTTGTCGAGGTTGCGCCCGCGTTCGAAGCCGGGCATGCCCCGTTCGACCACGATCAGACTGATGCCCTTGCTGCCCTTGGCCGAGGGGTCGGTCTTGGCGACCACGATCACCAGGTCGGCGTGGATGCCGTTGGTGATGAAGGTCTTGGCGCCGTTGAGGACGTAGTGATCGCCGTCGCGGATCGCGGTGGTGCGCACCCCTTGGAGGTCGCTGCCCGCGCCGGGTTCGGTCATCGCGATCGCGGTGATGATCTCGCCCGAGCAAAAGCCCGGGAGCCAGCGCTGCTTCTGCTCATCGGTGGCGAGGTCGATCAGGTACGGTGCGACCACCTCGTTGTGCAGCCCGAAGCCCACCCCCGAGGCGCCCACCCGGGTCAGTTCCTCGGACGCGATGGCCAGGTAGCGGAAATCGGCCACCCCGCCGCCGCCGAAGCGCTCGTCCACATCGATCCCGAGCAGTCCCTGCTTGCCGGCCTTCAGCCAGAGCGAGCGATCGACGATCCCGTCCTTTTCCCACTGATCGTGGAAGGGCACGACTTCGCGCTGAAAAAACTCCCGAACGCTCTCCCGAAACGCGATGTGCTCGGGTTCGAGGTGCCGGTCCCTCATGTGTCCACTCCCCCTGCGGTCCCGCGACGGACCACGCCGGTTCGAACATTCCTACCGGTCGGTAGGTTCCACGTGCACGCATGCTAGGCGCGCCGGCAAGGGGGATCAACCCTTCGGGCCCGAGGGGGCCTGTCCCGGGAACAGTCGAACCCCACCGCCACAGGCGTACGGCGTCGGTCCTCGCCACCCGGCACCCGGACAGGTCGCGATGCGGAGACATACTCTGATGGCAGGACCGACACCGACGCGGTTGCGACATTCGCGGGCCGCCGCGAGGGGGGCATGTGACGGACTACATGGTCGTGATCACCACGACGGACGGCAGTGAGGCGGCGGAAGCGCTCGCACGTGGCGGTGTGGAGGCGCGGGTGGCGGCTTGTGCGCAGATCGTCGGGCCGATCCGCAGCGTCTACTGGTGGGACGGGCGGGTGCAGGACGACCCCGAATATCAAGTGTGGTTCAAGGCGCCGGCCGACCGCTTCGAGGACATCCGGGACTACATCCTGGGCGCGCACACGTACGACACGCCCGAGGTAATTCAGCTCCCCATCACCGCCGGATCGGCGGCGTATCTGGCATGGCTGACCGATGAAACCAAATCCCGCTAGAGATCCCGAAGTTCCGCACGGAGATCAGCCCCCACGGTCGCCGGTAGCTGCGTCGCGAGACTCGCCAGGCGTTGGCGGCCCAGAGTTGCTTCGGTGCGGCGAGTCACGTCGACCGCTCGACGCGCGATTGTCACACCACGGTCCAGATCACCGCATCGCACCATGGCGGTTGCGACGTCGGCGAGAACGACCGCACGAATCTTGGCGTCGTCGTGTTCGGCGGCTTCCAGCGCGCGGGTGGCGGCAGTTGTCGTGTCGGGATGCCGGAGTCGCCCGAGAGTGGAGACCGTCAGGCCGGAAAGTCGAGCCGGGCGGAAGAAGCGCACCCACGGCTGTTCGCGCGTCGGGTCGGCGTAGTCATATGCGGTGTGGGCGCGGTCGAGTGCCCTGACCGCGCCTTCGCGATCGCCGAGAGTGGAGCATTCCTCGGCCTCCCGGGCGGCGAACCAGGATCTGGCAGCGGCGGATCCGGGCCCCCGGACACATTTCTGGGCCGACCGCAACAGTTCGAGTGCCCGTGGTGGTTCGGCCTGGTAGCTGATGTACGCCAAAACGCAAGCGGCAAGCGGATCGTCTCCCGCCTGCCGCGCGGCCTCGTTCGCTGTCCGGTAGTAACCCTGGGCTGCCTCCGTCTGTCCTATGTCGTAGGCAAGCCAACCCGCGAGGACCGCTGTTTGACCGGCCAGAGCAATCAAGTCGGTGCGTGTCGTCGACGCCGCGCGACTCAACAGGGCCGTGATGGTGTCCAGATGCGCTGCGGCGTGCGGATACAGCGCCCGAGCAGGATGGTGCTCCTCGGCGTCATAGAGACGCGCCGCAGTCCGGTTGAGACTGGCCACGATGCCCGCATCCACGGCGGAACGTCCGTTGAGGGCATGAGCCAGGCGACCCCATGGATCGGCGGTGGCCACCACCACCGACGCTGCCAGAAAGTTACGGCGGATCACGGATTCCTCCAGGTCGTAAGCGGAAACCAACGCACGCGGGCGAGGGGCGGGATTCTGCAACTCGGCGCGTGAGACCCCCAGAACGTCCGCTAGGAGGGGCAGCCACGCCACCGGTCGGCGGCGACCGCGCTCGTAGCGAGCAATCTCGGTCCGACTGAGCGTGCTGACACCGGCACGCCGGTTCAGCTCCGCCGCCAGCTGCTCCTGGGTCATGCCTGCGGCCATGCGTAGTTGCCGAAGCAGCAGACCCAAGCTGTCACGGTTGTCGTGCTCGCTCTCCGCCATCGTTCGAGTGTGGACCGTGATCATGGCGGGTGTCCTGTACTGGCCCCCTTCCGGCCCCCCTTGTGGGTGATCCGGCCCCTGCGCCGGCCCTGCCGACCGAGCTCGCCGCTCGCTTGGATGGGAATAGTCCGATCCGGCGCACTTTCCGCCGTCAGGATCCGTCGGTCCGGGCACGTGGTGACGGGGTCGGCAGGGGTTCGACTGGAGGTCCGCCCTGTGCCGTCCCGAAGGCGGCACCGACCCCGTCTCGTCAACCATCCACTCCCACATACTCGTTGGAGCGCACATGATCGAGTTCGAGGCGGGTGGGCAGACCGTGTCCATGCCCGCGCGGACCATTCACCTGAATCCCACCGATCATCCCCGGCCGTGGCGGCTTTCCATCGCGTCGTCGTGCTTCACCGCTCCCGAAGCGCTCCAGCGGGTGGCGTTTCATCTGACCGACGCGGATGTGGCGGGCTTCGCCGAGACCTTGTTGCGACCGCCGCGTCCGCAGGACCGGGGGTCCGGTCGGGTCGTGTTGATCCGGGACGGAATCGGGTTGCGGTTGCGGGTTTTTGTCGAATCCGTCGACGGGGAGCGGCCCGAGCCGCGTGCGGTGGTCCACCTTCAGGAACACCATCGCCAGGTCCTCCTCGACGACATCAAGCGGCACAGACCGGACCTGATCCCGACCGCCGCCACGCCCGAACCGCGGTTGTGCCTCGATCCGATGCCCGTCGCCGGGCTCACCATCGACCAGGTCGCCGACCTGCACGATCGCCTCGACCGATGGTTGTCCGCCGAGGGCATCCGCGCGGCGATCGCCGACCGCGTCGTCGCCCGCCACGTCTACGCACCGGGCAGGAGCCGGTGAACCGCCCCGGTGCCGCCCTCGCGCGGCTTGCCGCAGCCGCCGCCGAGCGCGGCCGGCTCGAGGGCCGGCACCCGGATCCCCGGACCACGTCGCACCACGAGCAGCGCGCGTACCGCAGCCACTGCCGAGCCGCCGGCGCCGCGATCCGCGTCGCGGTCGCCTGCGCTCACCGCGACGGCGTACCCGTCGACGCCATCGCCCGCACCGTCGGGTTCTCCGCCGGCTACGTACGGATGATCCTGCGACGCGAGGACCACCTCACGCCGAACGGCCCCCGGGCACGGCTCGCCCCGACGGGCGACCGGGCCGACGAGGCCGCGCACGTCGGCCCCGTCGGTCGGATGGACCGGACGACCCGTCCACGCGCCGCACCGACGCCGGCGGAGCGAGGGCCGCCGCGATCCCGATCCCGGGACGGGGGACGGGAGCGCGGCGGGCCCGGCTACGCGGTCAGGGCCTGCGGGGTGGCCGGCTGACGGGTGATCGTGGACTCCGCCACCACCGTGCCGTTCTGGGTGGGGTTGAGGCTGTGGCGCATGCGCAGCGCCAGGACCGTGATCAGGATCGAGCAGGCCATCAACACGCCCAGGTACGGGGCGTACAGGCCCGCGCCGACCATGACGCCCGCGAAGGCCGGACCCGCCGCCATGGCCAGCTGCTTCACCAGCGACTGGGCCGCGTTGTACTGGCCCAGCAGGTGCGCCGGGGCCAGGTCGGCGACCATCGGGCCGAGCGTCGGGGCAAGCAGCGACTCGCCCACACCCAGCAGGGCGAAGGTGACCACGATCGTGCTCGCGGCGGCGACCGAGTTGTCGTGTACCAGGCCCGACACCGCCGTCACGATCCAGGCGAGCAGCCAGACCAGGCCCGTCGCCGCGATCACCGTGCTGCGGCGGCGGCGCTGGGTGATGCGCAATACGGTCAGCTGGCCGAGCACGATCACCGCGGTGTTGGCCGCGAGCGCCACGCCCAGCATGCGCGGCGAGATCCGGCTGACCTCCGTCGCGAAGGCGGTCAGGCCCGACTCGAACTGGCCGTAGCAGGTGAAGAAGATGACCGCGCTCACCACGCACAGCCGAACCATCGCCCGGTTGCGCAGCAGATGCCGAAAGCCCGCGCCCGGCGTGGTGCCGGCCGGCATCGCCGGTACCGCGGGCAGCCGGACCGTGCCGCACACCGCGCCCAGGACCAGGAACATCGCGGTCTCGATGGCGAACAGCAGGGTGAAGCTGGCGGGCCGCGACTCGTCGACGATCAGGCCGCCGATCAGCCCGCCGATGCCCAGGCCCAGGTTGTTGAAGGTGAACTGCAGCGCGAACGCCCGGGCGCGGGTCGGCGCCGTCGTCAGCCGCACGATCATCGTGGCCAGGGCGGGCTGGATCGCGGCGATACCCGCACCGAGCAGCGCGGCGCCGAGCATGACGAACACGCCGGTGCGCGCCAGACCCAGGGTGAGCGAGCCGAGCGCGGCGACTGTCGCGCCGACCGCGAGCACCGGACGCGGACCGCGCCGGTCGATCGCCGGACCGACCATCGGGAGCACGCACAGCGCGGCGACGGCGAGCACGCTGAACATAAGTCCGGCCTGACCGGCGGACAGGTCTCGCACCCGCGTCACGTATACGAACAGGAACGGCACCGTGAAGCCGCTGCCGAACGCGCTGAGCGCGTTACCGAGCTGGATTCGACGCAGAGCGCCCCGGGTTGCCACCACACACCTCCCGACTGTCGGTCGCGCGGCCCGGCCGTTCCGGCCCGCGGGGATCGGCCCGCAGGCGGGTCTCGGCGGTACGGGGGCGTGACGGGGCAACCGATCCGGCCCGTGCCGGCACGGGGGCATGCCCGTGTGCCGGCGATGGGGATCGCCTGGTCCGCGTCGAGGCGGGCGCGCCGGGGGCAGCCGGGGGTGTCCCGGGCCCGCGCCGGCGGTGCCGCCGTGCCTGATCCGATGGTCCGAGTCCTCAAGCCTGAAGACTTCAGAGCTAAACTATACGGATCTATAGCGTTCGCGTCCAATGCATTACCGGGGACTGCGCGACGTCGGCAACCTCCGCCGACCGCCGACCGCGTGGACCCGAGCGCCTACCGCCGACCGGGTCCGCGCGCGACGGACCGGGGGTGCGGAGATGGGATACTTCCCCGCATGACAGAGGGGGCCGAGCAGGCAACGCCGGACGAAGGCGACATCGAGGAATACCTCGCCGTCTTCCAGCGCGAATTCCCCGAGGTGGATCCGCAGGTCGAGACGATCGTGGCGGCACTGTCCAAACTCAACCGCCGGATGAGCGTGGCCTACGGTCGCCAGCTCACCGCCCTCGGCATCACCAACGCCGAGTGGGAGGTGCTCAAGGCCCTGGTCCTGGTCGGCCGGCCCTACCGGCTCAGCCCCGGCGACCTGGCCCGTCGGCTCGGGCTGACCCCCGCGGCGATGACCCACCGGCTGGACCGGATGGTCGCCGAGGAGTTGGTCACCCGGACCCGCGACGAGCAGAACCGGGTGCGGGTGATCGTCGAGCTGACCGGTACGGGGCGCGACGTGTGGCTGCGGGTGGTGCGCGAGGCCGCGGTCTTCGAGGCGGGTCTGCTCCAGGACCTGGGTCCGGCCGAGCGGCACGCGCTGGCCGCGGGGTTGCGCGGGATGCTGGCACGGGTCGAGGAATCCCAGCCGGACGCCGGTGGGCGGCTCGACACGGAGTGATGCGGTTCGGCTGCGGCGGGCCGGCGGACGAGAAGAGGACCTGGGCAGATGCGAGTGCGTATTCCGAGGCAGCGTACGGACATCGAGCGGCTGGACCGCCCGCTGCCGGCGGGGCTGCCGCGACCGGCGCCGCGGGTGTTGCGCGCGCCTCGGCCTCGTGGTGGGCGGTCGGCGGAGGACGCGCTGCTGGACTACCGGCTGGTGGTTGCCCGAACCCTGGGGCGGCATCGGCCCACGGGGGAGGGGACCTGTGTGTGCGGGGTGCCCTCGCCGTGTCCGGTGCGGGCGCACGCGGCGCGGCTGTTGGACTGGATCCGGCCCGAGCGGGCGTGAACCCTTCGGGGTGAACCCTCCCGAAGCCCCCGTACCGGGGCGGTTTCTCGGCTAGCGTCCCCAGGACACGTTGAGGCGCGGGAGTCACGGGAGGCGTGTGGATGGCCGTATCCGAGGGTGTGTCCGACGGGGCCGCGTACGCCCCGTTCGATCCGACGGCGCTGCCGGCGACGGGGGGTTACTACAAGAAGTTGCCCCCGACGCCCTGTACATACGACACGGCGCCGTTGCCCTTGGACGCGGTCGACGGGCATCCGGTGGTCTGCAAGAACCGCGCCTGCAAGTACTACCGAAAGTCCGACAAGGTCGAATACAAGTCCGGCCCACGTGCGTACCGCTGCGAAGAGTGCATGACTTGGACGGACTGAGATGCTCGTGGCCGCATGGCCCTGAGGGGTCTTCGCCGGGCCCGTGGCCGCGCCCCCGCCGGTTGGCCTCAAACGCCGGCCGGGCTGGAGGTGGGTCCCGTCCACGTTTTGGCGTGCGCCCGTTTTCGCCTGCGTCGGTTGGCCTCAAACGCCGGCCGGGCTGGAGGGTGGGTTCCTTCTGCGTTTCGGCGTGCGCCCGTTTTCGCCTGCGTCGGTTGGCCTCAAACGCCGGCCGGGCTGGGTGCCTCCGCGTTTCGGCGTGCGTCCGCCGAAACGCGAACGGGACCCAACCCTTCAGCCCGGCCGGCGTTTGAGGCCGACCGGCGGGGGCCGAGGGGTCGGCCTGGCGGAGTCGTCGGCGGGGCCATGTGGCCGCGAGCTTGGTGGGTCGGGCCGATCGTCGGGTGACCCTACGGCCACGCGGCGACCAGGCCCGGCCACGGGTGAGGGCGCTTCCCGTGTGGGGGGCGCGGGTGCATCATTCCCCATTCGGGAGCTGGTGATTCCGCTTTGGGGTGGGGGAATTCGGGGATTCCGGTGGGGCGTTCGCGGGCTGCTCGGGGGTTTGGGACGCTGTTCGCGCCGCCGCTCCCTCAGCGCGTCGTCGCAACCGGCGCAGCCACCATCGGAATACCCACGCCGCTGCGGTCAGCAGGAGCAGCCACACCAGGCCGAATGCCACCCAGAACGCGGTGGGGGAGGGGAGTTGGCCCGGAGGCGTGTCCGGCCAGGCGTTGGCGAGGTCGTCCGGGTGGGTGAAGAGCGGGTGCACCGCCAGCGCCGAGCCGTGGTACGTGACCCGGTCCGGCCAGTCCTTGCCGGATCCGAGCGCGGCCAGCCCCGTGGACAGCCATATCACCGTGGTGCCGGCCACGAGCAGCAGCAGCCCCGCGAGCAGCAGGCCGTCCGGTACGCCCCGCGACGGTACCCGCCCCGGGGTGGGCTCGCGCGGCACCGGCAGCCGTCCCGACCCCGCCATCTACGCCGCCGGATCGTCGGCCAACGCCGCCTCGGCCCGCACTCGTTCCTCCACCGCGTCCTCGGTCATCGCCCGGTCCGTGTAGACCATCGGGCGTTCGGTGTCGGTGATCAGGTGCTTGACCACCTGTACGTTGCCGTTCACGTCCCAGACCGCGATGCCCGGGGTCAGCGTCGGGATGATCTCCACCGCCCATCTGGGCAGGCCGAGCACCTTGCCCGTGGCGCGCGCCTCGTCCGCCTTCTGCATGTAGACGGTGCGGGTCGAGGCCATCTTCAGGATCGCCGACGCCTCCTTGGCCGCCGCCCCGTCGACCACGTCGGAGAGGTGGTGCACGACCGCCACGAAGGACAGGCCCAGTCGTCGGCCGAACTTGAGCAGGCGCTGGAAGAGTTGGGCCACGAACGGGCTGTTGATGATGTGCCAGGCCTCTTCCACCAGGAAGATGCGCTTGACCCGGTCCGGCCGGATCCAGGTGTGCTCCAGCCACACCCCCACGATCGCCATCAGGATCGGCATCGCGATCGAGTTCCGGTCGATGTGCGAGAGGTCGAAGATGATCAGTGGCGAGTCGAGGTCGATGCCGTCCGTGGTCGGGCCCTCGAACATGCCCTTGAGGTCGCCGTCGGTGAGGCGGTCGAGGACCAGAGCCACGTCGAGGCCCCAGACGCGGACGTCCTTGACGTCGAGGCTGAGCAACTCGCACGACTCCGGTGTCGGGTTGCGCAGTGCCTCGACGATGTCCGGGAGTATCGGCTGGCGCCCTGACACGGTGCGCATCACGTGCGTGTGCGCGGCCTTGAGCGCGTAGCCCGCCCGCTCCTGGAGCGCGTGGCCCATCGCCACCTCGATGATCGTGCGCAGCAGGGCCAGCTGGCCGGTCACCGCGATCGCCGGGTCCAGCGGGTTCAGCCGCACCGCGTCGCCGGAGAGGTCGTTCGGGTCGAGCCGGATCGGCTTGACCCCCAGCGCCTCGGCGATCAGGTTCCACTCGCCGACGCCGTCCTCGCCCTGGGCGTCCAGGACCACCACTTGGCGGTCGCGAAAGCGCAACTGGCGCAGTACGTACGTCTTTTCCAGGGCCGACTTGCCGTTGCCCGACTCGCCGAGCACCAGCCAGTGCGGTGCGGGCAGTTGCTGGCCGTACAGCTGGAACGGGTCGTAGATGTAGCCCTTGCCCGAGTACACCTCGCGCCCGATGATCACGCCCGAGTCGCCGAGCCCGGGCGCGGCGGTCGGAAGGTAGATCGCCTGGGCCTGGCCGGTGGACGTGCGCACCGGCAGGCGTTGGGTCTCGCCCCGGCCGAAGATCATGCCCGAGAAGCCCTGGGTCAACGTGGAGATCAGACCCGGCATGCGCTCACCCCTTCCCGGGCGGCCGAACCGCCCGCGCTCACTTGCGGATACCCGTCGCGAACGGCAGCGTGTTGACGAACGCGCGGTGCTGCTCGCGGTCGCACCACTCCAGCTTGAGGAAACACTTGCCCGCCGACGCCCGGATCGTGCGCTTGTCCCGGGAGAGCTGGTCCGGATTGCGCGAGGAAACCGTGATGTAGCCGACGATGTTCACCCCCGCCGCACCCCCCGCCAGGTCCTCGCCGCGCTGGTCGACCCGGCCCGTGTGGGCCATGTCGCGCGGGTCGACCACCCGGTTCATCTTGGCCGCGCGCGCCGCGTCGGCGTCGTCGTTGGTCTTCTCGGTGAGCATGCGTTCGATCGCGACGTCGGTCGGCTCCAGGTCCATCGTCACCGCGACGGTACGGATCACATCGGGGGTGTGCACCAGGAGCGGGGCGAGGAAGTTGACCCCGACCGGGGTCAGCGGCCACTCCTTGATCCAGGCCGTGGCGTGGCACCACGGTTCGGCCGAGTCCGACTCGCGGGTCTTGGCCTCCAGGTAGTTCGGATGCGTCGCGTCCAACTCGGCGGGCCACGCGTAGCGGGCCTGCATACCCTCGAACGCGTCGATCTGGTGCTCGGGGTCGTACATCGAGTGGATCAGCGAGGCCAGCCTGGCCTCGTTCAGCGGCTGCCGCACCCGGATGTCGGCCTCGGTCAACCGGGCGCACACGTCGGTGAGTTCGCGCGCCATCACCACGCCGATGCCCTTGTCGCCCTTGCCCATCACGTTCGCCTCGGCGGCCAGCTCGCGCGTGTAGTGCATGCACGCGATCAGGTAGGCGCGGTGCTGCTCGGAGGAGGTGGACACCATCGACTGCAACTGCTCGTACGAGTCCTGCACCCACGCCGGCGCCCTGTGGTCGCCGCGCCGGGCCACGTCCTTGGCGTGCGCGTCGGGGTCGGCCGGCAGCGTGCGGGCCAGCACCTGGAGGCGGGTGACGAAGCCATCGCCGTTGGCCACGTGCTTGAGCAGCGTGCCGAACCGCTCGACCAGCGCCTCCTGGTCCTCCGAGTCGCGCAGCCCCACGCCCGGGCCCTCGATCTCGATCGCGGCGGTGACGGTGCGCCGCTCCAGGTGCATCAACACGGTCAGATCGTCGGGACCGAACGGCACACTCGTCCAGGCCACCCGGCCGACCCCGGGCGGCGCGCCCACCGCGACGCCCTGCCCGGTCAATTTGGTGCCCGCCTCGGTGACCGCCGAACGATACTTCGCGCCGCGCTTGAGCGTGCGCTTGTACGTCCGGTTGATCTCCCACCACCGGTAGAACGTGCGCTTCTTGTACGGCATGTACACCGCGGCGAACGCGAGCAACGGGAAGCCGACCAGACCCGCGATGCGCAGCACCAGGATCGGCACCACCAGACCCCAGAGCAGGGCGAGGCCGCCGGCCGCGATGATCAGGAAGATCTCGCCGGGCTCGCGGTTCTTGCCGATGACCGCGGTGGGTTTGGCCTTGCCGATCAGGAAGGTCCGGCGTCGGGCGACCGGTTGCGTTGTCATTACTCTTTACCGTTCCTCGCGTGAGGCGTTGCCGCGGGACTGGCCGTGGGCGGTTGGGTCGGCGTCGGAGCCGGAGCGCCGCCCGATCCCCCGCCCCTGGTGCCATGGGCCGCAATGCCCGACGATACGGCGTTCGCGGTCACCGGGGCAGAGCCTGCGCCGGAACCGGTCGATCCGCGCGAGGCGTGTGCCTGGATGCCCTGCTTCACGTACGTGGCCGGTCCGTTGACCGCCGAGGCCGGTCCGGACGACTGCATCGCCTTGCGACTGCTGTGCAGCGCGGCCATGTCGTCGCCGATGCTGGGCACGAACCGGTAGATGAGCACACTCGCGAAAATGGAGAGGAACAGGATCGCCAGGCCCGAGAGCACCGCGGAGAACGCGTCGTCCTTGCCGCCCGTGGAGACCGCGGTGGCCAGGCCGAGGACTATCACGATCACCGGCTTGGCCAGCAGCACCGCGATCATGATCCCCGCCCAGCGCCGCACGTGGTGCCACATCGCCTTGTCCACCAGGCCCGAGTACACCGCGGTGCCCAGGATCGCGCCGACGTACAACATCGCGGCGCGGACCAGGAGTTCGACCCACAACACGGCCGCCGCAGCCATCGACAGCAGCGACACGAAGATCAGCATGACCGGGCCGCCGCCGAGATCGCTCGCCGGATCGAGGGCCTTGGAGAAGCCGCCGAGGAACTTGTTGGTGTCCTGTTGGGTGCCGGTCGCGATGGCCGCGGTGATCGCGTCGGTCATCGAGACGGCCAGGTACAGCACGAGCGGGGTGAATGCGGAGGCGATCACCGCCAGCCACAGGTAGCCGATCGCCTCGCTGATCGCGGTGCCTATCGGGACGCCGCGCACGGCGCGCTTGGCCACCGCCAGGATCCACAGGATCAGGGTGAGGAAGGTGGACGCGGCGAACACCACCGCGTACTGGCGCAGGAAGCCCGGGTTGGTGAAGTCGACCTGGGTGGTGTCGTTGACCGCCCCGGCCAGCTTGTCGATGATCCAGGTGGCCGCGTCGGCGCAGCCCTTGGCGATCGAGCCGAGCGGGTCGGTGACGGTGCCGAGCGGGCCCGAACCCGGCGCGCCCGGGCCGCCGTTGTTGCAGATGTCCTTGGCGGGGCCGGTGAGCAGGTCGCACTCCGGCTTGCTCGCCGGCGCGCTGGGGCTCGTGGAGGCGCCGGGAGAGGCGCCGGGAGAGGCGGTGGCGCCGGGTGTGGGGTCGGCCCACACGCGGGTGGCGCCGAGTACGAGGAGGGCCTGGAGGCCGGCGAACACCCCGCCGGCGGTCAGGAATCGGGTGCGAAGGCTGCGGCGTTCCCGGTCAGCGTGCATGGCGCAATTCCCCGAACTCCCCGTCGGCCTTGGCGATGTCGTTGGCGCCGGACGGATCCTGGAGTCCGGCCACCGGTGTCGGACCCTCCTTCTGGCTGAACTCGGTCAGTTTCCAGTCCCCGTTCACCCACGACAGGCGCATGGTCGTGGTGTTCCACGCCTCGGCCACGGGCTTCGTGGAGTCGGCCCCCGCCAACCCCACCACGCCCACACTCCACACCTCGACGGTCGCCGAAGTGGGGGTGTAGGCAATGGACTTGGTACCCATCGGCACGGCCCGGCAGACGAACGTGCGCCCCTTGGGCGCGGTGCCGTCGGGCTGGAGGCCGAACACGGTGGTCTGCGCCCGGAACACCTGGTCGGTCCGGGCAAGCAGGCCGTCGCGCACGGCCGGATCGGTGATGGTGGTGATGATCGCCGTGCGCGGCTGGGCGCGGAACATCCGGGCCGAGCCGTACGCGACAACGAAGTTGGCCGCGGCGGACTGGGCGCCCTCGGCGGTCTGCGGATAGCCGACGGGCACACCCGACTCGGTGCGTTCCGGCACCTGCGCGGCGGACAGCGGCGGGCCGCCCGCCGGGGCTTCGGGGGCGGCCGAGGAACTCTTCGCGGTGTCGTCCGCGCCGCCCTTGTCGCCGTCGTCGGAGCGATTCGCGGCGAAGAGCAGGGACATGATGACCACGGCGATCACCACCACGACGCCGATCCCGGACAGTATGGGGTTGCGCCTGGGCTCCGGACCCTCCGGTGAGGTGGTGGGTCTGGGCAGGCGGGTACGCGTGGCGGGTTCCTCGTCGCTCATGGCCTGTCCCCCCTTACCGCGGCAGGCCGGACGTTGCGGGCGACCTGCGCGCACAACACAGTCCCCGACGGCCGAGCGCCGCGGGGTTCGGTTGCAGCCGGAACGATCTTCCCAGATGGGCGGTCATACCGGTGGCACCGCGCTGTTGCGTGAACACAGGCTCGATTGTCCGGGAAAGGAACCGGAATTGCTGCTCTGCCCCGAATGCGGAATGGGGCATTCCGTTTTCGGGGCGCACGACGCGCCGGAGTGCGCCGCGCCCGGGATGAAACACCACGGGATTCGCCACCTTGGGGACGGCAGGGTGCGAACCGGTCTAGATCGCCATTCCGTACACAATCGTGAACAGCGTCCCGAGCGATCCGATGATGAACACGCCGGTCAGACCGGCGATGATGAGGCCCTTGCCCTGCTCCGCGCTGAACGTGTCGCGCATCGCGGTCGCTCCTATGCGCTGCTTCGCCGCGCCCCAGATCGCGATCGCCAGGCACAGCAGCAGCGCCACGGCCATGATCACCTCGACCATGATCCGGGCTTCGCCGCCCAGCCTTGCGAACGGGCCCCAGTTCGGAGCTATCCCGCCGATGATCGTATTGATGTCACCGTTGCCGCCGTTGCCTTTGCCTTCTGCAAGAAACACGTTTTTCACCGCCCCCGAGGTCGGGCTTTGGTTGCCTGTCGTCACATTCGACGGCAGGAGTGGGTCGTTCGTTTATTGTGCTGTGGGGAAGCCGATCGGGCTACCACCTCGGCAAGTGTGTCTGCTCACTGTGTGTATCACGGGTGATTGCGCAGAGCAATCACGGCGCGCACAATGAGCTTCGGAGTGTCCGTCGCGGCCCCGCCCGGCCGCGGAGAATCGGGGGGTACCCGCGATGCGCAAAGCCTGGGTCGCCGGTGGCATCGTATTCGCGATTCCCTTCGGTCTGGTCGGCCTGCTCACGGTGGGGGTCGGCGCGATGCAGTCCGCCTCCGGCAGCCAGACCGGCGCCGGCGGCACGATGGCGCTCGCCCCCGGCACGGTGCCTGCCGCGTACGCGTCCTCGATAGACAAGTGGGGGCGGTTGTGCCCGGAGATCTCGCCGGCGCTGCTCGCCGCGCAGCTGTACCAGGAGAGCGGCTTCGACCCCAAGGCGGTCAGCAACGTCGGGGCCCAGGGCATCGCCCAGTTCATGCCCACCACCTGGCCGGAGTGGGCCACCGACGGCAACGGTGACGGCCAGGCGAGCCCGTGGGATCCGGCCGACGCCATCCCGGCCGCCGCGCGTTACGACTGCTCGCTCGCCAAGTACGTCGCCTCCGTACCGGGGGATCGCACCAACAACATGCTCGCCGCGTACAACGCGGGCGCGTACCGGGTGATGCAGTACAAGGGCATCCCGCCGTACACGCAGACCCAGGACTACGTGAAGAACATCCGGGCCCTGGAACAGAGTTTCGGCGTGGTCCAGACGCCGTTGCAGCCGATGGCGCTCGCCGCCGGCGCGGTCAACTGGGCGCAGACCAAGCTCGGCACGCCCTATCTGTGGGGCGGCGAGGGCACCGCCGCCGACGGCGGCCGGTTCGACTGCTCGGGGCTGACCCAGGCCGCCTACGAGACGGTGGGCATCACACTGCCCCGGGTGGCCAACGACCAGTGGAACGCCGGCCGGCACCCCTCGCGGGACCAACTCCTGCCGGGCGACCTGGTGTTCTTCGCCACCGACCTGCGCGACCCGCGCAGCATCCACCACGTGGGGATGTATGTCGGCAACGGCCAGATGATCCACGCGCCGTACACCGGCACGGTGATCAAGTTCGGCCCGATAGACAAGCCCGACTACATCGGCGCGACCCGGGTCACCCCCGAGGGCGCCAAGTCGCTGCCCGACCGCAGCCCCGGCTCGGCGAACAACGACTCGGGCGCGGGCAGTCCGGCCGCCGACCCGGGCAAGACCGCAGCCGGGAACGCGAGTTCGACCGGCGCGGGCAAGGCGGGGAGCGCGGCCGGCGCTCGGACGCAGCCGCGACTGCCCGCCGCCGACCGGCCGCGCGAGGCGACCGCGGGCGACACCCGCGCGCGCTGACGGGCGGGGCTCGCCGCGCCGCGCGGTCGAGCCGGGTGCGGCCGGGGGCGGGCGAGCGGCGATGATGGGGCGGTCCGCCCTGGGGCGACGACGCGACCCGATCCGCCGGACGGGCCTCGACGGCAGAAAGGCCCGGCCGAGATGGCGATGATCCCCGGCACCGGCAGGTTCACCGCCGTGGCCGCCGTGCTGGCCGCCGCGTTCACCGCCGCGGTGGTACAGCTGACCGGCCCCTACGGATCGCCGACCCGGTACGCGCCGACCCTGCCGATCGGGATCGAGGCGCTGGCCCCGGCGCCCGGCGTCGGCGGCGCGGTGATGCAGGTGGTGGCCCACCAGGACGACGACCTGTACTTCATGAACCCCGACATCGACCACGCGGTGCGCGCCGGCACGGACAACGTGACCGTCTTCCTCACCGCGGGGGAGGCCGACGGCCGCAACGGCCCCGGGAGCCGTCCGGATGTGCGGGCGTACGCGGCGGCGCGCAACAACGGCTCGCGCGCCGCCTACGCGTTCATGGCGCTCGGGGACCGCGCGGCGCGCTGGGAACGCCACAGCATCCGCCTGCGCGACGGCGCGCACGCCGAATTCGACCGCCTCGTCGACGCGCCCAACATCAAGCTGGTCTTCCTCAACACCCGCAAGGAGGAGGGCATCGGCGCGAAGGGTCGGCTGCGCACCCTGTGGAACGGACAGGAGCGCGAACTCGACACGCTGGCGCCGCTCGACGAGCCGGCGGGCGGGCCGTACGCGTACACCCGCGACGGGCTGATCGGGTCCCTGACCGACCTGATGCGGGCCCAGGCGCCGAGCGTGGTGCGCACGCTCGACCCGGACCCCGATCGCCAAAAGCACGACGACGAGCACCCGGCGCACGCCGACAACCACGGCGTCTCCGACCACCAGGACCACACCGCCGCCGCGCGGTTCACCTGGGAGGCGCTGCGCCGCTACAACACCGACCGGCCCGTCGGGGCCGCCGCGGCGATCGCGTATCGCGGCTACTACAACGAGCGTTGGCCGCACAACCTGGAGCCGGCCGCCCGTGAGCGCAAGGACGCGATCACCCGGGTCTATGGCTGGACCGACCGCGAGCACGACTGCCCGGGCCGGGCGGACTGCGGCGACCTCAAGGTGCGCGACACCGCGTCCCGCAGCAACTGGCCGCAGAGCACCACCTACCGCTTCCCCGACCCGGGCCCCAGGCCCGTGCTCGGCGCGGACGGTCGATCGAGCGCCTGGTCGGTGCTCGGCGGCCGGATCACCCGCTGGGCCGAGGACGGCGCGGGCGTCTGGTCCGCAGCGCGCGACCTGGGCGCCCCCGGCGACGGCGAACTCGCCCCGGCCCCGGCCGTGGTGCGCATGGCGGACGGGCGGATCCGGGTGTTCGCGCTGCGGATCGGCGGCGCGGACCGGGCCGATCGGGACCGGCTCGCGATCGTCACCGCGATCGAGTCGGCGCCCGGCGGCGGCCTGGGCCCGTGGCAGGACCTGGGCGGCCCGGACGGCGGCGCGACGGGCCTGGGCCCACCGGTGGCGCAAGCCGACGGCGCGGGCGGGCTGCACCTGTTCGCGCGCGATCGGGCCAAGGGCATCGGCACGCGGTACCTGCCCGCCGGGAGCACGGTGTGGTCGCCGTGGCGCGACCTCGGCGGCGCCGAGATCGTCGAGGGCCCGACCGCGGTCACCCGCCCCGACGGCCGGGTCACCGTGTTCGGCACGGCCCGAGAGGGCATCCGCGCCTGGGACGTGGTCGGCGACCGGTCCGGTCCGCCGCGCACGATCGCGGCGGATCACCCGGTCGGGCCGCCCGCCGCGTCGGTGGGCGCCGACGGCCGGGTCACGGTCGGCTACCGGCGGGCCGGCACGGCCGAGATCGCGGGCACGACCGAGGCCGGCCCCGCCACGTGGGTGCCCACGGCCACGCGCACGGCCGGGGCCGGCTACGAGCCGCTATGGCAACTGCCCCGCCCCGACGGCACGTTGCTCACCGCGACCCGGGACGCCGAGGGCCGCCCGGTGGTGCTCGGCGCGACCCCCACCCCGCTCGTGCTCGACGACCACCCGACCCCGACCGGCCCGACCACCACCCTCGACGGCACGGGCCGCCCACTCGCCCTGTGGCTCGACCCGACCACCACCCTGCACACGACCCGCCTGCCCTGAAGCCCCGCCCCCCGAAGCCCCGAAGCCTGAAGCCCCGACCCCTGAAGCCCCGACCCCTGAAGCCTCGGCGCCTGAAGCCTCGGCGCCTGAAGCCTCGGCGCCTGAACCCCGGCGCCTGAAGCTCCGGCACCCGACCCCCGCGCCGGAATCGTCCTACGCCCCGGGACTTCCACCCACCCGCCCCGCGCGTCCCCCACCCCCGGCCTGCCGCCCGCCCCGCGTCGGCCTCGCCCCCCCCGTGCCAGGCCCGCCCGGCCGCTCGCCGCGCCCGCCCCACCCCCGCGCCCGCGCGGCCCGCACGTGCGAACGGCGGGCATCCCCCGAAGGGGACGCCCGCCGTTCGGCGCGGGAGTGCGGTGGATCAGACGTTCACGCCGTGGCTGCGCAGCCACGTCATCGGGTTGACCGCGGAGCCGTAGTTCGGCGTGGTGCGGACCTCGAAGTGCAGGTGCGGGCCGGTGACGTTGCCGGTCGCGCCGGAGAGCGCGATCTTCTGGCCGGTCTGCACCTTCATCCCGGCCTTGACCGAGATCGAGGACAGGTGCGCGTACTGGGTGTACTTGCCGTCCGCGTGCCGGATCACGACCTCGTTGCCGTACGCGCCGCCCCAGCCGGCCGAGACGACCGTGCCGGAGGTGACCGCGCGCACCGTGGTGCCGGTCGAGACGGCGAAGTCCTGGCCGGTGTGGTGGCCGCTGGACCAGCGCGACCCGCCCGAGCCGAAGCTCGCGGTCAGGGTGGCGCCGGAGACCGGGGCGACATACGAACCGGAGGCCTGCTCGGAGCCCTTGGCCGAGGAGTCGGCCTTGGTGCTCTCGGACTTGACCGTGGTCTTCGGCGCGGCGGCCGGCTTGACCTCGGTCTTGGTCTCGGCCTTGGGCGTCTCCGCCTTCGGCGCCTCGGCCTTGGGGTCGGTCTTGGTTTCGGTCTTGGTCTCGGCGGCCGGCGCGGCCTTGCCGTCGACCGTGAGCTGCTGGCCCGGGAAGATCAGGTCCGGGTTCTCGCCGACCACGCTCTTGTTGGCCTCGTACAGCTTCGGCCAACCGCCTGGCACGTTCCGGGCGTTCGCGATCTGCGACAGCGTGTCGCCGGCGACCACGACGTAGGAGCCGCCCGTCGCGTCCGTCTTGGCGGTCGTCTCGGCCTTGGGCGCCTCGGTCTTGGGAGTCTCGTCCTTGGGCGCCTCGGTCTTCGGCGCCTCGCTCTTGACCTCGATCTTCGGCTTGGCGGTCTCGGTCTTCGGCGCCGGCTTGGCGCTCTCCGTCTTCGGGGCCGTCTTCGGCGCGGTCTTGCCGCCCGCCGAGCCCGTGTCGAGGTCCGGAGCGGCACCGCCGCGGGTCAGGCCCGCCTTGACCGAGCAGACCGGCCAGGCGCCGGGGCCCTGGCTCTTGAGCACCTTCTCGGCGATCGCGATCTGCTGGCTCTTGGTCGCCTGGTCGGCGCGCGCGGCGTACTGCGAGCCGCCGAACTCGTTCCAGGTGCTCTGGGTGAACTGGAGGCCGCCGTAGAAGCCATTACCGGTGTTGATCTTCCAGTTGCCCGTGCTCTCGCACTGGGCGACCTTGTCCCAGGTGCTCACGGACGCGGCCTGAGCCGTGCCCGCCCCGATGATCGGCATGGCGACGCCGACACCGGCGACGCCGGCCGCGGCGATCAGACGCGTGGTCCTGCTGGTGCTGCGACGGCGATGACGCCCGGTTCCGGACAGCATGGCTGGATCCTCTCCCACGCCTACGAGGTGAGCTGTCGGATTCGGGCCGGAGATCGATAGCCCGGTCACGTTCCGAAGAACGTGGCTTCACCCCAAGCCGTTCACGGCCGCCGACCGTCTCGATCGGTGCCGTGCGCGGCGGTTCACCTGTGGTTCCCCCGCTCCTGTCGTGTGGTGCTCGTCAGCCTCCCGAACGGCCGGCGACAGGATTCGGCGTACCGGCGATCGGGGTCCGTGTGGGATACGGACGGATCGAACGCTAAGCAGGCCCCGCCGAAGATCACAAGTCTGTGTCGGATAGAAGCCGATTATCCGTTTTGCGGTTGAGCGCAATGTAGATGATCCCTTACGGAAAGGACCGTAGTTGGCGTTCCGTGGTGGATTCGGCCGGATCGGGTGACAAAGAACCTTGATCAAGCCTCGTATGGATCACCCGGGAATGATCACCGAAACCCCGTTCGTCACAGGCGCATCGCGCGTCTCGGGTCCGGAATGGCGTCGTTACCCATCGCCGTACCCGTCTGCACCCGCAGCCGTAGTGATTCGGCCCACAGGACAAAAGCCCCAAGTCCGATTCATCCCGGCGCACTTCACTCCACGCACTCCCCGCGACGCCGACCGGGCAGCCGGCGTCGCATCGAGGCGTTCGGAGCACACGAAGGCGCTCGGGGTGATTCGGGAGCACAGGACGCGCGGCACACGTTCGGCCGGCCCGGCGCTCACCCCGTGGCGCGTCCCGCGCCCGTCTACCCGCGCCGCGCCTGCCACCCCGCCCACGCGCTCTCCACCATGTCGGAGACGTCCAGGCGGGCCTTCCAGCCCAGTTCGGCCGCGATGCGCTCGGCACTCGCGACCACCCGGGCCGGGTCGCCGGCGCGCCGGGGCAGCGTCTGGGGCGCGAACTCGCGCAAACCGGTGACCTCGCGGATGAGTTCCACCATCTCGCGGACCGAGGTACCCCGACTGCGGCCGACGTTGAGCACCAGGCGTGTGTCCGGGTCGGCGGCGAGCCGGCGGGCGGCGGCCACGTGCGCCTCGGCCAGGTCCACCACGTGGATGAAGTCGCGCACACAGGTGCCGTCGGGGGTGGCGTAGTCGTCCCCGTAGATCACCGGCGCCCGGTCGGCCGTCAACTTCTCCAGCACCATCGGCACGAGGTTGGACACGCCCGCGTCCGCGAGCTCCGGCGCGCCGGCGCCCGCGACGTTGAAGTAGCGCAGCGAGGCGTAGGAGATCCCGTGCGCCCGCGCGGTGGCCCGGATCAGCCACTCGCCGACCAGCTTGCTCTCGCCGTACGGGTTGATCGGCAGACACGGGGTGTCCTCGTCGACCAGGTCCACGTCGGGCATGCCGTAGACGGCGGCGCTGGAGGAGAACACGATCCGGGGCACCTCGGCCGCGACCATCGCCGCGAGCAGCGTGCGCAGGCCCTCCACGTTCTCCTCGTAGTAGTAGAGGGGACGCGCGACCGACTCGGGCACCTGCTTCTTGGCCGCGATGTGCACCACGCCGTCGACCCGGTGCGTCCGGAACGTCTCGTCGAGGAGTGCCCGATCCAGGACCGACCCGACGATCAGCGGCACCCCGTCGGGCACCCGCTTCCGCTCGCCCGAGGAGAAGTCGTCGACGACGACCACGTCCTCACCGGCCGCGAGCAACACTCGCACGACATGCGTCCCGATGTACCCGGCACCGCCGGTGACAAGCCACTTCATGACGCGAGCCTATCCGGCATCCCGAACGTGCGGCGGACCCGCGACGGGGGCTCGGACCCGGCGGCGCGGAGATGCCCGACCCGGGGGCGGTGCGACCGTTACCATGCACGGGATTTCGTGTACAGAGTTCATACATCGCACGGAAAAGCTCCCACGTTGCTGTGCGGTAATCGCATCGGAAGGGCGTGGAACGCGTGCGACGCGTTTTCTCAATGGGCCGACAGGGGACGTTGGCCGATCGTTTCTCGGGCCGGGACAACAGCATCGGGCTGATCCGACTGCTGCTGGCCACGGCCGTCGTGGTGGCGCACGCACACATCCTGGGTGGCTTCGGCAAGCGTGAGCCGGGCAACGGCTTCACCGGTCAGCAGGTCGGCCTCGGTCGGATGTCCGTCTACGGCTTCTTCGTCCTGTCCGGCTTCCTGATCACCCGCAGCGGCATGCGCACCACGACCGGGCGCTACCTCTGGCATCGCCTGTTGCGGATCCTGCCCGCCCTGTGGGTGTGTGTGCTGTTCACCGCGTTCGTGGCGGCGCCGATCATGTTTCGGCACCAGCAGGGCTCTCTGGACGGCTTCTGGCGGCACGGGGAAGGGCCGTTCGACTACGTCCGCGCCAACTGGTGGACGGGTCTGCGCCAGTTGGACATCTCGAACATCCTCGCGTCCGGCAAGAAGTCGGGGCAGGCGTTCGATCCCGGATTCGACGGCGCGCTGTGGTCGCTGAGCTACGAGATGACCTGCTACCTCGTCGTCGCGGCGATGGCCTGGTCGGGCGTCCTGCGCGGATCCCGCCGATTCGTACTGCTGCTGACCGCCCTGCTCTACGGCTGGATCGTGATGGACCTGGTGCACGCCCCCGGCTGGCGCGGCCCGCAGAACACCGACGGCGTCGACATCCACGTCCCGGTCCTGAGCGGGTTCATCGGCCCGCTGTACAGCCAATACCTGATCTATCTGAGCTTCCTGTTCTGCGTCGGCATGCTCTTCCAGCTCTACCGGGAGCGGATCCCGGTCAGCGACGTGCTCGGTGTCGTCTCGCTCCTCGTGCTGGTCGCGAGCATGCGCTTCGGCGGCTTCTTCGTGTTCGGCTTCCCCGCCTTCGCCTACGCGCTGATGTGGCTCGTGGTGCGCCTGCCGAAGCCCTTCCGATCGGTCGGCCGCAAGCGCGACCTCTCCTACGGCATCTACATCTACGGCTTCGTGGTCGAGCAGTTCCTGGTGGTGCTCGGGTACAACCGGCACGGCTTCCTCGGCTATCTCGGGCTGTCGCTGCTCGGCACCCTCGTGCTCGCCGCCGCCTCGTGGTACCTGGTGGAGAAGCCCGCCATGCGGCTCAAGGACTGGACCCCGGGCCTGTTCCGCTCCCGGCTGCCCGAGCCGGTCCCGGGGGAGCCCGCCGAGGACGCCGCGGACACGCCGAGGGCGGCGCCGGACTCCCCGACGCCGCCCTCGACCGTGACGATGCACCGCTGACCCCCGGCCCGAGGGTCGGCGGCCCCGATCAGCCGCTCTTCGCCCCGGGGGTGCCGTGCACGGGGGACTTCCACGGCGGGGTGCCCAGCCGCTGGCACTTGTGGTTCTTGGCGTACCTCGGGCACTCGCCGTTGGTCTTCTGGAGCTGGTGCGAGCGGAACGTCAGCGAACCGATGCTCGTGTCGTCGACCGGCATGATGTCGTCGGACACCGACGACGCCGCGATACCGAACAGCAGCGCCATCGCGGCCAGCGCCCCGATCGTGGTCGACATGCCGGGAGTGGTGCGCCAGCGCGCGCCCACGTGCATCGGCTCGACCTCGGTGGCCGGGTCCGCGCGATGCACGACGAACCGGTTCCACAACGAACGCATGCGTTGCGCGGACAGGTGCACGGCCACGCCGACCAGCAGCAGCATCACGTAGGCCAGCTCGATCGAGGTGCGCGGGTACAGCTGCACCGCGTCGTTCTGGAACATGTGCGACGCGAACCAGAACCGCATCAGCCACGAGCTGGCCAGGCAGGCCACCAGCGCCAGGACCAGCGAGCGCCGCATGCCGAGGGCGAGCGCGACCGCGAGCCCCACCAGCAGGATCAGCATGAACACGCCGACACCGCCGAGTTCGCCCGGCGGCGGCCACATGCCCACCTCGCCCGGTGTGTCGCTGCGCCACATGAGGAAGTAGGCGGGGTCGACCTTGGTGTCGAAGTAGAAGTAGGAGTCCTTCTCGCCGCCGCCCTTGAGCAGCAGGTCCTTCAGGTACAGACCGCTGATCAGCAGGAACGGGACGAGCGTCGCGCCGAGGAAGACCAGCGCCGACTTGAAGCCGCGCCGCCAGGGCAACACGAGCAGACACGTCACGAGCACACCCGCCGCCGACCAGACGAACCAGCCGGAGTAGGCGATCATCATCACGCCCAGCATCACCCCGAAGGCCGCGCCGGTGACGAGCCGATCGCGCTGCGACATCTGCGGGGATCTGCGCAGCACCTGGATGAACTTGGCGATCACCGGCACGAACACGACCAGCACGATCGTCGTGTAGGGCTTGATCGGTTCGTACAGCGGAATCGAGCTGGTCACCCCGATGGCCAGGGCCCACAGCGGCTGGAACCACAACCGCCAGGCGAGGTAGGCGGCCGGGCCGATCATCGCCATCAGCAGGATCTGCATGTCCTGGAGGGCGTACGAGGTGTTGCCGCCTCGGAGCACCTTCGCCCACAGGGCCAGGAACTCCGGGAACAGCGGCGGGTACACGCCGGACGGGATCGACTCGCCCCGGTTGATCGCCCCCGCCCAGTTGGCGAGGGTGCCCACGTCACCGCCGACCCCGTTGATGGGCCACGGCGTGCCGCGCAGGCCGATCGTGGTGCCGCCCGCCACGAAGCCGGTGGCCAGTCCCGCCACGACGGCACACGAGAGGCGCACCACCAGCGCCTGCAGGGTCGGACCGAACCGCCGGTAGGCGATCACCAGTGCCGCGATGACCAGCAGCGAGATCAGCGTCATCCGCAACTGGAGCGTCGCCAGGCCGCTGACCTGACCGATCCGGTTGATCGGGTTGACCCGGATGTTGCGCGCCCAGATGGCGAACACCAGCGCGGTGAACATCGCCACGGCGCCCTCCGCACAGACCAACAGCGGGCGCCGCCACCACGGAGCCGCGGTCGCGGCCGCGCTCTTGGGCACCGTCTCCGGTGGGGGTGAGGACGTAGGGAGTTCGGGCGACGGGGCGCACTCCACCTGGTTTCTCCTTCAATGGGCCGGGCAAGGTCCTGCCGGTCGACCCGCGGGGGGTCGACCGGCAGGACAGCAGTCGAGACGTTGGCGGCCCCGTCGCGGGTTGCGCCACGGGACGTTCTCGGTGCCGGCGTCAGGTGCCGACGAGACCGAGCGAGTCGGTGAAGTCCTTACAGATCGTGTACTGCGGGAGCAGACCCGTGCGGGCCGCCTCCTCCAGCGACGGGGCCTCCGCGTCCCGCGCGGACAGCACCGGCTCGTCCGTCTGCCAGTCGATCGCCAATCGGGCATCCAGGGGATGCACCGCGTGTTCGCGTTCGGGGGCATACACGGCCGAGCACATGTAGACCAGTGTCGCGTCCTCGGACCGTGCGCAGAATCCGTGCCCCAGGCCCTCGGAGATGTACAGCGCCTTGCGCTCGACATCGTCCAGCAGGACGCTCTCCCAGCGACCGAACGTCGGCGAGCCGACCCGCAGATCCACCACCACGTCGAGCAGGGCACCGCGCGAACAGGTCAGATACTTCGCCTGACCCGGCGGGACATCGGCGAAGTGCACGCCCCGGACCACGCCGCGGGCGGACACCGAGATGTTGGCCTGGGCGAGGTTCAGCGGGTGTCCGACCGCCTGTGCGAGGTGATCGAATCGATACCATTCCGTGAACATGCCACGTGGGTCGCCGTGCAGACGGGGCGTGACCTCCCAGGCCCCGTCGATGCCGAGCGGGCGGATATCCATGCGGGCTTCCTCAGTCGGCGGGGGTCGGGTGGGGGGCCAAGCCCTCACCGTATGCGAGCAGGTCGATCAGGTATTTTCCGTAGCCGCTCTTGAGCAGGGGAGTCGCGATCGCGCGCACCGCCTCGTCGTCGATGAACCCGGCCCGCCAGGCGGCTTCCTCGACACAGCCGATCTTGAGCCCCTGACGCTGCTCGATCACCCGGACGAACTCGGCGGCCTGGACCATCGAGTCGAAGGTGCCGGTGTCCAGCCAGGCCGTGCCGCGGTCGAGCAGGGTCACGTTCAGTCGGTCCGCGCGCAGGTAGGCGGCGATGACCTCGGTGATCTCCAACTCGCCGCGCGCGCTGGGGGTGAGCCCACGGGCGATCTCCACGACCTGGTTGTCGAAGAAGTACAGCCCGGGCACCGCGTAGCGGGACTTGGGCCGTGCCGGCTTCTCCTCGATCGAGAGGGCGCGACCGTCGGCGTCGAACTCCACCACGCCGTAGGCGCTCGGGTCGGCGACCGGGCAGGCGAAGACCCGGGCGCCCTTCAGATCCGTGTGACCACGCAACTGTCGACCGAGGCCGACGCCGTGGAAGATGTTGTCGCCCAGTACGAGCGCGACGGATTCGTCGCCGATGAAGTCGGCACCGAGGACGAATGCCTGGGCGATTCCCTCGGGTCGCTCCTGGGCCGCGTATTCGATGCTCAGTCCCAACCGCGATCCGTCGCCGAGCAGGCGTCGGAACTGCGGCTGGTCGTGGGGGGTGGTGATGACCAGGATCTCGCGGATTCCGGACATGATCAGTGTGGACAGCGGATAGTAGATCATCGGCTTGTCGAAGACAGGCATGAGCTGCTTCGAGACGGCCTGGGTCAAAGGCCACAGTCGGGAGCCGGTGCCACCCGCGAGAAGAATGCCGCGCATGGCGCACACCCTACGTGGTGTGGGTGAATCCCAGGTTGCGGCGGATCCTCCCGTCCACCGGCGCGGGAGCCGATACCGCTCGGGCAGAACGTGTAAAATGCCGTTTCCATGCGGATCTTGGTCACAGGCGGAGCCGGTTTCGTCGGCTCGGAGTTCGTACGGGGTCTGTTGTCCCGTTCGAGCGTGTCCGACTCGATCACAGTGTTGGACAAGCTGTCCTACTCGGGAAGTACCGCGAATCTGGCGGGTGTGGAGAGACACCCGCGATACACGTTCGTCCGCGGCGACATCACAGACATCGAACTGGTCGATCAGGTCGTGCCGGGCCACGACGTGATCGTGCACTTCGCGGCCGAATCGCACGTGGACCGCTCGATCTCCGGCGCGATGGAATTCGTGACGACCAATGTCGTCGGCACCCAGACCCTGCTCGACGCCGCCCGGAAGCATCGACTCGGGCGTTTCGTCCAGGTGTCCACCGACGAGGTCTACGGCTCGATCAGCGAGGGCTCGTGGACCGAGGATTGGCCGCTCGCGCCCAATTCCCCCTACTCGGCGAGCAAGGCGGGGGCGGATCTGTTGGCCCTGGCGGCCTTTCGCACCCATGGCCTGGACGTGGTGCTCACCCGCTGCTCCAACAACTACGGGCCCTACCAGTTCCCCGAGAAGATGATCCCCCTCTTCCTGACCAACCTGTTCGACGGCAGGCCGGTCCCGCTGTACGGCGACGGCGGGAACGTACGGGACTGGTTGCACGTGAAGGACCACTGCGCGGGCATCGAGAAGGTGATGCGTCAAGGCCGCGCCGGCGAGACGTACCACATCGGCGGCGGTGTCGAGATGTCCAACCGGGAGTTGACCGGGATGCTCCTGGAGGCGTGCGGGGCGGATTGGAAGATGGTGCGGCCGGTCGAGGATCGTAAGGGCCACGACCTGCGCTACTCGTTGTCGATCCGCAAGATCCAGGACGAACTCGGCTACGCCCCGGTCGTACCTTTCGAGCGGGGACTCGCGGACACCGTAGCCTGGTACCGGGACAACCGATCCTGGTGGGAACCCTTGAAGGCGCGGGCGACGGGCACCTGATCCGGTGGGACGCTCGACGCGTCACCGACATCCGTTGCCGAGCACTTAGGTGTATTGATCGCATGACGACGTTCGACATCATGTTGCCCTACTACGGCCCCGTTCCGCTGATGCAGGCCGCGGTGCGCAGCGTCATGACGCAATCCGACCGCGACTGGCGACTCACCGTCGTCGACGACGGTCGCGAGGAGGGCGTCGCGGAGTGGTTCGACTCGCTGGGGGACACGCGTGTGCGCTACCTGCGCAACGAGCGCAATCTCGGAGTGTCCGGCAACTACCGCAAGTGCATCGACCTGGTCGAGTTCGACCGGGTGGTCCTGATGGGGACCGACGACATCATGCTGCCGAACTATCTCGAACGTATGCGTGAATCGCTCGCGCTGGCGCCGGACGTGGCGATGATCCAGCCGGGCGTCGAGGTCATCGACGGCCTCGGACAACCGGTGAAGACCCTGGTGGACGGGACCAAACGGCGGATCTACGCGCCCAAGGTGGACGGCCACCGCCTGATGGGCGGTCAGGAGTTGGCCACCGGCCTGGTCCGCGGCAACTGGCTCTACTTCCCGTCCGTGTGCTGGCGCGCCGACGCGCTCAAGGCGGTGCCGTTCCGGGAGGACCTCCGGGTCACCCAGGATCTCGCTCTGGTTCTGGAACTGCTGTTTCGGGGGGAGGAGTTGCTCGTCTCCAGCCCGATCAGCTTCCAGTATCGCCGGCACGCGGCGAGCATCTCGTCGGCCACCGCCGTCAACGGCGCCCGCTTCGCCGAGGAGCGGGACTTCTTCCGGGAGTTGGCCGTGGTGGCCCAGGAGCACGGCTGGCCGCGGACGGCCAGGGCCGCGCGTTTCCACGTCGCGTCGCGACTGCACGCGCTGACCCTGCTGCCCGGTGCGGTACGGACCGGGCGGATGGAAAGTGTGACCAACATCGTCTCGCACGCGTTCGGCTCGGTGCGCCGGGCGCGATGACCCGCGTTGCGGCGACCCCGAGGGGGTTCGCCGGTCTCCATGGAAAGAGAGCGGCACATGGCCGAATCGCTGTCCGCCGCGCCGGGTGGGCCGGCCACCCCCGCGCGGGTGGCCGTCCTGGGCGGTAGCGGGTTCATCGGCCGCCCGCTGTGCGCGGCCCTGGCCGGGCGCGGCCACGCGGTGGTGGCGATCGGACGGCGGGAGCCGGCAACCCCGGTCGCCGCGACGTTCGTGCGCCTGGACGTGGAGCAGGCGCCCCCGAAGGTGACGGCCGAGGTGTTCGCCGAGCACCGGGTGACCCACGTGATCAACGCGGCCGGCGGCATGTGGGGCCTGACCGACGAGGAACTGGTCGGCGCGAACCTGACGTTGGTCGAGAACGTGATCGCGGCGATCGGCCGGTCGGATCGGGCCCCCCGCCTGGTGCACCTGGGCACCGTGCACGAATACGGTCTGGTCCCGGTCGGCACGATCCTGCACGAGGACTCGCCGGCACGCCCGGTCGCCGCGTACGGCACGGCGAAGCTGCGCTGCACCGAGCGGATCGGCGCGGCCGCCGAGGACGCGGGCCTGGACGCGATCGTGCTGCGCGTGGGCAACGTGGTCGGCGCCGGCCAGCCCGGCCACAGCCTGCTGGGCGGGGTGGCCGCGAGGTTGTCACGCGGCGCCGGATCCGATGGGCCGGTGCGCTTGGCCTTCGCGTCGCTGGGTGCGCGTCGCGACTTCGTCGACCTCGACGACGTGGTGGCCGCGGTGGTCCTCGCCGCGGAATCGACCGCGCGGGGGGTGGTCAACATCGGCGCCGGGGCGGCGGTGCCCGCCCGCGATCTGGTTCGCCTGCTCGTCGAGGCCGGCGGCGTCCCGGCCGAGGTGATCGAGGAGTTCCCCGACCCGGATCCGGACGAGCAGTGGCAGTGCATGTCGGTGGCGCGCGCCGAGGAGCTGCTGAGCTGGCGCCCGGTTCACCCGCTCGGGCACGCGATGCGGCGCCTGTGGGCCCGGCACGCGGCGGAGCGCGTCGGTCGGGACGGCGAGGAGGCCCCCGACGCGTGACGCGTCGGGGGCCTCCTCCCCGTGTCAGTGGGTGCTCGTGTTCCCGAAGGCGTGCCGGGTCAGGTTGCGCACCGAGCTCTTGTCCCCGCGACGGACCGCCTTGGGGACGAGCGTGAGCGCGTGCAGGCGCGACCCGACGTGGTTGCGCGCGGCGGCGGCCGCGCGGTGCCACCCCAGGGCCTCGAAGCGCTCGATCATGCCGGTGAAGTAGGTGCGCTCGGTGACGAAGCGGCGGCCGCTCGCGGCCGCGGCCGAGGAGTGGCTGACCGCGTGCCGCCGGTAGCGGAAGCAGACGGTGTCGTCGACCACCATCGTCGCGTGCAGGCACAGCGCGTCGATCACCATGGCGAGGTCGTGCACCTCGTCCAGGTCGTCGGGGAAGCCCACCTTCTTGGCGATGTCGCTGCGCCACGCCAGCGAGGGGAAGTACAGCCAGTTGCCGCGGATCAGGCCGACCGCGAGGTCCTCGCCGCCGAAGAGCCGGCGACCCTGCACCTTGGGCGCGAACAGGTGCCGCTTGACCTGATCGACGAAGGGCATCGCCGGGTTCCCGGCGGTGTCGATGACCTGCACCCCCGGCTGCACGATCTTGGCGTCGGGGTACTGCTCGAAGCAGGCCCGCACGGTGGCGAAGTAGTGGGGGAGCATCACGTCGTCCCCGCCCATGAAGACCAGGAGCGGGTTCTCGACCAGCGAGAGCACCTTCTGGTAGTTCTTCGTGACGCCCAGGCGGTGTTCGTTGCGCTGGTACTCGATGCGACTGTCCTGGAGGCTCTCGAACCACTCCGGTACGCCGGGTTCGGAGCCGTCGTCGGTGACGATGAGCCGCCAGTTCTGGTCGGTCTGGGCGATGACGCTACGGACGGCTTGTTGCATCATGCCCACGTCGCCGTAGTAGGGCATCGCGACGTCGATCGTTTCCAACACAGTCTCCGGTTGCGAGTCGAGTGAACGTGGTGCTTCAGGCTTGCACGACGCTGTCGGTCGGAGTGCCCCGAAGGGCATCCTCCGCCCGGGCGTCGCTCACATGGTGCCCTGGTCGGCGCTTGCCCAGACTCCACAGCAGGAAGGCCATGACCAGCGCGGTGATCAGCGATCCGGTCAGGTAGGCCGCCTCGACCCGGATCTGGATGGAACCCGGCGACGCGGTCACGGCGGCGAGCGCGGCGACGCCGATCACCCAGGACCACATCTGGTGCCGGTGCCCGCCCTGGGCCATCAGCGCCTGCCCGAGTACGAGGGCGAGCATGTAGCACAGCGTGCCCAGCGAGAACCAGGCGAAGTCCCCGGTGCCGAGCACCTCGGGCGAGCCGAACAGGGTCGGCACCAGCCAGGGACCGAGGATCGTGGCCACCGCTCCGCCGCTGAGGCCGAGCACCGCGACGATGCCGCAACTGCGCAGTACGAGCTGGCGGAACGCGGCGCGATCACCGGCGGCGTGCGCGCTCGCCAGCCCCGGCAGCAGCGAGGTCTGCAACGAACTGAAGACGAACAGCGGCACCCGGGCCAGCACGATCGCCGACAGCAGCGCGCTGACCAGTTCGACCTCGCCGGGTTCGAGCAGCTTGACGTTGATGACCGCGATGTTCACCACGATCTGGGACAACATCGTGGAGACGATGAGCAGGGCCAGGCCCCGATACATCGCCTTCCACGGCACCGTGGTTCCCGGCAGCGCGTGCCGCAGCACCGGGCGCAGGGTGACCAGGACCGACAGGAGCGGGGCCGCGGTCAGGATCAGACTGAACATCAGCGCCGACTCGACCTTGGCGATGCCGAGGCCGAACGCGAAGGCGATCCGCAGGCCGCCGTCGATCGCCAACTGCGCGCCGTACTCCCGGAACAGGCCGAGTCCGGCGAGGATGCCGCGGGTCACCGCGGTCGCCGCCAACCCGACGAACGCGCCGGCGAGGGCGATCAGCATCGAGCGCTGCCCGGCGAACAGCCGGTCGGCGATGGGTACGGCGCCGGCCGCGACCACGATCAGCACCGCCGCCAGGATGGCGCCGGCCAGGACCATGCCCCTGCGCAATACCGGAGCCGCGCCCTCGCCGCCGATTTTGCGGGCGGCGACGATTCGAGTGATCTCCTGTTCGACCGGGGTATAAAATCCATACCCCACGGAAAAGGCGATGGTCCACAAAACCGACACATTCGCCATGCCGTCGGACGACAGTGTGTGGCCGGCGAGCGCAAGATGCACATATGAGGCGGCGCCCAGAACGACGACGCCGATGCCGACTCGGAGCGTGCCCGGGGGTAGAGCCCGGACGGCGCGTACTACGAGATTCACGGAGACCCGGCCGATGCGAAGTTGGGATGGAGTGAGGCGGCGTGGAGATCGGGCCCGCCCGCGTCGCCCACCGATCTGATCGCTCGGGCCCTCAGCACAGGACCGTACAGGCGATCATGGGCGACCCACCAGGCAGCCGATCGGTTAGGATCCTCTGAGGTGATGGGCCCATAGCTTCGCGAGTCTACTGGACATACGAGGCGACAGGTTCGGCCGATGATCGACCGGAGGCCGCGTGGCCGGGCCGAGTGCGCGTCGGTTCGTCTCTTCGGATTGTTGCTCGAAACAATCAGACGCGGTAGCGAAAACTCTCATCTTGGAGTGTCTGGTGCGGGACTACAGCGACGTATGGTTGGTGATCCCTGTCTTCAATGAAGACCAGGTCATCGCCCAAGTCGTCACGGATGCATCTCTAGTATTCCCGAACATTGTTTGTGTGGATGACGGCAGCTCCGACAATTCGGCCCGTGAAATTTTCGGGACCGTTGCGCACCTCGTGAAGCACCCGGTCAATCTCGGCCAGGGTGCGTCCTTGCAAACCGGAATCACCTACGCGCTCGCCCAGCCGGGCGCTCGGTATTTCGTCACCTTCGACGCCGACGGGCAACACCGGGTCGAAGACGCCGAGGCGATGGTCGAACGCATCCGCATGGGTGATGTCGACGTCGTGCTCGGTTCGCGCTTCCTGGAAGCCAGCACGGAGATTCCCAAAATAAAGCGAATCGTGCTGCGAACCGTTGCAGCGGTGAGCCTCACGTCCCGCAAGCTGCACTTGACGGACGCGCACAACGGGTTGCGGGTCTTCAATCGGGAGACCGCGGCGCGGTTGCGCATCAACATGAACGGCATGGCACACGCATCCGAGATCGTCGGTTTCCTGGCGCGTTCGGGTCTGCGCATCAAGGAGATGCCCGTGTCCGTCCGTTACACCGAATACTCGAAAGCCAAGGGCCAGTCGCTCATCAATGGCGTGAACATCCTCTTTGACATGTCGGTTCGGCAGCGGGGTAAATGATCGTATGTTGATCCAGGCAATTCTCCTCCTCGGCGCCGCGGGCCTGCTGGCCCTCTTCGTCCTGCAGTGGGACCAGGTGCGCACCCGGGCCTGGAAGCGCATCGCGTTCCTGCTGTTCGTCGGCGTCAACGCCTACGCGGTGATCCGTCCCTCCGACACCACGTGGCTCGCGCACAAGGTCGGCGTCGGTCGTGGAACCGACTTGATCCTCTACGGACTCGTAGTAGGTGTCGCCTTCATGGCGATGAACACCTTCATGCGGTTCCGGTCCCTGGAGAAGAAGATCACCGACCTCGCGCGCAGCGTGGCCATCCGCGAGGCGCAGCTGCTCAACGCGAACCGGCCGGAGGCGCCGGCTCGGGTCGCGGAGAACGGCGGCCGGCCCGCACAGGTCGCCGAGGTTCCCGCGTCGGAGCACATCTCGACGAGCTGATCCGGTTCTCGAGCGGACGACCGGGCCGTGCCGCCACCGCACGTACACGGAAGTGGACTCGGGTTCGAAGATGGTCGTATCGCGCAGGAGCGTACTTGTCGGTGGTTGTGGCCTCGCCCTCGCCGGCGCGGGTGTGGTCACAGCGGTGGAATTGCTCGATCGGGGCGACGGGTCCGCGCCGTCGCGGGCCGTCGCCCGTCCGGCGTCGGCGCCCGTCGTCTCGTCGACGACGCGCGTGCTCAACGTGGTCGCGCACCACGACGACGATCTGCTCTTCCTCAGCCCGGAATTGTTGGACAACCTGACCGCAGGGGCGTTCCTGCGGTCGGTCTACTTCAACGCGTCGGATTACCAGGGCTACCCGAAGTACATGACGGATCGGGAGCAGGGCCTGCGCGACGCCTATGCGCGTACGTTGGGCGCCGAACTTCGGGACTGGAAGTCGCAGCCCTACGAGTCGGGCGGCGTGCGGGCGACGTTGTGGACCCTGGGCGAACGGGTCTCGATACTGGAGACCCGAATTCCCGACGGGTACATGCGGACCCCGCTCGGCGCGAAACGCCTCTGGGGTCTGTACGCGGACAACACCCGGGTCACCACGCGGCCCGGTGACACTTTTCCCGCGCAGGACCTCGACCGGGACCGCTTGGTCGCGTTCCTGCGCGGGTTGCGGGACGAATTCAAGCCGGATCGGGTCAATACCCTGGATCCGACGTCCGACCTTCAGGGCGACCCGGATCCGGTCGGCGGTTTCCACCAGGACCACGTGGCCGTGTCCCGCCTGGTCAAGTACGCGCTCGAGCAGGACACCAAGCCCTGCTCCGTCACATATCACCGGGATTACACGATCGAGCGGGAGCCGGTGAATCTCACCGGCGAACAGGCGGCGCGGAAGAAGAAGGCCTTCGGCGTATACACCGACTACGATCCGGACGCCAAACGCAGCAAGGTGTACGGGCCCTGGCTCCGCAAATCCTATGAGGTGGACGCCGCCTGGCGCCGGGATCTGGTGCTCCCGATGCCGGTTCCCGACCGCGTCGAGCCGGTTGCCGCACATCCGTATCTGGGACCGCATTACCGCATCCGCAATCGGGGCAACGGTCTCGAGTTGAGCGCGCGGCCCGAGCCCGACGCCCCGGTGACCACCACGGCGGCCAGGGACCAACCGGGCAGCGCGTTCCGCCTGGCCGGCATCCGGTACGGCTGGGGGCTGATCCCGGTGGGCGGCGAGGTCATCGTGGCGGTCCCGGGCGCGAGCACCGCCGCCGAGTGCGGGGCCCGGCTGGTCGCGCGGGCCCTCGACCCAGCCCAGGCGGTACGCGCGCACGGCGACGTCGCGACCGGATTCAGCCTGATCTTCGCCCATTCCGGCATGGCGCTCACCGGTGCCCACGCGCCCGGTGGAGATGTATTCCAGGCGCCTCTCGGCAGTGGTGACGTCCAAAAATGGGACTTCATCAAGGTCTGAATTCGATCGCTTTATACCATGCGATATCGTGGGCCCGCCCAGTTCGTATGTTTCACCGGACCGAACGAGGAATCGTGACCGTCTCAGACAGCGCGCGGGCGACCGCGTCACCGTTCGGTCCGGTCGCCTCGCCGGGACCGTCGCCCGCCCGCGGTTCCCGCCTCGGCCGGAGCCTGCTGATCCTGCTCGCGGCGCTGGCGATGTCCTGGCTGGTGCCGATCGTGGCCTACGCGGCCCACGCGGCGGTCGTGTTGCCCGTGTTGTTCATCGGCTTGGTGGCCTCCCTGCTGCGCTCGGGGCGAACCGTCCTCGACCGCCTGGTCTTCGCGTTCTCGCTGGCAGTGGGCGCGACCTGCCTGGCCGGGCTGGTGTTCTCGGTCTGGCCCTGGGGGCTGCACCCGGTGCCGGTGGCCGGGGTGGGCTTCACCGCGGTGTCGATCGGGGCGGTGGTCGCCGGGCGGCGGCCCGCGTTGCCCCGGACGGTGAACCTCCCCGATCTGGTGACCGTGGCATTGACCGCCGCGGTCACCATCGGAACGGTGTTTCCCTATCTCGGCCGCGGACTGGTCGGCCGGCTTTCCCTGGTGGTGGTGGCGGAGGATCTCGGCCGACACTTCGCGCTCTACGACACGATCAGGACCGCCGGTGGTTACACGTTCTTGAATCGTTCGGAAACGCGTACCGGACTGACGAATGAACTTTTCGGTTATCCGCAGGGCAGTCACTTCGGGATGAGTCTGTTCGACAACTTCCTGCGTTCGAGTACCGCCGCCGGTTCCGCGACCACCGCGTTGGATCACTTCGTCTACTTCTACGCGGCCACGCTCGTCTTTCTCGTCTTCGCCGTGTTGTGGTCGATGCGCTGGATCGCCGGAACGGCACTGTCGACATGGCGCTACGTCGCCGTCGGTACGGCGGCCATGGCATATCTGTACTTCGGCGACGGTATGGCGATGTTCCTGCGCGGCTTCCCGAGCGAATTCGTCGGCCTCGGCCTGCTGGCGCTGCTGGTCGCGGTCACCAGCCGGCCGCTGCCCCGGTTGCGGGAGCAGATGTGCGTACTGGCCGCGCTGACCGTCGGGTTGTCCTTCACCTACTACCTGTTCCTCCCCCTGGCCGGAGTGCTGCTCCTGGTCTGGATGTTCGGCAATCGCAAGCGACTGTTCGGGCAGCCGCTGTGGACCGTCGGCGCGGTCGTGGTGACCGCGTTCGGCGCGCTCTACCTGCCGATCCTCAACAGCGAGTCGGTGAAGTCGGATTCGCTGAACGCGGGGGGCGGAATCAGTCCCACCATCCGGCACCTGCTCGCGCTCCTGGTCCTGGTCGTCGCGCTCGGCCTGCTGTCTCGATCGGCCTGGCGCAACCCGGTGCGCCGGATGGCGATCCTGTGGATGGTCTGCGCGGGCGGGGTCGTCGCGCTGATGTTCGTCTACCAGAGCGCGATCATCGGCGAGACCTCGTACTACTACGAGAAGTTGCTGCATCAACTCATCGTGGTCGCCCTCGTCTGCCTCGGCGCGACCTGGTTCGTGGCACCGCGCTGGCGACCCGGGCACTTCGCGGGCCGGGCCCGCCGATCGGCCCCGTTCACCCGCCCCGTTCCGGCGTTGGTGTTGGCGATGGCGCTGTTCGCCGCCCTCGCCCTGAACGCGAACCCGGACCGCGACGTGTGGCGCAAGCCGCCGCGCGATCTCAGTTGGGGTGTGGGCTACTTCACGAAGAAGATGGACCACCCCCGGCTCGCCCAACTGGTCCTGAAAACGATCCGGGCCCAGCCCGACCCCCGGGGCCACGCGACGATAGTGCAGATGAAGAACGACTGGCAGGCCAACTACTACGGGACGTTGTGGGTCGACGTGCTCTCGCGCAACCTGGGCACCGCGTGGCAGGCCAAGCCGTACTACGGCACCCAGGAGACGCCGGAACAACTGACCAAGCGGATCGTGGTCAAGTTCCCCAAGCTGCCGATCCGGGTGGTCACCGACGATCCGGAGATACTGGCGACCGTGCAGACCCTGCGCCGGGATCGCCCCGACCTGGGCCTCGAAGTGTTGTTCAGCAACCCCAGCCGATGCACCTACGACTTCAAGGCGCAACCCGCGCCGAAGCCCGGCGAGCGGGTGGCGCCGGTGCCGAGGATCCCGTTCCCGGCCAACGGGTGCAAGAGCCCCCAAGACGCGCCCGACAGGAAGTGACATGAGCGAGCCCATCGACCCCCGGGTCGGCGTGGTGGTGATCGTGTACAACGACGCCGACCGACTCGCCGACGCCGTGCGTTCGGCGCTCGCCCAGGGCGAGGTCGTCGGCGAGGTCGTGGTCGTGGACGACGCCTCGACCGACGACACCCCGGCCGTCTGCGCGCGGCTGGCGGCCGAGGATCCGCGCGTGCGGATCGTGCGCCGCGCGGACAACAGCGGTGGGTGTGGCACCCCCCGCAACGACGGGATGTCGGCCGCGCGCGCGGCTCGGATCGTCTTCCTGGACAGCGACGACGTGCTCCCGCCCGGCGCGGTCGACGCCCTGGCCGCCGCGGCCGATCGGCACGACGCCCACGTGGTCGCCGGCCTGTGTGTACGGCGGGAGCTGCCGCGCACCCGCGATGTGCCGTGGCAGCCGCACCTGTTCACCGCCGAGGTCGGCTACGCGAATGTGGCCGAGCGGCCCGAGACGGTGTGGGACACCCTGTCGGTCAACAAGCTCTACGACCGGGCGTTCCTGCTCGGGCACGACATCCGCTTCCCCGACGGCGCCGGGCACTACGAGGACTTCGTGTTCACCGCCCGGGTGTACGCGGCCGGCCCGCGCTTCGCGGTGATCCCCGAGCACGTCTACACCTGGCACGTGCGTCGCGAGGCCGGCGATCCGTCGATCTCGCTGCGTCGGGATCGGATCGGCAACTGGCTGGATCGCCTCGACGCGCACCGTCAGGTCGTGGACATCCTCACCGAGGCGGACGAACCCGCGCTGCGGGCGGCGGCGCAGACCAAGTTCGTCGAGCACGACCTGCGGCTCTACCTGCGCGACCTGCACAAGCGCCCGGCCGAATACCGGGATCCGTGGTGGGACGCGGCCCGTAGGCACCTCGCGGGCCTGGACCCCGACGCGGTACGGGCCGCGTTCCCGGCCGCGCGCTGGGCCGCCGCCGTGCTCGCCGCCCGACCGGAGCCGACCGACCTGGCGCGGTTGTCCGAACTGGCCGCCGAGCCGCCGCGGTTGACCGGTCCGTACACCACTCGCGAGGGTGTCGCGGTGTGGGACGACACAGCGCCCGAGGTGGTGCTGACGGGCCTGGCCGACCTCGCGCCGGCCGAATTGCCGGTGGTGGTCGAGGCGGATGTGATCGGCCCGCGCGGCAACGTCCTGGACCTCACCGTGCACAACCTCCACGGGCGGTTGACCGAGGTCGAACCGAGCCGGATCGACGTGGAGTTGCGCGATCGCCACGGCGACGAGGTCCGGGTCCTCGGCGTCCGGGAGGGCCGACTGCGCGCGGTGCCCGGCGCCGACGCGTGGACCGGCCGGGTCACGGTCGAGGCGCTGCACGTGGCGGGCCTGGAGCCGTTCGCGGTCTGGGACGTGTGGGTCCGGGTGCATCACGCGGCCGGCGCCCCGATCGTCACCAAGGCGCGCGCCGGGCGGGGCCTGGGCCGGCGGATGCGGCCCGATCTGCGCAACGGGCTCGCGTTCGTGCAGTTCCACGCGACCGCGAGCCGGTCGCTGGCGATCCGCTACGCCGGCGGCGGTGCGGGCATCCGCGAGGTCCTGGGTGCCCGACTGCGTCGCCGGCGAGGGTGATTTCGGGGCGGGCAGGGCCTGCCCGCCCCGAACACGCGCTAGCGGTAGACGTATCCGAAGATCTGTTCCCAGCGCTCCAGGACGGCCTCCGGTGCGAACCGGGTGACGTCCTTGAGGCCCTGTTCGCCGAGACGGTCGCGCAACTCCCGGTCCGTGATCAGCCGCTCCAACGCGGCGGTGAACTCCCGGGTGTTGCCGCGCGGTACCAGCAGGCCGTTCTGTTCGTGCGCGATGATCTCGCGGACACCGGGTGCGCAGTCGAACGCGACGCTGGGCACGCCCATGGCCATCGCCTCCATCAGCGAGATCGGAAAACCCTCGGCGCGCGAGGGTGCCGCGAACACCGAGGCATCGCGCAACGCGCCCTCGACGTCGGCGGTGCGGCCCGCGAACTCGACGCCGTCGGCCAACCCCAGCTCGCTCGCCCGGGCGCGCAACCGTCCCTCCTCCGGCCCCGACCCGTACAGCCGCAGCCGCCAGTCGGGCCGGCGCCGCGCCACATCGACCCACGCCTCCAGGAGCAGGTCGTAGCCCTTCTCGAAGGAGAGCCGACCCAGCGCGACCACCAGCGGAGCGGTTCGCTCCGAGGTCGTCTCGGGCTTGATCGGCAGCGGGTTCGGCAGCACGTCGACGTTGTTGAGCCCGTCCCGGCTCCACGCGTCCGCGTCCTCGACGGTCAGCAGCAGCAGCCGGTCCACGTCGGCGAACCAGCGGCGCACCCGGCGGGCCCGCGAGGAGTTCGCCGACGCCTCGAACGACTCGTGGCTCATCCCGATCACCCGCAGCCCGGAGGTGTCGGCCGCGGCGACCCACTCCATCGCCCACACCTGCGGGACGATCACGATCGCCCCGGGCCGCGCCGCGCGGAACAGCGCGGTGAGCCGGTCGGCCGCCTGCCGCACCGACGCCTTGCGCAGCGCCTCCCGACGCCGGGCGACCACGTCGAGCCGATCGCGGACCGTGCGCGGGCCCCAGGCCGACGGCGGATGCACCCGATGCAGGACACTCGTGCGGTACGGCAGATCGCGGCCGTAGTCGTGCACGCTCTCGGGGTGCACGACACCGATCAGGTGCACCGAGTGGCCGCTCGCCTCCAGCATCCCGGCGGTGTGGTGCGCCCAGCGCTGGAGTCCGCCGAGCTCCTCGATGTTGTTGCAGACGATGAAGATGTCGCGCGGTGTGCGCGTCACACTGGTCCCGCTCACTGCGCGCCCCCCGTCGGGAAGAAGCGTTCGACGATCTGCCTGGCCGCGGTGCCGCGGTCGTACTCGCCGTAGGACTTCACGAACGCCCGGCGCAGGTCCGCGTAGCGCCCGTGTTCGGCGCCCGACTCGCGCACCGCGGCGAACAACGCGTCCTGATCCGCCGCCAGCGGACCGGGCGCCCGGTCGGCCAGCTCGAAGTAGGCTCCGCGCGACTGCCGCGTGTAGGCCTCGTAGTCGTAGGTGTAGAACACCATCGGCCGGTCCAGGAGCGCGTAGTCGAACATCAGCGACGAGTAGTCGGTGATCAGGACGTCGGCCAGCCGCAGCAGCGGCGTGACGTCGTGCGTGGCGGACGCGTCGCGCACGTCCTTCGCCAACGACGGCGGCAGGTCCACGGTGTCGAGGTAGTGCGTGCGCACGAGCAGCACGAACTCTTCGCCCAACTCCCGCACCCAGCGCTCGAGATCGAACGGCATCTCGAACTCCTCGTCCTCCTCGCGAGGCCGGAACGTCGGTGCGTACAACACGATCCGGCGCGGATCGCCGACCAGGCCCAACTCGGCCCGCAACGCCTCCACGTCGGCGGTCGGGGCGTCCGCGTCGGCCAGCGCGTCGTTGCGCGGATAGCCGGTGCGCAGCGGCTCGGCCCGCAGCCGGTAGGCGGCCATCAGCGTGTCCACGTCGTGCTCGGACCGGACCACGAAGTAGTCGAAGCGGTCCACGCCCTTTTGCAACCGGGCCTGCGCGGCCGCGTCGGACTGCTTGACCGAGGGCATGTCGAAGCCCATGCGCTTGAGCGCGGAGCCGTGCCAGGTCTGGATGTAGGTGGTGCCGGGGTTCTTCACCGCGTCGCCGAGCACACCCTGGTTGTCGATCCAGAACTCGGCCTGGGCGAGCGCCTTGTAGTGCGCCCACGAGCCGCGCTTGACCAAAGTGGCTTCCTTGGGGAAGCCCGCCCGGCTCTCCGCGTACACCCACACCGCCTCGAACCGGGCCCCGGAGCGCCGCAGTTCCTCGTATATGTAGCGCGGGTTGTCGCTGTACTGGAGGCCGAGGTGGCTTTCGAAGACGACCAGGCCCTTGCGCACCGGCAGCTTGGCCAGCGCGGTCCGCGCCAGCCGGAACGCCTCCCGCTTGCGGGCGCCCGTACGGGTCATCTGCTTGCGGGCGGTCGCGACCAGTTTGTGGCCGAAGGTGCTGTCGGCCGTGCGCAGCACCAGTTCGCGGCCCTTGCGGGCGATCGCCCCCTCGTGCGTGACGGTGAAGGACAGATGGCCCTTGTCCGTGATGAACGGGAGCACGTGGTCGCCGACCGCCTTGCCCAGCCGGGGCCGGATCGGGATCGAACGGGCATCCTCCGGCAGCGAGGTGGCGAAGATGCGACTGGTGCTGACCACGCCGTCGACGGTCAGGTCCATCCAGACGTCCCACACCGGGTCGAGCACGCCGACCGGATGCAGCATGCGGGTGAGGTCCACAGTGGTTTCCCAGGCCAGCCCCTCGGGGGTGTGCCGGATCGAGTCCACCGGCACGTGCACCGCGGTCATCGCCAGCTTCTTGCGCCGGGAGCGGAACTCCAGGCGGGCCGAGAGCCGCGCGGTCGGTTCGATGCGGTCGAGCGGATTGACGATCAGGCCCGCCAGCCGCACCGAACCGCCGGTCGACGAGTAGTGCACGAGGTCGTTGCCGAGCCAGACCTGGTCCAGCGGCTTCGCCCAGGTCACCAGGTCGGTGACGTCCAGGATCGCGCGGCCGAGTTCGTCGTCCAGGTGCTCCGCGCACCAGTAGACCCGGCCGTCCCGTCGGTGCAGCGGCGCCGCCACCTTGCTCCGGTTCAACACGAGGTCGATCGCGGTCAGCAGGTTCGGCCAGTCGTCGCGCAGCACCAGGTAGGCGGCAAGCGCCGGGATGTGCTTGGCCTCGCGGAAGGCCCGAGGGTCGAGCGTGGCCAGGTATTCCTGGGCCAGCGGGAGGAACTCCCGGCGGAATTCCTCGGTTTGGAACGGCAGGCCCCACAGGTAGAGGACCAGGTCGTGCTGGAGGAACTTGACGTCCTTCAGCAGCTTCAGCGACCGCAGTTCCTCGGTCCGCAACTCCTCGTCGATCCGGCGGTGGATCGCGAGCCGATCGGTGAAGTTGCGCAACTCCCCGCGTCGGTTGGAGATCGAACGCACCTTCGCGTCCTTGACCACCCGCCACTGGTAGACGGTGTTCGGGATCAGCGTGATCCGGCTCGCCGCCAGATACGCGCGCGCCGAGAACAGCAGGTCCTCGTAGTGCAGGCCCTCGGGGAACCGCAGTTCGTGTTCGTTCAGGAAGGTCCGGCGGTAACACTTGTTCGTCGACAACGTGTCGTAGAGCAGCTCCGGCCGCTCGCTCGCCGACTCCAGGACCGCGCGCTCCGCGTAGAGCTCGGGATACCACGGGGTGACCTTGCCGTTGCGGCCCTCGTGCAGGCGCACACACAGCCCGGAGATCAGGTCCGCCCCGGTCTCCTCGGCGGCCACCAGCATGTTCTTGCACGCGTGCCGGTCGAGGGTGTCGTCGCTGTCGAGGAACATCACGAACGTGCCGCGGGCCTGGTCGATGCCCTCGTTGCGGGGCCGGCTGCACCCACCGCTGTTGTGCTCCAGCCGAATCGCGCGCACCTTGCCCGGATGCTCGGCCGCGAACCGCTCCGCCACCGCGAAACTGTCGTCGGTGCTGGCGTCGTCCACGATCAGGATCTCGAGGTTGTCCAGGGTCTGCCGCAGGACCGAGTCCACCGCGCGGGGCAGCCGTGTCGCGTCGTTGTAGACGATCACGATCACGCTCACGTCGGGTGCGCGGGACACACTCATGCGACCACCTCCGTGGGCGGGACTCGAAACGGTGCCTCGAGCTTAGCCAGGCGGCCGATCGGCGGGCCAATTCCCGCCGGGTACGGGCATCCGGCGACCGTCGGGAGCATACGGACGCGAAACGGGCGGTCGGCGGTTCCGCGGGCCCGGGTTCGCGAGCGGGGTCGCAAACGATCCCCGTCGCAGGTGGCGGACGACGCCGGGTGATCCGTTAACCTGTCTCGTTGTTTCGGGGAATCCCCCATACCCTCCGTCGGATCGGCTCGAACCCGATCGGCGTTGCCGCGGCGATCGCCTCACGAGGCGAGCACGCAAAGGAGTGATGGCGCCTGTCCACCGCCCTGGTCGTCACAGCGCCCGCTGCCCCCGGTTCGACGGCTCGGGTCGATCCGGCCCCGCTGCTCGCCGAGTTGTCGGCGCTCGATCGCACTGTGCCGGAGATCGAGGTGGCGGCCCCTGACGCGCTGCGGGCCGCGTTGGCCGCGGGGGAGGACCGGATCACCCTCGTCGACGCGCGGTTCGTCGGCCACCGGCACGCGCTGCGCCTGGTGATCGCCGACACCCGCTTCCCGGCCGCACACGTACCCGGCGTGCTCGCCGTCGAGGGCGAGGCCAGGGCCGAGGCGGCCCGGATCGCGGCCGGCCTCGACCGGCCCGCCGCCGACGACTGCGTGCCCGACCTGATCGCCGAGCGGCTGGCCGCGGCGGGTGTCTCGGCGCGCGAGGTCCCGCTGGGCGAACTGGTCGCCGAGGTGCCGCGCGACGAGGACGCGCGCGTCCGGGCGGTGTCCGCGGTGGCCGCGGTCGACGACGAGCGCATCCGGCTCACCTCGGCGGTCAAGGCGCGGGACGGTTTCTTCACCACGTTCGCGGTCAGCACCTGGTCGCGCTACCTGGCCCGCTGGTGCGCGCGCCGGGGCCTGACGCCCAATCAGGTCACCGTCGCCTCGTTGTTCGTCGCGCTCGCCGCGGCGGCGGGCGCGGCCACCGGCACCCGCGCCGGCTACATCGGCGCGGCCCTGGGCCTGTACTTCTCCTTCGTGCTCGACTGCACCGACGGCCAACTCGCCCGCTACGCGGTGAGCTATTCGCGGATCGGCTCGTGGCTGGACGCCACCTTCGACCGGGCCAAGGAGTACGCCGTCTACGCGGGCCTGGCGCTCGGCGCCGCCCGGCACGACGACGACGTGTGGACCCTCGCGCTGGTCGCGATGGTGGTGATGACCACCCGGCACATCGTCGACTTCGCGTTCAACGAGACCCGGCGCGGCATTGGTGGTGGAGACCAGGACGACGCAGCGAACGCCGACGGCGGCGCGGGCGCCAAACTGTCCGGCAAGCTGAACGCGGTCGGCTGGACCGTGTGGGCCCGGCGGATGATCATCCTGCCGATCGGCGAGCGCTGGGCCCTGATCGCCGTGCTCACCGCGACCACGACGCCGCGGATCACCTTCGTCGTGCTGATCACCGGCTGCGTGCTCGCCGCCTGCTACACCTCGCTCGGCCGCGTCCTGCGCTCGCTGCCGCGCCGCACGCCGGCCGCCGCGCAGGTCGGCGAGCACCTGGCCGCGCTCGCCGACAGCGGCCCGCTCGCCGAACTCGTCGCCCGGCTGCGGCTGCGCGTGCCCGCCCCCGCGGCCGCGCTCCTGGGCACCGCCGCCCTGCTCGCCGTGCTGCTCGCGGGCGGCGCGGGCGAGTGGTGGGGCCTGGCCGGCGCGGGCGCCTACGCGCTGTGCGCCGGGGTCGCGATCGGCCGCCCGCTGGTGCGCCGGCTCGACTGGGTGGTGCCGCCGATCTTCCGGGCCGCCGAATACGCCGCGATCACCGTCCTGGCCGCGCAGGTGGTGCCCACCGCGGTGGCCGCGGCATTCGGTTTGGTCGCGGCCACCGCCTACCATCACTACGACACGGTGTATCGCCTGCGCGGCGGCTACGGGGCCCCGCCCCGGGCGCTGGTGTGGGCGGTGCTCGGTCACGAGGGACGTGTGCTCTTGGTGACCGTGCTGGCCGCGGCGGGTTCGGACACCCTGCGCACCGGTCTGATCGTCACGGCCGGCGTGTTGGCGGCGATCGTGCTCGCCGAGAGTGTCGCCTTCTGGGTGCGCGGCGCGCGCCCGGACATCGACGACGCCACCCCGGTGGGCCCCGCCCCCTCGGCCTCCACACCGTCGTACCGCCCCCTGGAGGCCGTCGTCGCGGCGGCCCCCGATCGAACTGGAGACCTTTCATGATCGGCCTCGTTCTCGCAGCCGGCGCCGGCCGCCGGCTGCGCCCGCACACCGACACGCTGCCCAAGGCCCTGGTGCCGGTGGGCGCGCCCGGTGCGCCGGACAGCGAGCGGTCGATCCTGGAGGTCACGCTCTCCCACTACGCCGCGGTCGGCCTGACCGAGGCCGCGATCGTGATCGGCTACTGCGGCGACGCGATCCGCGAGCGGCAGGACCTGCTGGAGCGCCGGTACGGCCTCAAGCTGCACCTGGTCGACAACGACAAGGCCGAGGAGTGGAACAACGCCTACTCGCTGTGGTGCGCCCGCGACCACCTCGCCGACGGTGTACTGCTCGCCAACGGCGACACGCTGCACCCCCTCTCGGTACAGGAGACCATGCTGGCCGCGCGGGGCGGCGACAAGGGCATCATCCTGGCCCTGGACACCGCCAAGCCGCTCGCCGACGAGGAGATGAAGGTCACCCTCGGCGACGACGGCCGGATGCGCCGGATCACCAAACTGATGGACCCGGCCGAGGCGGCCGGCGAGTACATCGGCGTCACGCTGATCGAGGGCCACGCCGCGCCCGCGCTGGTCGACGCGCTCCGGGCCACCTTCGAACGCGACCCGCAGCTGTACTACGAGGACGGCTACCAGGAACTGGTGAACCGCGGCGGCCGGGTCGACGTGCAGCCGATCGGCGCGCCCGACATCCGGGTGCCGTGGACCGAGATCGACACCACCGAGGACCTGACGGTCGCCCGGGAGATCGCGTGCCGGTACTGACCCGACTGGTCCCCACACCGCTCACCGTCGACATTCGCGCGGGCGCGGTCGCCGACCTGGCCGGCATCCTGGCCGACCGTCGGGTCTCCACCTCGGGCCGGATCGCGGTCGTGGTCAGCGAGGGCTCCGGCGCCGGGCTGCGCGAGCGGTTCGCCCCGCAACTGCCGGGCGCCGAGTGGTATTCGGTGGGCGGCGGCACGCTGACCGCGGCGGTCGACCTGGCCGACCGCATGCGCGGCGGGGCCTACGACGCGGTGGTCGGCCTCGGCGGCGGCCGGGTCCTGGACGCCACCAAATACGCCGCCGCGCGCGTGGGCCTGCCCATGGTCGCGGTAGCCACCAACCTCGCCCACGACGGCATCGCCTCGCCGGTGAGCATCCTCGACAACGACGCGGGCCGCGGCTCCTACGGCGTGCCCACGCCGATCGCGCTGGTGGTCGACCTGGACCTGATCCGCGCCGCGCCGCAGCGCTTCGTGCGCTCCGGCATCGGCGAGTCGTTGTCGAACCTGTGCGCGGTGGCCGACTGGGAGCTGTCCCACCGGGTGACCGGCGAGCCGTTGGACGGCCTCGCGGTCGCGCTGGCCCGCACCTCCGGCGACTCGATGCTGCACCGCCCGGGCGGCATCGAGGACGACGACTTCCTCGTCGCGCTGACCGAGGGCCTGGTGCTCTCCGGCATCGCGATGTCGGTGGCCGGCACCACCCGCCCGTGCAGCGGGGCCTGCCACGAGATCTCGCACGCCATCGACCTGCTCTACGGCGAGCGCGACGGCCACGACGGGCTGCACGGCGAACAGGTCGGCCTGGGCGCCGCGTTCGCCACCCACCTGCGCGGTGACAAGGCGCTGACCAGGCTCTTGACGAGCGCCCTCGAGCGGCACAAGCTGCCGGTCGTGCCGGAGCATCTCGGCCTGACCATCGACGAGTTCACGGCGGTGGTGACTCACGCGCCGCAGACCCGCCCGGGACGTTTCACCATCCTCGAACATCTCGACCTCGACCACGACGCCATCCGGGATTCGGTGACCGAATATGTCCACACCTACGGCGGCTGAGCTTCGCTCGGTCGTACACCCCGAGGGTCTGCTCGACCGGCGCAGTGGCGAACACTGGGCCGGGCGCATCTACATGCGCCGGATCTCCCTCCAGGTGACCCGACGCATCGTCGGGACCCGGGTGACGCCCAACGGGCTCACCTACATGATGATCCTCGCGGGCATCGCCGCCGGCGCCGCGCTGATCCTGCCCGGGATCGCCGGACCGCTCGCCGCGCTGATCCTGGTGCAGCTCTACCTGCTGCTCGACTGCGTCGACGGCGAGGTGGCCCGCTGGCGCCGGCAGACCTCGGTCACCGGGGTCTACCTCGACCGGGTCGGCCACTACCTGTCCGAGGCCGCGCTGCTCTCCGGCGCCGGCCTGCACGCGGCGGGCGTCCTGGACGGCGGCGGCTTCAACGGTTACGCCACGCTCGGCGTGGTCGCGGCCCTGGGCGCGATCCTGATCAAGTCCGAGACCGACCTGGTCGACGGCGCCCGCGCGAAGAGCGGCCTGCCGCCCGTCCAGGACGCCGCCGCCGTACCGCGCTCCTCGGGCGCGGCGAGTGCGCGCAAGATCGTCGCCTCGCTCAAGTTCCACCGTCTGGTCGGCGCCGTCGAGGCGTCGATCTTCCTGCTTCTGGCGGGCGCGCTCGACCTGGTGGCCGACGACGGCGGCCTGCTCTACAGCCGGATCGCGGTCAGCGCGCTGGCCGCCATCGCCCTCCTGCAGACCGTGCTGCACCTGGTCAGCGTGCTCATGTCGAGCAGGCTCCGGTGACCGCCGAGGCTGCCGAGGGGCAGCGGGCCGACGGCGGCGCCGACGCCGAACACATGGTGCTCGGCGCGGTGGTGCTGACCATGGGCGACCGCCCACGGGAGCTGGAGCGCCTGCTGCGCTCGGTCGCCGACCAGGACGGCGAGCGGATGGCGGTGGTCGTGGTCGCCAACGGCGGGCCGCTGCCGGAGCTGCCCGAGGGTGCGGTGGGCATCGCCCTGCCGAAGAACGTGGGCATCCCCGCCGGCCGCAACGTCGGCGCCGAGGGCCTGCCCGCCGACACCGACGTGGTGCTCTTCCTCGACGACGACGGCCGGCTCGGCGGCACCGACGCCGGCCGCCTGCTGCGCGAGGCGTTCGCGGCCAACCCGCGCCTGGGCATCGTCTCCTTCCGGATCGTGGACCCGGAGAGCGGCGAGACCCAGCGCCGGCACGTGCCCCGGATCCGGGTCGGCGACCCGCTGTGCTCGGGCCCGGTGACGACGTTCCTGGGCGGCGCCAGCGCGGTGCGCGCGGCGGTGCTGCGCGAGGTCGGCGGGCTGCCCGACGACTTCTTCTACGCACACGAGGAGACCGATCTGGCCTGGCGCGCGCTCGACGCGGGCTGGGAGATCGAGTATCGCGCCGACATCGTGCTCGAGCACCCCAAGACCAGCCCGGCCCGGCACGCGGCCTTCTTCCGGATGAACGCGCGCAACCGCGTCTACCTGGCCCGACGCAATCTGCCCTGGCCGATCGTGCCCGCCTACCTGGGCACCTGGGTGGTACTCACGGCCGCCCGTCGCCCGTCCAAGGAAAACGCCAAGGCCTGGGCGGCCGGCTTCCGCGAGGGCTGGCGGACCCCCGCCGGCCCGCGTCGACCGATGTCCTGGCGAACGGTCTGGCGGATGACCAGGCTCGGCCGTCCGCCCGTGATCTGACAGGCTGGAATTCCCCGTACCGTATCGATTTCGACCCGACGCACATGAAAGTGTCAACGTGGCCAACAGCGTGCAGGCCGACACCCTTAGCCCACAGGGGACGTCGGCACCCCCCGGTTCCAGCGAACCACTGGCGGACCTCGCCGCCCGCTACAAGCTGACGGTCAGTGGTGCCCGCCCCGGGCTGTTCGCGTACAGCGGGCAGCTCTGGGCCCGGCGCCACTTCATCGTGGCCTTCGCCAACGCCAAGACCCGGGCCACCTACAGCACGGCCAAGCTCGGCCAGGTGTGGCAGGTGCTCACGCCGCTGATGAACGCGGCCGTGTACTACCTGATCTTCGGCTACCTGGTGCAGACAAAGGAGGGCATCGACAACTACGTCGCCTTCCTGGTCACCGGCGTCTTCGTGTTCACCTTCACGCAGAGCGCGGTGCTCGCGGGCAGCCGGGCGATCAGCGATCAGCTCAATCTGATCCGGGCACTGCACTTCCCCCGCGCGTGCCTGCCGATCTCGTTCACCATCGTGCAGCTCCAGCAGCTGCTGTTCTCGATGGTCGTGCTGTGCGCGATCGTGCTGGGCACCGGTGAGCCGCTCACCCTGAAGTGGCTCCTGGTGGTGCCCGCGCTGGTGCTGCAGTTCGTCTTCAACGTCGGCCTGAGCCTGGTCCTGGCCCGGATCGGCGCGGTGCTGGTGGACATCAAGCAGCTCCTGCCGTTCGTGCTGCGCACCTGGCTGTACCTCAGCGGCGTGTTCTACAGCCTGGACTCCTACACCGACAAGGCGCCCGGCTGGGTGGCCCGGGTGCTGGAGGCGAACCCGGGAGCGGTCTACATCGAGGTGATCCGCGACTCGCTCATCGACAGCCACCACACGCTCCCGCTGCACGTGTGGGGTTACGCGGTGGGCTGGGCGCTGGTGATGGGCATCGGCGGATACGTGTACTTCTGGAAGGCGGAAGAGAGGTACGGCAGTGGCTGAGCAGCCCGCGATCATGAGTTTGGCCGAGGCCGGCGCGACGTCCGGCGCGAAGTCCGAGGTCGACGTGCCCGAGCAAAGTGCCGCGCAGCCGGCGCAGCAGCCGCAGGAGGAGATGCCGCCGACCGTGGTGGTCGACGACGTGCACCTGATCTACCGGGTGCACGGCGCCGCCGCGGGCAAGGGCAGCGCCACCTCCGCGCTGTCCCGGCTCGCGCTGCGCAAGAAGGCGGCGGGCATCACCGAGGTGCACGCCGTGCGCGGCGTCAGCTTCGTCGCCTACAAGGGCCAGGCGATCGGCCTGATCGGGCGCAACGGTTCGGGCAAGAGCACGATCCTGCGCTGCATCGCCGGCCTGCTGCCGCCCACCACCGGCAAGATCTACAGCGACGGCCAGCCGTCGCTCCTGGGCGTCAACGCCGCGATGATGAACGACCTCACCGGTGAGCGGAACATCATCCTGGGCTGCCTGGCGATGGGCATGACCCAGCGCGAGGCCGACGCCAAGTACGACGACATCGCCACGTTCTCCGGGCTGAACAACTACAACGGCAAGGACTTCCTCAGGCTGCCCATGCGGACCTACTCGTCCGGCATGGCCTCCCGCCTGCGGTTCTCCATCGCGGCCGCCCGTACGCACGACGTACTGATGATCGACGAGGCGCTGGCCACCGGCGACCGCGATTTCCAGCTCAAGAGCGAGGCGCGGATCCGCCGGCTCCGTGAGGAGGCGGGCACGGTGTTCCTGGTCAGCCACAGCATGAAGTCGATCCGGGACACCTGCGATCGGGTCATCTGGCTCGACCAGGGCGTGATCAAGATGGACGGCCCGACGACGGAGGTCGTCGACGCCTACGAGGGCAAGTAGCACCCGGCCCCACATGGGCCGAGGCGGCACCGGCACCACGGCGGCAACGTCGGCACGACACGCACCACAAGCACCACAAGCACCACGCAAAGGGGTTCACCGGTGTCCTTGCAGGTCCTGGCGGAGAGTACCGACGACAACCTCGACATCGAGGTCCTGCGGGACGTCAACGGACTCACCGAACACACCTCCTGGGCGCACGGCGGCATGGAGTTCATGGGCGAGTACGGCATGTTCGCCGTACTCGCCGTGCTCGGCCTGCTCACGTGGTGGCGGGTACGCTCCCGGCCGGACCACGTGGCGGCCGTGGCCGGCCTCGTGTGGGCCCCGCTCGCGGCCCTGGTGGCGGAGCTGGCGAACGCGCCGCTGCGCGACTGGGTGGACCGGCCGCGCCCCTTCCTGAGCCACGACGGGCTGCACGTGCTCGTGCAGGGCAAGACCGACCCGTCCTTCGCCTCCGACCACGCGCTGACCACGATGGCGCTAGCGGTCGGGATCCTGCTGGTGGACCGCCGGATCGGTGTGCTCGCGGTGCTCGCCGCGGTGTTCACCGGCTTCGCCCGGCTCTATGTGGGGGTGCACTACCCGACCGACGTGCTCGCCGGATTCGCGCTCGGCGCGCTGGTCGCGCTGGTCGGCTCGATGTTCGTCGGCCGCCTCCTGGAACCGGTGGTGCGGATGGTCGAACGCGGACCGCTGCGGCCACTGGTCACGGCCGAGCCGCGTGCGGCGGGATGACGGCGGCGCGGCCGAGGGGGCGGACACGATGGGCAACGACACCGAGGGCGGCCGGGACGCGGGCCGACTGGGCGAGCGGCTGAGCCTGCGCGAACAGGTCGCGCGGGCGATCCGGGCGGCGCTGGTGACCGGCCGGATGAAGCCGGGGGTGGTCTACTCGGCGCCCGCGCTGGCCGGCCGGTTCGGGGTGTCCGCCACGCCGGTGCGCGAGGCACTGCTCGACCTGGCCAAGGACGGCCTGGTCGAACCGGTCCGCAACAAGGGCTTCCGGGTGCGCACGATGTGCGCCGCGGACCTGGCCGATGTGCACGACCTGCGCGAACTCCTGGAGATACCGACCGTCGCCCGGCTCGCCCGGGACGGCTGCGCGGACGAGATGCCGCGCCTGCGCGCGCTGGTCGACGACATCGCCGACGCGCCGGCGCGGGCCGACGCGGCGGACCTCGTGGACGCCGAGGACCGCTTCCACGCGCACCTGCTCGGCCTGGCCAAGAACGCGCGCCTGGTCAAGGTGGTCGCCGAGCTGCGGGCCCAGGCCCGGCTGTACGGTCCGCGCCCGGAGGAGGACGCGGCCGAACACGGCTCGATCGCCGCCGAGCTGCACCGATTGCTCGACCTGATCGAGGCCCGCGACGCGGCGGGCGCCGAGGAACTGACCCGCCGCCGGCTGGCCCGATCGCGCCCGTCCGCCCTCGCGGACGCCCCCGCCGCCCCGGTATCCCCCGAACGGCCGTAACCCGGCGTCGCCTCGCTCGTTGTCCCGTCGAGCCGACGCCGCGTGGCCGGCCGTCACGCGAGGATTCCGAGCATCCGGGAGAACCCCACATGTTGGTCCGCACCGCGCTCACGGGTGCCTGTTGCGCCCTGGTCCTGGCCGGGGTCGCCGGTTGTCAGGGCGACGACGTGCAACCGCAGGGAGCGCAGGTCAAGGGCAGTGGCGGGGCCGCGAGCGGCGGCCCGTCGGACGCGGTCGCCGCCGTGCGCAAGGCGGCCGACGTCACCACCGGCGCGAAGAGTTCGCGCACCCGCACCACGATGACGATGCAGAGCGACAACCGGGTCGTGAAGCTCACCGGCCAGGGCATGTTCGACTATGTCCGGCACATCGGTTCGCTCACGGTGGACGCGCCCAAGGACTCCGGCATCGCCGGGCCGCTCCAGGAGATCCTGACCCCCGACGCGCTCTACATGAAGAACGGCTCGCCCGGCATCCCCAAGGACAAGTGGGTGCGCCTCGCGATCGACGGGCTGGCCGACGGCAACCTGGTCAGCGGCGGCGGCACCGACCCCGGGACGTCCTTCGAGATACTGCGTGGGGTCAACGACGACGTGGTCCTGGTGGGCACCGAGAAGCTGGGCCCGGACACCGTGCGGCACTACAAGGGCACTTTGGACATCCGCAAGGCGCACGACCTGACCGCGCCGGAGGTGCGCGGCCCGTTGGCCGCCGCGCTGAAGACCTTCGACGGCGCGCCGATCCCGTTCGACGCCTACCTCGACGACGCCGGTCGACTGCGCAGGGTCGAGGAGTCGTTCGTGTTCGTGATGGGTCCGGACGAGGCCAAGTCCGCGCCGACGACGAAGGTGCTCTCCGCCGCGGAGCTGTACGACTTCGGCGTCGTGGTCGACGTCAAGCCGCCCGAGGCCAAGGACCTCTACGTGACGCCGGCTCCGCCCGCCGCCCCACCGAGCACCCCGGCGAAACGCGGTTAGACCCGGCGATCGGCCGGACCGGGCCTTCGCCCGGTCCGCCGGACGGCCCCGGTTCACCTCCGCGGCGCCGTTCCGGGCGGTTCCCAAATGACCCAGGCGTGTCATGGTCGCGCCGAGGAGCCGCCCCTACGCTGGATGGGCCGAAGGACCGTCCGAGGCGTGCCGCGAGGAGGCGATGGGAGTGTCACGATTCTCCGATCGCCGCGTGCACGACCACGTCGTCCTCGACGAGATCGAGCTCTACGGGGACCTGATGATCGCGGCCTCGGCAAGCGAGGGCCCGCTCACCCAGGCGCAGATCGACGCCGTGCTCGGCCTGGTCGGCGGCCGGGGGTCGGGCGCGCACGGCAGGGCCGGCCCCCGTCGCCGCGGCCTCAGGAGCGCACCAGGCGTGCGATCGCCTGGGACGCCTCCTTGACCTTCTCGTCCGCCTCCGGACCGCCCTTCTCCACCGCGTTCGCCACGCAGTGCCCGAGGTGTTCCTCCAGCAGGCTGAGGGCGAAGGACTGCAGCGCCTTGGTCGCCGCCGAGACCTGGGTGAGGATGTCGATGCAGTATTCGTCCTCGGAGACCATGCGCTGCAACCCGCGGATCTGCCCCTCGACCCGACGCAGCCGCTTCAGGTGCTCGTCCTTGCGCCCGCTGTAGCCGTGTCCCGACGCGCCGTGTCCCGAGGTTTCGTGCCCCGATGCGCCGGATGTCGCCTTCGTGTCCGGCGTCTGCGGATCCTGTTCCACCGTCGTCTCCCGTGTCCGTGCGGCCGTTTCCCAGCTGTCCATGGCCCGATCGGGTGACCGTCCACGTCTTCGAATTTACCCCCGGGGGGTATATCCGGCAAGCGCTCCGATCGCCCCGCCCACGGCCGACCGGCTCCGGCGGGCGTCGTGCCGGCCGATCCCCGGATTCGGTTCGTGTGATGTGGGCGACATGGATCGAGGGTAGGGCGCTCTGTCATTCGAATGGTGCGCGGACCCATACTCTGGCCGTGTGACGGGCGTCCTCGACGGCGGAACGGGCGGTTCCGCATGCCCGTTCGTCGCTGTGCGCGTGTGTCTCATTACCGCCGGGTACGGTCGGGGCTCGCGTCGACTCCCCGGTTTGCGTGCAGGACCGCAAGAGCGCCTAGCATCGACGCCGACCACCTTCATTATCCCGGAGACCTCAAGTGCGATTGCGTCTGACCCCCAGGGAGACGAGCTTCTACGACATGTTCGCCGCAGCGGCGAGCAACCTGGTCACCGCATCCAAGCTCCTGACGGAGTTGCTCGGCGCAGAGGTCTCCGCTCGTCCGGAGATCGCCGAACGGATGCGCGCGGCCGAGCATGCCGGTGACGACACCACGCATGCGATCATGCGCCAGCTCAACGCCTCCTTCATCACGCCGTTCGACCGCGAGGACATCTACGCGCTCGCCTCGCAACTCGACGACGTCATGGACTACATGGAAGAGGCGGTCGACATGGTCGTGCTCTACCAGCTCGACGAACTCCCGCCCCAGGTCGCGGACCAGATCGAGGTGCTCGTGCGGGCCTCGGAGCTGACCGCCGAGGCGATGCCGCGGCTGCGCACGATGAAGGACCTGACCGAGTACTGGATCGAGATCAACCGACTCGAGAACCAGGCCGACCAGATCCACCGCAAGTTGCTGGCGCACCTGTTCAGCGGGGCGTACGACGCGCTGACCGTGCTCAAGCTCAAGGGCATCGTCGACGTGCTCGAAGAGGCCGCCGACGGGTTCGAGCACGTGGCGAACACGGTCGAGACGATCGCCGTCAAGGAGTCCTGACCCAGTGGAACTCACTGGTCTGATCATCGTCATCGGCGTCGCGCTCTTCTTCACCTACACCAACGGCTTCCACGACTCGGCCAACGCCATCGCCACCTCGGTGTCCACCCGGGCACTGACCCCGCGGGCGGCGCTGGCCATGGCCGCGGTGATGAACCTCGCCGGCGCCTTCCTCGGCGAAGGCGTCGCGAAGACCGTCAGCGAAGGGCTGATCTCCACCCCCGAGGGCCATCAAGGTCTGGTCATCCTGTTCGCGGCGCTGGTCGGCGCGATCTTCTGGAATCTGCTGACCTGGTACTTCGGACTGCCCTCGTCCTCGTCGCACGCGCTGTTCGGCGGCCTCGTCGGCGCCGCGCTCGCGGGCTCCAGCACCGTCTACTGGGACGGCGTGCTGGAAAAGGTCGTCATCCCGATGTTCCTGTCGCCGGTGGTCGGTCTGGTGGCCGGCTATCTGGTGATGGTCGGGATCATATGGCTGTTCCGCAGGGCCAATCCGCACAAGGCCAAGCGCGGATTCCGGCTCGCGCAGACCGTCTCGGCGGCCGGCATGGCGCTCGGGCACGGCATCCAGGACGCCCAGAAGACCATGGGCATCGTGGTGATGGCGCTGGTGATCAGCGGCCACCACGAGGGCGACGGCATTCCGGTGTGGGTCAAGCTCGCCTGTGCCATCACGCTCTCGGCCGGCACCTACGCGGGCGGGTGGCGCATCATGCGCACCCTCGGTCGCAAGATCATCGAGCTGGACCCGCCGCAGGGCTTCGCCGCCGAGACCACGGCCGCGTCGATCCTGTACACCACGGCCTACGTCTTCAAGGCGCCGATCTCCACCACGCACATCATCACCTCGGCGATCATGGGCGTGGGCGCGACCAAGCGGGTCAAGGCGGTGCGCTGGGGTGTCGCCAAGAACATCCTGATCGGCTGGTTCACCACGATGCCGGCCGCGGGTCTGGTCGCGGCGGGTACCTACTGGATCGCCCATCTGATCGTGGGTTGACCCGGGGGCCGCGCGCCGCGCGCGTAATGCAGGACGCACGCGGCATCCGGCACGGACGGTACGGATGTCACAGCCGGCACGGTTGGCACAGGTGTCGCATAACGGACGAGAGGGCCCGCACCGAATCCGGTGCGGGCCCTCTCGCGTGTCCATGTCGGCGGTCCGTCGACTCGTCGCTCGGTGCGTCGATCCGTCAGCCGAACCGGCCGGCGATGTAGTCGGCGGTGGATTCCTCGGTCGGCGCGGAGAAGATCGTCTCGGTGTCGCCGATCTCCACCAGCTTGCCGGGCTGACCCGGACCGGCCAGGTTGAAGAACGCGGTCTTGTCCGAGACGCGGGCCGCCTGCTGCATGTTGTGCGTCACGATCACGATCGTGTAGCGCTCCTTGAGCAGCGCGATCAGGTCCTCGATCGCCAGCGTGGAGATCGGGTCCAGGGCCGAGCACGGCTCGTCCATCAGCAGCACCTGCGGCTCGACCGCGATCGCGCGCGCGATGCACAGTCGCTGCTGCTGGCCACCGGACAGGCCCGCGCCGGGCTTGTTCAGCCGGTCCTTGACCTCGGTCCACAGGTTGGCGCCGCGCAGCGACCGCTCGACGATCGCGTCCAGGTCGCCCTTGCGCTTGATCCCGGCGAGCTTGAGCCCGGCCGCGACGTTGTCGTAGATCGACATGGTCGGGAAGGGGTTGGGCCGCTGGAACACCATGCCGACCGTGCGGCGCACCGCCACCGGGTCGATGTCGCTGCCGTACAGGTCCTGCCCGTCGAGCGCGACCGAGCCGTCCACGGAGGCGCCCGGGATCAGCTCGTGCATGCGGTTCAGGGTGCGGATGAAGGTGGACTTGCCGCAGCCGGAGGGACCGATGAAGGCCGTGACCGAACGCGGCTCCATGGTCATCGAGATGTCCTCGACGGCCTTGTGCGAGCCGTAGTAGGCGTTGAGTCCGGCAACTTCGATGCGCTTGGTCATTCCTGCCTCTGGATCGGTGCGGATGTCGGTGCCGCGGTCGGCCGTACGGGTCCTCGTCGTGGCCTTCATCGGCCCGCCTTCGGTGCCTTCCAGCGGGCGATCAGCCGCGCCGCCAGGTTGAGGATCATCACGATGAGGATCAGCGTGAGTGCCGCGGCCCAGGCCCGTTCCTCGGCGAACTTGTTGCCGGCGTGGTTCTGGTCGAACACGTACAGCGGCAGCGCCGATTGCCACCCCGAGAAGGGGTCGGTGTTGATCGACTGGGTGAGCCCGACGAGCAGCAGCAACGGGGCGGTCTCGCCGATCACGCGGGCGATGGAGAGCATCACGCCGGTGACGATGCCGCCGAACGCGGTGGGCAGCACGACCTTGAGCACGGTGCGCCACTTCGGGATGCCGAGCGCCAGGCTGGCCTCGCGCAACTCGTTCGGGACGAGCTTGAGCATCTCCTCGGCGGAGCGCACCACCGTCGGCAACATCAGGATCATCAGCGCCAGCGACCCGGCGAAGCCGGAGGCCTCGAAGCCGAGCATCAGGATCCAGAAGGCGTAGATGAACAGACCCGCGACGATCGACGGCAGACCCGTCATCACGTCGACGAAGAAGGTCACCGTCTTGGCCAGCCGGCCGCGCCCGTACTCGACCAGGTAGATCGCGGTGAGCAGACCGATCGGGACCGCGATCAGGGTGGCCAGGCCGACCTGCTCCAGGGTGCCGATGATCGCGTGGTAGACGCCGCCGGTGTCGTCCCGGGCGCCCACGCCGCGCATCGAGTGGGACAGGAAGTACGGGGTGAGCTTGTCGATGCCGCGCTGGATCGTGTAGCCGAGCAGCGAGACCAGCGGCAGCACGGCGAGCACGAACGTGGTGGAGATCAGGCTGGTGGCGAACCGGTCCCGGGCCCGACGGGCGTCCTCGAAGCGCCACGAGACGGCGGAGAGCGCGACGATGAAGATCACGCCGGCGAGGAAGACCGCGAGCGCCCAGTTGTCCAGGGTCAGCTTGAACACGATCGTCAGCAGCACGCCGCCGCCGGCGATCGCCCACGGCACCTGACGCGGCAGGGTCCGCCGGGTCAGCGACGCCACGCGCGGATCGGCCGGACCCCCGCGACCGCTCTCGGCCGCGTCCGTACCGATGCCCGGGCGCTTGTCGCCCGTGTCCAGGACGGTCATGAGTTCGCTCCAGAGAACGCCTTGCGCCGGTTGATGACGACGCGCGCGGCGCCGTTGACGAGCAGCGTCATGATGAACAGGACCAGACCGGAGGCGATCAGCGCGCCGCGGCCGATGTCGTTGGATTCGCCGAACTGGTTCGCGATGTTCGCCGCGATCGTGGTGTTGCCCGGGTCCAGGATGTGGATCGAGAGGTCGAAGCTGGGCGAGAGCACCATCGCGACCGCGATGGTCTCGCCGACCGCGCGGCCGAGGCCGAGCATCGACGCGCTGATGATGCCGGGCTTGCCGTAGGGCAGCACCGCGACCCGGATCATCTCCCAGCGGGTGGCGCCGAGCGCGAGCGCGGCCTCCTCGTGGGCCCGGGGCACCTGGAGGAAGACCTCACGGGTGACCGCGGCGATGATCGGCAGGATCATGATGGCCAGCACGATGCCGACGGTGAACAGCGTGCGGGCGGTGGCGCCCGGCTGCTCCTTGTTGAAAATCGGGATCCAGCCGAGGTAGTCGGCCAGCCAGGTGTGCAGTCCGAGGAGCTTGGGGGCCAGGAAGATGTAGCCCCACAGGCCGTAGACCACGCTGGGCACCGCGGCCAGCAGGTCGACGATGTAACCGAGCGTCTGGGCGATCCGCCGGGGTGCGTAGTGCGTGATGAACAGCGCCACCCCCACCGCGACCGGCACCGCGATGACCATCGCGATGGTGGCGCTGACAACCGTGCCGAACACCAGGGTGACGACGCCGAACGCGGGCTTGGCCACGTTCGGGTCCCAACCCTGGTCGGTCAGGAAGCTGCCCTGGTTCTTCGACAGTGCGTCCGTCGCCTTGACCACGAGGAAGATCGCGATCGCGGCCATGATGGCGAGCAGGCTGATGCCGGCGCCGCGGGCGGCACCGGAGAAGATCCGGTCGCCTGGTCGGACCTTGACGCGCTTGGCCGCGGGGGCCTTGCGCTCGGGGTCCGCCGGTGCGGTGGGGGTGGTGGTGGACATCTCTCTCCGTACGAGTCGGTCGCTCAGCGGGCTCGGACTAGGACAGACCGGCCACGGCGGCGCGGACCTTGTCCGCGACGGTCGTCGGGAGCGGCGCGTAGCCGATGCCCGCGAGGACCTTCTGGCCTTCGGCGCTGGAGGTGTAGGTGAGGAAGGACTTCATCAGCGGGAGCTTGTCCGCCGCGGTGCCCTTCTCGCAGACGATCTCGTAGGTCACCAGGATGATCGGGTAGGCGCCCTCGGCCTTGGTCGCGTAGTCGACCGACAGCTTCAGGTCGTTGCCCTCGCCCGCGATCTTGGCCGCCTCGACGGCCTTGCCCGCGGCCTCGGGGGTGAGCTTGACCGGAGCCGACGCGCCCGTGTTGATCGCGGCGATGTTCAGGCCGGCGTTCTCCGCGTAGGACTGCTCCACGTAGGTGATCGCGCCCTGCGTCGACTTCACGATCTGCGCGACGCCCTCGCTGCCCTTGGCGCCCTGGCCGCCCGGGGCCTTCCAGTCCTGGGCCGAGTCGAAGGTCCAGTCGGCGCCGGCGGCGGCCTTGAGGTACTTGGTGAAGTTCTCGGTGGTGCCGGACGCCTCGGACCGGTGCACGGGCTGGATCGCGGTGCCGGGCAGCTGCGCGTTCGGGTTCAGCGCCTTGATCTCGGCGGCGTCCCACTTGGTGATCTTGCCGGAGAAGATGCCGGCGATCGTCTTCGCGTCCAGGACGAGGTCCTTGGCGCCGGAGACGTTGTACGCGACCGCGATCGGGCCGGTCACCATCGGGAGGTTGATCGCCTGGCCCGGCGCGCACGCGGCGGCGGCCTTGGCGACCTCTTCCGGCTTGAGCGCCGAGTCGGAGCCCGCGAAGGTGACCTGCTTGTCGAAGAACGACTGGCGGCCGGTGCCCGAACCCGAGGACGCGTAGTCGATCGTGGCACCCGAACACTTGGCCTGGTACGCCTTGATCCACTCGTCCATCGCGTTCTTCTGCGCGCTGGAGCCGGCGGCGGCGAGCTTGCCGGTGCCGCAGTCACCCTTGGGGGCCTCCGCGCCGGGGGCGGACGCAGCCTTCGTGGACGACTTCTTGTCGTCACCCGAGCTGTTGTCGTCGGAGCCACACGCGGCCAGCGTGAGCGCGCCGGCGAGTGCCAGGCCGGTGAAGCCGATACCGCGACGGACACTGCGGGGCCGAATGGTCACGGCGCTCCCTTTCGATCGAACTCTGCTCGTGGTCGCGACGACCCGAGCGGTCGCCGTCATGCACGAAGTTAGGCCGTGTGAATGAAGCGATCCGCCGCGGAAAGTGAACCGAGGGTGAACTCGAACGGTCGAGTCAGATAAGCCGACCGCTGGATGAATTGTCCGCTCATGTAGCCATTTACCACCCGCGAACTGCGGCTTTAGGGTGACGCCCGAGCGACGTTCATCCCGCGTTCAGATGGACGCCGAGTTACGTTCGGTAAACCGTGATCACGGCTTGACCAAGCGCTCAGCTTCCCGTCGGATAGGGGGCGTATCGGCCCACGGCCACCACCCGCCCCGCCCACGTGTGCAACACGGCGAATTCGCCGGGCAACAACGGCTCCGCCGGCAGCCGGGGCGAACCGGCCCCGGAGGCGATCGCCGGCAGGTCCGGGACGGGCGTACACAGCAGCGCGGGCCGACCCGCGCGCACCGCCTCGGCGGGCGACACGGCGGCCGTGCGCACCCGCGCCCCGGCCGCCGCCACATACGGCGCCACCGTCGCCGCGGCGTCCGGCTCCGCGCACCCGTACACCTCGACCGGCGCGAACGCGGCCAGCATCGGCACCAAGTCCGGGGCGAACGCCGGGCCCGCGCGCAACACCACGACCGGCACCGTCGCCGGCGGCGGCCCGGTGCGAAACGCCTCGGTCAACGACGCGGTGTAGTCCGGCGTCCCACTGCGCTCCGCGGCCTCCTCCGGCGCGCCCCACCACATCCGGTCCACCTCGTGATTGGGGGTGAACCCGCCCGACACCGCCTCCGCCACCCAGTAGCGGTTGATCTTGATCCGGTCGCGCGAGCGCATCGGATAGCTGCGCACCCCCAACTCCCGGCCCAGCACGGCCCGGAAACCGGTCTCCTCGGCGATCTCGCGCACCGCGGCCACCACCGCGGGCTCACCGGGCTCCAGCTTGCCCTTGGGGAAGGACCAGTCGTCGTAGCGCGGCCGGTGCACCAGCCCCACCTGCGTCCCGTCGGGGGTGCGCCGCCACAACACCCCACCCGCGGCGAGCACCGGATCGTGCGCGGGCTCCGCCGCCCCGGGCGGGTCATCCATCGAGCCACGACCTGACGTCGTGCGCGTAGGCTCCGGGCCAGACCCGGGTGAACGCGTGGCGCTGCGCCGTCGCCGCCCACCGCTCGCGGGCGTACAACTCGCCGAGCACGAACGAGGCGGGCCCGCCGATCCGGGGCGTGGCCGCCAGCTCGGCCACCGCGCCGGCCGCGATGCACGCGTCCTGGTGGATGCCCAGGACCTCGGTGACCGCCTTGAGCCGCCGGGCCAGCCGGGCGGCGGGCGCGCCGAACGCGGGCACGCACATGTCGGCGGCGTAGCGGGCCCGCTTGGCCAGGATCCGCACCCGGTGCCACGCCTCGTCGTCGGTGCCCGCGTACGGCGAGAAGCCGGGGGTGTCCACGGGATCCGGATACGGCACCCCCGCCGCGACCAGCGGCAGCGCGTCGGCGGCCCGGTCGAGTCGGCGCAGCGTGCGGGCCACCAGCTTCGGCACCACCTCGGTGCCCGGGTCCGCCGCCCGCTCGGTGAAGGTCAGCCCCAGGGCCGGCTCCACCAGTTCGGCGGACAGCGTGGTGAACAGTCCCGAGTCGAGCGCGGCCAGCGCCCGCGCCCGTCCGGAGCCCAGATCGCCGCGCAGTCGACGCCCGACCAGCGCCCGGGCCCGGACCGTCCCCGGGCGCTCGGGCAGCGCGTCCAGGTCCGCGAGCAGCCGTTCGAGCAATACCTCGGAGTCGCGCTCGCCGGCCAGCGCGTCCGCGGCCTGGCGCAGCCGGGTGCGCAGGCGGCCGGCGGGCTCCGGGTCGAGCAGCGGCGCGCAGGTGGCCAGCGCGCTGCGGATGCGTCTGGCGGCCACTCGCGCCTGGTGCGCGGCGTCCTCCTCGCCCGCGCCCAGGCGGGGCAGCTGGTCGATGAACGCGCCCGCCTCGCCGACCAGATGGGCGAGCAGGATCTCGCCGGCGGAGGTGTCCTCGGCCGCCGCACGCGGTCGGGGAATGGTCGTCGCCTGCTTGCTACTCCGGCCCACGTCTGCGCCTCCGGGTCTCGATGAGGTGCTCCTGCACGTCGCGAAGCCGGGTGCCGTCGGCCGCCGTCGCGTGCCTGGTCCAGGTACCGTCCCGGTCGAGGTGCCAGGACGCGGTCTCCGCGCTCATCCCCAGGTCCATGAAGGACGTCATCTCGTCGCGGTGTCGATCGCCGCGCAGCCGCACCGCCGCCTCGACCCTGCGGTCGAGATTGCGGTGCATCAGGTCGGCGCTGCCGATCCACACCTCGGGCTCGCCGCCGCCGGCGAAGACCCACACCCTCGAGTGTTCCAAAAATCGGCCGAGAATACTGCGCACTCGGATGGTCTCGGACAACCCGGGAACGCCCGGCCGCAGCGCGCAGATGCCCCGGATCCACAGGTCCACCGGGACGCCCGCCTGCGAGGCGCGGTACAGCGCGTCGATCACCAGCTCGTCCACCAGCGAGTTGGACTTCAGCCGAACGTAGGCGGGCAGGCCCGCCTCGTGGTTGGCCACCTCTCGCTCTATCCGCTCGACCAGTCCGTTGCGCAGCGAGTGCGGCGCGACCAGCAGGCGCCGGAACGACTGCGCGCGCGAGTAGCCGGAGAGCCGGTTGAACAGGTTCGACATGTCCTCGCCGACCTGCGGGTCGGCGGTCAGCAGGCCCAGGTCCTCGTACAGGCGGGCGGTCTTGGGGTTGTAGTTGCCGGTGCCGATGTGGCAGTAGCGGCGCAGCGCGTCGCCCTCCTGGCGCACCACCAGGCACAGCTTGGAGTGCGTCTTCAGGCCCACCACGCCGTGCACGACATGGCAGCCGGCCTGCTCCAGCTTGCGCGCCCAGGTGATGTTGGCGTGCTCGTCGAAGCGGGCCTTGAGCTCGACCAGGACCAGTACCTGCTTGCCCGATTCGGCCGCGTCCACCAGCGCGTCCACGATCGGCGAGTCGCCCGAGGTGCGGTACAGGGTCTGCTTGATCGCGAGCACGTTCGGATCGGCCGCGGCCTGCTCCAGGAAGGCCTGGACCGACGTCGCGAACGAGTCGTAGGGGTGGTGCACCAGGATGTCGCGCTTGCGCATCGCGGCGAACACGTCGGCGGCCTGCGCGGTCTCCACCTCGGCCAGGTCGCGGTGGGTGCCGGCGACGAAGCGGCCGAACTTCAGCTCCGGCCGGTCCAGGTCGGCGATCGCGTGCAGCCCGGTCAGGTCCAGCGGCCCCGGCAGCGGGTAGACCTCCTTCTCGCCCACGCCCAACTCGCGCACCAGCAGGTCGAGCACGTGCGGGTCGATGGTCTCCTCGACCTCCAGGCGCACCGGCGGGCCGAACCGGCGGCGCATCAGCTCCCGCTCCAGCGCCTGGAGCAGGTTCTCCGCGTCGTCCTCCTCCACCTCCAGGTCCTCGTTGCGGGTGACCCGGAACGCGTGGTGGCCGAGCACGTCCATGCCCGGGAACAGATCGCCCAGGAACTCGGCGATCACCTCCTCCAGCGGCACGAAGCGGGCCGGCGAGGTCTCCACGAAGCGCGGCAGCAGCGGCGGCACCTTGACCCGGGCGAAGTGCTCGTTGCCCGAGCGCGGGTTGCGCACGATCACGGCCAGGTTCAGCGACAGGCCGGAGATGTACGGGAAGGGGTGTGCCGGGTCGACCGCCAACGGGGTGAGCACCGGGAAGACCCGCTCGCGAAAGAGCGCGTAGAGCGACTGCCGCTCGCCGTCGGTGAGGTCGTCGAAGCGCAGCAGCTGGATGTCGGCCTCGCCCAGCGCGGGCAGCACGTCGTGGTGGAAGCAGGTGGAGTGGCGGGCCATCAGCGCGCGGCTGCGCGACCAGATGTTCTCCAGCACCTCGCGCGGCTGGAGTCCGCTCGCCGCGCGTACGGCCAGGCCGGTGGCGATCCGGCGCTTGAGGCCGGCCACCCGGACCATGAAGAACTCGTCGAGGTTGGACGCGAAGATGGCCAGATATCGAGCCCGCTCCAGGAGCGGGGTGCTCGGATCCTCGGCGAGTTCGAGCACCCGCTCGTTGAACGCCAGCCAGCTGCCCTCGCGGTCCAGGAACCGGTCCGGGGGCAGCTCGGACTCCGCGTGCACCGCAGCCGCGGTGACGGCGGTGCCGCCGTTCTTCGCCGGCGGCACGGCCACGGTGAGGTGTCGGGAGGTTCGTGCGGCGGGAGTCTCGGCGTTCATCAGACCATTGTCTTTTCGCGACGGTCTATGTGCACCTGTACGAAGGCGACCCGAAACAGTTGTTCGCCAGGTTTCACACGGTGTTCAACGTCGGTACATCACATCGACTGTATGCACGCGAAAGCCCAAACGGGTATAGACCTTGACCGCCGGCTCGTTGTCCGCGTCCACATACAGCAGTGTTTCGGCGAGCGGCACGCCGTCGACGGTGCGCTCGGCCAGGTGTCGCAGGCCCACCGCGGTCAGCAGCGCGCCCAGGCCGCGACCCTGCGCGGCGGGGTCGACGCCGACCACGTACACCTCGCCCAGCGGCCCCGAATCCGCCGTCGCGGGGTGCGTCTTCGTCCAGTGGAAGCCGAGCAATTCGCCGGAGTTCGCGTCCTCGGCGAGGAAGAAGCCGGCCGGGTCGAACCACGGCTCGGCGAACCGCCGGGTCAGATCCTCGGCCGTCCACGCGCCCTGCTCGGGGTGGTGGGCGAACGCCTTCGCGTTCAGCGCGAGCCAGGCCCGGTCGTCCACCCCCGGGCGGAAGGTGCGCAGCCGCACGTCGGCGGGCGTGGCGACCTCGGGCACCGGGGTGTCGGCCACCCGGCGCATCTGCCACAGCTCGCGGAACGCGGTGAAGTCCAGCGCCTCGGCCAGGCGCCCGGCCGCCGGCAGCTTGCCGTGCGCCCACACCCGCAACCGGCCCCGCTCGTCGACCCGCGCGGCCTCGGCGAGCACGGCTTCGAGCAGCGCCCGACCCAGGCCCGCGTCGCGCGCGGCCGGCACCACGAACAGTTCGGCGGCGGGCCCGTCCACCGGGTCCGCGCCGTCGAGGTGCGCGAAGCCGACGATCCCGGAGGCGTCGCGGGCCAGCAGCTCGCGCGCCGAGGGCGCGCCGTGGCGCAGCTCGAGGCGGGACTGCTCGGACAACGGCGCCGCGCCGTCGACGCCGGCCGCCGCCTCCGCCAGGGCCAGTACGGCGGCGGCGTCATCCGCCGAGGCCCGATTCACCGTCTCGATCGACACATCCGCGAGGTCCATGACCTCCACGGTACTGAGCGACGCCGGGAGGCGTCCCGGGGCCGTCGGCCGCGGCCGGGCCCGGGACGGTCAGCCGCAGCCGCAGCTGCGCCGGACCACCAACGTGGACGGGAAGGTACGCACCCGCGGGTCCCCGGCGGCGGCCGGTTCGCGCTCCAGGGCCAGCTCCACCGCGGCGCGGGCCATGCCCGGCCGGTCGGAGGTGACCGTGGTCAGCGGCGGGTCGGCGATGGCCGCCTCGGCGATGTCGTCGAAGCCGACCACCGCGAGGTCGTCCGGCACCCGCAGGCCCACCTCGCGCGCCGCGTGCAGCACGCCCATCGCCTGGTCGTCGGTCGAGCAGAACAGCGCCCGGGGCCGGTCCGGCCCGGACAGCAGGGACAGCGCGACCTGGTAGGCGCCGAAGCGGCCGAACGGCGCCTCGTGCAGCAGTCCCTCGGTGGGCAGACCGCGCTCGGCCAGCGCCCGCCGCCAGCCGGTGACGTGGTCGGTGACCGGGTCGCCGGAGTCGGGGGTGGTGGGCGGCCCGCCGAGGCAGTCCACCCGGGTGAAGCCGTGCGTGTCCACCAGGTGTCGGACCGCCGTGTAGGCGCCCTGGACGTCGTCCAGGATGACCGCGTCGCCGCCCAGCGCGTCGGGTTGGCGGTGCATCAGCACCACCCGCACGTCGCGGGTGGCGATCTCGCGCGCGGCGCGCTCGGAGGGGCCCTGGCTGACCAGCACGAGACCGGACACCTGCATGCCGAGGAACGCGCGCACGTAATGCAGTTCGCGGTCGTCCTCGTAGTCGGAGTTGCCGATCAACACCAGCCGGCCCTGCTCGAACGCGGCCTGCTCGACGGTGTGCGCGAGCTCGGCGAAGAACGGCTGCCGGGCGTCGGGCAGCACCAATCCGATCAGGTTCGTACGGCGGCTGGCCATCGCCTGGGCCACGCTGTCGGGGCGGTAGCCGAGCTTGTCTATGGCCGCGAGCACTCGCTCGCGCGTGGCCGGAGCGACCGGGCGCGGGCCGTTGTTGACGACGTAGGAGACCACCGCGGTGGAGGTCCCCGCGAGGCGGGCGACGTCGTCGCGGGTCACTTTGGGCACGCGGTCATTGTAGGGACGGGGACCGGCGCGGCTCACGGGAGTTCACAACCTGGACGCGGGGACGGGGCGGTCCTCCGCGTTCTTCCGGATAAGTCTGTTTTGTGGGCATGGGCGCCGGATGTTCCGCCGCGTCGGCCGACTGGGCGGGGTTCACTTGCCGACTCCGGCAGCCGGCGGTCGCCGAAGGCCGCTCGCCCGGGTGCGCGGACACGGGTCGTTCGGGTGTGCGGGCTCACACCCGCTCGGCGACCGCGACGTCCCCGACACCCCGGTCGGGTACCACGAACCGGTAGCCGACGTTGCGCACGGTGCCGATCAGCGACTCGTGCTCCGGCCCGAGTTTGGCCCGCAGCCGGCGCACGTGCACGTCCACCGTGCGGGTGCCGCCGAAGTAGTCGTATCCCCACACCTCCTGCAGCAGCTGGGCCCGGGTGAACACCCGGCCCGGGTGCTGCGCGAGGTACTTGATCAGCTCGAACTCCTTGAACGTCAGGTCGAGCACCCGCCCGCGCAGCTTCGCGCTGTAGGTGGCCTCGTCGATGCTCAGGTCGCCGTTGCGGATCTCGGTGGGCTCGTCCTCCGCGCCCTGGGCCGCCTGGAGTCGGCCGATCGCCAGCCGCAGGCGGGCCTCGACCTCCGCCGGCCCGGCGGTGTCCAGGAGCACGTCGTCGACGCCCCAGTCGGCGGTCAGCGCGGCCAGTCCGCCCTCGGTGGCCACCAGGACCAGGGGGGCGCCGACCCCGGTGGTTCGCAGGACCCGACACAGGCTGCGCACCTGGGGGAGGTCACGCCTGCCGTCGACCAGGATGACGTCGGCGGCGGGCGCGTCGACCAGGGCGGAGGCCTCGGCCGGGGCCACCCGTACCTGGTGCAGCAGCAGTCCGAGCGCGGGCAGCACCTCGGCAGACGGCTGGAGCGCGTTCGTGAGCAGCAGCAGGGCACTCAACGGGACACCTCCCAAAAACAGGCACAAAACACGAAAGGACCCGGGGCATCGTCGCCCGGATCCTTCATCGGTCGCCGACTCGTCCGATTCCGTAACCGTTGGGGAACCACTACCGGGGTCCTTGGGGCGTGCCCGTCATCGGAGGAGAGCCTGCGGGGCCAGGATAGCGAACATGTCTCGAGGAACCGACCCACCCGGGGATCTTCCCGCACTGCGGACACCCCACCCGACATTCGGCGACCCGCCGTTCACCGGAATGCCTGCACCCGAGCAGGCCGTGTTGTGCACCGACGACGACGTGCGGATCAGCGCGGTACACGGGCCGGCGGCCGATTCCGCGGCGGGTTCCGGGGTGGATTCCGGGGCACTCGATCGGGTCTTCGTGGTCGCCCACGGGTTCACCGGATCGTGGCGGCGACCGGCGGTTCGCACGGTGCTGCGCGGGTTGCGCCGGCACGGCGGGGTGATCGGGTTCGACTTTCGCGGACACGGCGCGTCCACCGGGCTGAGCACGGTCGGCGACCGCGAGGTGCGCGACCTGGAGGCGGCGATCGGCTGGGGTCGCCGGCTCGGCTACCGCCGCGTGGTCACCGTCGGCTTCTCGATGGGCGGCGGGGTCGTGCTGCGGCACGCGGCGCTGTACACCGGGCCCGCGGCGGTGGTCGCGGTCAGCGCGCCCGCCCGCTGGTACTACCGGGGGACCGCGCCGATGCGCCGGGTGCACTTCGCGATCGAGCGCCCGACCGGCCGGGTGCTCGCCCGGTTCGCGCTTCGCACCCGGATCTCCGCCGAGCCCTGGCACCCGGTCCCGCTCGCCCCGTTCGAGGCCGCCGCCGCGCTCGCGCCCACGCCGCTGCTCGTGGTGCACGGCGATCGCGACCCCTATTTCCCGCTCGACCACCCCCGGCAGATCCACGCCGCGGCCCGGCCGCCGAAGGAGTTGTGGATCGAACCCGGCCTCGGGCACGCCGAGAACGCGGTCGACGCCGAGCTGGTGGACCGGATCGGCCGGTGGGCCCGGGCGCACAGCGAAGGGTGATCCGCGCGCCGGGCGGACCGAAGGGCTCGTCCCGAGGCGTCATCATGGATGCTGCACGCCTCGGCGCCGGTAGGCACCGGGACGGCACACCGGGACACCGGGACACCGGGACACCGGGACACCGGGACACCGACACACCGGGACACCGGGACCCACACACGACGCAGACACACGGGAGGGCGCGCGATGGCGGTCGGCACCATGCGGTACTGGGCCGCGGCGAAGGAGGCCGCGGGCACGCCGGAGGAGCCGTACGACGCGGCCACCCTCGCCGAGGCGCTGCGCCGGGCCCGGGAGCTCCACGGCGGCTCGACCCGCTTCGAGGCGGTCGTCGCGAACTGCTCGTTCGTGGTGGACGGGGACCCGGTCGGCCGTCGCGACCACGCGGCGGTCGTCCTGACCGAGGGCGGCACCGTCGAGGTCCTGCCCCCCTTCGCCGGCGGATGAGCGGCCCCGACGGGCGCCCGACGGGCGACCGATACGACGAGCCGGGCGGCTACGACCCGGCCACCGGATACCCGGGGGAGCAGGTCGCCCACGGTTATCCGGGACACCCGGGCGATCCGGGGCAGCCGTACGGCGGGCAGCCCGTCGAGTCCTACGGCGCCGTTCCGGCGCAGGCGGGGCAGTACGGGCAGCCGCACCCGCAGCAGGCCGACCACGGGGCGTACGGCTATCAGGGGGAGCAGTATCCGCAGGGCTACCAGGACCCGATGGCGGGCCAGGCGGCCGGCGGCGGGTACGGCTACCCGGATCCGCAGGGTGTGCCGGCTCCGGGCGGCTACGGCTACGACGGCGCGACCGACGTACTGCCCGCGATCACCGAATCCGGATTCGGGGCCTACGGCGGCGACGGCTACGGCGGGGTGGCGCACCAGGGCGAGCCCCACCACGGCGAGCAGGGTCGGGGCGAGTACGCCGGCGCGACCGAGGTGATGCCGGCGATCGTGGACGACGCGGGTGGGCACGGCGGTGACCACGGGACCGGGTTCGAGCAGGAGTTCGAGCCGGGGGGCGACTACGCCGCCGAGTTCGGCGCGGGCACCGACTTCGCCGCCGGCACGGACTTCGCTGCCGACATCGACTTCGCTGCGGACATCGACTTCGATCCCGGCGCCGAGTTCGTTGCGGACGTCGACCACACGGCCGACCCCGACCACCGGGTCGGGACGGAGTCCGCCCCCGACCGGGCGTCGCTTCCGGTGCCCGCGCCCCGGCGCGGCGACTCGCCCACGCGCGCGTCGCGGTCGGCCAAGACGCTGATCTGGGATCCGCCCGGCCTGCTGCCGGGACTGTGCACGGTCGGGCTGGCCGGCGTGCTCGCGGTCACCGCGATCGCCGGGAAGCCCGCTCTCCTGCTGGGCGTCGTGTTCCTCCAGGTGCTCACCGCCGTCGGGTGGTTCCGGCTGAACGGCATGTGGCCGGCGCGCCAGGGCATCGCGCTGGTGGTGCTGGTCGCGTTGGGTACCGACGCGGCGGTCTACGCCAAGGGCGAGCAGGGGCTGGCGAGTGTGCCGGCGGTGCTCGCCGGCGCGTTGTTGGTGACGCTGGCCCTGCAGGCCCGGAGCGGGGCCCGGCCGGGGGAGTTGTTGCCGGCGCTGACGGTGACCACGTCCGCCGCGCTGATCACCGCCTTCGACGTGGCCTATCTGGTCGCGGGCGATCTGTCGGGCGGGCCGATCGACGCGGGCGCGGCGGTGGTGCCGGCGGTGCTGGCGGCGGGTGTCGCGACGCTGGTCCGGGCGGTTCCGCTGCCCCCGGCGATCGCGCCGATCCCGTCCTGGCTGCTCGGCTCCGCGGCGGGCGCCGCCGCGGCCGTCTCGCTCGGTGGCGAGGCGCCGTACGCCGCGCTGCTCGGGGCCGGCGCCGCGGCACTCGCGCTGCTCGGTCGGCGGGTGGCCGGCTACGACCATCCGTCACGGTTCGTGCACTTCACGGCCGGTGTGTCCCTGCCGCTCGCGCTCGCCGCGCCGGCCGCGTATCTGTTGGGCCGGGTCATGATCGGCTGATTAACCGTGCATCGGCGGCCTCGTCACGCAAGGATGCGGCCATGCCGTGGATACGCCGCCGGTCCCGTCCCGGGACGCGGGATGAACCGCCGGGCCCGCCCGCTCGTGAAGCGGGTGTGCTGCAACGTTCGGACGTGCTCGGCGCCGAGGCGCAGGCGGACCCGGCGGCCGCTCGCGCCTTCCTCGCGCGCACCGCCCCCGAGGACGATCGGCCCGCCACCGACCCGCCACCCGTCGGCGCCGCGCTGCACGTCGGCGACCCGCTCCAGGCCGCCGACCCGCTGCACACTGCCGATCCGCTGCACTCGGCGTCCCGAATATCCACCGCCGACGAGGCGGTCATCCGCACCCTTTACCTCGAACACGGCGGCCCGCTCCTGGGGTTCGCGCTGCGGCTGACCGGCGGCGACCGGGCCTGGGCAGAGGACGTGGTGCAGGAGACCCTGCTGCGGGCCTGGCGCCACCCCGAGGCCCTCGACCCCGGCCGGGGCTCGGTCCGCGGCTGGTTGTGCACCGTGGCCCGCAATGTGGTGATCGACGTCGGCCGCGCCCGCCGCGCCCGGCCGCCCGAGACCGGCGACGCGGTGCTCGCGACGGTGCCCGACGAGGGCGCGGAGGCGGAGTTCGACCGGGCCGTGCTCGCCTGGGACGTCGCCGACGCGATGGCCGCGCTGAGCCCCGAGCACCGCGCGGTGTTGCTGGAGACCTACTACCGGGGCAGTTCGGTGGCCGACGCGGCCAAGACCCTCGGCGTGCCGGAGGGCACGGTCAAATCACGGACGTACTACGCGCTGCGAGCGCTGCGCGTGGCCTTGGAGGAAAGGGGGTTGGTCCCGTGACGGACATCGGCGACGAGGGCACGACGACGAACGGCACCACTCCCGGCACGAACCCCCCGCCGCCCGCCCGGCCGCCGGGATCGCCCGCCCCGCTGAGCTGTGCGGTCGCGCGCCTGGACCTCGGGGCGTTCGTGGTCGGCGCGCTGGACGAGGACGAGGCCGCCCGGGTGCGCACCCACGTGGCCGGCTGCCCGCGCTGCCGGGCCGAGTACGAGGAACTGGCCGGCCTGCCCCGGATGCTCGCCCGGCTCAGCGAGCCGGAGGCGCGGGCCAGCGGCGCGGCGGCGCAGGGGGCGGCCCCCGCGCGGTTGTTGTCCGCCGCCGCCGAGCGGGCCGACCGGGGTCGGCGGCTGCGCTCGCTGGCCGCCGCGGCCGCGGCGGTGCTGGTGCTGCTTGCGGGCCTCACCGGCTGGGCGCTCGGCGACACCGGCCGCGACGGGGACACCGCGGCGGCGCCGACCGGCGCGGTCCCGGGCACGCCGACCGCGCCGGCCACCGCGCCCGGCACCGCGACGCCGCCCGCGCAATCGGGCGGCCGTACCGTGCGCGCGGGCGATCCACGCTCCGGCGCGGGCGCCGAACTGCGCTACGCGGCGACCGCGTGGGGCAGCAGCGTGGACCTGTCGCTGTCCGGGATCCGCCCCGGCACCCGCTGCCGGTTGGACGTCTACGGCACCAAGGGCCGGGTGGAGACCGCGTCCTCGTGGGTGGTGCCCGACGGCGAGTACCCCGCGGCCGATCCGATCCGGGGCGCGACCAGCATCCCCGTCGGCGAGATCGTCCGCTTCAGCGTCAGGACCGTCGGCGGCGGCGAACAACTCTTGGAGATTCCACCCGCACAACCCTGACAAATAAGGACTAATCCCACAGGAATCTCAAGGTGCGGACAGATTTGTCTCGCATGGTGGGACATGCATGACAGTGGCGGTCATCCGTCCCTACGATCGTGATGTGAAGCGACAGGCGGATGACCTCACCAAGCGGCGCGCAGTGGACCTGTGCCGCACGCAGACCTGCCTGTGTTGCGCTGACTGACTTGTCGACAGTCGTCGTTCGGCGATCCACCCGCGGTGGATCGCGACCGGCCGTCGGCCCCGGGCCCCGGGCCGTGTGACGACACGGCGGAACGGGCACCCGGCTCCCGCGTGAAACACCCCTGACACACGCACATCCCCGCATGCGGCGGCGCCGCGGCATGCCCGGGTGTATCGCGAACGTGTGTCGCGAACGTGCACCCCGACATCCGCGAGATCCCGCGCATTTCTGCACCGGAGGTATCCCATGAGCCGCTCCGACGTTCTGGTAGACGCCGACTGGGTCCAGGCCCACCTGGACGACCCGAAGGTCGTCCTCGTCGAGGTCGACGAGGACACCAGCGCCTACGTCAAGAACCACATCCGCGGTGCGGTGCGCATCGACTGGCGCGACGACCTGCAGGACCCGGTCAAGCGCGACTTCGTCGACGAGGCCGGCTTCTCGGCGCTGCTGTCCGCCAAGGGCATCGCCAACGACGACACCGTCGTGCTCTACGGCGGCAACAACAACTGGTTCGCGTCCTACGCCTACTGGTACTTCAAGCTCTACGGCCACAGCGACGTCAAGCTGCTCGACGGCGGTCGCAAGAAGTGGGAGCTCGACTCCCGCGAGCTGGTCGTCGAGGTGCCCGAGCGCGCCGCGACCACCTACACGGCCAAGCCGCAGGACACCTCGATCCGCGCCTGGCGCGACGACGTGCTCGCCGCCATCGGTTCGCTGAACCTGGTCGACGTGCGCTCGCCCGACGAGTTCTCCGGCAAGCTGCTCGCCCCGGCGCACCTGCCGCAGGAGCAGTCGCAGAAGGCCGGCCACGTGCCGACCGCGAAGAACATCCCGTGGTCGAAGGCCGCCAACGACGACGGCACCTTCAAGACCAACGAGGAGCTCACCGCGCTGTACGAGGGCGAGGGTGTGGACCTGGCGAAGGACACCATCGCCTACTGCCGGATCGGCGAGCGCTCCGCGCACACGTGGTTCGTCCTGCACGAGCTGCTGGAGCAGGGCAACGTGCGCAACTACGACGGCTCGTGGACCGAGTACGGCGCGCTGGTCGGCGTGCCGATCGAGCTCGGCGACGGCAAGTGACCGACGGCTACACCCACCCGAACGCAGGGAGCAGGAACGATGTGCGGTGCGAAGGCCGGCGGCCCGGATCTGGCAGGAGTTGACGTGGCGAAGGAAACCATCATCCAGGGGGCGGTGACCAAGGGCGGGCAGCCGATCAACGGTTACGTCCGCCTGCTCGACGCGGGTGGCGACTTCACCGCCGAGGTGCCCACGTCCGCGACCGGCCAGTTCCGGTTCTTCGCGGCACCCGGCAACTGGACCGTCCGGGCGCTCGTGCCCGGCGCGACCGTGGACCGCAGCGTGGTGGTGTCCGAGAAGGGCACCGTCGCCGAGGTCGAGATCGCGGTCTGACACGCCGACGGGGCGGATCTCCTTCGGACGTACACCCACGGAATCCGCCACCGCTCGGTGCGATACGGCCGCGCCCCTCCCCACGTGCTCGGGGGAGGGGCGCGGTCGTTCGGTCGTGCACCCGGTGTGTCCCGCCCGTCGGCGGGGCAGAAAGGTTTCCGTATCGTCGGAGGAACCGCCCGGCGCATCGGGGCACCGGAGCAAGGCGCGACGCCGGGAGGCAACACGTGGCATGGGCGATTGTGATCATCGCGGGGATTCTGGAGACCGGTTTCGCCATCATGCTCAAGCAGAGTCACGGGTTCACCCGGCTGTGGCCCACGATCGGCTTCGCCGCCTGCGCGCTGGGCAGCTTCGGGCTGCTCACCTACGCGCTCAAGTCCCTGGAGGTCGGCCCCGCCTACGCGGTGTGGACCGGGATCGGCGCGGCGGGCACCGCGCTCGTGGGCATCTGGCTGCTGAACGAGGACTCGTCCCCGCTCAAGCTGATCTCGATCGGTTTGGTCCTGCTCGGCGTGATCGGCCTGAACATCTCCGGAATCAGCCACTGACACCGGCGCGTCGGGGCCCGGCCGGTCAGTACACCAACGCCTGGGCCCCGTCGGCGAGCGCCTCCTGTACGAACACCTGGGCGCCCGCGATCCGCACCCCCGGCAGCACGTCGTCCCCGGTGATCTCGCGTCGCGCCGCACACTGCGTGCACAACGTCACCCGTCCGCCCGCGAGCAGCGCGTCGAGCAGATCCGGCAGCGGCGCGGCGTGCGGGAGTTCGAACTCCGCGGCCCGCCCGGGCAGCGCGAACCAGGACGACTCGCCGGTGAGCCACAGCGACACGTCGACCCCCGACGCGAGCGCCACCGACGCCACGGTGAACGCCTGGGAGCAGCGCTCCGGCGCGTCCTGACCTGCGGTGACCTTGACCACGAGAGATCGCTTCACGGCTCGCAGCCTATACACTGAGGCCGTTTGGCACCCGGCCGGGGCGATCCGGCCGCCCCGTACGAAGCACGAGGAGCACCCGGGCGATGCACATCTTCTTCATTGCGCTGCTGGCCGTGGTCGGCGTCCTCGTCGCGTGGTTCGCCGCGCTGACCGTGTCCAAGCTGTACAAGGGCCAGAACTGAGCCGACGCCCGGTAGGCTGACCGGCCGTACCCGACCCTCGGAAGCGGCTCTCCCCACCATGATCGAAATCCCGGACGACCTGCACTTCGACGCCGTCCCCCTCGCGTTCCTGCTCGGCACCTGGGAAGGCGCCGGTGTCGGCGACTACCCGACGATCGAGGCGTTCCGCTTCGGCCAGCAGGTCACCTTCGGCTATATCGCGAACAAGCCGTTCCTGACCTACACGTCGCGGACCTGGCTGCTCGACGACGCCGGGGAGCGGGTGCGCCCGCTGGCCACCGAGACCGGCTTCTGGCGCTCCAAGCTGGACGGTTCGGTCGACGTCACGCTTGCCCACCCGACCGGCATCGTGGAGATCTGGCTCGGCAAGGTGGAGGGCCCGCGCCTGGAGATGCGCACCGACGTGGTCGCGCGCACCGAGGACGCCAAGGAGTACACCGCCGGACACCGGCTCTACGGCCTGGTCAAGGGCGAGCTGATGTACGCCTACGACATGGCCGCCATGGGACACCCGCTCCAGGCACATGTCTCCGCGCAGCTCAAGCGGGTCGACGCGGAACTCGCGGCCGAGTAGTCGCCCGCTCGGCCCGCCCGGCGGGCGCCGCGCACTCGTAAACTTCCCTGCGTGAGCACTGACTGGAAGCACGAGCTTCGCGAGAAGGGCTACCGGCTCACGCCGCAGCGCCAACTCGTCCTCGAAGCGGTGAACGCGCTGGGCCACGCGACACCGGACGAGATCCTGGTGGAGGTGCACAAGACCGCCGGCGGGATCAACATCTCGACCGTCTACCGCACCCTCGAACTGCTCGAACAGCTCGACCTGGTCACCCACACCCACCTCGGGCACGGTGCGCCGACCTATCACCCGGCGGACGCCGGCGGCCATCTGCACCTGGTCTGCCGGGACTGCCGCCGGGTGATCGAGGTGGGTACGGAGGTCGCCGCCGGGATGGGCGAGCGGCTGCGCGTCGAGCACGGGTTCGACATCGACCTCGCGCACTTCGCGATCTTCGGCCGCTGCGCGGAGTGCACGGCGGCCCGGGCGAACTGAGGTTCCTTCGACGGGTCTCGTACTGTGGGGACATGCCCACGAGTCCTTTGTTGACCCTGCCCGGCGCGGTCGCCGCGGAAGCCCCCGACGCCGGCGTCGCCGCGCACTACGGCGACCCCCTGCGCGAACAACGTCGGCTGGAGGCGGGCGAGGGCTTCGTCGACCTGTCGCACCGCGACGTGATCCGGGTCATTGGCCCGGACCGGCTGAGCTGGCTGCACTCGCTGACCACGCAGCACCTGACCGAGCTGAAGCCGCACGAGGCCACGCTGACGCTGGTGCTGAGCCCGCACGGGCACATCGAGCACGCGCTGTACGGGGTGGACGACGGCGAGGCCTTCTGGGCTCACGTCGAGCCCGGCGAGGCGCCGGCCCTGGTCGAGTTCCTGGACCGGATGCGCTTCATGCTGCGGGTCGAGGTCGCCGACGTGTCCGCCGACTTCGCCGTCGTGCACGAGGCTGGCGGGGACGCTCCCGAGGGTGTGCTGGTCCGGGCGACCGAGTACGGCCGCGAGGTGTTCCTGCCCCGCGAGCGGCTGGCGGCGTATGGACAAGAGCACGCGCATCCGGCGGGCATGTGGGCGTACGAGGCGTTGCGGATCGCGGCGCACCGGCCCCGACGCGGCCTGGAGACCGACCACCGCACGATCGTGCACGAGCTGGGCCTGATTGACACCGCCGTGCACCTGGACAAGGGCTGCTACCGGGGACAGGAGACGGTCGCGCGCGTGCACAACCTGGGCCGCCCGCCGCGGCGCCTGGTCTTCCTGCACCTGGACGGCACCCAGGAGACGCTGCCGGCGCACGGCGCGCCGGTGGAACTCGCGGGCCGCCAGGTCGGGTTCGTCACCAGCGCGGCGCGCCACCACGAACTCGGCCCGATCGCGCTCGCGCTGATCAAGCGCAACACCGCCGTGGACGCCGAACTCCTGGCCGGCGGGGTGCCGGCGACGCAGGAGATCGTGGTCCCCGCATAGCGCGCCGCCCGGGTCGGGTTGCTAGCGGATCTCGCGGCGGCGGATGCGGTGCAGGCGCCGCCGCTGCGAGCGGTCCAGGGCGAAGTAGGCGACGACGGGCAGGCCGATCGCGACCGCCACGATGGTCCAGGCGATCCAGGACGGCAGCACGATCAGCGCGATGATGGCGACGACGATCCCGGCCGCGATGTACGGCCCGCGATGCGACATGGTCAACCCCCTTCGGTCGGTGAACCTGTCGCCATTCTCCTTCCCCGCGAAGCCCGGGAACATGGGGAGAACCCCCGGGAAGCGGGGTTCGCGACCCTGGGATTTCTCGGGGTCGTCGTGGTCGCGACCGGGCTCACATGTCGACGACGAGGGTCATCGGGCCGTCGTTGACCAGCGCGACGCGCATGTCGGCGCCGAAGACGCCGGTGGCCACCTCGGCGCCCAGCGCCCGCAGCGCCGCGACCACCTCGGCCACCAGTGGTTCGGCGACCGGTCCCGGCGCGGCCTCGTTCCAGGTGGGCCGACGACCCTTGCGGGCATCGCCGTAGAGCGTGAATTGCGAGATCACCAGCAACGGTGCGGCCAGATCGGAGCAGGACTTCTCGCCGTCGAGCACGCGCAGGCACCACAACTTCGCGGCCAGTCGGCGGGCGATCTCGGGGGTGTCGGTGTGCGTGACGCCGACCAGGACGCACAGTCCGGGGCCCACGATCGAGCCGACTGTCACCTCCCCGTCGTCCCCATCGACAGTCACGGAAGCCTCGGTCACCACTTGCAGGACGGCACGCATGGGCCCATTCTGCACACCCGTCCGGATCGATTCCGCGCCATGTGGCACGCGACGGTCTGCCCGACATGACACGATGCGTCTCATGGTGGATCTTCCCGACGGAGTGGCCCCGGAGGCCATCCGTGCCCTCACGTTGAGTCGGGTTCGCGAACTCATGCGTGACGCCCAGCGCGAGGAGAACGATCTGTCTTATCTGCGGAGGTTGCTCCAGGGGCGGATCGACATCCTGCGCGCCGAACTGGCCCGGCGGTCCGGCGGGGACGGCGCCGAACCGAAATCGCCGGTGGTGGGCCGGCTGCCCGAGATCCTGTCCGAATCCAGACCGCCCACCCGGGGCGCCCGGCACGTCAACGTGCAGCCGCCGCGCACCGATCGTTACCGGAGTTGGATCGAGCGACTGCTCGCCGACGTGGGCCTGTCCGACCTCGCCGCGCACACCGACGCGGAACTGGGCGAGGCGCTGGACAAGCTCGCCGGCCACGAGCAGGAGGTCTCCTCCCGCCGGCATCGCCTCCAGCGCACGGCCGACGACTGCGCCGCCGAGATCACCCGGCGCTACCGCGAGGGCGAGGCCAAGGTGGAGGACCTGCTGTCCGGGCGCTGACCCGCCCCGGGGCCGGCGAAGCCGGTCGGCTCCCGGCCCGCCGGCGCGCTCGCGGTTGTTAGCGGGGTGCTTGCAAGAGCAAGCGCGATGTGTGCATGCTGGGGGCATGGCAGGTCTGAACGTCGGCTCGCTGGGTGAATACATCCGGGAGCAACGCCGCAACGCGCAATACTCGCTTCGGCAACTCGCCGAGGTGGCCGGGGTGTCCAACCCCTACCTCAGCCAGATCGAGCGCGGTCTGCGGCGGCCGAGTGCGGAGATCCTCCAGCAGATCGCCAAGGCGCTGCGCATCTCCGCCGAAACGCTCTACGTGCAGGCGGGCATCCTCGACGAACGCGAGGACGGCGACCGCGAGGTGCGCACCGCGATCATGGCGGATCCGGCGATCAACGACCGTCAGAAGCGGGTGCTCGTGGAGATCTACGAGGCATTCCGCAAGGAGAACGCACAGGACGGCGCCGTGCGGGACGTACCGGGCGCCGCCGACGGAACCGAGAACGGCAAGCCCGGCCGGGCCACGACCGATCCCTCGATCCACACGCACAAGGAGTGAGGAACACCATGGCGATCGCCACGGAACTGAGGAAGACCCTGACCGAGACCACCCCGTTCTACGCCGTCGCCGGCGCGGGCGACCTGGTGGTGGAGAAGCTGCGCGAGCTGCCGGAGCGGTTCCGGACCGAGGCCGTCACCGACCCGAAGGTGATCCGCGAGCGCATCCAGACGCTCCCCGACCGCACCCAGACCTTCGCCAGGTCGCAGGTGGACCGGGCCCGGGGGATCTACGACGACCTCGCCGCCCGCGGCGAGAAGCTGGTCAAGCGCGGCGACCGGCACGACGACACCACGCCCGTCGCCGAACCCCCGGCCGCGCCGGCCGCGAGCCGGGCGAAGACCGCCGCGACCGGTGTGACCGCGACCAAGCGGGCCAACGCCAAGCCGCGGACCAAGCCCGCCGCCGAGACCGGCACCGAGCCGGCCGGCGGTTCCGGCGCCTGATCCGTCCGCGTCACCATCGTCGGGGCGCGGCCCGGGGAACACCCGAGGTCGCGCCCGGCGTGCCAGACTGGAATCCCCCGCACGACGTGGCGGCACCCGGCGGCCGCGCAGAGGAGGATCGATGGGCATGGACATGGCCGATGGTCTGCTGACGGCCAAGTTCGACCAGGTGCTGACCTGGCTTTTCCTCGGCATTCTCCTGCTCAAGGTCTTCTGCCTGTTCGACGCGGCGTTTCGGCGCGAGGACGCGTACCGCGCCGCCGACAAGAAGAAGAAGTCCTTCTGGCTGATCCTGCTCGGCATCGCGGTCGTGGTCGACGTGCTGCCGACCGGCGGCCTGGGCCTGATGTTCACCCTCGCGGGCCTGGTCGCGGCGATCGTCTACATGGTCGACGTGCGCCCCGCGCTCAAGGAGGTCGGCGGCCGGCGCGGCGGCGGCCGCAACAACATGGGGCCCTACGGCCCCTGGTGAGCCGCCTCGTCCGAGGCGGGCGGCGGGCCGGGCAGGGTCCAGCGGATCGTGGTGCCGGCGGTGACCTCGGTGTCCAGCCAGATCCGACCGCCGTGATACTCGACGATCTTCTTGCACATGGCCAGTCCGATGCCGGTGCCGCCGTAGGCGTCCTTCGGGTGCAGGCGCTGGAAGATCACGAAGATCCGGTCGGCGTACTGCGGTTCGATCCCGATGCCGTTGTCGACACAGGCGAACTCCCACTGCTCGCCGTCCCAGCGGGCGCCCACGTGCACCCTCGGAGTCTCCCCGGTGCGGAACTTGATCGCGTTGCCGACCACGTTCTGCACGAGTTGCCCGAGCAGCACCGCGTCGCCCGGCACGGTGGGCAGCGGATCGGCGGTGATCTTCGCGCCGCTCTCCTCACGGGCCGCGGCCAGCGCGTGCAGCGCGCGCTCCAGGCTCTCCCGCAGGTCGACGTCGCCCAGCTCGCTGTCCAGCCGGCCCACCCGGGAGAACGCGAGCAGGTCGTTGATCAGCGTCTGCATCCGCTTGGCGCCGTCCACGGCGAAGGCGATGTACTGGTCGGCCCGTTCGTCCAGTTGGCCCTGGTACCGCTTCTCCAACAGCTGACAGAAGCTGGCCACCTTGCGAAGCGGCTCCTGCAGGTCGTGCGAGGCCACGTAGGCGAACTGCTCCAACTCGGCGTTGGACCTGCGCAGGTCCTCGGCCTGTTCGTCGATCAGCGCGCGGGCCGCCTCGGTGCTGTGCAACTCCTCCAGGATGCGGTCGCGCATCGAGTTCACGTCCTGCGCGAGCGCGGCGATCTCGGCCGGGCCGTGTCCGGTCAGCGCGTGGTCGTACTCGCCCTCGGTGACCCGCCGGACCTGCTCGCCCAGATGCTCCAGGGGGCTGGTGACCGTCCGGCGGAAGAACACCGCGATGGCGATCAGCAGCCCGGCGAACAACACCGCCACCACGATCAGCGTCGCGGTCAGCATGGTGGCGTCGCGCGACAGTTCGTGCCGCGCCGCGGCCCGCTCGTCGCCCAGATCGGCCTGCTGGACCGAGGTCCTCGCGCGCACCGCGTCGAACAGCCCCCGGCCTTGGTCGGGCACCGCGGCGATGCCCGGCCGATCGGCGAAGGCCGGCTCCGCGTACCCCATTCGCCAGGCCCGGGCCCGGGCGCCCACCTCGACCAGGTCGGCGCGCAGCCGGTCACCGTCGGCCGAGTTCGGCAGCAGCCGCTCCAGTGCCGCGTAGGCCCGGTCCTCCTCGGACCGCGCCTGCGTGTACGACTCGTGGAAGCTCGGGTCGCCGCTGAGGATCCAGCCGCGCACCCCGGTCTCCTGGTCGACCAGCGCGTTCTCCAGGCGCAGCGCGGCGTTGGCGGCCGGTTCGAGCCGCTCCAGGACGGTGCGGCGGGAGTCGTTCAGCCGGGATATGGCCAGTGCGCCGATCACCGCGGAGATCACGATGACCAGCGCGAGCAGGCCAAGGCCCAGGCCGACGACCTGGCGCATGCGGGGGCCGCCGGGCCGCTTTCGTGGCTCGCGTCGACTCATACCGTCCGGCCCTCACCGGTCGCCGGGCCGGGCAGCACCGGGTGTTCGCCCGGGGCGCCGTGCGGCGGATGGTTCGGATCGTGCCGGAGCAGCAACACCGCGACGTCGTCGTTGAGGCTGTCCCCGTGCAGTTCCTCCACCGCGGCGACGGCGGAGTCGATCAGGTCGTAGCCGGTGCTTCCGGCCGCGAGCAGGCGGTTGATCAGCGGCAACAGGCCTTCGGTGCCCAGGCGTTCCGGGCCCCGGCCGATCCGGCCCTCGATCAGCCCGTCGGTGTAGAGCAGGAGCGACCAGTCCGGGCCGAGGTCGATCGGCTCGTATCCCCACCGGCCGTCGGAGAACAACCCGAGTGCCGGTCCGGTGGCGCCCTCGGACAGCGGCGCCACGCCCTCGGGGGTGATCAGCAGCGGCGCCGGGTGGCCCGCGAGGTAGACCCGGCCCCGGCGGCGGTCGGGCTCGATGATGGTCATGCACAGCGTGGCGAACATCTCGTCCGAGCGCCGCTCGTGTTCGAAGATTCGTTCCAGCGTGGTGAGCAGGTCACCGCCGGTGAGTCCGGCGAAGATCAGCGAGCGCCAGGCGATCCGCAGGTTGACCCCGAGCGCGGCCTCGTCCGGGCCGTGGCCGCAGACGTCGCCGATCATCACGTGCACCCGCCCGTCGGCGGTCTGCACCGCGTCGTACAGGTCGCCGCCGAGCAGCGCACGCTGTCGACCGGGGCGGTAGCGGGCGAGGAAGTCGAGGGAGGGGTCGCGCAGGATCGGGGCGGGCAGCAGTCCGCGTTCGAGCCGGGCGTTCTCCTGCGCGCGCAACTCCGACTCGACCAGCCGGCGCTGCGAGTCGTCGGCCCGCTTGCGCTCCAGGGCGTAGCGGATCGCCCGGGAGAGCAGCGAGCCGTCGATCTCCTGCTTGACCAGGTAGTCCTGGGCGCCGGCGGCCACCGCGGCCGACCCGCGATGCGCGTCGGCCAACCCGGTCAGCACGATCACCGCGGTGCGCGGCGCGAACGCCAACAGCCGGTGCAGCCCGTTGAGCCCCTCGGCGTCGGGCAGCCCGAGGTCGAGCAGTACACACCCGACGTCCTCGCCGAGTCCGACCATCGCCTCGGCCATCGAGCGCGCCCAGACGATCTCCATCGGATCCGGCGAGTCGGCCAGCAGCTCCTCGACCAGGAAGGCGTCCCCGGCGTCGTCCTCGATCAGCAGGACGCGCAGCGGACGCGCCACGTGGGCGACCGGACCCGATGCCGAGGGGACGGACACCGGTCCCGCGCGGTAGCCGGCCCGTTCGACCGCTCCGCCGTCGCCGCCGTACGCGGGGCGCACGCCACCACCTCCGGAATGATGCTGCCGCTCGGACGCGGCGTCGTTCGGCAATCGAAGTTCGGCAATCGAAAAGGGACGATAGCGCGGGCCGGCCCGAGCCGATAACCGTACGGTCCCCCGGCCCGGACCCCGGACCGGCGCCGTTTCGCGGCGTCACCCCTGTGGGGAAATGCGCCGGCGGTGCCGAGGCCCCGGCCGGCAGGCTCGTCGGCATGACACGGATCACGTTGGTTCGCGGCGACATCACCGAGCAACACGCGGACGCGATCGTGAACGCGGCGAACTCCTCCCTGATGGGCGGCGGCGGCGTCGACGGAGCGATCCACCGCCGGGGCGGCCCGGAGATCCTGGCCGAGTGCCGGGCGTTGCGCGCGGCCGAGCTGGGTCGCGGCCTGGCCACCGGTGCTGCGGTGGCCACCACCGCGGGCCGCCTCCCGGCCCGCTGGGTCATCCACACGGTGGGCCCGGTGTACAGCCGCACCGAGGACCGCTCCGCCCTGCTCGCCTCGTGCTATCGCGAGTGCCTGCGCGTGGCCGACGACCTCGGCGCATCGACCGTGGCGTTCCCGGCGGTCTCGGCCGGCATCTACGGCTGGCCCATGGACGACGCGGCGCGCATCGCCGTGGAGACGGTCCACGGCACACCGTCCGCCGTGACGGAGGCCCGCTTCGTGCTGTTCGAGGCCAGGGCGTACATCGCCTTCGAGGCGGCGGTGGCCGCGCTGTAGGCCCACGGCGAGCCGGTCGGGTCGCCGAGGGCGCGCACGGCGCGACCCCGGGTTCGGCTCGCCTCGGGACCGCGCCGCCGCGTCCCGCGCCCGACCGCCTACGCGAAGGGGCCGAACCCGCAGGCCCGGCCCCTTCGATGCGTGCACGGGATCGCGCTCACGAGGCTCGTTCACCAACCTCGTTCGCAACCCGCGATCACCCGCCCGAAGGTGTCCCCGACCCACGCGCCGGCGTTCCCGACTTCGATCCGCTCGGCGTTCCCGTCCCCGTCGCGGGTGGCGTCGACGGCGGGGGCGTGCTCGCCGGAGGCGTCGTCACGGGCGGAGTGGTCACCGGAGGCGTCGTTACCGGAGGTGTGGTCACGGGCGGAGTGGTCACCGGCGGCGTCGTCACCGGAGGAGTCACGGGCGGCGTGACCGGCGGCGTCGTCGGCGGCGTGGTGGGCGGCGGGCCCGGGACGTTCGGGATCGCCGGGGCGTTCACCGTCCCCGCGCCCGCGTCGGGTCGTACCACGCCCAGGATCGGCATCGAACCGGCGTTGGCGATGGTGATCGTGCGGCCCGGACGGGGCGCGTGCACGATCTTGCCGTTGCCCAGGTACATGCCGATGTGGCTCGCGTCGGAGTAGTACACGATCAGGTCGCCGGGGCGCATGTCGGCCAGCGGTACGCGCGGCAGCGACGCCCACTGCTCCTGCGAGGTGCGGCGGATCGGCACGCCCGCGAACGCCCACGCCTTCGAGGTCAGGCCGGAGCAGTCGTAGCCCTCGGGGCCGACGCCGCCCCAGATGTACGGCTTGCCGATCTTGTCGATCGCGAACGCGATGGCCAACGCCGCCTTGGGCGTGGTCTGCTGGTCGGGCTTGCCGATCAGCGTGTTCAGCTGGGCCTGACCGGCCTCCGCGGACAGCGCCTCCATCCGGGCGAGTTCGGCCAGCTGCTCGGGGGTGAGGCCGGCCAGTATCTTCTCGGCCTCGGTGATCCGGGACTGGATGTCGGTCCGGGTCGCGGCGGCTTCCTGCTCCAGCCGACGGCTCTCGGCGAGCTGGGCGTCCGCGCTCTTCTGCATTGCGGTGAGCTGGAGTTCGGCCTGCTTGGCGCGCGCGATGGTGTCCAGCTGCGACTGCGAGACCCGCTCGTACGTGGGCGCGTCGCGCAGGAACTGCGCGGGATCCGCGGACAACATCAGGGTCAGCAGCGGGTCCATGCCCCGCGTCGTGTACTGGAGTCGGGCCAGTCGGCCCAGATCCTCCTTGGCCTTCTCGACGTTTTGCCGGGCCCACACCACGCCCGCGTTCACGTCGTTGGCCTTGATCTGGGTACGACCCAACTGCTCGGTGGTGGCGTTGAATCGCTCGGTGGCCTGCTCGGCCTGGCGGTACAACTCCTGCACCCGGGCCTGGGCGGCCAGCAGGTCCTGGACCGAGGTGATCGCGGTGTTGGCGGGCGGCGGCACCGGCGGCGCGTCGGGAGCCGCCCACGCGTTGCCGCCGAACAGGACCGCGCACAACAGTGCCGCTCCGCAGCTGGTCACGGCCCGGGTTCGCAGACCGATCCGGCCCCCGAGTTTCACCATGCTTTCGCCCTTTCGGAAAACGGCTTGTCCTGAGACGCTGCGGACGATTTCATGCGGCGACGCCGACCGGAACCCGCGCTTTCGGGACGGCAGTTCCCGGGGACCGGTTCAGCGTCGGATCCTTGCATGTTCCGGCTGCGATCGGCAGGGGACTATTCGAGATCGTCCGGATATCGGAACGGGCGTATCAGTCCATTCCCGGACGACACGCCGAGCTGTTCCACGTCCGGATCAACGCGGTGTGTTCAAGATTTCATGTGCCGTTTCGGATCGGACACGAGTCACCAGAATGTATCAATACAGTCGGTCGGGTACGGCCGACACCCGCCGACACGCCCTAGGACTCGCGGGCACGCCCGAGGGGCGCCACCGCCGACCACGCGACGGTCACCTCGCCCTGCCGCCGGCGTGCCGGGCCGTCGCATACCGGCCAGTCCCGGGCCAGCGTCGCGGTCGCCGCGAGCCAGCGCTGCCGGGCGCCGAACGCGGCCAGCGGCGCGTGCAGGTCCCAGGCCCGGTCGAACGCGGTCAGGAACGCGTGGACCGGCTCGCCCGGCACATTGCGGTGGATCAACGCCTTCGGCAACCGCTCGGCCAACTCCGACGGCCGCCCCAGACCCGCCAACCGGGCGGCGAAGGTGACCGTGCGCGGCCGGGCGTCCGACCCGATGCCCAGCCACACCGCACGTCGACCCAACTCGTCGCACGTGCCCTCGACCAGCACCCCGTCCGGCGCGAGGCGGGCGCACATCCGCGCCCAGGCCGCCGGCACCGCGTCCTCGTCGTACTGCCGCAACACGTTGAACGCCCGGATCGCGGTCGCCGAGCGGCCGGCCGGCAGCGGCACCTCGAAGCCGCCCCGGGCGAAGGTCAGCCCGTTCCCGGCGTACGGCAACGCCGCGGCCACCCGCTCCGGGTCGATCTCGAAGCCGACCACCGCGACATCGGCCCGCACCGTGCGCAGTCGGCGCGCCAACTCGACCGTGGTCACCGGTGACGCCCCATAGCCGACGTCGACCACCAACGGATCGGCCGCGGCCCGCAGCAGCCGCCCGTGTACCCCGGTCAGCCACCGATCGACCCGGCGCAGCCGGTTCGCGTTGGTGGTACCCCGGGTGATCACCCCGGCCGGCCGCGACCGGGACCCCGCTCCCGTCCCCGCTTCCGGGGCGCCGATGCCCGGTTTGCCGCGCGTGCCCATGCTCGCAGGGTAGGCGAACACCTCCGTACGCCCCCGCCGGGGCGTGGATCACACCCCGCCCGGGAATCCCGCCCGACCACGATGGGTTGGGACTTGAGTTGGGCCGCGACGGCGGGCCGGGCGGAACTCGTCCGCGACGGCTCGGTACAACTGGTAGTTCCGCACAACAGAACGACAGGGCACGGGGCCGGCCAGGGAGGTCAACGAGTGAGCCACCACGTCCAGCGCGCGATCACATGGGGAGCGCGCCGGGGGGCACCTCGTCGAATCGCGACACTCAGCGTTCACACCTCCCCGCTGCACCAACCCGGCACCGGCGACGCCGGGGGGATGAACGTCTACATCGTCGAGCTGAGCAAGCGGCTGGCCGCGCTCGGCATCGAGGTGGAGATATTCACCCGAGCCACCGGCAGCGACCTGCCGCCGGTCGTCGAGATGGCCCCGGGCGTCCTGGTGCGGCACGTCACCGCCGGGCCCTACGAGGGGTTGTCCAAGGAGGACCTGCCCGCCCAGCTGTGCGCCTTCACCTCCGGCGTGCTGCGCACCGAGGCGATGCGCGACCCCGGACACTACGACCTGGTGCACTCGCACTACTGGCTCTCCGGCCAGGTGGGCTGGCTCGCCAAGGAACGCTGGGGCGTGCCGCTGGTGCACACGATGCACACGATGGCCAAGGTCAAGAACGCCTCACTCGCGGGCGGCGACGCCCCCGAGCCCCGGGCCCGGGTGATCGGCGAGTCCCAGGTGGTCGAGGCGGCCGATCGGCTGGTCGCCAACACCGTCGAGGAGGCCGACCAGCTCATCGACCTCTACGCCGCGGAGCCCGATCAGGTCGCGGTGGTCAACCCCGGGGTGGACCTGGAGACGTTCTGCCCCGGCGACATGGCCGCCGCGCGTCGCCGCCTCGACGTGCCCGAGGACGCCACGGTGATCCTGTTCGCCGGGCGGATCCAGCCGCTCAAGGCCCCCGATGTGCTGCTGTACGCGATCGCCCATCTGCTCCAGGCCGACCCCGCGCTGCGCGACTCGCTGGTGGTCGCGGTGGTCGGCGGCCCCAGCGGAAACGGCATGGCCGCGCCCGAGCACCTGCACAAGCTGGCCGCGACGCTGGGCATCCACGACGTGGTCCGCTTCCAGCGCCCGGTGCGCCAGGACGTGCTGGCCGACTGGTACCGCGCGGCCACCGTCGCGGTGGTGCCCTCCTACAACGAGTCCTTCGGCCTGGTCGCCATCGAGGCCCAGGCGTGCGGGACGCCCGTGGTCGCGGCGGCGGTCGGCGGACTGCCCACCGCCGTGCGCGACGGCGTCTCCGGCACCCTGGTCCGGGGCCACAACCCGGTCGACTACGGCCTGGCCCTGCGCGACCTGATCCGCGCCCCCCGGCTGCGCGAGGACTACGCCGAGGGCGCGGTGCGGCACGCGGCCTCCTTCGGCTGGGCGGCGGCGGCGGCCTCGATGGCCGAGGTGTACGCCGACACACTGGCCCGCAGCACCGCCCCGCGTGGGTGGGTCGTGGGCGGGCAGTAGCGTCGGGGTACCGGGGTGAGAGGGGCGACGAATGGGGCAGGCCGTGGAAGCCGAACGAGAGCGAGCAGCGGCCACCGTGCGCGCGGCCCTGGACGACGCCGGCGTCGAGTGGGAGCAGTCCGCGCCGCACACGTTCGTCGCGGTGCTGCCGGGCACGCGCAAGCTGAAGACGGCGCTCGCCCTCACGGTGGGCGCGCACAGCCTGACCATGAGCGCGTTCGTGATCCGGCACGCGGACGAGAACCACGCCGCCTTCTACCGCTGGCTGCTGGAGCGCAACGTGCGGATGTACGGGGTGGCCTTCGCCGTCGACAAACTCGGCGACGTGTACCTGAACGGCCGGCTCCCGCTGGCCGCGGTGAGCCCCGAGGAGATCGACCGGATCCTGGGCGTGGTGCTCCAGACCGCCGACGACAGCTTCAACACCCTCCTGGAGATCGGCTTCGCCACCTCGATCCGCCGGGAATGGGACTGGCGCGTCGAACGCGGCGAATCCCTGCGCAACCTGGAGGCCTTCGCCCGCTTCGCGGCCCCGGAGAACCGCGAATAGCGGATCGCTGGACGGCGGTATGGGACGACGGCTTCGATGAGGCCACCCATGTCCCCGTGGGCACGGGGATGGTCCACTGTTCACCGGTCGGGTCGAGTGGACGTGACGTCGGCCCCGCGTTCGCGGGGAAAAGGCCGTGCCCGGGCGCTGTACCGCCTCGATTAGGCTCCTGGGCATGGCTGACGCTCTCTACAAACTGATCCTTCTGCGGCACGGCGAAAGCAAGTGGAACGAAGCCGGACTCTTCACCGGCTGGGTCGACGTCGACCTGACCGAAAAGGGGGAGAAGGAGGCCGCGCGCGGCGGGCAGCTGCTGCTCGACGCGGGGGTGCTGCCCGACGTCCTGCACACCTCGCTCCAGCGCCGCGCGATCCGCACCGCCCAGCTCGCGCTGGACGTGGCCGACCTGAACTGGCTGCCCGTGCGGCGCTCCTGGCGGCTCAACGAGCGGCACTACGGCGCGCTCCAGGGCAAGGACAAGAAGCAGACCCTGGAGGAGTTCGGCGAGGAGCAGTTCATGCTCTGGCGCCGCTCCTACGACACCCCGCCGCCGCCGCTGGCCGACGACGACGAATACTCGCAGTTCGCCGACCCGCGCTACGCGTCGTTGCCGGTGGAGATCCGCCCGCGCACCGAGTGCCTCAAGGACGTCGTGGAGCGCATGCTCCCCTACTGGTACGACGCGATCGTGCCGGACCTGCTCGGCGGAGACACGGTCCTGGTGGCCGCGCACGGCAACTCGCTGCGCGCGCTGGTCAAGCACCTGGACGGCGTCTCGGACGCGGACATCGCCGGCCTGAACATCCCCACCGGCATCCCGCTGCTGTACGAACTGGACGCGGATCTGCGCCCCGTCACCCCCGGTGGCCGCTACCTCGACCCCGAGGCCGCCGCGGCCGCGATCGAAGCGGTCAAGAACCAGGGGCGGAAGTAATCACGAACTTCGGGTGAAGGCCCGATCGGCTCCGCGCGGAGCGCCCGCCTGTCACGGAAGGGGCCGGGCGCTCCGCACGGGCCGGGCTCATCGGCCCGAACGCCGGTTCAGCGGCCGCAGCTGCCACCACAATTGCACGCGGAACCGGACTTACAGCCACAGCCACAACTGGACGGGCAGTTGCAGCCCGGCACGGGCGCCCTCGGTTGGGGCGGGGTCTGCGGGTCGGACATGACGACCTCCGAACGATCACCGGTGACAGGCGTGGCGCACGGATGAACGACACATGAAGATCTGCACGACGGACCCTCTGGACGGTTTCACCCGTTCGGGTCAGCTCTACCCTGGAACATGTGGACGTGAACGTTGCCGCCGCCGCTTTGGCCGCTGTATCCGGATTGGCCGTCGGTGTGGCCGGCACCCTGGCCTTCCGCTGGAGTGAGCGGGCCCAGGGCAGAGGTACGGCCGCGGCGCCCGCCGCGGCCCCTTCTCTGCCGCCCGGAGTGGCCACCGTGTTGTCGGTGCTGCGTTCCTCCGCCGTGGTCCTCGACGAGTTCGACACGGTCGTCAAGGCGTCCTCCGCGGCCTACAAGTTCGGCCTGGTCCGCGGGGATCAACTGGTGCCCGAGGACCTGCTGGCGATGGCCAAGGAGACCAGGCGCGACGGCGAGATAAGGCAGCGCGACCTGCTGCTCGCCCGCGCCGACGGCGAGGCGCACGAGTTCGAGGTGTCCGCGCGCGTGGCGCCGCTGGGCTCTCGGCTGGTGCTGCTCCTGGTCGAGGACCGCACCGAGGCGCGCCGGGTGGACGCGGTGCGCCGCGACTTCGTGGCCAACGTGAGCCACGAGCTCAAGACGCCGGTCGGGGCGCTCTCGCTGCTGGCCGAGGCGGTCATGGACGCCAGTGACGACCCCGAGGCGATCATCCGCTTCGCGGGCCGGATGCAGATCGAGTCGGCCCGGCTGACCAACCTGGTCCAGGAGCTGATCGACCTGTCCCGGGTGCAGAACGACCATCCGCTGCACCACGTGGGCCCGGTACCGCTCGACGACCTGGTGGCCGAGGCCGCCGACCGCTGCCGGCAGGCGGCGGAGTCCAAGCAGATCACCCTCGCGATCGGGGGCGATCGTGAGCTGATCGTGCCGGGGGACCACAATCAACTGGTGATGGCCCTGGGCAATCTGGTCGAGAACGCGGTCAACTACAGTCCTGCGCGGACGAGGGTCGACATCGAGGTCAGAGCAGAGGCGCGGATGGCCGTCATCACCGTTTCCGACCAGGGCCTGGGCATTCCCCAGCGTGACCTGGATCGCATCTTCGAGCGGTTCTACCGTGTCGATCCGGCCCGCTCGCGGGCCACCGGCGGTACCGGCTTGGGCCTGTCCATCGTCAAGCACATCGCGGCGGGCCACGGGGGAGAGGTAACCGTGCGCAGCCTTGAGGGTGTGGGATCCACCTTCACCCTGGTGCTGCCCTTCAAGTCCAGTACCTCTCAATCGATGTCGATGACATCGTCGACCCCATCCATGGAGGCATCACGATGACCCGTGTGCTCGTCGTCGAAGATGAAGAGTCCTTCAGCGACGCGCTGTCGTACATGCTTCGCAAGGAAGGCTTCGAGGTGGCCGTGGCCGCCACCGGCCCCGAGGCGTTGGAGCTGTTCGACCAGGGCGGCGCCGATCTGGTCCTGCTCGACCTGATGCTGCCCGGCCTGCCGGGCACCGAGGTCTTCCGCGGGCTGCGGGCCAAGTCCAACGTGCCGGTCATCATGGTGACCGCCAAGGACAGCGAGGTCGACAAGGTGGTCGGCCTGGAGATCGGCGCCGACGACTACGTCACCAAGCCGTACTCGACCCGCGAGCTGATCGCCCGGATCCGCGCCGTGCTGCGCCGCCAGGGCGGGGTGGAGACGGACGAGCCGCGCGCGATCGAGGCGGGTCCGGTCCGGCTCGACGTCGAGGCCCACCGGGTCACCGTGGAGGGTCGGCGGATCGATCTCCCGCTCAAGGAGTTCGACCTGCTCGAGGTGCTGCTGCGCAACGCGGGCCGGGTGCTCACCCGGATGCAGTTGATCGACCGGGTCTGGGGCGTCGGCTATGTGGGCGACACCAAGACGCTGGACGTGCACGTGAAGCGACTGCGGGCCAAGATCGAGCCGGACCCGGGCGCCCCGCGCTACCTGGTCACCGTGCGCGGTCTCGGGTACAAGTTCGAGCCCTGATCGGGCCGGGGCCGCCCCGGCCCCATGTGACGACGGCGCCCGCGCCGCCCCCGGTGTCCGGGAGGCGGCGCGGGCGCCGTCGTATGTGCCTTTGTGTCCCGCGGCGCGGGTACGGCCGTCAGCCGCCGGCCGGGGCCGACGCGCTGTTGCGCGGGGCACCGGAGGCGCCGTTGCCGCTCGCCGGGGTCGTGGCGCCGCCCGTGTTGGCGGTGGCGGGCGCGGTGTTCGGCGGCGCGGTGGCCGGCGCCGAGGCGGTCGGCGGCGCGGGCGGCGGCGGGGTGAAGGCCGGGGTCGGCTTCAGCTGCGCGTAGTAGCTCGACGGGGAGTGCACCGAGACGTCCAGCGAGGTCTCGCCGGCGGTGCCGAACGCGAAGGTCACCCGGCGGAACGAACCGGCCTCGACCTTGGCGGCGTTCGGGAAGACCAGCGGACCGAGGTAGACGCGCCCCTGCGGGTCGTCGGCGGCCATTCCCTGGGGACGGTCGATCAGGTACGCGGCGCCGCCCGCCGGGATGGTCAGCGGGCCGCCGAGGGCCGCTCCCGCGCCGTCCACCGTCACCTTGGTGATCGTCTCGGGCGTGGTGCCCTCGTTGAACAGCGCGCCACCGAGCGCGACCAGGTTCTTGCCCGGGTCGCTCGTCACCAGCTGGACGTTCTGGATCTTGAGCGAACCGAACGCCGTACTGGCCGTGTCGGGTTTGATCTTGCCGGTCTCGGCTTCCTTGCCACTGGCGCAGCCCGCGGCCAGGGGAAGGACGACGGCGACGGTGGCGGCGAGGGCGCCGCGTCGAAGGCTGCGGCTCACGGCGGCGGCATCTCCTTGAAGATCTAGGATTCTGGACCGGTCACGATGACCGGGGACAGCGTACTCAGGCCGGATGGACGACTTGTACGCGGCTCACCGCGCCGAGCGGCGCCTTCACCGGGGCGGAGTCGGCACAAGGCCGCCGGGATCGGCCCGACTCCGGTGATGCGGGTGGGACGTTTGGGTCGTGCGAGAGCGGTCGACGCACCCTCAGGACGAGCTATTTGTCCTATTTGTTCGAGTCCTACGGGTGTGGGGTTCCCTGTCCCAGCACGCCCACAGGCTGCTTGTCAAGCCCCGACTAAGGCCCTGACCTGCGGAAACGTCATTCAGTAGGGGCGTGTCCCGTGTTACCCTAGAAAGCCACGGAAGGGGTACCTGTCACATGACGTTCAAGGTTGGCGACACCGTGGTCTACCCCCATCACGGGGCCGCGCTGATCGAGGCGATCGAGCAGCGCACGATCAAGGGTGTGGACAAGACCTATTTGGTGTTGAAGGTCGCCCAGGGTGATTTGACCGTCCGCGTGCCCGCGGACAACGCGGAATTCGTCGGTGTTCGAGACGTGGTGGGCCAGGAAGGGCTCGACCGCGTCTTCGAGGTACTGCGTGCTCCGCACACCGAAGAACCGACGAACTGGTCACGACGTTACAAGGCGAACCTGGAAAAGCTCGCCTCCGGTGACGTTATCAAGGTCGCGGAGGTCGTGCGCGATCTATGGCGCCGCGAGCGTGACCGCGGCCTGTCGGCAGGCGAAAAGCGCATGCTGGCGAAGGCTCGGCAGATCTTGGTGAGCGAGTTGGCGCTCGCCGAGAACACGAACGAGGACAAGGCCGAGGCCATCCTCGACGAGGTCCTGGCTTCCTGAGCCGTAGGATCCGCCCGTCGATGACGGACGGATCCGCCGGTGCGGTGTCGGCGCCATATGGCGTCGGCGCCCGGGTGGTTTGAGGGGACTTCGTTGAACACTGCGGTCCTTGTGCCCGCTGCAGGGCGTGGTGAACGGCTCGGTCCCGGTGCGCCCAAGGCGTTGCGTGAGCTTGGGGACATCCCGATGCTGGTGCACGCCGTCCGGTCGCTGTTGACCGCCCGCGGGGTAACCGCGGTCGTGGTCGCCGCACCGCCGGACGGTGTCGCCGGTGTCCGGGATCTTTTGCGTGCGCAACTGCCCGCGGAATCACCCGTGCGGGTGGTCGCGGGCGGTGCGACACGCCAGGAATCGGTACGGCTCGCCCTCGCGGCGGTGCCGGCCGATCACGACATCGTGCTCGTGCACGATGCCGCGCGTCCGTTTGTGCCGGCCCACGTGGTCGAGGCGGTGATCGCCGCCGTCGCCGACGGGGCCGACGCGGTGGTGCCCGCGTTGCCCGTGGTCGACACGGTCAAGGAGGTCGCCCCGGCGAACGGCGTCGAGACCGTGGTGCGCACGGTCGATCGATCGTTGCTGCGCGCCGTACAGACCCCCCAGGGTTTTCGGCGGGCGGTATTGGCGCGCGCCCACGCCGAGGCCGAGGGGTTCGGCGCGGAGGGCGCGACCGACGACGCCGGGATGGTCGAGCGCACCGGCGGCACGGTCGTGGTGGTCCCCGGTTCCGAAGAGGCGTTCAAGGTGACCCGACCGTTCGACCTGCTGCTTGCCCGCGCGCTTTTGGAGCGGCGAGCGGAGCGGGCGGCGCAGGCGCGCGCCGACGAGGCGGACGGTGCCGCGGAGAGTACGGAGATCGACGTTGTCCGGTGAGCACGCGGCTCGGGTGGTGCTGCCCCGTACCGGGATCGGGGTGGACGTCCACGCCTTCGAGGCGGGGCGCGAGTTGTGGGTGGCCGGGTTGTTCTGGCCCGGGGAGACCGGGTTGGCCGGGCACTCCGACGCCGACGTGGTCGCGCACGCCGCGTGCGACGCGTTGTTCTCGGCGGCGGGCATCGGCGATCTGGGCGCACACTTCGGCACTTCGCGGCCGCAGTGGTCCGGGGCGTCGGGGGCGACCCTGCTGACCGAGGCCGCGCGGCTGGTGCGCGCGGCCGGATTCGAGATCGGCAACATCGCGGTGCAGGTGATCGGGGTGCGGCCGAAGGTCGGGCGGCGGCGGGCCGAGGCGGAGGCCGCGCTGTCGGCCGCGGCCGGTGCGCCGGTGTCGGTGTCCGGGACCACCACCGACGGTCTGGGGCTGACCGGGCGGGCCGAGGGAGTGGCCGCGATCGCCACCGCGCTCGTGGTGCCGGTCGGGCCGGGAACCGAGGGATAACGGCGCACGCCGCGCCGTCCCGACGCTCTAAGCTTGCGCGTGTGAGCATGCGCCTGTACGACACCAGCACCCGCACGGTCCGGGACTTCGTGCCGCTTGTCGAGGGACAGGTCTCGATCTACTTGTGTGGTGCCACCGTGCAGGCACCTCCGCACATCGGGCACATCCGATCGGGGCTGAACTTCGACGTGCTGCGCCGGTGGTTCGCCCACCGCGGCAACGACGTCGTGTTCTGCCGCAACGTCACCGACATCGACGACAAGATCATCGCCAAGTCCGCCACGGAGGGTGTGCCCTACTGGCAGGTCGCGCAGACCAACGAGCGGGCCTTCGCCGACGCGTACACCGCGCTCGGCTGCCTGCCGTCGACCGTGGAGCCCCGGGCGACCGGGCACATCCCCGAGATGGTCGCGATGATGGACCGGCTGATCGCCACGGGGCACGCCTATCCGTCCGGCGGCGACGTGTACTTCGACGTCTCCTCGTTCCCGGCCTACGGCGCGCTGTCCGGCCAAAAGCCCGACGCGATGCGCGAGGCGGAGGACGGGGGCACGGGCGCGGCGGGCAAGCGGGACCGGCGCGACTTCGCGCTGTGGAAGGCGGCCAAGCCCGGCGAGCCGTCGTGGGAGACGCCGTGGGGACACGGTCGTCCGGGGTGGCACCTGGAGTGCTCCGCGATGGCGCACAAGTACCTGGGCGCGGCGTTCGACATCCACGGCGGCGGGCTGGATCTGGTGTTCCCGCACCACGAGAACGAGATCGCCCAGTCCAAGGCGGCGGGCGACGCGTTCGCCGCCTACTGGATGCACAACGCCTGGGTCACCCTCAGCGGTGAGAAGATGAGCAAGTCGCTCGGCAACTCGGTGCTCGTCTCCGAGATGCTCAAGCGCTGGTCGCCGCTGGTCCTGCGCTACTACCTGGCCACCCCGCACTACCGGTCGATGATCGAGTACAGCGAGGAGGCATTGCGCGAGGCCGAGGTCTCTTTCGGGCGGATCGAGGGCTTCCTGGAGCGGGCCGGCGAACAGACCGGGGCGATCGAACCGACGGCCGACGTGCCGGCGGTGTTCGCCGCCGCGATGGACGACGACCTGGGTGTGCCGCAGGCGATGGCGGTCGTGCACAACACCGTGCGCGACGGCAACACCGCGCTGGCGGCGGGTGACAAGGACGCGGTCGTACGGCACGCGGCCGATGTGCGGGCGATGTTGGGCGTGCTCGGCATGGACCCGCTGTCGGAGCAGTGGACGGCGGGCGCCTCCGCCGGTCGCTCCGACGAGCTGCGCGGGGTGGTCGACCACCTCGTCAAGCTCGCCCTCGGGCAGCGTGAGGCGGCGCGGGCGCGCAAGGACTACGCGGCCGCCGACGCGGTCCGGGACAGCCTCACGGCAGCCGGGATCGTGGTGGAGGACACGCCGCACGGCCCCCGGTGGACGCTGCACCGGGACTGAGTCGCCCTCGGGCCCGGGAGGCTCGACGAGAACGCGCCGTACGGCCGGAACGCCACGAGGTGGCGGACCGGCCGTACGGTTGTAACGGCTGGAGCGGTTGCCCCTCGGGCGACCGGGGATCGCAATATGAAGCAATCGAAGGGATGTACCCGTCATGGCCGGCAACACGGAGCGCCGTAACAAGCGCAACGAGGGAAGCAAGAAGGGGCCCTCGGTCGGTACTGGTGGGCACAGCCGCCGGGCGCTGAAGGGCAAGGGGCCGACGCCGCCCGCGGAGATGCGCAAGGGGCACGCGAAGCAGCGCGCCGCCAACGCCGCGGCCAAGCGCAAGGCCGCGGCGCCCGCGGCCCGGCGTCCGGCGGGCGGGCGGCCCGGCCGGGGCGGGAAGAGCGCGTCCGAGCTGGTCGCGGGCCGCAACTCGGTGCTCGAGGTGCTGCGCGCCGACGCGCCGGCCACGTCGTTGTTCATCGCGCAGTACATCGACAGCGACGACCGGGTGCGCGAGGCGATGAAGATCGCCAACACGCGGGGCATCCCGCTGATGGAGATCCCGCGCCCCGAGCTGGACCGGATGACCGACGGCGCGATCCACCAGGGCCTGGTGCTCCAGATGCCGCCGTACGAGTACGCCCACCCGGACGACCTCGTGGTGGAGGCGCACGACCGCGCCGAAACGCCCCTCGTCGTCGCGCTCGACAGCGTCACCGACCCGCGCAACCTCGGCGCGGTCATCCGCTCCGCGGCGGCCTTCGGCGGCCACGGCGTGGTCGTCCCCGAGCGCCGCGCGGCCGGAATGACCGCCGGCGCCTGGAAGTCCTCGGCAGGCGCGGCCTCCCGCATGCCGGTGGCCCGGGCGGCCAACCTCACCCGAGCCCTCGAGGCCTACAAGAAGGCCGGCCTGACGGTGGTCGGCCTGGCCGCCGACGGCGACATCACCCTCGACGAACTGGCCGCGGCCACGGAACCCCTGGTGGTGGTCGTCGGCTCCGAGGGCAAGGGCCTGGGCCGCTTGGTGCAGGAAACATGCGACATCACGGTCCGAATCCCGATGGCCGGCGGCAACGAGTCCCTGAACGCGGGAGTCGCGGCAAGCATCGTGCTGTACGAGGTGGCCAGGCGGCGGGGGGCGAAGTAGGCGGGGAGAGGTAGACGGCGAAGCGGGCCGGGCCGGGCCGGGTCCGGCGCGGGGCGCTCGGGGGCGGTCGGGCCGGGTTCGCCGGCCGTGCGTTCCCGAGTGGGCCGCGTCGGATGTTCTCGGCGCGCGCTGCGCCTTGGGTTGCGGGTGGCTGGTGCGTGGCCGGTCAGAGTCGGCGGTGGGCCGCCGCCGGCGTGCGGGGCTCCGAGACTGCGGGCTTCCGGCGAGACGCGCGCGCTGCTCGGCGGAGAAGCGGCCGGCAGCGGCGGGCAGGGTGGGCGCTCGGGTCGGGTTCGCCGGGCATGGGTCCCCGAGTGGGCCGGGTCGGGTGTTCTCGGCGCGCGCTGCGCCTTGGGTTGCGGGTGGCTGGTGCGTGGCCGGTCAGAGTCGGTGGTGGGCCGCCGCCGGCGTGCGGGGCTCCGAGACTGCGGGCTTCCGGCGAGACGCGCGCGTTGCTCGGCGAGAACCGGCCGGCAGCGGCGGGCAGGGAGGGCGCTCGAGTCGAGTTTGCCGGGGAACCCTCCCGAGTGGGCCGGGCGTTCCCGGCGCGCGTTGTGCTTCTGGTTGCGGGTGGCTGGTGCGTGGCTGGTCTGAGTCGGTGGCGGGCCGCCGCCGGCGTGCGGGGCTCCGAGACTTCGGGCTTCCGGCGAGACGGGCGCGTTGCTCGGCGGAAACCGGCTGGCAGCGGGGAGCGGGGGGTGGTCGAGTTGGGTTCTCTGGGGCCTTCCAGGGTGGGTTGGATGTTTTGGGGATGTTTGGAGGGGAGTTGGGGTTCGAAACCGGATCGCGATGGGTGGTTGCGGGCTTCGAGCTTCGGTGACCTGCGGTTTTGTGGGGTCGGGGTGGAAAGTCGGGCGTCGAGTGCCGGTTTCGTGTGTTCCGCCCTCCTCAATGCCCGTGAGGGGACCGAAACTGCCCGGTCAGGGTTGGCTTCGGGCGCTGCGACCTCGCAGAGGTCGTCGACGGGACCGAAAGTGCCCAGTGGGGGCCGAAACCGGATGCCGCGGCACTGCAGAAGCGCCCGCCGTGCGCTGACCTGCGGTTTTTTCTCGCGCTGAGTCCACGGCACCTCACGCCGTCCGGTTTCGTGAACTCCTGCCCTCCAACACGCCCGACAGCACCTCGAAATGCCCTGCCCGGCCCACTCGGGAACGCACGCCCGGCGAACCCGACCCGAGCGCCCTCCCTGCCCGCCGCTGCCAGCCGGTTTTCGGTGAGCAACGCGCCCGCCTCGCCGGAAGCCCGAAGTCTCGGAGCCCCGCACGCCGGCGGCGGCCCACCACCGACTCAGACCGGCCCCGCACCAGCCACCCGCAACCAGAAGCACAACGCGCGCCGGGAACGCCCGGCCCACTCGGGAAGGTTCCCCGGCGGACTCGACCCGAGCACCCTCCCTGCCCGCCGCTGCCGGCCGCTTTTCCGCCGAGCAACGCGCCCGCCTCGTCGGAAGCCGAGTCTCGGAGCCCCGCACGCCGGCGGCGGCCCACCACCGACTCAGACCGGCCCCGCACCAGCCACCCGCAACCAGAAGCACAACGCGCGCCGGGAAC
>NZ_JBIRUB010000016.1:146033-185570 GCF_044334985.1 Embleya sp. NPDC020630
AACGCCCGGCCCACTCGGGAAGGTTCCCCGGCGGACTCGACCCGAGCACCCTCCCTGCCCGCCGCTGCCGGCCGGTTCTCGCCGAGCAGCGCGCGCGTCTCGCCGGAAGCCCGAAGTCTCGGAGCCCCGCACGCCGGCGGCGGCCCACCACCGACTCGGGCCGGCCACGCACCGGCCACCCGCCACCAACAGCGCGACGCTCGGCGAGGATGCTCGGCCCGTTCCGCCGCGCCGTTGAGTGCAGTCGTCTCGGTGGGAGTGCTTCGTTTTTTGGAGACCCTTGTGCGTCTTGGCCGCGCATTCGTGCCGCACTGCTGGGCGGAGTGTAGCGGGAGGTTTGGGGGTTTGTGGGTTGCATGGGGTAATACGTGGTGGGCCGCATCCTTGGGGGACCTTGGGCGGTTAGTGGTACGTGGACACCAGATCGGAAGGCAGCTTCGGCGGTGCTGTCGGGCTGTTGCCCTCGCCCGCGGCGGTGCGTGATCCCGGCGATCCGGCGGCGGTCGCCACCCCCACGAAGACCCTGCGGGTGGTGATCGCCGGCCCCCGGATCGGCACCGCCCCCAAACCTGTGCCCGGGCCGCGTGACCGGGCGGATGACGACGCGACCACGCGGCTCCCGGTGATTCGTGACGACGGGACCCGGCGGCGGGTGCCGCCTGCTCGGCGCGGTCCGGGGACGGGGGTGCGTGAGCGGGACGGGACCGCCGCGGCGCCCACGCATGCGCGCCGGGGGAGTGTGCAGGCCGGCACTGTGTTGTTGCCGTTGCGGCTGTTCCTCGGTGGGGCGTTCCTGGTCGAGGGGCTGCGCAAGCTTTATGCGCCGGGCTTCCTGGATCCGGGGTCGAGCGATTCGTTCGGGCATCGCATCGGCGTGCTGCGTGACGGGAGTCTGTCGCCGTCGGTGATGGACCTGGCCGCCGATCACGCGATCGGGGCGGGGCTGTTGTTCGCCTTCGGCCAGGTGGTGGTCGGCTTCGCGGTGGTGCTCGGGTTGTGGACCCGGCTGGCCGGGCTGCTCGGGATGTTGCTCTCGCTGGGCGTGCTGATCGCGGTGGGTACCGGGTCCTCGCCGTACCACGCGCCCTACCTGGTCTTCCTGGCCGCGTTCAGCCCGTTGGCGCTCGCGGGCGCGCCGATGTACTCGGCGGACGCGTGGTTGTCGTTGCGGACCTGGCGTGGTCCGATCGTCACCCCCGTGCGGGCCCGGCGGCGCAAGCTCGGCTACGGCTCGATGCTGGCGTTCGCGGGCGTCGGTGCGACGTTGCTCGCCGGCTCGCTGCTCGGCGGCGGCCACCGGCACCCCGACGAGTCGGACACCGGCCGGGTCGGCGAGCCGGGTCGGCCCGCCGAGTCCTCGGCCCCGGTCGTCCCCGCCGCCGGGCAGCCGGCCGGGGCGGTGGCCGGTCAACCCCGTCCGCCGGTGGTCGAACCCTCGGCGGCGGCCGGTCCGGTCAAGGAGGGCCCCGCCGCGCAGACCACCCCGCGCGCGGCGACCACCCCGCAGCCGAGTGCGTCCACCGGCGCGGCCAAGTCGGCCCCGGCCGATGCCACCGACAGGAAGCCGACCTCGGCCTCGGCCCCGACCGCGTCCGGCTCCCCCCGCTCGGCAGGTTCGAACCCCGGCGGCTCCGGCGGCTCCGGAGGCGCCCCGAAGTCCGGCGGCAGCGGCACCAAGCCCCTGGGCGGCCTGCTGGGCTGATCCCCGGGCATCGAAGCCCCCCACCACCCACAGGACCCGCACGACATGTGCGGGTCCTGTGGTATGCGAGGTATGCGAAATATGCGAGGTGTGCGGCTCCTGCGGAACGCATCTGCGAAAAAGGCCGGCTCAGCCCGTGATGTTTCGGTCCGCCACCACGTGGTGGATGTGCACGTGCACCACCTGCTCGCCCTCCACGGGCTCGCGCTCGACCACCTTGTCGGCGCCCATGTAGCGGGCGGCGATTCGGCTCGGCCACACGCGCAGGTCGACCGGGTCGACGGAGAGTCGGGCCTCGCCCTCGACCACCACATAGGCGTACGGCGGCCGTTCGTCGTCCACGCACAGGCTCACGCGCGGATCGTTGGCGAGGTTGCGCCCCTTGACCGACGACGCGAACGTGGTGAACACCAGCTCCACCGTGTCGCCGCGATCGTCCAGGTCGAACCAGACCGGCGCCACGTGCGGCCGACCGTCGGGACGTACGGTGGCAAGTTTCCCGGTGCGCGGCGGCCCCGCCAACAAAAAGCCCCGCCACTCGGTCTCGGTCATACGCTCCATGCACCGAGTCTCACCCCTGACGGCCTCCCGGTCCGGGACGACACTCGCCGGCGGCGCCGTCGGGCGCCGCCGGCGATCATGTCGGGGGCGGTCAGTCGTGCAGGCGCTCGCCGCTCTTCGTGGAGAACAGGTGGGTCTCGCCGACCGTCGGGACCACGTGCAGGACCGAGCCCTTTTCCGGAACGCTGCGGCCCGGGACGCGGACCACCAAGGGCTTGTCCACACCGTCGAGGGTGACCGAGCCGTAGACGAAGGCGTCGGAGCCGAGTTCCTCGACCACGTCGACGGAGACCGCGAGGCCCTTGCCCTCCTTGCTCAGGCCCTCGGCCGAGTTGATCTTCAGGTGCTCGGGGCGCACGCCCAGCGTAACCTTGCCCGTGCCCTCGGCCACCGCCGCCTCGCGGGCCTCGCGCGAGACCGGGACGACCGCGTCGCCGAAGCGGATGCCGTCCTCGGCCAGGTCGACCTCGATCAGGTTCATCGCGGGCGAGCCGATGAAGCCGGCCACGAACACGTTGGCCGGGCGGTCGTACATGTTGCGCGGGGTGTCCACCTGCTGGAGCAGGCCGTCCTTGAGCACCGCGACGCGGTCGCCCATGGTCATCGCCTCGACCTGGTCGTGCGTGACGTAGACGGTGGTGATGCCCAGGCGGCGCTGGAGGCCGGCGATCTGGGTGCGGGTCTGGACGCGGAGCTTGGCGTCGAGGTTGGACAGCGGCTCGTCCATCAGGAAGACCTGGGGCTCGCGGACGATCGCGCGGCCCATCGCGACACGCTGGCGCTGACCGCCCGAGAGGGCCTTCGGCTTGCGGTCCAGGTATTCGGTGAGGTCGAGGATCTTCGCGGCCTCTTCGACCTTGGCCCGGATCTGCTTCTTGTCGACGCCCGCGATCTTCAGCGCGAAGCCCATGTTCTCGGCGACCGTCATGTGCGGGTAGAGCGCGTAGTTCTGGAACACCATCGCGATGTCGCGGTCCTTGGGCTCCAGGTTGGTGACCTCGCGGTCGCCGATGTGGATCGAGCCCCCGGTGACCTCCTCGAGACCCGCGAGCATGCGCAGGGAGGTGGACTTGCCGCAACCGGAGGGGCCGACCAGGACCAGGAACTCGCCGTCCGCGATCTCCAGGTCGAGCGCGTTGACGGACGGGCGCTCGGCGCCCTTGTAGGTACAGGTCGCCTGCTTGTAGCTGACCGTGGCCATGGTGATGTGTCCTTCCACCGGCAGGAACGTGCCGGACGATCCGAGTGGAGGGTGAAGTACCCGTGCGGTGCCTGTCCGTGACGGCGGACAGTGGTCTAGTCCATTCGAGGACGGACTGCGCTTCACCGTACCCGGGCGCACGTGATCTGTCAGCAGTCGGCTTCGCCCGAAATGTTTTGCGGGACCCGCAAAGCCCTGCGAAATCCTGCTGAAAGTGTCACTAGGCTCTGCGTATGAAGGCTCGGCTGGCGGACATCGCAACGCAGGCAGGGGTCAGCGAGGCGACCGTGAGTCGGGTTCTGAACAGCAAACCCGGGGTTGCGGACGACACTCGGCGGGCCGTCCTGACCGCTCTCGACGTGCTCGGATACGAGCGGCCCGCCCGGCTGCGCCGGCGCAGCGCGGGCCTGGTGGGGCTGTTGCTCCCGGAGTTGGACAACCCGATCTTCCCGGCGTTCGCGCAGGTCATCGAGCGGGCGCTGGCCCATCACGGCTACACCCCGGTGTTGTGCACGCAGACCCCGGGCGGGGTCACCGAGGACGACTACACCGAACTGCTCCTGGAGCGCGGGGTGTCGGGGATCGTCTTCGTCTCCGGCCTGCACTCGGACTCGGGCGCGGACATGTCGCGCTATCTGCGGCTGGTCGAGCGCGGCCTGCCGATGGTGTTCGTCAACGGCTTCGCCCCGGGGGTGGACGCGCCGTTCATCTCCAGCGACGAGGCGGTCGCGGTGGAGCTGGCGATAGGCCACCTGGCCTCGCTGCGGCACACCGCGATCGGGCTCGCGGTCGGGCCCGAGCGGTACGTGCCCACCGCGCGCAAGATCGCGGGTTTTCGGCGCGGACTTGCCGAGCGGTTCGGGGTGACGGAGGCCGACGGCTGGATCGAGCGCTCGTTGTTCTCGGTGGAGGGCGGCCAGGCGGCGGCGGGCGCGCTGCTCGACCGGGGGGCGACCGCGGTCGTGTGCGGCAGCGACCTGATGGCGCTCGGCGCGGTACGGGCCGCGCGCGAGCGGGGGTTGCGGGTGCCGCAGGACGTCTCGGTGGTGGGCTACGACGACTCGCCGCTGGTGGCCTTCACCGATCCGCCGCTGACCACGGTGCGTCAAGCGGTGCAGGCGATGGGCGCGGCGGCGGTGCGCGCGCTGCTCGACGAGATCGGCGGCGGGCGGGCACCGCGTACCGAGTTGATCTACCGCCCCGAACTGGTGGTCCGCGGCTCGACCGGTCCGGCGCCGGACCGCCGCCGCTGAGCCCCGTCGCCGAGCCCCGCCGCAGACGGGCGAGCGGGCCCCGCCGCACCCACCCTGCCGCACCCACCGGGCCGACGAAAGCGGGCCGCCATCCGGCGATCGCGCGGATGACGGCCCCTGGGAGCCCCGAGTCGGGTTCGAACCGACGACCCCGCGCTTACAAGGCGCGTGCTCTGGCCAACTGAGCTATCGGGGCGTGTACCGGACCATTTTGCACCGTGGCCACCCGGCGGACGCAACCACCTTAGAGCTTTGTGACGTGGGTGTGTTCGCGTTAACGCGCGGGGAACGTGGGGAACAGGAGACACCTGCCCGGAAAAGTCCGGGTCATCGTACTTTGTACGACTGCCGGCCGGCTGGAGGAATCCCATGACGTTCGTAGGTCTGATCATCGCGGGCATCATCATCGGCGCGCTTGGTCGACTGTTTCTGCCGGGCAAACAGAAGATCGGCTTCCTGGCCACGATGGCGGTCGGCATTGTGGGCACCCTGATCGGCTACGGCATTGCCGCCGGACTGGGTGTCGAGGACACCAAGGGGATCGACTGGCTTCGCTGGATCATCAGCATCGCGGTCTCGGCGTTCCTGGTCTCGCTGGTGGTCAAGTTCACCGGGAGAGGCGCGACGCGATGATCGGGCGACCCACCTGACGGTCTATCAGATCCGGCCGCGGACTGCGATCATGCGCGGATGACCGGTGGAGTGGCGACATGGCCGACGATCGCGGCGGCCGACCTGGTGGACGTACTGGACCTGGACGGCATCGCGGCGGCGGATCCGGCGGATGGCGGCGTCCCGGACGCGGCGCTCACCCGGTTCCGGGCGCGCAACCTGGTGACGCCGATCCCGCGCACGCTGGGCGCGCAGGTGCTCGCGCAGACGGTGGTGGCCGCCGAGCGGGTGGTCCCCCGCATGGCGGTGCAGACGCTCCAGGGGGTCTTTCCCCGGGCCGGGGATCCGACCGCGCCGGTGGACGTACGGGTCGAGCGGCTGCACGAGGGGCGGTCGGCGGCGATCCTCCAGGTGGGTTTTCGGCAGGGCGCCGCCGAGCACTACCGGGCGTTCGTGACGCTGGGCGTGGCCGGTCCCGAACTGGTCCGGCACGCCGATGCGTTGCCGGCCGGGGTGCCCGGGCCGGAGGAGTGCGCCGAGGTGTCGGTGCCGATGCTGCCGTGGGAGGTGCGCACGGCCGGCGGCGCGGCGGCGTTGGCGCCGGACGCGGTGGGACCGCCGCGCCTGGACCTGTGGACGCGCTGTACGTCGCTCCCGGACACCGCGACCACGGCCCGGGCGATCCTGGCCTGGTCCACCGAGGGTTTCCTGGGCCCGGTCGCGCTGCGGCCGTACTCGCGCGCCGAACTGGAGCGGCGCGGCGGGCGGTCGATGTCGGTGGCGCTGTCCCAGAACATCACCTTCCACGAGCCGTTCTCGGCGCACGAGTGGCTGCTGCTGCGCTGCGCGAGCGAGTACGCGGGCGACGGGCGCATGCACGGGCGGATCCGGGTGTTCACCCGGGCCGGCCGACCGGTCGCCTCGGTGACGGCCGACGGGCTGATGCGCCCGGGGCCGCGGCCGGGCGCATAACGCGCTCAGCCCAGGCTTCGGTAGCGGCCCCGGTAGTGCGTCAGGGGCAGGCCCTCGGGGCTGGGCAGGTCCACGCGCAGCACCTCGCCGACGTACAGGATGTGATCGCCCGCCTCGACGACCTGGTCGGTGCGGCACTCCAGGGTCGCCAGCGCGCCACCGACCAGGGCCGCGCCCGACACCGGGCCGCGGCGGTGCGGGATGTCGGCGAACATCAGCCGGTCGCTGATCCGGCCGGGGATGGCGAAGCGGCCGGCGACGTGGCGCTGGCTCTGCGAGAGCAGGGACACCGCCCACAGCGGTTGTTCGTCCAGCACGTCGCGCATCCGCGCCTCGCGGCGCAGGCTGATCAGCACCAGCGGGGGTTCCAGGGAGACCGACATGAACGCGGTCGCGGTCATGCCCACGTCGTCCACGGGCCCGCCGTCATCGGGGTCGCCCTCGATCGCGGTGATCAGCACCACGCCGGCGGCGAATCGAGACATCGCGGCCTTGAAGTCGGCAGGATCGACGGGAGACGGGAGTGGTGAGGACACGGGTCAAGGGTATGCGGCGTCGGACCGGGCCCGGATGTGCTGTGCATCAATGTGCTGACGCACAGCCGAGCGCCCGATCGGTTTGCGATTGGTTTCTGATTGGTCGTCAGGTATATCCCGCGAACCCTGGGGTTATTTCCCGTAAATGGGCGCCGACCTCGTACGATGCGCCTTGGATGCCGGCGGAGGGTGCGATTCCGGGGCGGCTCGGCGGTCCGACTCGATACGGTATGAAGCGTGAGGTGGCTCACAGTGACAGTCTGATCGATGACGGAACGTCGCCAACGCGAAGCCCGCTGTGATTCAGTTTCTCTGGTAAACGGACGATATCTGTTCAGAAGACACCGGCGTCGACCCCTGGGGGAGACCCATGACAGCCGAGACGGAGACCCACGTCCGGTTGGCGACTTTGCGCCTTTTGAACCGCGTCGTCGCCGACCTCAACGCCACGCGTGACCTCAAGGACACCCTGCAGGCCGTCGTCGACGGCGTGGTCTCGGGCCTGGGGTTCGGCGTGGCAGCGGTCAATCTCGTTCGCGCCGACGCCGACCTGGAGGTCGCCGCGGTGGCCGGCAACGACGAGTTGCGCAAGGCGATGGCCGGCCAGATCGGCTCGCGCGAGGGCTGGGACCGCATCCTGGCCGCCGCCGAGCCCTGGGGGCCGCTGCGCTTCCTCGGGCACCGCTCGGGGCAGGCCGACGTGGGCGACATCCCGAGCTGGATACCCGACCTGCCGATCCCCGACCACCCCGAGGCGTGGCATCCGCGCGACGCGCTGCTCGCGCCGCTGCACACGCCCGAGGGCGACCTGGTCGGCGTGTTGTCGGTGGACCTGCCGGTGGACGGCCTGCGGCCCGCCCCGTGGCGGCGCGAGGTGCTGGGCATGTTCGCGGCACAGGCGGCGATCGCGGTGGACAACGCGCGGCTGCGCAGCGACATGCAGCGCGCGGTGGCCCGCCTGGAGCGCGAGCAGCTGGCGTTGCGGGCCAGCGAGGAGAGTTTCCGGCAGGCCTTCGAGTACGCGCCCAGCGGCATGGTGATGACCGGCGTGCGCGGCCACGAGCAGGGCCAGCTGCTGCGCGCCAACGACGCGCTGTGCCGGATGCTGGGCTACCCGGCGCCGGTGCTCAAGCGGCTCGGGCTGGGCGCGTTGGCGCACCCGGAGGATCGGCCGCTGCTCGGCGGACACTTGGGCGGGACGGTGCCGGTGGCGGGCTGTACCGAGCTGCGGCTGGCCCGCAGCGACGGAACGTACCGGTGGGTTTCGCTGCGCACCTCCCAGGTCGCCGACGGGCTCGGCGATCTGCGGTTCGGGCTGACCCACGTGGAGGACATCGAGGACCGCAAGCAGCGCGAGCAGGCGCTGGTGCACGAGGCCAGCCACGATCCGCTCACCGGGCTGCCGAACGGGCGCGAGCTGCGGGCCCGGCTCGCCGCCCGGTTCGGCCTCAAGGCCGGGCTCCCGGCCGCCGGTCCGGGCGGCGACGTGCACGAGCCGTACGCGGACGAGTGGGCCGTGCCCACGGGCGCGATCCTGAGCATGCCCGAGGGCGCGGTGGTGGTCGTCGACGAGCCGCCCGCCGCCGAGCGTCGCGGCGTCGCGCTGCTGTTCTGCGACCTGGACGGGTTCAAGCACATCAACGACAACTTCGGCCACCACATCGGCGACGTGGTACTCAAGGCGGTCGCCGAGCGGTTGACGGCCGCGGTGCGCGAGGGGGACACGGTGGCCCGGCTCGGCGGCGACGAGTTCGTGGTGCTGGCCGATGGGATCGGACGGGAGGAGGCGGAGGAGATGGCGGTGCGGTTGCGCCGTGCGCTTTCCGTGCCGATTCCGGCCGAGGGGTTGGCGGTGCCGCTGGAGGGGGCCAGCTTCGGGATCGGTTGGGCCGAGGAGGCGGCCGAGCCCGAGGATTTGTTGCGGATCGCGGATGAGCACATGTACGCGAACAAGCGTCGGCGCGATCGGGCGCAGCGGCGGGCCGGTTAGGGGCGGCGCCGGTCGTGTGGGCGGGCTGCGGATGTGCGTTTGGTTGGCTTGATTTGGTGCCCGCCCGCACCGCTCGTTGCGTTGGGCGTACGCGCTGGGGTTTGAAGGCATCGGTGGGGCGGTTCGGCCTCGCGGCCGGGTGTTGTGCCGGGGCGGTTTTTTGCTGGTGATTTTGGTCGTCTCGGGTGAATTCGCTCACCTGATGGGTGGGTTTTGTGGGCTCGCCGGCCTGAGCGTGTTCTTGGGCCGGCCGGCCGCCGTACGCCTCAGTAGGGCGTTTTCGTGACAGTCCCGTCACGCGGACAACACCACTTGTCGCACCCGTCGCCCGTTAGTGTGATGCCTGGTATTGACAAAGCTTGACCTGGCGCACGTAGGGAGGACTACCCGATGACGGCGGGTACCAACGGTGAACCTGAAGACCCGTACGGGTACCTCTATCGGCCGGCGCCGGGTGAGGAAGCGGGCGACGGGACAGGGACGACCGGTGCGTACGGTTCTTCCGCCAATCGGATGATGCCGCAATATGTGCAGGTCGGGCAGATGAATTACGCCCAGCCGCCCGCGCATACCCAGCCGCAGGCGGCGATCCCGGCCCAGCACGAGCAGGGCGGCGCGCAGCCCCCGCAACAGCCCCGGCAATCGCACGGCGGCGGTGGGGGCGGCGGTGGTGGTCGCGGCGTGATGATCGGCGTGGCGGTGGCGGTCCTGGTGGTGATCGGCGTGGTCGCCGGCCTGCTGCTGACCCGGGACGACGGCAAGGACGACAAGGCGAAGACGCCGGCCACGAGTGCCGGTACGCAGACGAGCGCGGGCCCGTCGCAGACCGCGTCGCCGTCCACGGCTCCGACCACCGCGCCCGGCGGCAAGTTCGCGATGGTGGAGGCGGAGGACGCATCGCCCTCCGGCGGCGCGGTCGCGGTGGCCGGCGTGGCGTCGTCCTCGGGCAAGGGCATGATCGACATGTCCGCCCCCGGGTCGACGATCACCTGGAAGGTGGAGGTGCCGAAGAAGGGCACCTACTACCTGGCGGTGAAGTTCCTCAACACGACCTCCGAGCAGCAGAACCTGTCGATCCTGGTCAACGGCAAGGACACGACGAACAAGGCCAAGCTCAAGAACTACGGCACCAACAGTGTCACCGGCACCTGGAACATGGTGCAGCTCAACGAGGGTTCGAACGACGTCGCGCTCACCTGTGCCGCCGGGGAGAGCTGCAAGGCGGCCCTGGACCAGGTCTGGTTCGAGAACCAGCAGCCCACCCTGAAGTAGGCGGTCCTCACCCGGGACGGACCTTGATCCGGTCGCCGGCGCGGACCCCGAGCAGGGTCGCCGCGTCGCCCCGGTTGAGCGAGATCGCCAGGAAGCCGGCGGAGTCCGCGTACGCGACGAGTTCCCCCGCGGCCACCTCGCCGAAGGTGCCGCGCAGGGGAACGGTGAGTACGCGCCCGCCGACCTCGATCCGCAGTGTGTCGGCGCCGGCGAACTCGGCGGTCGAGTGCGCGAGTTGCACGTTGCCGAAGTGGTCCACGGTCAACACCTCGCCCGGCACGGGCTCGGCCGGTGCGACCGGGTCGGTCACGGCCGGCCCGACCTCGGCGAACGGGGTGCCCGCCGCGAGGTGGGCGGCGACGGGCGCGAACACGTCCCGGCCGTGGAAGGTCCGCGAGACCCGGGCCAGGGTGAGCGAGGGGTTGGCGATCTCGCGGACCTCCGCCGGCCCGCCGAGTTCGCGCGCGGCCCACATCAGCAGCCCGTTGTCCGGCCCGACCAGCAGGTGCCCGCCCGCCCGCAGCACGATCGCCCGTCGGGCGGTGCCCACACCGGGGTCGACCACCGCGACGTGCACGCTGCCCCTCGGGAACCACGGCACCGTCTGGGCCAGCACCAGCGCGCCGCGCCGGACGTCGCCGGGCGGCACCTGGTGGGTCACGTCCACCACCGGTACTACCGGCGCGATGCCGGCGATCACCCCGTGGCACGCGGCCACGAAACCGTCGGCGAGACCGTAGTCGGTGGTGAAGGTGATCCTGGGGGCGCCGGCCATCCTCGGAATCTACCGGGCGTGGGCGGGCCCGGCGTCGATCACGTCGGCGAGTTCGGCCAGGATCCAGCGCTTGGGGCGGGCCCCGACGAACTGCTTCACCGGCTCCCCGTCGCGAAAGAGCAGGAACGTCGGCATGGACAACACGCCGTAGCGGGCCGCGGTGGCCGGGTTGCGGTCGACGTCGAGCTTGACCACGCCCAGGTTGGGCCGCTCGATCGCGATCTGTTCGAGCACCGGCGCCATCTGGCGGCACGGCGGGCACCAGTCGGCGGTGAACTCGACCAGGGTCGGCCGGTCGGCGCGCAGCACGGCGGTGTCGAAATCGGCGTCGTGGACGTCGGGGACCTGAGCACTCATCGGGACTCCTCGAGGGGCGCGGTGGACGTGGTGGACGCGGCGTGTGCCGCGGGCGCGGCGGCCGACCCCGAGGTCAGCGCGCAGCGGGGTTCCGGCGCCTCGGGCAGCGTCGCGGCGGCGGCGACCGCCGGCGTGGCCGGCCCGGGCGCCCGCTCGGCGGAGCCGCCGCCCGCGTGCGCCCGCTCGGTCTGTTCGAGTTGGCCGGCCAGGTGCGCCCGGATGGCCTGCATGCGGTCGATGCACGCGTCGAGTTCGGCGAGTTTGCGGCGATACACCGCCAGCGACGCCGGGCACTCGTCGCCCGCGTCGTGCCCGGCGCGCAGGCACTCCACGAACGGCCGGGTCTCCTCCAAGTCGAAGCCGATGCCCAGGAGCGCGCGGATCTCGCGCACCTGTCGGGCGTCGTCCTCGTCGTAGTCGCGATAGCCGCTGCTGGTCCTGCGGGCCGACAGCAGGCCGCGTTGCTCGTAGTAGCGCAGGGCCCGCGTGCTGGTCCCCGCGCGCTCAGCCAGTTCTCCGATGCGCATGTTCGAAACGGTAGACCTTGACGTGGACGTCAAGGCCAGAGGTGCGCGCGGCGAGACCGAAGCGCCCGGTGTCCCGACCCCCGGCCGATCACCCCGGGCTGGGCCCGGTGGGGTGGGTCTCCGGGATGCCCTGGCGGCGCACCGGGGCCCGACCGGCGGGTTGCCCCGGCGGGGTGTCCCGGGTGAGCTCCGGGATGTCGAGCGTTATCGGCTTGCCGGGGATCAGCGTGTGCTCCTCGCCGTGGTGCAGGAACGGGATCTCGGCGCCCTCGCGCAGCGTGTAGGTGGTGTGCTCGTGGGTGGTCTCCACCCGCAGTCGTGCGCCGCGCACCGACAACGAGAAGCGCAGCGCGGTCAGCCCGACCGGCAGGCGCGGTTTGAAGGACATGAGCTCGCCGTGATCGCGCAGGCCGCCGAAGCCCGCGACCAGGGCCAGGCAGGTGCCCGCCAGGGAGGCCATGTGCAGGCCGTCCTTGGTGTTCTTGGCCAGGTCGTGCAGGTCCATCAGCGCCGCTTCGGCGGTGTAGTCCAGGGCCAGTTCGAGATGGCCGACCTCGGCCGCCAAGACCGCCTGGGTGCAGGCCGACAGGGACGAGTCGCGTACGGTCAGCGCCTCGTAGTAGTCGAAGTTGCGGCGCTTTTGCTCGTCGGTGAACGCGTCGCCGCGCACCTGCATGGCCAGCACCAGGTCGGCCTGCTTGACCACCTGCTTGCGGTAGATGTCGAAGTACGGGTAGTGCAGCATCAGCGGGTAGTGGTCCGGCGGGGTGTTCTCGAAGTCCCAGATCCGGTGCTTGGTGAAGCCGTCGGCCTGCGGGTGCACCCCCAGGTCCTCGTCGTAGGGGATGTACATCGCGCTCGCCGCGTCGCGCCAGCTCGCCGCCTCCTCGGTGTTCACCTCCAGGGCGCGGGCCTCGTGCGGGTGGCGGCCCACCGCGTCGGCCGCGGCGAGCAGGTTCGACTGCGCCATGAGGTTGGTGAAGACGTTGTTGTCGGCGAGCGCGCTGTACTCGTCCGGGCCGGTGACCCCGTTGATCCGGAATCGGCCCTCCGCGTCGTGGTGGCCCAGTGAGCGCCACATCCGCGCGGTCTCGACCAGGATCTCCAGGCCGAAGTCACGCTCGAAGTCCCGGTCGCCGGTGGCCCGGACGTAGCGCGCGACGGCGACCGCGATGTCCGCGCCGATGTGGAACGCGGCGGTGCCCGCGGGCCAGTAGCCCGAGCACTCCTCGCCGCGGATCGTCCGCCACGGGAACAGCGCGCCGCGCAGGCCCAGTTGGGCGGCGCGCTCGCGGGCCAGCGGCAGTGTCGAGTGCCGCCAGCGCAGCGCCTGGGCGACCGCGTGCGGGAGCCCGTATGTGAGCACCGGCAGGACGAACACCTCGGTGTCCCAGAAGCAGTGCCCGTCGTAGCCCGGCCCGGTCAGCCCCTTCGCCGGGATGGCCCGCTCCTCGGCCCGCGCGCCCGCCTGGAGCACGTGGAACATCGCGAAGCGCACCGCCTGTTGCAGTTCGACGTCGCCCTCGACCTCGATGTCGGAGTTGTCCCAGAACTCCTTGAGGTAGCCGTGCTGTTCGGCGACCAGGCCGGCCCATCCGGTGTAGCGGGCGGCGGTCAGCGCGGCAGCCACCTGGTCGCGCAGCGCGGGCAGCGAGCGGGTGGAGGACCAGCCGTAGGCGATGTACTTCACGATCCGCAGCTTGGCGCCCCGGTCGAGCACCGTGGTCACGCTGAACCGGGCCAGGTCGGCGGCGCTCTCGGTCTCCATGTACATGCCCTCGGGACCGTCGATCTCGTGGTCCATGCCGGCGGCGACGCGCAGCCCGCTGTGCTCGGTGCGGTGCACCAGGATCGCCTTGCCGCCGTTGTGCGTGTGCTCCTCGGGGCGCAGCGGCGCCTCCAGGACGGCCGCGGCGCGCGGGTCGGCGTTCGGCAGCGGCAGTTCCTCGTTGGTGACCAGTTCCGACTGGAGCACGATCCGGGCGGGGCCGTCTATCGGTTCGATCTCGTACTCGATCGCGGCGATCGAGCGCTGGGTGAGCGAGACCAGCCGCTTGGAGGTGACCCGGACGGTGCGGCCGGCGGGCGAGGTCCACAACGCGCGGCGGTGCAGCACACCCTCGCGGAAGTCGATCGAGCGCTCGTGGTCCTGCGTCTGCCCGTAGCGCAGGTCGAACGGCTCGTCGTCGACCAGGAGCCGGATGATCTTGCCGTTGGTGACGTTGATGACGCTCTGGCCGGACTCGGGGTAGCCGTATCCGGCCTCCGCGTAGGGCAGCGGGCGCAGTTCGAAGACGCCGTTGAGGTAGGTGCCGGGCAGGCCGTGCGGTTCGCCCTCGTCGAGGTTGGCGCGCAGTCCGATGTGGCCGTTGGAGAGCGCGAACACCGACTCGGACTGGGGCAGGTGGTCCGGGTCCAGGGTCTGTTCGGTGATGCCCCACGGCTCGACGGTGTAGGGGTGTTCGGTGCTCATGCCGTGCCTTCCGCCGATGGCCGCCCGGTCGCCGGGTCACCGCTTCGGTCGCCACTGGTGTCGCCGGCGGTGTCGTCGCCCGGGTCGGCGAGGAGTTCGTCGAGATCCGATACCACCACGTCCGCGCCGTGCCTGCGTAGTTCCTCCGCCTGTCCGACCCGGTCCACGCCCACCACGTGGCCGAAGTCACCGGCCCGGCCTGCGGCGACGCCGGCCAGCGCGTCCTCGAACACGGCCGCGTGCGCGGGGGCCACGCCCAGCGCCTTCGCCCCGGCCAGGAAGGTGTCGGGCGCCGGTTTGCCCTTCAGGTGGTCGCGCTTGGCCACCAGGCCGTCGACGATCGTGTCGAACAGGTGGTGGATGTTCGCGGCGCGCAGCACGTCCTCGCAGTTGGCGCTGGAGGACACCACGGCACACGGCAACTTCGCCGCGCGGGCGGCGTGTACGTAGCGCACCGAGCCGGGATAGACCTCCACGCCCCCGTCGTGGATCAGCCGCAACACCAGGTCGTTCTTGGCGTTGCTCAGGCCGTACACGGTGGCGCTGCCCGGCGGGTCGCCCTCCTCGCCCAGGGGCAGTTCGATGCCGCGCGACTTCAGGAAGGAACGGGTGCCGTCCAGGCGCGGCTTGCCGTCCACGAACGTGTCGTAGTCGCGTCTGGGGTCGAACGGGGTGAAGCCGGCGCCGTCGCGTTCGCGCAGGAAGTGGTCGAAGGTCTCCTTCCAGGCGACGCCGTGCACCTTGGCGGTCTGGGTGAGGACCCCGTCGAGGTCGAAGAGAAGCGCGTGGATGGTGTTCGGCAGCCCCAACATGGCGGGTTTACTGCCCCCGATACCGGGGTGTTATCCGTGCGGTGATCTTTTCGGATGACACCTGGGACGAGATGGCGTGTCACGTGTGGTGCTTGAGCACGTTTTGACCGAAATGATGTTGAATTCCGGAAGTGGCACGCGTGGGGCGGCTACCGGACCACCCGGCCCGCATCGACCGGAGGCATCCGGTCGGTGCCGGCCTCGGTGTGGTCCGAGCGGAGGACGTCGGCGTCGGCCGCGTCGGCGTCGGTGACCGTTTCGGCCCGGACCGTCGACGCCGACGGTCCGGCCGGACCCGGCGCGCGCGGGTGCGCCCGGGGTCCGGCCGGCCCGCTGGTCGACTGATGCGGCGTCAGATCACGGTGGTGCAGCAAGAGTTCGGCCGAGCCCGGTCGGTCCGGCTCGGCAGCGCAAGGTGGGCCGAATCGCCCGGCCGTGCCCATTGCAATGTCCGACCGATGACCCTAGTTTCGCTATCCGCCGGCTGACACGTGTCGAATCGCAGGGTGCATTCCGTCCGATTCACCCCTCCGTACACGTCGTTCGACCCGTACTTCGCCCACCGTTCCAGGTCGGGTCGACACGGGTTTCGCCCAGCCGTTCCGCGTTGCGCACGGGGAACCCGCGACACCGATCCCGTCGGTCGCGCGGGGCGGTTCGGCGCGTGCAGACCTTCTTGCCTACGGAGGACGAGATGGCCATATTCGGTGGAAAACGTGTGGTGACCCTCGCGGTGGGGGCAACCGCCGCCGCGCTGCTCGCGGCGAGCGCGCCCGTGGCGGTCGCGAGCGACGACGCGCGCGGTGCGCAGGCGCCGCGCAGGCTCAACATTTTGATCAGCAACGACGACGGGCACCAGGGACCGTTCATCCGGGCCCTGCAGAAGGCGCTGCGCGCGGCCGGGCACGACGCGGTGATCGTCGCGCCCGCCACCGACCAGTCCGGCAAGGGCACCGGGATCAACGCCACGCCCGGCTCGATCGTCAAGGCGGCCGAGGTGGAGCCCGGCATCTGGTCGGTCGCGGGCACTCCCGCCGACTCGGTCTCGTTCGGGCTCGCGAACGTCTTCCGCGACCGCAAGCCGGACCTGGTGGTCACCGGGATCAACCCCGGGCAGAACATCGGCGCCACCACGAACCACTCGGGCACGGTCGGCGCGTCGATCACCGCCGCGGAGAAGGGCATCCCGGCGGTCGCGTTCAGCGCCGAGTACAGCACCGCCGATCCGCGCAACCCGTTTCCGCAGATGCCACAGGCGACGGCCTTCGCGACGCAGTTGGTGAACCGACTGGCGGCGACCGCGCGCCGGAACGGCCCGCTGTTGCCCGCGCACACCACGCTCAACGTGAACTACCCGGCGAAGCCGACCGGTCGGGTGGAGATGACGAACGTGGGCGAGGCCGAGTTCCTGGCGGTGAGCTACGTCAAGGACCCGACCTGCGACACCTGCTACAAGCTGGACCTGGGCCTGGCGCCGAACGTGGACGAGCCGGTGCGGAACGCGGACACCACGGCGATCGGCAAGGGGTCGGTGTCGATCTCGATGCTCGACGCCGACTGGACGGTGCCGGGTTGGCAGCGGGGGCAGCAGTCGCGGGTGCTGGACGCGGTGGGTGTGCAGTTGCGGTTGTCGGGGCTGAAGGCGTGAGACGAGTGAGTGCGTGAGTTCGTGACCGGGTGACCGGGTGACCGGGTGACGGCGTGACCGGGTCGACTCGGGTCGGGCGTGCGGGGGTCGGGTGGCCGGCCCCGCACGCCGGCGCGGTATGTCCGGCCCGGGTGGGGGGTTTCACGTGGAACCCGGTGGGCCCACCGACCCGGCCTACTGGCCGCCGGAGGCGTCGTACTCGGTGAGCAGGGCGACCAGTTCGTCGTGGGTGATCCCGTCCGGGAGCGGCGTGGGGGTGTGCCGCAACGGCGGATCCCAGCCGGTTTCGGTGCGTCGGCGGACCACCTTCGCGGGCACGCCCGCGATCACGCTGTGGTCGGGCACCGTGCCGCGCACCACGGAGCCGGCGGCGACCACCACGTTCCGGCCGAGTTTGGCGCCGGGCAGGATGATCACGCCCGCGCCGAGCCAACTGCCCGCGCCGATCTCCACGGTGTCGTTGATCGGCCACTGGGTGCCGATCGGCCGATCCGGGTCGGCGTAGCTGTGGTTCTGGTCGGTGATGTAGATGTACGGCCCGGTCCACACGTCGTCGGCGATGGTGATCGAACGATGCCCGACGATGTGGCTCCCGCGCCCTATCGTGCACCGGTCGCCGATGGTGACCACCGCGGCGCTGCCCAGGTCGTGCCCCGGGGCCAGGCCGGCGGACAGCGTGACGTGTTCGCCGATGATGCAGCCGGCCCCCACCGTGATCCACTCCTCGCCGAACACCGAGCCGACCGGGAAGGCAAGTTTGCTGTCCGCGCCCAGCCGCCGGAAGCGGTACGGACCGGGTTGCTCGGAGGTGATCGCGCCCGCCCGCTGCAGTGCCCGCCAGCCTCGGTGCGCGGCGCGGGAGAGGGCGCCCCGGGCGTGCCCGCGCAGGGCTTGCGACAGCGACATGGAGATCACCGTACCGACGTGCGCGCGCGGCTCGGCGGGCCGTGGGACGAACGTCACGCCGGGCGGTTTCGGGGCCGTCGGGGGTTGGCTTCACACGGCTTCTGTAACAGTGTTACCGGAGCCTCGGGTGTGACGCCGGAGGTCGGGTATTCGAACCAGCCAGGGAGTGGACATGCGTGCCGTCGTCGTCAACGGAACCCGTGACGTGAGCGTGGAAAAGGTCGCGGACCCGGTGCTCGCCGGCCCGGACGGGGCGATCGTCCAGGTGACCGCGAGTGCCCTGTGCGGCTCCGATCTGCACTTCTACGAGGGCGAGTTCCCGGCCGTCGGGCTGCGCCCGGGGCACGAGGTGGTCGGCACGGTGGTCGAGATCGGCGCGGACGTGGGCCGGATCGCGGTGGGCGATCGGGTGCTGGTGTCGCCGGTGATCGGCTGTGGGCGGTGTCCGGGGTGCCGGGCCGGCAATCCGATCGACTGTGTGGGTGGTGGTGTGCGGGTGCTGGGCGGCGACGTCGGGCTGCCGGGCGGGCATGCCGAGGCGGTGGCGGTGCCGGCCGCCGACGCGTGGCTCCTCCCGGTGCCCGAGGACGTCTCCGTGGACCACGCGGTGTTGCTCACCGACGCGCTGCCGACCGGCTGGACGGCGGCGACCCGGGCCGACATCACGCCCGGTGCCACGGTGCTGGTGATCGGGCTCGGGCCGGTGGGGCTGTACGCGCTGCAGGCGGCCCAAGTGCTCGGCGCGGGGCGGATCCTGGCGGCCGACCGGGTGCCCGAACGACTCGCGATGGCCGAACGCCTCGGCGCGGAGCCGATCGACGCGACCCGGGGCGACGTGGCCGAGCAGGTGCGGGCGGCGACGGCCGGGCTCGGCGCGGATGCGGTGATCGAGGCGGTCGGGCAGGACGCGACGCTGAGCGCGGCGATCGCTTCGGTGCGCAGTTCGGGCACCGTTTCGGTGGTGGGGGTGGACGCGAACTTCGCGTTCCCGATCGCCGTGCCGCTGCTGCTGATCCGCAATGTCACGCTGCGCTTCACCACGGCACCGGTGGCGGCCACGTGGCCGACGCTCATCCCGCTGATCCGGCACGGCCGGCTGGTCCCGGTCGACGTGTTCACCCATCGGATGCCGCTGAGCGAGGCGGCGGTCGGATACCGCACCTTCGCGGATCGTACGGACGGCTGCCTCAAGGTGCTGTTCGACCCGACCCGCTGACCGACTCGTCGCCCGATGGGCGTACTGCCGACGTGCCCACCGCGAACTACTGTCCTATTTACCCCACTATGGGAGCCTGGTTGAGCTACCTGTGCAGGGAGAAGACGGATGAGCGGCGGAATGGGCCTCCCCGGCGGACTCGGCGGCATCCTGGGCAACCTGCTCGGTGGGCCGGGCGGGGGCCGGAACGGGGCACTGGCGGGGGTACTGCTCGGTCTGCTGAGTCGGCAGGGCGGCTCCGGCGGCCTGGGCGCGCTGGTGCAGCGACTGCGGGACGGCGGCCTCGACGAGCAGGCCCAGTCGTGGGTGGACACCGGGCGCAATCAGCCGGTGAGCGGCAAGGAACTCACCGACGCGCTCGGCGAGGACGAGATGGTCCGCTTGGCGGGCCGGGCGGGCCTGACCAAGGAAGAAACCGCCGCCGCGCTCGCCGCGACGCTGCCGGGGGTGGTGGACGCGGTGACCCCTGGGGGCGAGCTGCCGACGGCGGAGCGGATCGACGCGCTGATCGATCCGGGGGCGGGGCCGGGGGCGGGGTCGGGGGCGGGGTCGGGGGCCGGGGCGGAGCCGGGGGAGCCGTCAGGGGGTGAACCAGCTGCGGCCGGGGCCGGGGCGGGGTCGGGGGCCGATGCCGCGACCGGCGTCGAGGCGGCGGCCGGGGACGAACCCGAAGGCGAGGCCGAGCCCGCGCCCAAGCCTGGAGCCGATGCCGGGCCCGAGTCCGCGTCCAAGCCCGCGTCGAACGGCACGCCCAAGCCTGGGTCGGACGCCGGGCCCGACAGCGGACCCGAGTCCGGGTCCAAGGACAAATCCGGACCTGCCTCCAAGGACGACTCCGCGTTCAAGAACGAGCCCACGCCCGAGGATGAGTCCGAGCCCGGGACGGCAGCCGAGGCCGGGCCGCCCGAGTCCGAGCGCTGATCCGAGCGGAGCCGCAATCCACTGCGCGTGGTGAAGCGAAGCGGAACCGGATCCAGGTGCTGCGCGGCGGCAACGCGCCCCGGTCCCACCCCGGGGGCAACCACGAGCTTGGCCCCACCTGCGACCCGGGCCGGCCCCAGTAGCGGTGGAGCGCAGCGGAGCCGCAACTCACCGCGCCCGGCGAAGCGAAGCGGAACCGGAACCAGGTGACGCGCGGCGGCAGCGCCCCCAGGCCCTACTCCGGAGCTTCCACGAACCTGGCCCCACCCTCGCCCCTGGCCCGCCCCGGCAGCGGTGGAGCGCAGCGGAGCCGCAACCCGCTGCGCAACCGGTGGAGCGCAGCGGAACCGGAACCCTCGGTGCCGCGCAGCGGCAACGCCTCCCGCGCCTTCGCCCCCGACGGAGCGAAGCGGAGGAGAATCACTTCGCCTCCTCCCCGATGGGGCTTTGCCCGGACGCGGGTCCTGCCCCGAGGCGGGTCCTGCCCCGGCACGGGTCCTGCCCCCGACCCGGGTTCTGCCCCGACGCGGCTCACCTGCCGGCCCTCACGATCATGGCCGCGCCTCGGTGGGGGCCGGGTTCGTGGCTGCCGCGGAGTGGTTTCTCCTCCGCTGCGCTCCGTCGGGGGGGGCGGACGGGGGGCGTTGCCGCTGCGCGGCGCCGGTTCCGGTTCCGCTGCGCTCCACCGGTGGCGTAGTGGGGTTGCGGCTCCGCTGCGCTCCACCGCTGTCGGGGCGGGCCGGGGGCGAGGATGGGGCCAGGTTCGTGAGTGTTCCCGGGGTGGGGCCCAGTGGCGTTGCCGCTGGGTGGGATGTGGTTCCGGTTCCGATGTGTTTCGCCGGGGCGTGGTGGTTGCGGCTCTGTTTCGCTTCACCGCTGTCGGGGCGGCCCGGGGTGGGGGTGGGGCCGACCGGCGTTGCCGCTGGGTGGGACGTGGTTTTGGGTCCGCTGTGCTCTGTCGCTCGGCACGGCGTGGTCAGGACTCCGGGTGGGGGCGTGGGGCGGGGGTGTATTCGCAGGTCATGTGTTTGATGCCGTTGATGAACATCGAGCGCAGCCTTTGTGGCTCGCCCACCACTTGGATGTCCGGCAGGCGGTGTAGCAACTCGCGGAACAGCAAGGTGATTTCGCGGCGTGCCAGGTGTGCGCCCAGGCAGAAGTGGGGGCCGCGGGCGCCGAAGCCGACATGTGGGTTCGGGTTGCGGGTGAGGTCGAATCGGGTCGGGTCGGTGAACACCGTTTCGTCGCGGTTTGCCGACCAGTAGAAGAGCAGTAGTTTGTCGCCGTCCCGGACCTGTTTCCCGTTCAGTTCGGTGTCGCGGACGGCGGTGCGCCGCATCCACACCACCGGCGAGGCCAGGCGGATGATCTCCTCGACGGCGGTGGGGGCGTATCGGTCGAAGTCCGCGCGCCACAGGCGGTGTTGGTCGGGGTTCTCGGTCAGCAGCCACAGTCCGTGGGAGATCGCGTTGCGGGTGGTTTCGTTGCCGGCGGCGAGCAACAGGATGAAGAACGAGGCCAGTTCGTCCGCGCTCAGGCTCTCCCCGTCGATCTCCGCGTTGACCAGCGCGGAGGTCACGTCGTCGGTGGGGGTCCCGCGCCGGAATTCCGCTAGGTCCCGCATCAGTTCGGCGAGTTCGGCGCCGGCCGTGAGCAGCGCCTCGATGTGGCCGCCGCCCTCCTGGGGCACGTATTCCGGGTCCGCGACGCCGAGGATCACGTTGGAGCGTTCGAAGACGAAGCGGCGGTCCGCGCTCGGCACGCCCATCATGTCGCAGATGACGTCGAGCGGCAGGCGGGCGGCGACGTCGGTGACGAAGTCGCAGGAGCCGCGTTCGGCCACGTCGTCGACGATGGTTCGGGCGGTGCGGTCCACGTCCTCGGAGAACTGTCTGATCATCCTGGGGGTGAAGGCGCGGGCGACGATCCGGCGCAGCCGCTGGTGCCGGGGATCGTCCATTTCGATCATGGAACCGAAAAACTCGCCGAAGCCCGGCGGGAAGTCGGGTATGTGGGTGGCGCCCTGCCCCGAGCAGAAGTCCTCCGGGCGCCGGGTCGCCTCCGCGACGTCGGCGTGCCGGGTCAGCGCCCAGAAGCCGGGGCCGGGCTCCAGCGGGCTCTCCGGCTCCGGGTAGTAGGGCATCGGCCAGGTGGCGCGCAGCCGGGCGAAACCCTGTTCGCGGGCGGCCAGGGGGCCCGACCAGAAGTCCAGGTCCGCGAGCGGGACGTCGGTGGGCCAGGTCCTGGGGTTCGGGTCGGTCGTGCTCGGTTCAGCGGTCTCGGCCGTCATGCCGCTCACTCCGATCGCGCGTTGTTACTCGCGGGTTCGGTAATCAGTGCAGCACACATGCGTCGAGCGATCCAGGGGTGTGCCCGCGATTTCGCGAGGGTCGAGTGGCGGGGGTCAGGTGGTGATCGCGCCGCCGTTGACCTGGAGGGTCTGGCCGGTGATCCAGGCGCTTTCGGTCGAAGCGAGGAACGCGCAGATCGCGCCCGCGTCCTCGGGGGTGCCCAGGCGGCCCACCGGTATGCGCTCGGCCTGTCCGGCGGTGTGCGCGAGTTCGCGACCGCTGGGGCGCGGGTCCATCAGGCCGAGTGCGACCGTGTTCGCGGTCACGCCGTCGCGCGCGGTCTCCATCGCGAGGTGGCGCATGAAGGCGATGGCGCCCCCCTTCGCGGCCCCGTACAGCGAGATGCCGAACGCCTGGCCGCTCACCCCGGCGGTCGAGGCGATGGTGATCACCCGGCCGAAGCGGCGCGCGCACATCCCGTCGAGTACCGCCTTGGTGCACGCCATCACGCCGAACAGGTTGACGTCGGCGAAGCGTTGCCAGTCCTCGGGCACGGTCTGCCGGAACCGGGTCGGGCGAAATGCCTCGGCGCCGCCGTTGCCGGCGTTGTTGACCAGGATGTCGACCGGCGCGACGGCGCGTTCGAAGGCGCGGATCGCCAGGAGCGCGGCCCTGGGGTCGGTCACGTCGAACACGGCGGGGTACGCCCGGCCGCCGGCATCCCGGATCGTGGCCGAGGTCTGCTCGGCGCGCTCGGCGTCGAGGTCGTTCACGGCCACGATCGCGCCCTGTGCGGCGAGTAGGCGGGCGATGCCCGCGCCGACGCCCTGTCCCGCGCCGGTCACCAGCGCGGCCCTGCCGTCGAGTGCGAACACGCGGGTCTCCCGGGGGAATCGATGGGTTCGACGACGCTCCTGGGCCCGGCGTCGATCATGACGCGCGCAGCCAACCACCGGCCCCTACACGTGTCAATGCTGGACTCCATCAATTACCTTCGACCGGTGGGGGCACGCACCTAGACTGTGGAACGCCCGCCTCCGCCATACGAAACCGTACGGCGTTGTTTCCCTCCCGGAGGACTCGTCCAGTGCCCTCGTCAGCCGAGTCGCCCACTCCGGAACGACACGAGTCGCGGCACCACGTCCAGACCGCGCTCGAACGCCTGATCCGGCTCCAGCAGAGCCGCCGCGTGCACGGTGAACTCACCAGCGCCTCGCGTGCCCAGGTCTCCCAGCCGGCCGTGGTGTTGTTGGCCCGGTTGCAGGCGGGCGGCGGCGGCCTGGCGATCGGCGATCTGGCCAAGCTCGCCCGGATGGACATGTCGCTGGTCAGCCGGGAGTTGCGCAAGCTGGAGGCGGACGAGTTGGTCACCCGGACCACCGACGCGCGCGACGGCCGGATCACCCGGGTCGGCCTCACCCCCAAGGGTCGCGGTGTGGTCCGCCGGCTGCGTCGGGTGCGGGACCGGCACTTCGAGGACGCGCTGTCGGGCTGGTCCGACGAGGACCTCGCCGCCCTCGGCGCGCTGATGGGCCGCTTCGTCGACGACCTCTCCGCCGTTCGCTACCGCGAGGCCGACGACACCGCCTGATCGGACCGGCGGGCCGTTCGGCGCCTCCTCGGCTCTCCCGCGCCGTGCTTCGCCGGCTCCTGTGCGGGTGGCTCGGCTGGACAGCGTCCGCGTGTCCATCAGACTGTGTGCCTGGACCGGGCGGTTGTCGTCCGCCGGGGCGAACTCGCGTGCCTGCGGGCGCGCGTGCCGATCTGCGGCGGGTGGGACGACGTGGAAGGAAGAGGACGCACCGTGGGAGAGCTGCACTGCGCCGGCCGCGACCGCATGCGGGTCGCGTGAGCGCGGTACTGCGCGGCACGGGAGCCGCGCCGGGGTCCGCTGTCGGCCGCCTCGTGGCGGCCCGGGGCGGCGCACCGGCCGCCCGGCCGGATCCGGGGCCGCCGACCGACATCCCGGCCGCGCTGGACACCGTGGCCCGGCACATGGACGACCTGGCCGGGGCACTGCGCACGCGCGGCCGGGCGGCGGAGGCCGACATCGTCGAGTTCGCCGCGCTGATCGCCCGGGATCGCGAGCTGCGCGACGGCGCGGCCCGACACCTCGCGGCGGGCCTGGCGCCGATCGACGCGCTCGCCGAGGCGGTGCGCGAATTCGCCGACGTGGTGGCCGGTTTCGACGACGAACTGCTCGCCGAGCGGGCGGTGGACGTGCGCGACATCGGCCGCCAGGCCGAGGCGCTGCTGCGCGGCGAGGACCCGACGGGCGGCGCGCCGCAGGGTGGGGCGCCGGCGGTGCTGGTCGGCGAGGAGTTGGCCGCGATGGACCTGCTGCGCGGCGCGCGACCGGCGGCGGCGGTGTCCGAGCGGGGCGGGCCGACCGGGCATCTGGCCATCGTGGCCCGCTCGTTGGGCATCCCGCTGGTCCTCGGCATCCCGGTGGCGGCGCTGGCCGAGCTGGCCGAGGACCTGATCCTGGTGGACGGCGAGGCGGGCACGGTCGAGGCCAATGCGGGGGCGGGCGTACGAACCATCCCGGCGCCGCGGCGGGTGCCCGGTGGGGGCGCGGGGCAGGCGATCACCCGGGACGGGCGCCGGATCCGGGTGCGGGCCAACGTGGCGACCGTGACGGACGCGCTCGCGGCGGGCGAGGCCGGCTCCGAGGGAGTGGGCCTGCTGCGTACCGAACTGCCCTTCCTGGCCGAGGAGTCCGGCTGGCCGGACGAGGAACGGCACGTGGCGATGTTGACCCCGGTGCTGGCCGCGGTGCCGCCGGGGTTGGTGGTGGTGCGCACGCTGGACTTCACCGGCGACAAACGCCCGCCGTTCCTGCGCGACCGGCGGATCACGCTGCCCGGACCCGACGCGCTGACCGCACAACTGCGCGGCGTGATGCGCGCGGCCGGCGACACGGGGGTCGAGGTGGCGCTGCTGCTGCCGATGGTCGACCACCCCCGGCGGATCAAGCACGTGCGCGGTCTGCTCGCCGACGCGTGCGCGAGTCTGGGCCTGCTCCCGCCGCCGCTGGGCGCGATGGTCGAACTGCCCCAGGTGCTCGACCAGGTGGACGACCTCGCCGAGCACGCCGACTTCCTGTCCCTGGGCACCAACGACCTCACCTCGCGGCTGCTCGGGCTGAGCCGGGACGACCCCCGGCTGACGCCCGCCTCCGCCGCGCACCCGACGGTGTTGGACGCGATCGCGCAGACCATCCGGGCGGGCCACGCGCACGGGCGCGCGGTGTCGCTGTGCGGCGACGCGGCGGCGGATCCGGCGGTCCTGCCGCATCTGGTCCGGCTCGGCTGCGACGCGGTCTCGGTGGCGCCGACCGCGCTCGCGGGGGTGCGGGCGGCGGTCCGGGCGTACTGACGGCACGGACGCGCCCGTGGGCGACGGCGACGGATCGGTGCGGGGCGTGTGCATTGGATGTCCGCATGGTGGGATGTGCGTCCGCCGATCGAGACGGGCCGGATATTGCCTGGGCTCGAACGACACACCTCGGATAATGCGGACATGGGAAAAACGTACGAGCGGATCGACGACCGACTGCGCAAGTTCATCGAGGACCAGCCCGTCTTCTTCGTGGGGAGCGCGCCGCTCGCCGACGACGGCCATGTCAACGTGTCGCCCAAGGGGCGGGCCGGCACCCTCCTCGTGCTTGACGAACAGACCGTGGCCTACCTGGACTTCGGCGGCAGCCACGCCGAGACCATCGCGCACCTGCGGGAGAACGGCCGGATCACCCTGATGTGGTGCGCGTTCGAGGGGCCGCCGAAGATCGTCCGGGTGCACGGTGTCGGCGAGCCGGTCTTCCGCGACGACCCGCGCTTCGTCGACCTGGTGGCCCGCTTCGGTGACGCGGATGCCGCCGGGCTGCGCGCCGTGGTGGTGGTGCGGGCGAAGCTGATCAGCGACACCTGCGGGTTCGCCGTCCCGTTCATGGACTATCGCGAGGAGCGGACCCTGCACGAGGAGTACATGGCCCGCAAGACCGACGAGGAGTTCGTCGAGTACGTCGGCGCCAAGCCGTACAACATCGCGAGCATCGACGGACTGCCCGCCGTACCCATGCCGTTGCCGCTGCGCGGGTAGCGGACAGCGGGTGACGACCCCGTCCCGCCGGGTTCAGCCGTCCCCGGCCGCCTGCCGCTCGTACGCATCCAGGATCGCCGCGAGCAAACCCGGGAAGCGCTCCTCCAGATCCGCCTGCCGCAGTGTGGTCAGGCGGCGGTTGCCGTCCTCGCGCTGGTGGATCACGCCCGCCTCGCGCAACACCCGGAAGTGGTGGCTGAGCGTGGACGGGGCCACCTCGACCGGGAAGGTGCCGCACGCGCGCTCGGGGTCGGCGTGGAGTGTGCGGGTGATGGTCATCCGGGTCGGGTCGGACAGCGCGTGCAGGACGTCGAGCACGTTCATCTCGGCGGTGGGCACGTGGACCGGCGCCGGGCGCCGTCGATGCGAGCGGGGCACGGGCGGCTCCTCTTCTCCACGGGTCCCGGCGCGCGGAGGGTTTCCCCGACCGCCTTGGCGGTGATTTTGCCCGGCGTCCCCGATCATCGTGGTACTACTTTCGACGTACGTCGAACATCGTAACCGTGGACGGGGACGGACATGCGCGCATTGTTGATGACCGAGCCGGGGGACGCGCGCCGGTCGCGGATCGTGGACGTGGAGGTGCCCCGTCCGGGCGCGGGCGAGGTGGCCATCGACGTCGCGTACGCCGGGCTGAACTTCATGGACGTGATGGCCCGGCGCGGCGATCCGGGCTATGTCCGGAGTTGGCCGTATCGCCCCGGCCTGGAGGTCGCGGGCACGGTGCGCGAGGTCGGCGCGGACGTGGTCGGCCTGGCGGTCGGCGACCGGGTCGCGGCGGTGCCCGACGGCGGCGGCCTCGCCGAAGTGGCCATCGCCCGGGCCGGGTTGACCATGACCGTGCCCGCCGAGGTGACGCTGCGCACGGCGGCGGCGGTGCCGCTGGGCCTGGCCACGGCGATGTTGCTGCTGGCCGAGGCTGGTCGGTTCGCCCCCGGGGACAGTGTCCTGGTGCACTCCGCGAGCGGTGGCATCGGCAGTGCGCTGGCGCAACTGGTCCCGCTGCTCGGCGGTGGTCGGCTGATCGGCACGGTGGGCCGGGCGGAGAAGGTCGAGGCCGCCCGCAAGAGCGGCTACGACGAGGTGTTCGTGCGCGACGAGGCGGACGCGGACGCCATCCGGGCGGCCAACGAGGGCCACGGGGTGGATGTGATCCTGGACCCGCTGGGCACCAGCGCGCTGGCCCTGGACCTGGACGCGGCGGCTACCGGCGCCCGGATCGTGCTGTTCGGCAACGCCTCCGGCGGTGCGCTCGACCCGATGCCGGCGGCCGGTCGACTGATCGGCGGCAACATCACCGTGACCGGATTCAGCCATCGCGGCCTGGTCGCGGGCGCGCCCCGGCGGGTGGCCCGGGCCATCCGGGGCACCCTGGACCTGCTCGCGGGCGGCCGGCTGGACTTCCCGGTCACCGAACTGTCGTCGTTGGCCGAGGTTCCGGCCGCACACGACCTGCTGGCCGCGGGGCGGGGTGCGGGCAAGTACGTGGTTCGGGTCACTGGCTGACGGGGCGTCGCCCCCGGCCCGCTCGGCCGAACTCCGGCCTGAGCGGGCCGACTTCGATCGGGCGCGCCGGGGCGGATCAGCCCTGTGCCGGGTATTGGCCGGGCGGTGGGCCCGGCGGCTGGTTGGGCGGCTGCGGCGCGTACTGGCCGGGTGCCTGGCCCGGGTACTGCTGTGGGGCCTGGGCGTACTGCTGTGGGGCCTGCCCCGGGTACGGGTTCGCCGCCTGCGGCGCGTACTGGTTCGGCATCTGGGCCGGGTGGCCGCCGCCCTGCGGCACGCCGCCGGACGCCGCGTACGCGTCGGTGAGGTAGCGGAAGATCCACTCGCCCTCGGTGCGCCACGGGCGCGGGAAGTTGAGCTTGGCGGGCTTGTCCTTGCCGGGGAAGTGGAAGAACATCCGGCTCCAGGTCGTCTTCGTCTCCAGCCCGCTCAGCAGCGCCCCGGCCTGCGCGTGGGTCAGCGCGTAGGCCACCTCCTTCGGCCTGCTGCTCAGCGAACTCGCGCGGTGGAACAGGACTCCCTGGCGGGTGACCGTGAAGAAGTAGTAGTCGGACATCGAAGCCCCGATCAGCGCGCCGATGCCGCCGAAGAGCGCGAACAACATCGGGTTCGGCCCGCGGACCACGAACATCGTGCACAGCGGTTCGTCGCCGGGCACCGCCGCGGCCACCACCTCCGCGACCTGCCGCTGCATGGTCGCCTTGCGCATTGCCATGTGCCGGTCCTCCCCGTGGGTGTGCCGCGCGCCGCCGCGGCGGGCGATCGAAGGCTAGTCCTGTGGGGCCGTCCGCGGGGCCCGATCCGGGCGAATGTTCGACCCCGGTCGAGGATGCGCGCTTCCGCTGAGCGGAATCCGGGCGCCCGGCGGGTGGGCGTCAGGCGGCACGGTGGGCGGTACGACATCGCCGCCGCAGGGGAGAGCGCATGAACGGGCTCGAGGACGTCTATCTGGTGGACGCCGTACGCACGCCCATCGGTCGCCACGGCGGCGCGCTGGCCGGGGTGCGGCCGGACGATCTGGCCGCGACCGTGTTGCGCGCCCTGCTCGATCGGGCGCCGGATCTGGACCCGGAGCGCATCGACGACGTGGTGTTCGGCGCCGCCAACGGGGCCGGCGAGGACAACCGGGACGTGGCGCGCATGGCCGTGCTGCTCGCCGGATTGCCCACCTCGGTGCCCGGCGTCACGGTGAACCGGCTGTGCGGATCCGGCCTGGAGGCGGTGATCCAGGCGGCCCGCGCGGTCGCGGTCGGCGATGCCTCGATCGTGGTCGCGGGCGGTGTCGAGTCGATGTCGCGCGCGCCGTGGGTGCTGGCCAAGCCCGGCCGGGGTTATCCCACCGGCCACGAGACGCTGCACTCGACCACGCTCGGCTGGCGCCTGGTCAATCCGCGCATGCCCGCCGAGTGGACCGTCGGCCTCGGCGAGGCGACCGAGCAGCTGGCGGCGGAATACGGCGTGACCCGGGAGGCGCAGGACGCCTACGCCGCCGCGTCGCACGCCGGGGCCGCCGCCGCATGGGCCGCCGGCGCGTTCGCCGACGAGGTGATCCCGGTCCCCGGCGTGGACCTGGTCCGGGACGAGTCGGTCCGGCCCGGCAGCACCCCGGAGGTGTTGGCCGGGCTGAAGCCGTCGTTTCGCCCCGACGGCACGATCACCGCGGGCAACGCCTCGCCCCTCAACGACGGCGCCGCCGCGCTGCTCGTGGCCGACGCGGCGGGACTGCGGGCCATCGGCCGCGAGCCGCTGGCCCGGATCACCGCGAGCGGCGTGCACGGCGTGGACCCGCGCCGGTTCGGCATCGGCCCGGTCGAGGCGGGCCGCCGCGCGCTGGCCCGGGCCGGTCGCGGCCTCGCCGACCTGGACGCGGTCGAACTCAACGAGGCGTTCGCCGCCCAGGCGCTCGCCTGCCTGGGCGAATGGCCCGAGCTGGACCCGGCCGTGGTCAACCCGCTCGGCGGCGCGCTCGCGCTGGGCCACCCGCTCGGCGCGTCCGGCGCCCGGATCCTGGGCACGCTCGCGCACCGGTTGCGCCGCCGGGGCGGCGGCCTGGGCATGGCCGCACTGTGCATCGGCGTCGGCCAGGGCCTGGCCGTCACGGTGGAGAACTGAGGAGAGACGCCCGATGACCACCCCGCACGACCGCACCGCCGGCCGACCGGACCGCCGCGCACCCCAACTCCCGCGCCGCCTGCCCGAGTTCGACTTCGCCGCCTACCGGAGCACCGAACTGCGCAGCCCCCGGGCGCCGTTGGTGATCCCGCCGAGCGGCGCCACCGAGCGCACCGGCCCGGTGTTCGGCGTCGCCGACGTACACCCGCTCGACGCCGACCTCACCGCACAACACGTCGGCGAACCGCTCGGCGAGCGCATCGTGGTCGGCGGCCGGGTGCTGGACGAGTCGGGTCGGCCGCTGCGCGGGCAACTCGTCGAGCTGTGGCAGGCCAACGCGGCCGGCCGCTACCCGCACAAGGCCGACCGTCACCCCGCCCCGCTCGACCCCAACTTCACCGGCGCCGGCCGCTGTCTGACCGACGACGAGGGCCGCTACCGGTTCGTCACGATCAAGCCCGGCGCGTACCCGTGGGGCAATCACCACAACGCCTGGCGTCCCGCGCACATCCACTTCTCGCTCTTCGGCACCGCCTTCACCCAGCGCCTGGTGACCCAGATGTACTTCCCGGGCGACCCGCTGTTCGCCTACGACCCGATCTTCAACTCGGTGCGCGACGAGCGGGCCAGGCGCCGGATGATCGCCGGCTTCGACATGGACACCACCGTGAGCGAGTGGGCGCTCGGCTACCGGTGGGACATCGTGCTCGGCGGCGCGAGCGCGACCCCGACGGAGGACCGATGAGCACCTCGCCGATGGACACCCGGCCGATGGACCCGCCGATGAACACCTGGCCGATCGGCGCCGAGGGCGGCACGCCGAATCCGGACGGCGGGCTCACCCCGTCGCAGACCGTCGGGCCGTTCTTCGGCTACGCGCTGCCCTTCGCCGGCGGCCCGGACCTGGTCCCGCCGCACACGCCCGGCGCGATCCGGGTGCACGGCACGGTGTACGACGGCGCGGGTGTGCCGGTCCCGGACGCCGTCGTGGAGATCTGGCAGGCCGACGCGGCGGGCCGGATCCCGCGCGCTCCCGGCTCCTTCGCGCGCGACGGGGTGACCTTCACCGGGTGGGGGCGGGCGGCGGTGGACCGGCTCGGCCGCTACGCGTTCAGCACGGTTCGGCCCGGCGCGACCGGGGCCGACGCGAACCCGTACCTGGCCATGTCGGTGTTCGCGCGCGGCATGCTGCGCCGCGTGGTCACCCGGGTGTACTTCCCCGAGGACGACCGCCACGCGGACCCGCTGTTCGCGCTGGTTCCGGCGAGCCGGCATGAGACGCTGATCGCCGTGCGGGAGGAATCGGGAGCCTACCGCTTCGATGTGCACATCCAGGGCGAACAGGAGACCGTTTTCCTTGCCGTGTGACCGTGACCCCGCGGCCCGCCGTGACGCCGTGCCCGACCACGACCCGGACCCCGCGTACGACGAGGTCGACGCGGGGCTGCTCGAACCGGTCCGGGCCGGGACGCCCGTCGAGGCGGCCACGAGCGACGCCGCGTACCTGCGTGCGCTGCTCGACGTGGAGGCCGCGCTGGCCCGGGCCCAGGCCCGGATCGGGCTGATCCCGGCCGAGGCCGCCGCCGCGATCGAGGCGGGCACCCGGGGCACGTTCGACCCGGTCGACCTGGCCCGTCGCGCACGCGGCGCGGGCAACCCGGTGGTCCCGCTCGTCCAGGACCTCCAAGCGGCGGTGCGCGCCCTGCGCCCGGCCGCCGCCGACCACGTCCACCTGGGCGCGACCAGCCAGGACATCGTGGACAGCGCCGCGATGCTGGTAGCCGCCCGCGCCCTGGACACCACGCTGCCGGACCTGGCCCGCACCGCCGCCGCGCTGGCCGACCTGGCCGAACGGCACCGCGACACGCTCCAGGCCGGTCGTACGCTCACCCAGCACGCGGTGCCGACCACGTTCGGGCTGGTCGCGGCCGGCTGGTGCGTCGCGGTCACCGACGCCTGGGCGCACACCCGCGCGGTCCGCGCCGCGCTGCCCGCGCAACTGGGCGGCGCGGCGGGCACCCTGGCCGCGCTCGGTGCGCACGGGGTCGCGCTGCTCGCCCCGTTTGCCGAGGAACTGGGTTTGGCCGAACCGGTGTTGCCCTGGCATACGCTGCGCGCCCCGATCCTGGACCTGGCCGGTGCGCTCGCCCGGATCACCGGCGCGCTGGGCAAGTTCGCCGGTGATGTCGCGCTGCTCGGGCAGACCGAGGTGGGCGAGGTGGCGGAGGCGACCGGCGCCGGGCGCGGCGGCTCCTCGGCGATGCCGCACAAGCACAACCCGGTGCTGTCGGTGCTGATCGTCTCGGCCGCCCGGCAGGTGCCCGGCTACGTCTCGATGCTGGCCGCCTCGGCGGCGGGCGCCGAGTACCAGCGCCCGGCCGGCGCCTGGCACGCCGAGTGGCAGCCGCTGCGCGCGGCACTGCGTCTGGCGGGCGGCGCGGCCTCGACGGCGGCCGAACTGGCCGAGGGGCTGGCCGTCTTCCCGGACCGGATGCGGGCCAACCTGGAGCTGACCGGAGGGCGGATCGTGTCCGAGCGGCTGGTCGCCGCGTTGACCGCCGAGCACGGCGCGACGCAGGCTCGCCGGCTGCTCACCGACGCCTCCCGGACCTCGGCGCGAACCGGCCGGCACCTTCGTGATGTGCTGGGGGAGGCCGACGAGACGCTGTTCGACCCCGCCGGCCATCTCGGCTCCACCCCGGCCCTGATCGATCGGGCGCTCGCGCACCACCGCACCGTGTTCCGGTTCCAAGAGAAGGTCACATGACGATCGCCACGCTCAACCACCGCTTCGACGGCCCGGCCGACGCCCCGGTGGTGATCCTCGGCCCCTCGCTCGGCACCGAACTGGGCATGTGGGACGCGCAGATCCCGGAGTTGTCCAGGGAGCACCGGGTGCTGCGCTACGACCTGCGCGGACACGGTCGCTCGCACCCGGTACCGGGCACCGACTCGATCGCCGACCTGGTCGGCGACGTGCTGACGCTGGCCGACTCGTACGGGATCAGGCGGTTCGCCTACGCCGGGGTCTCGCTCGGCGGCGCGGTCGGCCTGTGGATGGGCGTGCGTCATCCCGAGCGGCTGACCGGGCTGATCGCGTGTTGCACCTCGGCGCGATTCGGCGAGCCCGAGGGCTGGCGGGAGCGGGCCGCGACGGTGCGCGCGCAGGGCATGCGGCAACTCGCCGACACGGTGATCCGGCGCTGGTTCACCCCGGAGTACATCGAGCGGGAGCCGGCCGCGGTGCGGCGGATCCTCGAGATGTTGTACGCCTGCCCACCGGAGGGCTACGCCGGTTGTTGCGACGCGCTCGCGGGCTACGACCTGCGCGCCGAACTGGGCCGGATCAGCGCGCCCACGCTGGTGATCGGCGCCGAGCGGGACCCGTCCACGCCGCTCGAACACGCCCGCGAGCTGGCCGCCGGCATCCCCGACGCGACACTGGTGGAGGTCGCGGACGCCGCGCACCTGGCGAACATCCAGCAGGCCGAGGCGGTCACCTCGGCGATGCTGGCGCACCTGACGGCGGGGGTACGGGGATGAGCCACGCCGACGGGATGCGGGTGCGGCGCGAGGTGCTGGGCGACGCGCATGTGGATCGGGCGGTCGCGGGTACCACCGAACTGACCGCCGACTACCAGGACCTGATCACCCGCTACGCGTGGGGCGAGATCTGGACCCGGCCCGGCCTGGACCGCCGTACCCGCAGCTGTGTCACCCTCACCGCCCTGGTGGCCGGCCACCACCTCGACGAACTCGCGATGCACCTGAAGGCGGCCCGGACCAACGGCCTGAGCTGGGACGAGATCAAGGAGGTGCTGTTGCAGACCGCGATCTACTGCGGCGTGCCGGCGGCCAACAGCGCCTTCGCGGTGGCGCAGCGGGTCCGGGCCGAGCTGGGCGAGTGAGGGAGGGCCGCCGATGACGCCCGTCACGGTGACCGGCAAGGTGATGGCCATCCTCGGCGCGTTCGCGGCCGGGGACGGCCGGTTGTCCCTGACGGAAGTGTGCCGTCGGGCCGATCTGGCGCTCGCCACCGGGCATCGCCTGGTCGCCGAGCTGGTCGGCGGGGGTTTTCTGGAGCGGCTGGACGACGGGTCGTATCGGGTCGGGGTCAAGCTGTGGCACATCGGCGCGCAGGCGCACGCCGCGACCGATCTGCGCGATCTGGCGCTGCCGCACATGGAGGACCTGTACGAGGCGACCCACGAGAACGTGCAGCTCGCGGTGCTGCGCGACGGCAAGGCGCTGTATCTGGAACGCCTGCGCGGCACCCGCTCGATGCCGATCGTCACCCGGGTGGGTGTGGAACTGCCGCTGCACGCCACCGGGGTCGGCAAGGTCTTGCTCGCCTACGCGCCCCGGCAGTTGCGCGAGCGGGTGTTGGCACAGCCGTTGGACGCGCACACCGAGCGCACCATCACCGATCCGGAGCGGCTGCGTGTGTGCCTGGCCGAGGTCCGGCGCACCGGAGTGGCCACCACGTCGGGGGAGATGACGGTCGGCGCGCACTCGGTGGCTGCGCCGATCCGGGATCGGCACGACACGGTGATCGCGGCGTTGTCCCTGGTGACCGGGCGGCGTACGGCCGACCTGCGGCGGCTGGTGCCGACGGTGACCACGGCGGCCCGGGCACTGTCGCGGGACGTGGCGCTGCACTGGTCCGGGAGCGGGGACATCGGCGCCGACGCGGACGAGGGCGCGGGTGGGGACTGTTACCCACGTGGGTGACAGTCCCCATCGGTGCTCACGTCCTCAGAGCTTGAGCATCACCTGTACGAAGGCCCGGTACTTCTGCAGGGCGAGCCGCAGTTGCTCGGTATCGTCCCCGGCCTCGCGCCGCAGCCGCTCCAGCTCGGCGCGCCGGGCCTGGATGGCGTCGGTCGCCAGCTTGGCCACCTGCGCGGTCACCTCGTCGGCGTCGGAGACCGCTTCGGCGGGGCTGTCCACGAAGGTCGACAGGGTGTCCCGGAAGCGGGCGTTCAACTCGTCGCCGGTGTTCCGGTCGACGAGCGCGTCGTCGGTGACCGTGCGGCGCGCGGGGGTGCGCCGGGCGGCGGGCTGACGACCGCTCGCACTCCGCGTCCCGGCACCGGCCGCGGCTGCGGCCGTGCCGCTCTTGCCCGTGCCGCGCGCCGGCAGGACCGAGGTCCCGTACGGCTCCGCCTCGTCGTGCTGTCGATGCGGGAGGTCGGCGACCGGGGCCGGGGGCGCCGGCGGCGGGTCGGCGGGCGCGGGCGGGACGGGGCCTGCGCCGTCGGTGATCCGGGCCTGGCGGGCGGCGCGGTCGCGGTCGTCGCGCTCGACGACGGGCGCGTCTTCCGGCGGTGCGCCGGAAGTACCCGGCGCGTTGGGTGAGTTCGTCTTGCGCATCGGTCTGGGTCCTCTCGTCCGGTACGACTGGCCGTGGCGCCGTTCTTCCGAGCGTCCCCCGTTCGGGACCGCTCCGGTGTGGTCGGTCTTCCGATTCGTCTTCCGTTTTGTCCATGCCTACCCGGGTGTGCACCCGGTCAGCGGGTCTCCGGCTTCGTGGTGTCGAATCGGGGTGCCCGCGTGTCGTATCCGGCCGGTGTCGTGGTCGTACCGCTCGTCCCCGTCGGGTCCGTCGTGCCGGTCCGATGGTCGTGCGTGCCCCTGGACGTGGCGCTGTTGCGGGGGCGGTACGTCTGCCCCAGCAGGTCGTCGAACAGGGCCCGGTGGTGGATCATCGCCTGGCGCAGGTCCTCGGTCTCGGCGCGGCCGGCCTCGTTGAGTCGGGCGATCTCGTGCGCCTGGCGGTAGTGCTCGAGGGTGTGGCCGTGCTCCACGGACAGCAGTTCGATCCGCGTGTCGTGTGCGCCTGTCGGGTAGCCGCGCTCGTGCATCAGCCGGGTGATCAGCGCGTCGGCCTCGGCCACCGCGTCGCCGGGGGCGTCCACGAACCGTTCCTGGACGTTGGTCCACTCGGTGGCGTACTGCTCACGCGCGGCCGGCTCCAGGGGCTTGAGGTCGAGGTCCCGGTGCTTGCGCTCGCGATCGGCCAGGTGGCGTTCGGCCACGCGTCGGTCGCCGTACTGTTCGACCGCCTTGTCGTACTCGGGGCCGAAGCGGTCTTGCAGGTGCTTGCGTCGCATCATCGGGCGGCCCACGAGGACGGCCGCGCCGGCGAGGAGGACGACGATCACCACGATCAGGACGATGGTCGCTGCCGTGTTCACGGGGGACTCCAGAAGTGTCGGGTCTCGGATCGTGCCATTCGGTGGAACAGCGGATGCACTCCGCATAGCGGAGGTATCCGCCCGTGCTCGACATCCCATCCCTTGCCGGGTCCGCGCCGAGCAAACTCGACCGGGGGCACCGGCTTCCGGCCACCGGAAGGCGGGCGGCCCGGCCGGGCCCACGATGGGCGAGCCTGAGGCGGATCGGGTAGGGCGGGACGAGGAGCGGGCGGATGCGGACACGGGTCGCGATCATCGGTGCGGGGCCTGCGGGTCTGCTGCTGTCGCAACTGCTGCACGATCGTGGGATCGACGCGGTGTTGCTGGAGGCGCGCGATCGCGCGTACTGCGAGGGCCGGCAGCGGGCGGGCATGCTGGAGCAGGCCACGGTCGACGTGCTGCGCGAGGCCGGCGCGGCGGACCGGCTGGATCGTGAGGGGCTGGTCCACCACGGGATCCATCTGCGCTTCGCCGGTCGGGACCGGCACATCGACTTCCCGAGTCGGACCGGGGGGCGGTCGGTGACCGTGTACGGGCAGACCGAGATCGTCAAGGACCTGATCGCGAAGCGGGTCGCCGAGGGAGCGCGGATGTATTTCGACGCGCCGGTGACCACGATCGAGGGCATCGACGGCGACGCGCCGCGTGTGCGGTTCCTGCGCGACGGTGTGGAGGAGGTGCTGGAGTGCGACCTGGTGGCGGGGTGCGACGGGTTCCACGGGGTCTCGCGCGGGGCGATTCCGGCGGATGTGCTGAAGATTCACGAGCGGGTCCATCCGTTCGCGTGGCTGGGCATCCTGGCGGATGTGGCGCCGTCCACCGACGATCTGATCTACGCCTACAGCGAGCGGGGGTTCGCGCTGCACAGCATGCGCTCGCGTGCGGTGAGCTGGCTGTATCTCCAGGTGGACCCGGACGCGGATCTCGCCGACTGGCCGGACGAGAGGATCTGGGCGGAGTTGCGCGAGCGGTTGGCGCTGCCGGGCTGGACGCTGGACGAGGGGCCGATCAGGGAGCGGAGCATCACCCCGATGCGGAGCTTCGTGGCCGAGCCGATGAGCTTCGGGCGGCTGTTCCTGGCGGGCGACGCGGCGCACATCGTGCCGCCCACGGGGGCGAAGGGGTTGAACCTCGCGATGGCGGACGTGCGGGTGCTGGCGCGGGCGTGTGAGGAGTTCTTCCTGGCCGGGTCGCGGGCGGGGCTCGACGGCTACAGCGACGCGTGTCTGCGACGGGTGTGGCGGGCGGAGCAGTTCTCGTACTGGATGACGACGTTGTTGCATGCGCGTGGGGATGCGGACGCGTTCGAACGGCGGTGCCAGGAGGCGCAGTTGGCGTATGTGGCCGACTCCGATGCGGCGATGGCCGCGCTGGCCGAGAACTATGTCGGCTACACCTGGGCCGACTGACCCGCAGCCGGCCGGACGTCGTAGCCTTGTGCCGGCAATACGCCATCTGCACGCGGAAGTTCGTCAGCGCCGGGTCGGTCGGTGGAGTGTGCTGTCGGGCTCGCTCGGCATGCGGGTTCGGCGCGGCGGTGTGCGGTCGTGTTCCCGCATCCGAGCCTGTCTCGGAAGGACCATGATGACCACCGACCACGACACCTTCGGCGACGGCGGGTACACGCCCGACGCCGAGCGGGACACCACGCTCGTGCTGGAGGCATTCGTCGCGCACATCGCGAACGCGGTTCGCGAGCGGGGCCTGCCGGAGTGCCTCACGGACGATCTGACCGCGCTGCACCGCGAACTCCAAGTCGCCAACGCGCATCTGATCGACGACGAGCCGTCCCGGCACAACCTGCGGATCACCCTCGCGCTGGTCGCGGCGTACCGGATCCTGCGGCCGCACCTGGATCGCGACGACGCCGTCGCCCTCGTCCGGGACGCGATCGTCGAACCGCTCGGCGCGATCACGGAGGCGGCCACCGCGGCGATGCTCGATGCCGCGCCCGACCCGTTCGCGGCGATCGTCGCGCTGTCGAAGTCCCGCGAGGAGGAGTCCTTCGGCCGGACCTTCACCTTCGTTCGCCCGGCGGACGACGATCGGCGCTACCTCCTCGACATCCACCGCTGCTTCTACCACGACGTGCTGGTCGCCAATTCCGCCCCGGAGTTGACGCCCGCGATGTGCGCCTTCGACCTGAACTGGATCCGGGCCATCGACCCGAACCGACACGGTCTGCGCTTCGACCGCGTCGGCACCATCGGCCACGGCGACACCCACTGCACGTTCCACTTCCACCGCACCGACCCACCCGAGCCGCCCGTGGTCGACGAAGGCTGAAGACAAGGTTGTCCACAGGCTGTGTGTGAAGGTTGTGGGCGAGGGTGTCCGAGGCTCGCGGCCTCGGACACCACCCGTCCGTTTTCGGTCGCCGGGAGCAGTGAAGACACGCCCTAGCGTCGTCGGTGCGGCGAATCCCGGTGCGGGCGCGGGTGATGGGCCCGGCCGCCCACGAGGGGGCGGCGGTGCCCGCAGATCGGCGCGGGCGCCGGTGGACGCGGGGGCGCGCTCAGCGCCGGGTCCTGGCGCAGGATGGCTGCTTGGAGGTCGCGCAGGCGCGGGCCCGGATCCAGGCCGAGTTCCTCCGCGCACAACCGGCGACCCGCCTCCAGGACCTGCAGCGCCTCCGCCTGCCGGCCGGATCGGTAGAGGGCGAGCACGAGTTGCGCCCTCGGCCGCTCCCGCAGCGGGTGCGCCCGGACCAGCGACATCAGGTCGCCGATCGCCGACGCGTGCGCGCCCATCGCCAACCGGTACTCGGCCGCGTCCTCGCGCAGCGAGGTGTACTCCTCGACCAGCCGGGCCCGTTCGGACTCGGCCGCGTCGTGGTCGGCCAGCTCGGCGAACGGCTCGCCCCGCCACAACAGGCGTGCCTCGCCCAGCAGTTCGTCCGCCCGTTCGTACGCCCCCACCGCACCGGCCGCGCGCCCCGCGTCGGTCAGCGCGCACAGCCGCGCCACGTCCAGGCTCCCGGCCGGCACGTCCAGGGCGTAGGAGTCATCGCGCGTAGTCAACAGGCGGTAGGGCGCCCGCCGCCCCGGCTCCAACACCCGGCGCAGGCCGGACAGATAGGCGTGCAGCGTGGACCGGGCCCCGGGCGGCGGACGCCCGTTCCACAATTCCTCGGCCAGGCGCTCCACCGGCACGGCCACCCCCGGCCGGAGCAGCAGCAGGGTCAGCAACTCCCGCTGCCGCCTGGGTCCGATGTTCAACGCGCGTCCGTCGGGACCCAAAACCTGGGTAGGCCCCGACACACGGAAGGACAGGCCCCCCGACTCATCGCTGCGCGGTGGCTCCCCAACCTGCCCGCGCGACGGAATCCCCCTCGTCATGTGGAAGACGACGGACACACCGACCGAGCGGGTTCCGCACCGCCCCAGGGTTGAGGGACCCTCGCTCCGACCGCGCCCCTCCGTGAGGGGATTCCCGCCTCGGGGAGGGGCACGGCGGGGTCGCCCGGTCGATGCGGCCCCGCCAAGATCCGCCGGACAGGGCCTAGGGCCTGTTCTGAGTTCGGATCACGATCGGGTCATTCCGGCCTCGGCGTCCGGGGAAATGCGGTAGACCGGACGGCATGACCCGGGGTGATC
>NZ_JBIRUB010000017.1:0-165428 GCF_044334985.1 Embleya sp. NPDC020630
CCACCCCCCAGGTCATGCGTTCGACAGGGGGCAAAAGCCATGCCGGACCCGGAGGCCAGGAGCCCCATTTCAGGACCACGAAAAAGGTAACGGGGGTACGATGTTGCCGACCGCCGCGCCCACGCCGTACGTCAGTAGCAGGATCGGTACGGATCCCTCCGCGAAGTGCGCGACATCGGTGAGCAGCGGCGCGAAGTAGGTGAACACGGCGAGCAGTCCGGCGTTGACGACGGCGGTGACGGCGATCGCCCAGCGCACGTCCGGGCTGCGGAACACCCGCAGTTCGGCGACCGCCGAGCCCGCCGACACGGCGTCGCGTATGTCCGGAACCAGCCGCCACACCAGGGCCAGCCCCAGCGCACAGCACGCCGCGATGGCGAAGAACGTGGACCGCCAGCCGAACGTGTTGCCGATCAGCGTGCCCAGAGGCGCGCCCAGGATCATCGACAGGTTCATCCCGAAGACCAGCGTGGACACCGTGGACGCCTGCTTGCCCGGCGCCGCCGTGGACGCGGGGATCACGAACTCGCCGGTGGTGACGCCGAACACGCACAACATCAGGGCCAGTACGGCGGGTGGGACTTCGGGTCGTATCGAGCGCATATTTGGCTTCCCCGTGGTGCCAGGTCCGCGACCATCTCGCTGCGCCCGCTCGGCTCGGTCGCGGCGTTGAGCGCCAGGCAGCCGCGCCGGCCGGGGTCGGCCAGGTCGAGGTCGATCATCCCCAGCAGCAGGTCCCGCAGCCGCTCCCGGACCGAGCCGCCCGGCTCGGCCGGCATCGCCACCTGCGCCTCGGCCAGGGTGCGGCCGTAGCGGCGCACCGACTCCTCGTACAGCCGGTGTTTGCTGCCGAAGGCGTTGTACAGGCTGCCCCGGCCGAGTCCCGTGCGGGCGCACAGGTCCTGCGTGGTGGTCGCTTCGTAGCCCTTCTCCCAGAACACCGCCATCGCGGCGTCGATGACGGCCTGGTCGTCGAACTCGCGTGGCCTGCTCATGGGAGGACGCCAACCAGTTCTGTACACATCAGTCAACAACGGCCGGCGACCTGGCCCGCGGATTGGCGTCGGCGCCAGAAGGGACGGTCGGCCCAGCGTTGTTCGGCGGCGTAGGCGTCGCTGTGGTTGCGGTGGTAGGCGTCGAGCAGGGTGGTGATGCGATCCCGGTATACGTCGAGGGCGTTCGGGTCGCCCGCCAGGCTCGCGTGGAGTGCCTCGGCGGCGGTCAGGCCGGTGTACAGGGCGGTGAGGATGCCCTGGGAGGAGAGTGGGTCGAAGGCTACGGCGGCGTCGCCGACCGCGATCCAGCCGTCGCCGACGACGCGGTCCAGGTGCGCGCCGTGGGCGGGGGCGCGGCGTGGGGCCAGGTCGCGGGGGAAGGGCACGGCGGCCACTCGGGCGGCGGTGTGGGTGGTCTCGGCGAGGTGGGCACGGAAGGCAACGTCCCTGCCGGGCCCGTGGATTGGTGCGTCGGCATCGGTGAAGTAGGCGAGCAGGAGTCGGCTGCCGGGGACGAGGGCGGTGTACCACCAGCCGTCGGGGGCGGCTTCGACCAGGGTGCTTGCGTCGGTGTACGAGGCGGGGACGTTCGGCAGCGTCAGGTGCAGCGCGACCAGCGCGTCCCGGGTTTGGCGGTGGGCGCCGCCGACGCCGGTGGCGATACCGGCGCGACGACCCGTCGCGTCCACGAGCCGGTCGCAGAGCGCGGCTTCGTGCCGATCGCCGCGGTGCAGCGGTACCGACCACGTGCCGTCGGGTCGCCGCGTCGGCGCGCCGACCCGCGTGTGCTCGGCGACCTCCGCGCCCGCCGTCCGGGCGCCCTCGCGCAGCCGTGCGTCGAACAGGGCGCGGTCCAGGTGCCGGCTGGATCCGTACGGGTCGGCGATGCCCGACACCGTGACCGGGTGCGCCGAACCCCACACGGACCGCGTGGCGTGGCAGGGCAGGTGGCCCGGCCCCGGTACACGCTTCGCCACGCCCAGGTCGGCCAACAGCCGCCCCGCGGCCGCCGGCAGCGCCTCGCCGATCGCCGGCGGCCCGGAACCCGCGTCGGCGAGCAGGACCGAACGACCGGCCCGGGCCAGGGTGATCGCGGCCGAGGCGCCGGCCGGACCGCCGCCCGCCACGATCACCTCGTGGCGCCGACGGCCGGGCGGCGCCCCGGCCCCGGTCACGGGGTGTCCAGGTAGGGGTCGATGTTGTCGACGTAGCCCACCGTCACCTCCGCCGGGTCGTGCCCGGTCGCCTCGAGCACGGCCGCGGTCGCCGTCTCGACCTCCGTCCGCGCCGGGACGTGCACGTTGACCAGGTTGTGGGTGTCGGCGGCCTGATCGAACGGCGGCTCGGGCGTCGATTCGACCTGCATGACCTTCGGGAAACGCCCGTCGTCGACGGTGTAGGGGCGGGTCTCGACGATGCCCAGCTTGTACCAGCCGTCCACCATCTGCCGGCGCTGCTCCTGCGGGGTGGTCCCGGTCAGGCCGCGCAACCACACCACGCGGTGTGCGAAGGCGGCCTCACGGTCCGCCGAGCCGTCGCCGTCCGGGCGGTTGACTTTTTCGTAGTCGCTCTGCTTCAGCACATGGTTCGGCACGCGCGCCGGCCAGAACGTGGGCACGTACGGGTCGTAGCGCGGCCCGAGCCCGGCCTGCGACTCGTACCCGGCCCGACACCCGGCGGTGTCCGTCTGCCACGGCACCGCCATCCAGCGGCTCAGGTCGCCCGGGCCCTGCGCGTGCAACGGCCCGTCGGCGGCCAGCGCCTTGTCCGGGGTCAGCGTGTCGCCGTAGTCGGGATCGGGCGTGCCCTCGGCACGCGGCAGGATCCGGAACGGCTCGGCGAACATCGACGCGTGCCGGATCGGCCAGGTCACCTCGATCCCCGGATGGAACGCGTCGGCCACACAGAAGTCCAGTGCGGCCCGATCCAACAACCCGGGCTGCGCGGCCGGCGACGCGTCCTCCACCCTCGCGGGGTAGCCCGGGAACGGCGCCGGATCGAACTCGCCCCGCGACCACGCGAGCAGCAGCCGGTCCTGGGTCGGGGACAACGTCATGTACTGCCGCACCGTGCGCGGCACACTCGCCATGCCGTCCCCGTACAACCACGGCCACGGCATCGGCGACTTGTCGTCGCGGCCGTAGTCGCGCAGCGCCGTGTACACCTGCCGGCGCAACTCGCGATACTTGGCCGCCGGGCTCCCGAGCCTGGCCAGGTTGTCCGGATCGAGGAAGTGCTCCGGGCCGGCCCACCCGAACTGCGCGGCGAACCCCGCGTTGACCCACTGGAGTTCGCAGAACCGGCGCAGGATCGGCTCGATGTGCTCGCCGAAGGAAACCCGCTCCGGGAAGGGCAGTTGCCCCGTCGAGACGAACACGTCGAAGAGCAGGTCGTACAGCGTCCGCAGGGTGCGTACCTCGGGTGCGAAGTTCGGCGGCGCGACCACCACCCACGCCGGATCCACCGGGATCGGCATGCCGTCGACGGTGACCATCGCGGTGACCGGCCCGTCGGAGATGTCGTCGTACCAACCGTCGTTGTTGGTGACCGAGTTCAGTGGTGTGTGGTCGGGGGAGCCGGACGTGCCGTGCCCACCGAGCACCACCAACCGGCCCGCCTCGTCCGCGTGCATCTCGCCCAGCGGGACGTCGACCCGGCCCAGGAATCGGCCGCCGGTGAACGGCACGGTCGCGCCGCTCGCCGCGTCGAGGGTCTTGCGGCCGGGGTCGATCACCAGCGAACCCCGGTCGGCCACCCGGGGGTTGCGCCGCACCGATGGTTTGGCCGCCGGGTCGCGGGAGTCGGGGATGTCCAGCGGCAGATGGAACTCGTACCAGCCGGCCTTGCGGTTGGCCACGTGCACGCCCCAGGTGATCCTGGTGCCCGGGTCGGCGGTGGTCACCTCGCGCACCACCCGGCCGTCGGCGGTGTAGCCGTACAGCCGGAACCGGGCCGCCTGCCGCTTGATCGCGCCGTCGGGATCCTTGAACGAACCCGCCGGGGACACCGGCGGGTTCGGCGTCTCGGGACCGAGGAACCAGCCGTCGGGGCGCGTGCTGTTGCCCACACGCGCGATGCCGATGGCCGGGTGGATCCGTAGCCGGACGATCGCATCGCCCGTCCTGCCGCTGCCGTTGCGGTCGCTCACAACACTCCCGTCGCCGTCGTGCGTCCTCGCCGCCGGGACGAACACGCCCACGGGGGTCGGCCGCTCGCCACGACGCGATGCTTGTCCCAGTCGCGCGCGCCCCTACACGCTGGCCAACCGTACATACCCGGCGCAAGGCCCAGTCGGGTGACAAACCGGGAATCGGCGTGACCCCACCCGGGTGTGGGCGGGGCCACGGGTCCGACGGCGGCGCGCGTCAGTCGGCCGACAGGCGCGTCACCTCGGTGACTTCCACCAGTCGGCGCAGTCTGGCCTCGACCCGGGCGGCATCGCGCGGATGCACGCTCACCTCGACCGTGGCGGCGCCGAGGTCCGTCGAGGTGTAGGTCAGTCGGTGGACGCCGTGGTTGTTGAGGACGGAGGCGACCCGGGCCAGCGAGCCTTGGTGATGGCGCATGCGGGCCACCAGGTGGGCGATCTCCGGTTCGGCGGTTTGGGACCGGTCCGGTGGGCCGAGCCGTTGGGCGGGTGGGGCGTACCGAGCGACATCGAGGACCTGGGTGCCGTCGTCGACCATGGGTCGCTGTGCTCCTGTCGTGGGTGGGGAGGGTGCGCGGTTTCGATGCGAACCGTCGGAGAAAACAGAAAGACCCCTCGCGAAGCGCGAGAGGTCTGCGTGCGGACGGTGGGCCGCAGGGAATGGTTCGTCCTGGTCAGCCCGGTGTCGGCACGCCGTCGGTAATAATCGCCCGACGCCGCATGACATCGAAGTTCGCACACCCGCCACGCCTCGTCCAACGTGTCTCATGATGCGGATGGCGGGCCCGCGCCGGGGCCGGTGGGCGCGTTCGGCGCCCGATGCGCATGCCGAAGCACCCGGACGATCCGGTCGTCGGATCGGATGGTGATCCGACGACCGGTCGATCGTCCGGGCGCCGCGGGTCGTTCAGCGAGCGCTCGGGGAAGGCTCCCGACGTCTCAGAACTTGATCCACTCGCTGGACGTGGTCACCGAATCCAGGATGTCCTGGATCGGGTCGATGCCCAGACCCGGGCCGGTGGGCACGTCGAGGTGTCCGTCGGCGAGTTCGAACGGCGTGGTGATGTCGGTGGCGAAGTAGCGGCGCGAGGCCGACGTGTCGCCGGGCAGCACGAAGCCGGGGAGCGCGGCGAGGGCGACGTTCGCGGCGCGGCCCAGGCCCGTTTCCAACATGCCGCCGCACCAGACCGGCACGCCGTGCGCCACACACAGGTCGTGGATGGCCTTGGCCTCCAGGTAGCCGCCGACCCGGCCCGGCTTGATGTTGATGATCGAGGCCGCGCCGAGAGTGATCGCGGCGGCGGCGTGCTCGACCGACTCGATCGACTCGTCCAGGCACACCGGGGTCTTCAACTGCTTGGCCAGCGCGGCGTGTTGCACCAGGTCGTCGTCGGCCAGCGGCTGCTCGATCAACAGCAGGTCGAAGTCGTCCAGCTTGGCCAGTTGCCGGGCGTCGGCCAGGGTGTACGCGGCGTTCGCGTCCACCTGGAGCAGCAGGTCGTCGCCGAACCGCTCGCGCACCGCGCGCACCGGCGCCAGGTCCCAGCCCGGCTCGATCTTCAGCTTGATCCGGACGTAGCCCTCCTCGACGAACTCGCTTACCGACTCCAGGAGTTCGGGGATCGAGTCCATGATGCCCACGGACACCCCGCACGGCACCCGATCGCGCGACGCGCCCAGGAAGGAGCCGAACGACTCGCCGGAGACCCGCAGTTGCGCGTCGAGCACGGCCGTCTCCAGCGCCGCCTTCGCCATCCGGTGGCCCTTGAACGGCTTCATCGCCCGCTTCGCCGCCCGCGCGTCCACCTTTTCCGGCAGCGCGGGGATCAGGAAGCGCTTGAGCACGTCGAGTGCGGCGTCCACGTACTCCGAGCTGTACAGCGGCTCGGACATCGCCACACACTCGCCCCAGCCCTCCCCCTCGGGGGTGACCACGCGCACCAGCACGATGTCGCGGGCGGTCTCGACGCCGAAGGAGGTGCGGAACGGCGCGCGCAGCGGCATCGCGATCCGGCGCAGTTCGATTGCGTTGATCTTCATGGTGCCTGGACTCCTGATCGGTTCGAGGTGGTTCGGTGGCAGGTCATGCGACCGGCCCGCGGGTGAGGACGTATCGAGACCGGCCGTGGAAGCCGGTCACCCGGGCGCCGTCGGCGAGCAACCCGGCCAGCACCTCGCGCAGCGCGAGTCGCCAGTCCCGGGCCATGGCCGGGTCGGTGTGCCGCAACTTCTCGATGTCCGCCGGGACGCCGACGAGCAGGTCCTCGGCGTCGGTGCGGCCGAGCACGGGCCGGCCGTCGCGGTCGGTCAGCGCGGCCACCGCGCCGGGCGGTACGACCACCGGGATCGACTCGCGGCGGGCCGCGGCGGCCACGCGCGGGCCGGCCAGGTCCCAGCCGACCATGGCGCGGTCGGTGTCGGTGCCGGCGTTGATCGCGTCGTCCACGGTGCCGTAGAAGTTGGGCAGGTAGGCGTCGATCACACCGCCGAGCTTGGCCAGGTTGAAGTGCGCGTTGCGGGCGATCAGCGGATCGTACGTCCAGGTGATCCGGTGCAGGCCGCGATCGAGAGCCCAGTCGCGCTGATGCAGCTTCAGCGCCAGGCCCGCCGCGTGGCCGGGGAGCGCGCCGGTGATGTGGGAGTGCATGGTGCGGGCGATCGGCGCGCCGAAGAAGGCGACCGTCGCGCCGACGAGCCGGCCGTCGGCGTAGGCGCCGGCGACGTAGTTGCCCGCGTGCGACAACGCGCGCATCTGCTCCACGTTGATCGGCGGGTTGTTCGCCGGCGTGCCCCAGATCTCGCAGAACAGCGCGCAGACGGCCTCGAGTTCGTCGAGCTCGTGCAGCTCCCGGATGGCCGGGGCGCTGAGCACGGGGGCGCTCATCGCCGCACCGCGTCGATCAGGCCCGCGAGCAGCGCGGCACGCGGGCCCAGTTCGGCCACGATCACGTGTTCGTGGTCGGCGTGCGCGCCACCGCCGACGGCGCCCAGGCCGTCGAGGGTGGGGCAGCCGATGCCGGCGGTGAAGTTGCCGTCGGAGGCGCCGCCGACGGCCGCGGAGCGCAGCGGCGGCAGGCCCAGGTGGGCCGCGGTCAGGCCGGCGAGGTCGAACAGCGCGCGCGAGGAAGTGTCCTCCAGCGGCGGGCGGTTGGCGCCGCCCAACACCTCGACCCGGGCACCCGGCACGGTCGTGGGTAGCGCGCGGATCAGCTCGTCGACGCGGTCCTGCGCCTTGCGCGTGGGCACCCGTACATCGACCGTCACCGCCGCGTGCGGCGGCACCGTGTTGGACACCGCGCCCGCCCGCACCACGGTGGGGGTCACCGTGGTGCGCCAGTCGCCCGTCGCGCCTTCGTCGACCACGTCGGCCAGGCCGTCGAGGGCGAGCACCAGGTGCGCGGCCTCGATGGCGGCGTTGATCCCCTTCTCCGGCTCCAGACCGGCGTGCGCGGCCTTGCCGTGCACGATCAGTTCGTACTGCGAGCCGCCCTTGCGCGCGGTCTTGAGCGCGCCGCCGTCGGCGGACGCCTCCAGCACGAACGCGGCCGCGCAGCCCCGTGCGGCGTCCTCGATCAGCTCTCGCGAGCTGGTCGAGCCGACCTCCTCGTCGCCGGTGATCAGCACGCCGATCCCCTCGAGCGAGTCCAGGGAGGCGAGCGCGTGGAAGATCTGGACCAGGCCGGCCTTCATGTCGAAGCACCCCGGCCCTCGGGCGATCCCGTCGCGCACCGACCACGGATGGGTAATCAGCGAGCCCATCGGCCACACCGTGTCGTGGTGGCCGACCAGCAATACGCGCGGGGTGCCGAAGGTCCACTGGAGGTGGGTCACGCCTTCGAGCACGATCCGGCGCGGTTGGGCGCCGAGCAGGCGCGCGCCCTGCGCGGCGACCACCTCGGCGCTGCGGGCGACCGCGGCCAGGTCGGCGGAGAAGGACTCGCACGTGACCAGCTCGGCCAGATCGGCCAGCATGGCGTCGGTGTCGAAGGCGGAGACGGCGCCCGTGGCGCCTGTGGGGTCGGTCGTCGGGCCGGTCATCGGGCCCGCCCCAACTCGGCGCGGAACAGCCGCTGTACGTTGCCGCCCAAAATCGCCATGATCTCCTTCTCACCGAAGCCGCGCGAGACCAACGCCTCGGTCAGTGCGGGGAGTTCGGCCGGACCGTCCAGGCCCGGCAGGGTGGTCGAGGTGTCCACGCCGGTGTAGTCGACGCCCTCGCAGCACGGCGGGGTGATGTCGGCCAGCACCTCGCGCAGGAAATCGGGGCCGATCCCGACGTGGTCGATGCCGGCCACGCCGATCACATGCTCGATGTGGTCCACGACGCGGTCGATGGTCTGCTCGGCGCGCTCGGTGCTCAGGAAGTCCGGCACGAAGTTGACGCACACGACACCGCCCGTGGCGGCCACGCCCCGGATCTGCTCGTCGGTCAGGTTCCGGTGGTGGTCGCACAGCGCCCGGGCCGCCGAGTGGCTGGCGAGCAGCGGGCGGGTGGCCTCCTGCAATACGTGTGCGACGCCGGAGGCGCCCAGGTGGGAGATGTCGAAGACGATGCCCAGGCGCTCCATCTCGCGCAGCGCCTGGACGCCGGCGTGGGTGAGCCGGCTGCCGGTGGCGTCCTCGCCGCTGCCATCGCCGAGCGGGGAGCGACCCCAGTGCGCGATCGAGGCGACCCGGACGCCGAGGCGGTACAGGGTGCGGAACAGCTCCAGGTCGGCGTCCACGCCGGGGGCGCTCTCCAAGGCCAGGACGAGGGCGATCCGGCCCTCGGCCAGCGCCGCGTCGATGTCGTCGCCGTTCAGGCACAGGCGCACGTCGTCCGGATTGCCCTCGGCGATGGCATGCGCGCACTCGACCATGCGCAGCGTGCGGCGCAGCGCGCCCTCGGGCCGGAACTGGTCGTCCACGAAGACCGGCAGCACCTGTACGTCCACCCCGCCCTCGCGGAGTTGCGGCAACCACTGCTCGCGGAAGAAGCTCGCCCAACGTCCGGGTGGTCGCTCGACCACCGCCATCAACAGGTCGTTGTGCGTATCCGCGACGACGGCGCGGGTGTGCAGGTCGGAACCCATGTCGAATCCTTCCGGTCGGTGTGTCAGCGACGCTAGGCGGCGGCGCGCACCGAGTGCTTCGTCCGAATGACCAATGCTGTCGATGGTTTCCGTAACCGGGCACAAAGCCACGACGACACACCCCCTCCGAACGTTCGCGCACACCCCCGGGGACGGACAAGGGCCCACGGGCACCGCGGCGAGGGCTCGCGGAGGCGGGACGGGGGCCTGCGCAGGCGCGGGGGCGGGTGGGACCGGGGCCGGCGGTGGGTGGGGGCGACGAAGGAGGGGGGTCGGGTTTGTCGTGGTGGACGATCCGTGGGTGGGGGCCGGCGCTCTACCGTGCCCACGTGTCCCGGGCTTCCCGGGGTTGGTTCGGGCGGCTCCGGTGCGGGGGGTGTCGTGCGGGTTTCGGCGTCCGACCCGGATTTCTGGCCGGGCCGTCCGTCGGCCCTGGGAGGCGCCCGTGCCTGTCGACCGTTTGCTCCCCTCTGATGCCGCCCATGACCTGATCGCCCGCACGCGGGCGTTCGCGGATCGGGAGCTCACGCCTCGGGCCGGCGCCTGTGAGGCCGAGGCGCGTTACCCCACGGGGTTGTTCCGCACGCTCGGCCGGGCCGGGCTCTGCGGGCTGCCCTACCCCGTGCGCTACGGGGGCGGCGGCCAGCCGTACGAGGTCTACCTCCAGGTCCTGGAGGAGTTGGCCGCGCGCTGGGTGGGGCTGGCCGACGCGGTACACGTGCATACACTGGCGTGCCTGCCGGCGGCCGTGCACGGCACCGACGCGCAGCGCGAGCAGTGGTTGCCGGGGATGTTCGACGGCGCGCTGATCGGCGGCCACGGCCGTGCCGAGCCGCACGTGGGCGCCGACCCGTCGGCGGTGGCCTGTCGGGCCGAGCGGACCAGGGGCGGTCACCTGATGGTGGGCACCCAGGTCGAGCTGGCGCACGGCGGCCGGGCGCACTTCCACACCGTGTTCGCCCGCACCGGCCCGGCGCGGCCCGACGTCTCGTGCTTCCTGGCGCCCGGCGCCGACGAATACCTCTACTTCGGTTCGCCCGAGCAGTCGCTCGGGCTGCGTGCCTTCCCGACCACCACCGCCTACTGGGACGGCGTGCACCTGGAACCCGAACGGCTGATCGGCGTGCGGGACCGGGGCCTGCGGATCGCGTTCGAGATCCTGGACGCCGGCCGGCTCGGCGCGGCGGCGTGTGCGACCGGACTGGCCCAGGCGGCGCTGGAGATCGCGACCGACTGCGCCGCCCGACCCGATCGCGGGATCCTGGCCGAATGCGCGGGTGCGATCGATTCGGCCCGGGCGATGTACCTGGACGCCGCCCGCCGCCGTGACGCCGGCCTGTCGTACACCCGCCAGGCGTCGGTGGCCGAACTGGTCGCCGTGGAGGCCGCGATGGAGACGAGCACGACGGCGGTACGGATCCTGGGCGCGGCGGCCGACGAGTTTCCGGTGCACCGCTACGCCCGCGAGGCCGCGACCCTGCACCGCCGGGCGACCCGGACCGGAACGGGCGACGACCGGCGGGCCGCTCGTCGCGACGCCGCCGGGCTGGCCGCGGTGGGCCCCTGATCGACCGGCACGCACCCGACCGGCGGACCCCCGCCGGAGCGTGCTGCCGGTCGGGGCGGTCACGGCTTGGTCGGCGGCGCCACCAATGGTCCGGCGCCACTTCGAGTACATCGGCAGCCACACCCAGACGTTCATCGGCTTCGTGCGCCCCGGTCTGGGCGACGCGGACGTGCGGCGGATCTTCGAGTCGGCCCGGCAGGCGGGTGTGGACCTGGTGTTGGAACTGTTCGACCTCGAATCCGAGACACCGCCGCCGCCGGTCCTGCGCGCGGCGCCGCGCGGCTGGGTGGGATACCTGGACGAGATCAGCCTGGACTGGCCGGCCCACGGCGACGTCCCCGTCGACGACATCGTGCAACTGGCCGTCGACACGCTGATCGCCGGGCTGCAGAGCGTGGAGGGCGGGCACGCGGACATCTCCGCGATGCTCAGGGAGTTGCACCGGGCCGCCTGAGCCGAGCCCGCCCCGGACCCGCTGCCGACTACTCGGTCTTCGGCGGGATGCGGTGCAGTTGCCTGCGGTCGTAGTAGGTGGTCATCGCGAAACCGAAGACCAGTCCGGCGACGATCCCGAACCCGATGCCGATCCAGGCCCGGGTCAGCCCCGCGTCGGCGCGGGCGTCGAAGTACAGGATGGCCCGGACGCCGTCGCTGAGTTGGCGCATCGGCTCGAAGACCGACAACACCCGGTAGAACGGCGGCAGCGCCTGAAGCGGGATGGTCGCGCCGGACGAGGGCAGCGCCAGCACGATGAACACGAACATGCTCACCAACTGGCCGATCCCGCCGAACGCCGCGTTGATCGCCTGGACGCCGATCCCGACCGCGGTGGTCGCGCAGACCGAGAAGATCCAGAGCAGCGGCAGATGCGCGGCGTCCATGTCCAGGATGCCGACGGTGGCCACCATGATCAGGGTGGCGGTCAGCACGGACAACACCGCCGACATCGTGCACTTGACCGCGAGGGTGTGCGTACGGGTGATGTGCACCAGCGGTCGTTCGGTGCGCCACGGGCCGATCTCGCTCGCCACGTAGCCCAGTGCGACGTCGACCATGTTGCCGATGATGTTGCCGCCCAGGAAGCCCGCGAGCACCAGGAGCAGTGTGTAGTAGAACGCGGTCAGACCCAGGCCGGTGCGGGGGCCGATGCCGTGGCCGACCGTCACCACGGCGGCGATCGGATCGGCGCGCAGCAGCCGGCCGGCGGCGGTGTCCGGCCCGGTCGGCGCGCTCGCGCTCAGCGTCGCGCCGAGCTGCAACGACGCGCCGTGCACGGCCTGTTGCGCGATGGACGTGGCCAGCGACGAGGCCAGGCTGCCCACGCCCGGGTTGGTCAGCACCAGGATCGCCGGGCGGGTCGGCGCGGGCGGGTCGGGCGCGGGTGCGTTCAGGGCCGCCACCGACGCGGTGAAGTCGGCCGGCACCAGGATCGCCCCGTACAGCTTGCCCGAGGCCAGGTCCCGGCGGGCCGCCGCCTCGTCCAGCCGCTTCCAGGACACCGCGCCGCCGGGGGAGGCGGCGATCGCGGCGGTGATCCGCGCGCCCAGGCTCGGCGTCCCGTCCCCGGCGCCGCGATCCGCGTCGACCACGGCGATCGGCAGTTTGCGCAGGTCCCCGCGCGGATCGAGGATGCCGCCCATGTAGAGCATCGACAGCAGGAACGCCAGCAGGCCGACGATGATCGACGGGCCCACCCAGATCCGCGGATTGCGCAGCACCCGCCACGCGCCGACCCAGGGCACGGACTGATTCGAGGCCATCGTTCTCCAGACGCGCGGCGTGGCGATCCGGCCGCCGCGCGCCCGCACGTGCGGGGGACGGCCACCGTGGGCGAGATGGTCGCCGGATCGGCGGGCGGCCAAACCCGCGAACCCGCCCGGTACGCCCGAAAGCCCTGCTCCCGGCGTGGGGCGCCGGAAGCAGGGCCGTCATCGGTCGCGCGCGGTCAGGAGATCGTCACGTCGTCCACGAGGAACGTGGTGGTCAGCGACGAGTCCTCGGCGCCCGCGAACTGCAGGGTGACCGTCTGGCCCTTGTAGGCGCTCAGGTTCACCGTGCGCTGCACGTAGGCACCGGTGGCGCCGACGTTGGAGTAGGTGGCGAGGGTGGTGCCGTTGATCTGCACCTTGAGCGTGTCGTAGACCGTGGACCCCGTTTCCTGGGTCGTGGTCTTGATCCACACCTTCAGCGTGGGTGCGGCGGTGTTGGGGACCGCGACGTTGGACTGCGACAGGGTCTCGGTGGCGGTGGAGCCGTAGCCCATCATCCACGCGTACCAGGTGCCGCCGTGTGCCGCGTTCTGCGAACTGTTGGTGATGTCGCTCGCGCTCTGCGTCCAGTTGGCGGTGCCGTCCTCGAAGCCGCCGTTCTTGATCGCGTCGCCGCCCGGGCCGCCGGTACCGACGGTCAGGGTGTACTGGGCGGTGTGCGTGGCGTTGGGCCCGGTACCGGTGACGGTGATCACGTAGGTGCCGTTCGCGGCGCCCGCCGCGGCCGTCGCGGTCAGCGTCGAGGAGGCGCCGGACTGGATCGGGTTCGGGCTCAGGGCCACGGTGACGTCGCCCGGCTGCCCGGCCGCGGTCAGCGAGACCGACTGCGCGTTACCCGAGGTGACGGTCGTGCCCAGGGTCGCGGTGATCGACGAACCGGGCTGTACGGTACCCGAGTTCGGGTTGAAGCTCATGGAGAAGTCGTTCTGCGCGGGACCGCCGGTGCAGGTCGGGTCACCGGTCTGCGCGGGCACGCTGATCGCGTCCCAGGCGGCCTTGGTCTTGTTGAACAGCGCGCAGGTCGCGTCGAGCGTCTTGGCCGAGCTGAGTGTGGCCGTGCGGTACTTCTTGTAGGTCATGCCGCTGGTCTTGAGGAGCATGCCGCCGTAGAAGACCTTGCCGGCCTGCTGGATGCCGACCCCGGTCAGGGTGCTGCTGTTGCAGGTCGGGCTGGTCGGCTTGCCGCCGCCCGGGTTGGTGCCCTCGGCGAGCAGGTAGAACCAGTGGTTCAGCGGTCCGGCCGCCGCGTGCTCCTCCGTGTTCGGAATCGAGGAGCTGTAGCAGTCGGGGTCGCCGTTGGTGGACGGCTTGTACATGTAGCGGATCGGGCCCTGGCCGACCAGGTTCACCGCTTCGCCGACGGTGTAGTCGGGGGTGTCGTACGGCGAGGGCTCGTTGGTGTACGCCTCGGTCAGCGCACCCATGATGTCGCCGGTGGCCTCGCCCAGACCCGGTTCGGTTCCGGCACCGCCGGGGGTGAACTGGTCGATGCCGTGGCCGAACTCGTGGCCGACCACGTCCATCGAGCCGATCCACTGGTTGGCCTGGTTGTGGCCGATGGAGACCGACGAGCCGTCCCAGTACGCGTTGACGTCGTTCAGGCCGACCTTGACCGGCCAGCTGCCACCGGTGCCGTTGTGGCCGTTGCGACCGAGCCAGTCGCGGAGCATGTTCCATTCCTTCTGCGCCGCCCACATGACGTCGACGCAGCCGGTTTCCTTGCTCGACGCCTGGCCGTTGCCCCAGGAGTCGGTGGACTTGGAGAAGACCGTGCCGGTGCTGTAGTCGGCGCAGGTCAGGCCCGGCCGGTTCGGGTCGCGCAGGGAGTAGGTGCCGCCCGAGTTGGTGGTGTCGATGGTCAGCGGATTCGGGCCGTTCCACTGGCTGTTGCCGGTGCCGGCCTTCACGTCGTCGATCTGGTCGAGCACCGTGCCCGTGCTCGCGTCGACGAAGACGTGCAGGCGGCTGGGCGCGGTCGCGGTACGGCCGACGACCACGGTTTCCCAGGCGAGGTTGCTCACGCCGTCCTTGACCCGGACGACCAGGCGGTGCGATTCCACCTTGTCCACGGCGGCGAGCCGGGCCTTCGACGTCGCCTCCGCGGCGCTCGCGTCGATGGTGGCCGTGGTCTTCGCGGCTATGCGGGTGCCGGTGGCGGACTGGGTCGCGCGGACCCGGCCCTGGTTGTCGGCCAGCACGACCGCGTCCCCGCCGACGACCGGCAGGCCGTGGTAGGTGCGTTCGTACGCGACCGAGTAGAGACCGTTGACCCAGGGGGTCACCGTCTGGCGCTGATACTGCTCGTCGGGACCCTTGGCAAGGGTGTCCAGACCGCTGGAGACGGCCTGGTCGGCGGCGGCTACCGCCAATGCCTGCGAGCCGGGAGGGGGAGACGGGTCGGCGGACGCCGACTGTGCGGTGGTGGAGACCGCCAATCCGGCGAGTACGGCCAGGACAGTCCCGGCCGTCACCGTTTTGCGATTCATCGAGGCTCCTTGAGTGGAAGGTAGACCTCGACCACGAACCGGCCTTCGTCGTACGCGAATTCGCGACGTGAGCGAACCGCCGACGAGCGTGACCGCCGGGTTCGTGCCCGATCGGCAAACGCTCACACGTCCGCGGTGTCCCGAACAATGCGGCTTCGCGGGGTCGGCAAAATCTGTCAAACTCCTTATCGGGCAGGCAAGTTGCGTCCCACGGAGAATGTCTCCACGAAGTTTGCGCACCGGCCGCCCGACCCGGACGGGCCGGGCGGCCGGGCGTGCCCGATTCAGCTCAGCGGAAGCTCCAGATGGGACGGATCCTCGTCGGAGAGGGTGAGCGAGATCGTGCTGTCGCCGTCGGTGGCGTCGCCGTAGAACGGATCGATCGTGTCGATGACCAGCATCACCCGGTGGCCGGCCCGCACGTCGTAGCCGGTGGCCTGGAGCGCGATGTCGACCGAGACCGGTCGACCGCTCTCGCCGCGCAACTCGGTGAACGGCGCGTGCGTGATGATGTGCGCGTTGTCCTCGGCGTCGACGTCGAACAGGTAGGCGATCAACGTCGATTCGGCCGCGTCGACCGTGTAGGTCAGGTGCAGCCGGGGGACGCCGCGCAGCTTGGCCGGCACCGGGAGCGGTGCGGTGGCCCACACGCCCGCGTGCGCCCGGTCGATCTCGGTGGTCGGGTAGATCTTCGGGTTGCCGGCCAGTTCCGCGTTCCCGGTGCCGATGATCTTGTCCGCGACGGTGGCCGGGGTGTCCGTACCCGCCGCGAAGGTGACCTCCCCGTCGGCGCCGGGTTTGTCGGACAGGATGCCGTCGCCGCCGTTCTGCGGCGCGGACAGGTACAGCCGCTCGGTGCGTCCGGTGACCGCGCCCCAGGTCGGCTGCCCCTCCAGGGCTTTGCTCCACATGATCTCGGTGACCACCTCGTCCTCGAGGTCGATGCCGGTGTCGACACCCAGGAGGTGGTGGTCGAACCACCGGTGGGCGTCCTCCCAGATCCGGTTCGGCAGGCCGATGATGCCCGACATCTCCGGCCCGGAGTGGTCGCCGATGGACAGCAGGAGGCGTTTGGGGCCGGTCAACGCGTTGAACATGGTCAGCAGCTGGTTGGTCGGGAACAACGTCTCGTGCCACGCGTTCGCGAACAGGACGGGCAGTGGTTGCTCACGATTGTTGATCGCCTCGATGTGGTGGATGGGCGAGCGCTCCCTGGCCCACTCCAGGGTGCCCTCGATGTCCTCGTTGTCGCGCACGTTGTCGAACCGGGTGCGGGTGTCCTCGCTGAGCCGCTTCTCGTCCGCGGCTTTGCGCAGGGTCTCCACCGCGGCGATGTGCCGGGTCTCGTTCTCGTAGAATGCCGCGCCCAGGTCGCCCCACGTGCTCAGGGCCACCACCGCCGTCACCCGGGGATCGTGCGCGGCCACCAGCTGACTGATGCCCGAGCCGTACGAGTCGCCGAGGAAGCCGACGCCGCTCGCCTCGCCGTCGATCCGGGACAACACGAACGTGAGCGCCGCGACACCGTCCTGGACGTCGAGCGGGCCGGCCACCTCGACGTTGCCCTTGGACAGGCCGAACCCCCGGGCGGTGTAGGCCAGTACGTGATACCCCCGGAGCGCGAACCGGGTTGCCTGGGCCACGTAGAGGAGCCAGCCGAAGTGCGTCCACGGGGACGGCATCACGACCACCGGCCGGGGCCGGTCCCCGGGGTGCAGCCAGAGCGCGCCGTCCAGCTCGATGCCGCCCGCACCGGGCACCCGCACCGGGCTGAACCGGACCAGCGCCCGGGCCTCCTCGATCTCGGCGGCCCGCGCGGGCGCGAGTCGTGTGGTGTCGCCGCTCTCCAACGCCTCGACCAACTGTGCCAAGGTCGCCTCGTCCACTTCCGGATACAGGCTGGTCGTGTGCGTTTCGTGTGAACTCACTTCGATCCCTTCCCACTTCGCGAACGTTTCGGCCGGGGCGTGATCGACCGGGTATGGCGTTCGGTGTCCGCCCGGCAACACAGTGTCATCGAACGATGATGCGTGTGGCCGGAATGCGTGGAAAATCCGAAGTGGTAGAGCCCATTCCGGTGCCGCCCGAGCGCCGGACGTCCGCGACCTCGCGGCGGCCCGCTTCGCTACCCTCGGCCGATCTGCCGGAATCGTCGAGCGGGCCGACCCGCGGATCGGATGGCCAGTCATGAGCGTTCCCCCGGAAGCCGAGCAGGGGCGGGCCACGGTGACGATCTCCGCCGGATCGCTTCGCGGCGTGGCCCTGGCCGACGGCATCCATCGCTGGCTGGGCATTCCGTACGCCGCCGCGCCGGTGGGGGAGTCGCGCTTCGAGCGGCCGGTCGCGCACCCGGGCTGGGCCGGGGTGCGCGACGCCGACACGATGGGCCCGACCGCGCCGCAGGCGCCCTACCGGGGAGTCCTGGGCGAACTGCTGCCGACGGTGGTGATCGAGGGTGACGAATACCTCAACCTCAACGTCTGGGCGCCGGCCGACGCGAGCGGGCTGCCGGTGATGGTGTGGGTGCACGGCGGCTCGCTCGCGCACGGGGCGAACGCGCTGCCCGGCTACGACGGGGCGGCGTTCGCCCGCGACGGCGTGGTGTACGTCGCGGTGAACTATCGCCTGGCGTCGGAGGGTTTCTCCGTGCTCGACGGCGCGCCGCGCAATGTCGGCCTCGCCGACGTGGTCGCCGCGCTGCGCTGGGTACAGGCGGAGATCGCGGCCTTCGGCGGCGATCCCGCGCGCGTGACCGTGTTTGGCGAGTCCGCCGGATCGATCCTGCTCGGGGCGTTGGTCGCGCACCCGGACGCCGAGGCGCTGTTCGTGCGCGCGATCCTGCAGAGCGGGATGCCGGACGCGTTGCCGCCCGCGAAGGCCGGGCGGATCACCGCGCTGGTGGCCGAGCGGCTGGGCCGTGCCGGGTCCCGGGCGGCGTTCGCCGAGGTGCCGCCGGACGAACTGGTCGCCGCCGAACAGGCGGTCACCACCGGCGGCACACCGATGACGACCGGCGGCGCGGGGTTCGCCCTGGCGATCGGCGACGACCTGGTGCCCGCCCACCCGCAGGCGGCCCTGTTGGCCGGCGCGGGCTCCGGAATCGGGTTGTTGCTCGGCTCGAACACCGAGGAATACCGGCTGTGGTTCGTGCCCACCGGTCTGCTCGACCGGGTCGGGCCGGTGTTGTTCGCGGGCGCGCGGCTGAAGTTCCGGATCGGCCGGCGGATCCTGGCCGCGTACCGGGCGGCGCGACCCGGCGCCGGGCGCGGCGAACTGCTCGGCGCGTTGGCCACGGATCTGCTGGTCCGGCTGCCGATCAACCGCCTCGCGGATGCCCGCCTTGATCGTGGAGTAGCCACCCATGTCTACGAGTTCGCCTGGCGCAGCCCCGTGCGCGACCTCGGTGCCGCGCACGCGATGGAGTTGCCGTTCGTCTTCGACGGGCTCGACTCCGGTGCGTGGAGCTCGCTCACCGGGGACGAGCCGCCGCAGTCCCTCGCCGACGAGATGCACGCCGCCTGGGTGCGGTTCGCCAAGACCGGCGATCCCGGCTGGGAACCGTGGGACGCGCGGCGACCGGTACGGATGTTCGACGCGCCGACCACGGCCACCGTGCTCGCCCCGCGCGAGGCCGAACGCGCCGCCTGGGACTGATCGCCGACCCGGCCGGGTGCGGGGCGACCGGTCCGGCAACCCGAGCGCCGGACAGGACCTACAGGCCGACCGGCCCCCCGGAGGGCCTGCCGCCCGCCCGACGGCGAGCCCGACGGCGGCGGGGCGCCCGGGACCATAGGCTTCCGCCCACCGGCGCGGCCGGTGGATGGTACCGACACGGTTGAGGGTGCACGGATGAGCGCGCGTTTCGAGGAACTCGACTGGCGGACGACGCCGATGGGCGAGATCAGTCTGCGCCGCAGGCGCGACCCGGTCTCCGGCGAGGACGTGCACGAGGTCAAGCTCGGCGACGAGTTCCTGATGTCCAGCCTGTTCACGGCGGGCGAGATCGCGCTGACCCGGCTGGGCCTGGCCGAGTTGCCCGATATCGAACTCGACGTCGTGGTGGGCGGTCTGGGCCTGGGCTACACCGCCCGCGCGGCGCTGGACGATCCGCGCGTACGCGAGCTGATCGTGGTCGACGCGCTCGGCGAGGTGATCGACTGGCACCGGCGCGGCCTGGTCCCGCTCGGCGCCGGCCTCGCGGGCGATCCCCGCTGCCGGCTGGTCCAGGGCGACTTCTTCGCACTGGCGGGCGAGGCGAGCGGGTTCGATCCACAGGAGCCGGGTCGGTGCTTCCACGCGATCCTGCTGGACGTCGACCACTCCCCGCGCCACGTGCTGCACCCGAGCCACGCCGCGCTGTACCGGCCCGCCGGGCTGCGCGCGTTGGCCGATCGGCTGCGTCCGGGCGGGGTGTTCGCGCTGTGGTCCAACGACCCGCCGGACCTGGAGTTCGGCGCGGTGCTCGGCGAGGTCTTCGTCGACTCGGCCGCGCACGTCGTCGACTTCGACAACCCGCTCCAGGGCGGTACGGCCACCAACACCGTGTACGTGGCCCGCACAGCGGAGGAGCCCGCGTCCTGACCCGCCGTGAGGGCCGGCCGACGGGTCGGGACGCGGGTCGGGGTATCGGGCCCGGCGACAGGGCACGCGCCGCCGGACCCGACCCCGGTCAGGAGGCGCGCAGATGGTCGATCGCCGCGCGGGCCGCAAGTCCGATCGAGGCGTCGGCCGCGGGCGCGCGAAAGCCCAGCGACTCCAGGCGCAGGAACACGCCCACCGCGTAGCGCTTGCCGTCGGGGTACTCCACCACGCCGACCTCGTTGCGCACGCCCCACAGGGTGCCGGTCTTGCCGGAGACCCGGATCTCGTCCTCGAATCCCGACGCGAGCCGGTGCGGCCAGATCTGCCGGCCCATGATGTCGCGCACCTCGGCGCAGGCCTCGGCGGAGCCCGCCTCGTCCCGCCAGATCGCGGCGAGCAGCTTGGTGATCTCGCGCGGGGTGGTCGCGGCGGTGCGCTTCGGGTCGCGCACGGTCAGCGCCCGGATCTGCTCGGGCGTGGCCCGGGCGACCTGCTCGTCGACGTTGCCGCTCGGGTCGACACCCAGATCGTTCAGCACCGATTCGAACAGGTCCTTGCAGCCGCTGATGGAGGTGTCGCGGCAGTCCAGCGCGTCGAGCGTGGCCCGCACGTTGTCCCGGCCGACCAGGCGCAGCACGATGTCGGTCGCGGCGTTGTCGCTCTGGGTGATCATCATGAAGGCGAGGTCGCGCGCGCTCATCTCCACGTCGTACATACAGCCGTCGGTGCCGATGCCGTCGCCCTCGCGGTCGGTGGCGGTGACCAGGTGCCGGCCCGCCCGGTCGAGCCGGCCGTCGGCGGCCTGGCGGGCGTACTCCAGGACGATCGGCACCTTCAGGACCGACGCGAGCACGACCGGGTCGTCGGCCTGGTAGGCGACCTCGTCGGCGGTGTCGAGGTCGCGTACGTGCAGGAAGCCGTCGACCCGGGCCGCGTCGAAGATCGCCCGGATGCGCTGTGTGGGTTCTACCGGCTCTCGTTCGGTGCTCATGTCCGCTCCGTGTGGGTGGTCGGATGCCCCGCAGGGCCGGTCGCCGGTGGTGGTTGCCCGTTCGGCGCCGATGTGGGGTGCCGGGGGAGGCTGCGCGGGTGGGTCCGTGGTCGGTCGGGTCGCCCGCGAAAAGGTGGCGCGCGCGTGTCGTGCGACCTCGGCCGGTCCGGTTCACGACCCCGCGGCGGCCCCTGCCGAGCATCGTCCCCCGCGGTATGGCTCGGCGTCGGTGATTCGGACAGGTTCGCCGACCGTTCTTCGTCCGGGACGACGATTCGGGGGTTTGTGACGCTGCCTACCGTGATCGTCCTCTGCGGCACTCGCCGCCGCCTTCCGAGGAGGTATCCCACGATGGGACGATCCGATGTGCCCGGGGCCGCTGCCCGGGCGCTGCCGACTCCCGAGTACCTAGCGACCCGTCTCGGCGAGCTGGCCAAGCGTGGCAATATCCCCGGCGCGAGCGTCGCGGTACGAATGGGCGACGAGACGGTCGCGGCCGCCACGGGCGTGCTCGACACGGAGACCGGGTATCCGGCCACGACCGAGTCGATCTTCCAGGTCGGTTCGATCACCAAGGTATGGACGGCGACGCTGATCATGCAGCTGGTCGACGAGGGCGTGCTCGACCTCGACGCACCGGTGCGCACCTTCCTCCCCGACTTCAAGCTGCTCGACGATGCCGCCACGGCGAGCGTGACGGTTCGTCAACTCCTTTGCCACACCGCGGGGTTCGAGGGCGACCTGTTCGAGGACTTCGGTCCCGGCGACGACGCGGTGGCCGGGCTGGTCGGGCATCTGGCCGACCACGGCGGGCGACTGTTCGCGCCCGGCGAGATGTTCTCCTACTGCAACAGCGGATACGTCGCCCTCGGTCGGATCGTCGAGGTGCTGACCGGGCAGACGTGGGAGGCCACGCTGCGCGAGCGGATCACCGTCCCGCTCGGACTGACCCGGGTGGCGACCGGCGCCGCCGAGGCGATCCTGCACCGGGTGGCGATCGGGCACGTGGAGGGCCCCGACGGGACCAGCGTGAAGGCGCCGGTGTGGCAACTGCCCCGCTCCAACGCGCCGGCCGGCTCGACGCTGGCCACCACCGCGACCGACCTGGTCGCGTTCGCCGCCGCGCACGTCGCGCGCGGCCTGCTGCCGGACGGCACCCGCCTGCTGTCCGAGGCATCGGCCCTGGCCATGCGCGAGCCGCAGGTGGACGTGCCCGACATCGGCGCGGTCGGCACCGCGTGGGGCCTGGGCTGGAACCTGTTCGACTGGGCGGGCGGTCCGGTGATCGGCCACGACGGCGGCACCCTCGGCCAGGCCGCGATCCTGCGAGTGGCCCCCGAGAGCGGCGTCTCGATCGCGATCCTGACCAACGGCGGCGCGTTGGGCGTGATGTACGAGCTGGTTCGCGAGGTGCTGGCGAGCACCGCGGGCGTGGCCATGCCCGAGCCCGCCGTGCCGCCCGTCGACCCGCCGGTGGTGGACGCGCGCTTCTTCGTCGGTCGTTACGCGTCGCAGGTACTGGCGATGGACGTGGTCGAGTCGGAGCGCGGCTTCGAGCTGACCTTGCGTACCCTGGGCACCGCGGCCAAGATGGCCGGCGAGACGATCCGCACGACCGAACTGGTGGCGCGCGACGCCCGCACGCTGATCGCCGTCGAGGCGAAGGGCGGGCAGCACGACCAGTACGCCTTCGTCGGCGACGGCGACCGGGCGCGCTTTGTGCACATGACCCGCGCGCTGCCCCGGATGGCGGTCGGCGAGCCGGCCGCCGCGTCCGGTGCCGAGCGGGGCGACGTCGACTCCTGTAGCGGAGGCGCGCGATGAGACGGGCCTCGCGCGGGGCCGCCGCGGCGCTCGCGCTGGGCCTGTTCGCCGCCGGCTGCGGCGGGACGGGCACGGGTGGGAGTTCGGGGGACGGCGACACGGTCACCATCGCGATCCCCAGCGACCCCAGCAACCTGAACCCGATGACCACGCTGGTCTCCTACGCGACCATGATGAACCGCTTCTCCTACGACTCGCTGATCAACATCCGGCCCGACGGGCGTATCGCCTCCGGCGTCGCGGAGAAGTGGAGTTCCGACGCGAAGTCGGCGACGTTCACGCTCAGGCGCGACGTGAAGTGCCAAAACGGTGAGCCGCTCACCGCGGCCGATGTCGCCGCCCAGTACAACCACATCGTCGACCCGGCCAACAAGTCGCCGCTGTACGGCCTGGTGGTGCCTCCCGGGGTCACCGCCACCGCCGACAACGAGGCCGGCACGGTGACCCTCGAGTCCTCGCAGCCGACCCCGTTCCTGCTCCGCGGCACCTCGATGTTGCGGCTGGTGTGTCCCTCCTCGCTGAAGGACTCGGACAAGCTCGGCCACACCTCCGACGGCACCGGTCCCTTCCGACTCGCAGAGGTGGTCGCGGGCGACCATTTCACCTTCGTCAAGCGACCCGGCTACACCTGGGGGCCGGACGGCGCCGACAATTCCGCGTTGCCGGACCGGGTGGTCTTCAAGGTCGTCGGCAACGAGTCCACCCGGACCAATCTGCTGCTCAGCGGGCAACTCGACATCGCGGCGGTGATGGGCGCCGACCGAGCCCGGTTGACCGCGGCCGGGATCAAGGCAGTGATCGAACGGGATCCGTTGGGGATGTTGCTTTTCAACGAGGCGCCGAATCGTGTCACGGCCGATGCCCGGGTGCGCCGGGCGCTGCTGTCCGCGGTCGACCTCAAGCAGATCGGCGCGGTGGCCACCGGCGGCAAGGGCATGGCCCCGCTGCGGCTCGGCATCACGATGGGCCCACCGTGCACCGAGGACTCGGTCACGGGCCACCTCCCGCCGCACGACCCGGCGCAGGCCGCGGCGCTGATGCGTGAGGCCGGCTGGAAGAAGTCCGGCGGACACTGGAGCAAAGACGGCAAACAACTGTCGATCTCGATGCCGTATCCGGGCGTGTTCGGCACCCAACTCGTCTCGGCCGTCGAACTGGCGGTCAAGCAGTGGGAGTCGTTCGGGGTGAAGGTGAGCATCCAGCCGACCACGGCGTCGACGAACGCGTCGATCCTGATGGGCGGTCAGTGGGAACTCGCGTGGGCGCCGATCTCGGTGACCACGCCCGATCAGATCCTCCCGTTCTTCTCCGGACCCAAGCCTCCCGAGGGGCTGAACTTCGGATCGCTCGACAATCCCGAATACCAGCGCCTCGTCGGCGAGGCGATGGCCAAGCCCGACATCGCCGGCTGTCCCGAATGGACGGCCGCCGAATCCGAGTTGATCAAACGCGCGGACGTGGTGACGTTCGTGGACTCGATGACCCCCTATTTCGTTCGAGGCTACAGCTTCGAACTCGACGGTGGCGGCGTGGTGCCGTCCTCCCTGCACAAGGTCGGTGGCCGATGAGCACCGCAACCCTGTCCGGCCGCGTGACGGACTTCCGTCTCGGTCCCTGGACCTCCTTCTTCCTGCGGCGCACCGGTCGGCTGGTGGTCTCGCTGGCCGCCCTGGTGACCGCCGCGTTCGCGATGATCCACTTCGTCCCCGGCGATCCCGTGCGCGGCGCCCTGGGGATGAACGCCACCCCCGAGGCGGTCGCCGCCCGCAAGGAACAACTGGGCCTCAACGACTCGCTGATCACCCAGTACAAACACTTCGTGAGCGGGCTCTTCCACGGCGACCTCGGCGAATCGATCACCGCCCGGGTCTCGGTGTCGAGCATGATCGGCGACCGGCTCCCCGCCACCCTGGAGATCGCGATCTACGCGTTCATCCTGGTCATGGTGGTGTCCATCCCGCTGGGCATGGCGATGGCCGTGTTCACCCTCAACGGCCGCCGGCGCCGCAGCGAACTGGCCTTCGCCTCCTCGACCGGGGCGATCGTGGCCATCCCGGAATTCCTCCTCGCCGTCGGCCTGGCCTCGGTGTTCGGCGTCAGCCTCGGCTGGTTCCCGGTGGCGCTGCGCGAGGGGCCCGACTCCTACGTGCTGCCCGTACTGGCCCTGGCCATCACCCCGATCGCCGCGCTGTCGCGGATCGTCCGGGTCGAGGCGCTGCGCGTGTTCGAGACCGACTACATGCGCACCGCCCGCGCCAAACGGCTGCCCACCCGACTGCTTTACCTGCGGCACGCGCTGCCCAACCTGCTCACCTCCTCGCTCACCCTCGGCGGCCTGATCCTCAGCAGCCTGCTCGCGGGCACCGTGCTGATCGAGAACGTCTTCGCCTGGCCCGGCCTGGGCATGACCATCGTCCAGGCGATCCTGCAGAAGGACTATCCGCTCGTTCAGGGCATCGTGCTCGTCTATGGAGCCGCCGCGCTCGCGATCCACTTCGCGGTCGACCTCGCCGTCGCCGTCGCCGACCCCAAGTCCACGATTCGCGGGAGCTGACGATGTCCAAGGCCCCTAGACTGCGCCAGGCGCTGCGCACCCCGATGGGGATCGCCACGGCGATCCTGAGCGCCCTGATCCTGCTCGTGGCGATCTTCGGCCCGATGCTGGCCGGCGACACCGCCGACCGGATCGACACCGACGCGATCGGCCGACACAGCGGCTCCGAGCACTTGTTCGGTACCGACGCGCTCGGTCGCGACATCGCCGCCCGGGTGGTCGTGGCCACCCGACTCACCCTCGAACTGACCCTGTTCGCCACGTTGATCGCGGTGCTCGGCGGGCTGATCCTGGGTGTGCTCCCGGCGGTGCTCGGCCGGCGCGCCGGCCGGCTGATCACCGCGACGGTCAACCTGCTCGTGGCCTTCCCCGGCCTGCTGTTCGTGCTCTTCCTCGCGGTCATCTTCGGCGTCGGCACCTTCTCCGCCGCCTTCGCCATCGGCCTGGGCGCGGCCCCGGCCACCGCCCGGCTCGTGCAGAACCTGACCGCCTCCATCGCCGGCACCGACTATGTGGCCGCGGCGCGGATCCTGGGCGTCGGCCGGTTCCGGATCATCGTGCGGCACATCCTGCCCAACATCGCCGAGCCGGTGGCGCTGTTCGTCGCCCAGGTCGCCGCCGGCATCCTGGTCGCCTTCTCCGGCCTGTCCTTCCTCGGCCTGGGCGTGCAGGCGCCCGACTACGACTGGGGGCGCCTGCTCAACGAACAACTCGACCGGGTCATGGTCGACCCGATGTCGGCGGTCGGCCCCGGTGCCGCGATCGTGCTGACCGGCATCACCTTCGGCCTGATCGGCGAGGTGGTCGCGGGCGCCAGCGGTGGCCGCGGCGCGAACCGGCCCGAGGCCGAGCCGGTCGTCTCGACCGACGAACAAGCCGCCGCCGAGGCGGAGTCGGCCCTGCTGCACGTCGACCACCTGCGCGTGCGCTTCCCCGGACACACCGCCGTACACGATGTGTGCCTCAGCGTCACCGAGGGCGAGGCGGTCGGCATCGTCGGCGAGTCCGGCTCGGGCAAGAGCCTGACCGCGCTGGCCGCGGCGGGGCTGGTCCCGCACCCCGGCCGGGTCAGCGCCCGTACCCTGCGCTTCGCCGACCGGGACCTGAACCGCCAGGCGCCCAAGGGCACTTCGCTGGCCATGGTGTTCCAGGACCCGATGGCCTCGCTCAACCCGGCGCTGACCGTGGGCCGGCAACTCGCCGAGGTCGCCGAGGTGCACCACGGCGCCGGCCGCGCGGCGGCGCTGACCCGAGCGGTCACCCGACTGGGCGCGGTGGGCATCATCAACCCCGAACAGCGGGTCGCCAAGCGCCCGCACGAGTTTTCCGGCGGCATGCGCCAGCGGGTGATGATCGCGATGGGCCTGATGGGCGAGCCCCGACTGATCATCGCCGACGAGCCGACCACCGCCCTCGATGTCACCGTCCAGGCCCAGGTGTTGGCCCTGCTGCGGGACGTACGGGCCGAATCCGGCGCCGCGTTGCTGCTGATCTCGCACGACATCGCCGTCGTGTCGCAGGTGTGCGACCGGGTCGTGGTGATGTACGCGGGCCGCATCGTCGAGGAATTGCCGGTCGGCGACCTGGCCGACGGCGTCGCGCACCCGTACTCGGCCGCGCTGATCGGCGCGGTACCCACCATGACCACCGACCGGGACGTCCCGCTGGCGACCATCCCCGGCCGCCCGCCGGAGCCCGGCGAGGAGAGCGTGGGCTGCCCGTTCGCGCCGCGCTGCGCCCGGGCGAGCGACCGCTGCCGGACGGAGGAGCCGGTCCTGGAACGCATCGGTCCCGGACGCCGCGTGGCGTGCTGGCACCCGATCACCACCGCCGTGCAGGAACTGGAGGAGGTTCGATGAAAGCCGCAGGTACGGTTGCCCCGGTCGCGGCCGAGGCCGACGCAGCGTCCGCCGGGGCCGGCACGTCCGGTTCGCTCGAACTGCGCCACATCACGGTGCGCTACGGCCGTGGCCGCTCGGCGGTGACCGCCGTCGACGACGTGTCCCTGGAGGTGCCGGCGGGCCGCGTGGTCGGCCTGGTCGGCGGCTCCGGGTCGGGCAAGTCCACCCTCGGCCGGGCCGCGGTCGGGCTGGTGCCGATCACCGCGGGCGACGTCCTGGTGGACGGCGTCGACCAGGGTCGGCGGCCCGGGCGCAGGCCGGTGCAACTGGTCTTCCAGGACCCGTTCGCGTCGCTGAACCCCCGGTTGAGCGTGGGCGCCTCGGTGGCCGAGGCGGTGCCGCGCGAGGACCGGGCGCGGCGCGCGGAGGAGGTGGCCCGGTATCTCGACCTGGTCGGGATCGACCCGGGGATGAGCACCCGACTGCCGCGCGCGCTCTCCGGCGGCCAGCGGCAACGGGTGGCGCTGGCCCGCGCGTTGGCCGCGCGACCGGCGGTCCTGGTGGCGGACGAGGTCACCTCGGCGCTGGACGTCTCGGTCCAGGGCGCGGTGCTCAACCTGATCCGCGACCTGCAACGCGAGCTGGGCTTCGCGATGTTGTTCATCACGCACAACCTGGCCGTGGTGCGCTACCTGGCGGACCGGATCGCTGTGATGGACCGGGGTGTCCTGGTCGAGGAGGGGCCGGCCGCACAGGTCCTGGAGGACCCCGAACACGAGTACACGCGGGCGCTGTTGTCGGGCGTACCGCGGATCGGCGAGCCGCTGCCGGAGGGAGCGGGCACCGAGGGCGCGCAGACCGGGGGAGCGGCGCGGGCCGCCTCCGACGCGGACGAGGGAACGGAGACCGGGAACCTATGACCCCGACACCGGCGGGCGCGCGGATCGGCGGCGACCTGTACCGTGCCGAACCCGAGCCCGCACCCGATTCCGGTGCGCTCCGCGACCGCGCGACCGCGGCGGCCGTCCGCGCGGCTCGCGCGGCGCACGTCGAGATCCGCCAACTGCACACGCTGGACGAGGTGTCCGATGTGTGCAAGCTGCTGGACCGCATCTGGCAGGTGGACTCGGCGAACCCGATGATGTTGCCCGAACTGCTGATGGTCCTGGCGCATGCCGGCGGCTATGTGGCGGGCACCTACGAGGGCGACCGGTTGACCGGCGCCTGCGTGGCTCTGCTCGCCACCGACGGCCTGCACTCGCACATCGCGGGCGTGGACGTGCGTTCGCGCGGACGCGAGGTGGGCCACGCGCTCAAGGTGCACCAGCGCGCCTGGTGCCTGGACCGCGGGATCACCCGGATCAGCTGGACGTTCGACCCCCTGGTGGGGCGCAACGCGTTCTTCAACCTGGCCAAGCTCGGTGCGGTGCCCGCCGAGTATCTGGTCGACTTCTACGGGCGCTTGACCGACGCGTTCAACGCCGGTGACCATACCGATCGGCTGCTGGTGCGCTGGGATCTGGCCGCCCCTCGGGTGGCCCTCGCCTGCGAGGGGATCCCGCAGCCGGCGGACGACGCGGCGGCTCCGGGGGAGGAGGGGGTCGCGATCGCTCTGGACGCGGGGGCCGATGGCCGCCCCGTGCTCGGGCGCACCGATGCCGACGTGGTGATCGTCCGGGTGCCGCGCGACATCGCCGCGCTGCGGCGCACCGACCCGGACGCCGTACTGTCGTGGCGGCTGGCGGTGCGCGAAGTGCTCGGCGGGCTGATGGGGGAGGGTCGCGTGGTGCGCGGCTTCGGGCGGCTCGGGGGATATGTCGTGGACCGGCGACGAGACGGGGGCTGAGTGCGCCTCGGGTCGGTTGGAGCCGAAGGGTAGTGACGCCCGTGGTTCGGATCGGCGGCATGTGCGGCCGTTGGATCGAACCGGGCGTGGGCCGGAGATTTCCCCACTTTCGGCCCAAGATCGTTTAGAATCCCGCACACGGATCGGCCACCGGGCGACACGGCCGCTCCGGTGCGTTCGACGGGGGCTCGTGTCGACCGAATGGATCCCCTCGTGACGGACCTGACCGACAACCGGCCGATATCCGCCCGGGCCGCCGCTGTGCCCGCCGACACCTCGACGGACCCGCGATGACCGCGCGTCCGCGCGCCGTGCTCGGGCGCATCATCGACGACCTCGGCTCGACCCTGTTCGAGGTCGCCGCCGGCGAAGCGGACCCGAACCGCGAGGTCACCGGCGTCCTCATCCACGACCCGGGCGACGAACCCGCGCACCCGCCCGGCGCGGTGGTGCTCGGCGTCGCGGTCTACGGGTCCTCGGCGATCGCCACCCTGGTGCACCGCGCGGCGGCGCTGGCCGCCTCGGCCGTCGTGGTGCGCGGGCCGCTCGCGGTGGACGCGGAGATCCGGGACGCGGTGGCGCAGACCGGCGTGGTGGTGCTCGCGCTGACCCCCGGGGCGTCCTGGTCCCAGGTCGCCACGCTGCTGCGCTCGCTGCTCGCGGTGGACGAGATCGGCAGCGCGCAGACCGGCGAAACCCTGGACGGCGCACCCTCCGGTGACCTGTTCGCGCTGGTCAACGCGATCGCCGCGCTGCTGGACGGGCCGGTCACGGTGGAAGATCGCAGCGGGCGCGTACTGGCCTTCTCCAGCCGCCAGGACGAGGCGGACGAGCCGCGGATCGCCACCATCCTGGACCGCCAGGTGCCCGCCGAGTGGTTGCGGATCCTGGAGGAGCGCGGCGCGTTCCAGGCGCTGTACCGCAGCGAGGGGCCGGTGTACCTGCCGGGCGTCTCGGACATGCCCCGGGTGGCCATCGCGGTGCGCGCCGGGGACGAGATCCTCGGCTCGATCTGGGTCGTGGTGCGCGGGCCGCTGTCCGCCGAGTTGCAGCGGTCGCTGATCGAGGCGGCCAAGGTGGTAGCGCTGCACCTGCTGCGCCGACGGGCGGGCGCCGACGTGGAGCGCCGGTTGCGCACCGACCTGCTGGCCACGGTGCTCGAGGGCGGGCCGGCGGCGGTGGACGCGGCGGGCCGACTCGGCCTGGCGCACCAGCCGGCGTGTGTGCTCGCGCTCGCGGTGGTGGGCGACGCGGCACCGGCCGAGCGCACCGCCGAGGAGCACCGGATCGTCGACGCGCTGGCGCTGCACCTGGCGGCGGTACATCCGCGGACCGCGACGGCCCGGCTCGGCGGCTTCACCTACGCGATTTTGCCGACCGAGTCGGACGCGCGGGCGGTACGGCTGGCCGAGGAGTTCCTGGCCCGGATCGGCGGGCGGGTCGAGGCGGTGGTGGGCATCGGCCGGGTGGCGGCCCGCGCCGTCGACCTGCCCTCGTCCCGGGCGGACGCCGATCGTGCGCTGCGCGTGTTGCGCTCGGGCCGATCGCCGCTGCGGGTGGCCAGGCTGTGCGACGTGTACGTGTCGTCGCTGCTGGTCGAGGTGGCCGACCGGGTGGCCGCCACGGACGACGCGCCGGCCGGGCCGGTGGCCCGATTGCGGGCCTACGACGCCGAACACGACACCCATCTCACCGAGACGTTGGCGGCGTGGCTGGACACGTTCGGTGACGTCACCGCCGCCGCGGCGGCCGTGCACGTGCACCCGAACACGTTCCGCTATCGGCTGCGCCGATTGTCCGAGGTGGGCGCGATCGACCTCGCCGACGGCGACGCGCGCTTCGACGCGATGTTCCAGCTCCGGCTGTACGGGGTGCACGGGAGCGGCCCGGCGCACCGGTCGCTCGACGCGGCGCGGCTGGTGCCGACGCCGATGCGGGGGACGGTGGGGTAGGGCTTCTCTCGGGGTGCGGCCGGTCAGGTGCCGAGCGGGCCCGGTTCGACCAGGAACAGCGCCGCGTCGCCGGGGAAGGCCGGGGCGAAGTGTGCCTCGACGTCGACCGCCAGGCGGTCCAGCGCGTCGGCGAAGTCGCCGCCCACGTGGCTCGGGGCGCGCTCGGCGAACGGGTAGTGCGTGCCGTCCGCGCCCGCGGCCTCGGCGAGTTCGTCCGTGTACAGCAGCACCCGCTCGCCCCGGCCCGCCGCGACGGTCAGCTCCGGCGGGCGGAACGTGCCGGGTGTCAGCGCGCCGATCGGCGGGGTGGCGTAGATGGGTTCCAGGCCGAGCACCCGCCGGCCGACGATCAGGAGCGGGTTCGGATAGCCGCGGTTGACCAGGGTCAGCGAGCCGTCCCCGGCCGGCCCGCCGGCGCGCTCGACCAGCAGCAGCCGGACCAGGGGCCGATGGCCGCGCGAATGGTCCTCGCGCAGGGCCAGCGCGATCCGGTGGGAGACCTCGGCGGGCGAGGGCAACTCGGCGGCGACCGCACCGAACGCGGCGAGCACCTCCGTCGCCAGATCGGGCGCGCACAGCGGATCGCCGGCCACGTCACCAAACACCGCCCGAGCCCCCAACGGCGTCTCGCGAACCTCGCCGAACCAGCACCGATCGGGTGGGTCGGCCGCTTCCGCCGCACCACCGACCCGCCGAGCGGCCACGCGCAGCCCATCAACCCGGGCAAGGGTCGTTTCCCCTATCCCCGGCGAGAGGTCATACCCGGCAGCCGCGGACTGCCCGCGATCACTCGACATGCCGGACGGATCGGACTCGGGCGGCTGCGCGTCGGTACTCACGGATCTCCTCACCGGCGGGACACCTCCGACGAGTGTCACCCACCCACGACCCCCCGAAACGCCCCCAACCCCACCCCCAACCCCACCCACAGCCCCAGCGCCCGCCCCGCGCCCGCCCGGGCCCGTCCCGCGCCCCGTCCCGCGCCCCGCCCCGCGCCCGCTCGGGGCCGTCCCACGGCCCGTCCCGCGCCCACCGGGCCTGCTCCGGATCTGCTCCGCGCGCGCCCGCGCCCACCCCGGCCCGCCCGCACCTGGTCCGCGTCCTTCCGCACCTGCTCCCGGCCCGCCTGCGCCCACCCGGGCCCCTCGCACCTGCCCCGCGCCCACCCGGGCCCCGCATGCCCCGCCCGCCCGGGCCCGTCCCGCGGCCGTTCTGCGCTCGCCTGGACCGCCTTGCGGTCGGGGTTCCGTGCCCCGTGGCCGGCTCGTGTTTGTCCATCCGGGAGGCTTTGGGGGTTTGGGGGGTGGGCAGGGTTGGGGGGAGGAGAGGGGATGGTGTGGTGAGTGGTGGGGTTGAGACCGAGGCTATGACCTCGTTCGACGAGATTTATGATCGGGCGGATCCTCGGGGGTTCTTTCGGGCGCTCGGGGCGTGGGGGTATCAGACGCCGCATCATGCGCAAGAGGTGTTCCGGCGGCTTGTCGCCACTCGGGCAGAGGGGGCCGCGGGCGTCGCGGTTCTGGACATGTGTTGCTCCTACGGGATCAACGCGGCGCTGCTCAACCACGACGTGACCCTCGCCGAGTTGTACGAGCGGTACGCTTCCGCGCCCATCGTCGCGATGGACACCGCCGAGCTGATCGAGGCCGACCGCGAGTGGTACGCCGCCCGCCGCCGCGCCGACGCGGTGCCCGTGATCGGCCTGGACGTGGCGGCCAACGCCATCGCCTACGCGCGCGCCGTCGGCCTGCTCGACGCCGGGTTCGCCGAGAACCTGGAGGTCGCGTCCCCCTCGCCGGAACTGCTCGCCGCCGCGCGCCCGGTCGGCCTGATCACCGTCACCGGCGGCGCCAGCTTCCTGTCTCCGCGCAGCTTCCGCCCCTTCCTGACCGACGCCCCGGCCCCCGTGTGGGTGGCCGCGTTCGTCCTGCGCACCGGCTCCTACCGAGCCATCGCCGACGGACTCACCGCCCACGGCCTGGTGACCGAGAGGTTCGGCGCGCACACTTTCCCGCAACGCCGCTTCACCAGCGAACGGGAACAGCGCTACGCCGTCGAGGCGGTGCTCGCCGCCGCCGAGGACCCCGAAGGCCGCGAATCCGCGGGCTGGTTCCACGCCGCGCTGCACCTGTCCCGCCCCGAGGACCACACCACCACGTTCCCCCTCACCACCCTCCTGCCGGACGGGCCGCGGGAGCGGATCTGACCCGACGGGGGCTACACGAAGCGGATGTGCCGCAACCCCGTCCAGGCCCGGCGCACCCGAGCCCGCGCGGGGGAGTCGGTGTTGGGCGCCAAGGTCAACCCGGTCGACTCGGCGATCAGGTCGGCCACCCTCGGCGTGTCGATGTGGTCGGTGTGGATGTGCTCGGCGAACTCCGGGCCGGCCAGGCGTTCCAGGCACAGATCGAGCCGGGCGACCGCGAAGCTCTCCCGCCGCAGCGGCGCCTCCCGGCCCGCCACCACGCGCACCGCCCGCCCGAAGCCGCGCTCGGCCAACCGCCGCAACACCGTCCCCCGCTCGGCCAACAGCGCGAAGTGCCGTACTTCGTGGCCCCGTTCGCGCAGCCGGCCGACGATCTCCCGGAAGTAGTCCGGCTCGATCACCGTCATGGGCGCCAACACCGGCCCCGGATGCCTGGCCAGGGTCAGATCCAGCACCTCGTACACCCCCTGCCGCCACGCCGGCAGATCCTGGAAGTCGCCGCGCAGCGCCCGCGGCGTCATCCGGTGCAGCCCGAAGCCGACCTCCTCCGGGTCGCAGATCACACTGCCCGGAAGCCGTCGGTGCAGCTCGTGCGCCGTCTGCGTCTTGCCGCCCCCGAAGGGGCCGTTGATCCAGATGAGCATGCGCACGACCCTAAGCCGCCGGCGCCGACGATCTACAACTCCCGTACCGGCACGCCCGCGAGGAAGGCCGCGACGTCCTCGACCGCCTCGGCGTACGCCAGTTCGTAGTTGTCCCGCGTCGCATACCCGATGTGGGGGGTGAGCACGGTATTGGGCGCGGCCAGGATCGGGTCGTCCGCCGGGATCGGCTCCACGGGGTACACGTCCAGCCCGGCCCCCGCGATCCGGCCCTCGTGCAGCGCGGCCAGCAGCGCCTCCCGGTCCACGATCGGCGCGCGCGAGGTGTTGACCAGATACGCGGTCGGCCGCATCAGCGCGAGTTCGGCCGCGCCGACCAGCGACCTGGTGCGCTCGCTGTAGCGCACATGCACGGTGACGAAGTCGGCGCGCCGGAACAACTCCTCTTTGGCCACCACCTCGACGCCGACCGCCGCGCCCTGTTCGGCGGTGAGGTTGCTGCTCCAGGCCAGCACCCGCATCCCGAACGCGGCGCCGACCCGGGCCACTCGGGTGCCCAGCCTGCCCAGACCGATCACACCGAGCGTGGCGCCGGCGAGGTCGACGCCCACGCCGCGTTGCCAGGTACCGGCCCGCAGGCTCGCCTCCTCGGCCGCGGTGCGCTTGGCCAGTTCGAGGATCAGCGCCCAGGTCAACTCCGCCGCCGGATGCGGGAGCAGACCCGTGCCACAGACGGTGACGCCCCGGGCACGCGCCGCCTCGACGTCGATGGCGGCGTTGTTCATCCCGGTGGTGATCAAAAGCCGCAACGCGGGCAGCCGGGCCAGCAGTTCCGCCGGGAACGCGGTGCGCTCGCGCATCGCCACCACCGCGTCGAACCCCGACAGGCGCTCGACCAACGTGTCGGGGTCGCGCACATGGTCCGGGAAGAAGATCGCCTCGGTGTCGTCCGGCAGTTCGCCCCAGCAGTCGAGCGCTGCGGCCTGCCCCTGGTAGTCGTCGATCACGGCCACCCGAAACACGTGCGCCCCCTCGCCTGCGGCCCCCGTCGCGCGGCTCGCCCGGCCGGACCGCGTTTGACCCTACCGGCGGCCTCGGCCGAGAGCCCGTCCGAGGTCAGCCGAGGGCCGCCAGCCCCGTGCGCAGGTCGTCCAGGTTCATCACCGGCCGGACGGCGACCTTGGCGCCCAACTCGAAGAACGGTTCGGCGATGGACGGCAACTGAGAGGAGTCCTGCATGTCGAACACCAGCAGACACGTACGGTCGCCCTCGAACGCGGCGAAGTAGGCCGCCTCGGGGTTCACCCGCTCGACGATGGACTGGATCCGCTTGCCCAGCGACCCGTCCGCGATCGCCTGGTTGCCCGCCTCGGTGCTCATCCGTGCGGAAAGAAGCATGCGCATCGATCTCACCCGCGTTTCGGTACGGATCGCGCCCGACACTCGCCTCGGGCGTCGCGGAGGACTCGATCACGTACGTTTCCAGCGTCCTCCCGTGCTCCCGCCCGTGCAAACGCCCGGGCGCGCGACCGCGTAGCGGGTGTGCCGTCGGGTATGCGAAAGGTATGAACGCGCGACATCGCGCTTCGACCAGGCGCCCTCCCGGCAGCGAGGCGGCCCACCCCCGCAGCGACCTCCCCGCGCGTCGGGTCATGTCCCGGATCGCGCTGCCCTTCTTCGTGATCGCGTGCGCGGCGTGCGCCGTGGCCGCCGCCGGGGACGTCGCCGACAGCGTGCGCACCCTCTGGCTGATCGCGGCGGTCGTCTGCGCCCTCACGGCCGTGATCGCCTGGATCGACCTGCGGGTGATCGCCCGCCGGATGCGCGAGGAACGGACCCGGTCCGGCCGCCCGGGGTGAGCCGCTCGCCCACGACGCACGGCCGCCGCGCCGCGACCGGCGCCGATTACTGTGCGCGCACCGTGGCCGGCGGCTCCGCTCGGCCCTCCGTCGGCGACCGCGGCCGGTCCTCCGTCGTCGGCTCCGCCGCACGCCGTGCCCCCGCCGAGCGGGCCGTGCCCAGCGCGGCGGCGGTGACCAGGACCATGCCCAGGATCTGCGCCGCGCCCGGGACCTGATGCAGGAAGACCAGGCCGGCGAGCAACGCGGCGGCCGGTTCCAGGCTCATCAGCGTGCCGAACGCGGCAGCGGTCAGCCTGCGCAGGGCGAACAGTTCGAGGGTGTAGGGCAGGATCGGGATGAGCAGCGCCAACGCCGCGCCCTCCAGGACGAGCGCCGGCGTCACTTCCCCACCGGCCACCTGCGGTACACCGACGAAGGCGCTCGCGACGGTGGCGACGGGGATGGAGTAGGCCAACCCGTCGAGGCCCGAGAAGCGATCGCCGATGCGCTGGGTGAGGATCACGTAGCCGGCCCAACCGGCCGCGCAGATCAGCGCGTACACCAGGCCCAGGGTGTCGAGCCGACCCTGCCAGGGGCGGGTGGCCAGGACCACGCCGACGAAGGCCAGGACCGGCCAGAGCAGGCCCCAACGATCCCGGCGGCGCAGCACCGCCACGCTCAGCGGGCCGAGGAAGGCGATCGCCACCTCCGTCCCGAGCGGGATCCGGGCGATCGCCTCGAATCCGGCCACGGTCATCACCGCGCTCGCCGTGCCGAGTGCGAGAGCCGCGCCCAGATCGGCGCGGGAGCGCGTCCAGGGCCTGGGCCGGACCAGGATCAGGAAGAACAGCGAGGCCCAGCACAGCCGCAGCCAGGCCGTGCCCGCCGGGCCGATCGAGTCGAACATGTGCGTGGACGTGGCGGCGCCGATCTGCACGGCGACGATCGAGCCCAGGGCGAGCAGCGGGGCCGGTGTGTTCCTCATCCGCCCATTGCAGGCGAGCGTGACGGTCCGCGTCCATCGCGTGATGATGGACAGAACGTCCGCTTGGCACGGATGATGAGGCGATGGAGACTCGCCTGCTGCGCACCCTGGTCGAGCTCGATCGGCTGGGCACGATGCGCGCCGTGGCCGAGGCCACCGGCTACGGGACATCGGCCGTGTCGCAGCAGATCGCCGCACTCGAACGGGAGACCGGTGTCGAACTGGTCGAGCGCACCGGGCGGACCGTGCGACTGACCTGCGCCGGGCGGCGGTTCGCCGAGCACGCGGTGGACATCCTCGCCGCGGAGGAGGCCGCCCGGGCGGTGCTGCGCGCCGACGCCGAACCCGCCGGGCTGCTCAAGGTGGCCGCGTACGCCGCCGCGATCTCGGCCGATCTGCTGCCGGTGGCCGGGGAGTTGGCCCGTTCGCATCCGGCGCTGCGGCTCGAACTCCAGGAACGGGAGCCGGCCGAGGTGCTGGATCTGCTCGCGCACGACCGGATCGACCTGGGCTTCGGCTACGACTACAGCCTGTTCCAGCGGTTCGCCCACGACGGCGCGGCGGTGCGGATGATGTGCCGTACGCCGCTGGTGCTTGCCGTGCCCGCCGGGTGCGCGGTGCCGGGGCGGATCGCGGTGCCGCGCGAGTTGCGGACCCTGGAGCGAGTTCCGTGGGTGGTCAACTCGCGGGGGGACCAGGACGGCGAACTGGTGTCCAGGCTCTGCGGGATCGCCGGGTTCCGGCCTCGGATCGCGCACCGTGCGGACAGCCTGGACCTGATCCTGGACTTCGTCGCCGCCGACCTCGGCGTGGCGGTCGTGCCGTCGTTCGCGCCGCCCCGGTCGGGTGTGCGATACGTGCCGATGCCCGGGATCGAGGTGGAGCGGCGGATGTTCGCGATCACCCGCCCCGGCGGCCATCTGCGGCCCGGGGTGGAGCTGGTCGTGGATCGGGTGATCGCACAGCGGGCGCGCATGGACGCGGCAGACGCGGATGCGACGGTGGCGGAAGGGGCGGGTTGACCGGGCGCGCCGGCTGCGTTTCGGGCCGAGCCGCCCGGTCTCCCGCTCGGGCTGACCCGCCGTGGCGAAGTCGCGCGATCAGTGCGTGAGTTGCACCCTCGGGGCGGCGGTGCCCGGTTCGGTGTGCGCGGTCTCCTCGGTGTGGCCCACCCGCCAGTAGCCCATGAACGCGATCGCGCGGGGGTCCATGCCGCGTTCGTCCTTGAGGTGGCGGCGCAGCGCCCGCACCCGGCCTGCCTCGCCCGCGAGCCACGCGTAGCCGTGGTCGGTCGGCGGCCGGGCGTCGCGGACCGCGTCCAGGAGGCGGTGATCCCCGGCCGGCGCACCACCCCGGTGCAGCCAGTTCACCCGTACGCCGGGCGGCGCGGCCAACCGCTGGCGGTCCGCTTCGGTGGTCACCTCGACGAACACGGTCCCCTCGGCGTCGGCCGGCAACGACTCGACGATGGACCCGATCGCCGGCAGCGCCGCGTGGTCCCCGACCAGAAGCAGACGGCGGCCCGCCGGCGGCTCGAAGCTGTAGCCCCCGTTGCGGGCGGCGGTCGGCCCCAGCACCTCGATCGGGTCCCCGGGGCGGGCCGCGCGCGCCCAACGGGACGCCGGCCCGCCGGGCGTGTGCAGCGCGAAGTCGATGTCGATCTCGACCGGATCCGAACGGTGCGCGCGCACGGTGTAGGTGCGCTGGTACGGCCGGTCCGCCTCGGGGATCCGCGCCCACGCCTCGCGCCAGGTCAGGTCCGCCCGGGTGATCCGGGGTGCCGGTCGACCCTCGCGCGGGACGAACAGCTTGATCCGCTGATCCGGCCCGCCGGGCACGAAGCTCGCCAGGCGCGGGCCGGTCAGGGTGATCCGGACCGCGTTGCGGGTGATCGGGGTGTTGCGGACCACGGTGAGGTGGAAGGGCCGGTACAGCCGCGCACGACGTTCACGTTCGGTGGTGATGGGAACTCGCCCTCTCGGACACGGGTCGACCGGTGGACGACACGGGACGATGTCGGAGTTAGGTTAGCCTAACCGCTTAGGTTTCACGATCACCCGCGACGCGCCGACACTGGGCCGAACGGGCCTGGCAAGAGCCGGATTTGGCCAGGAGGTATGGCTAGCCTAAGTTGGTCCGGGTCCCCGGCCGGTACGGGTCGGGACGCCCGGCGGCGGGGTGTGTTCGCCGAGGGCGGGGCATGCCCGGGCCCGGCGTCCGGATCGACGAGTCGACGTGTCCGAGGGGGAGCGATCACGCATGCGGCTGTACCTGCTCGCGCTCAACCCCACCGACTCGGTCACCGACGGCTTCCTGCCCGCCGCCCACCGCATGGGCCTGGACGTCACCCTGCTCACCGACCCCGCGTACGCGCCGGCCCACCTCGCGGTGTGCGGCGGTCAGGATTTCGTCGAGGTCGTGGAGTGCGACGTCCGCGACTTTCGCGCGGTGATCGACCGGATCGCCGACGGCCCCCGCCCCGACGCGGTGTTCAGCAACAGCGATCACCTCCAGGTGCAAACCGCCCTGGCCGCCGCCTGGTTCGACCTCCCCGCCAAGGACTGGCGGGCCGCGCTGCACGCCAAGAACAAGGCACACATGCGCCGACGGCTGGCCGCCACGGGCGTCGACCCGGTCTGGGCCGCCGAACTGGCGCCGGAGCGGGTCGCGAAGGAACTGCTCGCGCTCGACCCGCCGTTCCCGTGCGTGGTCAAACCCCGCGAGGGCGTTGCCGGCGAGGACGTGGTGCTGGTCGCCGACGAGGGGCAACTCCTGGCGCGCTGCGCCGAGATCCGCTGCCGTCGGCCCGGCGCGGCGCTGGTGGTCGAGGAGTTCCTGAGCGGCGAGCTCTACACCCTGGAAACCCTCGGTGACCGGAACGGCACACGGGTGGTGGCCGGATTCCACACCCACCTGTCGCCGCCACCACACTTCATCGAACTGCGGCTGGATCTGGTCCCCCACCCGCCCGCCGCCGGCACCGCCGGCGTACTGGCCCGGCTCGACGCGCTCGGCGTCGGATTCGGCGCCTGTCACACCGAATTCGTGCTCCAGGACGGTCGCCCCCGGATCATCGAGGTCAACTACCGCGCCATCGGCGACCAGTGCGACCTGCTGCTCGCCGACGTCCTGGACATCCCGCTCTTCGAGTACATCCTGCGCGTGCACCTCGGCGACGACCTCCCCGCCGACCTCGGCGCGCACACCGACCGGCACGCCCGCATCGACTGGCCGTGCGCGGAACGTGCCGGCGTGCTCATCACCGCTCCGGGCCGCGAGGACACCACCTCCGACGCGGGTGTGCGGACGGACTACCACCCGCTGCGGGCGATCGGCGAACGCCACGAACTGCACCACTCCAACCGGGACTACCTCGGCGTGCTGCGCACGACCGGTACCGACCGGTCGGCGGTCGACCACGCGGCCGAGGCGTTCCTCGCCGACCACACGTGGGGCATCACCCCGTGACCGAACCCGCCGTCGCGGACCCGGCACCACCCGACCCGGCGCGGCGCGGCGCGTCTGCGAACGCCCCCGACGGCGAGCAACTGCGACGCGTGCTCGACGCCGTACTGCGCGAGGACATCCTCGGCCTGCGCTCCACCGCCGAAACCCTGCACCGGCCCGACGGCACCTGGTTGCGACTGAACGCCCCGGATGGTGAGGCGAGTTGGTTGATACCCGTGCGATCCGACGGTTTCCAGTGCGAGTACGCGGCCCGCGAACCGCTTCTGCTCGCCGAACACGACGGCACCCGACTGACCACCACCGACGCCGTGTTGGCCGGCCTGCGCGACCAGGCCGACCCCCGCGACCGCTCCGGCTTCGACGACTTCGCCGAGGAGTGCCGCCAGTCGGCCCGGGCCGGCCGCGCCATGGCCGACGCGATCCCGGCAGTCCGGGCCCGGCTCGCCACCGACCACGGCCCGGACCCGAGCACCTGGACCGGACTGCGCGCTGGCCCGGCCCTCGACACCCTCGCCGCACATCTCGACCACCCCATCCACCCGACCCCGCGCGCCCGTTCCGGCCTGGGCGAGGCGGCGCTGCGCCGCTACGCCCCCGAACACCACCCGACCTTCCGGCTGCGTTGGGCCCTGCTCCCGCACGACGCGGCCACGCTCACCGGCACCCTGCCCGACTGGTGGCCCACCCCCACCACACTCGGCCGACCCGACCTGGAACACAGCCGGCTCGCGCTGCCCGTACACCCCCTCACCCTCGACCGACTCCCGCACCCGGCCGTGCCCACCGCGCCGGCCCACCTGGACGTGCGGCCGACCCTGTCGATGCGCACCGTCGCCGTGCTCGACCACCCCGGCGTACACCTCAAGCTCCCGCTGCCGATCGCCACCCTCGGCACGCGCAACCGACGCACCATCAAACCCGGCACGCTCGTCGACGGCGCCGCCGGACAACGCCTGCTCGCCGCCGTCCTGGACCGCGAACCCCGCTTACGCGAGCGGGTGTTGCTCGCCGACGAACAGACCCACCTGCACGCCGGCCACGAACTGCTCGCCGTCCTGGTGCGCCGCTATCCGAACCTGCCCGACGACACCCTCGTACTCCCCGTCGCCGCCCTGCTCGCCCGGGTGCACGACGGCACCTCCGTCCTGGACCGGGTCGCCGAACGCTGGTACGGCGGCGACCGGTTCGCGCTGCTCGACGCCTACCTCACGCTGCTCCTGGACTGGCAGACCACACTCTTCCGGTACGGCGTCGCACTCGAATCCCACCCGCAGAACCTCTCCCTCGTACTCGCCGACGACCGCCCCATGCGCCTCCTGCTCAAGGACAACGACGGGCCCCGGATCAACCGGGCCCGCTGCCCGGTCGAGCACGACGGCTTCGACGACCCGCGCACCTACAGCTCCGACGACGGGCCGCTCGCCGACCTGTTCGTCACCATCACCGTGCATCTGTGCGCCGGCGCCCTGGCATTCGCCCTGTCGGACCCCGAACGCGCCCGACTGCTGTGCCTGGTGCGCGACCGGCTGGCGGAGATGGCGGATCCGTGGTTGCGCCGCCGGATCCTCGACGCGGACCGGCTCCCGATCAAGGCGATGGTCACCGCCGGGACCCTGCTCACCAAGGAGCGCTCCGGCGCTGCCGACATCAACAAGCACTACACGACCGGACCGAACTACCTGCGCCGGCCGGCCGAAACCCCGTAGCGGCCGGAGCAGCCGCACACGCCACGGCCCCGAGCCGCACACCTCGCACCGCACATCGCGCACCTCGCACCTGCCAAGACCCGCCGGAGTCGCCCATGTCGCCGCAGTCGGCCCGACCCACGACCACCGCGGCCCCCGCCGCCCAGGCCCCGCCCGCGCCGCCCTCGGCAGACGACGCCGTCGCCCACACCCTGCTCAACTGCCTGCTTCGGGAGGTCTGCGGCCCCGAACGGCACAGCGTGATCGAGCCCGACGGCGGTCACCTGCGGTTGTGGCTGGCCCGATCCGGTACCGAGCTGCGGGTCCGGCTGCGACGCACCTCCCTGCTCGGCGACCACCGCTTCACCGGGCCGGTGAGCGAACGACGCGGGGCCGGCTGGCATGCGCTGTCCTGGTCCGAGCTGGGCCGGCGGGCGCACCGCGAACTGGGCATGCGTACCGGTGCGCCCAACGACGAGTTCCTGGGCCAACTCGCCTCCAGCCACGCGGGCGTGGCCGCCGGGCTGGCGCGCCGCGCCGCGCCGCCCGCGTCGCGCTACCTGGAGTCGGAACAGGCGCTGCTGTTCGGACACCGCTTCCACCCCACCCCCAAGGCACGCGGCACCGACCCGACCACCTGGGCCGCCTACGCCCCCGAGGCCCGCGCCGAGTTCCGGCTGCGACACCTGGCCGTACGCAGCGAACTGATCTCCCAGGAACGCATATCCGCCGCCGACACCGCCATCCTGGACCGGCTCGGCCCGGTACCGGCCGGCTACACACTGCTCCCTGCACACCCGTGGCAGTACGAACTCCTCGCCGGCCACCCGCGCCTGCGCGCCGCACTGCTCCGCGGCGACATCCGCGACCTGGGCGAGGCCGGCCCGCACTTCGCCCCCACCGCGTCGGTACGCACCCTCGCCGGCGCCGGAGTGTTCCTCAAATTCAGCCTGAACGTGCGCATCACCAACTGCGTACGCAAGAACGCCGCCTACGAATTGTCCGGCGCCGTCGCGCTCACCCGGGCGCTGGCCCCGATCGCGGCCCGCACAGCCACCCGCTTTCCCGACTTCGCCATCCTCGGCGAGCCCGCCTACCGCAGCCTGTCGGCCGACGTCGCCCCCGAACTCCTCGAAGGCTTCGGGGTGATCGTCCGCGACGGGCTCGACACGCACCTGCGACCCGGGACCACGCCGCTGCTCGCCGCCGCCGTGGCCGCCGAGTACCCGACCGGGTCCGCGCACCTGTCCCGACTGCTCGACGGCGCCGGGCCCGACGACGCGCTGCACTGGTGGGAGGACTACCTGCGGCTGCTCGTCCCGCCGGTGCTGGCGCACTACTTCGCACACGGCGTGGTCCTGGAACCGCACCTCCAGAACGTCCTGGTCGCGGTGGACGCCGGCGGTCGGCCCCGGCAGGTGCTGATGCGCGACATGGAGGGAACCAAGCTGCTTCCCGGGCCGCACGCCGCCGTGCTGGCCGCACTGCCGTCGTCGGTGGCCGCGCCGATGACCTACGACGCCCGGCGCGGCTGGGACCGCGTGGTCTACTGCCTGCTGGTGAACAACATCGCCGAAATGCTCGCCGCGCTGGTCGACGTCCATCCGCGCCTGGAGGCCCGCTGCTGGGCACTGGTCCACGCGGTCCTGGCCGAGTGCGCCGCCGAACACAGAGATCCCGAACCGCTGCGCGCCCTGCTCGCGGGCGCGCCGCTGCCCGCCAAGGCCAACCTCCTCGCTCGCTGGGAGCGGCGCGCCGACCGCGAGGCGGAGTACGTCCGCATCCCCGCGCCGTCGGTCGGGCCGACCCCGGACGGCGCACCCCGCACCCCCGTCCGGAGCATCCGATGATCCCCCCGCACATCCGCGCCCACGTCACCGACCTCGCCCCCGAGGCGTTGCCCGCGTACCTGTACGACCGGGCCGGGCTGCGGGCACACGCTGCGGCGGTGCGCGCCGCGCTGCCCGAGCGGGTCGAGGTGTACTACGCGGCCAAAGCCAACCCGGCACCGGAGATCCTGACCGCGCTGGACGGTTCCGTGAGCGGCTTCGAGGTCTCCTCGGGCGGTGAACTCGCGCATGTACGCGCCCACATGCCCGAGGCCCGGATCGCCTTCGGCGGCCCGGGCAAGACCGACGCCGAGCTGATCGCCGCGCTGCGGGCGGGCGTCGAACGCATCCACGTGGAGAGCCGCGCCGAACTGCACCGCCTGATCGTGTTCGCCGGCCGGCATACGCCAGACCGCGACGTCGATGTGCTGCTGCGGGTCAATTTGCCCCTGGACGGCGGCCTGTTGCGCGGCGCGGCGCTGATCATGGGCGGCGATCCGTCCCCGTTCGGCCTGGACCCGGACGACGCCGAGGCGTGCCTGCACCTGCTGCGCGGTCCGGACGCCGGCCGGGTCCGGGTGCGCGGGATTCACGCGCACCTGGCCGGCGGACTGGACGCGGACACCCAGGTCGCCGTCGCCGCGCGGATCGTCGACTGGACCCGAACGGTCGCCGACCGGCGCCGGATCGCCCTGCCCGAGGTCAACGTCGGCGGCGGCATGGCGGTCGACTACACCGACCCCACAGCCCGCTTCGACTGGGCCCGCCTGGGCGCCGGGCTGGCGGAAATCCTGGCCGACCGTGCCGACTTGTCCCTGCGGATCGAACCGGGTCGGGCGCTGACCGCCTACTGCGGTTGGTACGCCACCGAGGTGCTGGACCTCAAGCACAGCCACGGCGCGGCCTTCGCGGTGCTCCGCGGCGGCACCCACCACGTGCGCACCCCCGCGGCCAAGGGACACGACCAGCCCTTCGCCGTCCTGCCGAGCGCACACCCGTGGCCGCATCCGTGGCCGCGCCCGCAGGTGACCGCCGCCGAGGTCACCCTGGTCGGCCAACTGTGCACCCCCAAGGACGTGTTCGCCCGCCGCCGACCGGTCACCCGGCTGGCGGTCGGCGACCGCGTCGTGTTCGCGATGGCAGGCGCCTACGCGTGGAACATCTCCCACCACGATTTCCTGATGCACCCGCACCCGACGTTCCACCACCTGTGACGGGGCGCTGAGCGCACACGCCGCCGGCTCGAAACCGGGTGGTTTCGGGCCGGCGGGTGCTCGCACGCGGCGCCGGCGCTCGATGGTCGGCCGGTCCGGTGTCGACGGTCAGTGCTCGCCGGGCTTGGTGCCGACCGTGGAGATCAGCCGCCAACCCGTGGTGACCAGGTCCGGTTGGAGCACGATCTCCTGGAAGCGGTCCAGGAGTTCGTCGGCCACGCCCAACGCCGCGAGCTGGGGCCGCAGTTGCCGCGCATTGCAGGCGTACAGGCGGTGCGCCGGGCCCGGACCCGCGCAATCGGGCTCGGTACGCACGGCCCGGATCCCGGTCAGCCCCGCCTCGGCGAACGCCTCGTGCGTGGACGCAGCCCATTCGAGGTCGGCGCCCCGATTGCGCAGCACCGCCAGGATGCCCTCGACCACCTCGGTGAAGATCTTGGCGTCGGTCGAATCGGCGCAGTTCAGCACGCGCGGCGCGGTCGGGCAGAACCAGTCCTCCAGGACCAGTACGCCGCCCGGCTCCAGGGCCTCGACCAGGCGGGTCAGGATCTCCCGACGCTCGGGTATGTGCAGCAGCACCAGCCGGCCGTGGATGCCCAGGAACGGGCGCGGCGGCAGGGTGTCGGTGCGCAGGTCGAGCGGGAAGGTGTGGATGGGCGCGCCACCCGTCGGCGCCGACACCGAGCGTGCGGCCAGGTCGGTGGCGTGCACGGCGCCGGACGGGCCGATCCGGCGGGAGAGTTCGCGGGCGATGCTGCCCAGGCCGTACCCGATCTCCAGCCACTCCTGGCCGGTCGGGGTGTCGAGCGAGTCCAGCACCATTCGGGTGGTCGGGTCGAGCAGGCGTTGCAGGGTCTCCAGCTGGTAGGTGATGTCGTCGGCTTCGGCGAACGCGTACAAGACCGGCTCCTCGCGTGGGTGGAGTGGAGGGTGGGGGAGGACGGATCAGCCGCCCAGCACGGCCAGTTGCTCGACCGCGACATTGGCCCGCTTGGGGCCGTCGTTGCGCACCTCGAAGCGGTACCACTGCTGCACCGGCGAGTGGGTGGCCGGGTTCAGCTGCATCGCGCCGCGCGGGCTGTCGATCTGACCGACATTGCCCAGGGCGGTGTTCACCGCCTCGGGAGTGAGCGGCTTCTTCTGCGCGCGGACCGCGCCGATGGCGCTGTCCAGGGAGCGGGCGATGTCCCACGCGGCGACCGCGTAGATCGTCGGGCTGCGGTCGGGGTGGCGCTGCTGCCACGCGGCGACGAAGGCGCGGTTCGCCGGGTTGTCCAGATCCGCACCGTAGGTGGCGAACGTGGTGATGCCGGCGGCGGCGTCGGACTGGGCGTCGAGTTGGCGCCCCTCGGTCAGCGGACCACTCGCGTACAGCGGGAGTTTGGCCGCCTCGGACGCCCGGTACTGCTTCACGAAGTCGACCGCCGCGGTGCCGGCGTAGAAGGTGTAGACCGCCTTGGCGCCGCTCTGAGCGATCTTGTTCAGGTAGGGCAGGAAGTTCTGCGTGCCAGGGAACGGGGTGAACGTGGTCTTGCCGTCCGGATTGGCCAGCGTGCCACCGGCCTTGGTGAACGACTCCGTGAAGCCCTTGAGTTGGTCCCAGCCACCCTGGTAGTCCGGGCCGATCGCGTAGACCGGGCCGTTGACGTGCTCCTTGACCCAGGGTCCGGCGGCGGCGCCGGCCTCGTAGGACTGGGTGTTGAACGACCAGACGTGCGCGGTCAGTTTGGGGTCGGGGAACTCGGGACGACCGGCCACACCCATCAGCGCGGTGTTGTTGGCGGCGGCGATCGGCAGCACGCCGGCCACGCTGCCGCCGCTGACGATGCCGGTGATGGCCAACACGTTCTGCTGCTTGACCAGTTCGGTCGCGGCCGGCACGGCGGTCGGCGGTCCCGCGCCCTCGTCGCGCACCACGATGTCCGCCTTGAGGCCGCCGAGTTTGCCGCCGTGCGTGTCCCGGTACAGCTCGAGGCCGGCGCGGGTGTCCTCGCCGACCGCGGCGTAGGGGCCGGTGGCCGGGGTGAGCAGGCCGATCTTGGCCACCTCGTCGGCGGCCCTGCCCTTGTCGTTCCCGGCCGCGCTGCCCGAGCACGCGGACAGCACGAGGAGGAGCCCGGTGGCGAGGGCCACGGGAGTGCGAGTGGAGCGGATCCGTCTACGTATGGAGCTGCGCATGTCGGTCTCTCTCTCGGACTGGAAGAGCACGGACGGAAGGAGCGTGGACGGGGTGCCGCCGGAAGGCCGGGCGCCGACCGTCGTGGCGCGGACGGGATGCGCGAAACGGGGTACGCGAAACGGGGCGCGCGATACGGGTCGAACTCCCCTCGGGTCGGCGGCTCACCCGCGACGGCGCGGGACGCGGATCTCGGGGTGCGTCCCGGGACGTGCGGGAGCCACGCGGGGCGCGATGCGCCGGATCGGCCGGTGGGCCGGGCGCGCGAGTACGCCGGGCGACCCGGGCGGATGGCCGGATCGCCCGGTGGGGCAGCCGGGCCGTTCGGATCAGAAGACCCGGCTGGGGGCGGGCATACGCGCGGGCTGCGGCTGGAGGCCGCGGCCGCGCGCGAGCGGGGTCAGCGAGGGGCCGACCCGCTCCATCAACGCGTGCATCGCCCGGATCAGCTGACCGACGTCGGCGTTCCAGGTGGTCGCCACGATCAGCGCGGAGGGGTGGACCTGTCCGTCCGGGCCCGGAGCGGTGTTGCCCATGGTGAGCAGCAGGCCGTGCTCGGCCTGCGACATCAGCACACTGACCGGCCCCAGGCCCATCAGATCGGCGCTGTAGTCCTGCATGAGCAGGGCTCCGGGCGCGCTCGACGCGATCTTCTCGGCGTTCGCGAGCCATGCCGCCTGCGACGCCTCGTCGGGGCGTATTCGACCTGGCAGCGCGGCTTGGGCGACCAGCAGCGAGTCCCCGCTGGCGGCCACCGCGTGCAACACGTCGGGGGCGTGGTCGTGGACGAACTGGCGCATGAAGTCGTCGAGCACGCTCTGGTCGACGGCGGGCTCGGTCATGGGGATTCCTTGGGGGTCCGGGTGAAGGGCAGATCGCGGGCGCCGCGGCCGAAGGAGGCGGCGGCGGCGCTGGCCTGCGCGATGTCACGGGTGGGTGGGGCGCTACGACGGAACTGGGTCGGTTGGCCCGTGCGTCGCGCCCGCCGCGGCAGGCCCTGGGCGGTCAACTCGGGCGCGAGGTTGGCGGGGAGCGGGCCGCCGGAGATCGGGCCGGGCAGGTGCGGGTCGGCGCCGTTCGCGGCGTCGCCGAGCGCGTCGGCGGGGCCGGTGCCGTTGGCGGTGAGCGGGTACGGGCCGTTCGCGAAGGGGCTGTGGGCGTTCGGGCCGCTCGCGAACGGGCTGTGGCCGTTGGGGCCGCTCGCGAAGGGGCTGTGAGGGGCGCCTGTGTTCGGGCCGCTTCCGTTGGCGCCGACGGCGATGGCGGCGGGCGCGGGTCGCGGTGCGATCGGGCGGGCGCCATTGTCCACCCGGCGGCGGTGCCGGCCGACGGAGGCGATGATCGCGTGTGGCAGCACGATGTCGACGACCGTGCCGCCGTCGGTGCCGGGCCGCAGTTCGACGTCGATGGCCAGCGGGCGGGCCTGGAGCGCGACCACGGTCAGACCGGTCTGGCGCAGCGACGGCAGCGCATCCACGTCGGCCTTGAGCCGCCGGTTGAGCAGGTCCGGGTCGTGGTGGCCGACACCCTGGTCCAGGATCCGCACCAACACGCCCGCCTCGGTGCGCGCGGCGGTGATCTCCACCTGGTGCCGGCCGGAGAAGCGGGCCGCGTTGTCGACGATCTCGCCGATGATCTGGGTGACCGCGCCGACCGTGTCGCCGGCGAGGACGATCGAGGTCGGGATGCCCTTGAACGCGATGTCGGGCAGGCGTTCGTAGCTGGTCACCCGCTGGGCGCCGGCGCGGACCACCTCGTAGAGCGGGGTGTCCGGCCACAGCCGGTTCGGCGGTTGCCCACTGAGCACGGCGATCGAGTCGGCGAGCCGCTTGGTGCCCTCGTTGCCGTGGTCGACCTCGAAGACCGTACCCAGCTGATCGACGGTCAGATTGGACTCCTGGAGCCGGTCGAGCGCGCTGCTGACCCGGCTTGTCTGCACCCGGATGCGCCGGGCGACATCGCCGAGCGCGTCGTTGTACTCGCGCTGGGCCAGCACCAGCGAGGCGCTGTGCTCGACCGTGCTGTACGCGAGGGTGGTCAGCGCGCGGGCCAGGTCGGCGATCTCGTCTGCGCCGCGCTCGCGTTCGGGCTTGGCGCCGAGCATTTTGAGCGCGTACGTCCGACCCGTCTCGTGCGGCGCCAGCGCGTCGCGCCGACGCAGGTCGGCCTCGACGGCGGGCAGCGTCTCCTGCGTCATGACGGTGACCCGCTCGGCCAGGGTCCGCAGGCGCCGGTGCAGCAGTCGGCCGAGCCAGGCGGCGGCCGCGGCGGCGGCGAGCACCGCGGCGATCAGCACCGCGCCCTGAATGCCGGCCAGCCACCACCGGTGGTCGGACACGTCGGCCACCTCGCGGGCCACGTCGGCGTCGGCCTCCTGCTCCACCGACCAGACGCGGTCGGCCCGTTCGGCCAGTGCCGCGCGCCAGACCTCGGGCTCCAGGGGGCCGCGCGTGAGCGCGTCCTCGGTCTGCGCGACGCGGATCATCTCCGGACCGGACAACGATCGAGCCAGTTGTTCGCGCCACCTCGCCGGCGCGGTCACCGCGAACGCCTCCAGCGCCTGGTCGTGCGCGGCGCGCGCGGTGGAGGATGCCTTGAGGACCGGGCCGCCCAGCGGGTCGGCGCCCAACGAGCGCAGCACGGTGACCTGTTGCTGGCCGAGCGCGGCCCGGGCCTGGGCGAGCGCGGTGATCGCGCGCAGCCGGCCGGCGGTCTCGCCGGACACGCCGGGGTCGAGGGCGACCCGGGCGCGCAGGTCCACGGTGGTGCCGATCCACGCCCAATAGCGCACGGCCGCCGCCGAGGTGGCCACGCCGCGCTGGTCGACCTGCACGCGCAGACCCGGCAGGCCGCGCAGCGCGATGTCCACGGCGGCCAGCGCGTCGCGCTCGGCGGTGGAAGCGGGTTCCAGGCCGCGGCGGCGGTCCTGATAGCGGCGGATGGCGGTCTCGCTCGCGGCGATCGCGGTGCGGTAGTCGGCGCTGGTGATCGGTCCGGGGCCGCGCGAGAGCAGGGTGACCGCGGCGGCGCTCTCGGCCTGGAGCCGGCGGCCCACCTCGCCCGCGTCGGCGGAGACGCGGACCAGGTCGTGCGCGTGGTCGGCGGCCCGTGCCTGCTCGACCATGTCCAGGATCGCGGATCCGGCGAAGAAGACCATGCCCGCGGAGGGCACGACGACCATGAGCGTGATCAGCCCGCGGACCCGGGGCCGGATCCGGGCGGCGAATCGAATCCGCAGCTGAGGACGGGAGTTCGGGTCGACGGCAGGCGGTGACGCGAAGATCGTTCCGGTGGGCGGAGAGGGGTCGGGCGGTGCGTCGGCGGTCGGCTGTGCCGCGCTCGCCTCGGCCGCGCTCGCCTTGCGGGAGGGACGTAACCTCATCATCCGTGTTCGCCCCTCGTGCCCGATCGGGTGTGCGCGGGCGGGTTCGGCGTCGACGGGTGCCGCGGACCGGCGGTCGCGGTCACGGCTGCGGTCGCGGCCGGACGGCGGGCGGCGGACGTCGGGAGGAGCCGGTTCGGCCGGCCGGCGCGGGTCGCGTGAGCGACGTGAGCGGGACGGCGGAGTAATCGCAACACGGGTAGTGATCCCTGAACGATGGTCGGCGGGGGAGGACTTGCGACGAGCGGGGGCCCGCGGGCGGGCCGCCGGCGGAGAGTTGCGGCGGCGTCGACGCGGTGGGTTCCGGCGGCCGGTGGATCGTGGGCCGGTCCGGGACGGAGTGGTCCGGGATCGGCGGATCCGGTGGGGGTCTGCGCCCGGTGCGGGCCGATCGGGTCCCGATCGGCCGGTAGCGGCGCCTCCGCTTCCGGTTCGCGGACATTCCGGTCACCCGGTGCCGGGCCTCGACACGATCCGGACCGGTGTCCGGGAGGGCGGGTGTCCGTGAGCGGGTCATGGCCGCTCGGGGCGGATGCGGGTCCGGGGCATCAGGGCACGGGATGCGGCCGGCTCCCGCGAGACCAAGTGGAGTCCCATGTACGGGAGTTCGAGCCCAGGTGCGGCGCCCTCGGACAGTCGGCCCACCGCTCCGGGATCATTCGGTCGTGAGCTTTCGCCGCAAAAACGCCCATGAACGGATCACTCCTCGCAAGGGGGTGCGGGGTCGACCAGGAAACGCCCGATAGCGGCTGGGGCAACTGTTCGCATCGGTGCGCACACACACTGTCCCTGCGAATCCACCGGACGTCAAACGAAACTTGGGTCTCGTTGCACCCCTGTTGTCACCGTCACGTCACCCGTCGAGGTCGCCGACGTCCGGGGCGTGGGGCGGCCTCCGGCGGTATCGAACCGACCGGATGGCCGGGATGTCCGAGCCGATCCGCAGAACGAACGAAAGCCCGGTGAAAGGGGGTTGCCGGTCAATTGCACGGCGGCGCCGACCGACGGCGCGCGCCGGTAAGGGTGTTCGGCGCAGGCGCCCGACGGATGACGGATCGGGCGCCACCCGAAGCCGGTCCGTGCGCCGCTCCCGGGCGCGACGGCCCGGGAGCGGTGTCCGCCGTCCCGGAAGTCGGCGGCATCGGCAGCGTCGCCCGTTCGGCCCTCGGTGTCCACGCGGGTGCTGTGCCATTTTGTGACAGTTGCGGAGCCCGGCATTGTCGCTAGCGGGCCGGCCGCTCGAATCTGGTCTGGACCAATCTCCCGCATCCGTCCCCCAGGAGCGTCCGATGTCCCCAGTTCCGCACGCCGCCGTCGAATCGGCGAAACCCCATGTCCTCGGGCTGTTCCGAATCGTCATCGGATTGCTGTTCACCTGCCACGGCGCCGCGTCGTTGTTCGGCTTCCCGGACAGCGGGCGTGGCACCGTCCCCGCGGGCGAGTGGCCCGGCTGGTACGCGGCAGTCATTCAACTCGTCGGCGGAGGAATGGTGTTGCTCGGGTTGGGCACCCGCGCCGCCGCGTTCCTGTCCTCCGGCTCGATGGCCTACGCCTATTTCACCGAGCACCAGAAGGAGGACCTGTGGCCGCTGCAGAACGGCGGCGAACTCTCCGTGCTGTTCTGCTGGTCCCTGCTCCTGATCGTCGTCTTCGGAGCCGGCAGCTTCGCCCTCGACAACCTGTTCACCCGCAACACACCCCCCACCCCGGAGGCCGGAAACCCCGACTCCAAATCCAGGAGCCTCCAACCCACCAAGCCCAACACCTCAACGGGCCCCAACGAATCCGCCCCAGCGGTAGTCGCCTGACCCGCCCCCAGCCCACAAACAGCCGAACCGTCACCCGAGCCAAGCACCTGGGCGGGCACGTGAGCCAAGCAGCCGATCCGGCAGTCGAGCCCAAGCAGCCCGGTCGGCACCGAGCCAAATAGCCCGGCCGGCGCTTGAGGCCACCTAGCCGGGCCGGCGGAGGCCAAAGGCTGCCGCACGGCTCGGGTGCGTGTGAGGCCAAAAGCCCGGCCGGCGCTTGAGGCCAAAGGCCACCCCGCGGCCCGAGTGTGGGGACGATCAACCCGGACTGTCGCGACGGATGCGGGCCGCCAGCCACAGATCGAACCGATCGTCCCCACTCTCCACCCGCCGCCCGGCCACCCGCATCGCCTTGTCCACCCGATTGCGCACGGTGTGCCGATGCACGTCCAGCCGCCGACTCGTCTCGTCCCACGACCCACCCGTCTCCAGCCACACGGCCAGCGTCGCGACCAACTCGCCCCCGGGATCGGCCGCATCGATCGGCCCCAGCACGGCATCCGCGTAGCCCGCCAGCGTGCGCGCGTCCGCAAGCCCCAGCAGCAACCGGCTCGCGGTCCCGTGCCGGGCCTCCACCGGATGCCCCGCCGCCCGGCTGACCGCCAGCAGACTGCGGGCCTGGCGGATCGACGACCCGGCCGCGTCCGGCTCGACCGCCGGCCCGACGCCCGCCGGCCGCCCGGGCGCGAACCGGCCGAGGATCGCGTACACGTCCAGATCCGCCGCGAACACCGCCTCCACCGCCCCGCCCGTCACCCTGACCAGCCCGCCGGGCAACGCCAGAGCCAGATCGGCGGCCAGTTCAGCCGCGTCCGCCGCGTCCCCCACCGCCGGATCCCCGCCGTCCCCCGGCCCCACGTCCAGGCCCACCACCACCCCGCGCACCGACCCCGCCGCCAGCCCCGCCGCCGCCAGTACGTCCCGCGCCTGCTCGGCGGTGGTCCCCGGAGCGAGCAGCCGGCCCAACAACGCGGCCCGCCGGCGACGTACCGGCTCGTCGGCCAGATGCCGCCGCTCCAACTCCAGCGACAGCAGGGACACCAGCCCGGACACCAACAACCGAGCCGCCGACTCCACCGGCCCCGCCAGCACCAGCAGCCCGCGCAGCCGCCGGGCGCCCAACGGCTGCACCTCCACCCGCACCCCCTCGGCGTCGCTGCTGCTCCCGCTGCCGTGCAGCCCGCGCGCGGCCACCCGGCGGATCAGGTCGGTACTGGCGGCCAGCAACGCCACCGCGTCCGGTGAGCCGTCGGCCCCCGGCGCCTCGGGCGGGCCCGCCAGACTGTCCGCGACCAGCCGGCCCACCGGGTCGGCGACGATCGCGTCCACCCCGGTCGCCGCCCGCCAGGCCCGCAGCGTGGCCAGCACGCCATTGCCCGACGCCGCCGCGATGGTCAACCGGCGCTGCGCCTCGAAGGCGTGCTCCAGGGCCAACCGCTGCTGCGCCGCCCGGGCCGCGAAGACCGCCTTCGTGACCGCGATGAACGGCACCTCGTCCGGCACGGTGAGCAGCGGCAGCCCGGCATCCCCGGCGGCCCGGATCAGCGGCTCGGGCGCCTTCTGGTGGGGCAGCTCCCGACCCAGACCGAGGACCAGCGCGCAGGCACCCGCACCCGCGACATCGCGCACGTACGCGGCGCAGTCCCGATCGGTCATCGGCAGCAGCAGGCCGATCGTCATCAACAGCTCGCCGCCCTGGAGCCACTGCCCCGGGGTGAGCAGCTCGGACACATGCGCCGCCTCGACCCGGCGGTCCAGATGCTCGGCGCCCGACACCACGGCCAGGCGCAACTCGGGGAGGGCCACCAGGTCGGAAATGCGGATAATGCCGGGAAGGTCAGCCGAGTGCGATATGGGCATGGACATAGTGTCCACCCTCGCGAATCAGATTCGACATCATATCGATCGTTTACGGTTGTTAACCGGGCGTACCTTCAGGCGTCACCCACCGACCGTCGACCCCGACGCGTCGACCGCGCAGGACGCAGGACCGCAGGAGAGCCCATGGACGCCACCAGGCCATCACGCGCAGCCCCGGCCGCCGCCCGCTCCGCCACGGCTCCCGCGACGGCCGTACGGGCCGTGAGCACCCCCGACACCGCGTCCGTCGCAGGCCCCCGCCCCGGAGGTGTGGCGATCGAGAGCCGCTCGATCGACTACGTCCCCGCCCGGGAGCGGCACGGCAAGGTCTGGCACCAGGGCCCGTTCTGGTTCACCGGCAACTTCGTGCTGACCACGATGGTCACCGGCTTCATCGGCCCCGCCCTCGGCCTGGGCCTGGGCTGGTCGATCCTGGCGGTCGTGCTCGGCGCCTGCTTCGGCACCTTCTTCATGGCGTTCCACGCCAACCAGGGCCCGCGGATGGGCCTGCCGCAGATGATCCAGTCGCGCGCCCAGTTCGGCATCCGCGGCGCGATCGTGCCGTTCGTCGCGGTCGTGTTCGTCTACGTCGGCTTCAACGTCTTCAACGTGGTCCTGGCCACGCAGGGCCTACAGACCGTGTTGCCCGGCGGTTCGACGCTCTGGTACGCGGTACTGATCGCCATCGCGATCGTGCTCGCCGTGGTCGGCCACGACCTGCTGCACCTGGTCCAGCGCTGGCTGACGTACGTCCTGATCGCCGTGTTCGGCGTGCTCAGCATCGGCGCGATCGTCAACCTCGACGTCTCCACGCCCGCCGGCGGCGGCGGGATGTCCTGGACCGCGTTCCTGGTGGTTTTCTCCGGCGCGGCCGGCTACCAGATCAGCTACGCCGTCTACGTCTCCGACTACTCCCGCTACCTGCCCGCCGACGTGCCCGCACGCAAGGTGATCTGGTGGACGTACGCGGGCGCCGCGGGCTCTGCGGCCTGGCTGATGTCGCTGGGCGCGCTGCTCGCCTCGGCGCTGCCGGACCCGGACGCGATCGCGGCGGTGCGGCAGGTGGGCAACGACATCGTGCCGGGCTTCGGGACGTTCGCCGTGCTGGTGTCCGCACTCGCGTTGATCAGCATCATGGCGGTGAACGCCTACGGCGCGATGCTCACCACGACCAGCGCGCTCGACGCGTTCCGGCCGGTGCGGCCCACCGTGCGGGTGCGGGTGATCGGCATCGTGGCGATCGAGGCGATCGTCTTCGTGGTGGCGATCGTGCTGCCGGAGGACTATCTGGGCAGCTTCAACGACTTCATCCTCATGATGCTCTACGGCCTCATCCCGTGGACCGCGGTCAACCTCGTCGACTTCTACCTCGTCCGCCGCGGCCACTACGCGGTCACCTCGATCTTCGACCCGCGCGGCATCTACGGGCGCTGGTCCTGGCGCGGACTGACCGCCTACGCGGTCGGCTTCGCGGCGATGATCCCGTTCTTCAAGACCTCGTTCTTCACCGGCCCGGTGGCCGACGCGCTGGACGGCGCGGACCTGTCCTTCGTGGTCGGACTGCTGGTCGGCGGCGCGCTGTACGCCTGGCTGTGCCGCGACCTGGACCTGACCGCGGAGCGCGCCGCCGAGCGGGCGAGCGAGGCCGAACTCGAAGGCGCCGACGCGCCGTCGGGGGCCTGACATGAGCGACCGTACCGGCGACGCGACCGAGACCGTGGTGGCCTGCGCGCAAATCGCCCTGTCCGTCGGCGACGTCGAGGGCAATCGGCGCGCGGCGCTGGCCGCGATCGAACGGGCTGCCGCGGCCGGGGCCGATGTGATCGTCCTGCCCGAACTGACCAACAGCGGCTACGTGATGCGCGACGCCGCCGAGGCGGCCGGCTACGCCGAGCCGGTGGACGGGCCGACCGTGACCGGCTGGCACGAGGCGGCCCGGCGGCTCGGGGTGATCGTGGTCGGCGGGTTCGCCGAACGCGATGCCGACGGCGTGATCCGCAACTCGGCCGTCCTGGTCGACGCGAGCGGCGTCCGGGCGTGCTACCGCAAGGCGCACCTGTGGGGCCGCGAGGGCGAACTCTTCGTCCCCGGCGACGCGTTGCCGCCTGTGGTGCAGACCGACGCGGGCCGGATCGGGGTACTGGTCTGCTACGACGTCGAGTTCCCCGAATGGGTGCGCACCGCCACCCTGCGCGGCGCGGATCTGCTGTGCGCGCCGGTCAACTGGCCGTACGCGCCCCGGCCGGCGGGCGAACGGCCGGCGGAGGACGTCCGGGTCCAGGCGAACGCCGCGGTGAACCGGGTGTTCGTCGCCGCCTGCGACCGGGCCGGTCCCGAACGCGGCACCTCCTGGGTCGGCGGCTCGATCATCGTCGACCCGGACGGCTTCCCCCTCGCCGGCCCGCCGGCCGAGGACGCCGAACACCTGCTGCTCGCCCGCTGCCGACTCACCGAGGCCCGGGACAAGCGGATCGGCGCCCACAACGACGTATTCGCGGACCGACGGCCCGAGTTGTACGGGCCGGTTCTCGAACCGCCCCCGCTTCCCGCGTCGAACGCGAACTCGAACCCCGACTCGAACTCCGACTCCGACACCGACTCGGACCCGAACTCGAACTCGAACTCGAACGAGCACACCACCGAAAGGACCGAGCGATGACCGGCGCCCCCCAGGGACCCATCGACGCCACGCGCGTTCCGCGCTTCGCGGGCCCCGCCACCTTCGCGCGCCTGCCGCGCGCCGACGAGGTCGAGCGCGTCGATGTCGCCGTCGTGGGCGTGCCGTTCGACACCGGTGTCAGCTACCGGCCCGGCGCCCGCTTCGGTCCGGCGCACGTGCGCGCCTCCTCGAAGCTGCTGCGGCCGTACAACCCGGCGCTGGACGTGTCGCCGTTCGCCGAGTTGCAGGTCGCCGACGCGGGCGACATCGCGGTCAACCCGTTCGACATCGGCGCCGCGATCGCCACGCTCGAAGCCGCCGCCCGCGAGTTCGCCGCGAGCGGCACCCGTCTGCTCACCATCGGCGGCGACCACACCATCGCCCTGCCCCTGCTGCGCGCGGTCGCGGCCGAGCACGGGCCGGTCGCGGTGGTGCACTTCGACGCGCATCTGGACACGTGGGACACCTACTTCGGCGAGCCGTACACCCACGGCACGCCGTTCCGCCGCGCGTCGGAGGAGGGTCTGCTCGACCCGACCCGCTGCCTGCACGTGGGCATCCGCGGACCGCTGTACGGCCCCGACGACCTGCGCGAGGACGGCGTGCTCGGCTTCCAGGTCGTGCACAGCGACGACTACCAGGACGCCACGGTCGCGTCGGTGGTCGAGCGCATGCGGCGCCGGCTCGGCACCGGCCCGGTGTACGTCTCGGTCGACATCGACGTCCTGGACCCGGCGCACGCCCCCGGCACCGGCACCCCCGAGGCGGGCGGCCTGACCAGCCGCGAACTCCTCAACACCCTGCGCGGACTGGTCGGCCTGAACGTCGTCGGCGCGGACATCGTCGAGGTGGCCCCCGCCTACGACCACGCCGAACTCACCGGCATCGCCGCGGCCCACGTCGGCTACGAACTCCTGTCCGTCCTGGCCCGCAACCAACGCGACGGCATCCCGGCCTGACCATCCCCCCGAGCCCGTCTCGGCCGACCGCACGGGGGACGGTCGGCCGAGGCGTCCCCACCACCCCTTCGATCCGGTTTCGGCGGGCCCCGGCCAGGGGTTTCACGGTCGCGGGATATGTTCGTGGGCGGTCCGGGGCCTACGGGAAGAGGTGGCGCGGTAATGAAGTATGTGAAGCTCGGCAGCACCGGGTTGGACGTCTCGCGGATCTGTCTCGGGTGTATGAGCTACGGGGTGCCCGAGCGTGGCAGCCATCCGTGGACGTTGCCCGAGGACGCGGCTCGGCCGTTGATTCGGCGCGCCGTGGAGGCCGGGATCAACTTCTTCGACACGGCCAACATCTACTCCGACGGGACCAGCGAGGAGATCGTCGGGCGCGCGTTGGCGGACTTCGCGCGGCGGGACGAGATCGTGATCGCCACGAAGCTGAACGGGCGGATGCGGCCGGGGCCGAACGCGGCCGGGCTCTCCCGCAAGGCCGTGCTGACCGAGATCGACAACTCGCTGCGCCGACTGGGTACGGATTACGTGGACCTGTACCAGATCCACCGCTGGGACACCGCGACCCCCATCGAGGAGACGATGGAGGCGCTGCACGACGTGGTCAAGGCCGGCAAGGCCCGCTACATCGGCGCGTCCTCGATGTACGCGTGGCAGTTCGCCAAGGCCCAGTACACCGCCGAGCGGCACGGCTGGACCCGGTTCGTCTCCATGCAGAACCACCTCAACCTGCTCTACCGCGAGGAGGAGCGGGAGATGTTGCCGCTGTGCGCGGACCAGGGCGTCGGGGTGATCCCGTGGAGCCCGCTGGCCCGGGGGCGGCTGACCCGCGACTGGGGCGCGGACAGCGCCCGCAGCGAGACCGACGAGTTCGGCAAGACGCTGTACGGCGAGGCGGATCGCCCGATCGTCGAGGCGGTGGCCGAGATCGCCGAGGAGCGTGGGGTATCGCGAGCCCAGGTCGCGCTGGCGTGGATCGCGAGCCGACCCGGGGTGACCGCGCCGATCGTCGGCGCCGGGAAGCCGGTACACGTCGACGACGCCGTCGCGGCCCTGTCGCTGACCCTCACGGCGGCCGAGGTGGACCGGCTGGAACGCCCGTACACGCCCCGGCCGGTGGCGGGATTCGCCTGATCCCGGTCGGCGACTCGCCCGGTGACGCGGAGGTCGACGGAGCGTCGGCCGCGCGCGCGTACACTGCGCGCAGCCGATGCCTCGGTGGGTGTTCGGGGCGGCGCCGCCGAGATCGGCGTGTTTGCCGGGTCGGTGTCGATCCGGGCGGAAGAGGGCGTGGATGGCGGTGGAACTCGGTCGCGACGCGCGCCGGGAGGTGTTCCTGTGGGGGCCGCCGGCAGCGATCGCGGTGCTGATCGCGGTACTTGCGGCGTGCAGTCGGGAATGGCTGCTGAGCGCGCTGATGGCGGGGGCCGCGGGTGGTGTCGCCTTCGGGTTCCACGTCCGGATCCGGCCCCGGCCTCGGCGGTAGTCCCGCGGCGGCGGGTACAAGATCACCGTCGGTGGGGTAACAGTCGCGGAACGGAGTGGCGATGTGACTGATTATCCGAGCGGTTGGCGGATAGCCTCCGGGGCATAGGCGGGGATCCGCGGATGTCATCGGTGTGGACGGTAGGGACCGCTGTGGCGCCGAGGATGAGTCGGTCGGGGGGCAACTGTGTCCGAGGAGTGGTGGGTTCCGTCGAACGACGAGACGGAGATGGAGACTTCACCCGAGTGGGGACCCGGGGGAGTCGATATGGGGGTACCCAGTGTCGCGCGGGTCTACGACGCGATCCTGGGCGGCAAGGATCATTTCGCGATCGACCGGGTGATCGCCGACAAGGCGATGGCCGTGATGCCCAACGCCCGTACGGGGGCTCGGGTGAATCGGGCGATCCTGGAGCGCGGTGTGCGCTATATGGCCCGGGAGGGCATCGATCAATTCCTCGACCTCGGGTCGGGATTACCCACCGCGCGCAATACCCACGAGGTGGCGCAGCAGGAGAATCCGCGCGCCCGGGTCGTCTATGTGGACAACGATCCGATCGTGCTCGCGCACGGCCGCGCGTTGTTGGCCGAGAACGATCGCACCCGGGTGGTGAACGCCGACGTGCGGGACGCCCGGGACGTGCTCACCCGGCCGGAGATCACCGAACTCCTGGATCTGAAGCGGCCGTTGGGGTTGCTCATGGTCGCGGTGCTGCACCATCTCGCGGACGCGGACGATCCGGCGGGGCTGGTGCGCGCCTACCGCGAGGCCCTGGCCCCGGGCAGCTACCTGTTCATCACCCACTTCTGCGATTCCACGCCGGAGGGGCGGGAGTTGGAGCACCTGGTCCTGTCCACCCTCGGTAGTGGCCGCTTCCGCAGTCGAGCGACCATAGAGGGCTACTTCGCGGGTACCGAACCGGTCGAGCCGGGTGTGGTGCTGCTGCCGTACTGGCGTCCCGACACCCCGGTGACGGACGAATCCGCCTACGCGGGGCTGACCATGATCGGCGGCCTGGGCCGCGTCCCGGAGGTGTGAGGGTCGGCCCGGAGGCGGCCGTACCGCCGCCCGGTGGTCCCGGACGGCGGCACGGTCGATGCGTGATGCGTGATGCGTGATGCGTGATGCGTGATGCGTGGGGCTTGGCGCCGAAGTCGGCCCCGTGTGGCGCTACTTGAGGCCGTTGTCGATCGCGGTCATCAGCGCTCCGTTGGGGGTGTCACCGGACATCTCCCAGATCATCGCGCCGAGTAGGTGTTTGGATTTCAGGTAGGCCGTCTTCTGGCCGATCGACCAGGCGTCGTCGAAGGTCCACCACTGTCCGCCGGCTCCGGTGTAGCCGTAGGTCGAGACGGATTGCGCGTCGTGATAGACGGTCAGATTCGGCACGCTGCTCAGCAGGTTCTGGTAGCCGCGGGTGCCGGCCTCCTCGGCAAACTGGCCCGGTGCGGCGCCGTTCGCGGACTGCCACTCGCCGTGTACCCCGCCGTCGGCCACCGCCTGCCAGCCCCTTCCGTAGAACGGGAAGCCGATGGTCAGCTTGCGTGGATTCACGCCGGCGTCGGTGTAGATCTTCACCGCGTCGTCGACGCTGAAGTGGGTCGGGTACGGGTCCTGCGTGTCGGTGTAGAGGTTGGCCTGGTGGCCTGCGCGGTTGGGCTCCCACGAGTTGTCGCTGCCGGCGCCGTGGAAGTCGTAGCCCTGGATGTTGGCCACGTCCAGGGAGTCGAAGATCTTCGACAGGTCCCAGCCCTGGTTCACCTTGACCGGGTCGGCCGGGGTGAACGCGGTGAGCAGCTTGCGCTGTCCGCCGGTGGCGTCGAGCTGCTTGCGGAACTCGGCGAGCAGCAGGGTCAGGTTCTGCTTGTCGTTGACGTTGTAGTGGTTGCCGGCGTGCCCGTCGGGCGAGCCGGGCCACTCCCAGTCGATGTCGATGCCGTCGAACACGCCCGCGCCGGTACCCGGGCCGCCGGCGCCGTTGTAGACCGGCAGGTCACCCTTGATCCAGGTGTCCACGCAGGACTTGACGAACTTCTGCCGGGACGCCTCGGTGGCCGCCGCGTCGGAGAAGAACTTCGAGTAGGTCCAGCCGCCGAGCGAGACCACCACCTTCAGGTGCGGGTACTTGGCCTTGAGCAGCTTGATCTGGTTGAAGTTGCCGCGCAGCTTGGCCCATCCGTCGTCGGCGACCCCGTTCACCGACTGCGAGGCCGACATCGGCCGGGCGTAGTCGGCGTCCGCGTCGCCCGCGCCGGTGCCCTGGTCGGGGTCCTGCGGGTTGGCGGTGGTGCCCTTGGTGACGCCGGCCATGCAGGTCAGGTTGACCGGATCGATGTTCTCGAAGGCGTAGTTGATCACGTCCAGCTTGGCGGCCGAGCCGGAGGTGTCCAGGTTCTTCACGAAGTACTGGCGGCCGTAGATGCCCCACTGGACGAAGTAGCCGACGCGCAGGTTCTTGCCGGCGCCGGCGATGTCGTCGGTGGTCACGTCCACCGCGTTGGAGGCCGGCGAGGAGTTGTCCGCCGCGTCCCGGGCCTTGACCGTGAAGGTGTAGGCGGTGGCGGGGGACAGGCCGTCGACGGTGGCCGCGGTGGCGGTGCCGGCGACGGTGGTGGCCAGGGTGCCGTTGCGATAGACGTCGTACGCGGCCACGCCGACGTTGTCCGTCGACGCGTTCCAGGCCAGGGCGACGGTGGCGGACGTCTTGCCGGTACTGCGCAGCGTGCCCGGCGCGGTCGGCGGGGTCGGGTCGCTCGCCGGGTCGACGGTGGTCACCGTCACCGGTGCGCTCGCCGGGCCCAGGTTGCCGCGCTTGTCCTTGGCCCGGACCGCGTAGGTGTACGAGGTGGCCGGGGTCAGATTGGTCAACGTGGCGGTGGTGGCCGTGGTGGTGGCGACGGTGGTGCCGCCGGAGGTCACCTCGTAGCCGGTCACCGGGTAGTCGCCGCCGGCCGCCGGGGTCCAGGCGAGCGAGATGGAGTGCGCGGTGATGGTGGTGGTGTGCGGTGTGCCGGGTGCGGTGGGCGGGACGTCGGGGGTGCCGTCGCACTTGTCGCCGTTGACGGTGCAGTGGGTGGGCGTGCCGGCGGGGCCGTTGCCGACGAACCAGTAGCTGAACGGGTCGGTGCTGCCGCCGGCGGCGATGGTGCCGTTGTAGTAGGCGTTCTTGACCGAGACGTGGCTGCCGGTGACGGTGGCGTCGCCGTAGTAGTTGCCGTTGATGGTGACCCCGGGCGGCAGGTCGAACTCGAGTTGCCAGCCGGTGACGGCGGCGGTGCCGCCGTTGTGTACGACGTAAGTGCCCTTCCACCACGAGCCGTTGTCCTGGACGGAGAACGTCGCGGTGAGCTTGCCGGCTGCCTGCGCGGCGCCGGCGTTGAGACCGGTGAGTACGGCCAGGGGCAGGGCCAGGACGGCGATCAGGACGGCCGCGCGGCTGCGCAGGCTGTTGCGGAATCTGCCGCGGACTGTGCGTGGGTGTGGGGACATGGCTCTCTCCCTGCGTGCGTGGAACAGGGCTGTGCGGAACCGTGCACGTGCGCGCCTCACCGGGGTGACCGCGCGACGGGGACGTCGGTCGCGGTCGAGAAGCGGTCGCCGGCGAAATTGGTCTGGACCAAAACGCCTCTAGGACGGTAAGTGGTCTGGACCAAAAGGTCAACAGTGGAGGCGCGGGACGCGGCGCCGACATCGGTTTTTGCCGACCGATGCGGCGGTACGCCCATACTCAGCGCGGGAGTTCGGCGCGGCGAATGGTCGGGGAGGTCAGCCCGACGGCGGCCCCGAGAGCACTGATCCCGGCGAAGATCGTATAGGCGGGGCCCGGGCCGGTGGCGGCGACGGTGGCGCCGAACAGGGGGAAGGCGATCGGGCCGAGGCCGAAGGCGGTCAGGCTGAGGACGGAGGCGACCCGGCCCTGGTAGGCGGGTTCGGTCGCGGTCTGTACGAGGGCGTAGCTCAGGCTGCCGTTGAGGCCGAACAGCAGGCCGGCGCAGGCCGCGACGGCGACGGCGATCGGCAGGACGGTGGTCGCGCCGAGGCCGGCCAGGCCCGCGGAGCCGGCGGCCAGGGCGGTGATCAGGACGGCGCCGGCTCGGGGCAGCCGGCCGGTCACGGTGAGGAGCAGTGCGCTCGCGCCCGCGCCGACACTGAACGCGCCGGCGAGCCAGCCGGCGCCCGAGGCGCCCCAGCCGCGTGCGTCGGCCAGGACGACCATGCCGACGTTCAGCGGGCCGCCGGCGCCGAGTTCGATCAGCGCGCTCGCCAGGACGAGGCGACGGATCAGCGGGCGGCGGCGGATGTAGCGCAGGCCGTCGGTGAGTTCGCGCCACGCGGCGGCCCGCCCACGGCCGCCGGCGGGGGCCTCCGTCGCGGCGGCGATCGATCCGGCGCCGGGTATCCGTACCGCGAGCAGCAGCACGAGGGAGAGCGCGAACAGCCCGCCCGCGACGGTGAACGCGGCGGCCGGGCCGCCGAGCGCCAGTGCGACGCCGGCCAGGGGCGGCCCGGCGGTCTGGCCGAGCCGGACGGACAGCGCGCGCATGCCCTGGACCCGGACCAGTTCTCCGGGCGCGGCCAGCAGCGGCGGGAGGGCGCCCACGGCCGGCATGAACAACGCGTCGACGACGCTGAACACCAGCGCGACGGCGATCAGCAGCCACAGCCCGGGTGAGGACAGCGCCAGGGCCGCCGCGGCGGCGAGCACGACGAGGCAGCGCACGGCATCGCTGCCGATCACCACCCGACGCGGCCCGAACAGGTCGGCGACCACACCGCCGCCGAGCATGAGCACCGCGCGGGGGATCGCCGCGATCGCCATGACCAACCCGACCCGCGCGGGCCCACCGTGCTGGTTGGCGGCCCACCCCAGGGCGAGAAAGAACCCGCTGTCACCGACCACGGAGGCCGTATACGCAACCAGCCAACGCAACACGTTGCGATCACGATGCGCGGGCGACCCGGCAACGACGCTCGCCGCCGTTGCACGCCTCATGTGCGGCCGGGTGCGCGTAGCGCGGTGTGCATGCGGGTCAGGATTTCGTCGAGGACTCCCGCCGATGTGGCGAAGTTGAGGCGGGCGAAGCCGTTTCCTTCGGGGCCGAAGGACGGGCCGGAGAAGAGGAGGACCTTGGCGTGGTCGCGGAAGAAGACGTACGGGTCGATGCCCAGGCCCAGTGGACGGCAGTCGAGCCAGGCCAGAAATCCCGCCTCGGGGCAGTGGTGGCGGATGCCTTCGGGCAGTCCCGCGGCGAGGCGGCGGCGGTTGCGGTCGAGGAGGACGCGTACCTCGTCCAGCCACGCGTCGCCCTCCGCCCAGGCCGCCTCCAGGGCGGCCACGGCCAGCACACCCACTTGGCCGAAGAGCAGTCCCCGCCGGGCGTCCACCGCGTCCCGCAGCTCCGGCGGTCCGATGTGCGCGGCGGCGCAGCGGATGCCCGCCAGATTGAACGCCTTGCTGCCCGAGGTCACGGTGACCGTGCGAGCGGCGATCTCCGGCCCGAGGGACGCGAACGGGATGTGTACGTGCGGCGGGTGGGTCAGGTCCGCGTGCACCTCGTCGGAGATCACCAACAGGTCGTGCCGCAGGGCGAGTTCCGCCAGCCCTTCGAGTTCGTCCCGGCGCAGCACCCGGCCCGTGGGATTGTGCGGGTTGACCAGGAACAACACCCGGCAACGCTCCGCCCGGTCGAGCGTCGCGGCCACCCGGTCCGGGTCGAGCGTCCAGCCGTGCAGACCCTCCTCGATCGGCACGGTCAGCGGCGGGCGGTCCATTCGGCGCAGGTCGTCGACGAAGGGCGGGCAGGCGGGCGTGTGCAGGACGACCGCGTCGCCGGGGCGGGTGGCCAGGCGCAGGACCGCCGATATCGCCTGGTTGACGTCGGTGAACAGACGCAGGTGGGTCGGCTCGGCGGCGAAGCCGAACCGGCGCTTCATCCGGGCCGCGAACGCCTCGCCCAGCGGCGCCCCCTCGGTCCCGTCGAACCACACCGGGTAGCCCAGGTCGCCGTCGATCCGCCGGATCAGCGCGGCGCGGATCTCGGGTGCCACGGGGAAGTCCATGTCGCCGATCCACGCGGACAGCGTGTCCTCGGGCGCGTAGGCCCACTTCTCCCCGTCGCGACGGGCCAGGACATCCGGGTCGAGCGCGTCGAACACCCGGTGCTCGAAAGCGGGTTCACGCCCGAAGGCGGGTCCGCGCCTGACAGCGGGTTCACGCCCGAAGGTAGGTTCCAACCCGAACGTGGGTTCGCGTCCGGCGGGGTCCGAGGGCTCGAAGTCGGCCGCCGGTGCCGCGTCCGCGCTCATCGGCCGGGCTCCTCGGCAGCGGCGGCCACGCCCGGTACAAGACCGGCCACGACCCGCGAGCCGTCGGCTGTCCCGCCGTCCGGCTCCGCGCCGCCCGGCCCGTCGTCCGGGCCGCCCGCCGTCTCGCCCTCCGCCTCCTCCGGCACGACCCCCACCCCGGCCCCCTCCCCGAGCAGCGGCGACGAGTCGTTGCGTACCGCCCCCCAGCGGCGTTCCGTCTCGCGGTGGATGTGCCAGATGTCGTCCTCGGCCAGCACCACCGAGACCACGCCCGGGAAGGCCTCCTCGAAGTAGGTGTAGGGGCGCCGGTTGTCCACCCGGGGCGAGTGGTAGTCCAGCCGATCGTGCATGCCGTGTACGCGGGTGATCGGCGTGGCGGGATGGTAGGTGAGGATGTTCGGGCTGGCCAGGTCGATCAGGCGCGCGTCGATCAGGCCGCCCACCGCCTCGATCGTCTCGTCGATGCTGCCGCGCGTTTCCCCGTCGAGGCCGAACAACACCGAGGTGCCCACCCGCATCCCGTGCCGCTTGACCAGCGACACCGCCTCGCGCACCCGATGGGCCCAAGGCCGGTCGGTGCCGCGCCGCAGGTTCTTGTGGATGTGGTCCATCACCTGCGTCGACATGCTCTCGATGCCGACGTACACATACGAGCAGCCGGCCTCGCGCATCCGGTTCAGGATCTCGCTCGCCGCGTGCCGCTCCCGCAGCGCGATCAGGGTGTCCACGGTGAGTTGGGCACCCCATTCCAGGCCCCGCAGCCGGGCCGGATCGTCCGGCTCCGGCAGCAGCCGGGCGAAGCGCACCGGCAGCGCCGCCGGTTCGCTCCCGCGCAACTCCCGCAACCGCCCGCAGAACTCGGCGATGTCGCGCGAACGCCCGCTCCAGAACACCGAGTCGTCGAAGAACAGCGCCTCGGCGCCGTAGCCGACGTATTCACACACACGTTCCAGCGCGCGGCCGATCGGATCCTCCCGGAACCGCTTGAGGCCGATGCCGAGCGTGGAGGACTCCGAGCAGAAATTGCAGTGATAGGGACAGGCGTTGGAGACCATCACGTGTGCCGTGCGTCGGATACCGCCGTCGGAGTGGGTGAAGATCGGGAAGCGCGAGCGGATCGCGAACGCCTCGTACGGCGAGGGCAACGAGCCCAGATCGAGCGAGGATCCGTCCTGCGGCAGCACGTCGAACCCGGACGCGGACAGCAGCACGATCACGGAACTGCCCACCGAGGGGCCCTCTTTGTCGAGCAGCCCCTGAAGACAGGGCAACACCCGATCGCGGTCGACCCAGCGCCGGTCCAGGTCGGTGGCCAGGGCCAGCGCACGCATCAGCAGGTCGAGCGAGTGGTACGCCTCACCGGTGATCACCGCGTCGAACACCCGGGGCGCGCGCCCGTCGGCGATCACGGCGAGTGGACTGCTGGGGGCGAGCACCAGGCGTTCCCGATGCGATACCCGGATCACCGTCTCGTCCGCGTGGCGTCCGCCGAGTACCACGAAGGCGTCCGGGACCTCGGTGCGGACCAGGCCGGCGATCTCCAGGGCGTAGCGGTGCGCCGGGGAGACCGCGCTGATCAGCACGACCCTGGGCCGTACCCGGCGCAGCAGCCGGATCCAGCGCACCCGGGCGGTCTCGTCCCAGATCCGGGGGTCGAAGACGGTCTGGTCGGTGTTCGGGTCGGTGTCGTAGTCGCGGTAGCCGTCGTGGCCGGCCGTCATCCGGTAGGCGTGGTCCGGGAATCGGGTCCACTCCGGCGCCAGGTCGTTGTAGTGTTCGGCGCACTGGATCGGCCCCGCGTCGGCGACGGCGCGGTGCACGGCGAGGCTGAGCGCGGCGTACAGGCACATCGGGTCGCCGGGGTAGGTGATCTCGCCCTCGGCCTGGGTCATCACGGGCGCCAGGACGCAGAGCACCGGGAAGTACCGGGTCGCCGTGCGGCCGGCGGCCAGGTCCGTCGCGAGTCGGTGCCTGCGCGTACTCAGGAGCTCCTGGAAGATCGCGGGCGCGGCGCCGCCGCCCGCGTCGTGGAATCTGATGTCCGCGCCGGCCGAGGTCGGTTCTTCGTCGACGGAATTGGTCATCGGCCCTCCAGGTCGGTCCCCGACGTGCCATCAGGCCGCCGACGGCCGAAATCCCGCGCGTGGGCCGCAGAACGATCCCCCATGACGCCGCACGTGCCGTCGCACGGGCATGGCGTCCACCATCGGCGAGGGTCCCGGGGGGCGAAAGTGTTGCCCTGTTGCCCAAACGAGGAAACAGCGCCGCGTCGGGCGGCCCGGCGTGCCTGCCCGCGGCACGGCGAAAGTCCTCGTGGTAGCGGTGACTCGGCGCGCCGTCGCACGTGGGGAGGTGTTTCCTCGAACGGGCAACAGGGCAACACTTTCGCCCTCCCGGCCGCCGGTCGATGGTGGTCCGCATGCGTCATCGCCGGTGCGGGCCGGACGGGTGAGCAGACCCCGGAACCCATCCAACCCCCTGAATCCACCGAGCACACGCGTATGCGCACGTCGGCCCCGGGCACCCCGTCCCGGGCCCGGATCGGCGATGGGAGAACTGCGTTGTCGCACGCCTCGCGGGAACCGGACGATCACGCGTCGCGGGAACCGGACGACCTGGTGGGGGTGTTCGCGGCCCGCGTCGCCGAACACCCGGACGCGACCGCGATCACTTGCGCGGAGCGGGTGGTCGACTACCGCGAACTCGACGAATCCTCCGACGCGGTACGCCGGTTCCTGGAGGCCCGCGGTGCGGACACCCATCCGGTCGACGACTGCGAGGTGTGCGGGCCGGAACTGGCCGACGAGGCGCCGGTCGGCGTGTTCATGGACCGGGGCGTCGACGTCGTCGCCGCCATGGTCGGCACGGTCAAGGCGGGACGCCCCTATGTACCACTGGACATCCGCTCGCCGGCGGCCCGGTCGCGGCTGATCCTGGACGAGTGCGGCATCGGCCTCGTCCTGGTGGACACCGCCGAACGGGCCTCGCGTGTGCGCGAGTTCTGCGCCGAGTGGGTGGACGTGGTGTGCTTCGCTGACGCCGTGGCGCCGCCGGGGCCCGTGGCGAGCGGACCCGTCGCGCCTCCCGGATCCATGGCGGAGGCGCCCGCGCGCCCTCGATCGCCGCGTCGGCTCGCGTACGTGATCCACACCTCCGGCTCCACCGGCGTGCCCAAGGGCGTCGAGGTCGAACACCGCGACCTGGTCGCGTTCGCGGCCGATCCGTGCTGGTCGGACGGACTGGATCGGCGGGTGCTCCAGTATTCGCCGCTGGCGTTCGACGCGTCGGTGTTCGAGATCTGGATGCCGCTGCTTCGCGGCGGCCGGGTGGTGGTGGCCCCGCCCGGCGAGGTGGACGCGGGCGTGGTCGCGCGGCTGATCAAGGAGGAGGGCGTCACCTGCGCGTTCGTCACGACCTCCCTGTTCAACGTGATGGTCGAGCAGGATCCGGCGGTCTTCGCGGGCATCGGCCGGGTGTGGATGGGCGGCGAGGCGGCCTCCCCGCTCGCCGTCTCGCGCGCGCTGCGGGCGGGCGGCGCCGGCACCGTGGTCAACGTCTACGGGCCCACCGAGGGCACCATCTTCGCCGCGTTCCATGTGCCGACCGAGCCGGTGGGAGCGCCCGTGCCGATCGGCTCGGCGATGGCGGGCGTGCGCACCTACGTCCTGGACGAGCGGCTGGACCCGGTCGACACCGGCGCGGACGGCGAACTGTGCCTGGGCGGGCGGGGCGTCGCGCGCGGTTACCGGGGCCGCCCCGGGATCACCGCCGACCGGTTCGTACCCGACCCGTTCGCCGGCGGCGGCGCGCGGATGTACCGCACCGGCGACATCGTGCGCCGGCGGCCGGACGGCCTGCTCGAATTCGTCGGCCGCCGCGACCGCCAGGTCAAGGTACGCGGCTTCCGCATCGAACTCGGCGAGATCGAGAGCCGCATCGCCCTGCGCCCCGACGTCGCGGGCGCCGCGGTGCTGGCCGTGCCGGACGCACACGGCGACAAGACGATCGTCGCCTACCTGGTCCCACGCCGGGACACTTCGACCGGCGACGCGAACCCGAGGCCCGGCGAGCCGGGTTGGGGACGGCGGGTGTTGGGGGAGTTGGCCGCCACCCTGCCCGCCTACATGGTGCCGACGGACTGTGTGGTTCTGGATGCCCTGCCGCTGACGCCCAACGGGAAGGTGGACTCGGCCGCGCTACCCGCCCCGACGCACGCCGTCGACGGCCGCGCACCGCGTTCGGCCGTCGAGGAACTGCTGTGTGAGGTGTTCGCCGACCTGCTCGGCCTCGACCGGGTCGGCATCGACGACAACTTCATCGAACTCGGCGGCCACTCGCTGCTCGCGACCCGTGCGGTCGCCCGGATCGCCGCCGCCGGAGCCGGACTCCTGCGAGTGGTGGACGTGTTCGAGGCGCCGACCCCGGCCGCACTCGCACTCCGGCTGGACGCGGCGGCCCGGGCCCGGACCGCCGAACGCCCGCCGCCGGCCCCCCGGCCACGCCCCGACGTCATCCCGCTGTCCTTCGCCCAGCGGCGGTTGTGGCTGGTCAACCGCCTGGAGGGCAGCGCCAACCCGGACTACCACATCCCGTTGCTGTTCCGCCTGCACACCGAGCCCGACCTCGAAGCCCTGCGAGCCGCGCTGCGCGATGTGATCGAACGTCACGAGAGTCTGCGCACGGTCTTCCCGGTACAACACGACGACGTACCACACCAACACATCCTCGACATCGATGAGTTCGGGGTGCGGATCCCCGTCACCGACTGTGCGGCCGACGCCGTGGACGCGGAGATCACCCGCGCCGCGCGGGCGCCGTTCGACCTGACCACCCGGCCACCGATCCGGGCCGAGCTGATCCGAACCCCGCACGAGAGCCTGCTGCTCGTAGTGGTCCACCACATCAGCGCCGACGGCTGGTCGCTCACCACGCTCACCCGCGACCTCGGCCGGGCCTACGCCGCCCGAATCCGCGGCACCCGGCCCGACATCCCGCCGCTGCCGCTGCAATACCGCGACTACGCCGCGTGGCAGCGTGAACACCTGGGCGACGAGAACGACCCGGATAGCCCACTGGGCAGACAACTCGCCTACTGGACGGGGCGGTTGGCCGATGCCCCGGCCGGACTGACGCTGCCCACCGATCGTCCGCGCCCGATCGTGGCCGGTCACGCGGGCGACGTGCACGCCTTCGAACTGCCCGCCGACCTGTGCACGGCCCTGGACGACCTGGCCCGCTCCGCGCACACCACGCTGTTCGTCGCGCTGCACGCCGGCCTGGCCGGCCTGCTCACCCGACTCGGCGCGGGCGAGGACATCGTGGTGGGCAGCCCCATCGCGGGCCGCGCGGACGCCGTCCTCGACGACCTGATCGGCTTCTTCGTCAACACCGTGGTGCTGCGCACGGACACCTCCGGCGATCCCACCTTCGCCGAACTCCTCGCCAGGGTGGACCGGTCCTGGCTGCCCGCCTACGCGCACCAGGAGGTCCCGTTCGACCTGCTCGTGGAGAAACTCAACCCGGTCCGCAGCCTGTCCCGGCACCCGATCTTCCAGGTCTCGCTCGGCTTGCTGAACACCCCCGACGCGATCACCGGACTGCCCGGACTGGCCGACCCGTGGACCCTGGCCAACACCCGATCCGCCAAGTTCGACCTCGCGTTCCACCTCTTCCCGCACCGCACCGAGACGGGCCGCCCGGACCGCATCGACGCCACCGTGGAGTACGCCACCGACCTGTTCGACCGGGACACCGTCCGGCGCATGGCCGACCGACTGGTCCGCCTCCTGCGCGAGGCCGTCGCCGACCCGCACCGCCCGCTCGGCGCGCTCACCGTCCTCGACGACGCCGAACTCGCGGACCTGCGCCCGATCGCGCCGGCCACCCACCCGGAACACGACACCCTGATCGCCGCCTTCCACGCCCGGGTCGCCGCACACCCCCAGGCGTCGGCCGTCGGCGAAGACGTGCTGACGTACCGAGAGTTGGCCCAGCGCGCCAGGGCTCTCGCGGATGGCCTGAACGACGTCGACGCACCCGTCGCCCTGCTCCTCGAACCCGGCGTCGACGCGGTGACCGCGACCGTCGGCGTGATCGAGGCAGGCGGGACGTACGTGCCGCTCGACCCGGGCCTGCCCGACCGGCGCCTGGCCACGATCCTCGCCGACAGCGGTGCCGGCACCGTACTGGTCGACCACCCCGAACGGGCGGCACGGGTCCGCGCCCTGGTCGGCCCCGAAACCCGTGTCCTGCCGGTGGCCGACACGATCCGCGCAGGGGCGGCGGCAGCCACCGGCTCCGCGCCCGTCGAGATCGACCCCGACCGGATCGCCTGCATCGCCTATACGAGCGACTCCACCGGCGCCCTCGTCGGCGTGTGCACGAGTCACCGCGACCTGCTCACCGCCCCGGATCACCCGGGTGAGCCGCTTCTGCGCGCCTCAGGACCCATCGACGAGGACGGCCCGTATCCGCTGTGGGCCCGGCTGCTGCGCGGTGTCGGCGTGGACACCGTGCGCGAACCGGATCCTCCGGCCGCACCTATCGCCGGTGGCCCCCGAGCCCGGCTCATGGACGAGACCGGCACTCTGGTCGGCATCGGCATGATCGGCGAACTGTGCCTGGCCGAACCCGGGATCGCATCCGGCTACCTGGGCCGACCCGCACTCACCGCCGAGCGCTTCGTGCCCGACCCGTACGGCCCACCCGGGTCGCGGATGTACCGCACCGGCGACCTCTTCCACCGCCGAGCCGACGGCAGCGCGGACCACGTCGGCCGCCGCGACCGGCAACTGCGCCTCGGCGCACGGCGGATCGAGCCCGCCGCGATCGAGGCGGCGCTGACCGAACACACCGGGGTGACCGAGGCCGTGGTGGTGCGCCGCGACGACGAACACCTCGGCGAGATCCTGGTCGGCTACCTGGTGCCGGCCCCCGGCCACACGGGACTCGACGACGTCCTGATCGCGTTCCTGGCCGATCGGCTGCCCGCGCACCTGGTGCCGGCCGCCCTGGTCCCGCTGCCCGCCCTCCCGCGCACCGCGTCCGGCACCGTGGACGAGGCGGCGCTGCCCGCGCTCGACCTCGCCGACCCCTCCCGCCCCCCGCGCACCGCCGAGGAACGGGCCCTGTGCGCGCTGTACGCCCGCACCCTCGACGTGCCCGAAGTGCGCCTCGACGACAGCTTCTTCGAACTCGGCGGAAACTCCCTGGCGGCGATCCGCCTCGTCGGCCGGCTGCGCGCGGACCACTCGATCGAGGTGCCGGTCAAGAACGTCTTCCGCCACCCGACGCCCGCCGCGTTCCTGGCCGGCCTGCCCACCGAGGCACGGCTTCGGCTCACCGGGCCCGATCACGACCGCGACGCCGACGAGCACACCATCCCGCGCACCACCACCGCCGACGACCTCGCGCCGCTGTCCTTCGCCCAACGCCGGTTGTGGTTCCTCGACCAACTCTGGCCGAACCGACCGGACTACAACCTGCCCGTCGCCTTGCGCCTGACCGGCCCGCTGGACCCGGATCGGCTGCGCACCGCGCTCACCGGGCTGGTCGCCCGGCACGACATCCTCCGCACCCGCTATGTGCTCCGCGACGACGAGGCGCACCAACTCGTCGAACCGGCCGCGCCGATCGTGCCGCGCGAGCTCGACCTGCGCACACTGCCGATCGAGCAGGCGCTGCCCGCCGCCGACGCGGCGATCGCCGACGACCTCGGCCGCCCGTTCGACCTCGCCGCCGCACCTCCGGTGCGCACGCTGCTGGTTCGGTTGGCCGACGACGACCACATCCTCTTCCTGGTCGTACACCACATCGCCACCGACGGCTGGTCCAGCGAGGTGTTGTGCCGCGAACTGGCCGACCGATACCGGCTGGGCGCGCGGTACGAACCGGACCCGCCGGCACTGCGCTACGCCGACTACGCGGCCTGGGAGAGCGGCGCGGCGGCGGCGGACCCGGCCCGGCGGGCCCAGGCCGACTACTGGGGCAGCCACCTGGCCGGACTGACCTCGGTGGAACTGCCCGGCGACCGCCCGCGCCCGCCCGTCATGTCCGGCCGGGGCGAGCAGTTCGACTTCGAGATTCCCGCCGACCTGCGCCGCCGGCTCCTCGACCTGAGCCGGACACACGAGAGCACGCCCTTCATCACCCTGCTCACCGCCTTCCAGGTGCTCGTCGCGCGGCGCACCGGGGTCCGCGACATCGCCGTCGGCACCCCCGTCGCCGGGCGCAGCCGCCCTGAACTCGACGGGCTGATCGGTCTGTTCGTCAACACATTGGTCCTGCGTGTCGATCTCGATCCCGCACTGGGCTTCGCCGACCTGATCGCCCGCACCCGCGCCGACGCGGCCGCCGCCTACTCGCACCAGGACCTGCCGTTCGAGCAACTCGTCGACGAACTGCGGCCGGAGCGCGACCTCGGCCGCAACCCGCTGTTCCAGCTGATGTTCTCGATGGCGGACGTCAACCCCGCCCCGGCCGACTGGGGGGAACTCGGGGTCGCACCGCACCCGGTGCCGTTCCGCGCCGCCAAGCTCGACCTGGAGATCGCCGTCGCCGAGCGAGGGGACACGTATCTGGGCAGCGTCTACTACGCCACCGACCTGTTCGACCCCGCCACGATCGAACGGCTGGCCCGCGACTATGTCCAGCTCCTCGCGGCGCTGGTCGAGCGACCGCACGCGCCGGTGGGTGGGCTCGGCCGGCAAGCCCGCCTCGGGGCGCCCGACGCCCTCGGGTCCGCGCCCGACCGGGCCCAGGCCCTCACGTCCCCCGCGACCGGCGATGCCCGGCATGCGGCTGCGGGCGACCCCGAGGCGGGCGCCGAGCCGTATGCCCGATGGAACGACACCGCCGTCGACCACGACCTCGACCAGTGCCTGCACGACCTGTTCGCCCGGCAGGCCCGCCGCACCCCGCACACCGCGGCCGTGATCGCCGGGCGGGAGACCCTCGACTACGCCGAACTCGACCGCCGCGCCAACCGATTCGCGCACCGGCTCGTGGCACACGGGGTCCGCCCCGGCCTTCCGGTCGGCCTGCGCCTGGACCGGGGCTCGGACCTGGCCGTCGCGCTGCTGGGGATCCTCAAGGCCGGTGGCGCCTACCTACCTCTCGACCCCGACCTGCCCCCGGCCCGCGCCCGACAACTCCTCGACGAGGCGGGCACGGACATCTGCGTGGTCGACGCCACGGCGGGCGACGCGCTGCCGGCCGACGCCGGGATCCGTACCATCACGGTCGACTCGACCGCACCCGACGCCCGGTCGGACACGTCGCCCGACGCCCGGGTCGACCCCGACGACCTGGTCTCGATCTACTACACCTCCGGCTCGACCGGGAAGCCCAAGGGTGTGGCCAACCCGCACCGGGGCTGGGTCAACCGCATGTGGTGGATGCACCGCCGCCACGGTCTGGCCGTCGGCGACCGGGTGTTGCACAAGACCGTGCTCAGCTTCGACGACTCCGCGGTGGAACTGTTCTGGCCGTGGCTGGTCGGCGGCACCGTGGTCATGCTCGAACCCGGCCTGCACCGCGACCCCCGGGAGATTCTGCGCGCGGCCGTCGAACACGAGGTCGCGGTGCTCCAGTTCGTGCCCAGCATGCTCGGCCTGTTCCTCGACGAACTCGACGCCGTCGGGTCCGTGGGACTCGACCGGCTGCGGGTCGTGGTCTCCAGCGGCGAGGCATTGCGCCCGGACCTGGTGGCCCGCTTCCGAACGCATCTGGACGCGCGGGGTGCCCGGTTGCACAACCAGTGGGGCCCGACCGAGGCATCCATCGACGCCACCCACCACGTCTGCGGCCCCGAGGACGCGAAAGCCGACACGGTGCCGATCGGCCTGCCCCTGGACAACTACCGGGTGCACGTCCTGGACGCCCACCTGCGGCCGGTCCCGGTCGGCGTCGAGGGGGAACTGCACGTCGGCGGACCGGGTTTGGCGCGCGGCTACTGGAACGACCCGCGGCGCACCGCCGAGGCGTTCGTACCCGACCCGGACGTCCCGGGGGAGCGGCTGTACCGGACCGGCGACCGGGCGATCCGCCGCCCGGACGGCGAACTGCTGTTCCTGGGCCGGGTCGACCACCAGGTCAAAATTCGCGGCATCCGGGTCGAACTCGGAGAGATCGAGGCCATGTTGGTCGCACACCCGGACATCGCCGATGCCGTGGTCACCAAGTGGGAGCCCACGCCCGGCGACCACCGTCTGCTCGCCTACCTCGTGGCCGCCGCCGGCACCCGCCCCGAGCCCGAACACGTACGTGCCTATCTGGGCGAGCGGCTGCCGCCGTATCTGGTGCCCACCGGCCTGACCCTGCTCGACGCACTGCCGCTGAGCCCGAACGGCAAGGTGGACCGCAAACGACTGCCCGCACCGGACCGGGACGCCCAACCGGCCCCGTCACCCGGCCCGATCCGCGCCCCCGAGACCGACGCGGAACTCCTGGTCGCCGAGGTCTGGGCGCAATTCCTGGACGCCGACGACGCCGACGCCAACTTCTTCGCCCTGGGGGGTCATTCGCTTCTGGCCACCCGGATCGTCTCCCGACTGCGTCGCGCCCTGGACGCGGAACTGCCGCTGGTGCTGCTCTTCGAGCATCCGACGATCGCGGGGTTCGCCGCCGCCATCGAGGCCGAACTGCTCGGCGAACCGACCGACGGCGACATGCCCGCCGGGGGCTGCGATGACTGAGCGGACCGGTGCGCGTGACCCGCGCCTGGTGGAACGACTGCGCGCGGCCCGGGCGCGGCTGGCCGGTCCCGGGCCCGATTCCTCGGACACGTACTCGGGATCGTTGCCCCGGCGTCCGGCCGACGCCCCGATCGTGGCCTCGTTCGAGCAGGAACGGGTCTGGCTGGTCGACCGCATCCTGGGCCGGGCCCCGGAATACAACGTGCCGCAATGCATGTGGTTCCGGGACGAGTTCGACTCGGACGCGTTCGGCCGGGCACTGACCGCGCTGGTCGCCCGACACGAGGTATTGCGGACCGTCTTCACCGAGGTCGACGGCCTGCCCCGACCCGTGCTCCGTCCCGCGGGCCCGGTGTCGATCGAGACGGTCGACGGCACCGAACTCGGCGACCCGGCCGACCCCGACGCCCTGCGCCGCCTCGCCCGAAGGGTCGCCGGCCTCGCCGACCACCCGTTCGACCTGGCCGGCGAACTGCCCCTGCGCGCCGCCGTGCTGCGCTGCGTCGATCGTTCCGCGCTGGTGCTGCTGACGGTGCACCACATCGCCACCGACGGACCGGCCATGGCCCGGACCTGGGACGAACTGGCACGTCTGTACGCCGCCGCCCGCGCCCGCCGGCCGCTGCCCACGGACCCGCCGGCCCGGCAGTACACCGACTTCGCCGCCTGGCAGCGCGCCCGCGCCGCCGAGACCGAGACCGCCGACCTGCGCTACTGGGCCGAACGACTGGCCGGGCTGCCCGAACTCACGCTGCCCACCGACCATCCCCGGCCCGCCGCGAGCGAGCGCGCCGGCGCCGAGGTGCGCTTCACCCTGCCCACCGCGACCGTCGACCGGGTCCGCGCGTTGTCCATACGCCACGGCGCGACGCCGTTCATGACCCTGCTCGCCGGCTTCAAGGCGCAACTCTCCCTGCTCGGTGGCCAGACCGACATCGCGGTCGGCACCCCGGTCGCCGGGCGGGATCGCCCCGAGTTGGAGGCGATGCTCGGCACGTTCGTGAACACCGTGGTGCTGCGCACCGAACTGGCCGACTCGCCGAGCTTCGTCGACCTGATCGGCCGGGTCCGCGAGACCGCGCTCGGCGCGTACGCCCACCAGCGCCTGCCCTTCGCGCACCTGGTCGAACACCTCCATCCCCGCCGCGACCTGAGCCGAAACCCGCTGTTCCAGGTGCTGTTCGCACACCAGCACGAGTCCGCGCCGGATGCGCGAACCCGGTCGGGCCCGCGCCTGCGTCCCGTGCCGCTGCCGGTCACCACATCGAAGTTCGACCTCGCGCTCACCCTGACCGAGGCCGGCCCCGAAGCCCCGATCACCGGATCGCTCGTCTTCGACCCGGATCTCTTCGAGTCCGCGACCATCCATCGCCTGGCCGCCGGTTACATCCGCCTCATGCACACGGCCACCGCCTACCCGGACCTGCCCCCCGCCCGGCTTCAGCTCGCCGACTCGGCCGAATTGGCCACCCTCGTCCACGAGTGGGGACGCGGCGAGGTCCGCGATCCGGACGGCGCCACGCTGCCCGAACTGATCGCCGCGCAGGCCCAACGCACCCCCGAGGCGATCGCGCTCGGCTGCGGCGAGCGTACGGTGAGCTACACCGAACTGGTCGAGAAAGCCGACCGGTTGGCCGCCCGACTCGAAGCCCTGGGCCTTCCGCGCGAGGGTGTGGTCGCGGTCTGCCTGGACCGTTCCGTGGACCTGGTCATCGCGCTGCTCGGCGTGCTGCGCGCGGGCGGAAGTTACCTGCCGATCGACCCGAGTCACGCCACGGCCCGCATCGGCGCCCTTCTCGCGGACAGCGAGACCCGAGTGGTACTCACCCACGCCGCCACCGCGCGGACCATGCCCTGGGCCGACCTCGGGGTGCCGGTGCTCGACCTCGACACCGTCCCCGAACACGCGGCGGCCCCGCGCCCGACCGCCGCCGCACCCGACCCGGACCAGGTGGCCTACCTGATCCACACCTCCGGCTCCACCGGCCGGCCCAAGGGTGTCATGGTGACCCACCGCGGCGTGGCCAACCTCGCCCGGGACATGATCGAACGCCTGTCCCTGGACGGATCGTCCGTGGTCGGCGCACTGACCACCGTCTCGTTCGACATCGCGGTGCTGGAACTGCTCGTCCCGCTCGCGGCCGGCGCCCGGGTCCAGGTGCTCCCACAGGCGGTGCTCGCGGACGGCGGCCGGCTCGGCGCCGCGCTGACCGACGCCGGCGCCACCGTGGTCCAGGCCACCCCCGCCGGCTGGGCGATGTTGCTGGACGCGGGCTGGCCCGGCGGCGAGATCCGGGCGCTGTGCGGCGGCGAGGCACTGCCGGGACCGCTCGCCGAGCGCATTTGTGCACGGGTGGCGCGCCTGTGGAACGTGTACGGCCCGACCGAAACCACCATCTGGTCCGCCGCACACCTCGTGGAGTTCACCCCCGCCACGCCCGGCGTGGGCACCCCCGACCCGGCCGCCCCACCGCTCGGCCGCCCGCTGCTGAACACGTCCCTGTACGTGCTCGACAACCGCCTCGCCGTCGTGCCCATCGGTGTGGTCGGCGAGTTGTACATCGGCGGCCTCGGTCTGGCGCGCGGCTACGCCGCCGACCCCGGCCGGACCGCCGAGCGGCTGCTGCCCGACCCGTTCGCAGCAGGCGCCGGCCGTGCCGGGGACCGGATGTACCGCACCGGTGACCTGGTCCGCTACCGCCCCGACGGCCGGCTGGACTTCCTCGGCCGGACCGACCACCAGGTCAAGATCCGGGGCCATCGCATCGAGCCCGGCGAGATCGAGGCGCGCCTGCTGGCCCACCCCGACATCACCCGTGCGGCGGTGCGGGTGCACGGCGAGGGGCTGGACCGGGTGCTCGTCGGCTACCTGGTGCGCCGCGCCGGCCACGACGACCGGGACCCCGGCGTGCTCGCCCGGGAGTGGTTGCGGGAGAGCCTGCCGGAATACCTGGTGCCGCCGCTGATCGTCGAACTCGACGCGCTGCCGCTGACGCCGAACGGCAAGCTCGACCGCCGCGCGCTGCCCGACCCGCCCTCACCCCGGACGAGCGCCGCGTACGTCGCGCCCGTCGGCGAGCGGGAGTCGCGGATCGCCGAGGTGTGGGCGCGGGTCCTGGACGTCGAACGGGTGGGCGCGCACGACGACTTCTTCGCACTGGGCGGGCACTCGCTGCGCGCGGCGCGCCTGGTCGCCGCGCTGCGCGAGGAGTTGGCGGTGGAGGCGCCCGTGCGACTGGTGTTCGACCGGCCCACGGTGCGCGAGTTCGCCGCCGCGCTCGACCCGGAGCGGCCCGTCGAGCGCATTCCTCGGCGCGCCGAACCGGGCCCGGCGCCGCTGTCGTTCCTCCAGCGGCGACTGTGGTTCCTGGACCGGCTGCGCCCGGATCGCGCCGACTACAACGTGGCCTCCGTGTTGCGGCTGCGCGGCGGGGTGGATCCGGCACTGCTGCGTCGGGCCGTCGAGGGGGTCCTGACCCGACACGACGTGCTGCGCGGGCGGTTCACGGCCGGCCCCGACGGCCCCGTACAGGTGACCGACCCGGTGTGGGCGCCGTGGGACGAGGTGTACGACCCGGGCGCGGCGGGTCCGGGCGACGCGGAAGCGGCGGCGCTCGCCGAGGCGCGGCGGCGCTGCGCCGAGCCGTTCGACCTGGCGCGCGGGCCCCTGTTCCGGGCCACGCCGATCCGGATCGGCGCCGAGGACCACCTGTTGGTGGTGGTCATGCACCACGCGGTGGTCGACGGCTGGTCGTTGCCGCTGTTGTGGGCGGAGGTCGGTGCCGGGTATCGGGCGCTCGCCGGGTCCGAGTCCGGGTCCGGATCCGGGTCGGCATCGGCGTCGGTATCGATGCCGCCCGAGCCTGCTCGACCGCCGCTGCAATATGCCGACTTCGCCGCGTGGGAGCGTGCCGACACCACCCGAGGTGCGGCCGATCTCGCCCACTGGCGCGAGAAGTTGGCCGGAGCGACCGCCACCGAGATCCCCGGCGACCGACGCCGACCGGCGATGTTCGACGAGAAGGGCGCCTCGGTCGACTTCGAGCTGCCGGAGACTGTCGCGCGGCGTACGGCCGAGGTGGCGCGCGAGCTTGGGGCCACGCCGTTTGTGATCCTGTGCGCCGCGTTCGCGGTCACCGCGGCCCGGCTCTCCGGGAGTACGGATGTCGTGCTCGGGTCCCCGACGGCGGGTCGCGGCCGTCAGTATCCCGAACTGGCGGATGTGATCGGCCCGTTCGTCAACACCGTGGTACTCCGGATGCACGCCGGGGAGGAGCGCGCGTTCGCGGACCTGGTGCGCGAGGTGCGGGCCACCGTCCTGGACGCGACCGCGCATCAGGACCTGCCGTTCGAGCGGTTGGTGGAGGAGCTGCGGCCGGAGCGCGAACTGAGCCGACACCCGCTGTTCCAGATCATGTTCGCGTTCGACCGGGACGAGGCCGATGCGCTCGACCTGCCCGGGGTGCGAACCGAATCCGTGCGGATCCCGCATCACAGCGCGAAGTTCGACCTCGCCCTGACCCTCACCGAACGCCCCGACGGTACGTTGACCGGTTCGCTGGCCTACGCCACGGCGCTCTACGACCCCACGACCGCGCACGGCATCGCGGACACCTTCCGGCGTGTGCTCACCACGGCCCTCGCCCGCCCGGACCGCCCGGCGGCGGGACCCGAACTGCTCGATCCGGCCGCCGCACAATGCCTGTTGCCGATCGACGCGCCCACCGGGTCGCAGGATGCCTGCCTGCACACCCTGGTCGCCGCCCGCGCCGCCGAACGGCCGACGGCCCCGGCCCTGGAGTTCGGCGAACAGGTGCTCACCTACGCCGGGTTGGACCGGCGCGCGAACGGACTGGCCCGGCGGCTGCGGGCGGCCGGCGCCCGGCCCGGCGTGTTCGTCGCCGTGCTGCTGCCCCGGTCGATCGAGCTGGTCGTGGGCCTGCTCGCGGTGTTCCGGGCCGGCGCCGCCGCCGTACCCCTCGACCCGAGCCAACCCGACGAGCGCATCCGGCTGTTGCTGACCCACGCGGGTGCGTCCCTGGTGCTGACCGACGAGGCGTCACCGACCGGCGACGCGACGGACCGGTTCGCCGGGTCGGCGGTGGTGTCCGCGTCGACCATCGAGGCCGACAACCCTCCGGATTCCCCCGCCGGCCCGGCGGACCTCGCCTACGTGACCTTCACCTCCGGCTCCACCGGCCTGCCCAAGGCGGTGCCCACCACCCACGCGGCGGCAAGCCGGTATCTCCGCCTGCTCGCCGCCGAGTTCGGGATCGGCGCCGAGGACACCGTGCTCCAGGTGGCCGCCGTCTCCTTCGACGCGGCGGTCCGGGACATCTTCGGCACCCTCGCCGCCGGCGCCCGCCTGGTGCTGCCGGCCGACGAACACGCACGCGACCCGAGGGCGATCCTGGCCACGGTCGACCGGTGCGCGGTGACGGCGCTGTTGTCCGTGGTGCCGTCGCTGCTGGGGGTGCTGACCGCGGTCGCCGACGGCGATGCCGACGCGGCGCCCGCCGTGAGCCGGTTGCGGCTGATTCTGCTCAGCGGCGAGGAGCCGAGCGCGGAGGCGTTGCGCCGGGTGCGCCGGCTGGGCACCGGGATCGTGGTGGTCAACCAGTACGGGCCCACCGAGTGCACCATGACGTCCACGTTCCGGCGCATCACCGACGCCGACCTCGACGCCGGGTCGATCCCGATCGGCGCGCCGCTGCCCGGCACCCGGGCACTGGTCCTGGACACCGCCGGTCGGCCGCTGCCCACCGGCGCGATCGGCGAACTCTACCTGGGCGGCCCGGGTGTCTCGATCGGTTACCCGGGCGCGCCGGCCGCCACCGCCGAGCGCTTCCTGCCGGACCCGTACGGGCCGCCCGGCAGCCGCTGGTACCGCACCGGGGACCTGGCCCGGGTCGACTTCCACGGCAGGCTGATCTTCCACGGCCGCCGCGACGAGCAGGTCAAGGTGCGCGGCGTGCGGGTGGAACCCGGCGAGGTGGAGGCCGCGTTGCTGGCCCGCCCGGAGGTACGCGCGGCGGCCGTGGTGGCGCACCGGGGGCCGGACGGCGCCGAGCTGGTGGCCTACGTGGTCGGCGCCGCCGGCCCGCCCGACCTGCGCGCGCTGCGCCGGGCGATCGCCGACGTACTGCCCGAGCACCTGCGCCCCGGCCACTACGTCGCACTCGACGCGCTGCCCACCACCGCGCACGGCAAACTCGACCGCCGGGCCCTGGCCGCCCGCCCGCCGGCGCCCCAACCGCATTTGGGCGAGGCGGTGGTGACGCCGCGCAACCGGGCCGAGATGCGGCTCCTGGGCGTGTGGGAGGAGGTGCTCGGTCGGGCCCCGATCGGCGTGCATCAGGACTTCTTCGAACTCGGCGGCCATTCGCTCAAGGCGGTCGAACTGGTCGAGACGATCCGCCGCCGGACCGGCCTGGACCTGCCGCTGCACACCCTCTTCCGCAACCCCACCGTCGAACGGCTGGCCGCCGCCGCGACCGCCCTGGCCCAGCCCTCGCCCGACGGACCCGACCTGGTGGTCCCGCTCGGCGACGAACACCTGCCCGGACCGCCGCTGTTCCTGGTACACCCGCAGTCCGGCGACGTGTGCTGCTATGTGCACCTGGTTCGCGAACTCGGCGACTGGCGGCCGGTCTACGGGATCGAGGCGATCGGGTACAGCAGCGACACCGCCCCGCTGACCGACCTGGGGGAGATGGCGCGGCGCTACGTCGAGGGGGTCCGCAAGGTCGCCCCGAACGGCCCCTATCTGCTGGCGGGTTGGTCGTTCGGCGGCAACGTCGTGGTGGAGATGGCCGCGCTCCTGGAGGCCGCCGGCGAGGAGGTCGCGTTCGTCGGGGTGATCGACGCCCGCGCGTTCGGTGAGGACGAGGTCGAGGAGTGGTACGCGAACACCGGCGAACTGGCCCGATTCGGCATCACCCAGGGCCTGACCCGCTCCGGCCTGAGCCGGGCCGACGACGACGCGGTGCTCACCCTGCTGGCCGGACACCTCACTGCGCAGGACCGGCTGTCCCGCTACGCCGACGCCGGCACGCTGCGCCGGATGATCGATGTGTTCACCGCGAACGGGCGTGCCGCCGAGGGCCATCGCTCCACGACCCGGGTGCGCGCCCCGCTGCACCTGTTCACCGCGAGCGAGCGGCACCCGACGCTGACCAACCCCGCTGTGGTGCCCGCGAGTTGGGGTCGACGTACGTACGCCGCGCTGCATGTGGTGCCGGTGCCGGGCACCCACCACGACCTGGCCAACCCGCCGCACGTGCCCGAGTTCGCCCGGCTGCTGCGCATCGGCGTGGACACCGCGCTGTGTCCCGACGGCCCCGCCGCATCGGCATCGTTCCCCGAGGAGGCTCGGCCTTGATGAAACGCATCGGCATCGTCGGCGGCGTCGGCCCGCTCGCGTCCGTGTACTTCTACGAACGCCTGCTGCGCCTGTGCGGCGCGAGCGACGACGCCGACTACCCGGCGGCGGTGCTGGTCTCCGAACCGATGCCCAGCCGGATCGAGCACCTGCTCGGGCGGGGTGAGAGCCCGCTGCCGCAACTGCTCGATACGGTGGAGCGGTTGGAGCGTGCCGGGGCGGACGCGATCGCCATCCCCTCGGCGACCACACACGCCTACCGGACCGAGCTGTGCGACGCGGTCGGCGTACCCGTCTTCGACCTGCTCGCCGAGACCGGTGTCGCGCTGCGCCGCCGCCGGCTGCGTCGGCCGCTGCTGCTGGCCACCGGGGCGACGGCCGAACTGCGCCTGTACGAGCCGCACCTGGCGCCCGACACGATCGCCCGCTACCCGGACGCGGCACGGCAGGCGGAGACCGACGACTTCATCGACCGGGTCAAGCGCGGCGACCCGGTCGAGGAGCTGCGCGGGGAGTTTGCCCGCTGGATCGAGGGCCTGCTGCCGCGCCGGACGGGTGATCCGGACTGCGTCGTGCTGGCCTGTACCGAACTGTCGGTGATCGCCCCGGCCCGGGCGGGCCGCGTCCCGGTCGTGGACGTGACCGACGTGTTGGCACGGGCGATCCTCGCCCCCGGAGACACCCCCTCGCGACCGGTGCGACCGGGCGCCACTTCATCGGAAGCGCAACACAACGTGATGAGCGGAGAACAACCATGACGGTCGAGGACACCCGTTGGTCGGTCGTGATCAACGACGAGGAGCAGTACTCGATCTGGGCGGTCGGCCGCGATGTGCCGGTCGGTTGGCGGATCGTGCGGGTGGACGGCGTCGACGTCGAGGGGTCCCGGGAGGACTGCCTCGCCCACATCGAACGGGTGTGGACGGACATGCGTCCCAAGAGCCTGCGTGACCGGCTCGCCCGGCGGGCCGAGGCCGAGGCGCGGCAGTCCGCCGCGCGACCGTCGGCGAGCTGAGCGGAAGGCCACGAACACGATGCGTGAGCCCACGCCGCAGGACAGCGCCCGGGCCCTGACCGGCTGGGCCGCCGAACAGGGCATCGAACCGGACGAGTTGGACCGGATCTACCGCGGTCTCGATCCCGACGACCCGGTGCGATCCCGGGCCGGGCACCTGCAATCCCCCGCGATCCTGGTGCCCGGACTGGCCGCCTCGCCCTGGCACGACGCCGACCGGTATCCGTGGGTCGACGCGTTGGAGAGCCGATACCCCCGCATCCGCGACGAGTTCGAGAAGCAGTTCGCGAGCGACGGGATCGAGCGACACCCCGAGGAGCGCGAACTGGCCGCGACCGGCGGCTGGAACGCGTACCACTTCCACACCATGGGCACCACGTTCCCCGAGCATCTGGCCCAATGCCCGGCCACGGCCGAGGCGTTGGCGGCGGTGCCCGGGGTGGCCGACGCCGGGATCTGCTACTTCTCGGTGCTGGCGCCGCGAACCCGGGTCAAGCCGCACTGCGGCTTCGTGAACACCCGGATTCGTTGCCATCTCGGCCTGATCGTGCCGCCGGACTGTCGCATGCGGGTGGGCACCGAGACCCGGGCCTGGCGGGAGGGCCGGTGCTCGGTCTTCGACGACTCGTTCGAGCACGAGGTGGCCAACGACTCGGACCGCCCCCGGGCGGTGCTGCTGGTGGACACCTGGCACCCCGATCTGACCGACGTCGAGCGCCGGGCAATGGAGTTCGTGATGCGGATGTGGACGTCCGATGTGGACTGACCCGAGGGCGCCCGGCCTCGCACCGTCGGCCGCGCCGCCGCTGCCGCCGATCCGCGCCGCGTCGACCGAGGCGGACGCGATCCGGGTACCGCCCGCCGAGTTGACCCTGTTCGTCGACTCGGTCTGCCGCCGCATGGGAGCCGGCGGGCAGGTGGCCGTCGAGGTCGCGGAACACCTGGTCGGCGCGAACCTGGCCGGACACGACTCGCACGGGGTGTTGCGGCTGCCGCAATACGTCGCCGAGGCGGAGCGCGGTGACCTGATACCCGGCGCCCGGCCGCACGTGCTGCGCCGGCGCCGGGCGAGCATACTGCTCGACGCGCGCCGCGGGTTCGGGCACTACTCGGCGCGGATGGCCTGCGAGTTGGTGGCCTCCCTGGCCATCGAACACGGCGTCGGAGTGGTGGCCATCCGACACTGCGGCCACATCGGCCGGCTCGGGCACTATTGCGAACTGCTCGCGAACGCCGGACTGGTCGGGATGATCACCGTGGGAGCCGCCGGTCCCGGTGTCGGCGTGATGGCGCCGCCCGGCGGCTCGGGGCGGTTCCTCGCGGCCAACCCCTGGGCGCTCGGCGTGCCCGGCACCGATCACCCGGTGGTGGTGGACGTGTCGATGGCGCTGCTCGCCGAAGGCAAGATCACCGCCGCCGCGGCGCGCGGCGAGGCACTGCCCGAGGGGTGTGTCGTGGACGCGGGACGGCGTCCCAGTCGGGACCCGGCCGACTACCTGGCGGGCGGCGCGTTGTTGCCGCTGGGCAGCCCGGTGGCCGCGCACAAGGGCTTCGGCCTGGCGCTCGGCGCGGCCCTGCTCGGCGGCCTGGCCGCGATCGGCGACACTACGCCGACCCTGGCCGGCTCGCAGCGCCCACCCGACTCCACCGGCCGGGGCGAGATCGCCGGTGTCTGTCTGATCGCGATCGACCCCGAGGCGTTCGGCGGCCTGGAGCCGTATCGGGCGATGATCGCGGACACCGCCGCGCTGATCGCCGACGCCGAGGCGGCCGGGGCACACGCGAGCGTCCCCGGCGCCCCGGAACATCGCAGTCGCCAGGCCCGCGCGACCGGGATCCCGCTGCCGCGCGCGACCGTGGCCGACCTGATCGCGGTCGGCGCCCGGTTCGACGTCCCGACCAGGCTGCCACGCACGGGCGATGCCGACGTCGACCCGGGAACCGCCGACCTCGCCGCGCCTCGGTCGGAACGTCCGTCACGTCGGCCCTGAGCACACCCGAACGCCCCTGGTGGGCACGGAAGGAAGGAGCGCGGGATGCCCGCGTGGGTCAACGACAGTCGGCCGTTCCTGGACCGGTGGATCGACGAACAGCACCTGGACCGGTCCCGGTTGACCCGGATCCTGGACGGCCTGGAAGTCAGTTCGTGGCGCGAGCCCGCCGACGAGGACGCGGTGCAGCGCCCGGAAGTCCTGCTTCCCGGCCTCACCGCACAACCGTGGTGGGACCGACGGCAGTTCCCCTGGATCGCCGACCTGGAGGCCGGATACAGCGTGATCCGGGAGGAGTTCGAGGCGGTCGGCGGGCTGGTCCCGACCGATGCCGTCCGACACCCCAACTCCGGGAACCTGGCCGAGGCGGGTGACTGGAACGCGTACTACTTCCACCTGCTCGGCCGCTCCTACCCGGAGCACATCGCCCGCTGCCCACGCACCATGAAGGTGCTGTCCGAGCCGGACGGGGTGGCCGATTCGGGCATGTGCTACTTCTCCATCATGGGTCCGCGCACCCATGTGGCACCGCACTGCGGCTTCATCAACGCCCGGGTGCGCTGTCATCTGGGCCTGGTGGTGCCCGGCGGCGGGCGGATGCGGGTCGCCGACGAGACCCGGACCTGGAGCGAGGGCCGGGCCATCGTTTTCGACGACTCGTTCGAGCACGAGGTGTGGAACGACGGTGAGTCGGGCCGCGCGGTGCTGCTCTTCGACGTCTGGCACCCGGAGCTGACCACGATCGAAAAACGTGCGCTCGCGTACATGATGACCGTTTGGAAGACCTTCCTGTACGAGGACGACTAGGGATGGGCGACGAGACGGACGTCCCTGAGGTGCGGGGGTCGCAGGCGGGATCGGTGCCCGCGTCCGGGCCGGCGGCCGAGGGGCCCTGGCGGTTGTCCGGTTGGGCGCTGGTCAAATCCACCGGGTTCGCCTACGAGTTGCTGGAGGACTTGCGCGTCCCGGAACCGGCCGATCGGCACGCGGGCGGGAAGGCCGCCGTCGCGGGCGGATCGGCCGACGCGGACCCGATCGCCGAGTGTGTGCGCCGCCTGCTGCGCACCTGCGCGGATCCGCGCTTCCTGGAGGCCGTCCTGCTCTCCAGCCGGGGAGCCTACGAACGCCTGCACCACTGGTTGCGGACCGATCCGGACCCGAGCCGGCTGCGCTCGGCCGACCGGCGACGGGTGCTGCTGGCCGCGATGTACCTGCAGCGCATGTGCGCCAAGAACGAGAGCACCAGCTTCTTCGGCCCGGTCGCCTGGGCTCGGGTACACCCCGACGAGCCGTTTCGGCTCGACCTCGGGGAGCCGGCCCCGGTGCGCTTGGCGACCGCCTGGACCCACTGGGCCGCGCAGGCGATCGCCGACGTGATGAGCGCCGATCCCGACGTGCTCGCCGAGGTGGCGCCGCGCGTGCCGCCGAATCTGGTCGAGCGGGACGGACGGCAGTTCGCGGTCCGCTACGACCGGTGGCCGATCACCCTGGACGAACGGGTCGAGCCGCCCCGGACGCCGGCCGAGCGGGCGTTGGTCGCGCGCTGCGACGGGCGGACCACCGCCGCCGAACTGGCCGCCGCCGAGGGCCTGGACCTCGACGGCACGCTCGACCTGCTGCGCGCGCTGGACCGGCGCGGCTCGGTGCGCTTCGGGCTGACCGTCCCGGTCGGTCTGATCGATCCGCTGCACCCGCTCATCGAGTTCGCAGCACGCCTGTCCGGCCCGGCGGGCCGGCGATGGCGCGGCGTACTGGCCGAACTGGACCTGTGCCGACAGCGGTTCCACGAGGCACCGTCCCTGGCGGCGCGCCGTGAGGCGTTGTCCGCCGTCGGGCGCACGTTCACCGAGGTCACCGGGGCCGCGGCGGACAAGGACGCGGGTCGGCACTACGCCGACCGGTCGATCCTGGTCGAGGACGGACGCTTCCCCTGGCCGCGCTTCGACCTGGGCCGCCCGCTGCACCGGTATCTCACCGACGAGGCGCCGGTGCTCCTGGACCTGCTGTTCGAACTGTCTCTGGCCCGGCGGCGACGACTGGTCGCCGAGATCACCGAGTGGTTCGCCGACACGTTTCGTGGGCAAAGCGTGCCGCTGGACCGGGTGTTGGCCGCCGCCGACGCGGCCGGGCTCGGTGAGCGGCTGCGCAAGATCGACGACCGGACCCGGATGGACGGGCCTTCGGCGCTCAGCGACCGGCTGCGCGCCAACGCCGACCGGCCCCGGGTGCGGCTCGACATGGACTGGGCGAAACGGGCCGCGGCCGAGGTCGACTTCGACACGTGGTGCGTGGCGGGCGCCGACCTGTTCGTCGCCGCGCCGGACGAGGCGGCGATCAACGCCGACGCGTTCACCGTCGTGGTCGGCGAAGTACACGGCCTGCACGACCAGTTGCTCCAGGGCCTGTGGCCGGCGCTGCATCCGGACCGGGCCGGATTCGAGGCCGAGATCGGCGGCCTGATCGAGGGGCTGGCCGACGCGCGGATCTGCGATCCGGTCCTGGCACACGGGCGCAAGACGCTGGCCCGCGCGGAGGTGTTGCCCGAGGTGGAGTTCCTGGGCACCAGTCCCCGCCCGCCCGGACGGGTCGGCCGCGCGGCCGACCTGCGGGTGCGCCTCGACGGCGGCGAACTCGTGCTCGAATGCCCGACGTTGGGTCGGGTACTGCTGACCAGACCGCCGCTGCCGTCCTGGGGTGACGAGGTCGAGTCGATCTTCACGCCGTTCACCGGCGCCCGACTGATCGGCGCCGAGGACATGTTGCGCGCCCTCGACGACGTCCCGCACCTGCCCCGGCTGACCGTGGGCCGCACCGTCGTGCACCGGGAGACCTGGCGGATCCCGGCGCCACCGCCGCGATCGTGGAGCGGTCTGCACCCGGCCAACCGCACCCGGATGCGCCGGTTGCGTGACCGGTACGGGTTCCCCGACCAGGTCTATGTGCGCTTCGCCGGCGAACCCAAGCCGATCTTCGTGGACTTCGGGGTACCGGTGCTGGCCGACCTGTTCTCGCGCCACTACGACCGGGCGCACGGTCCGATCGTGGTCTCGGAGATGTTGCCGGGACCGGCCGACCTGTGGTTGCGCGACCACGCGGGTCGACACACCGCCGAACTCCGGTTCGGCTACTACCGGGCACGAGCAGGGGCAGGGGCACAGGCGGGGGAGCGCAGCGGATGAATCGCGGACCGACCGGACCACCCTGCCTTGGAACGGAGTTCCCCCTGCCGACCGCCGGGGCGGGCGAACTCGGGATCGGCGGCACCCCGCTCGTGCCGCTGGTACTGCCCGTGTGCGGCATCGGCCGCCGGTTGTGGCTCAAGCTCGAAGGGGCCAACGCGTACGGATCGATCAAGGCCCGTACCGCGCATGCCCTGATCGAGCACCTGGAACACCACGGCGGCCTGGAGCCGGGCGGATCGATCGTCGAGTCCACCTCGGGCAACCTGGGCGTCGCGCTCGCCGGCATCTGCCGCGCCCGGGGCTATCGATGCACCCTCGTGGTGGACCGCGACACCCCGCGCCGGAGCATCACCCTGATGGCGGACGCGGGCGCCGACGTGGTCCTGGTCGAGCCGACGGCCGACGGCAACCCGGTCGCCGAACGGCTGCGCATGGTGCGCCGGATCCTCGCCGCCGACCGGCGCATGCGCTGGACCGACCAGTACGGCAGCCCCGCCAACCCGAACGTGCACGAACACTGGACCGGACCCGAACTCGCCCGGGGCATCGGTGCCGTCGGCCCGGACGCGGTGGTCGCGGCGATCTCCACCGGCGGCACCCTGGCGGGCCTGTCCGGCTACTTCCGCCGCGCCCACCCGAACACCACGATCGTCGGCGTGGACGCGGTCGGTTCGGCGGCCACCGGCGGCGAACGCGGCGCGCGGCCGGCCAAGATCCCCGGCTTCGGCTCCGGCCGACGCTCGTCGTTCCTGCGTCCGGGCGACTGGGACGTATGCGTGCGCGTCGCAGACGAATACGCCGCGCCGGCCTGCCGGGTCGTACGCGCGGCCACCGGCCTGACCCTGGGCGGCTCCTCCGGCGCCGCACTCCTGGGCGCCGTGGTCGCCGCCCGAGGCGACCCGGACCTGCGCGAGATCGGCGTGATCTGCCCGGACCTGGGCGCGGCGTATCTGAACACGATCTACGCGGGCCGTCGCCCGCCGCCCCCCGAGTCCGAACCGGCCCTGCGCGAGGGCCTGGCCGACCTGGCCGCCGCCCGCAGACGCGGGTGAACCGTCCGGGCCCGGCTTGCGAGTCCCGGGGCCGGGAGCAGGACGCCCGCCGCACGGGTGGGAACGGAGAACACGCGGATGCGAAACGGAGCCGAGATGAAACCCCTGCCGCTGGTGTGCCTGCCCTTCGCCGGTGTCGGCGCCTCGATCTTCCGTACCTGGTGGGGGCGCGAAGGACACGGCCTGAGCATCGTGCCGGTGCAACTGCCGGGCCGGGAAGAGCTGATCGACGACGAGCCGCACCGGGACATCGGCGCCGCGATCGACGAACTCGCCCCGCGCGTGCTGGCCGCGCTGCGGGGTCGTACCGAGATCGCCGTGTTCGGACACAGCATGGGCGCCTTCCTGGGCTACGAGTTGGCGCATCGCCTGATCGATACCGCCGACATCCGCGTCGCGGTCCTGGTGGTCAGCGGCTCGCACGGCCCGTACCAATCACGCCGGCGGCAGGTCACCGGCCTGTCCGACGAGCAGTTCCTGAACGGGATCGCCGAGTTCGTCGGATACCGGCCGGCCGCGCTGGACGATCCGGAGTTTCGCGAACTGCTGTTGCCCGTGCTGCGCGCGGACGCCGAGATGCACGAGCGCTACCGGCCGACCGTCGACCGGCCGCTGCCCGCGCCCATCCTCACCGTGCGCGGCAGTGCGGACGACATGGTCTCGGCGCGGGAGGTCGGGCAGTGGCAGGCGGTCACCACCGCGCCGCTGCTCACCGCCGAACTCCCTGGCGGACACATGTATCCCACCGAACAGGCCGACGCGCTGCTGCGGTTGATCGCGGGCACGGTGGGCCAACCGGTGGGTCCGAGCCGATGAGCGCGGCGGAGACCCGGGGCCGCGCGCACGACGACGGCGCACAGCGACTCGCGGACAGGACCGCCGTGATCACCGGCGCGGGTCGGGGGCTGGGTCGGGCCTGCGCGGTACGCTATGCCGAGGCGGGCGCCGACCTGTTGCTGCTCGACGTCGCCTCGGACCACCCCGGCGTGCCGTATCCGCTGGCCTCCCCGGCCCAACTGGCGGAAACCGCCCGGCGGTGCTCGGAGTTCGGCGTCGAGGTGGTCACCTCGGTCGCGGACATCACCGACGCGTCGACCGTGGACCGGGCGATCGACCTGGCCCTGGACCGGTTCGGCGGCATCGATGTGCTGCTCAACAACGCCGGTATCGCCGCGCCTTCCGGCAAACCGATCCACGAGATCCGCGAGGACGAGTGGCAGTTGATGCTCGACGTCGACCTGAGCGGCGCGTGGCGGCTGATGAAGGCGGTGGCGCCGGTGATGGTCGAACAGCGCGGCGGCAGCATCGTGAACGTCTCCTCGACCGCCGGCATGGTCGGCTACCGCAACTTCGCCGCCTACGTCGCAGCCAAACACGGCTTGATCGGGCTCACCCGCGCGGCGGCGCTCGACTACGCGCCCTATGGGGTGCGGGTCAACGCGCTGTGCCCGGGATCGGTACGCGACGATCCGCTCCTGGAGGGCCGCATGCTCGGCGAGATCGCCCGCTCCCTGGACGTCCCGGCCGACGAACACGAGGCAGCCTTCGTCCAGGCCCAACCGACCAACTCCCTCGTCGAACCGGCGGACGTGGCCGGCGCGGCCCTGTGGCTGGCCGGGGACGAGGCCCGCCAGGTCACGGGAAGCCTGCTCGCGGTCGACGGGGGGTTCACCGTCCGATGAGGAACGAGGCCCGGATGCGAAAGAGCGAGGCGACGAACACGAACGCGACGGGCGGCGCGGGCGGTGTGCGACCCAAGCCGAGGATGGCCGTGGCGGGGCCGGCTGCGGCGGGCGCGGGCGCGGGCGCGGGTGTGGGCGCTGAGTCGGCGGGTGCGACCCCTGTTCCGGCGGTCATGGCGCCGCCTTCGGTGGGTACGGGCTTCGCAGTTCCCGAACCAGCGGATGCGGGGTCCGAGTCGGCGGGTGCCGGGTCCGGTTCGAGGTGCTGTGGGGGCACACCGACCCAGGTGGATGCGGCGGTTGGGTCGACGGTGGTGAACGCGCATCCCGAACCGACCGCGTCGGACTCGGGTACCCGGCCAGGGGACCTGGATGGGGCCTCCGGGGCCACAGTCGGGGATGGCGCCGTTGTGACCGCCGCCTTGGGTGCGGCCGCCGGTTCGACCCGTTCGACTGCCGTGGACGCGGCGACTGCACCCGCTGTTGTCGGCGTGGCTCCCGGTTCCAGCGCCTTGGGCGTGGCTTCCGGGTCTGCCGGTGGGGTGGTGCTGGGCGGGGCTGATGCGTCGGATGTACAGGGCGAGGTTCGCGTTGTGGTGTCGACCGGGCGTTGCCGGGGGCGTTCTGCGCGGGAGTTGCAGCTGGGGCGGAGCTGCCACAGTCTTGTCCGGCGGTTGCCGGTGGGGGTGGACGAGGAGACCGTGCGGCTCGGGTTGCGGCGGGTTGCCGAAGCTTGGCCGGGGGTGAGGGCCGGGGTCGCGTGGCGGCAGGTGTTGGCCGTGGACTCGGATCATCCGCTCGCCCGACGGCGGCGGGAGCGGGAGGCCGAGCGGCCGGTGCATCCGGCTGCCGGGCCGCTGCGGGTGTTGGTCCTGGTGTACGCCGACGGTGTCGCCTACCTTGTCCTGGTCGCGGAGCGGGCGGTGGTGTCGCCCTGCGGGCTGCACCGGCTGGCCGAGGTGTTGTTCGGCGGCCCGATCCCGGCCGACCCGGTGACCGTAGGCACGGTGCCGACGCTCGCCACCGAAATGCCGGAGTTCCGGGCGAACCGCCCCGAGGCCGCGCCGGCCTGGGCGCTGGGGGAGCCGAGCGAGGTCGGGCGGATCGGGTGGGCGTCGGTGCCGCTGCCCGCGCTGCCCGGGCTGTACGAGCGGCTGCTCCCGGCGGCCGTGGCGCTCGTGTCGGCCCGGCACGCGGGCGAGCCGTGGCAGCGCTTCGCCGTCCTGGACGTCGCCGCCGAGACCGTGGCCGCCGCGACGCCGTACGGCCGATGCCGCCGACTGGGGTCGCATGTGCACGACGTGCGGGTGGACGAGGACGACACGGTCGGCCGCTACCTGCATCTGATCGCGGCGAGTTGCCCCGCCGCCGGGCCGATCGCGGTCGCGCCGGCGGAACCGGGCCCCGCGCCGCAGACCGTGTTGATCACCGCCGCCGACGGCGCGGGCGGGTGGGCCGACTATCGCCCGTCCCTGGCCCCGATCGCGCCGCTCACGCTCTACGCCGCGGCGGACCCGGCCGGCGCCCCGACGCTGACCTGCCGCCACGACGCCGGACTGGTCGACGCCTCGGTCGCCGAGCGGATCTGTCGGCACATCGCGCGTGTCGTCCGCGAGTTGCACGCCGCCGCCGACACCGCTCCGCTGGCCACGATCACCTGGCTGAGCCCGGCCGAGACCCGGGACACGCTGCGCCTGGGCGGCGTGGACCGGCGACTCGACCCGGCCCCCGACCGGGCGGACACGATCCATGCCCGCTTCGCCGCGACGGCCGCCGCCCGACCCGATGCGATCGCCCTCTCCGACGACGACGGCACGTACACTTACCGCGAGTTGGCCGCCCGCGCCACCCTCACGGCCCGCGGCCTCCGAGCAGCCGGCGCCGAACCCGGCGACCGCGTCGGCGTGTTTCTGGAACCGGACGCCGAGACCGTGGTGGTGCTCCTGGCCGTACTCACCGCCGGCTGCACCTACGTGCCGCTCGACGTACGCCATCCACCCGCCCGACTGCGGCACACCACGACGGACGCCGGCCTGCGCCTGGTGATCGGCGACCCGAAGACCTTCCCGACCGACCCGACCGACCCCGCCGACCCGACTGCCCCGGCCGTCACCGTCCTCGACCCAGCGACGATCCGCCAACGCGCGACTGAGCAAAGCGAGTTCACTCCACCCGCCGTCGGCGCAGCGCACCCCGCCTACGTCATCTACACCTCCGGCTCCACCGGACGCCCGAAGGGCGTCGAGGTGCCGCACGGCAACGTTCTCGCGCTGCTCGACGCGACCCGCGACCTGCTCGCCCCGGGAATCGACGACGTCTGGACCCTGTTCCACTCCACCGCCTTCGACTTCTCGGTCTGGGAGATCTGGGGCTGCCTGCTCGGCGGCGGCCATCTGGTGGTGGTCTCCTACTGGACGGCCCGCTCGGTCGAGGACTTCTACGACCTGCTGGTCGAGCGGCGCGTGACCGTGCTCAACCAGACGCCGTCGGCCTTCGCCCAACTCGTCGAGGTGGACCGCAGACGGGCCGAGGACCTGGCGCTGCGCCTGGTGGTCTTCGGCGGCGAGCCGCTGCATCCGCCCATGGTGCGCCCCTGGTTCGAGCGGCACTCGTACTCGGAGCGCCGGTTGGTGAACATGTACGGCATCACCGAGACGACCGTGCACGTCACCGCCCAGCCGCTGACCCCGACCCGGGCGGCCAACGAGGCGCGGTCCGTGGGTGCGCCGCTGCCGGGCTGGTGGGTGTCGGTGCGCGACCCGAGGGGGCGGGTGCTACCGCCCGGGGTGGCGGGCGAGTTGTGGGTGGGCGGGGCCGGCGTGGCGGTCGGCTACCTGGGCCGCCCCGAGCAGACGGCCGAACGATTCGTGGTGGATCCGCACACCGGGCAGCGGGTCTACCGCAGCGGCGATCGCGGGCAGCTGCGCGCGGACGGCCGGATCGATCATCTGGGCCGCCTGGACACCCAGGTGAAGGTGCGCGGCTACCGCATCGAACTGGGCGAGATCGAGGCGGTGTTGCTGGAACACGCGAGCGTGATCGAGGCGGCGGCGGTGGTGGTCCGCGGGGCGAATGCCGACGACGGCGCGGAGGCCCGGATCGACGCGTATCTGGTGCTGGTCGACGGCGGCGACCCGGCGCAGGTGTTGCGCGCGGCGCGGGCGGTGTTGCCGGAGTACATGGTGCCGGGCCGGGCCGTCGTGGTGCCGGCGCTGCCGCTGACGGTGAACGGGAAGGTCGACGCCGACCGGCTCGCCGCACTGTCCGCGCCGGACGAAGACGCGGTGCCGGCTGCGAACGGCCCGGACCCGATGGCGGCCGATCCGCCCGCCGGATTCGGTACGCCCGCCGAGTCGGCGACGGCCGCGACGGTGTGGGAGATCTGGCGGCGGGTGTTGGGCGCCGACGCCGGGCCGGACGAGGGCTTCTTCGAGGTCGGCGGCAACTCGCTGTTGGCGACCCGACTGCTCGCCGAGTTGCGGGCGGCCGGTCTGCCGCGGATCACGGTGCGGCAGTTCTACCGGCACGCCACCGTGCCGCGCCTGGTGGCGTTGTTGACCGAGGGCGCCGGGTGAGCAGGGCAGGCCCGGCGCCGTCGGGTACGTCAGCGGGCGGTCGGCCCGGGGTCGTCGGCGCCGACCCGGGTCTCCTCGTCGCCGGCGCGTTCGGCCGCGTACGCGCGCAGCAGGGTGGCGAGGCGGTACCGGTCGGGGCCGGTCTCCTCCAACAGGTGCACGCTGACCAGGCTTTCCAGCAGTCGGCGGGTGTGTCCCAGCGGGCGGCCGATCAACCCGGCGGCGACGGACGTCTCCAGGCGCCCGTCCGGATGCAGGCCGAGCCGGCGAAACGCCCGCGCGGCCTCCGGGTCGAGATCGCGATAGGACCCGAAGAACGCGGAGCGCAGCGCGAGGTGCGGGTCGTCGGCGTCGGCCAGCAGGTCCAACCGGCTTTTCTCGTCGTCGAGTTCCTCGGCGAGCAGCGCGAGCGAGCGGTGCGGTCGGGTGGCCAGGCGTTCGGCGGCGATCCGCAGGGCCAGCGGCAGATGGGCACAGTGTCGGGCCAACGTCCGGGCCGCGTCCGCCTCGGCGAGCACCCGATCGGGGCCGACCACCGCGCACAGCAGCGCCACCGACTCGGCGGGCGACATCGGTCCGAGCGGGATCTTGGACGCGCCGGCGCGCACCGCGATCCCGGTCAGTCGGCGGCGACTGGTCACCACGGCGGCACAACCGGCGGTTCCCGGCAGCAGGGGCGTAACCTGCCGGGAGTCCGCCGCGTTGTCCAGGATCACCAGCATGCGCAGACCGGCCAGCAGGCTGCGGAACATCGCGGCGCGCTGTTCCAGGTCGGCCGGGACGGCGGGCGGACACACCCGCAGCGCGATCAGGAAATCCGCCAAGACCTCGGTCGGACGCACCGGTTCGGCATCGGGGGAGGAGCCGCGCAGGTCGCGGTAGAGCACGCCGCCGGGAAACGACCCGGAGACCTGTCCGGCCCAGCGGATCATCAGCGCGCTCTTGCCCACGCCGGCCGGCCCGTCGATGGCGACCGTCAACGGCAGTCCGGTCTCCGTACTGTGTGCCAGGAGCGCGTCGAGATCTCGGAGTTCGCGTTCGCGACCGACGAATCCGGCGATGGAGGGCGGGAGTTGGGCCGGACGCAGGCGGGGCGGGAGGTCGTCGGCCGTGGAACCGGCCAACGCGGCCAGTACGCCGTCGGCCGCCAGTTCCCGGTCGCACAAGCGGGCCAACTGCATTGTCGGCGTCGACATGCCGTTCTCTATCTTGCTCAGCCAGCCCGGACTGTAGGCCACGAGCCCGGCCAACTGCCGCAGGGACAGGCCCTGTTGTCGACGATGATGGCGCAGGGCGGCGCCGAACGACACGGTGTGATCGTCCATGTTCACCTGCTGCAAGGGACCGAACCTTTCCTGTGTGGAAACTGTCGGCACTGCCCGGACGCACCCAGGGTGAGGTGGCCCGTCCGGGTTCCGAAGGCCCTGGAGCTCTTGTGGAGCGCTCTCCCGACGCGGGTCGACGTCGGGATCCGGCGTGGCCGGAGGGTCGAGGCCGGTCGGGCGACGAATGGGCGGGGGAGATGGTTGTACTGCCCATCCAGAGAGTCACCCTAGGAGAGCGGAAGGCGGTGCCGGCAGATTGAAACGCGCCAAACACCCCGCCCCGAAGTCTGGTTGGGGTGCCGATGTGACAGTTGTTGCATCAGTGGTGTTTGCGAGCTTTCGAATCCAACACGTGACCCGTCGGTCACGTTGCGACTACTCTACGCTGTGGGCGGAGTTCGCTCGACTCCGCTTCGCCGAACGCACATCCCCTGCGCCGAACGCGCGTCCCCCGTCGCGCGATCCACGTCGAACGACCCGCGTCGCACCCCCCGTTGCGTGCGGCTCGCCTCGAACAAGTCACCCAGGGAGGCACGGTGACGATCCGTCGGATCAACCACGTCGTCATCTCCGTCCGCGACCTCGATCTCTCCACCCGGTTCTACCGTGACGTCGTGGGCCTGGAGGTGGTCAGCCGCCTGCCCGCCACCGCGCACTGGCCGGCGATGGCCCTGCTGCGCTCCGCGCCCGAGTCGAGCATCCGCCACGATCTGGGCCTGATCGCCGGCACCGGCCCGGGAGCGGTCGTCGGACGAGGGCCGTACCACGTCGCCTTCGAGGTCGACAGGATCGCCGACCTCCGACGCGCGCGCCACCGGTTGGCCGCGGCCGACGCGCTCGGCGGCAGCATGGACCAGGGCATGGGCATTTCCGTCCACGGTCACGACCCGGACGGGATCATGGTCGAGATCCTCTGGCGCGCCCCCGTGGGGGCCTGGTCCCACCCGGACGAACCAAGCTGTACGTCCCTCGACTTCGACTGGCCCCGCCCACACCTGCACGGCCGGTCGTCCACCGATCGAGTGGTCGGCGCACCGGCCTGAGCCGGATGCGGAGCAGGCCGGCGCCCGCGCCGCTCGGCACCCGCTCGGCCCGGCCCGGAGGGGCGTGGCCGGCCCGGTGGCCACGGTGGTCTACCGTGCTGTGCAGCGTGACCTGACGGGCGCCGGCGACTCCGGCGTGTGCATCGAGAACGGGATCGGATCGTTGAGCGAGGAACAGCCCGACGCCGTGGTCGAGCGGGTCGCGGCCCGACACCTGATGCGCACCGGGCCGCACCCCGACGCCGCCGGCCGACCCGACGCGGTGTCCGCCGTCGACCCGGACGCCGCGTTGGTGACCGCCTGGTGCACCTGCCTGCTGTGGCGTTCGCGGCTGCCCTGGACCGCGCGGGAGCACACGGACGCCTTCGAGACCCACCTGGCCCAGGTGCGCCGCGCCGCCCGGATTCTGCCGCCCGACCTGGTGGACGGCCGCTTCGCCTACCTGCCCTGCGCGGACGAGGCCGCGGCCCTCGCGGTCGCCGAGACCTGGATCGACCTGGGCAGCGCCCGCAGTCGGCTGTTCCTGGACGGCAGCGGGGTCGTGATCGCGTTCGCCGACGTACAGTTCCCGACCGAGGTCGCGCTGTGGGCGCTGCGCACCGACCGTACCGACCCCTCCGCCGCGTACCTGCTGCACGCGCTGGAGTATCTGGCCGGCCCGAACCGGACGGACTGAGCGCCCGCCGAGACGGCCGAGTCCGTGCGCATCGGCCGTCCCGGCGATGCGTGTGGTGGTCAGAGCGAGGCGGCCATCCGGCGGATCGCGTCGGTGACGATGTCCGGGTGGGTGCCCAGGTTGAGCCGGGCGTGTCCCGCGCCGCCGGTGCCGAAGTCGACGCCGCAGGTCAGCGCGACTTTGGCCCGGTCGAGGAAGTACGCCGCCGGGCGGTCGCCCAGGCCGAGGTCGCGGCAGTCGAGCCAGGCCAGGTAGGTGCTTTCGGCGGGGGTGTAGCGCACGGCCGGCAGATGTTCGGCGAGCAGGTCGGCCAGGAGCCGCCGATTCGCCGCGAGTCCGGCCAGGAGGGCGTCCAGCCAGCCGACACCCTCGCGCAGCGCGGCGGTGTGCGCGATCACGCCGACGTGGCTGGGGCCGTGGCTCACCTCCTCGGGCAGCGCGGCCAGTTCCTCGGCGGCGGCCGGGCCGGCGATGGCGAGCGCTGCCTTGAGCCCGGCCAGGTTCCAACCCTTGGACGCGGACATCAGGGACAGGCCGTCGGCGGTGCCCGGGACGCTCAGGTACGGCACGTACCGGTCCGGCGGCGCCAGCGGCGCGTGGATCTCGTCCGCCACGACGCGCACCCCGTGCTCGGCGGACAGCCGGGCCACGGCGGCCAGTTCGGCCTCGGTGTGCACCGTCCCGGTCGGGTTGTGCGGGCTGCACAGCAGATAGGCGACCCGTCCGCAGGCGGCCGTCGCGGTACGGAAGGTGTCGGCCAGTACGTCGAGATCGATCCGGTGGTCCGCGCCGAGCGGGGCCTCCACCACCTGGCGATCCATGTTTTTCAGGAACATGTAGAACGGCGGATACACGGGCGAGTTGACCACGACCCGATCGCCCGGCCCGGTGACCAGTTTGAGCATCTCGACGACGCCCTGCATCACGTCCGGCACGATCGCCGTACGCTCGACCGCAAGCGAGTGCCACCCCCACCGCTTGGCGGCGAAGTCGGCCAGCGCGGTGGCGTATTCGGTGCCCGCGGCATACCCCGTGTCGCCGAGCCGGACGGCGTCGGTCACGGCCTGGATGATCGGTTCGGCCAAGGGGACGTCCAACTCGGCCACCCACAGCGGAAGCACATCCTCCGGGTAGGCGAGCCACTTCATGCTGGTGCGCCGACGCAGCGTGTCCAACGTGAGCGCGCGCAGCGGATCGACATTCTCGGCGATGGGCTCCGACAGACTGTCCATGAAACCCACGATAAGCGAGCACCCGCCCGGGAGAAGAGGGTGTGACGAGGGCGAATGAACGGCGGGCCGCGCCGAATCCGGGTCGGGTACGCCCTAGGATCGACCGGATCGGCAAGTCGGTGTCGGGAGGATGCTTCGTGGGTGGCGCGCGGGTGCGGCGGATCGTGGTGCCGGACGTGGCGGCGCCCGGCGCGGGGTTGCCGGGGGCCGAATACGCCTCGGCGTTCGAACTGGGGACGGCGACGGCTCGCGCGCGTACCCCCGAGCAGTGGGCCCGGGCGGCGTTCGAGGGGTCGCCGGCCGCCTTTCGCGGGATGTTGCTGATCGGATGGACCCTCGTGCTCGGGTTGCGGCTGGGACCGCGGCCGTCGCCGACGCACGTGCTGGGCTGGTCGATCGTGACATCCGACGCCGATTCGTGCACCGTGACGGCGAGTTCACGCCTGGTCACGGCGTACAACACGCTGCTTGTCCGGGACGACGGTGTCGTGTGGATCACCCGGGTGCGCCACGAGCGGCGCATCGGCCGCGTGGTGTGGGGCGCGATCGCGCCGATCCACCACCTGACCGTCCCGTGGCTCCTGCGGCGCGCGAGTCGCAGCGCGCTGCGCGGCTGACCGTACACACGCGGGACCCACGCCACCGGGCCGGCCACACGCCCGGGGCGGGCGCGAGTCGGGTCGGAGGGTTCTCGCGCCGATCGGTCACATTCGGCACGCCGGGCGCGTCATAGCGGCGAAGCCTGTGCCGATCGACACGATCCGGGAAGACCCATGACGTTCACCGAACAAGCTCCCCCCACGGCCCCACGAGCGGGGGTGTTCGCCCGCCTCGCCGGCTTTGCGCATCGCCACAAATAACTCGTCGTAGGGCTGTGGCTGGTCGTTCTCGTCGGCACCTGGGGTGTCGCCTCGACGGTCGGTGACGATTACCACGAGGACTACTCCATCCCGGGCGCCGAGTCGCAGCGGGCGTCGGACCTGCTCGCCGCACACGCCTCGGCCGAGGCCGGCGACACCCTCCAGATCGTGCTGCGCGACGAGGCCGGTCTGCGTACCGAGGCGACCCGACAGCGGATCGAGGCGATGCTCGGCAAGGTGGCCGGACTGCCCAAGGTGGCGCAGGTGCGCGGCCTGTACGACGATCCGGCGGCGATCTCCCCCGACGGCCGGGTCGGCTATGCCACGGTGGTACTTCACCGGTACCTCGGAGGAGATGACCACCGCGCAGACCGAGCGGATCCACGACACCGCGCGGTCGATTCGACACGACGGGCTGCGGGTCGAGTTGGGCGGCGAGGCGGCCCGGGCGATGGGCCGGAACGAGAGCAGTGGTGCCGAGGGCGCGGGGATCCTGGCCGCGCTGGTCATCCTGATGATGGTGTTTCGTTCGCTGCTCATCCCGCTCAAGGCCGCGGTGTTGAACCTGCTGAGCATCGGGGCCGCGCTCGGCGCGATGACGCTGGTGTTCCAGCACGGCATGCTCGGCGCGGAGGCAGGACCGATCGAACCCTGGCTCCCGGTCGTGGTGTTCGCCGCGTTCCTGACCCGCTTTCTTCCGGGGTCGGTTCTCCCGGGGACCGGCCCCGGAACTGCCCTTTGCCCGGGAGGCGTTCAGTGCGCGGCCGGCTCGGCCGGGTGTGGCCGGGCGATGGCGCGGCCGAAGCGCATCCCCCGGTCCTGGAGCGAACCGTGCTTGAACAGCAGCACGTCGCGCGGGTAGTTCTGGTGCAGTCGCCACGGCGCGGTCGGGCCCTGCTTGGGCAACATCGCGGTGCCGCGCAGGACATAGCCGGACTTCAGGTCGAGCAGCGGTTCGAGCGGCGCGTCGGCGGGCGGGGCCTGTGGCATGCACACCTGGTAGCCGTGCGCGTCCATGTGGTTGAGCAACCGGCATACGTAGCGGCTGACCAGGTCGCACTTGAGCGTCCACGAGGCGTTGGTGTAGCCGAGGGCCAGGGCGAAGTTGGGCACGCCGGAGAGCATCATGCCCTTGTAGGCGACCGTCTCGGACAGTTCGATCGGGGTTCCGTCGACGGTCAACGTCATGCCGCCGATGGCCAGCAGGTTCAGGCCGGTCGCGGTGACCACGATGTCGGCGGGCAGTTCGGCACCCGAGTCCAGACGCAGTCCGGTCTCGGTGAAGCCGGCGATGGTGTCGGTGACGATCGAGGCCCGGCCGCCGCGCAGCGCGGCGAACAGGTCGCCGTCGGGGACGAAGCACATGCGCTGGTCCCACGGGTCGTAGCGGGGCGCGAAGTGGGTGTCCACGTCATAGCCTTCGGGCAGTTGCCGGATGGCGCCCCGGCGCAGCACGGACTTCATCAGCCTCGGCGCGCCGCGCGAGAGGTGGAAGGCGAGCATGGTGAGGCCGACGTTCTTGGCCCGGATCAGCGGCAGCGCGGCGCGGTCCGGCAACACCCGACGCAGCCGTCGGCCCACCGTGTCGCGCGCGGGCAGCGCCATGACGTAGGTGGGCGAGCGCTGGAGCATGGTCACGTGCGCGGCAGCGTCGGCCATGGAGGGGACCAGGGTGACGGCGGTGGCGCCGCTGCCGATGACCACCACCCGCTTGTCGGTGTAGTCCAGGTCCTCGGGCCACGCCTGGGGGTGGACGACGGGTCCGGCGAAGTCCTCGATGCCGGGGAAGTCGGGGGTGTAGCCCTGGTCGTAGCGGTAGTAGCCGGTGCACACGAACAGGAACGAGCAGGTCAGCTCGACGACTTCGGTGGGACGTGCCTCGTCGTCCGGATCGGATGCGGCTTCGGCGGCGGGGTTCGGCGATGGCGTCGGGGCCGGGTTCGTTGTCGGCGGTGCCGTCGATATCGGCGTCGGTATATACCTCGCCGAGGGCGCCTGCGTCGGGGGCACGACCGGCCGCCGGGCGGCGCGTACCGTCCACCGGGCCTCGCCGCTTGACCACTGCGCGCCGAGCACCCGATGCCCGAAGCGCACCAGCCGATCCACGCCTTGTTCGCGCGCCGTGTCGCGGATGTAGTCGCGGATCGCCGCGCCGTCGACGATCGCCTCGTTCGCGGTCCACGGCCGAAAGGAGTAGCCGAGGGTGTGCATGTCCGAGTCGGAACGGATCCCGGGGTAGCGGAAGATGTCCCACGTGCCGCCGATCGCGTCGCGGCCCTCCAGGATCAGTACGGACTTGCCCGGGGAGTGTCGGCGCAGGTGGCAGGCGGCGCCGACGCCGGACAGGCCCGCTCCGACGATCAGTACGTCGACGTGTTCCCTGGCCATGCCGTTCCCCATTCCGCGAGGGGCGCCCGACAGTGCGCGACGGGTGCGACACCCGAGCGAACGCCGGTGCGGCGCGCGGCTACCGGGCGGTAGCGTAGGCAACGGTATCGACGTGGCGTCGAGCCAGTCAACACAGTGTCGAGACGTTCGACGGGCGATAGGGTTCGGGGGTGACCGAGACCCCCGCCACGGACAGCATCCGCCCGCGTCGGGGCCGGCGCGACTCGCGTCCCTCGGGCGACGATCGGGAGCGGGCCATCCTGGCCACCGCGGAGCGACTGCTCGGCGGGCGCGGCCTGGACGAGATCTCCATCGACGACCTGGCCCGCGGAGCGGGCATCTCGCGACCCACCTTCTACTTCTACTTCGCCTCCAAGGAGGCGGTCCTGCTCAGCCTGATCGACCGGGTGGTCGCCGAGGCCGACGCCGGCTCGGAGGGCATGCTCGAAGACCTGCCGGCGGACCCGACGGCCCACTGGCGATCGACGATCGACGCCTTCTTCGCGACCTTCCGGGCCCACCGCGCGGTCACCCTGGCCGCAGCCCGAGCCCACGGCACCAACCGCGAGGTACAGGAGCTGTGGGCCCGCGTCATGGAGAACTGGATCCGCCGAGCCACGGCCGCCATCACCGCCGAACGCACCCGAGGCGCCGCCCCCGACGGCCCCCCGGCCCGAGCGCTGGCCATCGCACTCACGTCGATGAACGAACGAGTCCTCCTGGCCACGCTCGCCACCGACCAACCCTCCCTATCCGAACCGGAGGCAGTAACCACCCTGCTCCACATTTGGTTGACCGCCATCTACCACCCCCCAACCCCACCCCGATAGCCCACCACCCCGCATCGTGCGCCGGTTCGGGCCGTGCGCGCCCTCGCGTCCCGCGCCGCCTGGGCTCGTGTGTCGCCTCGCGTCCCGCGCCGACTCGGGTTGCGCCTCGTCCCGCGCCCGGCTCCGCGTTCTACGCCCGGCCTCTCGCCGCCGCTGATGTGTCCCTCACTCGACGCCGCGCCCTCATGGCCGGCGCTTCGCCTGGCTGCACTCCACGCCGGCGACTCGCCCCGTGCCCGTCCCTCGCCCCGTGCCTGGCCCTTTGCCTGGACTCGCCTTCTGCGCCCGGCCTTTCGCCTCGGCCCGCGCCTGGCTCCGCGCTCACCCCGCGTCCGGGCCGCGTTCGGCCCCGCGTCCGCGCCAGGTTTTGCGCTCGGCCCCGCGTTCGCGCCGCGGTTTGTGTTGGGCTCCGGGGTCGCGTTGCGGTTTGTGGTTCGGGGGTGCGGGGTGTTTGACGGAGTTTGACTGTGGTCTGGACCTGTTGACCTGGAGGTCTGGACCACTTTAGCGTTTTGGTGTTGCACCACGTGAGTTTCCGGGCCCGTCCCCGCCCGGGAGGTAGGCGTGCCACGCAGGACGTTCCTTCCGTGCCCGGCCGCGCTCGAACGGCCGGAAGGATATCGAGCATGAAGCGCAGGACCTCACGCCTGCTTGGGGTCGCCCTGGCGGTCGCCTTCGCGGTGGGCGGCTCCGTCGCCGCGTCCACCCCGGACGGCATTCAGGGCAGCGGCCGTCCGCACCTGGCCAAGGCCGCCGCCACCACCGCCGACCCGCCGGACGATCTCTGTCCGCGCAAGCCGAAGCCCTTCGGCAAGGTGATCCAGGGCTACTGGGAGAACTGGGACGGCGCGGTCAACGGCGTACACCCGCCGCTCGGCTGGATCCCGATCACCGACGCGCGCATCGCCGCGCATGGATACAACGTCCTCAACGCGGCGTTCCCGGTCATCCTCGGCGACGGCACCGTCCTGTGGGAGGACGGGATGGACTCGACCGTCAAGGTGGCCACCCCGGCCGAGATGTGCCAGGCCAAGGCGGCCGGCGCCACCATCCTGATGTCCATCGGCGGCGCCGCGGCCGGTATCGACCTCAACTCCCGTGCCGTGGCGGACCGGTTCATCGCGACCGTGGTGCCGATCCTGAAGAAGTACCAATTCGACGGCATCGACATCGACATCGAGACCGGCCTGGTCGGCGGCGGCAACATCAACACCCCGTCCACCTCGCAGGCCAACCTGATGCACATCATCGACGGCGTACTGGCCCAGATGCCACCGCAGTTCGGTCTCACGATGGCCCCCGAAACGGCCTACGTCACCGGCGGCAGCGTCACCTACGGCTCGATCTGGGGCGCGTATCTGCCGATCGTGAAGAAGTACGCGGACAACGGCCGGCTGTGGTGGCTGAACATGCAGTACTACAACGGCAACATGTACGGCTGCAACGGCGATTCCTACTCCGCCGGCACCGTCGCCGGCTTCACCGCGCAGACCGACTGCCTCAACCGTGGCCTGGTCGTCCAGGGCACCACGATCAAGGTTCCCTACGACAAGCAGGTCCCCGGCCTGCCCGCGCAACCGGGCGCGGGCGGCGGCTACATGTCGACCGGCCTGGTCTCGCAGGCGTGGAACAAGTACGGCGGCGCACTCAAGGGTCTGATGACCTGGTCGCTGAACTGGGACGGCTCGCGCAACTGGACCTTCGGCAACAACGTCAAGGCCCTTCAGGGCCGCTGACCGCGCCGACCGCACGGCGCGGCACGGCACACGCACACACCGGGCGGTCCCGTCACCCCCACCCGGGGGCGACGGGACCGCCCTCACCTTCCGTGACCGGCGGTGCCGTAGGCTTGGCGGATGGGAAAGACCGTGGGTGAGCAGATGGGGGTCGTCACCGCGTTGGTGCGATCCGCATTCCTGGTGAACGCGGTATACGCCGAGTCGAGCCGCGACCACGGGTTGACCCCGCAGCAGGGGCAGTTGCTCTGCGTACTGATGCCGCAGCCGTACGGGATGCGCGAGCTGGGCGAGATGCTGGGCCTGGCCAAGTCCAGCCTGACCGGGCTGGTGGACCGCACCGTACAGCGCGACCTGGTGCGCCGCGAGCCGGACCCCGGGGACCGCCGCGCGGTCCGCATCGCGCTCACCGAGCAGGGCGCCGAACTCGCGGAGGAGTTCTACGCGGAGACCTGCCGGCGGGTCGAGAAGCTGCCGACCGGTCTGGGCGACGCCGATCGCACCAGGCTCGCCGATTTGTTGTCCCGCCTGGTCCGGGACAACGAGGTGCCGGCGGTGTTCATGGAACTCGACGAGGGCGCCTGCGGGAACGGCGCCTGACGGCGACCGCCGGCGACCCACGCCGGCGCGCGCGGTCCACGCCGCGACTCAGCCCGTACCGAACAGATCGACGAACCGGCCGGTGCCCAGATCCCGGCCCTTGTACTCGGCGACGTTCTGCGCCGGCACCACCATCGGCCCGTCCGGCGTGGGGTATTGGCCGACGCCACCCGTGGGCCCGAGCGGAAGCAGGATCGAGGGCTCGGGCGAGGGCAGGTAGGTGGCCGTGGGCGCCTCCCCCCCCCGCACCTGGGCCAGGATGTTCCGCGCCACGACCTCGGCGTGCCGCATCGCGTACGCGGCCATCTTGGACTCGGCCAGGTCGGTGACATCGCCGATCGCGTAGATGTGCGCGTGCCTGTCGACGTTGAGCGTGTCGGTGACCCGGACCTGCCCCTGCGGCGTGCGGGTGGCGACGAGCGCCGTCGGCCAGGTAGTCCCCGTTGATCCGTACCCCGTGGCAGCGTAACCAGATGTCGGCGGATATCCCGCCGCCTTCGGTGGTGTCCACGGTGAACGCCTTGGCCTGCCCCGGCTCGCTCGGCGGCTGGGTGGTCAGGGTCGTACCCAGGCGCGACTCCACGCCCAGCGCCTCGAGTTGGGCGAGCAGGTCGGCGCGCAGCTCGGGCCGGAAGCCGGACATCAGCTGTTCGGCGGGATCCACCACGACCATCTGCTTGTCCGGCCACACCGCCTTGGTCTCGCCCGCCGGCTCCAGCCCGACCGGTCCGGCGCCGACGAGCAACACCCGTTCGGCGCGCGCCAGTTCGGTGTGGTCTCGCGGATCCGGCCCAGCGCGTCGGCGGCGACGTCGGTGTCCGGCTTGGCGGGGTAGGGGTATTGGATAAGAATACTGTTCGTACTACAAATATTAATAGTTCGTAGTACGAACGGCAAACGGTGAATGCTCGGTTGGTGGGGGTCGGTGCTCCGGCATCCCGGCCGCGCGATCCGGAGTCGGTTCAGGTGCGCAGGTGGGAGGCGCCGTTGAGGTCGAGGATCGTGCCGGATGCCCATTCGGCCTCCGGGGAGGCCAACCACAGGACGGCGGCGGCTATTTCGGCCGGATCGGCGACCCGGCCGAACGGGCTCTGGTCGCGGATCGCGGCACCCTCGGCGCCGGAGAGGCGGTGGGCCACCCGGTCGGTGTCGATGAAACCCGGGGCGACGGAGGCGACCGCGATCCGGTGCGGGGCGAGCGCCACCGCCAGGGATTGGCCCAGCGCGTGCAGTCCGGCCTTGGTGGCGCCGTAGGCGGGGTGGTCCGGCTCGCCCCGGAACGCGCCGCGCGAGCCGACGTTGACGATGCGGCCGCCGGTGCCGCGCGCGATCATGCCCCGGGCGACGAGGTGGCTCAATCCGGCCGCGCCGACGAGGTTGACCGCGACGTGCCGCTGCCAGGCGGTCACCCACTCGGCGTAGTCGGTCGTGGCAGGCGGATGCGGGGTGTTGACGGCGGCGTTGTTGACCAGCACGTCGATGCCCCCGAGGGCCTCCTCCGCCTCGGCCACCAGCCGCTCGACCGCGTCCGGCTCGGCGAGGTCCGCGCCGATCAGCACGTGTCCCCGACCGGCCAGGCCGGCCAGCGTCTCCTCGGCCTCGTCCCGTCGCGATCCGTAGTGCACCACCACCCGGTCCCCATGCGCGGCGAACGCCCGGGCGACGGCCCGACCCAACCCCCGCGCGGCCCCACTGACCAGCACCCGCCGCCCCACGGCGGGAAAGCCCCACGTCCCATCGGACACGTCGACCTCCTCATACAGCGTCGAACGCCCGAGCCTACGAGGCCCCCAACGAGGGTCGACGGCCGCACCCCGGCGGACCCAAGGCCGGCGGGGGAGCGGCCCGGCGAGCGTCAACCGGAAGCGAGGCGCGCAGCCGTGCGCGTGCCGTCAGCGCCCCTCGCCTCGCGCAGCCCGGAGGTGAAGCGCCCTGGCGTGCGCGTATGGTCAGCCCTGCACTTCGCCTCGCGCCGCCCGCAAGCCAAGCGTCCTGGGCCGCGCGTGCGGTCAGCGCCGCACCTAGCCTCGCGCCGCCCGGAGGTGAAGCGCCCTGGCGTGCGCGTATGGTCAGACCTGCACTTCGCCTCGCGCCGCCCGCAAGCCAAGCGTCCTGGGCCGCGCGTGCGGTCAGCGCCGCACCTCGCCTCGCGCAGCCCGGCAACGCCGCATCTCGGCCCCCGCCGCGTCGGCGGCGGTGCATCCCGAGCCGGTAGGCGCGCGCTGGGCGCCGCCACGCCCGCGCTCATGGTGCCTGTTGGCGGCAGCACCGCCCCTCGATCCGCGGCGACCGGCAACGCCGCATCTCGGCCTGCGCCGCGTCGGCGGCGATGCGTCCCGAGCCGGTAGGCGCGTACCGGTCGCCGCCGCGCCAGAGCCCACGGCGCCTGCCGACCGGCAGCGCCGCCCCCATAGCCCCACGGGCGCCCTACGGGCGGTGCGCAGCCGTGCCGTGGCGGCCGCCCTCAGGTCCCGTCGATCTGCAGTTCCACGAAGACGTCCGGGTCGAACGGGACCCACCGGGCCGGGCGGTCGCTGCCCACGATGCGCAGGCGGCACCAGTCCTCGCCGCGCCCGCCGTACCAGCGCGCGTTGATTCGTCCCAGCGCCCAACTGCCGTCCCGGTTACGGATCTCCACCGGCTCGTAGACCCGGCGGATCTCCTCCTCCGGAGGAGCCGTCACCCACTCGACTCCCATGCGTCGCTCTCGATGATCATTCAGCACAGTTCCACCCCCTGAATCGCAGGCGACCAAGCGGCCTCGCTCGCACCGAGCCCGCCGAAACCAAGCTTCTACACATCTGTAGAAACCTTACATGACGCCCATTCCGAAATCCGCCCCCGTCGACGCCCCCACCCCGGACACAACCACACGTCCGCCGCGGCGCGGCCGGCGCCGTGTCGGGGGCGGTGCCACAGTGGCGGGAAAGGATCTTGTTCGGGCTGTGCGGCGGGGGCTTGGTGAGCGAGGCGAGGTAGGGCCGTGAAACGTACTCCCGTGGTGTTCATCCATGGTTTGTGGCTGCATTCGACCAGCTGGCGGAATTGGATCGAACGATTCCGGAAGGCCGGCTACGAGCCGCTGGCGCCCGAGTGGCCCGGAGTGCCGGGCACCGTACTGGCCACCCGCCGGGACCCGCAGAGCCAGGCCGGCGTCGGCCTCGCCGAAATCGCCGCGGCGTACGCGGACGTGATTCGCGGCCTCGACACCCCGCCGGTGCTGATCGGCCACTCCGTCGGCGGCCTCATCGCCCAGCAGCTGCTCGGCGAGGGCCTGGCCGCCGCGGCCGTGGCGATCTGCCCCGGTCAGATCAAGGGTGTCAAGGCGATCGGACCGGCCCAGGTGAAGGCGACATACGCGATCCTGCGCAACCCCGCCAACGCCAAGCGCGCGGTGTCGCTGAATCAGGCCCAGTTCCGGTACGGCTTCGCCAACACCGTGTCCCGCAAGGAATCGGAGGACCTGTTCGCGGCCTGGACGATCCCCAGTTCGGCCCGCCCACTCTTCCAACTGGCCCTGGGCAACCTCACCCGCAACTCCGCCGCCGAGGTCGCCACCAGGAACCAGTCGCGCGGTCCGCTCCTGCTGCTGTCCGGAAAGCAGGACCACACCGTCCCCGACGTGCTGACCCGCGCCACGCTCAAGTGCTACCGCAACTCCCGTGCCATCACGGACTATCGCTGCTTCGAGGACCGGGGCCACTCGCTGACCGTCGACAGCGGATGGCCGGAAGTCGCGGAGAGCGCACTGCTCTGGCTCGCGGACGCCGGCTTCCCCGCCGCCGCGGCCCCGACCCCGGCCTGACCCCCGGACGTCAACCGCGGCCCGCCGCGGGCCAGTCGTGCGCCGGCGGGACGAGCGGAAACGTGGTGGCGCCGTACCACGGTTGTTGGTCGACGACACCGTCGCCGGCGACTGTGACGGTCAGGCCGAAGTCGTGGATGGTCGGCCGGCCCCGGGCGTTCCACCAGTGCCAACTCGCCTCGACCTCATGCCACAACCGACGCGGGCCCGACTGCCGGACGGTCGGCGCGTCCGTGCCGAAGTCGGCCGCGGCGATCGAGTGACCCCGGCCGGTGTCGGCGCCGTACAGCCACAACGTCGCGCCGAATATCCCGTGCAGCACCGGCCGGGCCAGGCAATCGGGTACACACAGGCCGAGCACGAAGCCCACCGAGTCGAACGGCCCGCCCACCACGTCGTCGTAGCCCAACGTCGTGGTCGTCGCCCGCGCGTAGGCGGCCCAGTCGTCGGGCAGCGCCGCGCCGCCGTAGCGCCGCCAATCCGGCCGCTGGGCCCGCAGCTTCATGAACGCCGTGGCGAGCGTGAACGGCCCGCTCGCACCACGCCGATCGGCGCCCACCACCAGGCGCAGCGCGCAGTCGCCACTGCCGTAGTCGGTGCCCCACGGCAGCACGATCACCGCGCCGGGCGCGGCCTGTTCGATCCACGCCGCCGGCACCCGCCGCACCCCGGCGGTGACCTGGATCCGGTCGTACGGCCCGCCCGCCCGATGGCCCAGCGTGCCGTCGCCGGTGATCACCTCGACCAGATCGCCGAACCCGGCCGCCGCCAGATTCTCCCGGGCCCGCCGGGCCAGGTGCGGGTCCACCTCGATCGAGGTGACCCGGCAGCCGCGCGCGGCCAGCAGGCCGGCGCTGTACCCGGTCCCGGTGCCGACCTCCAGCACCCGCATCCCCGGCGCCGCGTCGAGGTCGTACAACATCTCCGCGAGGGTCGAGGGCATCGACGCCGACGAGGTGGCCAGCCGACCCGCCTCGGCGCCGGAGTGCCGGCCGTCGTCCCACTGGGTCACCAACGCCCGGTCCGAATAGACCGCGCGGCGCCACGCCTCAGGATCCCGGTCGCGATCGAGGAGCGCGTCGGTGTCGTCCGGCCAGATCCGGGCGGGCACGAAGTCCTCGCGCGCCACCATGCCGAACACCGACTCCCATCCCGCCGGGAGCACGTCCTTGCGCTTGAGCAGCGCCGTCAGCGTGTCGGGCCCCACCGTCATGAAACGCACCGGCGCGCGGGAACGACGGACCGAGCGGCCATCACGAACCAACCTTTCCGGAGGGTGACTACTCGCCGCACCCTAGAAACGCCGAAGCGTAATCGTCAAGGCGAGTGCGGAAGTTGGCGATATCGACTCCGCAACGGCGGCGAACGGCCCCGGCGGCCGGATCAGGCGGTGGGGGCGCCCGCGACCCGGCGTTCGCCGCCGTTGCGGCGTTGCCACTCGCGGTAGACGTCGGTGGCGGCGGTGCGCGGCTCGTAGCGCATCGGAAGCCGGCGCTCCTCCCACGGCTTGGCGAACTCCGCGTAGAAGGTGTCGAGTTCGAAGTACCTGCGGTCGTCGACATAGTGCGGCGCGTAGTCGTCGCGGGCGGTCAGGAAGACGACCTCGTCGGGGGAGCAATAGTAGAGCGAGCCCAGGCACATCGGGCACGGGTGGGCGAGGACGTAGATCGTGGCGCCGGTCAGATGCTCCGTCCCCAGCCTTCGGCACGCCTCGCGGATCGCCAGGATCTCGGCGTGCGCGGTCGGATCGGCGGTCTGGGCCACCTTGTTCGCGCTCTCGGCGACGATCTCGCCGTCGCGGACGATCACGGTCGCGAAGGGCCGGCCGCCCTCCTCGACGTTGCGGAGGGCGAGGTCGATGGTGCGTTGGGCGAAGTCCATGGGAGTCCTTGGGATTTCTTGGTCGTGGGGTTTTCTTGGTTGTTCGGGTGAAGGTGGGCGGAAAGAGACGGGAAAGCCGGAATCTCAGAACGGCTTGGTCGGCAGATACTTGCCGTCCAACGTGATCACCGCGCGCTCGCCGCCCTCCGGGTCGGCGACCTTCCGCACGTCGAGGCGGAAGTTGATCGCGCTGATGATGCCGTCGCCGAACTGCTCGTGGATCAGCGCCTTCAGGGTGGTGCCGTAGACCATCAGCATCTCGTGGAAGCGGTAGATGGTCGGGTCGGTCGGCAGGCCCGGGGTGTCCGGGCCCCGAGTGGGGATGGCCTGGAGCAGCGCTGCGGCGTCCGGGCCCAGGTCCAGGAGTTCGGCGACGGCGTGGGCGGCGTCGGCGGGCAGCGGGTGCTGACCGAGGACGGCGGCGGTGACGAACGCGACGGACAGGCCGGTGGGTTCGGCGATCCGCTCCCAGGTCAGGTCCTTGCGGATCTTGGCCTCGACGGCGGTGGCGGCGAGCTGCTGACGGGGGGCGGGGTCGAACAGGGCGTGCGGCATGGGGTTTTCCTTACGAGAGTGGGTGTGGGAGGGGGCGGTCGGACGGAGGGGAGGGATCAGGCCGGTAGGGCGATCGGCCGGCCCGTGGCGGCGTCCAGCGCGGTAACCGTGCCGGAGCCGATGTCATAGACCCAGCCGTGCAGGGTCAGTGCCTGCCGGGCCAGGGCGCGGGCCACGCTCGGATGTGTGGCCAGGTTGGCGAGTTGGTCGCCGACGTTGCTCCGAACCAGCGCGCCCACCCGATCCGAGGCGTCGGCGGCCGGGCGGGCCCGGCCGGGATTCGCGTGCCTGAGCCAGTCGGCGACCTGCGGCGTACCGGCCAGGTCGTGGCCCTCGGCGAGCGCGGTCATCGCCCCGCAGGCCGAGTGCCCGCAGACGATCACGTCCGTGACCGCCAGGACGGCGACCGCGTACTCGATGCTCGCGGCCACCCCGTCACCGCCGCCCGCGCCCGGTGTGTGGGCCGGCACCAGATTGCCGGCCGTACGGATCACGAACAGCTCGCCCGGCTCGCTCTGGGTGATCAGCTCCGGCACCACGCGGGCGTCGGAGCAGCCGATGAAAAGTGTCGCGGGCCGATGGGCATGGGCCAGGCGGTCGAACAGCGGCGCCTTGGCCGGGAACACATCGCGCTGGAACCGGGTGACACCGGCGGTGAGGTGATGCATGGCTGGCACTACTCCCTTACGAAGACGAAGGTGCTCCCCGAAGTTGCTCCCCGAAGGTGCTCCTCGAAGGCGCTCCTGTCCGACTGGATCCACCATGCATGAGCTGTGCCTATAGCGTCCAAGACGCAGTACCCATCGAAGCCATAGCCATCACCTATAGTCGTCCGCATGGCTCCGGAACTACGGCACCTCCGCTACCTGCTCGCCGTCGCCGAGCACGGTAACTTCACCCGTGCGGCGGAGGAGCTGCGTGTTTCGCAGCCGACCCTGTCCCAGCAGATCAAGCAGCTCGAACGCATCCTCGGAGTACGCCTGCTCGATCGGAGCGGGCGCACGGTGCGGCCGACCGACGTCGGGGAGAGCTACCTGCACTACGCCCGCCGGGCCCTCCAGGACCTGGCTGCCGCCGAACGCGCCGTGCACGACGTGGCCGACCTGACCCGCGGCGGCCTGCGGCTCGCGGTGACGCCGACGTTCACCACATACCTGGTCGGGCCGCTGACCGAGGAGTTGTACGCCCGGCACCCCGGGATCGCCCTCGACGTCGTGGAGACCACCCAGGACCGGATCGAATCCGGTTTGGCCGCGGACGAGTTCGACCTGGGCATCGCGTTTCGCGGCACACACCTGCCGGGCCTCGTCGGGACGGCGCTCGGCACCGAACGGCTCAGCCTGGTGGTGGGCGCGACCCGGCCGACCCCCGCCCCGGACGCCCCGCCGCTGCCGGTGCGCGACCTGGACACGGAGCATCTGGCGCTGCTCAGCGACGACTTCGCCACCCGAGGGCACATCGACGAGTACTTCGCCCGGCACGGCGTACGGCCCCGGATCGCGGTCCAGGCGAACTCGATCCAGGCACTGACCGAGATCGTCCGACGCACCCCGCTGGCCACCGTGCTGCCGGACGCGATCGCCCGCGACCATCCGCATCTGCGCCCGGTGGCCGTCGACCCGCCGCTGCCGGTGCGTACCGTCGTGCTGCTCCGCCGGGAGAGCGCCTACCGCAGCGCCGCCGCCCGCGCCTTCGAACGGCTGACCCGGGACGTGGTCCGGGCCCGCGACGACTTCGCGGAATCGACCGGGTGAGCGCGGCGTCCGCTACGTCCGCTGTGTCCGCTGTGTCCGCTGTCCCGAGGCGGGTGGCCGCGCCGAGGTGAGTGGCCCCGCGCGCCGCCCGCTCAGCGGTCCATCAGCGCGCGTTCCTTGGCCGCGTGTACGGCCGCCGTGAGGCCGGCGATGTCGTACGGGCCGTGGTGGCGGCGGCCGTTGACGAAGAAGGTCGGTGTACCGGTCACCCCGCTCAGGTCCGCCGACTCCTCGTCCTCGGCGACCCGATCGGCGCCCTGCCGGGTGCGCAGCGCCAGGCGGAACTCGTCGACGTCCAAGCCCAGGGTGCGCGCGTGTTCGATCAGGTCGCTCGGCTTGAGTGCGTCCTGGTGTTCGAGGAGGTGGTCCATCATCTCCCAGAACGCGCCCTGATCCGCGGCGGCCTCGGCGGCGATCGCCGCCAGTCGGGCCCGGGGGTGTACGTCGGGCAGCGGCAGGTGGCGCCAGACGTAGCGCACGTCGCCGAAGTCGGCCAGCAGCTCCCGCACCACCGGCTCGGCCCGACCGCAGAACGGACATTCGAAGTCGCCGTACTCGACCAGCGTCACCGGCGCGTCGATCGGGCCCCGGATGTGGTCGCGGTCCGGATCCACCGGCACCGCCAGGTCGACCAGGCTCTGCCCGGTGCCGAGCAGTGCCCGCGACCGGGCCGGGCGCGGCAGCGCCGAGATCACCACCGACACCAGCCAGGTGACCACGAACGAGCACACGACGGCGCTGAGCACGCCGACCTTGGCCTCGTCCAACTGCGCGCCCTCGAAGGCGAGCGTCGCGATCAGCAGCGATACGGTAAAGCCCACACCCGCGATCGCGCCGCCGCCGACCACCGCCCCCCAGCCGACCGGCGGACGCAGCCGGCCCCCGCTGAGCCTGGTGGTCAGCGAACTGGCGCCGATGATCCCGATCGGCTTGCCGAGCACGTAGGCGAACAGGATGCCGAGCGTGATCGGCGAGGTGAAGGCCCGGGAGAGCAGCCCGCCGTTCAGCGTGATCCCGGCGTTGGCCAGTGCGAACAGCGGCACGATCACGTAGCTCGTCCACGGGTGGTACATCCGTTGCAGCCGCTCGTTGGGCGACAGCGCCGCCGCCATGCCGCGTCGGGCGGTGCGTTCCAGCTCCGGGGTGGGCTGCTCGCGGAAGGAGCGGAACAGGCCGGTGGCCCGTTCCAGCTCGGCCCGCGACGCCGGGTGGGCGATGGTCAGCAGGCCGAACACCAGGCCGACCACGACCGGATCCACGCCGGACTTCAGCACCGCGACCCAGGTGATCACGCCCAGCACCCCGTACGGGGCACCACGCCGGATCCGCGCGCCGCGCACCAGCAGGACCACCCCGAGCAGGGCCAGCGCGATCAGCAGCGGGGTCACGTCGATGTGGTCGCTGTAGGCGACGGCGATCACCACGAGGGCGACGAAGTCGTCGACCACGGCCACGGTCAGGATGAACGTGTGCAGCCGGCGCGGGAACCGGCTGCCGAGCAGGGCGAGCATGCCGAGTGCGAACGCGGTGTCGGTGGACATCGCCGCGCCCCAGCCGTGTACGGAGGAGTCGCCCGCGTTGATCGCCAGGTAGACCAGCACCGGTACGGCCATGCCGCTGAGTCCGGCCAGCAACGGCAGCGTCAGCCGGCGCCGCTCGCGCAACTCGCCCAGGTCGAACTCGCGCCGGGCCTCGAGGCCGACCACGAAGAAGAACAGCGTCATCAGGCCGCTGTTGACCCACTCGCGCAGGTCGAGCGCGACACCGGAGTCGCCGAGCCGGATCGACAGGTGCGTGTGCCACAACGACTCGTAGGAGTCGGCGCCGATGTTCGCCCAGGCCAGTGCGGCCAGCGTGGCGACCAGGAGGACCGTCGCGCTGCCGCTCTCGGTGCGGATGAACGCCCACCGCGCGGTGCGCGCCCCGCCCTCGTCGAGGGATTGGCCCGCGAGGCCGTCCCCGTTGCGCGGCTGCGTCATGCCTGTGCCCCCCTGTACGTGTTCGGCGCTCCTCGGCCGGACCGGGTCAGAGGATATCCGTCGGTGCGCGATGGATGATCTTCCCGGACATACCCGGCGTGGGATCGGGTCGGTCCGCGTGATCTGTCGTGACCTGCCGTGGCTTGCCGTGACCTGCCGGCGATGTGCGTGATTTGCGCCACGGGGCGCGGTCCGCTCAGACGGAGGCGGTTCCCGGCGCGGCGGGGGCTGGGGCCTTGTTCGGGCCGCCCTTCGGGCCGCCCTTGGGGAGGAGGAAGAACAGCGCCATGACCGGGATCAGGTACAGGAGCCAGACGGTGACCTGGAGGACCGTGGGGTCGGGCTGGAAGTTGAGGATGCCCTTGAGGAGGGTGCCGTACCAGGTGTCCGGCGGGATGGTGTCGCTGATGTCGAAGGCCCGGTTCGACAGTCCGGGGAGGTAGTCGGCCTCCTGGAGGTCGTGGACGCCGTATGCCAGTACGCCGGCGGCGACGACGACGAGGCCGGCGCCGGTCCAGAGGAAGAACTTGGCGAGGTTGATCCGCACGGCGCCGGCGTAGAAGAGGTAGCCGAGGACGACGGCGGTGGCCAGCCCGAGGGCGACGCCGATCATCGGCTCGGTGTTCTCGCCGGTGGAGCGGGCCGTGCCCCACACGATCACCGCCGTCTCCAGACCCTCCCGCCCCACGGACAGGAACGCGGTCAACACCAGCGCACCGGTGCCCATCGCCAGCGCGTGGTCCAGCTTGCCCTGCAACTCCGCCTTGAGCGCGTGTGAGGTACGCCGCATCCAGAAGATCATCCAGGTGACCAGGAGCACGGCCAGGATGGAGAGCGAACCGCCGAACAGCTCCTGCTGCTCGAAGGTCATCTCGGCCGAGGTCAGTTCGAGGGTGGCCTCGAGCGCGACGCTGAGCGCAACGGCGGCGCCGATCCCGAGCCAGACGGCGGGCAGCGCGTCCCGGCGGTCGCTCTTGACGAGATAGGCGATCAGGATGCTGACCACGAGGGCTGCCTCCAGCCCTTCGCGCAGACCTATCAGGTAGTTGGCGAACACCAGGTGACCCCGCTCGATCGAACATATCTCGGAATTTAGGCGAGGCTCACCAAAGCACCCGTTCGGATGCGTCGTCAACATGGGATCGGTCATGTCCGAGTGGGCGGGCGGCTGGGGCCGGGCGGTTTGGGGGGGCTGGGGCTCAGGGGTGTCGGTGGTAGGCCTTGTTGGTGATGCGCCACTTCTCGTCGATGTGGGCCAGGAGGAAGACGTCGGTGAAGGTGTCGGTGCCGTGTCGCAGGGTCATGGTCGCGGTGGCGATGGTGCCGTGTACGTCGACGGTGTCGATGCGGCGCGAGCGCGTCGGCTCGTCCGGGGCGGGCCGGCCGGGGAAGAGCGCGCAATATTCGTCGAGGCCCCACGAGACGAACGCGCCGTCCCGGATTCCCTCGACGTGCGCGGTGGGCAGGAACGCGGCGCGGAAGTGGGCGGGGTCGCCGGTGGCGTGTCCGCGTATATAGGCGCGAAGGGGTTCGAGCACCGCGTCGGGGACGGCGGGGGTCAGGGCGGCGACGGCGATGTCGGCCTCGGGGTCGGTCGGGGTGTCGGCCAGGTCGGCCGCGCTGCGCATCGGGGTGCCGGACGCGGCGGCCAACAGGTCCAGGTCCTTGGCCAGCGCGGCGATGGTGAACTGGGCGGGGGCGGTGGGGGCGGCCGTGGCCGGGTTGCCGGCGCTCGTGAGGATGCTGCGTTTGCGGGCCACGAGTCCGCCGAGCAGGCCGAGTTCGAGTACGTCCAGCACCTCGGTTCGCGGCAGGCCGAGCGCGTCCCCCTGCCGCAACGCCTCGCGCAGGGCCAGGACCCCGCCGGCGAGGCTGCTGTTGGCGATGAGCTTGAGGGCGGCGGCGGTACCGGCGTCGGCGACGGGCCGCACGGTGCCGAGCGCCGCCAACACCGGCCGCACCCGATCGAGCGTGGCGGGGTCGGCGCCGGCGAGGACCTCCAGGGTCCCGGCAGCGACGGCGGGCACCGAGCCGAGCACAGGCGCATGCACGTAGGAGGTCCCGAGTTCATGGGCCAGCGCCGATGCGTCGGCGGGGGCGATCGTGCTCGTGTTGACCACGATGGCGTCGGGTCGAAGCGAGGCGCGGACCTGGTCGACAACCTCGCGGCAGGCCCGGCCGTCGAACAGCGCGAGGAGCACGACGTCGGCTTTCGCGACGGCGGCGGCTGGGTCGGGGGTGGTGTCGAAGGGGCTTCCGGTGGCGGGCTGCCCGGAGCGGGTCCAGCCGATGACCTGGTGGGCGTGCTCGGCGAGTCGTGTCGCGACAGCGGCGCCCATGCGGCCCAGGCCGAGGACGGCGATCGTGCGTGGCGGGGTGGTCATGCGCCCCAGCGTGAAGCAGTGGCAAGCTCTGCGACAAGCGCAACTTTGGAAGGGCAGGCATGCGTGTCTCGCATATAGCCTGCGCGGGGGCCGGCATATTCGTGCCGGGCTCGTGAGCACGAGCACGAGCACGAGCACGAGCACGAGTCTGCGCATGGCTGTGCCCGTGCCCATGCCCATGCCGTGCCCGTGCCATGGAGGAGGCAACGTGGATCTGACCGTGTGGCGGACCTTCGTGACGGTGTGTCGGGTCGGGTCGTTGTCGGCGGCGGCGGTCGAACTCGGCCACACCCAGTCGGCCGTCTCCCGGCAGATCGCCGGCCTGGAGCGGCGACTCGGGGTGGCACTGGTCGAGCGGCAGGTGCGCGGGGTGCGGCCGACGCCGGCCGGCGAGGTGTTCCGGCACCACGCCCTGGTCGTGCTCAACGAGGCGGATCGGGCGGTGCGCGCGGTTCGGGACGTACGGGACGGGGCACCGGGTCGGCCGCTGACCGTCGGCGCGACGCCGTCCCTGGCCGCCGGGATCGTACCCGCCGCGATGCGGCGCCTCCTGGACGACGAAGGCCCGCTGCGGTGGAGCCTGTTGCCCGGATCGAGCGCCGACCTCTACGACCGGGTGCTCGCCCGCGACCTGGACATCGCCGTGGTCACGGACGCGCCGCCGGGTCTGCCGGACGACCCCCGGGTGGCACGACGGCTCCTGGGCGTGGACGAGATGGTGGTCGTCCTGCCCGCCGACCACCCACACGCCGGCCGGGGCCCACTGCCGATCCACGAACTGGCCGACCAGACCTGGGTCGAGGACAACGACGGCTCGGCGGCCCTCCTACGCCGCCACGCCGCCCGCGCCGGCACCACCGCCCGAATCGACCTCACCGCAGCCGACCTACCGGGCAAAATCGCCATGGTCGCCACCGGCCACGCCATCGCCCTGATCCCCGCAGCACTGACCATCGCCCTACGCACAGACGTCACCACGGCGACCTTGGTAGACCCCCCAACCCGCGGCATCTACACGATCACCCCACAACACGACCAACATCCAGCAGCAGCGGCCTTGTCCACCCACTTGGCCACAGCGTTCACCTGACACGCCCCCGGAGGTCTCGGGCCGAGCGGAGCCGGGCCTGCTTGCGGCATGCGTTGCGCTTGGGTTGCGTGTGGCTGGTGCGGAGCTGGTCAGAGTCGGTGGTGGGCCGCCGCCGGCGTGCGGGGCTCCGAGAGTGGAAGCCCGCGACGAGACGGGCGCGTTGCTCGGCGAAAACCGGCCGACGGTGAGGGAGCGGGTGGGTGGTGGGGCCGGGTTCTTTGGGGGCCTTCCGGAGTGGGCCGGGCGTTCCCGGCGCGCGTTGCGCTGTCGGTTGCCTGTTGCTGGTGCGGGGCTGGTCTGAGTCGGTGGTGGGCCGCCGCCGGCGTGCGGGGCTCCAAGACTCGAAGCCCCCGACGAGACGGGCGCGTTGCTCGGCGAAAACCGGCCGGCAGCGAGGGAGCGGGAGGGCGGTCGGGTCGAGTCCTCCGGAGGGCCTTCCCGGGGAAGTCGGGTGCTTTCGGCGGGCGTTGCGCTGTTGGTTGCGTGTGGCCGGTGCGGGGCTGGTCTGAGTCGGTGATGGGCCGCCGCCGGCGTGCGGGGCTCCAAGACTCGAAGCCCCCGACGAGACGCCCGTGTTGGTCGGCGGAAGACCGGCTGGCAGCGGCGGGGAGGGAGGGCGGTCCGGTCGATCCCGCCGAGGAGGCTTCCCGAGTGGGGCAGGCAGGGCATTTCGAGGCGCAGTGGGCGTGCGTGTGGGGTGAGAGTTTTACGAAACCGGACGGCGTGAGGCGTCGTGGCCTCGGCGTGGGAGAAAACCGCAGGTCAGCACAGAGTGGGAGCGTTTGAGGTGTCTCGGGATCCGGTTTCGGCCCCAGCTGGGCACTTGTGGTCTCCTCGACGGCCTCTGCGAGATCGCGGCGCCCGAAGTCGGCTGAGATCGGGCGATTTGGTCTTCGCGGCGGCGTTCAGGGGGTCGGACCGTACAAAACCGGCACTCGACGCCCGACTTTCCGCTCCGACACTACAAAACCGCAGGTCACCGAGGCTCAAAGCCCACAACCATCGATCGCGATTCAGTTTCGAGCCCCAACTCCCTTCCAAACGCGCCCAAAGCACCCCGACCCACTCCGGAAGGCTGCCCAGAGGACTCGCCTCGAGCGCCCTCCCGCTCCCTCGCTGCCAGCCGGTTTTTCGCCGACCAACACGGGCGTCTCGTCGGGAGCTTCGAGTCTCGGAGCCCCGCACGCCGGCGGCGGCCCACCACCGACTCTGACCGGCCCCGGACCAGCCCACACAACTCAAGACGCAACGCCCGTCGGAAACGCCCGGCCCAGTCGAGGAGGCCGCTCGGAGGACTCGACTCGACCGCCCTCCCTGCTCCCCGCTGCCGGCCGGTTTTTGCCGAGCAACGCGTGCGTCTTGCCGGGCACCCCGACGCTCGGAGCCCCGCACGCCGGCGGCGGCCGACCCGGCGACTCCGACCGGCCCCGCACCGGCCCACGCAACCAGAAGCGCGATCTCGCCGAAGGCACGCAGCCCACCCGGGAAGCCCCCCGGCGGACTCGACCCGACCGCCCTCCCGCCCCCTCGCTGCCGGCCGGTTTTCGACGACCAACGCGCCCGTCTCGCCAGAAGCCCCAGCTCTTGGAGCCCCGCACGCCGGCGGCGGCCCACCACCGACTCTGACAGACCCCGCACCGGCCACCCGCGACCACAAGCGCAACGTGCACCGGGAACGCCCAAGCACCCGCACAAGGTGTGGTCGGTCACGGTTCATCTCGGCGGTGGGGGCCCGGGTCCGAGCCCGAGCCCGAGCCGGGGCCGGGGCGGTGTTTGTGTTGGCGGAGGACCTCCAGTGCGATCGGCAGAAGCGAGATCAGTACCACCACCGCCACGATCGGCAGCAGGTAGGTGTCCACGTTCGGTACGGACGAGCCAAGTCCGTAGCCTGCCAGGACCAGGCCGATCGCCCAGACCGTGCCGCCGATGATCTGCCACAGCGTGAAGGTGCGCACGGGCATCTCCAGTACGCCGGCCAGCGGGTTGAGCACCGTGCGCACGACCGGAACGAAGCGGGCCAGGACCACCGCCTTGGCGTGTCCGTACTTGCCCAGCAACTCCTCGGCCCGCGCCACGCCTTCGTGCAGGCTGCGGTTCCTGTACCGGCTCAGCAGCGCGCGTCCGCCGCGCCGGCCGAGGAGGTAGCCGACCTGGGCGCCGAGTAGGGCGCCGCCCACGGCGGCGAGCAACACCTGCCACAGGATCAGGTGCACCCGGTCCGAGGAGCCCGATACGCACAACAGTCCGGCGGTGAACAACAACGAGTCGCCGGGCAGGAAGAAGCCGACCAGCAGGCCGGTCTCCGCGAACAACACCACGGCGATGCCGAGCGCCCCGAAGGCGGACAACAACGAACTCGCGTCCAGCACGTTCACGGCCAGGTCGGACACGGCCGACGAAGGCATGGGCGCTCCCTCCTTCGATAACGCGCGATCCGGTGTCGGTCGGCCGTGGTCACGGCGGGAAAGACATACCGGGGCTCTGTCCTCGAAAACGATGCCGCATCACGGCTGAGAGTCGGCCGAGAGCGCTGTGGGCCGGGCGGGTGACGCGGTGGGGACGGGCGCCGGCGCGCCGGGCCGGATGCGTCGGTGAACACCGCCGCGTGGGACTCGGTCGCCGTCGTATAGGACGTGCAGGTCGTGCAGGTCGTGATTGGCGAGCGCGTGGGTGAGGTGGCATTCGGTCGTGGTCCGATGCACACGCGCAGCGCAGTGCGCCGTGCCGAGATGTGGCGGCTGAAAACCGCCCCTCGGTACGCCCCCTTCGCCACTGTTGTTATCGATATGCCGCATATTCGTGACCAATTATCAGCCGTGGGCCGGCAAGTGCGCGGGCATCGGGTCCACCATGACGCACCACGACTCATCGCGGGAGAACGGCTCCGACGAACTGGCCGCACTGGTACGGCAGGCCCGGCAGTGGAGCGAAGCGTCCCCGGACAGCTCGGCCGAGCGACCGATGCTCGACCCCTCGACGGACTCTCTCCGCGAACGTATGCGTCGCCGCCGCGCCAACCGCTCGAACGACGGCGACGCCCGGAACGACTAGGCAGTGTCGCGGCGGATGGCGATGCCGCGCGGGTCGAGGGCGACGGGATATCTGCCGCGTCGACCGCGACACCTCCGATGCGCCTCCCCGTCGGGCGGCTTGGGGAATACCGCGCGGACGCGGATGCGGATGTGGATACCGTGTCTGGGCGAGGCGTTCTCGAACTGTGGTGCGTGGCACGCCTGTCCGGTGGTGACCACGAATGTGCGCGGACGCCGTCGGCTGTCGGCCGCCGAACGAACCCTGGTGGTCGGCCGGTTGCGGTGCCTGCACGCGATCTGGATGTGTCCGGGCGTGGCGAATCTGTGCATGCAGCGGTTGCACAGGAATTCGTTGCCGGGCGGCCGTGGGCGACCGCTGCCGCCGTTCGTGTCCGATCGGGCCCAGAACCAGGCCCCGAACGAGACCGCCCCGAACGGCATTCCGATGTACAGGCCCACGAACACCGACAGGGCGAGTGTGGCCGCAGGCAGGAGCACCCAGCCGAACCACGGGGGGATCCCGGTCGAGGGCCCGGGATGATCCGGTTGGCGGCTCCGATCCGGCACGACTTCGTTCGATAAGCCGCACCGGGGGCACTGGGGGAACCTCATGGCCTTGCTCCTTGGATTCGTCACGTCGGATGTGTCGAACGGCAGAGCGGGGTGCAGGCGGGTCCGCGCCGCGCCGCATGCGGCGGGGATGGCTCGTCCGCGACTACCCAAGCCCAACCGCGGGCCAGACGGGGCGGCCTGGAGGGAAACACCGGGCGACTGCACATGAACGCGGGCGTGGAACGAGGCTGCACGAAGCTTCAGGGCATCCGGCCGGCACGGTCCGGATCGTCGGACCGGGCCCAGGCGTCGGAAATGCCGCTGTTCTCGGCGGTGTTGCCAGAGCCGATTGGCCACCCCCATACCCGACACCGGCAGTCCGTGGCCGGCGCGTACGCTCGGCCCGTGCCGCATTTCGAGACGACCACGCACATTCGTGTCACGCCCGCACGGGCTTTCGAGGCGTGCCTGGACATCGACGCGCATACCGCGTCCATGGCTTCGTCGGGGGAGCGGGCGATCGGTGGGGTAACGGCCGGCCGGATCGGGCTCGGGGAGAGTGTCACCTGGCGGGCGCGGCACTTCGGTGTGGTGTGGCGGATGACCGCGCGGATCACGGCGTACGAGGAGCCGAGTCGGTTCGTGGACGAGCAGGTCGGCGGCCCGTTCGCGCACTGGCGCCACGAGCACCGCTTCACCTCGGACGGGGCCGGCGGCACCGTGATGCGCGATGTCGTGGACTACGCCGCTCCGTTCGGGCCGATCGGTGCCGTCGTCGGGTGGATCGGGCTGCATCGATACATGGTGCGGTTGATCGTCGCGCGCAATGAGTATCTGAAGGACTCCCTCGAATCGGCAGTGTCCGAGTAGGCGTTCGATCTCCGCGCCGCCCAAGGGCGTCGTGTTCGGGCATCGGCAGGCGGTCGTTGCGGCGGTATTCTCGGCTGCCGTGGTGATCGTGCCGATCGTGTACCCGGCGGGTCGGCTCCGCGCCCCGGCGGTGCCGGCGGAAGTGCGCGACGATCGAACGGAGTTCGAGCCCATGAGTGACGAACAGGTGTCGCTGCGGCCGGTGGTCGAGGGCGATCTCCCCCTTCTCGAACGGTTTTCGACGGATCCCGAGGCGGTCGGTCCGTTCGGTTGGCAGGGCTGGGCGGATCCCGGGCGGTGGCGGCGCGAGTGGACCGAGAGCGGTTTTCTCGGGGACACCGGAGGGCAGTTGCTGGTGGTTCGCGGGGCCGACGTCCTGGGTTTCGTGGCCTGGCGCAAAATCGTCACCTCACGCACCTCCTACTGTTGGAACGTCGGGATAAATCTGTTCCCCGAGGTGCGGGGGCAGGGTTTCGGCACCCGCGCTCAACTTCTGCTGGTCCGCTACCTGTTCGCCCACACCCAGGTGGCGCGGGTGGAGGCGGCGACGGAGGTCGACAACGTCGCCGAACAACGCGCTCTGGAAAAGGTCGGCTTCACGCCAGAGGGCGTGGCCCGCGCGTACCTCTTCCGAGCAGGCCGGTGGCGCGACGTGGTCTTCTACAGCCTCCTGAGGGACGAACTTCCTTTGGAGGAGGAAGAGTCGACGCCAACGCTGTAACATCCGGCGGCCCGCGCGGGCATCGCCGGGCGGCGGACGCGGGCGAGCGGCAGTTGGCATGCGGCGGCGTCCGGCAGCGGTAGACGCGGTCGGTCAGCGCGTGGTGGCAGCCGGTGGCCAGTGCTGTGACCGGGATGGTCCACCGTGATCGGAAGGCACCTCGCGGGACGAGCGCACGCGCGACGGCTGGTATTACTGGGGCATGCAGGAAGAGACGGCACGCTCCGCGATCGACGTGTTCATCTCTGCGTTCAACGCCTCGGACGACAGCCGTGTGACTGGCCTGCTCTCCCAGGCCCTGACCTCGGACGTGGTCTTCCGGGGGCCGTTGGGTCGCAGCGAAGGAATCGCGGCGGTCGAGCGGTTCGTGCCGGACATCCGGCGCCACCCGGCGGGGACCGGCACGATGGTGCACTGCTCAGCGGTGGACATGCCTGACGAGTGGGCCCGGTACCAGTGGGCCTTCACCACGCCGGACCGAGGCCCCCGCCTGGCGGGAACGGACGTCGTCCATCTGCGGCGGAGCCTCATCGACCAGGTCATCGTCTTTGCGGGGGAGATCGAGCCGTCCGCCTCCTGAGACGTCCTTCTGTCGCTGTCCTTCTCGTGAACTTGTCCCTTTCGGCATTCCGGGACTGCGGTTCGCGGTCGGTCATGCTGCGGCGCCGAGGCGGCGCCCGCCTCAGCGGATGCCCTTCGCGCTGCGGATGCGGGCGCTGCCTTCCGCCTTCCGCGTGCCGTCCGCGGTCCGCGGTCCGCCGTCCGCCGTCCGCCGTCCAAGGCTCGCCACCCAGCCCAGTCGTTCGCCGGCCCCCCACCCGCGACCGCCCCCAGCCCAGCCCCCTTCCACCCCAGCCCGGCATCGGGCCCCGCCCGGCCCCCGCCCCGGCTTCGGCCCCCGGCCGGCCCCGCCATGGCCAGCCCAGCCCAGCCCAGCCCGACCCGCCCCGCCCGGCCCCACCCCGGTCCGCCCTGGCCCGCCCCAGCCCGGTCCGGCCCACCCCGGCCCTGGCCCGCCGCCCGGCCCTGGCCCACTCCGCCCCCGCCCCCGCCCCCGCCCCCGCTCCTCCGGCCTACCCCCTCCCGTTCCGCCCCGCCTGGTGGGGCCGCACCGAAAGGGGGCTTCACCTTGGTTCGTTGCCACGAAGTTCCCGGGCGCTCGCCGCTCTAGCGTCGTGGCATTCGCCGCCGCCGGGGTCGGCGGGACCGGGCCGAGGGCGACCCAGGATGGAGGAAGCCATGACACGACGTCTGCGTCTGGACGACCTGACCGCGATTGTGCTGCCGGAGCAGCCGTCGATCTCCCCCGACGGGACTCGTGTTGTCTACACGCTGGTCGGCGTCGATGCCGAGGCGGACCGTCCGGTGCGCAGTCTGTGGTTGGTGGCCACCGCCGGCGACACCCCGGCGACCAGGCTCACCGAGGGTCCCGGCGACGGCAGCGCGGCCTGGTCGCCCGACGGCACACGGATCGCGTTCCTGCGCGCCGCCGGCGGCCCGCCGCAGATCTGGATCCTGCCCGTGGCCGGCGGCGACCCGAGGCAGCTCACCCGCCTGCCGCTGGGCGCCGGCCGCCCGATCTGGAGCCCGGACGGCTCCCGCATCGCGTTCACCGCTGCCGTCGACACCCACGCCGTCCCCGGCGAGGACGACGCCGCCCGCGCCGCCCGGGGCCATGCGCCGCTGGTCGTCGATGCCCTGGACTACCAGGCCGATGGCGCCGGCCTGCTCGGCACCATGCGCAGCCACCTCCACGTACTCGACCCGGACACCGGCGAGGTCACCCAGCTCACCGAGGGGGAGTGGCACGCGAGCGAGCCGGCCTGGTCGCCCGACGGCCGCCGGCTGGCCTTCTCCGCCGGCCGCGACGCCGACGCCGACGTGAGCAACCTGTCGGCGGCGTACGTGCTCGACCCGTCCACCCCCCACGTACCGGCCGAGCAGGTCGGCCCCGCCGACGGCATGACCGGCCCGGTCGGCTGGACCCCCGACGGCGAGGCCCTGCTCGCCGTCGGCGCGACCCACAACGGCACGGGACACGCGCGCCTGCTCCGCATTCCCCTTGCCGGCGGCCCCGTCGCCCAACTCGCCGCCTCGCTGGACCGCAACATCATGTCCGGCGGCGGCGGATACCCCGGCGCGCTGCCCCGATTCACCGCCGACGGCCGCGAACTGCTGTTCTGCGCCCGGGAGGCCGGCGACACCCAGTTGCTGGTCCTCGACCCCGTCACCGACACCACGCGCGTGCTGGTCGGCGGCGACAACCGCAGCGTCTCCGGCCTCTCGATCCCGCAGGCCCCCGGGCCGGTCGCCATCGTGCTGGCGACCCCCACCTCGTACGGCGAGATCGTCCTGGTCGACCCCGCCGACGGCACCGAGCGCGTCCTCACCACGCACGTCGCCGACGCGCTGCCGGACGTGGAACTGTTCACCGCCGTCGACCGCCGGTTCACCATCTCCGACGGCACCGTCGTACACGCCCGGGTGATCCGCGACCCGCAGGCGACCGGCCCCGGCCCGCTGCTCATGGACATCCACGGCGGCCCGCACAACGCGTGGGGCGGCACCGCCGACTCGATCCACCTCTACCACCAGGTGCTGGTCGAGCGCGGCTGGACCATCCTGCTGCCCAACCCCCGGGCCAGCGACGGCTACGGCGAGGACTTCTTCACCGCCGCCGTCGGGGAATGGGGCCTCGCCGACGCCCCCGACTTCCTGGAGCCGCTGGACACCCTCGTCGCCGAGGGCATCGCCGACCCCGACCGGCTCGCCGTCGCCGGCTACAGCTACGGCGGCTACATGACCTGCTACCTGACCAGCCGCGACCGGCGCTTCGCCGCGGCGGTCGCCGGCGGCGTGGTCAGCGACCTGGTCAGCATCTCCGGCACCTCCGACGCCGGCACCTTCCTCGCCCGGGCCGAATTCGGCGACATCAGCTACCGCGACGAGCCCGAGCGCTATGCCGCGATGAACCCGCTGACCCGGGTCGGCGACGTACGCACCCCGACCCTGATCGTGCACGGCGGCGCCGACATGCGGTGCCCCGTCGGCCAGGCCCAGCAGTGGTTCAGCGCGCTGCGCGAGCAGGGCGTGCCGACCCGGATGGTGCTCTACCCCGAAGGTTCGCACCTGTTCATCCTGCAGGGCCGCCCCTCGCACCGCCTCGACTGGAACCGGCGGATCATCGACTGGGTCGAGCAGTACGCCGGTCCCGCCGGCCGCACCCGCCCGGCCCGCCTGGACGCCGCGCACTGGCAGCGCCGGCTGTCCACGCTGGCCCCGCGCCACCAGGTCCCCGGCGCGACGCTCGCCGTCCTGCGCCTCGGCGACAACGGCCCCGACGACCTGATCGAGGCCGCCCACGGCGTCCTCAACCTGAACACCGGCGTCCCGGTCACCACCGAATCGGTCTTCCAGATCGGCTCGATCAGCAAGGTGTGGACCACCACGCTGGTCATGCAGCTGGTCGAGGACGGACTGCTGGACCTGGACCAGCCGTTGGCCGAACTGATGCCGGAACTGCGGCTGTCCGACCCGGAGTTGCCCAAGCGCATCACCATGCGCCACCTGCTCACGCACTCCTCCGGCATCGACGGCGACCACTTCCCCGACACCGGGCGCGGCGACGACTGCGTGGCCCGCTATGTGGACACCCTCGCCGACGTCGCGCAGGTCTTCCCGCCGGGCGCCGGCTGGTCGTACTGCAACGCGGGCTTCGTGTTGGCCGGCCGGGTGATCGAGCACCTGACCGGCAAGACCTGGGACGAGGTGTTGCGCGAGCGGCTGAGCACCCCGCTCGGACTGACCCGCACCGTCACGCTGCCCGAGGAGGTGCTGCTTCTGAGCGCCGCGATCGGACACGTCTCCGAAGGCGGCGGCGCGCCGACCGTGGCACCGGTGTCGGGCCTGCCCCGCTCCCTCGGACCGGCCGGCCTGATCTCCTCCACCGCGGCCGAACTGCTCGCCTTCGCCCGGCTGCACCTGACCGACGGCCTCGCCGCCGACGGCCGCCGACTGCTCGCCGCGCAGCACACGACCGCGATGCGCGAGCGACAGGTGGACGTACCCGACACCGCGTTGACCGGCACCGCCTGGGGCCTGGGTTGGCGCCTGTGGTCGGTGGACGGACAGGAGCTGTGCGGCCACAACGGTGGCACCGTCGGCCAGCTCGCCTTCCTCCAGGTACTGCCCGAACACGGCCTGGCGGTGGCGCTGTTGACCAACGGCGGCCAGGGGGAGGTGCTTTCCGAGGAATTGTTCGCGGAGATCCTCGCCGAGGTGGCGGGCATCGCGCCGAACGAGCCGTTCGGCCCGCCCGCCGAGCCGCCGGCCGTGGACGTGGACCGCTACGTCGGGGTCTACGAACGCGCCGCACAGCGCGACGAGGTGACGGTGACGCCCGACGGTCTGGTGCTGCGCCGCGAGCTGACCGGCCCGCTGGCGGACACCCTGCCCGACACGGTCACCGAGATGCGGATGGTGCCGGTCGCCGAGGACGTGTTCGCGGTACGCCTGCCCGGGTCGCCGATCTGGCATCCGCTCACCTTCGCCTCGTTCGGCACCGGCCGGCGATTCCTGTACCTGGGTGCTCGGATCAGTCCGCAACGGGACTGACCCGACCCGCCCACCCCCACCGCGTTTGCCCCGTGACGCGGTGCCGTCGGCCCCCTGCCTCGTTTCCCGTCCGAGGCAGGGGGCCGATTCCGTGCGCGCCCCGCCCCGTCCCCGAGCCGCCCTCACTCGATCGGCCGCCGCATCCGTGCGCCCACCCGGGTGAGGGTGCCCCCGCAGGCGCGCCGGACCTCGGCCGTTTGCCCGGTTTGCGCGAGTATGGACCGGGCGACGCGATCGGCGCGCCGCGTGCGGGGCGGCCAAGGAGTACCACGATGGACGAGTTGACCACCCGGGTCGACGGGATGCTCGACGACCTCTGCGCCGACCTGCGGCGGCTCACCCGGATCCCGTCGATCGCCTTCCCCGGCTACCCGCCGGAGCCGGTGACCCAGGCTCACGACATGGTGGTCGACCTGCTGCGGGACGCCGGCGTGCAGGACATCGCCGCGCTGCGACTGCCGGACACCTCCCCGGTGATCACCGGCCACATCCCGCCGCCGCACCCGGACGCGCCGACCGTGCTGCTGTACGGGCACTACGACGTACAGCCCGCCGGCGACGAGGCGTTGTGGACGACCACGCCGTTCGAACCGACCGACGTCGACGGGGCGATCCACGGGCGCGGCGTGGCGGACGACAAGTCGAACCTGATCGTGCACGTCGGCGCGCTGCGGGCGTTCGACGGCCGGCCGCCGGTGGGGATCCGGATCGTGTTCGAGGGCCAGGAGGAGTACGGCAGCGACTTCGACGACTACCCCCAGGCGCACCCGGACGAATTCGCCTGCGACGCGATGGTGATCGCCGACATGGGCAACATCCGCCCCGGCACCGGCACGCTGACCGTGGCGCTGCGCGGCGTGGTCGAGGTGATCGTCGAGGTGCACACGCTCGAAGAGGCGAAGCACAGCGGCAACTTCGGCGGCGCCGCACCGGACGCCCTCCTGGTACTGCTGCACGCGCTGGCCGCCCTGCACGACGCCAAGGGTGACGTCGCCGTGCCCGGCCTGCGCCGTGAGCAGTGGGCGGGCGGCGGTTGGAGCGAGGAGGAGTTCCGTCGGCTCGCCGGGATCCGGGCCGGCATGCCGCTGATCGGCACCGGCAATCTCGGCTCGCGCCTGTGGTCCGGCCCGGCCGTCACGGTCACCGGCCTGGACGCGCCCTCGGTCGAACGCGCGGCCTCCGCCGTGGTCCCCTCCGCGCGGGCCAAGCTCAACATGCGCTGCCACCCGGCCCAGGACCCGGCCGAGGCACAGCGGCTGCTGATCGAATTCCTGGAGGGCCTGCGGCCGTTCGGCGTACCGCTGACGGTGACTCAGGCCGGCGCGCCCGGTTCGGGGTTCGCGGCGGCCACCGACGGTGTGGCCTACGCCGCCGCGCACGAGGCGCTGCGCACGGCGTGGGGCGAGGAGCCCGTACACGCGGCGGCGGGCGGGTCCATCCCGCTGGTCAACAGCCTGGCGGCGGCCCAACCCGGCGCGGAGATCCTGCTGTTCGGGGCACAGGACAGCATGTGCAACCTGCACGGGCCCAACGAGCGGGTCCTGGTGAGCGAACTGCGCGACGCGGTGGTCGCGGAGGCGGCCTTCTTCACGGCATACGCCGAGCGGTTCCGGCGCGACTGAGGCGGGACACGCGCGACCCCGCCCCGGCGCCCGCGTCACCACCGCCTCGACCCCGACGCCCCACGAACCACCGGCAGCCACATCGAACCACCAGCAGCCGCGAGGAGCACCGCGTGAGCACCGACCAAGCCCCGCCGACCGAGGCCGAGGACGAAACACCCTCGCCGAAGCGCGGGTTCCGCTTTCCCAGCGCGCTGACGGTATTGGCGATCGTGACGATCGCGGTCTGGGCGCTGGCGTTCGCGATTCCGACGGGCGAGTACCGGCGCGGCGAAGACGGTAAGCCGATCGCGGGCAGCTACCACCACACCAAGTCGCCCGAGGACTTCATCCAGCGGCTCAACGACCTGTTCCTGTCACCGGTCAACGGCTTGTACGGGATCAAGGACGGGCAGAGCGGACAGGTCGCGCCGGACAACTCCGGTGATCTGTACGGCAGCGCGGCTGTGTTCCTGTTCGTGCTGGCGATCGGGGCGTTCATCACGGTGGTGTTCGCCACCGGCGCGCTGGATCGGGGCATCGCCCGGCTGGCGCATCGACTGCGCACACGCGGCGCCGTGTTGATCGTGGCGATCATGACGGTGTTCTCCATCCTCGGCTCGGTGGAGGGTTTCGCCGAGGAGACGCTGGGGTTCTACGGCCTGATCGTGCCGCTGATGCTGGCGCTCGGCTACGACCGGATGGTGGCCACCGGCGCGATCATCCTGGGCGCGGGCGTGGGTGTGCTGTGTTCCACGGTGAACCCCTTCGCGACCGGCGTGGCCTCGTCGGCGGCGGGGATCTCGCTGGGCGACGGCATCGTGCTCCGGTTGATCATGCTGGTCGTGTTGACGGCGGTGACGATCCTGTACGTGGTGCGCTACGCGCGCCGGGTCAAGGCCGATCCGTCCCGCTCGTTCGTGGGGTTCCTGCCGGGGGACCGCGAACAGGCGCAGGCGGCGGCGACCGGCGCGGATCCGGCGCCGTTGACCCGGACGCACCAGATCGTGCTGGTCGCGGTGACGATCACGTTCGTGTTCATGATCTTCTCGATCATCCCGTGGGCGCAGGTCCTCACGGGCGATGCCGAAGCCACCCCTTACGGGTGGGAACTCGACTGGTCCTTCGCCCAGTTGGCGGCGCTGTTCATCGTGGCGGCGGTCATCGTCGGGTTGTTGGCCCGGATGGGCGAGAAGAAGTTGTCCGAGACGATCATCCAGGGCGCGGCGGACTTCATCTCGCCGGCGCTGATCATCATGTTGGCCCGCGGGGTCACCGTGATCATGAACAACGCTCTGGTCACCGACACCGTGCTGCACTCTATGGAGAGCACGGTCTCGGATTCCACATCGGCGGTGTTCGGCCTGCTGATCTTCGCGGTCAACCTGCCGCTGGCCTTCCTGATCCCGTCCACCTCGGGGCACGCGACGCTGGCGATGCCGATCCTGGCGCCGCTGGCCGATTTCGCCGATGTGCCACGGGCGTTGGTGGTCACGGCGTGGCAGGCGGCGTCGGGGTGGATGAATCTGTGGGTGCCGACGACGGCGGTGATCATGGGTGGGGTGTCGCTGGCCAAGGTCGGCTACAACCAATACCTGCGCTTCGCCGCGCCGCTGCTGGCCATCCTGTTCGTACTGATCTGTGCCTTCCTCGCGCTGGGCTCCGGCCTGTCCTGACCGGCCGCCGCGCCGGCCGGGGCGCCCTCGGGCGAACCCGGCCGATGGGGCGGGCGACTCAGTCCCGGAGGCCGGAGAGCCAGCTGGTCAGGAGGCGGCTGACCTCGTCGGGACGCTCCTGCTGGATCCAGTGGCCGCAGCCGTCCAGGATGTGGGAGGAGATCAGGCCGGGGAGGGTGGTCGGATAGGCGGCGATGGCGTCGGCCATCCAGATCGTGGAGGCGTCCAGGGCGCCGCCGATGAACAGGGACGGCTGCTTGATCGGGGCGCCGGCGTGGTCGGCGAGGTCGGCCCAGTCGCGGTCCATGCTGCGGTAGCGGTTGAGGGCTCCGGTCAGGCCGGTGCGCTCGAACTCACCGGCGTACACGTCGAGTTCGTCCTCGGTCAGCCACGCCGGCAGGCTCCCGGCGGGGAAGCGGTCGCGCAGCCGGCCGCCGGCGCGGGCCACGAAGTGCGGGTCGGGCGCGCCCTGGGCCGGCATGGTGTCGGCGGACAGGGCCGCGTAGAAGCCCGCGAGCCAGCCCCGGACGTCGGGCTCGATCTCCGCTTCGGCCCGGCCGGGCTCCTGGAAGTACGAGACGTAGAACTCCTCTTCGCCGCCCATCTGCGCGAAGACGTCGGTGGGGCGGGGGCCGCCGGGCGGCGCGTAGGGCACGCTCAGGAGGGCGACGGCGCGGAAGACCTCGGGGTGGAGCAGGGCGGAGGTCGCCGCGATGTTGGCGCCCCAGTCGTGCCCGACGATCACCGCCTGCTCCTCGCCCAGGGCGCGCACCAGGGCGACGTTGTCCGCGACCAGGTCGAGCATGCGGTAGGCGTCGCCGGTGGCGGGCTTGGAGGAGCGGCCGTAGCCGCGGACGTCGAGCGCTACGGCGCGGTAGCCCGCCGCGGCGAGGGCCGGGAGCTGCCGGCGCCAGGAGTACCAGGACTCGGGGAAGCCGTGGACGAGCAGGACCAGCGGTCCGGTGCCCTGCTCGACCAGGTGCAGGCGCCCGGCGGGGGCCTCGATGGTGCGGTGGCGTTGGTCGGCGGACGGCGCGGGGTGGTGCATCGCTTCTCCTCGGGTCACGGGCGGCTCATCGGTTCACGGCCGGCCGCGGTCACCCACCGATCATGCGTTGCGGCGGGTGCGCGGGGCGAGTGGCATTGACATCCTGGCAAACTTGCAGGACAGGGGGTGGAGGCGACACAGTGGAGGGAGCGGCATGGTGGAGTCGGAGTCGGAGTCGGAGTCGGAGTCGGAGAGGGGACCGGGACCGGGACCGGGACCGGGGCGGGGGCCAGGGCCGGGGTCGGAGCCGGAGCCGGGGACGGACGACGGGATGGCCGACGCTCTGGCGGCCATGGGCCCGCGCCTGCGGATCGCGCGCGAGCGGCGCCGCGCCACGCTCTCCGCTGTCGGCCGCGCGACCGGCATCGCGCCGAGCACGCTGTCCCGGATCGAGAACGGCCGGCGCAGGCCGACCCTGGAGGTGCTGCTGCGGCTCGCGAAGGCGTACGACGTCTCCCTCGACGAGCTGGCCGGGACCGCACCGGCCGGCCCGGCCGGCCCGGCCGGACCACGCCCGCCGACGCCGCAGCGCGCCGGCGACGACAAGGCGGTGTGGCCGCTGACCCGCTACGTCGGCGGCCTGCACGCCCACAAACACGTCCTGCCGGCGATCGACGCGCCGCCCGCGCGGCCCCGGCAGGTCTCCCACGACGGATACGAATGGCTGTGCGTCCTGTACGGGCGCCTGTGGTTGGCCCTCGGCGACCAGGATCTCGTCCTGACCGCCGGGGAGACGGCCGAGTTCGACACCCGCACCGCCCACGGCGTCGCGAACGCCGGCCCCGGCGGCCCGGTGGAATACCTGATCATGTTCGGCCCCCAGGGCGAACGTCTGCGCCCACGCACCCCGTTGCCCGACCGAGGACCCCGGTAGCGCGGCACGGGGCCCGCTCGTCCGGGTCACCGAAAGCCGCCGTCGGCTCTTCGAACTCGCCTTCCCTCGAAGGGAGTTGGCCACTGGGCCGCCGAGATCGGGCCACTTCGACGCATGGTCTCGGGTGTCCTGTTCGGGTTGTTCGGATGACCTCGGGATGTATCCGCCGGGTCGGAGGTGGGATGCGTTGACCGAAAACCGGTGAAACGGCACTCGAAATGGCGTTCGAAGCGGCCTTGGAGACGTCGAGTGATCGCGCGTGCCGCCGACACCAAGATCGTCACTATTCGAATTCTTTGTCCGAAATCCTCGCTGTGGCGGATGTTCCGGAAGGGGATTCTGTGACGCGTGGGTACACGCCCACGCCGTCGCGGGTCCACGAGGGACGTTCCCCTGGGCCCGTTTCGTACGCGGGCCGCCAATGGCCGCGCGACGTGGCGGTGTTCGTGTCATCTCGCGCGTCCCCCGGAAGGGTATACGCGCGAAGAGTGAGAGAAGGAGAGGAACTTCGATGTCTCATGGACGTCGGTTAGCGCGGTTATCGACCGCGCTGCTCGTGACGGTTGGGATCGCCGGAACGGGGATCGCCGGAGCCGGCACATCCGGATCGGCTGCCGCGGTCGCGCGCACCGCGGTGTACGTCGACAACGACGGTGTGCTGCACACGACTTCGGCCGGGGCGGTGGACAACATCGTTACGGTCACCGGATCCGCGTCCGGCTGGACGGTGTCGGACTCCACTCCCGGCGGCGGCGTGACGGTCGGGAACGGTTGCACGAAGAATGCCTCCGGAGCAGCCGTCTGCCCGAGTTCCAACTTCACCTCGGTCGTCGTCGACGTCGGTGCCGGAGACGACATCGTTCAGCTGACCGGCAGGGCAGGCGTGAACTGCCGTGTGAACGGCGGCGCGGACGACGACATCGTGAACGCGTCGCGCTGTGAGATCGACGGTGGCGCGGGGGACGACGTCCTCTACGCCAAGGTGGGCACCGTCACCCGAGGCGGCGACGGTGACGACGCGATCGTCGTGTACGACCCCACCTCGACCGCGCCGCGTGAGGTCTTCGGCGGCGCCGGTCGTGACGAGATCGCCTTCACCCTGGCCACCGGCCCGGTGACGGTGACCCTGGACGACGTCGCCGACGACGGCCAGAACGGCTACACGAACATCAACGTGCACTCCGACGTCGAGAACGTGCGAGGCGGTCAGTACAACGACGCCATCACCGGCAACGCCGCCGACAACCAGCTGCGCGGCGCCGAAGGCGACGACCTGCTGATCGGCGGCGACGGGAACGACACGCTGGAAGGCAACGCCGGGAACGACATCCTCAGGGGTGGAGCCGGCGTCGATGCCCTCTTCGGCGGCACCGGGATCGACCAGTGCGACGTCGGCCTCGACGGCGGCACTGTCTCCGCCGACTGCGAGGCGTGAGTAGGTAGTCGTACCAGGAGTACGCCCCGGTCACTTCGTTGAACCGGTGTTCCGTTCAGCCGAACACGGCACTTTCGCTTGGTCGCACCGACACCCCGGGCCCAGGGTGTCGGTCGATCGCGTATGTGCCTGTGTCATGCGGTATTCCGGCGGGGGTGGCCTGACGGCGGGCCCGGCGCGGGCAAGTGCGGTTGCGGGCGGCCGAGATGTTCACGCAGGGGGTGGCGTCGCCGCTGTCGCCCGGCAACGGCTCGGCGGTCCGACGTGTCGGTCCGGGACAACCACAACCACACCCATCACGGCGAGGCCGCGATGCGGGAGTCGACCGAGGCACGCGCCCGGCCTACCGACCAGCCCCTCTCGACGGCTTCATCGCCGAAACCGGACCGGCCCTGGCCCCGCCGTGGTTCGTGCCCCCGCGGTCGCCGCCGTTGCGCCGGGGTCGCTCTCGGCGCGGTGAAACCCCACGGCCGTGTTCCCGGGGGCGCACGGTCCACTGAGCGAATCGCGCCCTACCCGCGGGTCCTCGGACGTGTCAGGCTCGGACTCGCACCGGTTCCGGTCTCCGGCAGGGCGCACCCGTCCCGGGCCCGAGCGCGCCGCCCCATTGTGTTCGTCCGGCCGATGCCCAGCGGGCGCCAACCGCCGAAGGACACCATCCGAGGCAGGGCTGCGGCGACGTCCGCGCCCGCTTTCGCCGGGGAGGACACCGACACGGTCCCGTCCCCGGAACCTCGACCGAGAGGAAACATCGATGATCTCCGGTACCGACCGCGGCGTGAGCGTGGCCTCGGGCGATTGGGTATATCTCCGGGACACCATCCGGGTGAACGACGCGCTGCTGGCCGAGTTACAGGCGGAAAAACCCGCCCCCGGCACCCGGGTGGTGCTGATCGCCCGGGAGATCGTCCACGACGCGGGATTCGTGTTCCCACTCACCGGCTTCCCGGTGCTGCTGGTGGCCGAGACCTATCGGGGCAACGGCGGAACCGTCGCCACCACCGGGCCGGCCGGCGTGAACGGTAAGGCGGGCGCCGCCGGCGGTATCGGCGGCAGCGGCCCCGACAACACCAACGGCCGGCCGGGCGAACCGGGCGGCAACGGCATGCCCGGCGGTACGGCCACCCCGATCACGCTGTTCGCCGCGACGCTGACCGACCTGACCCTGAACGCGCGCGGCGGCGTCGGCGGCAACGGCGGTCGAGGCGGTACGGGCAAGGACGGCGTCAAGCCACCCAGGGGCGGTGACGGGCGCGATCCCGGCTCCGGCGGACGCGGGGGCAACGGCGGCAACGCGGCGGTCGGCGGCTCCGGCGCGCAGATCCGGGTCGAGTCGGTCACGCGCTCCGGAGTGCGCGCCGACGGCAGCGGCGGCGATCCCGGCATCGCCGGTCAGGGCGGCAGCGGCGGATCGGGGGGCGGCGGCTGGAACGGGCCCGGCGAGTCCGGCCCGGACGGCGTCGACGGCCTGCCCGGCCAGGCGGCGGGCCCGAGCGTGCAGCCGGACCAGCGCGACCACACCGCCGACGCGTGGTGGACCGCGGTGCGCGCCGAGCTGGGCGACGCCTACACCCAGGCGTGGGCCGAATACCGCACGCTGGTCGGCGAGTTCCTGTTCCGCACCTACGCGCCGGCACTGCCGCAGCGGGCCGAGGCCCGCATCGCCGCCGGACACGAGTTCGGCCGGGCCCTGGTGCTGAAGCCGGAACTCGCCCGCGCGGCCGAGCTGTCCCGTCATCTCGCGCACAACCTCACCCCCATCGGCGTGCCCTACGACCTCGACCTGATGCCGGACTTCCCCGCTCAGGAGAAGTTCGTCGACATCTACGGCCCACTGGTACAGGCCTCCCTGATCGCCGCGCGCGACCTGCTGCTGACCGCCATCGGCAAAGCCGACAAGATCCAACTGGTCGCGACGCAGGTGGCCCATCTCGACGACCTCCGACCCGTACTGGAGGTGGAGCGGAACGCCGCCAAGACGGGCCTGGACCACGCCAAGGGGCGCGCCGACGTCATCGACATGCAGATGCGCGAGGTGAATGCCCAACTCGACGCCGTACGCGCGAAGATGGTGTCGGAGCGGCTGGAGTTCCCGCCGGGCAACGACCTGGGCCCGGTGATCGGTGCAGCCATCGCGATCGCGTCCCTCGCGAGTGCCGTGTACACGGGAGGGCTCTCGCTGGTGGCCCTGCTCGCCGCCGGGGACATGCTCGCCAAGAACGCCGCGGTCCTGGAGGGGTTCGACACGAACACCGGGAAGTACGGTGACGGCAGCTACCTGGTCAACTGGTTCGACTGGAAAGGCACGATTCCCAAACTGCGTTCCGACGTGAAGATCGACACCGGCAAGTTGGAGAAACTGGGCGACCAGACCACGAAGTTCATCCACGCGGCGGGCACGGTCGCCGACCTGCTCAACGCCAAGGTGGACGGAAAGCTCCAGAACGCCGAGAAGGACCTGTTGGTCCGGCAGATGGAGTTGCTCCGGGAGCGCGCGCTCCAAGTCCTGGAAGTGAGTCAGAAGCAACTCACGGTGGTCGCCGCCGAGCGAAAGATCGCCGCCAACGCGAACGACATCGCGCGGCTGACCCACCTGGAGGGTGACTGGGAGGGCGACGTTGCGCAGTTGGTGGACATTGCCCGCCGACTGATCGACCAGAACCGGCACTACATGGATCTGCTGATCGAGTACTGCTTCTATGCCCACCGGGCGCTGGACCTGTGGACGCTGAGCAATCTCACCCCCACGTACACCTTCGACATGGGATATCTCCACCCGGACGACATCGAGAACGCCTATCGTCCGCTGCCCCGGGGCGACGACAGCCGCGTCCAGGGCCTGCTCCGGCAGTACCAGACCTCGTGGCAGCGGCTGCCGCAACTCGCCGATCTGCGCCGGCTCCACGATCGGTACCCGGTGGACCAGGATCTTCACTACTTCGACCTGAACACCCCCGAACTGCTGGACGCGCTGCGCACCAAGGGCACCGCCACCTTCACCCTCCCGCTCGACGCCTTCCCGAATCGTTTCGCGATGAAGGTGGCGTACGTACACGTCGGTCTGCTCGGCGCCCGCGCCGAGACGCCCCGGATGACCGTGGTGATCGAGCACGGAGGTCTGTCCACCAACCGCGCCGAGGACGGAACGACCGTGGACGCCCAGGCGGGTCCGCTCTCGAGCACCGTCCAGGCGACGTTCGACAAGCACGACCCCGGCACGCCGTCGGTCCGGCAGGCGTACTGGGGGCGCAGTCCGGCCGCGACCTGGCGGATCACCATCGAGAAGTCCGCGGCCGAGCAGGCCAAGTTGGATCTCGGCGGCCTCAACGACGTGTTCCTCACGCTCTGGTACTGGCATCGCGGCGCGACGCCCTCGGGGCCGCCCGCCGCGCGGATGGCGCTGACCGCCGACTTCGACGGTGACGGCCGGAGGGACGAGGTGATCTGGGATCCGGCCGACGGCAGTTGGCGGGTGACCCCCGCGTCGGGCGGTGGTACTCGGACCGTGATCCTGGGCGGGGTCGGCGACCTTCCGGTGCCCGCCGACTACGACGGCGACGGCCGCGACGAGCTTGCGGTGTTTCGCCCGGCCACCGGCAAGGTGTTCGCCCGTGCCCTGGCGGGCGGTCCGCCGGCGGCGTATCACTGGGCCTCCGCCGACCGCGTCCTGACGGCCGACGAACGGCGCGGCGCGGAGCGACTCGTGGGCGCCCTGGAGGTTCGGGCCAGGGAGTTGTACGGAGCGGTTCGCCCGGCGGAATCGGTCGAGCCGCAGTCGGCCGTGTGTACTCTGCTGCGCCGGCTGGCCACCCTGGATGCAGGCTATCGCCCCCGGATCGGCGAGGCGTTGGTCACCCTGACGACCATCCTGACGGGAGCCGACCGCTGGGACGAGGCGGTCGCCACCGGCGAGGAAGCCGTCGCCCTGTACCGGACGCTCGCCGCGGAACATCCCGGCAACGACGAGTTCGTCTACCGGATCTCCTGGGCGTCGATCGACGTCGCCACCCACCTGTGGGCCAAGGCGGAACTGCGCCCGACGGCGACGGATCTCGCGGTCCGGGCGATCGACAACATGCGGACCCTCGCCGGGCGGAGCCCGGGTTACCGGCTCCAGTTCGCGAAGTGGGCCGCCCTCACCACGACCCCGCTCCTTGCCGCCGCGGGCCGCTGGGACGAGGCCGTGGCACTCGGTGACGAGGCGATCGCGCTTTATCGGAAGCTCGCCGGCGAGAATGCCGTCGACGACGAACTCGCCTACGGCGTCTCGGCCGCGTGCCTCGACGTCGCCACCCACCTGTCGGCCAACCCGGAGTTGCGCGCCAAAGCCGCCGACCTGGCCGTGCAAGGCACCGACAACATGCGGACCCTCGCCGGGCGGAGCCCGGGTTACCGGCTCCAGTTCGCGAAGTGGGCCGCCCTCACTACGACCCCGCTCCTTGCCGCCGCGGGCCGCTGGGACGAGGCCGTGGCACTCGGTGACGAGGCGATCGCGCTTTATCGGAAGCTCGCCGGCGAGAACGCCGTCGACGACGAACTCGCCTACGGCGTCTCGGCCGCATGCCTCGACGTCGCCACCCACCTGTGGGCAAATCCCGGGCTGCACACCAAGTCCGCCGACCTCGCCGTACAGGCCGTCGACAACCTGCGCGCACTGGCCCGGCGGAGCCCCGGCTATCGGCCGCAACTGGCGCACGTGGCCGCTACCCCCACCACCGCGTTCCTCGCCGCGGTCGGCCGCTGGGACGAGGCGGAGGCGGTGAGCGACGAAGCCATCGGCACCTACCAGGTACTCGTCGACGAGTCCCCCGACGACGACGAACTCGGCTACCGGTTCGCCGCGGACTCATTCGAGATCGCCGCCCGGCTGTCGGGCAAACCGGAACTGCTGCCCCGGGCAGCCGCCTTGGCCTCGGTCACCGTCGCGGGCCTACGTCCCATCGCGGTCCGAAACCCGGCCTATCGACCGCAGTTGGCCGACTGGATCATGTCACCCACCGTCGAGCTCGCGATCGGCACAGGTGACAGGACCGCCGCGATCGCGCAGGTGCGCGAGGCCATCGACCTCTACGTGGCGCTCAACGCCACCGACCCGACCACGTATGGCCCGAAGCTGGCCCGAGCACGGCAACGACTCGCCGAACTCGAAGCCTGACCCGCTCGGCACCACACAGGAGGCCGCCCCCAACTCCGGGGCGGCCTCCTTTCCACGCGGGGCCGGGTCACACAACCGGCCCCATCGTCACCCCGAAACGACAACCTCAATGATCGGTGTCCGTCCGTCCGGCGGCCTTTTCCGCGATGCGGCGTTCGGCGTCGGCCCAGTTGATGGGGAGGTCGCCGACCTCGACGTTCCAGAAGACGAAGGTCGACGTCTTCATTGTCGGGCGCATCGCGGTCACGATGCCGCGGTGCGGATCGGTGCCGTTGAAGGTCATGAGCGACTGGCGGTCGTCCCACGCGGAGAGCGTCAGGAAGGTGCGCTTGAAGGGACGGGCGATCAGGGAGGCGCCCAGGCAGCCGGGGGCTCTTTTGACCTGGCGCCAGGCGGCGAGCGATTTGGTGAAGAAGCGCGGTACGTCCTTGAGGCTGCGCACCTCGAAACGCGACGCCATGACCAGGGCGGACGTGGTGTCTCCGGGCGCGTTGGGAACGGTCCACGGCAGGGTGGGCACGAAGGCCTCCAAGATCGCGAAGTAGGCAGGAGCCGGAGGATACGCGCACGACGGCAGCGGTCGCGACCGATCCGCGCCTTCGGGCCTGCGGGAACGGACCGCCGCCCACCAGCGCCGATGGCGACCCGGACCGGACGTCCGCGAGGGCGGACGCGTTCGGGATGTCGATGACCGACTTCCGCTTCCGACTCTGTCGTGTAACCAGTTATATTGGTTACATGGACTCCTCCGCGGCCAAGGGGCTGACGCTGCACTCCCATACCGGCGTCGCCTACCGGTTCGACCCCGGCGCGCTGTGCCTGGAACTGCTGCCCACCGGCGGCCCCGGCCTCTATCGGAGATACGAGGTCCTGCACGAACCCGCCGACCTCGCCGCCTGGGCGGAGCGGTCGCGGCTGATGCCGACGCCCGCGTTGGAGATCTCCCAAGCCGAGGTGGCCGACATGCGAAGGCTGCGTGACGCACTGCTGCGCGTGGTTGTCGCCCACACGCGCGGCAAGCCGCACCCGCCCGCCGACTTGGAAGTCGTCAACGAGGCGGCGGCCCGTCCGGCCCTGGCACCCGCCATCGCGCCGACCGGGCAGCGGCGATGGGCCGGAACCCCCAACGGCACGCAACTGGCGGCCACCGTCGCCCGGGACGCGGTCGAGTTGCTGACCGGCCCCTTCGCGCACCGCATCCGCACCTGCGCCGCCGAGGACTGCCACCTCGTCTACGTCGACACCTCACGCCCGGGCCGCCGCCGCTGGTGCTCCATGGAGCACTGCGGCAACCGTCACAAGGTCAGGGCGCTGCGCGCCCGCCACTCCGAGGAAGGATGACCACCATGCCCACAGGACTCACCAAGGACGTCGGTTGGCAGATCGGCGTGTCCCGGACGCTGCCCCACCCGGTGCCCGTTGTTTGGGACTTCGTCAGCGACCCCGAAGGGCTCGCCCTGTGGCTCGGCCCCGGCGCGGTGCTCACCCCGGAGCGCGGTGCTTCGTACCGGACGGCCGCAGGCGCGGTGGGCGAGGTGCGGGGCTACCGCCCGGGCGACCGCATCCGTGTCACCTACGGCACCACCACGGTCCAGATCGCCCTCGCCCCCGCCGCAGACGGGGCCCGGACGATGCTCCGCTTCCATCAAGAGCACCTGGCGAGCGCCGAAGATCGCGAACAGCAGCGGACACACTGGCAGCTCACCATGGACCGGATCGCCGCCGCCCTCGACCGGCGATGACGTTTCATGCGCGCCAGCCACGCCGGCATCGGACCGACGATACGTCAGACCCGCAGCGAAGCCGTGAGCGCGGCCCACGAGGCCGCGCCGAATATGAGGTGGCCTATGCGCAGGTTCTTGCTGTCGCGGACGGGCACGACGGCCGGGACGTCTTCGGCGACCTCGACACAGTTGCCACCGGTCCCGTTGCTGAACGACGACCTACGCCATACCTCGGCCTGCACCTCGGTGCTCCCCACCTCCACGCAGTCTCCTCCCTCTGAATTGCTGTGACTGGACTTTCGCCAGGCGTAGGGCTCGAGCTGAACTCGGGAAGCGCGCACGGTCTAGGCCCTCCATGGCTTCTCGGATCATGTTCATGGACATTCCGACCGGTAGGGCTCGCGCCTGCTGCAGATCGTAAGTGATGGCGCACTGTCCGACCTCGGTTGGATCCTCGATCATACGTCCGACATCCGCCCCCTCGGTGTAGGCGACCTTGCGCTTGTCCGGCATCGTGAGGAGCGTCAACGAGCCCCCCATGCCCGGGTGTTCACCCTCACCGAAGGGGAGAATCTGTACGTTGATTCGGTCGTGGTGCTCGGTTGCCAGTAGGCGCGCGAGCTGCTGACGCATGCTGTCTGGCCCGCCGACCGGTCTCCGAATGACAGCTTCGTCAAGAACCACCCAGAGATGTGGCGCGTCCGGACCGGTGAGCCTTTCCTGTCGACCCAATCGACCGCGAACCCGTTCTTCGAGCTGAGCTTCGTCTCGCAGTGCCCGACCCAAGCGCAGCACTGCCCGGGCGTAGTCCTCCGTCTGTAGTAGGCCAGGCACGAACTGGACGAGATACTTGCGGATCTCGACGGCTGTGCTCTCGAAATCCATGAAGGGCTGGGACCACGCCGGAAAGATCCGACTGGTGACGTGCTTCCACAGCCTCGTCAGGAGATCATCGCTATTGAGGGCGGCGTCCAAAGCTATTGCGTTCGCCAGCGTCGGAGGGTGCCCGGTGCCTCGCTCGATCTGGTTCAGCCGTGTGGCACTCAAACCGTAGGTGGCGCGCGCGAGTTCGGCTTGCCGGTATCCGGCGGCTTCTCGAAGCGTCGCGACCATGCGTCCGAACACCTCTACGACTGGCGCCTCGTCCTGGGCCTCGTCGCTCATCGATCCCCCCTTTTTGGCAGGTCACGTAAACCCCAATGGCTATTGCAGCCTAGGCGTCGGATCGATGCTTGTGCACAGAGTGGCCGAATCAGTACTGGCGGCAACCGAAAGGACAGGCATGCCCACCGTAGATAACTATCCCGAGAGCCCACACGACTGGACCAAAGACCACGTGGCCCACTTCTGGAAGGCCAACGGCAAGCGCGTCGTCCGATGCGAACTCTCCGGCCGTATCGGGACGTTCGCCGCCGTGATCAACCTCCAGGCGTTCGTGCGGCTGGCCGGCGGCACCGAGTTCCGGACGCACTGCGGGCACCTGCGGGTGTTGGAAGACGATTCGCCAAAACCGCTGGGGTGGGCCGTGACGTATCGCGAGGGTGACTGGGTCGAGCCGACCGACGACGCCATCCGCGAGGTACGCCGGCCCGGCCAGATCCTCATGGCGCAACCCCTCCCGGACGGCGGCCAAAAGCTCACCGTGCAACCGCGCGGCGGCCAAGTCGCCTGGGTCATGCCCTCGGACGACGTAAGCCGAATCCCGCCACCGCCCAGGCCGCCCGGCCGCATCGGCGTCGGCGACAAGGCGAAACACACGAGCGACTGCCTGCGCCGGGCCCACCCGCCCGGAACGATCGAGCACATCGACCCGAACACCGGCGAAGCCCGCGTACAACCCTTCGACCCGGCCCAACCCACCTGGACGGCCTCGCTCACCCTCCTCGTACCGGACGACGGCGTCTGGTTCCCAAGCGACGGCGCCCCACCCGCCAAATCCCGCCCATTCCCCATCCCACCCGGCACCCCCGCCCCCGCGCCTACGGCTGCTACCGACTCTGAACCGTTCCTCCGAAATCCAAGCCGATCCGAATCCGGCGGGTGTCGAGTGCCGGCCGGACTCGAGGTCGCGTGTCAACCACTCGTCCTCGGAGCTCAGGACGCGTGTTCTGTCGTCGTCTGCCGTCAGGAATTCGACTCGTGTGTTCGTTGGAGGACGGCCTCCAGGTCTTCGAGGCCGGCCAAGTGCGCGGTGAGTTGGCCGCGTTCGGCTTCGGTGAGGGGGACGGCGCGTGCGCGGGCCAGGGCATCGGCCGCGGTGGCGGTGTCGTCGGCGCGGATGGCGAGTTCGGCGCGGTAGGCCAGCGCTTCGACCAGTTCGGTGGCTGGTGCGCAGTCCTGCTCCCGGGCCAGCGTGGCGTCCAGGATCTTCGCCGCCTGCTGATTGTCGCCCTTGGAGTCGCCGAGTACGACGGCGCTCTCCAGCGCCCTGGCCAGCTTGCCGACCGCGGGCGCACCGGTGCTGTCGCTACCGGGGGAAGGGAAGATCCGGATCCAGTTGCCGCCGGGGTCGATGACGGTGAACCCGGATTGGTTGTCGGCGTTCTTGCGCTTTCGCGGCCGGGTCATCCGCGGGATCCCGGAGACCAGGAGCTTGCCGTGGACCTTGCGCATGCCCGCGGCGAACGCCTCGAAGAGTTCCTGGGTGTCGTCCACGATGACCACGCAGGACCCGTAGGAGTCCTCGGCCTTGAAGTCCGGCATGCCGAAGAATTGCAGCTGGAGGTCTTCGCGTTGCAGACCCACGCACGGGTTCGGGCGGGTCTGGTAGTAGGTCCGGGTGAAGCCCAGCATGGTGTAGAACTCGACGATCTCGTCGATGGACCGGCATGGAAGCAGCGGCACGGTTATCTCGTTTGCCATGAATTCCTCCGTTTCGCAGGGGAAGTATCGCCGGTGCCCGCCGGCTTCTACCGGTCCGGCCGCACGGGGCTGAGGGTGGCGGTGGAGGGCTCGCCGTCCATCGTGAACGCACCCTCTTCCAGGCGGTGGATCAGCCGCTGGGTCCGCTCGGCGCCGGCGTCGGCGGTGGCCAGCCACAGGGAGATGACCTCGCCCACCGGTCCCCAGGCGTCCAGGTCCGCGTCCGCGGGCAGGTGTGCGGTGATGCTCGTGCGCCACTGGCGCATCGCGTCGGCCCGCTCGCGCAGTGCCTGTAGGGCCTGCTCCCGGGGCAGGTCCTCGATCAGGCCGACGGCGGCGCCCAGAACGTCCAGGCTCGGCTCGCGGTCGGCCAAGGCCCGGCGCAGGAGGGCGAAGTATTCCTGTTCGCCCTTGTCCGTCAGTTCGTACTCGATCCTCGGCGGGCCGCCGGCGTCCGAGGGGCCGGTTTCGTACGCCGCGAGCAGGCCCTGGCCGGCCATGCTCTTGAGTGCGTGGTACACCGAACCCGACGTGGCGGTGGACCACTCGTGCGCGCCCCAGGACTCCAGGTCCGCGCGGATCTGATAACCGTGCGTGCGTCCGCGTCTGCGCAGCGCGCCCAATACCAGCAGTCGCACCGGCTTCACCGGCTTCACCGAGCGAGCCCCCTTCCGTCACGGTAGCCAAATTTGGCTACCGTTTTGGTGAGCGTACCCGCCGTTCCCTCCCTAGCCAAATTTGGTCACGTCGGGTCGAGGCGTTTGCGGAACATGTGGCCGGTTCGCGAAACCGTCTACTGGATGTTCAAGGCGATGGGATGTCCCGGGTCGTCGGGGCAGACGAATATCCGGAGTTCGCCGAAGCGGCCGACGTTGAGGGACGGATCGCCGCCGCTGTCCATCGTCAGGAACAGTCGCATGCGGCGTCCGCAGTCCGTTTCGGAACAGGTGATCCGTTGGAGGTCGGTGAGGTGCCACGACGGCCACCCGCCGACTTTCCATCCGCCCAGGCAGGCGAAGTCGTCGTGGTAGTCCCGGTCTTGCTCTTCGCACCAGGTCTCGACGACGTCCCGCAGGTTCTCCGGGAGGTGGTCGTGCTCGGGGAAGTCCTGTGCCTCGACGGGGCTCAACGTGCACGGCCTCGGGATGTATCCGTCCGCTGCCCGACGCGGCTGCGGCGGCGTGGCCGGTGTGAGCCCGTCCTCGGTGCTGCGGCGCCATCGCAGTTCGAGGCGCGGGCCGCCGTACGGGTATCCGCCGGCCACGTCCTCGCGGTCGTGGTCGTTCGGACACCACAACACCTGGAGGAGGTCCGCGTCGCGTCCCTCGAACACGCGAGGGGCGTCGCACGCGCGCAACTGCAGCACGGGCACCATCGCCACGGGATCGGTGCACGGGTCCGGTCGCGTCGAGATCCGTTCCCACGTGAGCATGTCCAGGGAGCTCGCACCGTTCATGATCCGCTTCTGTGCTGCCGCCTCCTCGTGCGTGAGGACGTTGTGCTGGCCGGTGCCGTTGCGGGCGCGGACCTTGCGGGCCTCGTCCATCTCCTGCCACTCCCGGCGCTCCGCCGCGCTGAGCGGGTCGCGGTGGTAGACCCAGTGGCCGACGGAGCACTGCGGCCACGGTTCGCCGGCGGGCCACAACAACGGCCTGCCCACACCGCTGTCACCCGCCTCGGGCACACCGCTCGCCGGATTCAGCAACACCGCGACCCGGGCGAGGTCCCCCAACCACGGGAACTCCGCAACCAGCGCCTCGTCTTCGGGATGTATGTGCACGCCGACCACGCTACCGACCCGAACCATCACCCCGAGCCCGCCCCGCGGCTGTCCCCACGAACCGAGATGTTGGATCCTCTGCGCCTGGCTCCCGAACTGCCGCCCGCATGGCGGGAGATCATCGGTGACTGCCTGGCCCCGAGCCACGACGCGCGCGCCCCGCACGACGCGCGTTCCCTGCTCCGGCGCATCGAGCAGCTGCAACTTCCCACTGGTGTAGCCGAGTCGCGGGGCCGCAAGCGTCTCCTGCTCTCCGCCGCCCTCGTCACGGCGGTCTGCACGGCGGCGGCGGGTACGGCATTTCTCCTGGGCCCGGACGACACGAACTCCCCGACGGCGAAGAACTCGAACACCCCGTCCGCGCCGGCGGGCACGCCTTCGGCCACCCCGGTCTCTCCCGTCGCCTACGGACGCTGCATCCCGCGCAGCGTCTGCTTCTTCACCGAGTCCGACGGCGGGGGCCGGATGTGTGCCTGGGTGGGAGACGAAGCCGACTGGCTCGCGGGGAAGAACGTCTGTAGTTGGGCGGGCACCACGGCGCCACGATCGGTCTTCAACAACGGAAAGGGCGCCGCGGCGGGCGAGACCTTGTTCAACGGCACCTATTTCGCGGACAAACACCTGCAGAAGGAAATCGGCTGCGTCCCCCCCCGGTACCCGCCGCAACCTCGACGGGAGCGTGTTTCCGCGTTCGCACGTGTGGACGGATTCCTGCGCGTAGCGAGTGGGCAACGCGAAACGCTCGGCCGGGATGGGGAATCCCGGCCGAGCGTTTCACTCAACTTCCGGCCACAGCCGGTCGTTCCGGCCGCCAGGGCCGGGGTCACGCCGCCGACGAGGGCACCGGTTGCCAGTGCCAGGACCGTGATGGTTCGGTTGAGTTTCATGACGATGACGATGCCGGCGGCCCGACGCCCGCGGAGCCTCACACGTGTGAGGCGGCATCGGTGGGTCAGGTGCTGATGGTGGTCACGGGTTCGAGGCCGTACGTGCGGGCGTAGCCGTTCTCGGTGCCGACGAGGAGGTCGACGATCTCGAAGTAGCGGTCCCAGAACGGGGTTTCGCGCAGGGCGTCGATCAGGAGCTGGTAGGCATTGTGGTCGTCGGCCTCCCATACCCAGACGTCGGTGACGCGTACGGAGTAGAACTCCGTGTCGTAGAAGCGTGATCGCACGCCGGTGGTCTTGGCCTCGATGGCCGGCAGGACCTGGGTGGTGAAGGCGTGCACACGCTCCTCGACGGTCAGGGCGAGCCACTCGGGTGTGGTCTTGACCAGCATGAACGCGGTGACCGGGGGTTCGGTCTGGTCGGTGGACATCGGGATGCCTCCAAGGTGGGTGGTAGGTGGTGTCGGGGAGTTCGCCGGGCGCCGAGCGCCGAGCGGCGGGCGCCGAACGCCGGATGTCAGGACAGGACTGCGGGCTTGAGTATTTGGGCGCACCACTGCTCGAAGCTGGTGGGCGAGGTGGTTTCCGGGGTGCGGGTGATGCCGGCGTCCAGGCCCTCGTCCTTGGCCCGCTTCATGTCGACGATGCTCTGCACGAACGCCTCGTTGAGGCCGTAGCCGACGAGGGCGGTGTACATGTCGTCCAGTGCCTGGCGCTCGTAGCGCACGGGGCGGCCGAACTGCTCGGTCATGATGCGGGCCAGGTCGTTGACGGACAGGTCCTCGGGGCCGAGGAGCGGGACGCTGCCGGTGCCGGTCCAGGAGCGGTCCAGGAGCAGGTCGGCCGCGGCGGCGGCGATGTCGGCGACGGCGACGAGGGGGGCCTTGCGGTCGGCCTCGACGGTGTCGGTGAAGAAGCCGTGTTCGCGGATCGAGTCGGCCTCCTCCAGGAAGTTCTCGAAGAAGGACGCGCAGGCCAGGGCCCGGTAGGCGGCGCCGCTTTCGGCGATGAGGTCGTCCATGGCCAGCGAGGTGGTGACGATGCCGGCCCGGTCGGCGAGCGCGGTGCCGCGCCCGAGTGCGGAGACGCCGACGACGTGGCCGACGCCGTGGGCGGCGAGCGCCTCGACGGCGGGGCGGCTGAAGCCGATGTACGCGTCGTGCGGGGTCAGCGCGGCGTCCGGGGGGACGAGCCAGAAGACGGCGTCCGCGCCGTCGAAGGCCCGGTCGAGGACGTCGGCGTCCGCGTGCGAGCCGGTGACCACGTCGACGGCTCCGCGCGCCTGTTCGGGGAGTCGGGCGGGGTCGCGCACGATCACGCGCAGTTCCTCGCCCGCGGCGGGGGCGGATTCCAGCAGCCCGGAGAGCAGGTGACGGCCGATGTTCCCGGTGGGAGCGGTGATGACGATCATGGAAAACCTCGTGTGTCGTGCCGGTTCGTTACGTCCCTCATCCTGCTGAGGAGCGCCGTGATGCCACAATGGGAACTTCGGCACGGAATCATTGACTGAAATGGAATAATGCTGGTGAGCAGCCCGGATCCGGTCATCGACGCCAATCTCGCCATCGCGCTGGATGCCCTGCTGGCCGAGCACAGCGTGACGCGCGCCGCCGCGCGGCTGCATACCTCGCCCGCCGCGATGAGCCGCAATCTCGCCCGGTTGCGCCGCATCCTCCAAGACCCCCTCCTGGTCCGGGCCGGGCAGGCGATGGTTCCCACCCCGCGCGCCCAGGCCCTGCGCGAGGAGGCCGCCGCGGTCGTCCGCAGCCTGGGGGCGCTGCTCGGGCCCGGGGCGAGTGTCGACCCTGCCGGACTGCGCAGTACGTTCACGCTCCAGGCGGCCGACGTGGTCGGCTCGGCGCTGGCGCCGGGGCTGCTGGAGCTGGGTCGGCGGGAGGCGCCGGGTGTCTCGTTCCGGATCCGGGCCGAGGAACTGGAGGCCGGGCCCGCCCTGCGCGACGGCCGGATCGACCTGGAGGTCGGTTCGATCGACCACGTGGACCCGGAGACCCGGGTCGAGACACTGGTCGAGCTGCGCATGGTGGCGGCCGTCCGGCCGGGCCATCCGCTGACCGAGGGGAAGCTGACGCCGGCCCGGCTCGCCGCCGCCGAACATGTCGCGGTCAGCCGTCGCGGCAGGTTCACCGGCCCCCTCGACGCCGCGTTGGCCGAGCACGGCCTGCGGCGGCGCGTCGGCATCGTCCTGCCCGCTCACCTGGCCGCGATGACCCTGGCCGCCCGCGGCGACGTCGTCTGCCTCGTACCCGCCGCACTCCCCGGCGCGGCCCACTCACTCCTCACCCGGGACGCCGAGGTCCTCGGCCTGCACCTGCTGGACATCCCCCTGGACCTGCCGGTGGTGACCATCGGCATGGCCTGGCACCCCCGGCACACCGCCGACGGCGCCCACCGCTGGCTCCGTGACGCGGTCCGCCGGACCCTGTGCGCACCGACGGACACCGGGGCCGCCCGGTCCCGGCAGCCGGGTGCGGACGAAGTCCGGTAGCCGGCCTGCCTCCAGTCGCTCCTCCAGGCCGGCCGGCACATCGGGGGAAGGCGCGTCGAAGTGGAGGTGGCCGGGGTCCTCCCGATCCCGGTCGCGAACCACGCGGGAGCCGGTGAGCGCGGGGGCGGACACGGCTTCGCCGCGGGCGAGACGCGGGCTCAGGGCGGCGACCGGCGTTGGGGCGCGGGAGGTGCCGGGGGCGACCAGAGGTCGGGGGCCGCGGGGGCGCGGCGGTATTCAGCCCAAACCCGCGAGATCATCGCCCCAGCGTCGACCCCGGTGCCGCCGGCGTGGCTAGCCTGTGTGCCGTCGTGATGATCACTTTCGACGGGGGTTGAGCTGCGTGCGATCGCGATGGGGGCAAAGATGTGCGGCCTTGGTGGCTGCGGTGGTGGTTTCGGCGGGGACGGGGGTGTCGGCGGCTCGGGCGCATTCGGTGCCGCCGAGTGATCCGCAGGCCACGTCCGCCACCCGCGATGTCCGGGACTGGCTCGGGCATTTGGGCAATCGGGCACAGAATCGGGTGGTGTCCGGGCAGTTCGCCGGATACAGCGGGAAGACGTTCTCCCTCGCCCAGGTGGAGGAGTCGAAGGCGCAGACCGGTGCGTATCCCGGGCTGCTGGGGTGCGACTACGGGCATGACGGCAACGCCATCGACCACACCTGCAACGCGACCTTGAAGGACTGGGCGGCGTCCGGTGGCCTGGTCACCGTCAGCGCCCACCTGCCCAATCCGGATCAGCCGGACTGGAGCGGGCTGTTCAGCAAGTTGGCCACGTTCGATCGGCTCACCGACCGCACCACCGGGACCGGTCGGCGCTGGCAGGCCGAACTCGACCGGGTCGCGGAGGGGTTGCGCGATCTCGCCGATGCGGGCGTGCCGGTGTTGTTCCGGCCGTTGCACGAGATGAACGGCGACTCGTTCTGGTGGAGCGCGCAGGATCCGCAGACGTTCGCCGCGGTGTGGCGTGACATGTACGGCTACCTCACCGAGGTCAAGGGCCTGCACAACCTGCTGTGGGTGTACGCGCCGGACTGCAACTACGGCAAACGCTCGTCCTATTACCCGGGTGGGGCGTATACCGATGTCGTCGGCCTGGACTGCTATGTGCGCGAGCCCGCCGCCGTTCAGGGGTACGACGAACTCGTCGCGCTGGGAAAGCCGTTCGCGTTCGCCGAGATCGGGCCGCGGAGCGGTCCCGGTGGGGTGATCGACGTGCCGTTGGACTACGGGAAGTGGATCGACGCGATCCGTACCCGATTCCCGGCCACCGCCTACTTCATGGCCTGGAACGACCAGTGGCGGCCGACCGCCAACACCGGTGCGGCCCGGCTGATGGGCGACCCGTGGACGATCACGCGCGGTGAGATCGCCCTGTCCGCGCGCACCGAGGGCGGGCCCATCCCCGCCGGAACACCCGTCCCGCTTGCGGACTTCGAGTCCGGCACGCAGGGTTGGGGCGGCTGGCAGGTACTGGCCGGGCCCTGGTCGGTGGACGAATGGGCGACGCAGGGCGGCCGATCCCTCAAGGCGGACGTCGATCTGGCCGCCCCCGAGGCGTACTTGAATCGCGTCGCCCCGCAAAACCTCACCGGATACCGCGCGTTGACCGCGACGGTCCGCACCGCCGAGTGGGGCAACCACGCCGCCGGCACCACCGCCAAGTTCTACATCCGCACCGGCGCGGGGTCGGCCTGGTACGACGGGGGAGCGGTCCGCGTCGGCCCGAACGGCGCGGTGTTGAGTCTGGATCTGAGCCGCGTGGCCGACCTCGGCGACGTCCGCGAGATCGGCGTACTGTTCCGGCCCGCCCCGGGCGCGAGCGGGCGCAGCGCGGTGTACGTGGACGACGTCACCGCGATCGCCGCGCCGACCCTGGTCTCCGGTTTCGAGTCCGGTACCGAGGGCTGGACCGGCTACCTCACCGCGACCGCGCCCGCGAGCACGAGCGACTGGGCGAGTGAGGGCGGCCGTTCGCTCGGCGCCGAGATCGACCTCGCGGCCCCGGAGGCGTACGTGGACCGCCGCGCGCAGTTCGACCTGTCCGGTCGCCGAACTCTGACCGCCACGGTCCGGGCCACGGCATCGGGCGGCACGGCCAAGCTCTACGTCAAGACCACCGCCGCCAATACGTGGTACGACGCCGGCGCCGTTCCGCTCGGGCCGGACGCCACGACCTTGACCCTCAATTTGGCCGGGGTCGGCTCGCCCGGCGACATCCGGGAGATCGGCGTGCAGTTCGAGCGTCGGGGCGCGGGTGGCACGGGCCGAGCCGTCGTGTTCGTCGACGAGGTCACGGTCCGCTGAACCCGGCGCCGCACGCCGCGACGGGCACGTGTCGCGGCGTGCGGCGCCGGCCGCCGTCCCGGTTCGGCCCGGAGGTGCCGGGCCGCCGGTCAGGCGGGCTGCGGGGCCTGCTCGGCGGCGGCGAGGCGGTCGATCAGGCGTGGGGTCAGTGGGCCGACCAGGGTTCCGGCGAAGGCGTGGCGCAGGGCTGCGGCGCGCATTTCGTTGACGAGGGTGTGGGTGACCGTGGCCGGGACGACCCAGCCGCCGTGGATGTGGCCGAGTACGCGGATGCCGGCGGCGGGGACGTCGGCGGCGCGCAGCGCCGCGAGGTAGTCCTCGGCCTGGTCGCGCAGTGGGTCGTATTCGGCCACCACGACCAGGGCCGGGGCCAGGCCGGACAGGTCGGCGGCGCGCAGCGGGGATACCAGCGGGTTGACGGCGGCCTCGGCTTCCGGCACGTAGTGCCGCGCGAACATGTTGAACTCGGCGACGGACAGGCCGGGTCGGGCCGGTTCGCCGGCGGCGACGGGGTCCGGCATCGGGGTGAGGTCGAACGGCGCGGCGTCCAGGACCTGGAGGCTGGGCTGCGGCAGGCCGCGTTCGCGCAGCGCCAGGCACATCGCGGCGGCCAGGTTGCCGCCCGCGCTCGCGCCGCCGATGGCGACCAGGTTCGGATCGATGCCGAGTTCGCCGGCGTGTTGAAGGAGCCACGCGTAGGCGGTCAGGCAGTCGTCCAGCGGGGTGGGGAAGGGGTGTTCGGGGGCGAGCCGGTAGTCGACGTGGACCACGGCGCACGGGACGAGCGAGGCCACGGGTCCGCACTCGGCCTCGGCGGTGTCCAGGTTGCCCAGTACCCAGCCGCCGCCGTGCAGGAAGAAGTAGGCGGGGACGGGCGTTTGCGGGTTCCTCGGCCGCCACACCCGCACCGCGATGTCGCCGTCGGCGACGGGCACGGTGTGCTCGGTGACCTCGATGTCGGGGCCCGGCGGGAACGCCGCGAGCCGCATGGTGGCGGCGGACTGCGCGCGCCGCAGCGCCAGATCCCGCGGCTCGGGCTGCGCCCCGGCGGCCACACGCTGCAACAGTCGCACCACAGGTGGATCGATCCGCACAAGCATCTCCTTCGACAAGCCGGCCGAACGGCCGGACAACTCGGAATTTTCGGACCCGAAACGAAGTCCCGTCCCACCGCCCGAGCGGCGCCCCGGCCCGGTCCCCGCGCGGCCGGCGGCCGGCGGCTCCCTCGGGTCGGCTGCCGGGTCGATGTCGGGTTCGTGGAGGGCGGCTATTCGACCCGTTGTGATCACTCGCTGGTAGGCGCGGGCGCTGGGGTGGATCACGCGTTGCAGGTCGTTGGCGCGGTCGATGCCGATCAGGCCGAAGCGGGGACGGTAGCCGTGTGTCCACTCGAAGTTGTCGAACGCGGACCAGTGGAGGTATCCGCGCACGTCGACGCCGTCCGCGAGGGCCGCCCGGACGGCGCGCAGGTGGCTGTCCAGGTAGGCCACCCGCTCGGCGTCGTCGGTGGTGGCGATGCCGTTCTCGGTGATGTAGATCGGCAGGCCGGTGGTTTTGCCGGCCGACCGCAACATCTCGGTGAGCCCGTCCGGGTAGACCTCCCACCCCATCTGCGTGGTGGGCGTGCCCGCCGGCGGCTCGCCCAGTCGCTGCTGTTCCAGCGCCGCGTTCACCCGGGCGCGGGTGTAGTACTGCACGCCCACCCAGTCGCCCGCATCGGACGCGTTGCGCAGGTGTTCCAGGTGCCGGGTGACCAGCATCTCCCGGTACCAGTCCGCCAGTTCGACGTCGGCGGCGCCGTCCGGGTCGGCCGGTTGTATCAGCGGGAGTTGCAGGCACACGCCCACCCGCGTGTTCGGCGCGGTCGCGCGCAGCGCGGTCACGGCGGCGTCGTGCGCGCGCATCAGGCTCTCGTTGGCGGCGACCATCCGATCCCGATCGCGGTACCCGGGTGGGTGGTTGCCCTTCAGGTAGCCGTTGAACGCGACGATCTGCGGCTCGTTGATCGTGCCCGCGAAGGGGATGCGATCCCCGAGCCGCCGCCCGGCCTCGGCGGCGAACTCCGCGAAGATCTCGGGCGCGTCGGGCGCGAGCCAGCCGCCGGACGCGGCGAACCAGCGCGGCAGGGTGAAGTGTTGGAGGGTGACGAACGCCGCGAGGCCGTGCTCGCGCACACCGTCAAGCACCCGCGCGTAGTGGTCGAACGCGGCGGCGTCCCACACCCCGCGCGAGGGGGCGAGCCGGGACCACTCGATCGACATCCGGTGCGCGGTGTGCCCGAGTTCGGCCAGCAGCGCGATGTCGGTCGGCCAGCGGCACCACTGGTCGATGCCCGCGCCGCTGGGTTCGGCGGTGCGGCCGGCGTTCTCCCAGTCGATCCAGTCGTTGTCGGTCAGGCCGCCCTCGACCTGGTGGGCCGCGGTGGCCGCGCCCCACAGAAACGCGGGCGGGAAGTCCCGACCGCCGCCGTCGATCATCCTTGTACCTCCTCGGGCGCGCCGGTCTCGGCCGGCTCGGGATCGGTGGCCAGGTCCCGGATCAGCGTCCGGGCGTACTCCTCGATGCTGACCACCAGGTCGACCTCCTCGGGATCGAGCAGCCACTGGGAGGCGATGCCGTCGAGCGCGGCCAGGATCTCGATCGCCTTCAGCTCCGGACTCACGTCCGCCCGCATCTCGCCGCCGCGCTGGCCTTCGCGGATCATCCCGGCGACCACCGCGCGCATCTCGCGGTAGCGCCGGACGAAGAAGTCGTGCTCCGGGTCGCCCGGATCCAGGTTCTCCGCGAGCAGCACCGCGAACAGCTTGGCCAGACCGGGCTGTTCGCGGTTGCGGTGGGCGAACGCGGGCATCTCCCGCAGCGCCTGGAGCCCGCCCACCGCGGCGATGTCCCGGGCGAATGCCTGACTGCGCAGGTCCCGGTGCTCGACCACGGCCCGGAGCAGGCCCTCCTTGCTGCCGAAGTGGTAGAGCAGGCCGGGCTCGGTGATGCCGACCCGCTGGGCCACCTCCGCCATACCGGTGCCGCGAAAGCCCGCCCGGGCGAACAATTCCGACGCGGCGGCGACGATCTCCCGACGTCGCTCCTCCCCCTTCGCGGTCGGCGCCTTGGTGCGGCCCCGCGCGCGGCCGACGGCTGGTTTACGTGCATCCGAATTCTCAGTCACATCGGCACTCTAGATTATTTACTTAGTCCTTAGTAAGTTCCATCCCGTCGAAAGTTCACGACACCTGGATCGGAGCTCACGCCATGAGCAGATCGAGAATCCTCCTCGCCCTGGGCGCGCTGTCCCTGACCCTGGCCGCCGCCGTCATCCCGACGGGCACGTCCGCCGCCCCGAACAGCACGCCGAACAGCGCCACGAACATCGCCGCGAACACCGCCACGAACATCCCGGCGAACACCACCTCGACCGCCGACGCGGCCGGCAAGAGCCTGACCTCCCCGCTCAAGGAGACGGTCTGGCTCTGTCGCCCCGGCATCGCGACCAACCCGTGCAACCAGGACCTCGCCGGCAACCCGCAACGCCCCGGCCCCGACGGCACGTTCAGCGCCCGCTACCTCAACGGGGCGACCACCACGCTCGACGCCACCTCGGTCCGCGCCGACGGCTCGCGCGTACCCGAGCCGTTCGCCGCGCCGGCGAACCCGCAGATCGACTGCTTCTACGCGTACCCCACCGTCGACCTGCTGCCCAACCCGCTCCTGCGGATCGGATCCCTGCCCCCGAGCCCGTCCAACAGCGCGCTCGCGGCCGCCCTCGACCAGATCGGCCGCTTCGCCGGCACGTGTCGGGTGTTCGCCCCGATGTATCGGCAGGCGTCCTTCTCCGAACTGCTGGTCGGCGGCCTGGGCGTGCCGCTGGACGCGGAGACCGGCTCGCGCGACGTCCTGGACGCCTGGCGCGACTACTGGGCCAACCACAACACCGACCCGGTCACCCACCAGCGGCGCGGTGTGGTGCTCCTGGGCCACTCCCAGGGCACCGGCGTGTTGTCCCGGGTGATGCAGCAGGAGATCGACGGCAACCCGGCCGTGCAGGACCGGTTGGTGTCGGCGGTGCTGCTCGGCGGCTACCTCCAGGTGCCGATCGGTGGGACCCAGGGCGGTGGCGCCGACCCGGCCTCGACGTTCCAGCACATCCCCACGTGCGTACGCTCCGGGCCCCAGGCGCCGATCCCGACCGGGTGCGTGGTGGCGTACAACAGCTACGCGCTGCCGCCCGGGGGCGGGCTCCCGGCCGGATCGGCGTTCGGCCGCACACCCATACCGGGGCACCAGATGATGTGCGTCAACCCGGCCGCGTTGTTGCGCGGCACTGCGGCCGACACGGCGACACCGCTGGACATGTACATGCCCACCCGCCGTCTGATGGACGGCAACTGGCTCAACCCGCGCGGCCACCTCGCGCACGTGTTGTCCGCGTACGAGTTGGCCGACGACCCGTCCGGCTACACCCGGTACCAGGACAGGATCAGCGGGAAGTGCGCCTTCACCCAGGACGCGAACGGCACCGCGACCTGGTTCGACATCACCGGCGGCGCCGGGATGTTCCCCGACAGCGGCCTGTCCGTCCCGCTGGGCACGCACACCGTCGACTACAACGTCGCGATGGGCGACCTCACCGCGCTGATCGCCGCCCAGGCGAACACGTGGCGGGCGGCCCACCCGGCCTGACCCGACCGGCCCACCCGGGCCGACCGACCCGGCTCGCTCGGCCCACCCGGGCCCGCTCGGCCCGCCCCACCCGGCGCCCGCACCACATCCGCGCCACCGCACCCGCACCGCCGCAGCACCGGCCGCGCCCACCCGCATCCCCGGGCCGTCCGGCGGCGATTCGAGCACGCCGCGAGGTCGGCCGAAATGCCCGGCCATATCCATCGACCCACGTAACCGTCGCGTGAATACGCCGGGTATCCCGACCGCACGCTTCCGTTACGTGTAACGGCCAACATTTCGGCCGGCCGACCGCACCGGGGAATTCGATTCCCGAATTCGTCCCGCGAATTCGACTAAGGACCAGTCATGACCATCCTGGGACGCCGCCGCGTAGCGGCCCTCGCCACCGCCGGACTCGTCGTGGCCGCCGTCGCCGGCTGCGGCGGCTCGAACACCTCGAAGGGCGCCGGCGGCAAGACCCTGACCCTGGCCGCCGCGGCCGACGCGGCGAGCCTGGACCCGGCGAAGACGGCCGGGGGCAACATGCTCGCCTACCTCCAGCCCCTGTACGACGCGCTCACCACGGTCAACCCCGACCAGAGCGTCGGCCCGGGGCTGGCCACCGCGTGGACCTACACCGACCCCGAGCGCCGGCACCTGCGGATGACCCTGCGCGAGGGCGTCACGTTCAGCGACGGCACCCCGTTCGACGCGTCCGCGGTCAAACAGAACCTGGACCGCATGGCCACGAGCAACGGACCCAGCTCGTTCGCGGTCGCCACCGTCGCCGGCGTCACGGTCAACAGCCCCACCGAGGTCGAACTGGCCCTGAAAACCCCGGATCCGGCGCTGCTGTTCAACCTCGGCCTGGTCGCCGGGATGATGGTCGGCCCCAAAGCCTTCGCCGACGCCAACGCACAACCCGTGGGCACCGGCCCGTACATCCTGGACACCGGCCACACCACCCGCGGCGACCGCTACACCTACACCCGCAACCCGCGCTACCGCACCCCCGCGGCGTACCCGTTCGACAAGGTCGTGATCAAGGCGATCCCGGACACCAACGCCCGCACCACCGCGCTGCTCACCGGCCAGGCCGACGCCGGCATCGGCGCCCCGGCCCGGATGGACGCCGCCAAACAGGCGGGCCTGACCGTGACCCGCCAACCCGGCCAGGTCACCGGCCTGTGGCTGGTCGACCGGGACGGCAAGATCGCCCCGCCGCTCAAGGACGCCCGCGTGCGCCAGGCGATCAACCACGCGGTCGACGGCCCCGGCATCCTCAAGGCCATCATGGCCGGCGTCGGCACCCCCACCACGCAGATGTTCGCGGCCGGATCCCCGGCGTACGACCCGGAATTGGACCGCAAGTATCCCTACGACCCGGCCCGCGCCAAGCAGTTGCTCACCGAGGCCGGCTTCCCCGACGGCTTCAAGCTCAGCCTGCCCAGCGAGAACGCCTTCGTGCCCGCGATCTACCCGGTGCTGGCCGAGCAGTTGAACCAGGTCGGCATCAAGGTCGAGTACACCCCGGTGAGCACCAACCAGCTCTCCGTGCAGTACTTCAGCGGCCGATTCCCGGCGTTCATGTACGTCTGGGGCACCACGCAGAACTGGATCGACGCCAACGCGCTGCTGTCCCCCACCGCGCCGACCAATCCGTTCAAGGTCAACGACCCGGTCGCGGTCGACCTGCTGGCACGGATCGCCAAGGCGAGCGATCAGGACCAGGGCCCGCTGTATCGGCAGTTGAACGCACACGTGGTCGAACAGGCTTGGTTCGCGCCGCTCTTCCGCGGCGAGACGGTGATGTTCTCGGCCAAGCGGATCACGCTGAGCAACCAGCCCGGACAGACCTTCTTCTCCCTGTCCGACTACAAACTCGCCGGCTGAGCGTCGCCATGATCACCTTCCTCACCCGTCGGTTGATCTCGGCCGTCGCCCTGCTGCTCGTGGTCTCCGCGCTGACCTTCTTCCTGATGGACCTGCTGCCCGACCCGGGCCGCGGCATCCTGGGCGTGTCCGCCACCGACGAACAACTGGCGGCCAAACGCGAGGAGTTGGGCCTGGACCGGCCGGTCGTGCCGCGCTACCTGGACTGGTTGTGGGCGGCGCTGCGCGGCGACCTGGGCACCTCGTGGACCACCGGCCTCGACGTCTCCGACTCGATCGGCACCAAACTGCCGGTGACGCTGTCCCTGACCCTGACCGCGACCCTGGTCTGCGCGCTGTTCGGCATCGCCCTCGGGCTGTTCGCCGCGATCCGGCGCGGGATCGTGGACCGCTCGGTGCACGTGCTCGCCGTGGCCGGCTTCGCGATCCCGGGCCTTTGGGTGGGCATCCTGCTGGTGGCGCTGTTCGCGGTGAAGCTCGACTGGCTGCCCGCCACCGGCTATGTACCGTTCGCCGAATCGCCCGTGGACTGGGCCCGTTCGCTGGTGCTCCCGGTGGCCACCATCGCCGTCTCCGGGATCGCCGCGATCGCCCAGCAGACCCGCAACGCGGTGGCCACGGTCCTGGAGCGGGACTACGTACGGACCCTGCGCAGCCGCGGACTGCCGCCACGGCGCGTGCTGTTGGTCCACGTGCTGCGCAACGCGACCCCGCCCGCGCTGACCGTGGTCGGCCTCCAGTTCATCGGGCTGCTCGGCGGCGCGCTGGTGATCGAGCAGATCTTCGCGCTGCCCGGTCTCGGTTCGCTGGCCATCGGCGCGACCTCGCAGTCGGACGTACCCACCGTGCAGGGGGTCGTCCTGGTGAGTGTGTGCGTCGTGGTCTCCGTCAACCTGGTCGTCGATCTGGCGACCGGCGTGCTCGATCCGAAAGTCGGCATGAGATGAACGACAACCAGACCGCGGCCATCGCGCCGCCGACCGCCGCTCAGGCCCCGGCGGAGTCCGCGCAACGGGGCAGGCCCGCGGCCGAGTCCGTCCCGGCCGCCGCACCGCGCCGGCACGGGCCCGCCGGGCGCTTCCTCCGGGACCCGATCGCGGTCGCCGCGTCGGCCGTGCTGCTGCTGGTGATCGTGACCGGCGTGTTCGCGGGGTTGTTGAGCGAACACGGTCCCAACAAGGCCGCGTTGGACGCGGTCCTGGCCGACCCGTCGAGCACCCATCCGCTCGGCGGCGACGGCTCCGGCCGGGACGTACTGAGCCGGCTGCTGTACGGCAGCCGCACCAGCCTGTTCGCCGGCGCCATCGCCACCGGGGTGGCGCTGCTGATCGGCGTGCCCACCGGGCTCGCGGCCGGCTACGTGGGCGGCTGGTGGGACGCGCTGTCGAGTTGGGTGGCCAATCTGTTCCTGGCCCTTCCCGGCGTGGTGGTCCTGCTCGCCCTCGTCGCGGTGGAGGGGCCCGGCCTGGTCGGCTCGATGGTCGTGCTCGGCGTACTCACCGCCGCCCCCGTCTTTCGGCTGGTGCGCGGCGAGGTGAAACGGGTGCGCGGGGAGCAGTATGTGGACGCCGCGCGGGTCGCCGGCCTGTCCGACCCCCGGATCATGGGGCGGCACATCCTGCGCGTGGTGCGGGTCCCGATCATCACCCAGGCGTCGTTGATCTTCGGCCTCGCGCTGATCATCGAATCCGGCATCGCCTTCCTCGGCCTGGGCGAGGCGGACCGGGCCAGTTGGGGGGCGATGCTCAACGACGCCTCGGTACACGTGTACGACAACGCGATGTTGTCGGTGTGGCCGGGCGCGGCGATCACCCTCACCGTGCTGGCGGTCACGCTGCTCGGCGCGGGACTGCGGGACGCCTTCGAGGACGTGCCCAAGCCGGCCCCGGCGTCGCGGCGTCGGCGGGTACGGGGGTCGGCCCGCGAGCGGGCGGTGGGCGTGGACACCGGCGCGCTGCTCGTGGTGGACGGCCTGGAGGTCGCCTACCCGACGCCCGGTGGCGAGGCCGCCGTCGTGGACGCGGTGTCACTGAGCGTGGATCGGGGCGAAATCCTGGGCCTGGTGGGCGAATCCGGGTGCGGCAAGACGCAAACCGCGCTGGCCGTACTGCGCCTGCTGCCCGCCGGGGGCGAGATCCGGGCCGGACGGGTGGTGTTCGACGGGCGTGACCTCGCGGCGCTGTCCGAGCGGGAGGTGAACGCGCTGCGCGGGCGCCGGATCGGCTACATCCCGCAGGACCCGATGTCCAATCTCGACCCGAGCTTTCGGATCGGCAGCCAACTGGTCGAGCCGCTGCGCGCGCACCTGGGTCTGTCCCGCGACGCCGCCCGCCGCCGGGCCCTGGAACTCCTGGACCGGGTGGGCATCGCCGACCCCGCCCGGGTGTTCGCCGCCTACCCGCACCAGGTCTCCGGAGGCATGGCCCAGCGCATCCTGATCGCGGGCGCGGTCGCCGCCGAACCCGACCTGTTGATCGCGGACGAGCCGACGACGGCGCTCGATGTCACCGTGCAGGCCGAGATCCTGGACCTGCTGCGCTCGCTCCAGCGCGAGCACGGCATGGGGATGATCCTGGTGACCCACGACCTGGGCGTGGTCGCGGACATCTGCGACCGGGTGGCGGTGATGTACGCCGGGGAGATCGTCGAAACCGCGACCTCGGCGGACCTGTTCGCCCGCCCGGCGCACCCGTACTCCGCCGCGCTGCTCGCCGCCATCGCGGACGGCGCCGGCGCCCGGAGCCGACTGCCCACCATCCCGGACCGGGTGCCCTCGGTCCACGACCGGCCCAGCGGCTGCCGATTCGCTCCGCGCTGCGCGTACGCCGCACCCGACTGCGCGGTCCACCCGGAGCCGACCACCCACCGCGACGGCGTGGTGCGCTGCGTCCGCGTGGAGAACGAGGTGATCGTATGGAACCGGTGAACGCGACGGCCACCGCGGACGCGCCGCGGCCGCTGCTCGCCGTCGACAAACTGGTGGTGGAGTACCGCAGCGGCGGTCGGCGGCGCCCGTCGCTGCGCGTGCTGCACGAGGTGAGTCTGGAGGTACACGCGCACGAAACCGTCGGCCTGGTCGGCGAGTCCGGCTCCGGCAAGACCACCCTCGGGCGCGCGGTACTCGGCCTCGCGCCGGTGGCCGGCGGCACGATCACCTTCGCCGGCACCCGGATCGAGGGCCTTGGCCGCCGGGCGCGGCGCGGGCTGAGCCGGGACATCCAGGTGGTGTTCCAGGACCCCTACGGCTCGCTGAACCCGTCGATGACCATCGGGGACATCCTCACCGAACCGCTCACCGCGCGGCATACGCACACCCGCCGGGCGGCGCGTGAGCGGATCGGCGAACTGCTCGACGCGGTCGGCCTCCCGGCGGACACCGCCGAGCGCTCGGCCCGCGAACTCTCCGGCGGCCAGCGGCAACGCGTCGCCATCGCCCGCGCGCTCGCGCCCGCGCCGCGCCTGATCATCTGCGACGAGCCGGTGAGCGCGCTCGACCTGTCCACCCGGGCACAGGTGATCAACCTGCTCGTCGAACTCCAGCAGGCCACGGGCGTGGCCTACCTGTTCATCGCGCACGACCTGTCGGTGGTCGGCCACGTGAGCGACCGGGTCGCGGTGATGTCGCGCGGCGAGATCGTCGAATGCGGGGACGCGGCGCGAGTCACCACCGACCCCGAACACCCGTACACACGCGCCCTGTTGCTGGCGGCCCCGGTACCGAACCCGGCCCGCCAGGCGGAACGGCGCGCGGCCCGGCATCGGTTGGCGGCGCAGGGGGCGCAGGGGGCGCAGGGGGCGCAGGGGGCGCGGGTGGGGTAGGCGGGGCGGCGCGGCGAAGACTCGGTGGTGGTGAGGCGCCGATCGGCCGAGGAGGCGGAAGGGCGGCGGGCCGGCCCGAGTTCGGCCACCGGTCCGGCTCGCCGCCCTGGGACCCGTCGCCCGGGTCGGTCCGGCCGTGGCAGCTCTTCCGCATGGCGCCGAACCGCCACCGGCCGCACCCCGCTCCCGGCGAAGCGGCCCGGACCGGCCGGTCCCGCGCTCGGGACCGACCCGCCCGGCGCGGCCGGGGCCAGGCACGGGTCGGGCCTGGGAGTACGCCGCGCATGCGCCGTCCGGGCCGAGGTCGCGTCGGCCGCGAGCACGTCGGGATACGCCGCCGGGAAGCTCTGCGGATCGTCCGCCTCGGCGCCGTGCGCCCGCGTGGACCGCTGTGACGATGGCGCAGGCAAGGCCGCCGACGGTGACGGCGCCCGGCGCGGTGCACGCGCGCACGGCGAGCATGCGGCTGCCCGGGGCGATGCCGACCAACTCCGATCCCGGGCGTCGGCCGCGCCGCGATGATCCCGGCCACGAACGTGCCATGCCCGACACGGTCGGCCGGCCTGTCGAGCACGGCCCCGGCGAGGGCCGGCATCCGCCCGTCCGCCCCCGCGGCCAAGGCCCCCTCGCCGCAGGTCGGCGCCCCGGCCTGCCGCGGTGCCGACGCCTGCCGGGCCCACGGGACTTGCGCCACGACGATGGGCGAGGCCGGGACGCGGCGGCCGGCCCGCACGGTATCGCGCACCGGCGGCGGGCCGACCGGATCGGCAGGGAGGCGGCGGCCACGCCGGGACCGGCACGCGCGATCGTCGCGCCGAACGGGGGCCGGCCCGCCGTGCCCGCTCTGGCATCATGGACAAGCGGAACGCTGTTCCGACGGCGGATCCGGCGGGAGAGGGGCGGCAGGGTGAAGGACGGCGTGGAGCGGCCCAAGCGCGTGGACGCGCGGCGCAACGAGGAGATCCTGCTCGATGCCGCAGCCGCGGTCTTCGTGACCTCGGGCGTGGAGGCCCCGGTGCGCGACATCGCGGCCCGGGCCGGAGTCGGCACGGGCACGATCTACCGCCACTTCCCGACCCGGGCGGACCTGATCATCGCGGTGTATCGGCACCAGGTGCAGACCTGCGCCGAGGCCGGACCGGAGTTGCTCGCGACCGGCGCGACCCCGTACGCCGCGCTGGGGCGCTGGATCGACCTGTTCGTCGACTTCCTGGTCACCAAGCACGGCCTCGCGGCCGTGTTGCAGTCGGACAACGCCGGCTTCGAGGCGCTGCTGCACTACTTCCTCGATCGGCTCCTGCCGGTGTGCACCGAACTGCTGGCCGCCGCGGCCGCCGCCGGCGAGATTCGCCCCGACATCGAGGCGTACGAGCTGATGCGCGGTGTCGGCAACCTCTGCATCGGCGCCGACAACGACGCGCGCTACGACGCGCGGCGGCTGGCGCAGATCCTGATCGCCGGCCTGCGAGTGAAGCCCTAGGTCCTGTCCGGCGGATCTTGGCGGGGCCGCGTCGTCCGGCATCCGCCCTTCGGGCTCCTCGCTGCGCTCGCCTCGCCGCACCGGAGAAACAGCCGAAGAGAACCACTATGCGGCTGCTTCTCCGGCACGC